>NZ_JARZAG010000084.1 GCF_029892155.1 Kitasatospora sp. GAS204B | reverse complement strand
GTTAGAGGAGGTGGGCGTGGGCGGTGCTGGCGGTGTGGTTGGTGTCGCCGGTGTAGGTGGCGGTGTAGGTGAGTCCGAGGTGGAAGAGGAGGTTGAGGGCGCCGCTGGTGCAGGTGGCGGTGCCGGTGTTGTCGGTGGTGGCCGAGCAGAGGGTGATGGTTTGGCCGAGGAGGTTGGTGGTGGTGAAGGTGATGGTCTGGCCGGCCAGGGGTTGTCCGTTGCTGCTGAGGTGGGCGACCAGGTTGGGCAGATTGTCGGCGACGTCGTCGGCGGTGAGGGTGGTGGCGGCCTTGTTGACGGTCTGGGTCAAGGTGGCGCTGGAGGTGGCGGAGTTAGTGTCACCCGTGTAGTCGGCTTCGATGGTGTGTTGGCCGGCGGTCAAGGTGGTGGTGTGGAAGGTGGCTTGGCCGCCGGTGAGGGTGACGGGGCCGCTGGTGAGGGGGGTGCCGTCGATTTTGAAGGTGACGGTGCCGGTGGGGGTGCCGTCGGTGGTGGGGTGGATGGTGGCGGTGAAGGTGACGTCTTGGCCGTAGGTGGAGGTGTTGTTGTTGCTGGAGGACACGATGACGCTGGTGGTGGCCTGTTGGGTGACGGGCTGGGTCAGGGTCCCGGAGGAGGCCTGGGAGTTGGTGTCACCGGCGTAGTCGGCTTCGATGGTGTGGGTGCCGACGGTGAGGGTGCTGGTGGTGAAGGTGGCCTTGCCGGTGGCGTCGAGGGTGGCGGTGCCCAGCACGGTGGTGCCGTCCTTGAAGGTGACGGTGCCGCCGGGGGTGGTGTTGGCGGCCACCAGGGCGGTGAAGGTCACGGACTGGCCGTAGGAGCTGGGGCTGTGGGAGGAGGACACGGTGGTGCTGGTGGCCTGCTGGGTGACGGTCTGCGTCACGGTGCCCGTGGAGGTGGCGGAGTTGGTGTCACCGGCGTAGTCGGCTTCGATGGTGTGCGAGCCGACCTGCAGGGGGCTGCTGGTGGTGAGGGTGGCCTTACCGTTGTTGTCGAGGGTGGCGGTGCCCAG
>NZ_JARZAG010000083.1 GCF_029892155.1 Kitasatospora sp. GAS204B | reverse complement strand
TGTGCATCTGCCGGAGCTTGGTTACATCCGGGTCTGGGTCTTCTGCTTGAGGCGTTCGTACGGTGTCTGGCCGCCGAGAGCGCCGTGTGGGCGGTCGTAGTTGTAGTAGTCCTCCCATTCTCGGAGTTTGTCGTTGAGTACGCCGGTGTCGTCGATGACGACGCCGGCGAGCATGCGGTAGAACTCCTCGGCGTCGATGCGGTGTGAGCGTTCGACCTTGCCGTTGAGGTGCGGGGACGCCGGCTTGATGTAGGTGTGGGCGATGCCCTTGTCGAGCACGTGCCAGTGGAAGGCGGACTGGAACTCCGCGCCGTTGTCGGTCTGGATCACCTCGATGCGGAATGGCAGCCGCTCCAGGACGTAGTCCAGGAACTGGACGGCGGTCTTCTGATCGCACCGGGGGTAGATCCGCAGGACACGCAGCCGGGTGCAGTCGTCGATCGCGGTGAACTGGTAGTACTTGGCCCGGCGGCGGACCTTGGGGGCCTTGCCGGTGATCGGGACCGCGTCCGGGGACGGGGGCTGGCCCGGTACGCCGATCGGTTCGATGAACTTCACGTCGATCTGGACCCGGTTGCCGGGCAGCTGCTTCTCGTACCGGGTGTAGCGCTTGTCGTGACGCTGGTAGCGCTGTGAGGCGGGCAGCCGGTTCAGGCCCAGCCGTTTGAGGATGCGATAGACGGCGGAGCAGGCGATGTCGATGTCGTGGTACCGCTTGAGATACATCTGGATCTTCAGCGGGCCGAAGTGGTAGTTCTGCCGCAGGTAGACGATCTTGTTCACGACGTCGGCATCGGTGGCGTTCGGGCTGTGGTGCGGGGCACTGGAACGGTCACGCAGGCCCTCGATGCCTTCCTCCCGGTAACGCCGTTGCCACCGGTAGAAGCAGTTGCGGCTGATCCCGTAGTACCGACAGGTGAGCGCGACGTTCCCGGTGACTTCCTCGGCATGGCGCAGGACCGCCAGACGTCGCTGGGCCTGACGATCCTGCTGCTGTTGCAACGAAGGAGGCATGAGAGATCTCCGTAGTAGTCGGAGACCCATGTGTCACCAATGTCCGGCATTTTTATACCTAG
>NZ_JARZAG010000082.1 GCF_029892155.1 Kitasatospora sp. GAS204B | reverse complement strand
AGCGTGAGGGAAACGCCCGGTTACATTCCGAACCCGGAAGCTAAGCCTCATAGCGCCGATGGTACTGCAGGGGGGACCCTGTGGGAGAGTAGGACACCGCCGAACAATTCTTCATAGGCCGTGGCCCCAGCGATGAGCTGGGGCCACGGCCTTTTTGTTTTCCGCGAACGATCAAGCTCCGCCCGCTCAGCTCCACTGCTTCCCCAAGCGCGGGTCGGGTGCTGATGCTTGACAATGAAGATGGTGCCTGGCCTACGGCCGGCACTCTGCCGCAGCGGGTGTACGCGATGCCCGACCCGTGGCGCAGCTGATGATGTAGACAGGAGTCACCGCGATGCCGAACCCGCCCCAGGACCGCCCCGATCGTCGATCTGACGATGGCCGAGGCCATGAGCCCCGTTCTCGCGGCGGTTGGTCGAACGACCGCGGCCCGCGCCGGGACGACCGTGGTGACCGTCCCTCCGGTGGCGACCGTGGTGGTTACCGTCGTGACGACCGCCCCTCCGGAGACCGGGACCGTCCGTCCGGTGGCGATCGCGGTGGGTACCGCGGTGGCGACCGTCCGTCCTACGGTGACCGTCCCTCGGGCGGCGACCGCGGTGGGTTCCGCCGTGATGACCGTCCGTCCTACGGCGACCGCGACCGTCCGTCCGGTGGCGACCGTGGTGGGTACCGCGGTGGCGACCGTCCGTCCGGCGGTGACCGTGGTGGCTTCCGTCGTGATGACCGTCCGTCGGGTGGTGACCGTGGCGGGTTCCGTCGTGATGACCGTCCGTCCTACGGCGACCGTCCGTCCGGTGGCGACCGTGGTGGGTACCGCGGGGGCGACCGTCCGTCCTACGGCGACCGTCCCTCGGGCGGGGACCGTGGCGGGTTCCGGCGTGACGACCGTCCCTCGGGCGGCGACCGTGGTGGCTTCCGTCGCGATGACCGTCCCTCCGGTGGCGACCGTGGCGGGTTCCGGCGTGACGACCGTCCCTCGGGCGGCGACCGTGGCGGGTTCCGTCGTGATGACCGTCCGTCCTACGGCGACCGTCCGTCCGGTGGCGACCGTGGTGGGTACCGCGGGGGCGACCGTCCGTC
>NZ_JARZAG010000081.1 GCF_029892155.1 Kitasatospora sp. GAS204B | reverse complement strand
CTAGTGACCTGAGTCGGAGATTCGTCGGCAGTAGGCGGCGACCTTGTCGAGGATCTCGTCGGCGGTCTTGGTCCAGACGAAGGGGCGGGGTTGCTCGTTCCAGTCGGCCAGCCAGCTGCGGATGTCGCGTTCAAGGGCCTGGACCGAGCGGTGGACGCCGCGTCGGAGCTTCTTGGCGGTCAGTTCGGCGAACCACCGTTCCACCAGGTTCAGCCAGGATGAGCCGGTCGGGGTGAAGTGCAGGTGGAACCGCGGGTGGGCGACCAGCCAGGTCTTGATCGCCGGAACCTTGTGCGTGATGTAGTTGTCCAGGATCAGGTGCACTTCCAGATCTGAGGGCACTTGCTGGTCGAGCTTGGTCAGGAACTTCTTGAACTCGGCTGTTCGGTGGCGGCGGTGGAGGGAGCCGATGACCTTGCCGGTGGCGGTGTCGAGGGCCGCGAAGAGGGTGGTGGTGCCCGAGCGGACGTAGTCGTGGCTGCGGCGCTCAGGCACCCCAGGCATCATCGGCAGCACCGGTTGGGAGCGGTCCAGGGCCTGGATCTGCGACTTCTCGTCCACGCACAGCACCAGGGCGCGCTCGGGCGGGTCGAGGTAGAGCCCGACCACGTCGCGGACCTTGTCGATGAACAGCGGGTCGGTGCTCAGCTTGAACGTCTCGGCGCGGTGGGGGGCCAGGGCGAACGCGCGCCAGATCCGTGAGACCGCCGACTGCGACATGCCGGTGGCCGCGGCCATCGAGCGGGTGGACCAGTGGGTGGCGTTCTTCGGCTTCTCCTCCAGGGTCTTGACGATGACCCGCTCGACGTCCGCGTCCGTGATCTTCCTCGGGACGCCCGGGCGGGGCTCGTCGCTCAAGCCGTCCAGGCCCCGCTCGATGAAGCGCCGGCGCCAGGTGCGGACCGTGTCCGGGGCGATGCCCAGCCGCCGGGAGACGTCCATGATCGAGTAGCCCTCGGCGCATTCCAGGACGATTCGTGACCTCAACGCCAGCGCCTGGGCGGTCGAGCGACGACGCACCCAGGACTGCAACACCTCCCGCTGGCCATCGGTGACTGACAACGGCGGGATCTTCGGACCAGGACGACTCACACCCAACTAACGCCGAATCTCCGACTCAGGTCACTAGGGCCTGTACGGCGGATCTTT
>NZ_JARZAG010000080.1 GCF_029892155.1 Kitasatospora sp. GAS204B | reverse complement strand
CTGAGGACAAGCCCTCGGCCTATTAGTACCGGTCAGCTCCACCCCTTACGAGGCTTCCACATCCGGCCTATCAACCCAGTCGTCTACTGGGAGCCTTACCCTCTCAAGGAGGTGGGAATACTCATCTCGAAGCAGGCTTCCCGCTTAGATGCTTTCAGCGGTTATCCCTCCCGAACGTAGCCAACCAGCCATGCCCTTGGCAGGACAACTGGCACACCAGAGGTTCGTCCGTCCCGGTCCTCTCGTACTAGGGACAGCCCTTCTCAATATTCCTACGCGCACAGCGGATAGGGACCGAACTGTCTCACGACGTTCTAAACCCAGCTCGCGTACCGCTTTAATGGGCGAACAGCCCAACCCTTGGGACCTACTCCAGCCCCAGGATGCGACGAGCCGACATCGAGGTGCCAAACCATCCCGTCGATATGGACTCTTGGGGAAGATCAGCCTGTTATCCCCGGGGTACCTTTTATCCGTTGAGCGACGGCGCTTCCACAAGCCACCGCCGGATCACTAGTCCCTGCTTTCGCACCTGCTCGACCCGTCGGTCTCACAGTCAAGCTCCCTTGTGCACTTACACTCAACACCTGATTGCCAACCAGGCTGAGGGAACCTTTGGGCGCCTCCGTTACTCTTTAGGAGGCAACCGCCCCAGTTAAACTACCCACCAGACACTGTCCCTGATCCGGATCACGGACCCAGGTTAGACATCCAGCACGACCAGAGTGGTATTTCAACGACGACTCCACCAAGACTGGCGTCAAGGCTTCAAAGTCTCCCACCTATCCTACACAAGCCGAACCGAACACCAATATCAAGCTATAGTAAAGGTCCCGGGGTCTTTCCGTCCTGCTGCGCGAAACGAGCATCTTTACTCGTAATGCAATTTCACCGGGCCTATGGTTGAGACAGTCGAGAAGTCGTTACGCCATTCGTGCAGGTCGGAACTTACCCGACAAGGAATTTCGCTACCTTAGGATGGTTATAGTTACCACCGCCGTTTACTGGCGCTTAAGTTCTCAGCTTCGCCCCGACGAATCAGAGCTAACCGGTCCCCTTAACGTTCCAGCACCGGGCAGGCGTCAGTCCGTATACATCGCCTTACGGCTTCGCACGGACCTGTGTTTTTAGTAAACAGTCGCTTCTCGCTGGTCTCTGCGGCCGGCCCCAGCTCA
>NZ_JARZAG010000079.1 GCF_029892155.1 Kitasatospora sp. GAS204B | reverse complement strand
TGTGGGTCGGAGGTGGGGTGCTCGTACTGGTCAGGGGCGTGATCGATAGCAGGTGATCGTCCGTCATGCGGTCGATTCCCGGGAACCGCGGTGGCAGCCGCGCCCGACTCGTAGTCTCCGGAAGGTCGGATGCTGGGAGGGGCTACTGGTGGATGTGCTGGTGTGGGTGATGCAGCGGCGAGTGGTGCTGGCCGACCGTGCCGAACAACTGCGCAAGGAGCTTGCCGAGATCGACATCGAGGTCGCCCGACTGAAGGCCGCGGAGGTGGTGTTCGGCCAGTTCGCCGACGCCCAGGGGGCCGGCACGGCTGACGACCCAGTGATGGCCGAGGAGTTCGAGCGGGTCACGACCTCGCCCGGGGCGGGCGGGATGCTGCTGGTCCCGCACCGCGGAGACGGCCTGGAGACGAGCGCACTGCCCGCGGACTACCAGGCGATCATGAAGATCGTGACCGCGGCACCGGAGCCGGTCCCGGCCAAGGACGTCAGCGTCAAGCTCGGCAAGGACACCCAGCCCGGGCAGGTCGAGCCGGTCCGCGACAAGCTCAAGCGCCTGGCCGACCGGGGCTGGCTGCACCGCACTCCCGCCGGCCGCTTCACCGCCCTGCCGCTGCCTCCCGCATGACCGATCGCGGCTTGATCCCGGCGTAACGCAAAGGCCCCCAGCGGAGGTTGGGGATTCCATGCGAAAGAAGACCAGCCCCGCCGAGGGCCCTGGCCGCCTTGTCTACCAGTGCCGCCTCGAGCTGTCCACCGCCACCGCGACCATGGTCAGCGACCTGATCCGCGGCTATCTGAAGAAGATCGGCTCGCGCTGGCGCAAGCTGCCGCCCGGCAGGATCGCCCTGATCGTCCTCGCCGTCCTGCGCCATGACCAGCGGCTTTGTGACATGGCGGGCGGCAACGACGTCTCTGCTTCCACCATCCGCCGCTGGCTGCTGGAGGTGATCGAACTCCTCGCCGCGCGCGCCCCGCGCCTGGACCGAGCCCTGAGGAAAATCGCCCGCAAGGGTGGCGTGGTCGTCCTGCTCGACGGCACCCTCGTGCGCACCCGCCGCCGCACCGGGGACGAGAACCGGCCGAACTACTCCGGCAAGCACAAGGCCCACGGCCTGCTGTTCCTCGCTCTCACCGACGAGAAGGGCAACCTGATCTGGATCTCGGTGGCCAGGCCGGGCCGCT
>NZ_JARZAG010000078.1 GCF_029892155.1 Kitasatospora sp. GAS204B | reverse complement strand
TGAAGTTCCCCCGTTGATCTGGACAGCTTGATACTGGGACGGTTGGGTCCCGGAGGAAGCAGTCCAGGTAGTGAGTGGCAAGAGCAACATGAGCAAGCGGTACACGGCGGAGTTCAAGCGGGACGCGATCGCGCTCGTCCGGTCCTCGCCCCATCGGAACGTCACCGAGATCGCCCGGGAACTGGGCGTGAGTCCGGAGGGGCTTCGCGGCTGGGTGAAACAGGCGAAGGTCGACTGCGGCGAGGGGGCGCCAGGCGCGCTGACGACGGCGGAGAAGGACGAGCTCCAGCGGCTGCGCAGGGAGAACCGGGAACAGCAGCAGACGATCGAGATCTTGAAAAAAGCCGCGGCCTTCTTCGCGAAGGAGACGATGAAGTAGGCACGCTGTGCCGCTTCATCGACGCGGAGAGGGCCGCCGAGGACAGACCCGACGGCTTCAGCGTCGCGCTGCTCTGCCGGGCGCTGAAGCTCCCGCGCGCCAGCTACTACGCCTGGCTCGCCGGTCGGCCGGCCGCCGCCGAGCGGCAGCGGGCAGAGGACGAACTGGCCGAGGAGATACGGGAGATCCATGCCTCCTCGCGCGGCGCCTACGGCGCCCCGCGCGTGCACGCCGCACTGCGGCGGGACGGCCATGCGATCAACCGGAAGAAGGTCGAGCGGATCATGCGCGAGCGCGACATCCGGGGTATCACCCGCCGCAGGCGCCGCCACCTGACGAAGCAGGACACCAAGGCCGCCCCGGCCCCCGACCTGATCGGCCGCGACTTCACCGCGAAGCGGCCCGGTACGAAGCTCGTCGGCGACATCACATATCTGCCCACGATCGAGGGCTGGTGGTATCTGGCCACGGTCATCGACCTGGCGACCCGCGAGGTTATCGGGTACGCAATGGCCGACCACCATCGCGCCGAGTTGGTCACCGACGCCCTGAAGATGGCCGCCGGCCGGGGTGACCTGAAGCCGGGCTGCATCATGCACACCGACCGGGGAAGCGAGTATACGAGCAGCGAATTCCGCCAGGAGATAAGGAAGTTGAACCTGAGACAGAGCATGGGGCGAACCGGCATATGTTACGATAACGCCGCAGCCGAGAGCTTCTTCGGCCTGCTGAAAGCGGAGATCGGCACCACCATCTGGGACAGCCGGGAAGCGGCCCGAGCCGACGTCTTTCGCTTCATCGAAGTCGAATACAACCGCACCAGGCTCCGCAGGCACCCCGAGTTCGGGTACCTCACCCCACTCGAAACCCGAGCCAGGCTCCGGCACGACTTCACCCCTGCAGCGTAAGCACCCGCTGTCCAAGATCAGGGGGGAACTTCA
>NZ_JARZAG010000077.1 GCF_029892155.1 Kitasatospora sp. GAS204B | reverse complement strand
GCTGGCTCTGGTGGGTGCGACCAGCCGGACGGTTGGAGTGTCGGGTGCCGTCGGGTTGCGATGTTCGGTGCGTTTGAGCTTCCAGTTGGACATCTTGCGTTTGATCACTCGCGGGTTGGAGCGCAACCGCCGTGCGGGCAGCAGTCGTTCGGTGATCTCACGCAGGCTCTGGGTGATGGCCCGGGCGAGCCGGGAGGGGGGAAAGCGCCGCCTGCCCGGTGACGTGGCGGCGCACGACGCGAAGGGTGCGGGTGAACGAAAGCCGGTCCGGGTCGTGACCGCCTTTGAGGGCGGCCTGGTGCATCAGGTCCCTCAGTGCGTGGTGGACCAGCAGGAAGGCGAAGATCTCCTGCTCGACCCCGGCTGGGTGCTGGGAGCGCAGGACCAGTCCGGGACCGCCCTGGTGATTTTTGATCTCGTCCAGGGTGTTCTCGATCTCCCAGCGCTGGGCGTACAGGGCCGCCAGTTCCGCAGCCGGCGCCCGAGCTGGGTCAAGGATGCTGGTGATCAGCCGGTAGCGAGTACCGTCACCGCCACGCGGGCCGAGTGTGTACTCGATCACTCGTACCCGCTCCGGGTCCGTGCGCCGGTAGTTGTCCCGCGCGGCCACGATCTCCGACAGGTAGGAACCGTCGGGAAGGGTCTCCAGGACCGGCAGGACGACGACGCTGCGGACCCGCCACAGCAGATCGGCACCCCCGCCCTTCGCGGCCCGCCACAGGTCGAAGCCGCAAAAGCCCCGGTCGGCGAGCACGAGCATGCCTTCGGTCATGGAGGAGAACAGCCGCTCCGCCAGGACGCTTTCGTGGACCGTCAGCGGGCCGACCTCGGCCGCGAACACCGCGTGGGTCCCGCACTCGGCCAGGGCCGCCACCCTCGCCTGCGGATACGCACTGCGACCCTGGCCACGACTGGTTCCCGGCCGTCCGAAGAACTCGGCGTTCACCGCCGTGTCCGGGATGTCGAACACGGTGCCGTCGACCGCGACCAGCCGCCACTGCCGATACCAGGCACCCTGCGTCGCCGCGACCGCGACCGGACGACAGACCCGGACGAACAGGGCCCGCAGCGGTTCCGGGCCCAACCGCAGTCGGGCCCGTCCAATCGCCGCCGTGGTGGGCACTCGCCAGGCCTTCGCCCAGCGGCCCTCCCGCTCCAGACCCTGGACCAGGAGCCGTGCCACTTCCTCGTAGCCCTGCCCGAAGAACAGGCACATCGCCAGGACGAAGTACACCACCACCCGCGCCGGCAGCAGCCTCGTCCGCTGCTCGACCCGGCCGCACTCGGCAACCACCTCGTCGACCAGCTCCGGAGGAAACGCCCGCGTCAGCACTCCCAACGCGATCCGATCCGAGAACCGATCAACCCCCGACGACTTCAACTGACCCG
>NZ_JARZAG010000075.1 GCF_029892155.1 Kitasatospora sp. GAS204B | reverse complement strand
CCTACACCCTTACCCCGGGACAACCACCGCCCGGGCTGGACTACCTTCCTGCGTCACCCCATCGCTCACCTAATACCCTGTTGGATCAGCGGCTCCACCACGTCCCTTCGTCCGAAGACTCCAGGCCGGCTTCACGGCTTTAGCATTCAGAGGTTCAGCGTTGGCGCTTCAAAGCGGGTACGGGAATATCAACCCGTTGTCCATCGACTACGCCTGTCGGCCTCGCCTTAGGTCCCGACTTACCCTGGGCAGATCAGCTTGACCCAGGAACCCTTGGTCAATCGGCGCAAGAGTTTCCCACTCTTGTATCGCTACTCATGCCTGCATTCTCACTCGTATCCCGTCCACGACTCGATTCCTCGGCCGCTTCACCCGGAACACGACGCTCCCCTACCCATCCACAGCGCCGTTGGACGTATTCTGTGAATGACACGACTTCGGTGGTGTGCTTGAGCCCCGCTACATTGTCGGCGCGGAATCACTTGACCAGTGAGCTATTACGCACTCTTTCAAGGGTGGCTGCTTCTAAGCCAACCTCCTGGTTGTCTCTGCGACTCCACATCCTTTCCCACTTAGCACACGCTTAGGGACCTTAGTCGGTGTTCTGGGCTGTTTCCCTCTCGACCATGGAGCTTATCCCCCACAGTCTCACTGCCACGCTCTCACTTACCGGCATTCGGAGTTTGGCTAAGGTCAGTAACCCGGTGAGGCCCATCGCCTATCCAGTGCTCTACCTCCGGCAAGAAACACGTGACGCTGCACCTAAATGCATTTCGGGGAGAACCAGCTATCACGGAGTTTGATTGGCCTTTCACCCCTAACCACAGGTCATCCCCCAGGTTTTCAACCCTGGTGGGTTCGGTCCTCCACGCGGTCTTACCCGCGCTTCAACCTGCCCATGGCTAGATCACTCCGCTTCGGGTCTTGGGCATGCAACTCAGACGCCCTATTCGGACTCGCTTTCGCTACGGCTACCCCACACGGGTTAACCTCGCTACACACCGCAAACTCGCAGGCTCATTCTTCAAAAGGCACGCAGTCACGGCCCGCCGAGTAAACTCGACGAACGACGCTCCCACGGCTTGTAGGCACACGGTTTCAGGTACTATTTCACTCCGCTCCCGCGGTACTTTTCACCATTCCCTCACGGTACTATCCGCTATCGGTCACCAGGGAATATTTAGGCTTAGCGGGTGGTCCCGCCAGATTCACACGGAATTTCTCGGGCTCCGTGCTACTTGGGAGAAGCTCAAGTGAGCCGTACAGATTTCGTCTACGGGGGTCTTACCCTCTACGCCGGACCTTTCGCATGTCCTTCGACTACCCATACGGTTTCTGACTCACCCAGCCGCCGGCAGACGACTGAAGAACTTTCCCACGACCCCCTGAGCGCAACCCCTGCCGGGTATCACACACTCAAGGTTTAGCCTCATCCGGTTTCGCTCGCCACTACTCCCGGAATCACGGTTGTTTTCTCTTCCTGCGGGTACTGAGATGTTTCACTTCCCCGCGTTCCCTCCACATACCCTATGTGTTCAGGTATGGGTGACAGCCCATGACGACTGCCGGGTTTCCCCATTCGGACACCCCCGGATCAAAGCTCGGTTGACAGCTCCCCGGGGCCTATCGCGGCCTCCCACGTCCTTCATCGGTTCCTGGTGCCAAGGCATCCACCGTGCGCCCTTAAAAACTTGGCCACAGATGCTCGCGTCCACTGTGCAGTTCTCAAACAACGACCAGACACCCAC
>NZ_JARZAG010000074.1 GCF_029892155.1 Kitasatospora sp. GAS204B | reverse complement strand
TTGAAGGTCAGTTCCCCGATGATCCGGGTGAAGGCGTCGAGCATGCCGTCCATGTGATGGGAGTGGAAGGCGTGCGAGACGGGCAACCGGTTGGTCTTGCGACCCAAAGCCTGCCAGTGGGCCCGCAGCTCAGCGACCGGTTCCTCGTCGCCGGACACCACGACCGCCGTGGGGCCGTTGACCGCCGCCAGACACACCCCAGGTGGCAAGGTGAGCTCGTGTTCGGCGGCCTGGATGGCCAGCATCGCCCCACCCGGCGGCAGCGATTCCATGAGCCTGGCCCGGGCCGACACCAGTGTGCAGGCATCCGCCAACGACAGCACGCCCGCAACGTGCGCGGCGGCCACCTCACCGATCGAATGGCCCATCAGATAATCGGGCGTGACCCCCCACGACTCGGCCAGACGAAACAGCGCCACCTCCAACGCGAACAGAGCCGGCTGCGCGAACAGGGTCCGATTCAGCTCCTCAGGACCGGCACTGCCGAACACCACATCCCGCAACGGGATGTCGAAGTGTGTGCAGACCTTGTCGAAAGCGGCGGCGAAGACCGGTGAGGCCTCATGGAGTTCACGCCCCATCCCCAGGCGCTGACTGCCCTGCCCCGTGAACAAGAACACACTCTTACCCCGTGCAGCATCAGGGACCCGCACGATGGTGGCCGCCTCCCGGCCGCCCGCCAACGCACCAAGTCCGTCAAGAAGCTCCTCACGATCACGCCCAACAACCGCCGCCCGGCACTCAAGCAAAGCCCGCCCCGTGGCCAACGACAAACCGACATCAAGCAACCCGAGCTCCGAACGCTCCGAGACGAACTGCCACAACCGCTCCGCCCGAGCACGCAGAGCCACCTCCGACTTCCCCGACAACACCCACGGAACAGCCAAACCGGAATCCCGGCGGGACTCAGCAGGATCAGCAGCAGGTGCTGCCTCCATGGCGGGATCGTTGTGGGACTCGGCGGAGGCCAGGGCGGGAAGCGTCTGCTCGACGGTGTCGGACGTGGCCACCAGGACGACCGTGGGATCCCGGCGGGGTTCGGTGGGGGTTGGAGCGGGTGGTGCCTCTTCGATGATGACGTGGGCGTTGGTCCCGCTGATCCCGAACGAGGAGACGCCAGCGCGCCGGGGACGCTCGGCGGGCGGCCACCGCCGCGCCTGGGTGAGCAGGGCCAACGCACTGTTGTCCCAGTCGATGTGAGGAGTGGGATCCTCAGCATGAAGGGTACGCGGAAGCGTGTCGTGCCGCATCGCCTGGACCATCTTGATGACACCACCCACCCCCGCCGCGGCCTGGGCATGACCGATGTTCGACTTCAACGACCCCAACCACAACGGCCGCTCGGGCAAACGATCCTGACCATAGGTCGCCAGCAGAGCACGGGCCTCGATCGGATCACCCAAAGTCGTACCAGTGCCATGCGCCTCCACCACATCGACATCCGCCGCGGACAACCGGGAGTTCGCCAACGCCTGCCGAATCACCCGCTCCTGCGCCGGACCATTGGGCGCAGTCAACCCGTTGCTCGCACCGTCCTGATTGACCGCCGAACCACGGATCACCGCATGCACCCGATGACCATGACGACGAGCATCAGACAACCGCTCCAAAAGCAACAGACCCACACCCTCCGACCACCCCGTGCCATCGGTGTCCGCCGAAAACGACTTGCAGCGCCCATCCGGCGCCAACCCCCGCTGCCTGCTGAACTCCACGAACGGCCCCGGATCCGTCATCACCGTGACCCCGCCC
>NZ_JARZAG010000073.1 GCF_029892155.1 Kitasatospora sp. GAS204B | reverse complement strand
CCTCGCGCTTTCACGGATGACGGAGACTGCTAGCAGGCGGTGAGGTGGGTTATCCCGCTGACCTGGCACGATGTGCTCCCGCTTCGAGACGGCAATAGCTTCGAGCCCTGCACCTACTGGATGCGGTACGCATCGGATGGCGGACCGCAGCGCAAAGGCTAGAGGCCCAGGTTGGCCGCGAAGACGGAGAAGGCGGGTGCCACTATGCGCCAATCGCATAGACGCGGGTTCGTCCAGAAGTCACTGCCCACGACACGGGGGTCCAACGGGTCGGTCCGGTAGTCCAGCGCGAGAGCAACATCGTCCCCGGGCATGCTGTTCACTGCGATGAAAACTGCCTGTTCGACGTCCAGCCAGGGCAGTTCCACCGGCGCACTGAGGGTGCTGCCCCGCGCCTTCCGGAAGAAGGCGAGGGACGGGTCATCGGCGAACATGTCCATCGAACTGGACTCCCACTCCATCTCTGGCGCACTGGTCAGAAAGTCGAGCGGGTCCTCGAACCACGGAATGACCTTCGCCAGCGTGATCGCGCCTGGATGGTGCCACCGGCCCTGGGCGAGCAGGGACGTCAACTGTGCAGGCAGGTCCAGTCCACGGACCGTCAAATGCTCCATGGCGGACAGCGTGGCACAGCAGTGACTGCGATCGCTGCCGGGCATTCGACGTCCTTCGAGACACTCCCACACGCTGGATCAGCCGACCTCAGGCAGGCACACTCTCACACCCTGCCGTCGGGCCCGTGGGCGTCCGACCCTTGATCAAATAAGTGGAGAGCGCTTCTGACCTGCAACGATGGGACTTGTCTAGGGTCCTGTCCGCTGCAAGGAAAGAAGCACTCTCCAAGTGAACAAGCGTATCGGGTCGTATCCCCCTGTCCGTGTCCAGGGCGACGGCGGAGCGGTGGTCTCGCGGGCAGGCGGGGTGCTACTGCTGGAGACTGTCCGCAAGTCCGGTCTGGACACGGCGATATCGGCGGCGTTGACACCGTGGCGCAAGCCGCGTGCGGTGCACGACCCGGGCAAGATCCTGCTGGACCTCGCCCTGGCGGTGGCGATGGGCGGGGACTGCCTGTCCGACGTTGCCGTGTTGCGGGCCGAGCCGCAGGTGTTCGGGCCGGTGGCCTCCGACCCCACCGTGTCCAGGCTGGTCGAGACCCTGGCCGCGGCCGGACCCCGCGCGCTGACCGCGATCCGCCGGGCGAGGGCCGAAGTCCGCGAACGGGTGTGGAAGCTGGCCGGCACCGACGCCCCTGACGCTGGTGGCCAGGTCATCGTGGACATCGACGGGGTCCTGGTGCTGGCGCACTCCGAGAAGCAGGATGCGACCGCGACATGGAAGCGGACCTTCGGGCACCACCCGCTGGTCGCGTTCGTCGACCACGGAGCGCCCGGGTCCGGGGAGCCGGTGGCGGGGCTGCTGCGGCCGGGCAACGCGGGCAGCAACACCGCCGCCGACCACATCACCACCACCAAGCTCGCCCTGGCCCAGCTGCCCAAGCACTACCGGCGCGGCCGACGGACCCTGATCCGCACGGACTCCGCCGGCGGCACCCATGAGTTCCTGAACTGGCTCACCGCGCGCGGACGGTGGCTGTCCTTCTCGGTCGGGATGACGATCACCGACGCGGTCCACCACGCTGTGCTGCACGTCCCGGCACCAGCCTGGACACCAGCGGTCGAACCCGGCGGCCAGGTCCGCGACGGCGCCTGGGTGGCCGAACTGGCCGGCGACGTCCTCAAGGGCTGGCCGACGGGGATGCGGCTGATCGTGCGCAAGGAACGGCCCCACCCCGGAGCCCAGTTGAGGTTCACCGACGCCGACGGCATGCGTCTGACGTGCTTCGCCACCAACACCACTGGCACCGCGATCGCGGCCCTGGAACTGCAGCACCGCCAACGCGCCCGCGCCGAGGACCGCATCCGCGCCGCCCGTGACACCGGCCTGCGCAACCTCCCCATGCACCATGCCGCGCAGAACCAGGTCTGGCTGGAGATCGTCCAGATCGCCCTGGACCTGCTGGCCTGGATGCCCATGCTCGCCCTGACCGGCCAAGCCCGCCGCTGGGAACCCAAACGCCTGCGGCTGCGGCTGTTCTCCACCGCCGCCCGCCTGGTCACCACCGGCCGCCGACGCATCCTCCGCCTGACCCGCCATTGGCCCTGGACTGACGTGATCACCACAGCCTTCAGCAGGCTGCAAGCACTGCCGAACCCCGGCTGACCAGCAACGACGACCCATCCCAACGAGCAGCCGAACGCCTCCGGAGCCGTGGAACCCGGCGCACACCCGACGCGACAGCCGGGCCCTCGGCCTGCCCACCACTACCCGGACAAGTCGAAATGGCCCGTCGAACGCACCGACGGACCGTCACGAAAGATCGAGG
>NZ_JARZAG010000072.1 GCF_029892155.1 Kitasatospora sp. GAS204B | reverse complement strand
ACAGTCCCGTGACCAGCAACTTCAGGATGAAAACTGCTCAATGAGAGCCCTTATAGCGAGGCCCAGTTCAAGGCCACCAAATACATGGCCGACTTCCCGCGGCGGTTCGAATCCCTGGCCCATGCCCGCGAATGGTTCGACGCCTTCATCTCCTACTACAACCACGAGCACCGGCATTCAGGCATCGGCCTCCACACGCCGGCCAGCGTCCACTTCGGCACCGCCGAGGAGATCCGCGACCAGCGCGCCGCCACCCTCGTCGAGGCCTACGCCCGGCATCGCGAACGCTTCGGACGCCGTCCCCGGCCGCCCGAGATCCCGCAGACAGCATGGATCAACGACCCCAGCAGGCGCGGGGAACCTGCACCACAAACCTCATAGCATCACGACCGTCTCACTGGACTTGAAATCTTCCGTCGCGTCTGTCTGCCGCTGGCGGACTGCGCCAGAGCCCTGAACTCCCGGGCGGGGCCCGACGCGACATGAGTACGATTCCGGCATGACGGGGACCGGCGGGAATCTGGTTGGCGGGCGCTATCGCCTCACAGCGGTGGTGGGGCAGGGGGGCATGGGCCGCGTCTGGCGCGGCTGGGACGAGGTGCTCGGACGCCAGGTTGCGGTCAAGGAAGTGCTGCCGGCCCCCGAACTGTCCGCCGAGGAGCGGTCCCAGCTCATCCGCCGAACCAAGGTGGAGGCGCAGGCAGCGGCACGGCTGAGGCACGCGGGGATCATCACCGTGCACGATGTGGTCGAGCAGGACGGCGTGCCGTGGATCGTTATGGCGTACGTTGATGGTCCCTCGCTCGGCGCTCTGATCGCCCGTCAGGAGCGGCTGGGCTGGGAGCAAGTAGCCGTGATCGGGGCGCAGATGGCTCAGTCCCTCGCTCACGCGCACAGTGTTGGTGTGGTGCACCGCGATCTCAAGCCGGACAACGTCCTCATGGACGGCGAGCAGGCGGTGCTCACTGATTTCGGGATCGCCCGGATCCTGGACACCGCCTCGACGCTGACCGCGACGCATACCGTGGTCGGGACACCGCAGTTCATGCCGCCCGAGCAGTTGAACGGTCAGGCGGTGGGGGCGTCCGCAGACTTGTGGTCCTTGGGGGCGACGCTCTTCACTGCCGTGGAGGGGCATCCGCCCTTCACCGGTCAGACTCTGATGGAGATCCTCACCGCCGTACTGGTGAAACCGGTGCCCACGGCCGCGCATGCCGGACCACTCGCGGACGTCCTGGCCGCGCTCCTGGTCCGGGAGCCGGGCATGCGGCCGGATGCGGCGGAGACGGCACGCCGCCTGCTCGCCCTCATCGCCGTTCCCTCGCCGGCGCCCTCACCCGCTCTGCGTGCCACGCCGATCCGGACGGTACCGGATCTGCCCATGAGCGCGGGCCCGTCCCGCCCCGAAGCCGCCCCCGGTCTGTCGGCCGCCCCCACCGAATCCGCAGCAGCACCTGCCGCCGCTCCCGCCCCGAGTTCAGGCCGGGTGACGGGGATGCGGAGGCGCACCCTGATCCTCGGCGGCGCCGGCGCCGGTGTTCTAGCCGCCGCCGGCATCGGGGCGGCGCTGTCGCAGATGGGCGCCAGGCCGGCGAGGCGGTCCGATATCCATGGGGCGCTCCTGGCGGCCAGCCTCGCCACTCCCGACACCTACATCAATGTGTACGCGGTGGCCTTCAGTCCTGACGGCAAGACTCTCGCCGCTGGCGGCGACGGCAGTCTCCGCCTGTGGGACGTCGGTGCCAAGAGCTCCATCGCCACTCTCGGCGGCGACACCGTGAAGTCGGTGGCTTTCAGCCCTGATGGCAAGACGCTCGCCAGTAGCCTCGACAACGGGGTCCGCCTGTGGGACGTCGCCTCCAAGAGCTCCGTCGCCGATCTCCAAGGACACACCAGCTACGTGCATGGGGTGGCCTTCAGCCCTGACGGCAAGACCTTCGCCAGTGGCAGCGAGGACCGCACCGTCCGCCTGTGGGACGTCGCTTCGAAGAGCTCCATCGCCACTCTCGACGGGCACACTAGCGGCGTGTCCGCGGTGGCTTTCAGCCCTGACGGCAAGACCCTCGCCGCCGGCTGCGACGGCAACGTCCGCCTGTGGGACGTAGCGTCCAGGAGGTCCGTCGCCACTCTCGATACGCATGTCAGCAGTGTGTCCGCGGTGGCCTTCAGCTCCGACGGCAAGACCCTCGCCGCCGGCTGCGGCGACTACGACGTCTACCTCTGGGACGCCGCTGCCAAGAGCTCGGTCGCCACTCTCCGAGGAACCGGCGGTGTGTACGGGGTGGCCTTCAGCCCTGACGGCAAGACCCTCGTCAGTGGCGGCGACTATCACAGCGTCGGTCTGTGGGATGTCGCGTCCGGGAGCTCCATCGCCACTCTCGACGGACATACCGAAACCGTGTGGTCCGTGGCCTTCAGTCCCGACGGCAAGACCTTCGCGTGTGGTGGCCACGACGGCAGCGTCCGCCTGTGGAACCTGGTGTAGGGACAGGAGGCCGCGAGAGGCACCGTTGCCTTCTTCTCTTGCGGGAACTCCTCAGTGAGCAGTTTTCATCCTGAAGTTGCTGGTCACGGGACTGG
>NZ_JARZAG010000071.1 GCF_029892155.1 Kitasatospora sp. GAS204B | reverse complement strand
CCCACCAAGTTCCGCACACACCACCGCCCGCACCCCACCACCGTGCCCACTCAACGGCTGCCCGACCGGCTGACCCGTCGCCAGATCCCACACCCACACCGTGCCATCGTAAGAACCGGACACCGCCACCGGGCGTCCGTCCACGACGGTGCACGCCACCGCGGTCACCGCGTCGGTGTGTCCGCTCATGGTGTTGCACAGGGCGGCGGACACGGTACTGCCGGTGGCGTGCCGTGGTACCCAACCGCCGGGAGGGGCTGGTCTGTTGAGCGTGTTGAGCAGGCTTGGATGGTTGTAGCGGGCGGCGTCCAGCGCCAGGATCCGGCGGCGGCGACCGGGCGTCGTGGTGCGGTGCGTACCGATGGAGCTGCGGTAGACGGCCGCGGCCAGCCGGGCAGGCTCGGCCTGGGCGGCGTGCAG
This sequence comes from Kitasatospora sp. GAS204B, assembly GCF_029892155.1. GTDB lineage: Bacteria > Actinomycetota > Actinomycetes > Streptomycetales > Streptomycetaceae > Kitasatospora. The sequence continues at coordinate 2,409 of NZ_JARZAG010000071.1, read as the reverse complement.
ATGGGGGACGAGTCCGTCCGGATCGGCGTGCACCAGGTAGCCGGTATCCGTGACGGCCGCGTCGAGAACCCCGCCCAGGGTGGCGTGGCCGGCCAGGTACCGCAGGACGTAAGGGTGGGCGCGGGACCAGTCCGGTGTGCCGTCGGCGCCGTAGGGGACGTGGTCGGTCAAGGTGCGGGCGAAGGCCGCGTGAACGGCGGTGTCGTCGGCGCCACTGCGCAGGTGCTCCGCACGGAGGTGTTCGGCCAGCGCCTGGTGGTAGAGGCGGTAGGCGGAGCGGCCGTCCGCAACCGCCTCGACGACGTAGGCGCCGGCCTTCTCCCGCAGCCAGCTGATGTCCGCGTCGGTGTAGTGACGACCGCTGATGCCGCCGGCCAAGGCCGCCCACAGGTCCTCCCAGGGCAGGCCCTGGCCCTGGGCGTAGGCCAGCGGGCGCAGCAGGTCGGCCGCGCGAGCCGCGTCCGGCCCCAGACGCACCGTCAGGTCCTTGGCCATGGCCTCGTCCGCGTGCCTGGGCAGGCTCCGGTGCCAGGCGGGGTCGTGCAGGTCGGGGAGCTCGGGCACGGCCGCCAGGGTGCCGGCTGCCAGGCGGGCGACCAGGAACGAACGGCCCGCCGTGGCGGCGACGGCGACGGCGACCTGTCGGGTCAGGACCGGTTCGCAGCTGCGGTACGGCGAACCGGCGTGGGCCTGCAGCAGGTTGCGGACGGTGTAGGTCAGGACGGCCTCGGGGTCGGCGTAGCGGCCGGCGTCGAGGTCGATCTGCTGGTCGCGGGGCAGGCCCAGCCGGGGCAGCAGGTGCGGTCGGGTCCCCAGGAGCAACCGGATGCGGCCGTCCGCGTGAGCGATCAGGGGGCGCAACACCCCGGTGCACAGGGTGTCGGGGCTGTCGGCTTCGTCGAGGCCGTCGATCAGCACGGTGAGCGGCCGGCTGCGGCCGTCGAGCGCCGCGAGGAGTTCGCCGACCGTGGCCGCCCGGACCCGGACGGCTGCGGCGAGCGCGTCGAGGACCTGCTGGTCGGTCAGGGTCCGTGCGTAGACGGCGAGATCGACCAGCCGGGCCGACTCGACCGTCGGTTGCCCCAGGCCGAGCGAGTGGACGGGGACGGCGCGGCGCAGCACGGGATGCGCGAGGGCGGCGATGACTCCCAGGACGGCGGTCTTTCCCGAGCCGGGGCCCGCGGTGACGGCCAGCGCGGGGCGCGAGAAGGCGGATCGCGGCGAGTCGGCGAGCCAGTCGGCGAGGTCGGCCAGGGCGGTGCGGCGGCCCGCGAACCACCAGCCCGAGCCGGTGCCGTGGTGGCCCGTCGCCCGGACCAGCAGCCGGGTGCTCAACTCGACGTCCCGCAGGTCGGCCTGGCGCTGCCAGGCGGCTTCCTGACGGACGGCCAGGTCCACGGCGGTCGGCTGCGGTTCGTCGCCCGGCCGCGCTTCGCGGCGCGGGTTGGGCAGGAACGGGGGGACTGCCCCGGTGAGGCCGACCTGGGTGAGGCCGATCCGCTGGTACCCGGGGGCGGCGTTCATCCGCTGCACGACGGCTTCCAGCGCCAGGGTGGCCGGTGCGTGGCCGGCGACGGCCAGGTCCTCGGCCGCCTCGCGGAGCAACCGGGGGAAGGCCCCGGTCCGGGCCTGCTCCAGCGGCTGCGCGGAGGAGACGATCGCCAGGCCGGAGCCGGGCGTCGCACCCCAGCGCCGGCTCATCCGCTCCAGTGCCGAGGCGGTCAACTCGTTGCCGCCCTGCCCCGAGTAGCAGGTGTCCAGCATGAGCAGCAACCGGCGCACCCGGGTACCGGTGAGCATCTTGCGGGCCAGGGTCTCGGTCGGCAGGGCGTCGGCGATGTCGTCGGGCTCGCTGTCGTGGGTCAGCAGGACGTGGCCGCCGCCCTCGTCCTCGTCCAGCACCTCGCCGTGGCCGGCGACGTACACCGCGATCAGGTCGTCCTCGCGGCGTTCCGGAGACTTGCAGAACAGCCTCAGCTGCTCGGTGAGTTGATGCTCGGTCGGGTTCAGTCCCAGGTCGCTGACGTGCTGGTAGCCGAACCGCTGCGTGAAGAGGTCGATGACCTCCTGGCGGGCCTCGACCAGGCCGGGGCGGTCCCAGTCGGGCTCGTTCTTGTAGTGAGCGGTGGCGGTGGCGATCAGGAACCGGCGCGGCCCGACGGGCTCGGCGGCCATCCGCATCACCCGCGCCACAGTCCAACCCCCTACTCGACAGGTCACCTGGAGCGCAGACCACTTTAGAGCCCGGTAGGACGATGCGGATCACCAGACCATGACGTCTGGCGTACGGGGCCGCCCGCCCGGCAGAATGCGGCTAGTGACCTGAGTCGGAGATTCGTCGGCAGTAGGCGGCGACCTTGTCGAGGATCTCGTCGGCGGTCTTGGTCCAGACGAAGGGGCGGGGTTGCT
>NZ_JARZAG010000070.1 GCF_029892155.1 Kitasatospora sp. GAS204B | reverse complement strand
GTCAACACCCGAATCCACCAACCCCCAAAGACCCTCCGGCGAACCCACACCACCCGGATACCGACACGCCATCCCCACCACCGCAACCGGCTCATGGTCCTTCTCTTCGAGAGCGTGCAGACGCTCACGAGAGACGCGAGCATCTGCCACCGCACGCTTGAGGTACCGGCGGAGTTCATTCTCGTCAGTCACGTGGTCTCAGCTCCCTATGTCATGGGGACCGGGTACATGGGTGAGTTCAGTCGAGTTCGTCGATGATGGCGAAGACCTCTTCGTCACTCGCGGAATCGAGGTCGCTGTCGCGGGAACCGTGGGCGCCATCGGCTAGATCCAGCAGTTCTCTGAGCTGGGTGGCGATGCTCTTAAGAGCAGTCGCGTCGGACAGCGCTGTAGGTAGCACGGCCTTCAATCTGGCAAGGTCGGCCAGTACCGGATCGGCGGGAGACGAGGGGGCGTGGTCGACGATGAGTGCACCGTGCAGGTATGTGGCCAGTGCGTCGGGGTCGGGGTAATCGAAGATCACCGTAGTGGGCAGGCTCAGTCCGGTGGCGCTGTTGAGCTGATTGCGCAGCTCGATTGCGGTGAGAGAGTCGAAGCCGAGCTCGTTGAAGGAATCGGTTGTGCCGATCGCGGTGGGGTCAGTGTGTCCCAGCACAGTGGCGGCCTTTGCGAGGACGAGGTCGATCAGTAGTTGCTGCTGTTCCATCTGCGGCAGCTGGGCCAGGCGTTGCGCCAGTGTTGCCGGCCGGGGGGCTGCTGCGGGACTGGGTGCAAGGCCACGCAGTGGCGCGGGGAGATGCACGGCAGGACGTAGGGCCGCGATGTCGACTCGGTTGAGGACCTGGACGGGGTCGCGGAGCTTGAGTGCCTGGTCGAACAGTCGCAGCCCCTGCTCCGCGGTGAGCGGTGTGACACCGCTTCGGGTCCACCGGGCCACGTCGCCCTCGGACAGCGCGCCGGCCAAGCCTGACCGCATGTCCCACAATCCCCAGGCCAAGGACTGGGCGGGCAGTGCGTGGTGGCGGCGGTGGTGGGCGAGGGCATCCAGGAAGGTGTTGGCGGCCGCGTAGTTGGCCTGTCCCGGAGCACCGATGATTCCAGCAATGGAGGAGTACATGATGAACGCCGACAAGCCTGCGTTCTCGGTCAACTCGTGCAAGTTCCACGCACCATCGACCTTGGGCCGCATCACAGCCTCCAGCTGAGCCGGAGTCAGCGACGTGAGCGTGGCATCCTCCAGGACACCCGCGGTATGAATCACAACACTCAACGGATGCTCCTCGGGCACCGTGGCGAGCAAAGCAGCCAGCACCTGACGGTCCGCAGCATCGACCGCGACGATACGGACCTCGGCACCCAGCCCAGCCAACTCCTCCCCCAACGCTTCAGCGCCCGGACTGTCGAGACCCCGCCGACTGAGAAGCAGCAGATGACGCACGCCGTACTCCACGACAAGGTGCCTGGCCAAAACCGCCCCCAAAGCACCCGTACCACCCGAGATCAACACCGTGCCGTTTTCCCAGTCCCGGCTGGTCGGAAGGGACTCGGTGGATGTGTCGGGTTCGGCGGGGACGAGCCTTGGGACGAATGCCTTGCCGGCCCGGATGAGCAGTTGGGGTTCACCGGTGAGCACTGCGGCTCCAAGGACGTCACGTGTGCTGGTGTGGTCGTCGATGTCGATGAGGGTGAACCGGTCCTCGTGCTCGGCCTGGGCCGAGCGCAGCATGCCCCAGGTGCCAGCGAGGGCAAGGTCGATGGCGTCTTGCGGGTCGGCGACGACGGCGCTGTTGGTGAGCACGACCAGGTGCGCGGCGGCGAACCGGTCGTCGGCCAGCCAGGTCTGCACCGTCTCGAGCAGCCGGTTCAGGGCCTGCCTGGCTTGGACGACGAGGTCGTCGCGGGCGGGACCGTTGGAAGGAAGGAGAGAGGTCATGGGCAGCAGCACTGTCGGGGGCACGGGCTCACCGTCGTCGATCGCCTGCTGCAGAGCCGTGAGGCCGGTGTAGGTACGGGTGGCGGTGGGGTGGTCAGCTTGGCCGAGGACTGCCCAGGTGTTTTCTGGCTCGGGGGCGTTGGTGAGCGGCACAGGGATCCAACGCAGGCAGAACAGGCCCTCTGTGGACCGGCCGCTCGCCGTCAGCAGGTCTCCCGGGGATAGCGGGCGCAGCCGCAGTTCGTCGATCGCTGCCACGGGCAGGCCCGCGTCATCGGTGAGTTGGAGGCTGACCGCTGTGGTCGTGTCGTCGGATCGCTTGAGTACGAGTCGTGCCCGCACAGCGGTGGCGTTGGCCTGGAACACGCGGATCCCGGACCAGGAGAAGGGCATCATGGGTTGGAGCGCGATGTCCGCCACGCCGGGCAGTAGCGCGTGCAGGGCTGCGTCGAGCAGTGCCGGGTGCAGGACGAAGCGCGCCGCCTCGACGCGGTCTTCCTCGGCCAGCGCCACCTCGGCGTAGATGCTGTCTTGGTGGCGTGAGAGTCGGCGCAGGTTCTGAAACACCCGGCCGTACTGGTAGCCCTGCGCAGCGAGCCTGGTGTAGACGTCGTCGAGGTCGACCTCCACGGCGTCGGCTGGCGGGCGGACGTCCGCGGGGGGCGGCGTGGTGGCATCGCCGGGGCTTATCGTGCCCTGGGCGTGGCGGGTCCACTGTCGGTGGGTGCCGGTCTGGGACTTGACCGCGCGCGAGTGGATGCTCAGCGAACGTCGTGCGGTCTCGTCGGGAGCGTCGATGATGACTTGGATCTGGATGTCGTCGTCTTCGCGGATTACCAGCGGTGTGGTCAGTGTGAGTTCGTCGACAAGGGCGCAGTTGACCTGCCGAGTGGCGTGGAGTGCCAGGTCGACGAAGGCTGCCCCCGGTAGCAGCGCCTTGCCCAGCACGACGTGATCGGCGATCCACGGATGGGTGCGCAGCGACACCCGGCCGGAGAGGACGACGGTGTCGCCGCCTGCCACGTCCACCGTCGTGCTGAGCATTGGGTGGTCTGCGCAGTCCAGGCCCAGGTCGGTCGCGTCGCCAGCGGGGGCCGAGGCCGGCAGCCAGTAGCGTTCGTGTTGGAATGGGTAGGTGGGTAGGTCGACCCGGTGGGCGCCGGTCCCGGCGAAGACGGTGTTCCAGTTGGTGTCGGTGT
>NZ_JARZAG010000069.1 GCF_029892155.1 Kitasatospora sp. GAS204B | reverse complement strand
CGATGTCGGTCAGGGAACCGGGGATGCTGACCCACGGGTTCGCGTCGTACCCGGAGTACCTGAAGATCTCCCCGCTGCCGTTGACGCCCCAGACGCTGGTCCTGGACCCGGCCGAGATCGCCGAGAGACTGCCGACGATCGTCTTCCACTCAGCCATTCCGAACTCGCCTTCCTCGCACTTGGACCTTGCACTCAGGTAATAGGCCAGGGGCAACCCTGCCAAACGGGCCAAAAAAGCTACTGATCATTAAAATCGTCCACAAATCAATGTTTGGCATTGCTCGGCCATGAAGAGTGCGGTGCGTAGACGTTCTATCCGGAGGTCCTTTGGCTGGAAAGCCCGTCCCACGTTCGGGGGATCGACATGACGCATGATCTGTGCAGTCAGAGCGATCGAAGCCAGTGCGGCCGGCTTTGATCACCCACTTCGACTTCACGGGGCTGCCGTCCGTCCTTCGCGGCGCTCGCCCTGAGGGTGGAGGCGGATAGCTCAGGAGTGCCGACTTTCCAATCATCAACCATGCTTTGACTGCGAATCATTATTTCGGGTGCCGCAGGAGACGAAAAGCCGCGCCAGGCAGACAGCTCAGCTATCAATTGTGCTGCCAAGTCCACGCAACTCCTCGGAGCCACCATGAAGTTCTCCCGCTGGGCCGCCACCACTACCACCCTGACGTCCGCCAGCCGGATCACCGGCGCGCAGGCCACCGCCGCCTCCGGCCGCGGGGCCGGCGAGGACATCGTGCGACCGAACACCTCGAGCTCGTGGAGCCGCCGAGTCGCCGCCGCCACGATGGCCCTGGGGCTCGCGGGGGCACCGTTGTTCGCGGCCGCCCCGGCGACGGCCGCCACGACCAGCAGCCTGCTGTACTCCGCCGACAACGGAGCGACCTGGTCGTCCAATCCCACCATCGCCCCTGGCGCCACCGTGCTGGTGCGGGCCTGGTACAACAACGCCGACCCGGTCGAGCACACCGGCGCGCAGGTGTCCACGACACTTCCGCCCGGCTTCACCCTGGCGCCCAACTCCACCATGGTGTGCCTGAACCCGACGACTCCCGCCGGCTCCGAGGCCACGCCCACTCTGACCGAAGCCGACGGCAGGACCTCCTCACTGGTGTGCAACACCGACACGGGGCAGTCCGGCGCGATCGACGAGGCCGCCGTCTGGACCGGCTCGACGCTCACCATCTCCCCGACGGCCGGCCTGTTCGGCCAGCCCGTCGGCGCGACCAGCGGCGTCATGGAGTTCGGCAAGAAGCGCTACTTCAACATGAACAACTGCGACCGCCAGCTCTCCGCCAACGGCCCGCAGCTCATGACGAGCATCACCGCACCGGGCCTCGGCCCCTTCGTCGCGGGGTCGAACGTCTCGAACTCGGCGGATACGGTGCCGTCCTGCCCGGCCGCCCCCGGCTGGCCCGTCAACCTGCAAGGCACCCAGGCGCTTGACCTGCTCGCGCAGCGCTACATCAACATGAACAACTGCGTGCGTCAGATCGCCGGTACCGGCAACGGCCCGCAGCTCACCACGAGCATCACGTCGCCGAGCCTGGGTCCGTACACGGCGGGCACGAACACGAAGAACAGCATCGACACGGCGCCGTCCTGCCCCGCTGCCCCCGGCTGGCCCGTCAACTTCTCCGGGACCCAGCCGCTGGACATGCTCGGGAATCGCTACCTGAATCTGAACAACTGCGTGCGTCAGATCGCCGGTACCGGCAACGGCCCGCAGCTCACCACGACCATCACGGCGCCGGGCGTCGGTCCGTACACGGCGGGCACGAACACGAAGAACAGCATCGACACGGCGCCGTCCTGCCCCGCCGCCCCCGGCTGGCCCGTCAACATCTCCGGGACCCAGGCATTCGACACCCTGGACACGGCGCGCGGCGCGGGGTTCGTGCAGTTCGCGATGAACGCCCCGACCTGCCTGGCCGCTCAGACCGCGACGGTCACCGGCACCGGATTCACCGCGCCCCCCTCGACCTCCTGCCTGACCATCACCCGGACCCCCTGACCCCCTGACCGTCACCAAGACCAGAAGAAGGTCGACGTCTCCGACTCGCCGAGGCCCGCCGCCCCGCCGCCCGCTGACACCAAGGCGGCGGGGCGGCGGGGCGGTTGTCGAGCCCGTGCATCGCCGGAGACCGCCGAGCACCTGGCCGGGCTGCTGCGCAACGCGAGGGTCGAGCTCGGCACACGTCGTGGACGCCTCGTACTGGGCCGACAGCAAATAGCGACCTTCGCGGCCGCGGGGCACGAACCCAGCACCCGAGACGAAGACGACGACTATCTGAACGACTGCAAAGGCAATCGCCCGGCGTGTTCGGCAAGACGGTCCCCGCGGTGAGCCCGGTGGCTGGGACGCTGCGGTCATGGTGAATCGACTGGTCCATGCCCGGTCGCCTTATCTCCAGCAGCACGCCACCAATCCCGTGGGCCGGTGGGAGTGGGGAGAGGAGGCGATGCCAGAAGCAGCAAGGCGGGACGTACCCATCCTCCTCTCGGTCGGGTACGCGTCCTGCCATTGGTTAGCTTCTGACGCATCGTCATATGGTGCCAATGGCTCACTTCGAGGAAGGTAGAAGTCCCTTCCGGGTAAATCTGGGCCGACTTTTGAGGTGGTAGTGACACCTTGTCCACACCGCCGACCTCTACCTCCCGCTGGACCCCGAGACCCGCGGCATTGACACCAGCCGCCTGACTGGCCCCAACACGGTCGCCTACTCAGGCAAGGGCGTTTATCAGCCGACCGAGGCCAGGGGCGCCATCACCCTCGACTGAGCACCGGCTCGAGCATCACCGTTGTCGTGAAGGAGTGCGAGCTCCAGGGCCACCTGAGAGTCGCGCCGGCCGGGGACGGCGACCGTGCGACCTGGTGGTCATCAGCGTCGACTCTGGTCGACTCACTGACCGTCAGATTCGGCCGGTATCGGCGCCCCTGGGCCGACGGGGCGTCGAACTCCGGCCACGCGTGCGCGAACGGGCCCGCGCGGATCAGCAACGCTGCCGCCGGCCGCGCGTACCCCCACCGCGGCCTTCGCCGTCTGTGGAGCCGCGCGTCCGGCAGCGCCGCGACGTGTCCGCTCGGGAGTGCGGCCCGCTGGGCAGGCCATGACTCCTTCAGTCCACAGCCGGCTCGCGCTGACATTCACGGGAGGAGGAATCATGCCGTTGTTCGAGACGGGCGAGTCGGTGAGAATCTCGCATGGGCCCTTCGACGACTCTATTGGAGCCATCGATGAAGTCGACTACGAGACCAAGTGGTTGAAGGTCTCGGTGCTCATATTCGGCAAGATCACCCCAGCCGAGTTCGATTTCGACCAGGTGGAGCTCGGCTGATCTGTCCTGGGAGCCGCCGGCCTGAACGACGGGCCGCCATGGCGCGCCGATCCTGCTACACCCGCCCGCTTGCGTTCCACCCCGGCCGGTGGCGGCCTCGCACGGCGGTGGTTGGGCCGGACGGGGCCCCTTGTGACGGTTCATCAGGGCCCGGCAAGATCGCCAGGCCAGTTCGGTGCACTCGGCTCGTGCGGTGCGTATGAACCTCTCGGCGTTGGCGTTCATCCGGGGCGTCTACGGCGCACCCTTCAGGGCTGATCGAGACCACGCGCGGCGCCCTACGCGAGGAGCTCGGCTACAAGAAGCTCGGCCGGTGGGTGCTGGAGGAGTTGGACGGCCACCTCACTGGCCAGGGACTCGGCTTCTTCCCCGTCTGGAAGCTGCGGCCGGCGATCAACACCGAGCCGCGCAAGGAACAGCGGCTGTGGGTCTACGCCCTGGACGGCAGCACCCGCGCCCAGGTCCTCTCCGCGATCCTCCAGCCCGAGGAGCACGACGTCTTCGCCGCCCTTGGCGGCCTGGCAGCCGGCCGCCAGCAAGCGCTGCTACCGCAGCAGAAGCTCGACCTTATCCGGGAGATCGCCAACTCCTGACCGCACGACGACGAGCGGGCTGCCTCCGGTATTCCGGGGCGGCCCGCCCTCGCGTTGGGTGTGCCAGATCAACCAGGGCCCGGACCCCAGATCAATTCTTAGCCTCGCGCTTTCACGGATGACGGAGACTGCTAGCAGGCGGTGAGGTGGGTTATCCCGCTGACCTGGCACGATGTGCTCCCGCTTCGAGACGG
>NZ_JARZAG010000068.1 GCF_029892155.1 Kitasatospora sp. GAS204B | reverse complement strand
ACTACCCTGACCCGAAAACAACACCGCCAACCGACCACCCACCACACCAGACCCACCCACCACCACACCCGACCGCCGCCCCTCCACCAACGCCGACAGCCCCGCCAGGAACTCCTCCCGGTCCTCGGCCACCAGCGCGGCCCGGTGCGTGAAGGCCGACCGGGTACCGGCCAGCGAACGGGCCACGTCCAGCAGGCGCAGGTCGGGCTGCTGGCGCAGCCGGGCGGCGAGTTCGGCCGCCTGGGTGAGCAGCGCCGGCTCGTCCTTGGCGGACAGCACCCAGGGCAGCGCGACCGGCTCGATCGGCTCTACCGCTTCAGAGAGCGGCTCGGGCTCGGCCGGGGCCTGTTCGAGGATCAGATGGGCATTGGTGCCACTGATCCCGAACGAGGACACCGCCGCCCGCCGCGGGTGATCGGTCTGCGGCCACAGGGTGGGCTCGGTGAGCAGCGCGACGCCGCCGGCGCTCCAGTCCACGTGCGGGGTCGGCTGGTCGATGTGCAGGCTGGGCGGCAGCACGCCATGGCGCATCGCCTCGACCATCTTGATCACCCCGGCCACCCCCGCCGCCGCCTGGGTGTGCCCGATGTTGGACTTCACCGACCCCAGCCAGAGCGGCAGTTCGGCCGACCGGCCCCGGCCGTAAGTGGCCAGCAGCGCCTGCGCCTCGATCGGATCACCCAGGCTCGTCCCGGTCCCGTGCGCCTCCACCGCGTCCACCTGATCGGCGCCGATCCTGGCGTCGGCGAGCGCCTGGCGGATCACCCGCTCCTGGGACGGGCCGTTGGGCGCGGTGAGCCCGTTGCTCGCCCCGTCCTGGTTCACCGCGGAGCCGCGGACCACGGCCAGCACCCGGTGCCCGTTACGGCGCGCGTCGCTGAGCCGCTCCAGCAGCACCATGCCCACGCCCTCGGACCAGCCGGTGCCGTCGGCAGCGGCCGCGAACGGCTTGCACCGCCCGTCGGGCGACAGCCCGCGCTGCCGGCTGAACTCCACGAAGACGCCGGGTGAGGCCATCACCGTCACCCCGCCGGCCAGCGCCAGCGAGCACTCGCCCTTGCGCAGCGCCTCCGCGGCCAGGTGCATGCCCACCAGGGAGGAGGAGCAGGCGGTGTCCAGGGTGATCGCGGGCCCCTCCAGGCCGAAGGTGTAGGCGATCCGCCCAGACGCGACGCTGCCGGCACTGCCGGTGCCGACGAAGCCCTCGTGCTCGGCCGGGATGCTCGGCAGCCGGGTGGCGTAGTCGCCGTACATCACGCCCACGAAGACGCCGGTCGTGCTGCCGCGCAGCGCCGCCGGATCGATCCCGGCCCGCTCCACCGCCTCCCAGGTGCTCTCCAGCAGCAGCCGCTGCTGCGGATCGGTGGCCACCGCCTCGCGGCGGCTGATCCCGAAGAACTCGGCGTCGAACTCGCCCGCGTCGTAGAGGAATCCGCCCTGGCGGGTGTACGAGGTGCCGGAGCGGTCCGGATCGGGGTCGTAGAGGGTGTCCAGGTCCCAGCCGCGGTCGGCCGGGAACTCGCCGATCGCGTCCTCGCCCTCGGAGACCAGCCGCCACAGGTCCTCGGGCGAGCGCACGCCGCCGGGGTAGCGGCAGGCCATGCCGATCACGGCGATCGGCTCGGCCCGGGCGGCCAGCAACTGCTCGTTGTGCGTGCGCAGGCGCTCGTTCTCCTTGATGGAGGCACGCAGCGCCTCCACCAGCCGTTCGGGGGATGTCGTCATCGCAGCCTCGCTCAGGATCGTCCGTTGTCGGTGTCGCCCAGGACCAGGTGGATCAGCGCGTCGGCGTCCATGGCGTCGACGGTCGCCGGCCCGTCCGCTGCCGTGCTGCCGGACGCCTCGGCCGGTTCGGCGCCCGCGAGTTGCAGCAGCACCTCGACCAGGCCCGCGTCCCGCAACCGGGCGTACGGGATGGCGGCCAGGGCCGAGCGCAGCCGTAGTTCCTCGGTCTGCTCGCCCTGCCGCGGCGCGAGTTGCGCCCACAGCCAGTCGGCGAGCGCGCTCGGCGTCGGGCGGTCGAACACCAGGGTGGCGGGCAGCTTCAGCCCGGTGGCCGCACCGAGGTGGTTGCGCATCTCGACCGCGGTGAGGGAGTCGAACCCGAGCTCCTGGAAAGGCCGTCCCGGGTCGATCAGGTGGTGCGAGGGGTGTCCGAGCACGGCGGCCACCGTGCCGAGCACCTCCTCCAGGACCAGCTCCCGCTGCTGCTGCTCGGGCAACGCGGCCAGCCGCTGCGGAAGTTGGGCCACGACAGCGGCACCGCCCGGCCGGCCAGCCGGCAGCAGCCGCTCGGCGATCGCCGGCAGCAGACCCTGCTCGGCCCGGGTCCGCAGCGCCGCCAGGTCCAACCGGGCCGGCACCAGCACGGGTTCGGGGTGCGCCAGCGCCGCGTCGAAGAGGGCCAGCGCCTCGCCGAGGTCCATCGGGGCCAGGCCGCCGCGGCCCAGCCGGGCGCGGCCGTCCACGCCGAGCCGCCCTGCCATCCCACCGTCGACGTCCCACAGGCCCCAGGCCAGCGAGCGGCCGGGCAGGCCGAGGCCGCGCCGGTGGTCGGCCAGCGCATCGAGAAAAGCGTTGGCGGCGGCGTAGTTGGCCTGTCCCGGACTCCCGAGGGTGCCGGCCGCCGAGGAGAAGAGCACGAAGGCGGAGAGGTCCAGGTCGCGGGTCAACTCGTGCAGGTTCCAGGCGACTTCGGCCTTCGCCGCGAAGACCCGGTCGAACTGCTCGGCGGACAGCGACTCCAGCGGGCCGTCGTCCACCACCCCGGCCAGGTGCAGCACGGCGGTCAGCGGGGCCGTGGGCGGCAGTTGCTCCAGCACCTCGGCGAGCCGCGCCCGGTCGGCGCAGTCGGCGGCCGCCACCGTCACCTCGGCGCCCGACTCCCGCAGCTCGCCGACCAGTTCGGCCACTCCCTCGGCGGCCGGGCCGCGCCGGCTGAGCAGCAGCAGGTGCCGCACCCCGTGCTCGGCCACCAGGTGCCGCAGCACCGCCGGGCCGACACCACCGGTCGCGCCGGTCACCAGCACGGTGCCGCCGGCCGCTCCCGGGGCTGTTCCCGCGAGCGAGCTCCCGACCGCCGGCTCCCCGCTGGCAGCCGCCGCCCTGCCGAGCCGCGGCACGAGCAACTCAGCACCTCGAACGGCAAGTTGCTGCTGATCGCAGGCGAGGGCGGCGGGCAGCAGGGCCTCGCCGTCCTGGTCGACGTCGATCAGGTCGAACCGGCCACCCAGCTCCAGTTGCGCGGTGCGCAGCAGGCCCCAGGCCGCGGCGGCCGCCGGATCGGCGACCTCCCCGCCCCGGACGCCGAGCGCCAGCCGGGTCAGGACCACCAGCCGGCAGTCGGCGAACCGCCCCGGGGCGGCGCACAGCCGGACCAACTCGGCGGCCTCGGTGGCGATCCGGCGGGCCGACCGGGCCGGCTGCCCGTCCGGCCGGCCGAACGCGCCGAGCCGGACCACCACCGTGGCGGGCGCCTCCGCAAGCGCCGTCAGACCCTGGAGGCCGTCGACGACCGTCCAGTCGGCCGGTTGCCGCTCCTCGGGCGCGCCGACCGGATGCCAGCCGACGCTCAGCAGCGACCGGGTCGCCTCACCGCCGGCCGCCCGCAGCTGCCGGGGGGAGACCGGGCGAAGCGCCAACTCCTCGACCACCGCCACCGGTTGTCCATCCTGGTCGGCAAGGTGCAGCGCCGCGTTGCCGGCGTCGGAGCGCGACAGCCGCACCCGCAGGGACCGGGCGCCGAGCGCAGACACCGTGACACCGGCCCAGGAGAACGGCAGCAGCAGGTGATCGCCCGGCTGCTCGGAACCGGCCGCCCCGAGGGCCAGCGGGTGCAGCGCGGCGTCGAAGAGCGCCGGGTGGAGCGCGAACCCGCCGCCGTCCGCCGCCGGCGGCAGCTCGACCTCGGCGAAGACCCGGTCACCGGCACGCCAGGCCGCCCGCAGCCCCTGGAAGAGCGGCCCGTACTCCAGGCCGCGGTCGGCCAGGTCCCGGTAGAAGTCCTCGACCGGCACCGGGACGGCCTCGGCCGGCGGCCACGACCCCTGATCGGGTTCGGGCAGCTCGGCTGCGGCGGTGAGCGTGCCGTGCGCGTGCCGGGTCCAGGCGTCCGGCGCCGCGGACTCCGGGCGCGAGTGCACGGTGATCCGGCGGCTGCCGTCGGCCTCCGGCGCCGCCACCACGGCCTGCACCGCGAGCGTGCCCTGGTCCGGCACCACCAGCGGTGCCTCCAGGGTCAGTTCGGCCAGGCGCGGGCAGCCGGCGTGCCGGCCCGCCGCCAGCGCGAGTTCGGCGAGCGCGGCACCGGGCACCAGGACGGTGCCGAACACGCTGTGGTCGGCCAACCAGGGGTGGCTGCGCAGCGACAGCCCGCCGGTCAGGACCAGGCCCTGCCCGTCGGCCAGCTCGACGGCGGCGCCCAGGATCGGATGTCCGGTGCCGAGTTGCCCGGGGGTGCGGCCGCCGGGCGCGGTGGGTGCGTCCAGCCAGTAGCGCTCCCGCTGGAACGGGTAGGTGGGCAGCTCCACGTGCGCCGGCCGCCCGGCACCGCCCGGCAGCGCGCCGAAGAAGGCCGGCCAGTCCACCGGCACGCCCGCGGTGTGCGCTTGAGCCAGCGCGGTGACCACCGCCTCGGGCTCGGGACGGTCGCGGCGCAACGCCGCGACGGTGACCGGCTCCTGGTCGGCCAGGGTGTCGTGCACCATCGCGGTGAGCACGGCGTCGGGGCCGAGTTCCAGGAAGGTGCGCACGCCCTGGGCGTGCAGGGCGCGGACCCCGTCGGCGAAGCGCACGGCCTGGCGCAC
>NZ_JARZAG010000067.1 GCF_029892155.1 Kitasatospora sp. GAS204B | reverse complement strand
CGACGACGATCTTCGCGGAGGTGGTGGCGCGGGTGGCGGCCGCGGGGCTAGAGCTTGCGAAGTCCACTGAGGACCCTTTCGAGCAGCGTGACGTCGGGCTGGTTGCCGGATTCGCCCCCGGCGGCGGGCTGGTGGATGGCGACCAGGCCGGCCTCGGCGAGGTCGGCCACGAGGATCCGGGCCACCCCGAGCGGCAGCGAGAGCAGCGCGGAGACCTCGGCCACCGACTTCACCTCGGTGGCGCAGAGCGTGCAGATCCGCTGGTGCTCGGGCAGCAGCGTGGCGAGCCTGGCCTGGTCGACACTGGCCGATACCAGTGCCTCCAGGGCCAGTTCGTAGCGGGGCCGGGTCCGGCCGCCGGTCATCGCGAACGGCCGGATCAGCGGACCGCTGTCCGGCTCGTCGGCCGGCGGCTGAGCTGCCGGCCTGCTCGGAGCGGTCCGCGGTGCCTGCGGGTCCTGCTGCGGGTACGCCTGACCCTGGTGCGGGAGAGGCCGACCGTACGGGTCGCCCTGCCGGCCGTGCTGCGGTCTGCCGTAGCTCTGGCCTTGGCCTGCGCCGGGCGTCCCGAACGCGTCGTGGCCGGTGCCGGGGTACGGGACTCCGTACTGGCCCTGGCGATCGTCGGGCGGTGTCACGGTCCTCTCCTCACAGGATGCGGCGGTGCGGTGCAAGGTGCGGGGCGCGGCCTCGGTGGAACTGGGTGAGACCGGTGGTGCGAGGTTCCGGTACAAAGCCCGAAGCCGAGCCCGTCGCCGCGGGCTCGGAAGGGGGCGGCTGGATACTACAAGTACTACGGCAGTGACCGCTCACCTTCACCGGGCGCTCCCGACGGTCCGTCAGGATAACCGGACGGGCCGTCAGGGGCGTACGAGAGGAGCGTACTGACCGGCCGTCAGCACACCGACGGCCGGGCCGTGTTGGCTCAGGAGCCCGCTCAGGACCCCTGCTCAGTGCAGGAGGCTGCCCTGGAGTTCGGCGCGCAGGGCGGGGGTGAGGACGGCGCCGGCGCGGTCGACGAGCAGGGCCATCTCGTAGCCGACCAGGCCGATGTCGGAGTCGGGGGAGGCGAGGACCGCGAGGGAGGAGCCGTCGCTGACGGCCATCAGGAAGAGGAAGCCTCGTTCCATCTCGACGACGGTCTGGTTGACGTCGCCGCCCTCGAAGATCCGGCTGGCGCCGGAGGTCAGCGAGGTGAGGCCGGAGGCGACGGCGGCGAGCTGGTCGGCGCGGTCGCGGGGAAAGCCCTCGGACATGGCGAGCAGGAGCCCGTCGGCGGAGACCACCACCGTGTGCGACACCCCAGGGGTGTTGTCCACGAAATTGGTGATCAGCCAGTTCAGGTTCTGTGCGGCCTGACTCATCTGACTCAACTCAACGCTCCTGGTGGTTCGGGCCGCCGAAGAGATCGGTGCTGTTGTTCTGCTGTCCGCGTCCGGGGCGGCCCGGCTGGGACATGTCCTGGTGGTCGATCCGGAAGCTGCCGGTCTGGCCGGACTCGGAGCCGGCGTTGCGGCCCTGCTCCACACCGCGGCGCAGGTTGGTCAGCCGGCCGCGGACCTCCTCGGGGCTGCGGGAGACCTGCGGTCCGTCCGCGGCGGCCGGCTTGGCGTTGCCGGGGACCAGGTTCTGCCGGGGCACCCGGCGCGGCAGACCGGAGTCGGTCACCCCGCCGGCGGCCGGCTCGCGGACCTGCTCGGCCCGCTGCCAGGCGCCGTCGTTCGCCGACTGCCAGGCGGTCGGGCCGGTCGGGCCGGAGGCACCGAGGCCGGACACCTGGTGGCCGGCGGGCTCGGGAGCCTCGGCGGACGAGGTGTCCTTGGCGCCGGTGAACCAGTTCGGCTGCTCGCCGGTGTCCAGGCCGCCGATCGGGCGGGAGCCGAGCCCGCTGCTCAGCTGCTGGCCGGGGCGGCGCTGCGGCAGCCCCGAGTCCAGTGCCGGGGCCTGCGGGGCCGGCAGCGCCGGGGTGCTCTCGTACGGGTGGCCGCTCGCGCTCTCCTGGCCGCGCTGGCTGCGCTGGCCGTGCTGATCGCGCGGCGCGAAGCCGTCGAAGCCGGTCGGCTCGCCCTGGTAGCCGGCGGCCTGCTGCTGGTACCCGGAGCCCTGGCCGGTGCCCTGGTAGCCGGCGTCCTGCTGCTGCTGGTACTCGGAGCCCTGGCCGGCGTCCTGGTAGCCGTACGGCTCGGCGGCCTGGTCGGCGTAGTAGCCCTCCTGGTAACCCTGCTGCCCGTAGTTCTGGTAGGGCTGCTGGTAGCCGGGCTCGGCGTACTGCTGGTCGTACTGGTTCGGGAAGCCGCTCTGCTGGTGGCCCTGGTAGCCCTGGTCGGCGTACGGAGCCTGCTGCTCGTACCCGGCCTCGGCCTCGACGTACTCCGCCTCGACGTAGTCGGCCTCGGCACCCTCGAACTCGCCCTGGGCGAAGTCCTGCGGCGCGAAGTCCGAGGTGCCGAGCTCCCGCGAGGTGACGTGCGCCTGGTCGGCGCCGTCCTCGCCGGGACCGGCCTCCAGGGCCGCGCGACGGCGCTGGTCCAGCCGCAGCGAGCGCTGCATCGAGTCCAGCGCGGGGCTGAACCCGCCCTGCCCGCGGCCGCCGAGCGCCAGGTTGTCGTCGAAGCCGAGCTCGGCCGCGCTGCGCGGGGCCGCGAAGGCCTCGTGCGACCAGGTGTCCTGCGGCGCCTGGTCGGTGAAGATCCGCGAGACGGTGAACTCTTCCTCCGGCTCCGGCATCGCACGCATCTGGGTGAGCGGGGCCGGGAGCATGACCAGCGAGGTGGTGCCGGCCGACTCGCCCGAGGGGCGCAGCTGGACCCGGATGTCGTGCCGGTCGGAGAGCCGGCCGACCACGAACAGGCCCATCCGGCGGGAGATCGAGGCGTCGACGGTCGGCGGCTCGGCGAGCTTCTCGTTGATCTCGGCGAAGTCCTCGGCGGTCAGGCCGATGCCCTTGTCGTGGATCTCGACCAGCACTCGGCCGTCCGGCAGCCGGGTCGCGTTGACGGTGACCCGGGTCTGCGGGCTGGAGAACGAGGTGGCGTTCTCCAGCAGCTCGGCGAGCAGGTGGACGAGGTCGGTCACGGCCGCGCCGATCACCTCGGCCTCGGGGATGCCGGACAGCTCGATGCGCTCGTACTGCTCCACCTCGGAGGCGGCGGCGCGCAGCACGTCGACCAGCGGGACCGGGGTGTTCCAGCGGCGACCCGGCTCCTCACCGGCCAGAACCAGCAGGTTCTCACCGTTGCGGCGCATACGGGTGGCCAGGTGGTCCAGCTTGAAGAGGCTCTCCAGCTGGTCCGGGTCGGCCTCGTTGTTCTCCAGGTCGGTGATCAGCGCCAGCTGACGCTGGATCAGACCCTGGCTGCGGCGCGAGAGGTTGGAGAAGATCGCGTTCAGGTTGCCTCGGAGCAGTGCCTGCTCGGCGGCGAGCGTGACCGCCTGGCTGTGGACCTGGTCGAAGGCGCGGGCGACCTCGCCGATCTCGTCGCGGCCCCACAGCGGGATCGCCTCGACGTTGGTGTCCACCCGGTCCGGGTCGGTCTTGGAGAGCTTCTCGACCAGGTCGGGCAGGCGGTGGTTGGCGATGTCGAGCGCGGTGGCGTTGAGCACGCGCATGCCCAGGATCATCGAGCGGGCGATGAGGCCGGTGAGCAGGCCGGCCAGCGCCAGCGAGGCGACCACGATCGAGGCGTTGAGGATGGCGTCGGTCTGGGCGCTGTCCTTGGCCGTGGTCGCGTCGGCGACGATGCTGTTCAGCAGGTTGGTCTCGGTGGTGCGCAGCGGGTTGATCTCGCTGGTGGTGGCCTGGACCCAGTTGGCCTCGTTGAAGCCCTGGTCCGCGGCCTGCTGCTGCTGCCGGGCGGAGGTGACCGGGTCGGTCGGCATCATCGCCTCGGTCTGGTAGGCCAGACCGATGTCCATCAGGCTCTGCACTGTCGGCAGCGTGACGTTGTCCGGCATCCGCAGCTGCGCGTGGGCGTCCGCGTCGGACTGGGCGACCACCGCGTTGGCGTAGATGCTGTTGTCGGCGGGGGAGGCACCGGTCTGGAAGCCGGCCAGCGAGGTCTGCTGGATGCTGTTGGAGACCAGCAGGTCCTGGATCAGCTGGGTGTTCTCGTACCGCGAGTTGCGCCCGGTGCCGATGCCGACGAACAGCATCAGCATCTGGGCGCGGCCGGTCGAGGACTCGGCCTTGGTCTGCGAGATGTCGTAGATCGCGCGGCCGCGGTTCACCCCGGCGGCGCTACCGGCGCCGACCGTGCTGTCGATCGACAGCAGCGGGCCGATCAGGGTCTGGTAGGCGTTGATGGTCGCGCTGGCGAACAGCTGCGGGGTGTAGGCGCTGGCGCGCAGGCTCTGCAGTGAGGCGACGTCGGTCTCGAAGGCCTGGTCGTCCTGGGTGATCTCGGGCTCGCCGGAGACCTTGGCGTAGGCGGCGCGGTAGGCGGCCAGTCGCTGGTCGGTGGCGGCCCGCAGCTTGGTCACCTGGCCCTGCGGGTCCTGGCCGGTCATCAGCGGCTGCAGGGTCATGTCGCGCTCGTTCTCCAGCGCGTCCGCCAGGTCGGTGGCGGCGCGGGCGAGGTTCGCGGCCTGCTCGGAGTGGGTCGCCTTGACGTAGTTGTCGAACGAGGTGTTGACGCGCATACCGCCGAAGACCAGCGCGATGGTGACCGGGATCAGCATGATCGCCATCAGCCGGACCGGCACGCGCCAGTTGCGGAAGGCCAGGAACTCATAGCGGCTGGTCTGCGTTGGACGTTCATCGTTGGGACCGATGATCACCTCCGACGCCACACCGCTCGATCGGCCTGGTGTGCCGGAGCCGGCCGTTGAACGCTCGGAGTTCGCCGCGAAGGGGGAGAACCCGGCAGTGCTCTGGCCGCTGCGGTCCGTCTCGCGGGGCTCGGGGCGCCGCTGCGGGGTGACTGGCTGCTTACGCCTCACTCGACAACAACCTCTCGGCCGACTGGCGGCCATGGATCAATCCAGCGGCTTACCCCTGGCCGCAGCCCGCTGCTGGGTGGAACTGCCATGAGTCAACTCGGGGTAGCTGGAATTTCAGCACGTGCGGGAGAACGGGACAAACAGCTCTTGCTGGCCGCCCACTGACGCACATATCGGACATTCAGTCACAGGAGCGACCAAACCAGCGGATGTCATGCGCCGAGCGCACCCGAACGACTACGGTGTGTCACGAAAACGTCCGAAATGCCTACCGAACCGTTATGCGATCCACAGAACCCGTTATGTGACGTACAGAACGGGGACCCCGAATGTTCGGAGTCCCCGTGATGGTCATCGCAGTCGGGCGAGGAGTGCGTGTTCGACGAGTGTGATGAGTGCGCTTTTGGCGCTGTCTCGGCGTCGGGCGTCGAGGGTGATGATGGGG
>NZ_JARZAG010000066.1 GCF_029892155.1 Kitasatospora sp. GAS204B | reverse complement strand
ACCGCCCACACGGCGCTCTCGGCGGCCAGACACCGTACGAACGCCTCAAGCAGAAGACCCAGACCCGGATGTAACCAAGCTCCGGCAGATGCACATCTAGGGCATCAAGGACAAACTACTCACATCAGATGCCCTCTCAGGTCAGCGTCCCAAAGCAATGGCCTGCGCCCTGGGACGTACCCGCGCACCCCTGGGAGGTGCGGCAACGTCAAACCCGCATTGAAAGTTGACGCATAATCATCGAGACATTCGGGGGATCAAGCTCGAACGACTCAGGCCTAGCCTTGAGAGCTGCCTCTTGAGGGCATCTCTCGGCCCCGCTACGAAACACCATATGGGGATACTGTGCTGACAATTGATGAGCTGCCTGAAGGTGGCATCGAGAGTGACCCGGCTCTCTTGTATCGGGGGGGCAGCGTTGAGCGGCTCCACGAGGTTGTAACTGACCATCTCTCTCCGCATCGCCTTACGGTAATCGGAAAGCAACAGATCAAGGGGTCGTTCCGATGTTTCCACGATGGTCTCGTAACGCTCTACGAGCTTGGGTACGGCGCTGATGTCAGCGTGCACCCGGGAGAGTTGCCCGACTTCTACAATATCCAACTTCCCATATCTGGCGGCGGGACCGTAGTGGTGGGCGACGCCCCGCTGACATCCACGCTCAGCATTACTGGACCAGGGGACCAGGTATCGATGAATTGGAATACCGAGGCTCTGAACCGAATACTCATCATTCCTGCCCGGGCAATCGAGCAGGCTGTCGCTGTACGACTGGGTGACCTTCCGACAGGATCCCTGCGCTTCAGCCACGTGCTCGACGAGCGAGACCCCGTCGTACAATCCTGGCTAGAGCTGGCGTGGTCGTTCAACTCTTTTGCCCAGTCGCCGCTGAGTCGTCGCTCACTCCTGGGAAGGCAACACTTCGAAAATCTCCTGATTGACAGCCTTCTCGACGCCCAACCCCACTCGCTGAGCAAGGCGACAGCGGACCGCGGCTCCGCCCTACTGCCGAGCGCGCTGCGCCGAGCCACCAACTTCTGCGCCGAGCATGCGCATGAGCCAATTTCGGTCGCGGATATCGCGCAAGCCGCGCGGGTTAGCGTGCGCACGCTGCGAGAAGGCTTCCGTACTCACCTGGACACCAGTCCTCTGGCATATTTGAAGAGCGTGCGCCTCGACTACGCCCACCGCGACCTGAGCGCAGCCGCTCGCGACAGAGCAGCTGGCACGGTGACCGACATCGCTTGCCGCTGGGGCTTCACCCACCTCGGCCGCTTTAGCGCGGACTACCGGCGCACCTACGGGCAGCAACCGTCACAGACACTGAACGGAAGCCTGTGACGAAGTACGTCCCGGCGGCGGAAGCGCCCGCCTGTTGACTATCCGAAAACGTGCACTGCGCGCGCTCCAAAGTGGATAGCTGCGAGGTCGACTGTCCTAGAGGCTGTACCTCGATGCGGGGGCCGGATCGAGACGCTGGCTGCCGCGCACACCTGCCGCAATTCGCAGTCCCCGCGCTTCATCTGTCGTCCGGAGGACTTCCGCGTGGCTGCTGCAGATCAGCCCTACCTACAGAGAGGAAAAGCGGAACGCCTCGGCGTGTCGTCCGGCACGCCTACATCACCCATCACCCTTCAGGGGACACCCATGCGCAAGACACATCTCACCATCGGCCTGATGGCGTTGGCCGCCGCAACAATCCTGTCACCGACCAACCCCGGGGCGGCGGCGGGGGCGGCAGCGTCGGCAACCCCCTCGGCCGGGTGAGGTGCCCTGGATCCATGCCACCGAGGTGGGCCTGCCGTTCACCGACTCCGTCTGGCGCCACACCGTCCACACCGTGCCGCGTTCCGGTGACCGCGATGCCCACGAGCTGGCCCTGGCCAGAGCCCTGGACACGCTGCTGCGACGCGCCGGGGCAGGCACGGGCACCCGCCGTGAATGCACCGTTGCCGCCCGCGCCGCAGCCGGGACTCCCGCCCACGACCAGCACGAGCCCCGCGACAGACCGTCACGCCAGCCCTCTGACCAGCGAGTTCGAAGATGGCGAAGGCTAGTCCATGGCTTGGTTCTGATCTTCCTCAATTGTGTGGAGCGGTTGATCATTCGGTGTTAGTTCTCCCTGGGGGAACATGGACGAGCCTTGGATCGGATGGGGCAATTCATCTGGGCGGCCTTCTTCGCCGCAATGCCCCTACCTGCACACGGTCATCGACGCCTGATTGGTCGGAAACAGATCCGGCGTCAATTCTGCTATCGCAATGCGGCGGTCCGGGGGAAAGATGCAGTGCGCAATTTGCATCCTATCCGGGCCGCGAGTCTTGAAACGGAGAACTATTATGATGCGGAAGAGTTTGCGGGCTGTCTTGGTGGCGGCCGGTGCGGTGACAGCGTTGTTCACCTCTACTGCGATGGCGGCTGCCGAAACCACCGCCTACGGTGCACCGTTCACGGCAGGACCCATCCCCACCCCGAACTGTGTCAACAGTGTGGTGATGGGTCGTGACAGCGGGCAGATCTATGCCTACGCCATCATGAAGTGCGGGGGGAACAAGAGCATTCTGAACCCTGACGTCGGCCTGTCGGGCGACAACGGGAACAGCGGCCTCGTCGGGAAGGTCGGATCCTGCGCCTTAACCTTCTACTGCGAATCACCGAGGGTCTACCTGCCAGAGAACCCCGGCGTCACGTACCGGGCCAGTAGCGACGGCTCTATCGATGACAACTTCACTCCACCCGCCGAGAGCAACATCGCCCATGCGCAGCTCATCGGTGGCGGGCACAACTTCCACGCGGGTACGGAGGCGGGGACGGGTCGTGTCCGGTGGGCGGATTTCGACGGGGACGGCAGTGCGGACTACTGGATCATCAATCCTGATGGTTCGGTGCATGTGTACCTGAACAAGGGCACGGACGGGCACGGGGGCTGGCAGGACATCGGCCAGGTCGCGACCGGTCTGACGACGGATGCGAGTCGGGTGCGGTTCGCGGACTGGGACGGGGACGGCCGGGCGGACTACATCCTGATCGCTGGGGACGGCTCGGTGCACGTCTTCTTGAACAAGGGCGGTGACGGACACGGGGGCTGGCAGGACATCGGCCAGGTCGCGACCGGTTTGACCACCGATGCGAGTCGGGTGCGGTTCGCGGACATCGACGGGGACGGCCGCGCGGACTACTGCGTACTGGACGGCAACGGCGGCATCCACGCCTACCTGAACCGCGGCGGGGACACCTCCGGAGGATGGGTCGACGACGGGCAGATCGCCAGCGGGCTGACCGGCGACCTGAGCCGGATCCGCCTGGCGGACATCGACGGCGACGGCAAGGCCGACTACAGCGTGATCAACCCCGACGGCTCCGTGACCACCTACCAGAACAACGGTGGTGACGGGCACGGCGGGTGGATCAACTACGGACACATCGCCACCGGCCTCACGACCGACCAGAACGCCGTCGTGTTCGCGGACATCACCGGCGACGGCCGCGCGGACTACCTCCTCACCAACTCCGACGGCTCCGTCAACGCCTTTGTCAACAACGGCGGAGACGGCCACGGAGGCTGGATCGACTACGGCCGCATCGCCGCCGGCGCCTGACATCTGCTGCCCACCACCATCACGAAAGCCTCAACAACACCGATGAAGCGCTTCGCATGGGCCTCACTCGCCGCACTGGCGATCCTCTCCGGCCACCTCCTCACCGCCCCGGCCGCACACGCGGCGACGCCTCCCACTGCTCCTCCGCTACGGGTGATGCCGCTGGGTGACTCCATCACCGCCGGCGTTGGCAGCACGACCGGCGCGGGCTACCGCCTGCCGCTGTGGAACACCATCGCGGGACAGTCCCGTTACACCGTCGACTACGTCGGCTCCCAGAGCTTCGGGAACGTGCCCGACCCCGACAACGAGGGCCACAGCGGATACCGCGTCGCCGACATCCGCTCCGGCATCGACGGCTGGCTGTCCGCCGCCACCCCCGACGTCGTGCTGCTCCACATCGGCATCAACGACCTCGACCGCGACCCTGCCCGCGACACACAGGTGTCGGCGGACCGCGCAGCCGCCGCGTTCACGGACTTGGCCAACCGCATCTTCGCCGACCGGCCGGGTGTCACCGTCCTGGTCCAGGGGCTGATACCCACCACCCCGAACCTCGAGTTCGCGGCCCAGGCCTACAACGCCGACATCAAGGCGCTCCAGTTCGGGACGCTGTCCGGGCAGAAGTTCCGCTACCTGGAGCCTCCGGCGTTGACATCCACCGAGATGAACGACGGCCTGCACCCGAACGACGCCGGGTACAACCGGATGGCCGGCGTCTTCTTCCAGGGCCTGGACCAGGCCTTCACCGACGGACTCGCGCATCGCCCCGCCGCACACCACGCGGGTACGGAGGCGGGGACGGGTCGTGTCCGGTGGGCGGATTTCGACGGGGACGGCAGTGCGGACTACTGGATCATCAATCCTGATGGTTCGGTGCATGTGTACCTGAACAAGGGCACGGACGGGCACGGGGGCTGGCAGGACATCGGCCAGGTCGCGACCGGTCTGACGACGGATGCGAGTCGGGTGCGGTTCGCGGACTGGGACGGGGACGGCCGGGCGGACTACATCCTGATCGCTGGGGACGGCTCGGTGCACGTCTTCTTGAACAAGGGCGGTGACGGACACGGGGGCTGGCAGGACATCGGCCAGGTCGCGACCGGTTTGACCACCGATGCGAGTCGGGTGCGGTTCGCGGACATCGACGGGGACGGCCGCGCGGACTACTGCGTACTGGACGGCAACGGCGGCATCCACGCCTACCTGAACCGCGGCGGGGACACCTCCGGAGGATGGGTCGACGACGGGCAGATCGCCAGCGGGCTGACCGGCGACCTGAGCCGGATCCGCCTGGCGGACATCGACGGCGACGGCAAGGCCGACTACAGCGTGATCAACCCCGACGGCTCCGTGACCACCTACCAGAACAACGGTGGTGACGGGCACGGCGGGTGGATCAACTACGGACACATCGCCACCGGCCTCACGACCGACCAGAACGCCGTCGTGTTCGCGGACATCACCGGCGACGGCCGCGCGGACTACCTCCTCACCAACTCCGACGGCTCCGTCAACGCCTTTGTCAACAACGGCGGAGACGGCCACGGAGGCTGGATCGACTACGGCCGCATCGCCGCCGGCGCCTGACAACTGCTGCCCAGCCGGCTACCGCCACCAGCGGATTCAAGAGCCGGCCCCGAGATGCAGCAAAGCACGTCAGCCCTGACGCTCCGCCAGAGCCCCGGACGGGTGCCAGGGTGGACGTAGGGCCCCAGCGGCCACTACAGCACATCTCCAGGCCGCTCAGGAAAGGGCTCCGCCATACGGCCGGGCCCTTTGCCGCGTCCACAGCACATGTGAACTCGTGGGTCTTCACTGCCGGGCCAGCCCCCGCGCTACGCCAGCGAGTTCGACCACCTCCTCAAGACCGAACCCGCCACCCGTCTCCGCGCCCTCGTCCTGGACGAGACCGAGTGGCTCTCCAGCGACCAGCTGGCTACGTCCGCTGCCTCTGGGACGACCCCTACACCCAGCTCGCCATCGTCTTCGTCGGCGGAGAATGCTGCTACCAGACCCTGCGCAAGGAACCGATGCTCTCCTCCAGGATCATCATCTGGCAGCGCCTCGCCCGCCTCAGCTCGGAGGAGCTCCTGGACGTCATCCCGTGCGAGGACGTTGATCAGGGAGGATGGCACGTGGGCGCGACTCCAGGACGATCTTTGGTCTCAGAAGCCTTGATCATCTGGCGTCGCATCCCTTGCTTCCACTCCGGTAAACCGCTCATCAGCACCTAGAACCGACGAACCGGCTCATCCCGCCAGCTGGGAACGCATCAGCCCTGGAGCCTGGGCCCGCCCCAGGGGGTTGTCTCGGTTATGTCACTTTGTATTTGCCAGCTCGGCGTGGCGGTGTCAGCTAGGAGCTGTCTGGGGTTTGGATCTCTTTGTGGTGCTGGCTGCTGGTAGAACTCGGGTGTGGCGCGTTTTGATGTGACGGATGCCGAGT
>NZ_JARZAG010000065.1 GCF_029892155.1 Kitasatospora sp. GAS204B | reverse complement strand
TGCAGGGGGGACCCTGTGGGAGAGTAGGACGCCGCCGAACAATTCTTCTAGAGAAGCCCTCTTCCTTCGGGAAGGGGGCTTCTCTGCGTTTACCGGCCGTCGCGCGCTACCCTCTCTGGCACACAGACCGGCACAGACCGGCAGACCGGCCGGCAGGCGGAGAGGCGCGCGGCGTTGCAGAACCTGACCCTTTCGTGGCAGAGCGCCGGAGCCACGGCGGTGGTCCTGCTGGGTGCCTCCTACGTGGTCCACCGTGTGCTCCCGACCCGTCGGACCGTGGTCGCCGTCCTGCGCGAGGCCGGCACGTTGCTGGCGCTCTTCGCGCTCTGGCAACTGGTGGGCCAGCTCTCGCTGCTGAGTACCGCCCACGCGCTGGACCGCGCCGAGTGGATCCATCGCACCGAGCTGCGACTCGGTCTGCCGGACGAGGCGTCCTTGCAGCGGATGATCACGCCGTATCCGGTCCTGGTCCGGCTGGCGAACTACTACTACGCGACCATGCACTTCGCCGTGATGATCGCGGTGCTGCTCTGGGCCTTCCTGTGGCATCGGGCCCGCTACGCGTGGGTGCGGACCACGGTGGTGCTGGTGACCGCGGCCTGCCTGGTGATCCAGTTCCTGCCGGTCGCCCCGCCCCGCATGCTGCCGGACGCCGGATTCGTCGATCTGGCGGCCGAGTACGGGCAGTCGGTCTACTCCGGGGGAATCGGCGGCATGCACGCGGACGAGCTCTCGGCGATGCCCTCGGTCCATGTCGCCTGGTGCGTTCTGGCGGCCGTCGCCGTCATCGCGATCGGACGCTCGCCATGGCGTTGGCTGATTCTTCTGCACCCGCTGCTGACCGTCACCGTGGTCGTGGCGACGGCCAACCACTTCTGGGCCGACGGCCTGGTGGCGCTCTGGTTGCTGATGCTCGCGTACGCGGTGCAGTACGCCGCGAGCCGTCTGCGGGCCCGGCGTCGACAGGACGACGCCCAGGGCGAGCCGTCCGCGCAGCCGCAGCCCACCCGCCCGACCGCCAGCCGCTGACGTTCCTGGCGGGCACACCTACGAGGCACACCAACCGGCCACACGAACCGGCCACATGAACCGGCCACACGAACCGGGCACGCCGAGGGCGGAGCCTCCCGAGGAGGCCCCGCCCGGTCCTGACGGGTCAGGCGCTGACCCGTCAGATCGGCGCTGTCACTTCACCGGCAGCGCAGCCCGGCCCCAGCCGCTGTTGGTCAGCGCCGCGGTCGCCCAGTACCAGCTGATCAGGCCGGCCACCGCCGCGAGCCAGCCGGCGACCTTCACCAGACCGCTGGTGCTGCCGAAGGTGCCGATCGCCGCCAGCAGCAGCGACAGCGTCAGCAGGCCGTAGAGGCCGCGGCCGAACAGCCCGGCCTGCCAGCTCGCCACCGCCAGGGTGAGGGCCAGCAGCGCCCACAGGAGCAGGAAGAGGCCGGCCGCGTTCTTGCCGCCGGCCATCGATCCCGCCCCCGCCGCCCAGACTGCCCAGAAGGCGCCCAGGCCGGTGAAGGCCGTGCCGCTGAAGGTGTCACCGGAGCGGAACTGCCAGAGGCCGGCGATGAACAGCGCGACCCCGCCGACCAGGTGGGCGAGGCCCGCCGCGTCGGCGACGCCGGCGCCGTGCAGGATCCCGGTCTGCAGCAGGCCGTACGAGAGGAGGGTCAGGCCGAGTGCGAGGTATCCGAGGGGACCCGCGTCGAGTGAGGCGGGTCGGGCGTTGGCCCCGGTAGCGTCATTGCTCACCGGAGGCTCCTTTCTGGGGTGGTGCCAGGTGTCTGGTGGGTTCGCGGTGCCTGGTCGGGCCAGGACATGGCGGTGCGAGCACCCGGGCAGCGTGGTGCGGCCGGGCGCGCCAAATTGCGCGAGAGGGCGGGGAGGTGACGGCGACGGCGGACACGGCAGCCGTCGCGGTGGCTCTGCCGGGGCGTCCTGCGGGAGGGCGCGGGGGCAGTGGCCTTGCTGCGTCCCCGCAGCTCAGGGCTGCCGGGACCGGGTTCGCCGGGGGAATCCCCGGTCAGCTGGTGTCTACCCGCGACGAACCGCTTGTACCCTTGTGAATCGTAGAATTTGTTCGTTTGTCAGCTGAGTCGTCATCAGACAGTAACCATTGCTGATGAGCTCACTGCCGATGAGAGCGGCCGACAACGGCTCCCGCTCCCTCGGCCCCGCCGCCAGCCCCGCCGCTACCCCCCTCTAGCCCTGTCGCTGGACCGGCACCCGCAGCGCGATGATCGCCATGTCGTCCGACGGCGGCTCGGGCGCGAACCGCTCCACGGCACGCTGCACCCGGGCGGCGACCGCGCCGGCCGTCAGCCCGGTGCAGCCGGCCAGCACCTCGGCCAGCCCGTCCTCGCCGAGCATCCGCATGCCCTCCCGCCGCTCGGTCACGCCGTCCGTCACGCAGAGCAGCACCTCGCCCGGCTCCAGCACCACCTGCTCGACGGTCAGCTCCAGGTGCTCCAACACCCCGAGCAGCGGCTGCGACTCGGCGGCCGCGGTCACCCGTCCGTCCGTGCCCAGACGCAGCGGCAGTGGGTGGCCGGCGCAGACCAGGCTGAGC
Source organism: Kitasatospora sp. GAS204B (assembly GCF_029892155.1). Classification (GTDB taxonomy): domain Bacteria; phylum Actinomycetota; class Actinomycetes; order Streptomycetales; family Streptomycetaceae; genus Kitasatospora. The sequence continues at coordinate 3,499 of NZ_JARZAG010000065.1, read as the reverse complement.
TCGGCGCTCCCGTCGGCGCGCGGCGTCAGCTCCCCGTACAGCAGGGTCAGGAAGCGGCCCCGGTCGCCCTCGTCGAGGATCGCCCGGTTCAGCCGGCTCAGCACCTGCGGCGCATCCAGGCCTTCGCGGGCCAGCAGCCGCAGCGAGTTGCGGGCCAGCCCGGTGACCGAGGCGGCCTGCGGACCGGTGCCGCAGACGTCGCCGATCGCGAAGCCGTAGATTCCCTCGCGGATCGAGAACAGGTCGTAGAAGTCGCCGCCGACCTCGTTGCCCTCGCCGGCGGCCTGGTAGTAGACCTCGACCTCGACGCCGGGGATCTTCGGCAGCTCCGGCGGCAGCAGACTGCGCTGCAGGGCCTGGCTGGTGGCTGTCCGCTCCGAGTAGAGCCGGGAGTTGTCCAGCGCCAGGGCAGCGCGCCGGGACAGGTCCTCGGCCAGCTCCAGAATCTCCTGACGGAAGGTCACTCCGGCGGTGGTCCCCAGCACCAGCAGCCCGATCACCCGGTTGCGGGCGAACAGCGGCAGCGCCACCGTCTGGCCGAGCAGCCCGGCGGGCTCGGTCCCGGTGAGCGCCTGGGCCGGGCCGTCCCAGGTGGCGGTGCCGCCGGCCGCGATGTCCACCGGCGCCTCGGTGCTGCGCAGCAGCGCGCGCAGCGGGTCGATCCGGTCCTCGTCCTCGTGCAGCACGAAGGCGAGTTCGGCCTGTTCGGCCTGCTCGGCGATGGTGTAGACGGCGCACCAGGCGGCCAGCGTGGGTACCGCCATCTGCGCCATCAGGGCGAGCGTCTGCTGTAGCTCCAGGGTTCCGGCCAGCAGGTCGGAGGCCTCGACGAGGAAGGAGAGCGCGCCCCGGCGCAGCCGTTCCCGTTCCGCCAGCCGAGCGTTCTCCACGCTGAGTGCGATCCGGTCGGCGGCGAACTGCAGCCGCAACGCATGGTCGTTGTCGTACTGCCCGGGCCGGCCGGCCGCCACGCCGAGCGAACCGATCAGCCGTCCCTCGACCTTGAGCGGCACCGTGATCAGCGAGCGCAGCCCGGAGCCGCCGAGCAGCGGGGCGGCGCCGGGCCGGACCGCCAGGTCCTGGTGGACGGCGGGCAGCCGGGCCGAGTCGTACCGGCCCTGGCCGGCGTCCACCGGGATCCGCACGTCCTTGACCCGGCCGGCCGGCAGTCCGGTGGCCGCCCGGACCTCGAACTCGCTCTCGTCGTCGGTGATCAGCAGCAGGTAGGCCGCATCCCCGTCGAGCAGGTCCCGGGCCCGTTCCACCGTCTGCTGGAGCATGCCTGACAGGTCGTCGGCCGGCACGCCTTCCAGCTGCAGGTCCAGCGGCTCGAGGGCGCTGCTGCTCGGGCCGGCCGGTGCGGTGCGGGTGGGGGTGCGCAGCACGGCGCGGTCCCGCTCACGGACCAGCAGGCAGAGCGTGGACGGGGCGCCGGTGGCGTCCAGCAGCCGGACCTGTGAGCCGTACACCTCGATGGTGCGCTGGTCGGCACGCCGGATTCCGAACGCGCCCTCCCAGCGGGCCAGCCGGAGCACCTCCGCCAGGTTCGCCAGTTCGCCGGGCGGCTGCGGCCAGACCACCAGGTCGGCCCAGCGCCCGCCGAGCACCGCGTCGGCGGGCTGGCGGAACAGTCCTTCGGCGTCCGCGTTCCAGGAGCGCACCAGGCCGTGCTCGTCCACCTGGACGACGGCCACCAGCACCGGTCCGTCGGTGCTGGGCAGCACCTCGCCGGGCGCCTGCGGCAGGGCGTAGCGGGTGCCGGGCAGGGCGCGCTGCAGCGGCAGCCGGAACCAGACGGTCTTCTGCCCGGCGGAGTACTCCACGCCCCAGCGGCTGGAGAGTGCCGAACACATCAGCAGGCCTCGGCCACCCTCGCCCTCGGAGTCGGCGAAGTGCTCGGAGACGGCGTCGCCGGCGACCGGTCCGGCGAAGGCGGGCAGGCCGCGTTCGGGGTGCCGGTCGGTCACACCGATCTGGACCGAGTCCGCCTCGCGCAGGCAGCTGACCTCGGCGGCGGTCCCCGCGTGCACCACCGCGTTCGTGACCAGCTCGCTGACCAGGACTATCGCGTCGTCGACGACCTCGGGCAGCCCCCAGCCCAGCAGCGCGTCGCGGACGAAGCCGCGCGCGGCCGAGGCCGACCGGCCGTCCGGCTCGAAGGTGGCGGCTGCGCGCGCGGTGACCACGGGCTGCTTCTCCTCTTGTTCGGGTACGGCTGCTCGGCGACTGGTGCGGCCCGGCGCCGAGCGGTGGGAACCCGGTGGCACCGGCCAGGGCGAGGTGCAGCGCTCCACCCTACTTTCCGCTTGGTCTCCCCGGGAGAAAGGGGGAGTGAAACAGCCGCCGAGGAGTGATTCTCCCCACCCCATGCACCCGGAACCTGCCCATCGCCTCCTTCTCACCAGGGGGTGAGCCTGGTGAACTGGGCATTGCCGGTCGGTCCGGGCTGTCAGACTGGGGGATCCGCAGGAGCGGCACAGCTTGCCGGGCCGGCGGATACCAGCCAGTCGCGACGTGGGAGGGTCCCGTTGAGTACCGCTACCAAGGACGCTGCCGGTCAGAGCACCTCCGGGCAGAAGAGCACGGCCGCACCACGCGGCGCGCGCGCCGCCACCGCGCCCCGTGGCGGGGCCGGGCGCCGGCCCGGGCACAACCGCGGGGCCGAGCCGGCCGAGCTGCGCAAGCTGCTCGGCGCGCTGACCGCGATGCGCGACGGCAACTTCCGGCGCCGGTTGACCGTGCCGGGCGACGGGCCGATGGCCGAGATCGCCGCCATGTTCAACGAGGTGGCGGAGCGCAACCAGCACCTGACCGGTGAGCTGGCCCGGGTGCGCCGCGCGGTCGGCCGGGAGGGGCGGCTGACCGCCCGGCTGGAGAACGGCGCCAGCGAGGGCGCCTGGGCGTCGGCGGTGGACAACTGCAACGCGCTGATCGACGACCTGGCGCGCCCGATGGCCGAGGTCGGCCGGGTGCTGGCGTCGATCGCCGAGGGCGACCTGGACCAGCGGATGGAGCTGCGCTCCAACCAGCCGGACGGTGGCAGCCACCCGCTGCGCGGGGAGTTCCTCAAGGTCGGACGGACCGTCAACGGCCTGGTCGACCAACTCTCCGAGTTCACCGACGAGGTGACCCGGGTGGCCATCGAGGTGGGCACCGAGGGCAAGCTCGGCGGTCAGGCCCGGGTCCGGTCGATGTCCGGCAGCTGGAAGGACCTGGCCGACTCCGTCAACACCATGGCGGGCCGGCTCACCGCCCAGGTGCGCAACATCGCCGAGGTCACCACGGCGGTGGCCAAGGGCGACCTGTCGCACAAGGTCACGGTCGACGTGGCCGGCGAGATGCTGGAGCTGAAGAACACCGTCAACACGATGGTGGATCAACTGAACTCGTTCGCCGCGCAGGTGACGCGGGTGGCGCGGGATGTGGGGACCGAGGGGCGCCTGGGTGGGCAGGCGCAGGTGCCGGGGGTCGCGGGGGTGTGGCGCGATCTGACCGATTC
>NZ_JARZAG010000064.1 GCF_029892155.1 Kitasatospora sp. GAS204B | reverse complement strand
GCGCGTGAACGCCTCGAACATCTCCGCCGTGAACGCCTCCAGATCCTCCCGGACCTCGGCCATCTCCCCAGGTGTCACACACCATCAACGCGCCAGCCGAGACAAAGACACGCCACAGCGAGTACACCTGACCAAGCCCTACTAGGAGCTGTCTGGGGTTTGGATCTCTTTGTGGTGCTGGCTGCTGGTAGAACTCGGGTGTGGCGCGTTTTGATGTGACGGATGCCGAGTGGATGCTGATCGAGCCCCTTCTGCCGGTCGCGGCTACGGGGCCGTTGCCCCGGCGGGTGCGGGATCAGTTCAACGGGGTGATCTGGCGTTTCCGGACCGGGTCCGGGTGGCGTGATGTCCCAGAGAGGTACGGGCCCTGGTCCACGGTGTACTCCCGGTTCAGCAACTGGGCCAGGGCCGGGGTGTTCCAGGGGTTGATGGACGCGTTGATCGCGGAGGCGGCCGGGCGTGGGCTGGTCGGTCTGGAGCTGGTGAGCGTGGACTCCACGGTGGTGCGCGGGCACCAGGACTCGTCCGGCCTGGCCGTCGCTGGGGAGACCCTGGACGCCCTCGAACAGGCACTGACCGAGGAAAAAGGGGCTCCACTGCCGCGCCAACCGCCGGTGTGGCGGGTGGTGCACCGCAAGCCCCGGCGGACACGGCCGCCGCGGACCGGGCGGGCGCGGATCCTGCCGCAACGCGGCGTCGCCGCAAAGCCCGTGCGAAGGCTGCCGGACTCGGCCGGTCCCGGGGCGGCCTGAGCAGCAAGATCCATGCCGCGGTCGACTCCGCCGGGCTGCCGCTGGCCTTCGTCCTGACACCCGGTCAGGCGGCGGACTGCCCGCTGTTCCGGACCGTGCTGGAGAAGATCAGGGTCCCGGGGCCGGTCGGCCGCCCGCGCACCAGACCGGACGCAGTCGCCGGGGACAAGGCCTACTCCTCCAAGGCCAATCGGGCCTACCTGCGCAAACGCGGCATCAGGGCCGTCATCCCGGAGAAGGGGGACCAAGCCGCCAACCGCAAGAAGAAGGGCAGCCGAGGCGGCCGGCCCGTCAGCCACGACGCCGAGCTCTACAAGGAGAGGAACACCGTCGAACGCTGCTTCCAGAAGCTCAAGACCTGGCGCGGGGTGGCCACTCGCTACGACAAGAGCCAGGAGAGCTTCGAGGCCGCACTCCACCTCCGAGGCTCGATCATGTGGCTGAAGCACCTCACCTCAACCACATGATCCGAACCCCGAACAGCTCCTAGAGCCGGAGCCCGAACCTGCCTCGCTGCTGGAGCTGCGGGCCGCGGTGAACGCGATGCTGCCCCGCGTCGACCTGCCCGAGGTACTGCTGGAGGTGTTCTCCTGGACCGGCGCGGACCAGACGTTCACCTCGGTCACCGGCGGCGAGGCCAGACTGAGGGACCTACCGGTCACCATCGCGGCGCTGTTGGTGGCGCACGGCTGCAACGTCGGCTACACCCCGGTCATCAGCGGCATCGACGCGCTGAAGTACGGGCGGCTGTCCCACGTCGACCAGACGTATCTGCGGCTGACGACCTACCGGGCCGCCAACGCCACGCTGATCGCCACCCAGGCGGCGATCCCCCTCGCCAGCGCATGGGGCGGCGGCCTGGTCGCCTCGGTCGACGGGATGCGGTTCGTGGTGCCGGTGCCCTCGGTCTACGCCCGGCCGAACCCGAAGTACTTCGGACGGCGGGGCGGCGCCACCTGGTTGAACATGATCAACGACCAGGCGGCCGGGCTCGGAGGGAAGGTGGTGGCCGGCACGCCGCGCGACTCGCTGTACGTGCTGGACGTCCTCTACGACCGCGACGGCGGCAAGCGCCCGGACATGATCGTCACAGATACCGCCTCGTACTCCGACATTGTCTTCGGGCTCCTGACCTTGGCGGGGTTCACCTACGCGCCGCAGTTGGCGGACTTGCCGGACCGGAAGATGTGGCGCATCGACCGCTCGGCCGACTACGGCGCGTTCCAGGACGCGGCCCGCGGCCGGGTCGACCTGGTCCGGATCGAGCGGAACTGGGAGGACATCCTGCGGATCATCGGCTCCATCCACACCGGCGCGGTGCGCGCCTACGACGTGATCCGGATGCTGTCACGCGACGGCCGTCCCACCCCGCTGGGCGACGCGATCGCCCACTACGGGCGGATCGCCAAGACCCTGCACATCCTGCGTCTGGCCGACGAACCGACCTACCGGCGGAAGATCAAGGTGCAGGCCAACCTCCAGGAGGGCCGCCACGCGCTCGCCCGGAAGATCTTCCACGGCAAGGCCGGGCAGCTCTACCAGCGTTACCAGGACGGCATGGAGGACCAGATCGGCGCTCTGGGACTGGTCCTCAACGCCCTGGTTCTCTTCAACACGCGCTACATGGACGCAGCCGTTCGGCAGCTTCGGGCGGACGGCTTCGACGTCCGTGACGAGGACGTGGCCCGCCTGTCGCCATTCGTCCGCCATCACATCAACATGCTCGGCCGGTACTCCTTCCAACTCCCCGACCTGACCGGCGGCCTGCGGCCCCTGCGCGACCCGGACGCCACCGACGAGGGGTGACTTCGGCGCACCGCAGTCCGCTCCGGTCCGGTCCCAAGGCCCGACCCTGGGACCGGACCGGAACAGTGCCGGCGCTCTACCGTTCCCGGCGCCCGATGCCCGCGGGAGCAGTGAGGATGGCCAGGCCCAGGGCGAGGACGGCCAGCCCGCACCAAGAAGCGGCCGGCAGGCGTTCACCGAGGACGGTGACGCCCAGGACCGCTGCGACGGCGGGCTCGGCCAGGAGGCCAGAGGAGTTACGCGCGAAACCCGCCACTTGATGACTACCGGTCAGAGCCTATTACGCACGGTGTTGATTGCTCTGTGACCATCCGAGCGGGAATTACCAAACGATTTGTCGGTAGCATGCCAGTGACGCCGCCCTGGCTGGGAATCGCAGGGCGGAATCCCTTTCGGGAGCCCAGGTGCGGCGCCCGCTCGTAGAGGAGGGTTCGTGCTCAAGATGAGAGGCGGCAGTCAGCCGCCTAGGGCGTGGTGGCTGCTGCTGATTTCACGGGTCGCCGTACTAGTCCTGGTCGCAGGTTCGCTGGTCGCCGTAGGCGTGGGCCGGGCGCAGCCTGCGAGCGCGACCGTTGGTTCGCTGAACTCCATGACCTGGAACATTCAAGGCAGCGCCGGGCAGACTGCCTGGAACCAGTTGCGTACGACCCTCAGCACCGCGCTCACCCGTCACAACCAGGACCCACGTCGGCCGGCGCTGAACGTGGTCGCCATGCAGGAGGTGGGATCTCGCCCCCGGGGCGCCACGGCTACGGGACTCAGCTGGGTTGCCGGCCCCTGGACGATCCCGAGGACTCCCGGCAGCGTCAACACCATCACCTACCCGGCGCCGGATCCCTCTACCGGAGCGCCTCGGCAGTTCGTGGTGAGCGAATACACATGGGACGTCAACGGCACGCGTTACTACATCTACTTCATGCCGATGCTCCGGTCCTCTGCTTCGCCTGCGGGCAGTACCGCCGTGCGCAACGGCCTGGCCATCATCAGCGATCAGCAGGCGACCAACGTGTGGATCCAGCAGCCGCAACGGTGGGACAACACCACGCAGAGTGTCAGTCCCAGTTCCCGGCCCGCCTTCGGGATCCGGTACCCGGACGGTTCGGCTTGGTGGACGGTCCACTCCGGCAGCGGGCCTTCGAACTCCACGAGGAACGACGCCTCCAACATGGTCACCGCGATCAGCAATCGGATGACCGGGGCCGGGGTGGGCAACTGGGCAGTCCTGGGCGACTTCAACCGCGACCTCATACGGCTGGGTGTCGCCGGTTTCGGGACACTGCCCGTCGGGTCGCACATCGTCAACCCCGTGGCGCGCCGGGGGCCAAGGAGCAGTCGCTTCGACCCCCAGGTCACCCGGCCCTCCTCCGGAACCCAGCTCGACTACATGATCACCAACGACACGACGGCGGGACTGCAGGCCCTGACCTACGGCAACTACTCCGACCACCTAGCGGTCCAGTTCGGCACGACCCTGATGGCCTCGGCCCAGGTCGGGCAGATCAGTCTGCTGACACAGCCCGGCCAGTGCCTGGATCTGGATCCCGGCTCTGGCCCGGTCGGCCCCGGCACCCGGCTGCGGCTGGCTTCCTGTGCCGCCGGGTCCAGCACCCAGCAGTGGGCCGTGAACGACGACGGCACGATCAGCAACGGCGGGTACTGCCTGGACAACTACGCCTGGGGTACTGGCGACGGGAACGTGATCCAGCTCTACACCTGCAACGGCGCCAGCGCCCAGCAGTGGGCGGCCTACGCTAACGGGCAGATCTACAACCTGCCGACCGGCAGCCCGATCGGGTCCGGCAAGTGCCTGGACACCACGGCGCCCTCCGGCGGTCCTCCCCCTCCACCCGGCGCGAGCCCCGGGATGAGCCTGCGGACCTGCTCAACGAGCTCCACCCAACTCTTCCACTTCCAGTACCAAGACCCCCCAACCAGCGGCGGCGCCCTGGAACTCGGCGCCTCGATGCCGGGCTGCCTCGACCACGGCCAGAGCCGGCTGACGGTACAGGCCTGCTCGGGTGGGGACACGGACCAGGTGTGGACCTTGCCGGGGGACGGGACCGTACGCGTGGGCCCGCCGGGAAGCACCGGCCAGTGCCTGGACAACTTCAGCGGCAACACCAGCGACGGCAACCACGTCCAGCTCTACACCTGCAACACCGGGGAAGTCGCCCAGCAGTGGCAGCCGCGCGCCGACGGCACCCTCTACAACCCCGCCAGCGGCAAATGCCTCAGCAACGGCGCCCAGGACTCCTCCGCCGCCCTGACCATCCAGGACTGCTACACCGACGAACCGGGACAAATATGGAACTTTGACGCGGGTACCGGCACCATCACCGAGCCGCCTCTGCAGATGTGCCTGGAGCACAACCTGACCGGCAACGGGGCCCCGGCCCGCGCATGGGAGTGCATCCCCCGAAACTCCAACCAGCAGTGGACCTTTTTCGGTGACGGCACGGTCCGGGACGGCTCACCCGGGCGGTGCCTGGAGAACTCCGGCGGCAGCAACACGGCCGGGAACCCGATCATCATGGACACGGCCTGCTCGGGTGGCAGCAGCCAACTGTGGCAGCTGCGCGTCGACGGCACCCTCTACAACCCAGCCACCGACAAGTGCGTCGACGACAACGACGAACCAGGCATTGGCAACCGCGTCACGCTCGAACCCTGCGCCAGCACGACCAACTGGTATCCCGTCGGCAGCACGCTCCAGGCCACCAACAGCGGCCCCAGCTGCCTGGCCCATCCGGCGAACACCCTGGCAGTGGAAGCCTGCACGCCAGGCGAGGCCAGCCAGCAGTGGACGCTGCCGGGGGACGGGACCGTGCGCGTGGGTCCGCCGGGAAGCACTGGCCAGTGCCTGGACAACTTCAGCGGCAACACCAGCGACGGCAACCACGTCCAGCTCTACACCTGCAACACCGGGGAAGTCGCCCAGCAGTGGCAGCCGCGCGCCGACGGCACCCTCTACAACCCCGCCAGCGGCAAATGCCTCAACAACGGCGCCCAAGACTCCTCCGCCGCCCTGACCATCCAGGACTGCTACACCGACGAGATCGGCCAGATCTGGAACGTCAGCGGGAGCGCCATCACCCAGCCGCCCATGCCCGTGTGCCTCAACCACTACCTGCCCGGCGACGCCGTAGCCGCACGGCAATGGGAATGCATCCCCGGCAACTCCAACTACCAGTGGACCCAGCCCGGCGACGGCACACTGCGGGAAGGCACCCCGAGCAACCCCGGCCGCTGCCTGGACAACTACAGCAATCAGAGCAACGACGGAAACCCAGTCCACCTCTACCACTGCGTCTCCGGTGACACCGCCGAGCAGTGGCAAGAGAACTCCGACCTCTACAACCCTCCCACCGGCAAATGCGCCGGCGAAGGCAACAACAGGGCCGCCGGAGCCGCCTTCACCCTGATGTCCTGCGTCGCAGCCCTCCACTGGTACCTCATCAGCCCCCAAGACCAGTAGGGCGCCCGCCGGAGTCTTGGGGGGGGGGGTGGGGGGGCGGGGGGGGGGGGCGGCGCCGCCCGGGCCCCCCCCCCCCCCCCCCCCCCACCCCCCCCCCCCCCCCCCCCCCCCCCCCCCCCCCCCCCCCC
>NZ_JARZAG010000063.1 GCF_029892155.1 Kitasatospora sp. GAS204B | reverse complement strand
TCGAAAACAACCTCCTCACCCACCCCACCATCACCGCCACCACCGTGGTCCTGCGCCAGGACACCCCCGGCGACAAGCGCCTCGTCGCCTACCTCACCGCTGCCGAGACCGCGCCCAGCGCCGGGGAGCTGCGTGCCCACCTCCAGCAGCACCTGCCCGACTACATGATCCCCACCAGCTACGTCGTCCTCGACCACCTTCCGCTCACCCCCAATGGCAAGGTCGACCAGAAGGCCCTCCCCGCCCCCGACAGTGACCGCCCCGACCTGGACGCCGCGTACCTCGCACCCCGCACCCCCGTCGAGCAGACCATCACGGCCATCTGGTCCGAGATCCTGGGCGTCGACCCGATCGGCATCCACGACAACTTCTTCCAGCTCGGCGGGCACTCGCTGCTCGCCACCCAGGTCACCAGCCGCCTGCGCAAGGAGCTCGGCGTCGAGGTCCCGGTCCGCAGCGTCTTCACCGCCCCCACGCCGGCCCAACTCGCCCACGCCATCGCCGACCTGGGCGCCGATCTGACCACTCGGCTGGCCCCGGCACCGCGCGACGGCAGCCCGCTGCCACTCTCCTTCGCCCAGCAACGACTCTGGTTCCTGGACCAGTTGGAGCCGGGCAGTGCCGAGTACCTGGTGCCCGTCGGCCTCCACCTGCGCGGCTGGCTGGACGTCGCTGCGCTGCAGACTGCGCTCAGCGGGCTGGTGGCACGGCACGAGGTGCTGCGCACCCGGTTCCTGGCTGACGAGGACGGGCACCCGGCGCAACTGGTCGACGCCCCGCACCCGGTGACAGTGACCATCCACGACCTGAGCGGGATCGCCGACGCCGAAGCGCGCGAGGCGGCCGCGCAGGAGCTGATGGCTGCCGAAGGGGCCCGGCCCTTCGACCTGGCCGCCGGACGGCCATTGCGGGCGGACCTGGTGCGGCTGGCACCGGATGAGCAGTATCTGCTACTGACGGTGCATCACATCGTTTCGGACGGCTGGTCGGAGGGGATCCTGGCGCGCGAGCTGCGTGAGTTGTACACCGCAGCCGTTCAGCAGCGGACGGCCGAACTGCCCGACGCGGCAGTGCAGTACGCGGACTTCGCAGTCTGGCAGCGACGGTGGCTGGCGGGCGAGGCACTGGATCGACAACTGGACTACTGGCAGGCACAGTTGGCCGGTATCGAGCCGCTGGAACTGCCCACCGACCACCGCCGGCCCGCCGAGCGCGGCGGTGACGGCGACGCCGTCCGGTTCAGCGTCCCGGCCGAGGTGACCGAGCAGCTGAAGGTCGCCACCGCCGACCAGGGCGCGAGTCTCTTCATGACCTTGCTGGCGGTGTTCCAGCTACTGCTGTCCAAGTACAGCGGCCAGCAGGACATCACCGTCGGCACTCCGATCGCCGGCCGCAACCGGGCCGAGGTCGAGGAGATGATCGGGTTCTTCGTCAACACCCTGGTCCTGCGAGCGGATCTCAGCGGTGACCCGACCTTCCGTCAACTCCTTGAGCAGGTCAAGGAGACGGCGCTGGGCGCCTACGACCACCAGGACCTCCCGTTCGAGCGCCTGGTCGACGAGCTGGCCCCCGAACGCGACCTGAGCCGCAACCCGCTCTTCCAGACCATGTTCGTGCTGCAGAACGTCCCGGACGGCGAGGGCACGTGGGCGCTGCCGGGCCTGGCGGTCGAGCAGGTCGGCATCGGCGGCCAGGCGGTGAAGTTCGACCTGCAGCTGACCGTGGTGGAGAACGGCGGCGGGCTGGACGCATCGGTGGAGTACCGGACCGATCTCTTCGAACCGGCCACGATGGAGCGGCTGGTGGGGCACTTCCAGACGCTTCTCGCCGGGGTGGCCGCACGGCCGGAGGCGCGGTTGAGCGAGTTGGAGATGCTGACGGCGGCGGAGCGGCAGCAGATCGTGGTCGACTGGAACGCCACGGGAGGTGACTACCCGGACACCGCCACCATCCACTCGCTGATCGAGGAACGGTGCGCACGGGAGCCGGACGCCATCGCCCTCACCTGCGGGGACACTGTCCTGACGTGCCGTCAGGTCAACGAGCGGGCCAATCAGCTCGCTCACCACCTGCGCGACCAGGGCGTCACTCCCGACACGCTGATCGCCGTCTGCCTGGACCGCAGCCCCGACCTCATCTGCGCACTGCTCGGCATCCTCAAGGCCGGCGCCGCCTTCGTCCCCCTCGACCCCGACTACCCCACCGACCGCATCACCTACATGGTCGAAGACACCGCCACACCCCTGGTCATCACCCACAGCCGGCACACCGAGAGGCTGCCAAGCGGGACATCGATCCTCCTCGTCGACCAGGGCTGGCCCGCAACAGCCGACACCAGCAACCCCATACCGACTGCCACCCCTGACCACCTCGCCTACCTCATCTACACCAGCGGATCCACCGGCCGCCCCAAGGGCGTCCAACTCGACCACCGCGGCGTCGTCAACTACCTCCACTGGTGCGACCAGAACTACCCGGCCATCACCCCCAACGGCATCGGCACCCTCCTCTACTCCTCCGTCACCTTCGACCTCACCATCACCGCCCTCTTCCTCCCCCTCATCCAAGGCCAACAACTCGCCATCCCCCAGCCCGCACCCGACCAGAGCGCCTTCGACGCCACCATCGACCTCATCCTCACCGGCACCGAGATCAGCTTCCTCAAAGCCACCCCCTCCCACCTCGAACTCCTCACCACCCAGCTCGAACTCACCGGCACCAAGCACAACATCGCGACCATCGTCGCCGGCGGCGAAGAGCTGACACCCACCCTCGCCAACCGCATCTTCACCACCAGCACCCGCACGACGGTCATCGCCAACGAATACGGCGCCACCGAAGGCTCCGTCGCCAACGTCATGAGCCTCAGCACCACCATCGACCCCACCACCGGAACCACCCCCGTGGGGACAGCGATCACCAATACGACGGCTTACGTCGTCGACCGCTTCAACCACCCCGTCCCCATCGGCATCCCCGGCGAATGCCTCCTCGGCGGCATCTGCGTCGCCCGCGGCTACCACAACCGCCCCGAGCTGACCACCACCCGCTTCATCCAAGACCCCTTCAGCACCGACCCCACCGCCCGCGCCTACCGCACCGGCGACCTGGTCAGGTGGCGCGAAGACGGCCACATGGAGTTCATCGGCCGGATCGACAACCAGGTCAAACTCCGCGGCTACCGCATCGAACTCGGCGAAATCGAAAACAACCTCCTCACCCACCCCACCATCACCGCCACCACCGTGGTCCTGCGCCAGGACACCCCCGGCGACAAGCGCCTCGTCGCCTACCTCGTCTCCACCAACACCCCCACCATCACCGAACTACGCACCCACCTCCAACACCACCTCCCCGACTACATGATCCCCACCACCTACATCACCCTCCCCCACCTCCCCCTCACCCCCAACGGCAAAGTCGACCAGAAAGCCCTCCCCACCCCCGACCACCACCGCCCCGACCTCGACGCCACCTACACCCCACCCCGCACCCCGGTCGAGCAGACCCTCGCCGCCATCTGGAGCGAGATCCTGGGCGTCGACCCGATCGGCATCCACGACAACTTCTTCGAGCTCGGCGGCGACTCGATCATCAGCATCCAGGTGATCGCCAAGGCCAAGAAGTTCGGCCTGCACCTGACGCCTCGAATGATCTTCAAGTACCAGACCATCGCGGAGATCGCCGGCCATGCGCAGTCCGGCGCCTCGGCGAACGCGGAGCAGGGCAAGGTCCTGGGCGATGTCGCGCTGACGCCCATTCAGCACTGGTTCTTCGAGAAGGAGTTGCCGAGCGGCCACCACTTCAACCAGGCCGAGCTGCTGGCTACCGAATGCCTCGACCCGACGGTGCTGGAACGTGCGCTGACCGATCTGACCGAGCATCACGACGCGCTGCGGCTGCGCTACCGCCGAGCCGACGACTCCTCCTGGACCCAGCACTCGGCCGACTCGGCCGGCCGGGGGCTGCTCGACGTGCACGACCTCTCGGAAGTCTCCGACGAGGGCCTGTGGTCGGTGCTGCGTGGCATCGGCGAGGAGGTGCAGCGAAGCCTCGACCTGGCCGACGGGCCGATCCTGCGTGGCGCGCTGCTGAACCTGGGCGGCGAACGCGGGCAGCGGTTCCTGCTCACCGTGCACCACCTGGCGATCGACAGCGTCTCCTGGCGGATCCTGCTGGAGGACCTGGGCAGCGCCTACGAGCGGCGCGCCGCCGGGCGGGCCCCGCAACTGCCGCCCAAGACGACCTCGTTCAAGGCCTGGGCGGAGAAGCTCAGCCGGTTCGCGGTCTCCGCCGAAGCAGAGGCCGAGTTCGGCTACTGGTCGGAGTCCAAGCCGAGCGGCCGGCTCCCGCGCGACCGGGACGGCGCCAACGAGGCGCGTTCGGCGGACACGGTCAGCGCCACGCTCACCCCGAAGGAGACCAGCGCCCTGCTGCGGGAGGTGCCGCGCGCCTTCAACACCCAGATCAACGACGCGCTGCTGACCGCGCTGGCTCGCGCGGTGGCTCGCTGGACCGGCGACGGCCGCACCCTGATCGGCCTGGAGGGCCACGGCCGCGAGGACCTGTTCAGCGACGTCGACCTGTCCCGCACGATCGGCTGGTTCACCAGTGTCTTCCCGGTCGCGCTGACAGTGGACCCCGCCGCCGATCCGGTGAGCTCCCTCGCCGCGGTCAAGGAGCAGCTGGCCCGGATACCCAACAAGGGTGTCGGATACGGGATCCTGCGCTACCTCGGCCGCCCGGAGGTGACCGACGTGCTGCAGGCGCAGCCGTCCCCCGAGGTCAACTTCAACTATCTGGGCCAGTTCACCGAGCAGTTGCCCGGCATCGGCCGCTACGCGGATCCCACCGAACCCAAGGGCCACTCGATCAGCCCGGACGGCATGCGCTGGAACGTGCTCGACATCACCGCCGCCGTCGAGGGCGACACGTTCCACCTGAACATCAACTACTCCGCCGCGCTGCACAACCGCCGGACCGTCGAGCGGCTGGCCGCCGACCTGCTGGACGGCCTGCGGCAGCTCATCTCGGCCGGCGCCGAGCAGAGCGAGGGCCCCGCCCGGGCCACCGAAGGCACCCCCCTCACCGATGTCAGTGCCACCGACATGGCCGCGATCCTGAAGAGGTTCTCCTGATGGCGCACAACGTCGAAGACGTCTACGGTCTTTCGCCCCTGCAGTTCGGCATGCTCTTCCACTCCTTGGAGGACTCCTCCGACACCCGCCCCTACCTGGTGCAGATGACCGAGGAGATCAACGGGTCCTTCGATGACGAGTGCTTCCGGGACGCCTGGCAGCAGTTGATCGACCGGCACTCGATCCTGCGCAGCGCGTTCATCTGGGAGGGCGTCTCCGAGCCGGTCCAGGTGGTGCAGCGGACCGCCCGACTGCCGTACCAGCGGCTGGACTGGCGCGAGTTGGCGGCCGAGGTTCAGGAGGCGCGGCTGGCGGAGTTCCTGGCGGCGGACTGGACTCAGGGCTTCGACCTCGCCCAGGCACCGCTGGTGCGGGTGGCCAGCATCCGGATGGCGGCGGAACGCCGGATCGTGGTCTGGTCGTTCCACCACATCCTGCTGGACGGGTGGAGCATCCAGATCCTCCAGCAGGAGCTGTTCGCGCTCTACCGCGGCCTGTTGGACGGAACACCCCGGCAGCTGCCGCCGGCCGTGCCCTACCGGCGGTACATCGAGTGGCTGAACTCCCAGTCCCCGTCCGGCTCCAAGGACTTCTGGACCGGCTACCTGGCCGGCATCACCGAGCCGACCGACCTCCACGTCGACCGGGTCACCGGCGAGTCGGGAGTCGGCGAGATCGAGGTCCGGGCCGACGAGCCGCTCTTCGCGGCCGCCCGCGCCTACGCCCGCACCCAGCGACTCACCATGAACACCCTCGTCCAGGGCCTCTGGTCGATCCTGCTCGCCCGGTACAGCGGCAACGATGACGTGCTCTTCGGCTCGACCATCTCAGGCCGGTCGATCGAACTGCCCGGCGTCGAGGCGATGATGGGGCTCTTCATCAACACGCTGCCGGTACGCGGCCGGGTCGACGGCGACGAGGAGGTGGCCGAGTGGCTGCGCGCCTTGCAGGACGAGCAGCTCGACATGCGCCAGTGGGAGTACTGCCACCTGGTCGATGTCCGCGAGTACAGCCAGATCCCGCGCGGCGAGCCGCTGTTCCGGTCCATCCTGGTCTTCGAGAACTACCCGGTCCTTCAGGAGGACTCGGACGTTCCGGACGGGCTGACCAGCCGGCTGGTGAACTGCGTGGAGCGGACCGGGTATCCACTGACGCTGGTGGCCTCGGCCGGGCGGGCGCTGGAGTTCCGGTTCGTCTACGACCGCGCGCTCTTCGACGGCACCACGATGCGGCGGCTGGTGGGGCACTTCCAGACGTTGCTGGCCTCGGTGGTGACCGGACGGCCGGAGGCGCGGTTGAGCGAGTTGGAGATGCTGACGGCGGCGGAGCGGCAGCAGATCGTGGTCGACTGGAACGCCACGGGAGGTGACTACC
>NZ_JARZAG010000062.1 GCF_029892155.1 Kitasatospora sp. GAS204B | reverse complement strand
GTACCTCACCCCACTCGAAACCCGAGCCAGGCTCCGGCACGACTTCACCCCTGCAGCGTAAGCACCCGCTGTCCAAGATCAGGGGGGAACTTCAGATCGTCGAGCAGGGAGGTTTTCGCGGGTTCTGGCCCGTCCTGGTCCGCGCGGCTCCTACGCTCCGGCGCATGGTGGACCCTGAGGTGCTGGAACGGATCGTCGCGCGGCGCGCGGGAAGCTGGAGCCGCTGCGGGCGAAGCTGGTCAAGCTCGCGGACCGCGGCCGGCTGCACAAACGCCGGGACGGGAAGTTCACCGCACGTCCGTAGCCGGGGCGGCGGAATTATGCCGTCGCAGCGTAACTAGAGTTCCCCCGGCGGAAGTTGAGTTTGGTGTGAAGAAAAACAACCCTCACGCCGAGGGCCCCGAAGGTCTTGTCTGCACCGCCCGCCTGCCGCTGTCGAGTACCACCCTGAACCACCGTCTCCCCGGTCAAGGCCACGTTCTCCGGCCACGCCAGCGTCCGCGCCGGCCTGGTCGCCGACGGCTCGGTCGCCCTCTACGACACCGTGGGCGTGAAGGCCACCATCGAGCCGTACCTGCGCGCCGCGGTGGAGGGCACCGTCAGCGTCGACAGCAGCGGCGCCAAGCCGACGGTCGACGGTCGGCGGCAAAGTCGGCCGCTACGGCGGTCTGGACGTGAACGGAGCCGTGATGGCCCGCATCGCCATCCTCGGCACGCCGCTCCTCGAGGCGGACCTGCCCTTCCCGATCTACAACCACGAGTGGCCGATCGTCACCCGCGAGATCGGAACCAAAGGCCCCGATTTGATCACTGCCAGCGTTCCGAGCGGTGATCAGTCGGCATCTGCAACTCGGCCGAATCGGGCGACAGCGGAGGTCATGGGCCGTCGGGGCGGGCCAGTCCCGTCTGGTAGGCGATGACCACGAGTTGGGCCCGGTCGCGGGCGCCGAGTTTGGTCATCGCACGGTTCACGTGGGTTTTGGCGGTGAGTGGTGTGACGTAGAGCCGTTCGGCGATCTCGTCGTTGGACAGGCCGGCTGCGACCAGGGTGACGACCTCGTGCTCGCGCGGGGTGAGGGTGGCCAGGTGTGGCGGTGTGTTCCGGCTGGGTGCGGCGGGTTGCGCCAGGAAGCGGTTGATCAGGACTCGGGTCGCGGTGGGTGAGAGCAAGGAGTCGCCCGCGGCGACCACTCTGATGGCGTCCAGTAGTTCGTCGGGGTTGATGCCTTTGCCGAGGAAGCCGCTGGCTCCGGCGCGTAGTGCCTCGGCGACGTGTTCGTCGTTCTCGAAGGTCGTCAGTACCAGGATCTTGACGCCGGCCAGGTTCTCGTCCTCGGTGATGAGCCTGGTGGCGGCGAGGCCGTCGAGGTCGGGCATCCGGATGTCCATCAGGACCAGGTCGGCGCGGTGACTGCGGGCCAGTTCGACGGCCTGGCGTCCCGTTGCGGCTTCGGCGACCACTTCCATGTCGGTGGCGGAGTCGATGAGTATGCGGAAGGTGCCGCGCAGCAGGGCTTGGTCGTCGGCGAGGAGGACTCTTACACACCTTATCGGCTCGGCTTCTGGCGTCTCGTCAGTCATGGGGTCAGCCTAGGCGGGACGAGACCCTGTCTGACCGGCCCGGAGTCCCCACGCTGCCCGTCAAAAGCAGCAGGGCCCCGACCGGCCACCTCCCTCGGGAGATGACCAGTCGGGGCCCTCGGACGGGACTCGCCTGGATCAGGCCGTCAGGGCCTGCACACGGGTCCTCAGGCGGTCGTCAGCGATGTTGGCGACCGGACGCCACGTGTAGCCGCTGACTTCCTCCTCCTGGAGCGTGACGAGTTCGCTCGCTGTGGTGCGGAAGAGGAACCGGAAGTCGATGTGGAAGTGGCTCGGCTCGCCCTTGGCGGGGTTCTCCGGGATCGGGTGGACGTCGATGTGCACCGGGCCGTTTCCGGCGAGAGTGACGGAGGCAGCGGGGATGCCGGTCTCCTCGGTCAGCTCGCGCAGGGCCGCCGCACTCAGGGTCAAGTCCTCGGGCTCAAGGTGCCCGCCCGGGGTCAGCCACTTGTCGAGCGCCACGTGGCGGATGAACAGCACGTGCCCGTGCTCGTTGACGAGAACGGCGCCCGCCGTGGCGTGTCCCCGGAACTCCTTCCGACTGGCGATGTCCGCCCCGTCGTCCAGCAAGCCGAAGAGGGTGGCGAACTCCGCCTTCTCATCCGAGTGGACGTCGAGGTAGGCGTTGACGGTCTCGCTGACGTGCTGTGCCGTGATGGGCATCGGATCACCTGTTGTAGTAGTTGAGCCAGGTAGCGGCGATGGTGGCCCGGTCGGTCGCGGGCACTTCGTGCATGGCGGCAGTCAGGTCCCGATGGGCGAGCATTCGCACGCCTGCCAGGATCTCAGCCTGAACCAGGAAGATGAACGGCCCAACAGAGGCCCCGTGCAGGAAGTTGACGGCGTTTCCGTTGTTGAGCAGATAGAAGTAGTGGCCGGTTGTGCTGTACCGGGTCACGTTCTCCCCCGACCCGCTACGGGTGTACGCGGCGGGTAGGCCGTCCAACTCCAACTCGTCCTCGCTGCTGGTGACGGTGGCCACGTACGCGCCGTTCCGCAAGTTCGGGAAGTCCTCACCCCGCAGGGAGAGAGAGCCGGTGGCGCACAGGACCAGACCGGCGCCGGTGATCGCCTGGTCCCGGTCCCGGGCGACCCCGAAGCCCTGGCTCAGCGCCTGAGCCCGCCGCACGGGGTCGATGTCGTACACCGTGACGTGGACTCCCTTGGCGTGCAGGAGCCTTGCGATGCTCGAACCGAGCTTGCCGAACCCGATCACCAGCGCCGGCCGACCGTGCAGGATGTCCCCGCGCCCCCGCAACAGGGCCTCGGTGGAGAACACGACGGACTGACCGACCAGGAAGTCCTCCGGGTCCTTGAGCGGCGACCGTGCGACCGAGACCACCGGGCACGGCAGCTTGTCCCGCTCGGCGTACCGCTTGTGCCCGTTCTCGGTGTCTTCGACCACCCCGAGGATGCGCCCGGAGAACCGATCGGACAGTGCCTCCAAGACCGGGGCGAAGTACCCGCCCACGTCCAGGAGGACAAGATCCTTCCCCGCCGCCCGGGTCTCCAGGTACGTCACTGCGGTGTCCGGATTGGCGAACATCTCCCGCGACAACTCGTCACAGGCGTAGGTCTGTTCGATCTCCCGGCGGGCTGCCGAGTCGATCGACTTGGGCTTGGGAAGGACTGCCCGGAGGTTCGACACGGCACCGACGGCGCTGACGAAGACGGGCCGCTCCGGCAGCAGGTGCGTGACCAGGAGGGACGACGGCAGCTCAGCCGGGGCGAACTGCTTGGCGATCTTTCCGAAGTACGTTGCGAGTCGTGCGCGCTCCGACGCTTCCACGGCGGTACCTCACGCGTCCCCGGTCGTGGGGCTGACCGGCCGGATCTCGCTGGCCGGGGTGTCCCAAGCGACACCGCCACGGATCGGCCGGAGTTCCACGGCGTCCTTCGTGGTGTAGCTGGGGCCGACGTAGACCCCCTCCACACCATGCTTCGCGTCGTGGACGACCTCCCCCTCCCGGGGCTTGTAGAGCGTCTGCGCGGGCCGTTTGGTCATCGTCACTACCCTTCGCGTCTGTAGCCAGTTGGATGGAACGGCGGGCCCTGGCGGAAGTCACGGAGTCTCCGGCCTGGTCAGCGCCAGCCACTGTGTGAATCACCAGTACAGGGCCGCTCCGCCACCGTGGACAGCGCACGCATGCGGCATCTGTGCGGCATCAATGCCGCAGTGGGGCCGCACCGGGTGCTCTGAGCTGGTAGAACAACAAGTCGGAGACCGAGAGGCGGACGGCTGTGCGGCGCGAGAGTTTCACTAATCGACGCAAGCTCCTTGGGTTCACTCAGGAGTCATTTGCCCAGGCTGTTGGCGTTGATCGTTCGACGGTCGGCCGGTGGGAAATGGGGCGTGTTGATCCCCAGGACTGGCACCGCCCGGCTCTCATGAAGGCTCTTCGCGTCGGCGCGGATGAGCTGGAAACCTTGATCAGCGACTCCTCCGTCCCGGCGGTCGCACCGGCAAGCCGGACCATGGATAGCAATTCCAGCTATGACGACGAAATCGAAGCCCTGGAGCTTGTCCGCCGCGTAGCCGCCAGTGACGTCGGCAAAGAAACGATTTCACACCTAGAGTTGGCATTTGAAGAACTTGCCGTCAAGTATCCGACGGTGCCGCCACATGAGTTGCTGGGGCAGGTTCGGAAATACTCCGGCTATGTAAGCCGGCTCATGGATGCAAAAAAGACCCTTGCGGAACATCGGCAATTGCTCATCCTGGGCGGATGGTTCTCCCTGCTCGGCGCGACACTGCACGTGGATTTGAACCAGCAGGATGCGGCCACGGCTCGACTCCGAACGGCCATGACCCTGGCCCAACACGCCGATTTTCCGGAGATTCAGGCATGGTGCTATGAAACGGACGCTTGGCGCGTCCTTACCGACGGGGACTACGCCAAGGCTGTGGAACTGAGCCAGGTTGCAAAGCAGCTCGCGCCACGGGGAAGCTCGGTGGAGATACAGGCCACCGCCCAGCAAAGCCGCGCGTACGCCCGACTCGGAGATGCAGCCGAGACGTATGCAGCGATCAGTCAAGTGCAATCGCTCTCGTCAGCCGCAGGAAGTCCCGACCGACCTGAGCATCATTTTCAGTATGACCCAGCAAAGTCCGTCGCCTGGACGGCTACAACTCTTGCCTGGCTTGGCGACCCTGCTGCCGAGGAATACGCGCGAGAGGTAATTGCCCGACTGGCCCCACCGGCCGACTTGTCGAAATGGCCACGCCGGGTAGCGTCCGCGAATATCGACCTTGCATTGTCACTGGTGGCCGGAGGCAGGCTCGATGAGGCGTGCAATGCGGCACAGTGCGCGATGCTATCGGGACGCGTGGCGCCATCCAATCATTGGCGAGCTCTCGAAATTGTCCGCGCGGTAGAGAAGCGAAGGATTTCGGACGCCAAGGACCTTCGTGAAGTCTATGAAGACATGAGGCTTGCAATAGATTGAAATAGCCTGGCGTCGGATACCTCCCGGTCATAAATTCGCGGCGGCGTGCGCGAGCATGGGGGCCGGGTCCTCAGCGCCCATGCGCCTAGAGATTGACCTACCCCCCGGTACCCCCATACGTCCGCGCTGGGAGTCACACCTCTCCCGCGAAAACGCTCCGATCAGCAAGTGCCGGTACAGGAACACCCGCCGGACACGCTGCCAACGGGTCGCATAGCCACGGTCAGCAGTGCTCCCGCGCAGTGCCTCGGCCTCCCGCTCATGACCGGCACAGCGGCCACCACGGGCCGTCAGCTCTGGACACCCGGGCACCGAGCACGGGGGGCGGGGTCGTCGCGGCACAGGGGTCTCCGATCGGGGCAGGTAGCTAGACTTGGGGCTCGAACACCACGAAGGGGGGTGCGCATGGAAACTGAGTTCAGCCCCCTTGGGACGGATCTAGTCGTCAGCCTTAGAGACGGGATGGTCTATACCCCCGGCGGGGGCAAGTCGGCGCTTCCCGGTCGGCTAGCTGCTGAGTGGCTGAGCGTTATGCAGCGCGGCTGGCTCGATGAGCCAGATCAGGTGCTTACCTTTGTGCACTCCACGAGCTGGCTGTCGGACGCTTACGCTGAGGTATCAACGGCTCGGTCCGCCTTGCGAAGCGCCGCTGACGCCATGCGACAGGCAGAGACTCCGGGCGAACGCCGAGAGGCCGTCAGGGGCTTCCTGACAGCCACGGCGGAGTTGATCCTCTGCCTGCTGAGCTTCCTGGTAGCCGTGCTGCTCGCCCTGCTGTCCCGATCCCTCGGCCGATCTAGCACCGACCAGGTTCAGGTATGGCAGCCCGAGCCGATCGAAGAGTCACCGCAGATCACACCCCGTGGTCCGAACGCGCCCTTCCCCGTGAGTACTTACCGGGGCGGGCACCACCGCAGCGCGCTGGGGAGCGCCGTACTCGCTGCGTGAGTGACCCGCCTTCCCTTACAGCGGGAGGCTCCTCGTCATGCCCAACCGGACCACAAGGCCCGAGCCCACCACCATTGTCCCCGAGCCTCGGCGTACCCCCGAGCCTCCACCAGCGTTCGAACTGCGTTGCGGAGGGCTTCGTCTGACGCTCCAGCGCCTTCCCGGGCCGTGGGTGCTCCGCTTCCTGACAGCTGCGGGCGGTGTCGCTGCCGGCTGGCTCTTCCACCGCTGAGCCGAAGCCGTTGTGTTCGGCTCCAGGCCTCCGGGGCCGAACACGGGGAGTGCGGCCTATATAGCACTTTCCACCAATTTACCGACCGGGACCCGATCACCCTTCCGTGTGCTTTTCGTAAGAATTTTCCGCTCGGGGTCGCCCCGGGCTTCTCCTAGGAGACATGAACCGAGACACCGACAGGCAGCACCCAAAGTTCGAACTTCGCTGGGGTGGACTGCACTTGACGATCACCCGCATCCCCCCATGGCTGATCACGGCAGCAACCATCGGCGGCAGCAGCCTCGGCGCGTGGATCGCCCGGCACTGACCGTCACCGCCCGAACGGCACACCCGGCACCGAGCACGGGGCGGGGTCGTCGGGGCACGGGGCACCTCCGTTGTTGATCTTTAACAGCGTTAACCTCGCGCTTTCACGGATGACGGAGACTGCTAGCAGGCGGTGAGGTGGGTTATCCCGCTGACCTGGCACGATGTGCTCCCGCTTCGAGACGGCAA
>NZ_JARZAG010000061.1 GCF_029892155.1 Kitasatospora sp. GAS204B | reverse complement strand
CTAGGCCCTGGACCGACCGACCCAACGACTGAACGATTGAACGACCGACCGGCCCGGGTCGGGTCCCGTACAAGGGGTCCCTGCCCGGGGCCGGCCCGGGGCCGTCGGCCCTGTCGCTGGCGAGCCGTCACCCATCGGCTCGTCCACATCTGAGGAGAGAACCAGTAATGCCGTACACCGACGTCATCGGAGCCGACCGCGAGGCCCACGCCAGCAGAGTGGCCATCCCGCGCCGGCTGCTGATGTGCCGGCCGCAGCACTTCGACGTGTACTACTCGATCAACCCGTGGATGCACCCCGAGAAGCCGGTCGACAGCGGGCTGGCGTTGCTGCAGTGGGAGCGGCTGCGCGAGCTGTACATCTCGCTCGGTCACACCGTCGAGGTGATCGAGCCGGTGCCGGGCCTGCCCGACATGGTCTTCGCGGCCAACGGCGCGACGATGGTGGACGGCAAGGTGCTCGGCGCCCGGTTCCGGCACGCCGAGCGCACCGCGGAGGGACCGGCCTACCTGTCCTGGTTCGTCGAGAACGGCTACCAGGACGTGCTGTGGCCGGAGTTCATCAACGAGGGGGAGGGCGACTACCTCCCGGTCGGCCGCCGGATCCTGGCGGGTACGGGCTTTCGCACCGACCAGCGCTCACACGCCGAGGCCCAGGAGTTCTTCGGCGTGCCGGTCACCTCGCTGACCCTGGTCAACCCCAACCACTACCACCTGGACACCGCGCTGTCGGTGCTCTCCGACACCGAGATCATGTACTGGCCCGAGGCGTTCACCCCGGGCAGCCGGGCGGTGCTCGAGGCGCTGTTTCCCGACGCGATCCTGGCCACCGCCGAGGACGCCGCCGCGTTCGGCCTGAACGCCTTCTCGGATGGGCGTAACGTGCTGTTGCCGCAGGCCGCGTCGGGGCTGATCGAGCAGCTCAAGGAGCGCGGCTTCCACCCGCTGGGGGTGGATCTGTCCGAACTCCTCAAGGCCGGTGGCAGCGTCAAGTGCTGCACGTTGGAACTGCGTGACCGCTGAACCGCCCCGAACATCGCTTGGACACCCGCTGGACACCCGCAGGGGAAAGGCCCATCACCGTGACGGATCGCGCTGAACTGACGGCGAGTTTCCTCGACAGCGTGCGCGAGCGCGGCGCTGTCGCCTCCGAACTGATCGGCGACCAGCCGCAGAACGACATGCTGGTCGCCTTCTACAAGAGCAGGTTCCTCTCCCGCCCGCTCTTCCTCGGCCATCAGGAGAAGGTGCGACTGCAGGGCGACCTGGAGAACCTGCACACCGCCCTGACCAGCCTGCCCGAGCGGCTGTTCGGCGGGGACCTGGGCGCCTTCGCCCGGGCGGTCGGGATGGACGACGTCCAGGTCTCGGCGATCCTGCGCAGCCGGGGCGCCGCGGTGACCAAGCAGATCCGCGCGGACATGTACGTCGACGAGTCGGGCTTCAAGCTCCTCGAGTACAACATGGGCAGCGCGCTGGGCGGCGTCGACGTGGGCGAGATGTCGCGGGCGCTGCTGGAGCACCCGCTGATGGGGGAGTTCGCCGACAAGCACCGGCTGACCTACGCGGATCCCACCACCGAGAAGCTGCACGACATCGTGGCCGAGTCCGGCTTCGCGCCGGATGACGACCCGGTGGTGGTGATCGTCGACTGGCCCTCCAGCTACGTCGACCTGGCGCCCTACATCGCCCTCGTGGTGGACCACTGGCGCACCCGCGGGATGAACGCGCACGGCTGCCACGTCGGCGAGTTGGAGGTGCGCGACGGCGCCGTCTGGCTCGGCGAGCTGAAGGTGGACATCATCCAGCGGCTCTTCCTGATCGAGGACCTGCTGGAGTCGCCGCAGGCCGCCGCACTGCTGGACCCGGTGCTGGACGCCGCCGCGGCCGGCCAGGTGAAGATCTTCACCCCGATGGACTCCGAGGCCTTCGCCAGCAAGGGCGCGCTGGCGATGCTCTCCGACGAGCGCAACCGCCACCTGCTCACCGAGCAGGAACGGGTGAGCCTGGACCGGATCCTGCCGTGGACCAGGATGCTGCGCGCGGGGAAGGTGACCCTGGAGAACGGCGAGCAGGTCGAGATGCTCGACTACGTGCTGGCCCATCAGGAGGACCTGGTCCTCAAGCCCACCCTGCTGCACGGCGGTCAGGGCGTGCTGCTGGGCTGGGAGGAGCAGGTCAGTGCGCAGATGTGGCGCGAGCAGGTCACCGCTGGTCTGGACGGCCCGTACCTGATCCAGCGCCGGGTCGATCCGCTGCCGGAGTACTTCCCCGATGAGCGGGGCGAGTTGGTGCCCTGGCTGGTGGTCTGGGGGATCTTCGGAGCGCAGCGCGGCTTCGCCGGCATCTACGCCCGTGCCACCACGTTGGAGTCGAGGGCGGGTGTGGTGAACACGGCCAGTGGCGCTCATGCCGGCACGGGCCTGCACGAGTTGGGTCCGGACGAGGAGGTCTGAGGGGCGCGAGCGGGCCGTCCACCCTCCGGCGGGCGGGCGGCTCCTGCGCCCGGCCCGGACTCAGTTGCCGGCGCCGAGGCCGGACATGAACGCGGCCGGGTACCAGTCGCCGCGTGCCGCACCCCGCGGCACCGCCTTCTCGATCTCGGCAAGGTCGTCCGCGCTGAGGCGCAGCTTCATCGCGGGCAGCGCCTCGGCCGGCCGCTCACGGGTGCCGCGCCGACCAGCGGCACGATGTCCTCGCCGTGCGCGGCCACCCAGGCGATGGCCGGCGGTGGACGGTGGCGTCGTTCGCGTGGGCGCCGGGGAACTCCTCCACTGCCGCAGTCGCGGCAGCGCCGACGGCCAACGCGTGCAATCCTGTCAGCCCTCCTGCGTCACCGAGGCCAACGAGTGGGGCACGCTCACCTCGCGGCCCTCGCCCCCGCCGGACCGTACGTCAACCACCCCCTGGCTGCTGCGACTCCACCTCCCGAGAGCCGAACCTGACAGCCGGCCTGGTCGTGGGGCGCGTGACCGCATACCGAGCTGAAGAGGTGTTCGGGCCGGAGCCCCGCTCCGGACGCTCTCCCCAAGCCGGGAAGGGACATCGGATCGGTTCGGGCCGTAACGCCTTCGGAGCCGCTGCCCTGGGCAGCGGTCAATACCCTGTGGGTCAGTATCGCTTGATGGCGGTGATCCAGGCTTGATTGGCCTGGGCGACGCCGACCCATGAGCCTGGCCACTGGCGGGCCGGGGCCCCGTTGTCGGTGCGCCAGTTGGCGATCTCCAGAAGCAGCGCCGAGTTAAGGTTGGCGATGCCGAGCTCGCCTCGGTCGCCAAGCGTGCCGACGTAGTTCCGGTGCTGATTCCCGCCCCAGGTGCAGTCCCATTGACGAGCCGGCGCTCCAACGTCGGTGCGCCAGTCGGCGATCTCCAAGCATTTACCGGAGTGGACGTTGACCAGGGTGCTGGACGTGGGGTTACCGAAGCCGCCGCCGATGGCGGACGCGGGGGTGGCCGGCAGGACGGCGGCCAGCGCGAGTGCGGCGCCAGCGACAGCCGCGGCCGCACGGGCACGAGGAAGGGCGTTGTGGATGGTCAACGGACAGGTCCCTTGCACGAGAACGGGGGCAGGGGAACGGAACAGGGGGGCGTGCCGCGCCCGGATCCGCGTCGGCCCGGGCCCCGGCACAGTACTGGCGGGCCCGTCCCCCTACGGCCCGGACACGTACCCGGACCGCCGACGTGCGTGAACATACGCGGGCGCGCGTGACACCGGGCCCACGTGCTGATCAAGGTTGGGTATAGCCGCTGAGAACTCACCGATTCTTGGAGCGAGGGTCTTGGCGCTGGCGCCGGGCGGGACCCGAAGGTAGGCGACGGGCACCTGGCCAGGCAGTGGTCCGTTGCGGGCCGCTTCGACCAGGTGGCAAGGCGCGGCCGACCTCCAGCAGGGTTGGTGGGTCTTGCCGGTGGTGGGCCCTCGATCGGCGGTGCGATTTCTCGCTGTGGTGTCAGTGATGGTGAGAGTCGGTAGTGCTTTCCGGGGCGGTGGTCCAGGTTTGCTGGTCAGGCTGGTCGTGCTGTGGGTGGCAGTGGTCACGGGTGACTGTCGTTGGGTGAGAGACCAGCGCTCCGTTTTGCTGACGTGGGTTCTTTGTCTGACCCGCACGTGGCGCTGTCCCGGGTTCGAGGGATTTGATGCCGCCGCTGGTGGAACGCCGCTTTGATCGCTGGTATGGGAGAACACGGCGACGCTGGTGGGCGTGTGGGCCGGGGGTTGCCGCGTGCGCTGGTTGTGCGGCGTCTGGTGGAGCGTCAGGAGGCCGGTCACGTCACGGTCCACCCCACGACGGGGGCGACCAGCGACTGACGCGGCCGTCAGCTCACCTCTGCCTGCCACAAGATCAATGATGGGCGCGGTCCTGGCCCTGATCGGGCGCGGGGGGCCGGCACGAAGATGCTCAGTCGGTAGGTGATCGCGCCACTTCGACTCGTCTCGGGTCTCGCAGAGCACCTCCCAGCGGCCCGCGTCGGGCGCGAAGCGAGCGGCAGCCCGCCGCATATCGTCCCGCCGCTGACGCTTTCTCTTCCGCTGCCCTGGCATCGGCTCAGCATTGCTGGCTTCCACCGCCACAGCAAGGCCATGACCCATCGCCCAGGACCAGCACGCCGCTGATTATGTGCCAGACACGTCCTGACGCTCCCAGGCGTCCGCTGTCCGTAGATGACACGCCGCTCACGGCTTCAACAGCAGGTATTGCTCTCCACGCTGTCGCGGGTACGGATACCAGGCGGTCGATGTCGAGGTTCTTGGAGTTGGTGAGAGTCCTGCCGTCGTCCGGGCTGGCCCAGAAGCCTGTGACAGCCTGGCACTTGTCGTTGTGGACGACGCCCTGGCCCTCGCGGGCGGGAACGACCTGCCGGGTGTCGGACGCGCGGTGCTTTCCGGGTCCAGTGCGGGACCTTTCGAGCAGGGCCCCAGCAGGCAGCCCTCGGTCCAACTACTCGGCGCGCTGGCCCGGGCGTTGCGCCTGTCCGACCACGAGCGCGACCACCTCCACCTGGCCGGCCACCAGCCCCCACCCGCCGACAAGGTGGCCTGCCTGGCCCGCTCCACGCCGACCGCGAGACCAGCGCGTCACCTCGGACACCGCGCCCGCCCAGAAATCCACCCTGCGACGGCGCACGGCCGACCAGCGGCGAGCGCCGATCCCGGCGGGGCATCCACCCGGCGGGCGCCGACAACGCTGCACAGTCGCACGGCCGGTGCGAGCGGCCTGGTGGATGTTGGTGGGGGTCCCTGTGGGCCGGGTGGGCGGCTGGGTGGGTGGTGGCGTCATGAGCGTTGTGGTGATGGCTTCTCAGGTACGGGTGCGCTCTCGCTCCCGTGCCAGGACCGCGGCCCTGTGCGGGGCTGGGATCAGGTCGGGCCTGAGTTCGGCGCCGGCCCGGTGGTGCCGCGCGCTGTTCCCGCTCTCTCCGCGGCCGGTCCACGGCCCGGGGCACCTTTACTTCCAGGAGTGTTGACGTGTTCGATGACGTGAATGCGGGTGCGCCCGGCGCGGTCCCCGGTGCGCCGGTCGGCCGTAGGGTTGTGCGACGTTCGATGTCGGTGTTGCTGGCGGCGTGTCTGAGTGGGGCGGGGTTGACGATGCTGACCGCGACCCCGGCCGCGGCCGCAGCCCCGGTCCCGGGCAGCGCACCGCTGTTCATCGTCGACACCAACAACAATCGGGTGGTGGAGGTGCCGGCCGGCGGCGGCACCCAGACCACCGTCGTCACCGGCCTGAGCCACCCGTTAGGGGTGGCGGTGGACGCGGCCGGGGATGTCTACATCGCCGACGCGTTCAACAATCGGGTGGTGAGGGTGCCGGCCGGTGGTGGCACCCAGACCACCGTCGGCACCGGCCTGAGCCTCCCGTCCGGGGTGGCGGTGGACGGGGCCGGGGACGTCTACATCGCCGACCAGGGCCGCAATCGGGTGGTGGAGGTGACGCCCGGCGGCACCCAGACCACCGTCCCGACCACCAACCTGAGCAACCCGGTGGGGGTGGCGGTGGACGCCGTCGGCGACGTCTTCATCTCCGACACCAGCAACAATCGGGTGGTGAAGGTGACGCCCGGCGGCACCCAGACCACCGTCGGGGCCACCAACCTGAACGTCCCGACTGGGGTGGCGGTGGACGCCGCCGGGGACGTCTACATCGCCGATCAGAGCAACAATCGGGTGGTGAAGGTGACGCCCGGCGGCACCCAGACCACCGTCGGGGCCACCAACCTGAGCAGCCCGGACGGGTTGGCGGTGGACGGAGCCGGGGACCTGTTCATCGGCGACAGCGGCCACAATCGGGTGGTGGAGGTGACGCCCGGCGGCGCGCAGACCACCGTCCCGGCCACCAACCTGAACGTCCCGTCCGGGGTGGCGGTGCCGCCGGCGCCGGCGGCCCCGTCCGGGGCGAGCGCGAGTGCCGCGGGCGCTGGTCAGGCGACGGTGTCCTTCACCCCCAGCACCTCCGCCCATGTCACCGGTTACACGGTGACCGCCACCGACACCACCAATCCCGCCAACGGCAGCCAGAGCGCGCAGGGCGCCGGCTCCCCGTTGACCGTGACCGGCCTGACGCCCGGTGACACGTACACGTTCACGGTCACGGCGACCAACGCCGCCGGTGCCACCAGCCTCACCTCGAGTCCCGTCACCTTCGCGCTCCTGAACGTGCCGTGGGCCGCGAGCCTGCCGGGCGCCACCATCGGCAGCGCCTACAGCGCCCCGACCACCACCGGTGCGCCCAGCGGCGGCACCAGCCCCTACACCTTCACCGCCACCGGCCTGCCGGCGGGCGTCACCATCGACCCGACCACCGGTGTCCTGTCCGGCGCCCCCTCCACGGGCGCCCCCGCCGTGACCGTCACCGTCACCGTCACCGACAGCGCCAACCCCGCACAGACCGCCAGCCACCAGTTCACCCTGACGCTGAACGTGCAGGCCACCACCACCACACTGTCCGCCGTCCCGGACCCCTCCTCGTCCGGGCAGAACGTGGTGTTCACCGCCACCGTGGCCGGACCGTCCGGCTCCACTGTCGTGCCGACCGGGCAGGTGACGTTCAAGGACGGCACCACCACCTTGGGCACCGCCACCCTGAACGGCAGCGGCCAGGCCACCTTCAGCACCGC
>NZ_JARZAG010000060.1 GCF_029892155.1 Kitasatospora sp. GAS204B | reverse complement strand
GCAGGGGGGACCCTGTGGGAGAGTAGGACGCCGCCGAACAATTCTTCTAGAGAAGCCCTCTTCCTTCGGGAAGGGGGCTTCTCTGCGTTCATGACCGGTTGTGGTGGTGCGTGCGGGGGTGGCAGGGGGAGCGCGGGGCTGAACGCGTGTCCGAGTAGGATCCGATCACCCGAGTCCTGACCCAGGGGTTGATCAACGAATGGCACGTCCATCCCTTATCCGTGCGCACCGCGCGTTGCTTGGCGTGGTCGCGGTCGGCGCTTGCCTGATCTCCGGGATTGGCTTTGCGGGATCGTACTCGGCAGTGCGTGAGCTGGCGCTGCACAAGGGCTTCGGCAACTTCTCCTACGCGTTCCCGATCGGTGTCGACGCCGGCATCGTGGTGCTGCTCGCGCTGGACCTGGTGCTGACCTGGCTGCGAATACCGTTCCCGCTGCTCCGTCAGGCGGCCTGGCTGCTGACGGTCGCCACCATTGCGTTCAACGCCGCAGCCTCCTGGGGTGATCCGCTGGGGATGGGCATGCACGCGGTCATCCCGTTGCTCTTCGTCGTGGTGGTGGAGGCCTCGCGGCACGCGGTCGGGCGGATCGCGGCGATCACCGCGGACCGTCATATGGAGTCCGTCCGGCTGATGCGGTGGCTCCTCTCGCCGGTGCCGACCTTCCGGCTCTGGCGGCGGATGAAGCTGTGGGAGCTGCGGTCCTACGACGAAGTGGTGCGGCTGGAGCAGAACCGGCTGGTCTACCGGGCGCAGTTGCGGTTCCGGTACGGGCGCGGCTGGCGGCGTTCGGCACCGATCCAGGCGCTGCTGCCGCTCAAGTTGGCCAAGTACGGGGTTCCGTTGGACATGACCCTGTTGGAGCGGATCGATCCCCCCGCAGCGGTGGAGGCGCCGGTGGCGAGCGAGGTGGCGGAGGCGTCGACGGTGTCGGCGGCAGTGGCGGTTCCGGCGCTTGCCAGGCTGGCCGCCGCGCGTTGGCGGGACGGGCAGGGAGGTCCGGAGGAGCAGGCCGAGGCGCCGGCGCGGCCGGCTCGTCCGGTCACCGCGCTGCGCGACATTCGGGCGGAGGTCGGGCAGCAGCCCCGACAGCAGAGCGCTGTGCCGCAGCAGGCGGCGCCCGCCCAGGCGTCTGCCCAGGCGTCGCTCCAGGCCGATGTCGAACCGCCGGCCGCTGCGGACAGCGCGCGTCAGGTCGGGCAGCAGTCGCCGTGGTTCAGGACGCCCCGGCCGACCACCGCGCAGCAGCCGGCCCAGCTGACGAGGCCGGTGCAGCAGGGAGTTGAGGCCCCGTCCGATGGCCGGCCCAACGTGACGCCGGTACCGGCACCGCAACCCCAGCCGGTCGCGCAGCCGGAGCCGGAACCCGTCCTGGCGGAGTCCCCGGTGGAGGAGATCCCCGCCCCGGTGGCCGTGCCGCCGCAGCCGGCGATGGACAACCTTTTCGCGCCGAGGCCTCGGGCAACGAATCGGCCGGCCGCTCCGACGTCGGCTCAGGCTCAGGCTCCGTTTCAGGAACCGGTTCAGGACCTGGCGGCCCAAGAGGCCCCCGAAGAGCCGGAGTTCTTCGAGTCACGGCAGCTGACGGTGGATCTGGCCATCGACGCGTTGCTGGCCTACAAGGACTCCCAGGGACACGATCCCGACGAGGAGGCGCTGGCGGATTTCCTCTTCACCCAGTACGGCGTCAGCGGCAAGCAGCCGGGCGTGCCGGCAAGTCAGAGCGAGATCCGGCGGATCTGGCCGAAGTTGCGGGACCGGTACGCGACCCTCGGTCGCGAGTAGTCCGGTTGGTGAGCCGCCATTGACGCCCGACTGCGGCACGGATACCTTCACATCAACAAATTGTTGAACAGCTTCAGTGTGGAGGAACCCGGATGTCGCAGGTCGAGGTGGGTGGCGGCGACGCAGCCGACGCAGCTGCGGGGAGCCTGACGTTCTCCCCGTCCGCGCGTGCCGCGGTGGACGCGCTGCTCGGGCCGGTCGACGCCGAGCTGGCCAGCCGCTACCCGGGGGACTCCGGGAGCCGGCAGCCGGTCCACACCGTCTACGTCCCGGCCGACGCCTTCGCCGCGGACACCGTGGCCGACTGGGGCCGCCAGGCGCTCGAGGCGCTGGACACCCACGCCGGGACCCCGGCCGAGCTGGCCGAGGCGCTCGGGGTGCCCGCCGACGAACTGATCACCGAGGTGCATGCCCGGGTCCGGGCCAAGCTGCAGCGCGAGCCGATCGAGGATCTGCGGATCGACTTCGAGGACGGCTACGGCCCGCGCCCGGATGCCGAGGAGGACGCCGAAGCGGTCCGCGCGGCCCGGCTGGTCGCCGCCGCCGTGGCCGACGGTACCGCCCCGCCGTACATCGGGATCCGGATCAAGTGCATGGAGGCGGCGGTCCGCGACCGCGGCATCCGCACCCTGGAGCTGTTCCTGGCGACCCTGTTGGAGGACGGCCGCGAGCTGCCCGCCGGCCTGGTGCTGACGCTGCCCAAGGTCACCTACCCCGCACAGGTCACCGCGCTGGTCCGTTTGTTGGAGGACTTCGAGCGGCGGGCCGGGCTGCCGGCCGGGCGGATCGGCTTCGAGATCCAGATCGAGACCACCCAGGCGATCCTGGGCGCCGACGGCCGGGCCACGGTGGCGCTGCTGATCGAGGCCGCCGAGGGCCGGGCCACCGGGCTGCACTACGGCACCTTCGACTACAGCGCCTCCTGCGGGGTCAGCGCGGCCTACCAGAGCATGGACCACCCGGTCGCCGACCACGCGAAGGCCGTGATGCAGGTGGCCGCCGCCGGTACCGGGGTGCGGCTCTCGGACGGGTCGACCAACGTCATCCCGACCGGTCCGCGCGAGCAGGTCTTCGCCGCCTGGAACCTGCACCACGGCCTGGTCCGACGTTCGCTGGCCCGCGCCTACTACCAGGGGTGGGACATGCACCCGGCGCACCTGC
This sequence comes from Kitasatospora sp. GAS204B, assembly GCF_029892155.1. Lineage (GTDB taxonomy): Bacteria > Actinomycetota > Actinomycetes > Streptomycetales > Streptomycetaceae > Kitasatospora. The sequence goes on along the minus strand of NZ_JARZAG010000060.1, from coordinate 5,775 downwards.
CCACCCGGTACGCGGCGGTCTACGCCTTCTACCGCGAGGGACTGGCGGCCGCGGCGGCCAGGTTGGCCGCCTACGTGGCCAAGGCCGGTGGCGACGTGATGGACGAGCCGGCCACCGCCAAGGCGCTCAGCGGCTACCTGCTGCGCGGGCTGGACTGCGGCGCGGTCGACCTGGCCGAGGTCACCGAGCTGACCGGGCTGGACCGCAAGCAGTTGGACGCGCTCAGCGGTCGCTGACCCGGCTGCCTCCGGGCGGTCGGTGGATAGGCTGGCCGAGCCGCCCCGTCCGTCGACCGACCCCCGGAGATCTGCCGCGCCATGTCGCCACCCGTCGCCAAGCCGTACCTGACCATCCGCGCGGACGGCAGCCACGAGATCGAGGTGAAGCGCTCGCGCTTCATCTGCCATCTCGCGCGGGCCGGTGACGAGGAGGCGGCGCAGGAGTTCATCGCGCGGACCAGGAAGCGGTACTGGGACGCGCGGCACAACTGCACGGCCTTCGTGGTGGGCTCGGAACAGCGCCGTGAGCGGTCCAACGACGACGGCGAGCCCGGTGGTACCGCGGGCGTGCCGATGCTGGAGGTGCTGCGTCGGCGCGGTGTCACCGACACGGTCGCGGTGGTGACGCGGTACTTCGGCGGTGTGCTGCTGGGAGCGGGCGGCTTGGTCCGTGCGTACGGGGGTGCGGTGTCGGCGGCGCTGGACGAGGTCGGTCTGGTGGAACGTCGCCGGGTCGCGCTTCTGGTGGTGGCCGCCGACCACACCCGGGCCGGGCGCCTGGAGAACGAACTGCGCGCGGCCGGCTACGCGGTGCGCGATCTGCACTACGAAGCGGCCGGGGTGCGGATCGAGGTGGGCGTGCCCGAGGCGGAGCTGACCGGCTTCCACGACTGGCTGGCCGAGGCCAGCGGCGGCAGCGCGACGGCGGTTCCGGCCGGCCACTTCCACGTCGAGATTCCCTGGTCGGATGCATCCTGAGCGGAGTCGGGCGGTGTTGGGGGAGCTCGCAGAGCGGACAATCGACGTAGTCGTATGTCCTTTCGGCCAAAGGCCTGGGAATCGCCCACCCGCACGGCTGACGGTCAGTAGCCTGATATGACCGTCGAGTCACAGGAGCAGATTCCGAGATGGCCGTGATCCGTACCATCAGCATCGCGCCGGGCGCGAACACCGGCTGGCACTACCATCCGGCGCTCGTGCAGGCCGTCCTGCTCTCCGGAGAATTGACCCGGGTGCTGGAGGACGGCACGGTCGAGGTGACCCGACCCGGGCAGTTCCTGATCGAGCTGCCGCAGCAGGTGCACATCGGGTACAACCACGGTTCCGAGCCCGTCGTGATCCTGGCCAACTACCAGGTGGCGGAAGGTTGTCCGCTGGCCGTCCCGGCCCCCGCCCCGGTCCTGCCCGAGACCCTGGTCCCGGAGCCGACGCAGGCGGCCATGCCCGGCTGCCGGCGGGGCCAGACGGAATGGCTCAGCAACGCCTGAGGGCTCAGCCGGCCTTATACACCAGAGGCCTCCTGACCCGTCAAGCGACAGGCAAGCGACACTCGAACGAATTAACACGGCCCGGAACTGGAACTCCAGCTCCGGGCCGTTGCGTTCTCCCAGCAAGGACCCGGTCGACCGCTGCCGGCCGGACCCAGACATCACCCCATCGATGGAGGACCGTCAGACCCCACCACGCACCACGGAGGCACCACCCATGAGCATCGACCGCACCGCGCCACCCGCGACCGCCCCGGCCGACCCCCGCTCGGGCTCACCTCAGCCGGGCCACGCCACGCCCTACCGGATGACGGTGACCACCCGTCAGTCCCATGCCGACGCGGTCGCGTTGGCGGACCAGTGCCTGGGGGCCTGGCTCAAGGACGAAGGGTATGCCGAGCCGCCGCCGTCCGCGCCCGAGGCGCTGCCCGACACCGGGCTCGCGAGCCCGTCCTGGCCGCTCGCCGCCCCACCGCCGGGCGCCTCGCCGCTCGCCGCGCCGCCCGAGGCCGCTCCGACCGCCGTGCGGCACCGCCTCGGCGACCGGGTTCTGCTCGACCGGGATGCCGGCCCGCTGCTCGCCCGGTTCCCGGGCACGCCGCCCGGCCGTTACACCCGCCGCCGGCTGCGCACCCCGGCCCCGCACGGCACCCGCCAGCTGACCCTCACCGTGGCCACCGAGCGCGGCGGCCCCACCTGGATCCGGCTGGAGGCCGAGCAACTGGCCGCCACTCCAGGAGTGCGCACCCCCAGTGCCGTTCCGGTCCCCGAGCTGGTCCATCACCTGCTGCCGCTGATCGACGCGCTGGACGGCACGGCCGAGGTCCGCCCGCTGCCCCGGATCATCACCGCCGCCGAGGTCGATGACGTCATCGACGAGCTCTGCGATCCAGCCCGCCGGCTGCCCGTCCTGGTCGCCAGCGTGCCCGCCGACCTCGATCCGCGCGCCTGGGCGACCGAGCCGCTCGCCCCGCTGTTGCACAAGGTGGCCGGCCTGGCCGTCAGTTACGTGCTCGATCCCGGGGCCCGGATCGCCTTCAACACGGCACTGGAGTTCCACACCGTCTACGGCGGTGCCGTGCGCACCTACCTGCCGGAGGTGGATCCGGCCTCCCGGCGTGACGCCCAGCGGCATCTGGTGCTGCCCCGGCACCGGATGGAGGGCGAACCACGGCGGGCCGCCGCGCTGCTGGCCCGTGAGCCGCGCAGGTTGGCCGACCTCGCGCCGCTACCTGAAGCGCTGGCCCGGGTGCCCGTGTTGCGGGTGCGGCCGGCCGATCCGGCGGCGCCCGCCTCCGCCGTTTCCGCCGTCGCCGGCAGCCCCGCCACCCCTGCCGCCGAGCTGACCGAGCTGGTCGGTGAGTTGGCGGACGCCCAGCAGGTCGGGGCGGACGAGCTGCAGCGGGTCCGGCGCAGTCTGCACCGCTCGCACCGGCGCGAGCTCCACCTGCGCGCCGAGAACGAGCTGCAAGGCACCGCGCTGCGCCGGGTCAGCGCCCAGCTGCGGGTGCTGAACAGTCGGCTCTGCCCACCGGGGGAGAGCGCGCCCGATCCGACCGCGCTGCTCGACCAGGTCCCGCGCGGCCCCGACAGCTTCACCGAACTGCTCGACCGGATCGGCGAGTTCCCGCTGCTGAGCTTCACCGGCGACGAGAAGGAGACCCTCGCGCTGGATGCGCAGACGGTCGGCGGCAACTGGGTCCGGCTCACCTGGGACGGCCTGACGGCCCTGCAGGAGTACGCCACCGTCGCCGTGCACGGCGCGGCCGGCGGGGACTTCAAGCAGTGGTGCGAGCACGCGCCGCTCGGCGGTGGCCAGTTCCCACCGCGCAAGGCGGTGCGCAACGAATCCCGGACGGTCTGCAGCCACGGCAAGATGCGCCGGGAGCGGATGTTCGCCGTGCCGTCCTCGGTGGACCCCAGCGGGCGCGCCTTCATGGGTGCCCACCTGCGGATCGGCGGTGGCCGGACCGCGCCTCGGCTGCACTATCTGGACGACTGCTCGGGCAGCGGGCGGATCTACGTCGGCTACATCGGCATGCACCTCACCAACACCATGACCAACTGACCTGCGGCAGGGATCGACCGGCCCGACCCCGACTCGACACGCCTGACTGGACCTGAACTGAGCTGAGCTGACCGGACCTGCCGCACCGACCTCTTGTCCTGCCCGGCTGGCCAGATGTCAACGGGTCTCCCCTCGTTCGAGACCGACCGAGAACACGACGGCCACCCGACCGCCGTACGGTGGACAATGCTCTCGGGGGGTATACCGCCATCGCGCGCGTGCCCGGCCAGCGCAGTTGCCCGGCCACCGAAGAAGCGCCGGACGAGCATGGGGGCAGACCGCCGATGCAGGATTCGACCAAGCGTCAGTCGGCTGTCGAAGGAGCCTTCGGTCGCCGCGCGGGCTTCCTGGCCTCGGTGTTCGGCGGGGCGACCGGCGGGCCGGACCAGGCGGTCCCGACCGAGTTCCAGCCCGGTGGTGGGAACACGGGCGGCGGTGAGAGTGGCGCCGGGTCGTCCGACGAGCCGGGCGGTGGCACCGAGCGCACTGATGGCGCCAGGGGTGCAGGCACCGGCGACGCGGCCGGGCCGACGCCCGACGGCCACGACCCCGCCGTGGCCGCGCTGGGTCGTGCCGCGGAGCTGACGCACCATCGGACCGCCACGGTCCGGGCCGAGCAGCAGCGCCTGGCCGACCTGCTCGCCCGGCTCGCGCTGCCGGTGAGCGCGATGGACTTCGAGAGCCAGCGGCGCAGCTACGAGCCGCGCCCGTACCCCGACGGTCCGGCAGCGGCGCCGAGCACGCGCGAGCCGCGCTGGTCGGACTTCGCGCCGCCGGAGCCGCCCGCCGACGACCCGGAGTCGACCGCGACCAGGCGCCTGCTGGACTCCGGCTACCAGCGCGGGTTGGCCCAGGCCCGGCTGGCCCACCAGCGCGCGCTGCGGCAGTGGCGCTCCGAGCAGGCGGCCGTCGCCGACCCGGCCGAGGCCGCCGCACGACTCGCCCACGAGGAGGCCGAGCAGGCCAGGGCGCGCGCGGTGCGGGAGTACAACGACAGTCTGGAGGAGTGCCGCCGGGCCTATCTGGAGGCCGAGCCGGCCGCGGTCGAGTCGCTGCTCGAACGCGCGCTGGCCGCCGCCGAGGCGGCCACGTCCGAGCTGCCGGCCGCCTGCCGGGCGGTGTTCCGGCCGCTCACCCGGACCGCGGTGCTCGACCTCGACCTGCCCCCGCTCGGCCTGGTCCCCTCGCTGGACGGCTACCGGCTGACCGCGGAGGGCGAGATCAGTCCGGTGCCGCGCTCGCCCGTCGACCGCGAGGCGGACTACCTGCGCCTGGTCGCCCGGCTGGCGCTGCGCGCGCTGCAGGCGGCCGACGCGGTGGACACCGACGGCGTGCTGGCCGGCGTGGTGCTCAACGGCTGGCTTCGCGAGCCCGGCGCGACCTGCCTGCTCACCGTGGACGCCGACCGCGACGCGCTGGCCCGCACCCGGCTGGTGGCGCTGGCGGAGCCGGCCGAGGACGAGGCCGAACCGGGCGTCTACGCGGCCGCCGAGCAGGACGAGGCCCTGGTGCGGCTGCGCGAGCTGGGCGCCGCGATCAGCCCGGACCCGTACGCCAGGGTCGCGGTGCGGCCGTGTGCCACGGCCGGTGCGGCCGTACCGGCGGTGGCGGACCTGTCGCCGGGGGAGTTCGCGGCGCTGGTCCGCGAGGTGCTCACCCGGGGCGGACTGCGTGACTGGAGCGTGCGGTTGCGCGGCCACTCCGGGCTGGTCGCCACCGGCACCGGCGCCCCGGACAGCGGGTTGCCCGGCCGCTGGGTGGTCTGCGCCTCCCGCCGCCCCGGCCAGGTCGGCGCCACCGAGGTGCGAACGCTGGCCGAGGCCGTCGCCGAGGAGTCCGCCGGCCACGGACTCTGGCTGAGCACCGGCGGCTTCACCGAGGAGGCGCTCGACCTGATCGACACCGCCGACTTCCGCCAGATCCACCTCGCCGACGGCGCGGGCTTCCGCGCGCTCGCCGAGACCCACCTCGGGCTGCCGCTGGCGACCGGAGCGATCTAGGGCCTGTACGGCGGATCTTGCCGGGCGCCGTGGGGGCACCTCCCGGCCGAAGGCTGGGGGAGCTGCACGCCCCGCGGCGTCAGCCGCTGGTGTCACCGCCGACAAGATCCGTAAGAGAGCCCCTAGGGCCAATACCGGTGATTTAGGTCGTTTTCCGGCTGGTCGGGCTGGCTCTGGTGGGTGCGACCAGCCGGACGGTTGGAGTGTCGGGTGCCGTCGGG
>NZ_JARZAG010000059.1 GCF_029892155.1 Kitasatospora sp. GAS204B | reverse complement strand
GGCCGAGCGGGAGTCGGAACGGCTCCACGACGGGCCGGTGGTCCGGCTCGGTGCCTTGTACTGCATCGGTAGCGTCATCGTGACCACGGCCAACACGCTGTTGATGGTCGTGGTGGTGCACCGGTTCCGTCAGGGCTCGGGCCTGCTCGGTGTGGTCGACGCGCTGGCCTGCGTCGGCATGCTGATCGGGGCCACGCTCTACCAGCGCTGGCAGCACCGGATCGACTACCGGCAGCTGGTCCTGTGGGGTTACCTGGTCTGCGCGTTGCTGGCGCTGGTCCAGCCGATCTCGGTCTGGACGATGCTGCCGGGCATCCTGCTGGGCGGGACGACCTTCGCACTGGGCCGGTTGCCGTCGCGGGTCGAGCTGCTGCGGGCGGTGCGCGCCGAGCGGGCCGGGCGGGTGTTCGGTACCGCCAACGCGCTGGGCCTGGCCGCCGCGGTGCTGGTCACCGTGCTGGTCGCGACGGTCTGCGACCACGCCGGAGTGATTCCCGGCTACCTCACCCTCGCGGCCGTCACGGCGCTACCCACCGTGCTGGTCGCGGGATCGCTCCTGGTGCGCCCGAGGGCGCACAACTCGCCTCACACCTAACCCGGTTGTACGGAGAGACTCGTGAAACTGCTGACCATCGAGACCATCCAGTACCTGTCCTACTACATCTCGCGTTACCGGCAGGTCGAGGCCTTCGGCGTGGACCTGTACGTGCTGAACGGCGAAGGGACGCCCGACTTCTGGCCCGAGGACAAGTACCGCCTCGCGGGCACCCGGGACGTCGCGCGGATCGTCGAGCTGGCCCAGGAGTGGCACAAGACCGAGCAGTTCGACGGCGTGATCACCTTCTCGGAGTCGGCGGTGATCACCGCCGCGGCGGTGGCCGAGGGGCTCGGCCTGCCCGGCATCGGGGTGGAGGCCGCCAAGGCGAGCCGCAACAAGTACCTGATGCGCCAGGCGCACGAGCGCGGCGGCGCCCCGCACCCGTCGTTCCGCTACGTCGAGTCGGCGGACGAGGCCGTTGCGGCGGCCGAGGAGTTCGGCTACCCGGTGATCATCAAGCCGACCATGGGCGCCGGCAGCAACTACGTCTTCAAGGTGGACGACGCGGCCGAACTGGCCGAGCGCTTCGCCCAGGCGACCGAGGGCATCGCGAAGATGTTCTGGGCCAACTCCGAGGTGGCCGGCCTGGATCTGGGGCCGCAGGGCCTGCTGGTGGAGTCCTTCCTGGACGGCAAGGAGTACCTGATCGAGGCGCTGGCCTGGGACGAGGAGGTCTACCTCGGCTCGGTGGTGGACCGGATCACCGTCGAGGGCGCGACCTTCGACGACGACGTGCACCACGCGCCGACCTCGATGAGCGCCGAGGACCTGCGCGCCGTCCACGAGGTGGTCAAGGCGGGCCTGTGGGCGCAGGGCCTGCGGCGCAGCGTCGCGCACGCCGAGGTCCGCTTCCACCAGGGCAAGCCGTACCTGCTCGAGATCGCGGCCCGGGTGGGCGGCGGCGGGCTGGACGAGATCGCCCGGCTGACGGCGGCCCACGATCCGATCAAGGCCGTGGCCGACATCGGCGCGGGCCGGCGTCCCGAGGTGCGGCACTTCCAGCCGACCGGGGTGCACACCGCCTCGATGTGCCTGATCAGCGACGGCGGTGTGGTGCGCGAGATCACCGTGCCGGCCGAGGTCGCCGACTCCGAGAAGGCGTTCCTGCTGAAGATCACCGCGCGACCCGGGGACGTCATCCTGCGCCCCCCGCACGGCAACACCATCTTCGGCTTCCTGGGCACCACCGGTGACTGTCTGGAGGACGCCATGGAGACGATGAACGACTTCGCCGCGAAGATCACCGTCGAGCTCGACCCGTACCCGGGGGACGTCAAATGATCGACTACGACGGCAGGCGCTTTCGCCCGGTCGGGGCGGAGCACGGCGAGTCCGGACGGGTGGCGCGCTACCGCCAGCACGGCAACCTGCTCTGGGGCGAGTTCTCCGGCGGCGACGCCCGCCGGGGCACCCTGACCGGGCTCTGCGGCCCCGACGGCGAGCTGGAGTTCGCGTACTGCGTGGTGCTGAGCGACGGGAAGGTGGTCTCCGGGCGCTGCCATTCCACCCCCACGACGCTGCCCGACGGCCGGATCCGGCTGGCCGAGACCTGGGAGCGGTACGCCCCGCACGCGGACCGTGGGGTGTCGTTCCTGGAGGAGATCGAGGCGGACACCAACGCGGCTGACGACGACGAGAGGCAGGGGCAGCGATGAGTGCCACCGAGAAGAAGCCGAAGCGGGGCGGGGTCGTCACCTGGGCCTGTGCGCCGGGGTTCCCGCCGGCGGTGATCTTCCCGTTCACCCCGGCCGAGCGGATGGGCACCCGCAACATCCTGGAGTTCCAGGCCCTGATGTACCGCACGCTGTACTTCTTCGGAAGCGACGGCGTGGCGGACGTCGACTACGCCAACAGCATCGGTGAGGAGCCCCTCTGGAGCGAGGACGGCCTGACCGTCACGATCACCGTCAAGCCGTGGAAGTGGTCCAACGGCGAGACGCTCTGCGCGGACAACGTGCTGTTCTGGGTCAACCTGATGAAGGTCAAGGGCGCCCGGTACGGCGAGTACGTGCCCGGCTACTTCCCGGACAACCTGACCGACTACGGCAAACTCGCCGAGAACCAGGTCTACTTCACCTTCGACAAGGTCTACTCGCAGCGCTGGGTGCTGTTCAACCAGCTCTCCACCATCACCCCGCTGCCCAAGGCCTGGGACCGCACCGACCAGGGGCCGGCGAACGCCTGCGGCGACCTCGCGGACGTCGAGGCGGTCTACGCCTACCTGATGGCCGAGCAGGGCGACATCGTCGACGAGGGCAACGCGCACCGCACCCGCTGGGCCGGCAGCCCGATCTGGTCCATCGTCAGCGGTCCCTGGCAGCTGAAGAGTTACACCCTCGAAGGGGTCGTCACGTTCGTCCCCAACGAGCACTACTCGGGCCCGGCCAAGCCCTACCTGGACGAGTTCCGGCAGATCCCGACGTTCTCCGACGAGGAGCAGTACGCGATGCTCCAGCGCGGCGACGAGGGTGAGGACGCCGTCCAGGTCGGCTTCCTGCCGCTCAGCTTCGCCACCGAGCCGGCGGTGAGCCCGGACAAGGGCGGCCCCAACCCGCTGGCCGGCTACACGATGTACCCGCAGACCGCGTACTGCGTGCGGTACATCTCGCTCAACTTCAACAACCCGACCGTGCAGGGCAAGCTCTTCGCCCAGCCGTACTTCCGCCAGGCGCTGCAGTCCAGCCTGGACCAGGACTCGGCGGTCCGCGACGTCTACCTCGGCTACGCCTACCGGCAGAACGGGCCGGTGCCGGTCTTCCCGGAGACGGAGTTCGTCTCGCCGCGCCAGCGCGAGGGCGCCTGGCCGCTGCCGTTCGACCCCGAGCGGGCCAAGCGCCTGCTGGAGGCGAACGGTTGGGACACCTCCACCACTCCGGCGGTCTGCGTCAATCCGGGCACCGGCCCCGGCCAGGCCGGCGAGGGCATCCCGGCGGGGACCTGGGCGAGTTTCCTGCTGCGCTACGTCGAGGGCCGCCCGGCGCTGACCCGGGTGATGGAGCAGCTGCGCGACGACGCCGCCAAGGCCGGTATCGAGGTGCGGCTCCAGGAGGTCTACGGCTCGGTGCTGGTGGCCGAGGACGCGCCGTGCGTCCCGGGACCGCAGGAGCCCTGCCTGTGGGAGGCGTGCAACTGGAACGGCGGCTGGGTCTTCCACCAGCCCACCGGCGAGATCCTGTTCAGCACCGGCGCCGGCGGCAACTTCGGCCACTACAGCGACCCGCGGGCCGATGAGCTGATCGAGAAGTCGGTGACCACCGACGATCCGGCGGCGCTCTACGAGTACCAGGACTACATCGCCGAGCAGGTACCGGTGATCTTCATGCCGAACTTCCCGATCCGGCTCTTCGAGGTCTCCGACCGGCTGCACGGCTTCGGCCCGGTCAACCCGTACGGGATGATCAGCCCCGAGAACTGGTACTACGTTGAGGACTGACGCGACGTTGGCCGCCGCGGCGCCGATCGCCCCGATCGGCGCCCACCCGCTGCTGGTGCTGCTGCTCCAGCTCGGGGTGCTGCTGCTGCTCGCGGTGCTGCTGGGGCGTGTGGCGGTGCGGTTGGGCTGGCCGGCGGTGGCGGGCGAGCTCTGCGCGGGGGTGCTGGTGGGCCCCTCGGTGCTGGGGACGCTCGCTCCCCGGCTCGCCGGCTGGCTGTTCCCGCACAGCGTGGAGCAGGTCCACATGCTGGATGCGGTGGGCCAGTTGGGGGTGCTGCTGCTGGTGGGGGTGAGCGGCAGCCACCTGGACTTCGCGCTGGTCCGCAGGCAGGGGCGGACCGCTGCTCGGGTCAGCTCGGCGGGGTTGCTGCTACCGCTGGGTCTGGGGGTGGGGCTCGGGTTGCTGTTGCCCGCCTCGTTGCTGGCCCCGCACGGCAGCCGGACGACGTTCGCGGCCTTCCTGGGTGTGGCGATGTGTGTCAGCGCCATCCCGGTGATCGCCAAGACGCTGCTGGACATGAATCTGCTCCACCGCGACATCGGCCAACTCACCTTGACCGCAGGGATGCTGGACGACGCGGTGGGCTGGCTGCTGCTCTCCGTCGTCACGGCGATGGCCACCACCGGGGTCAGTGGCGCGGGCGTGCTGCGCTCGGTTCTCTCGCTGGCGGTGGTGCTGCTGCTCGCCGTGGTGGCCGGCCGGCTGCTGGTCGGTCCGGTCTATCGCTGGGCCGAGCGCACCGGGGGAAGTGGCACGGTGGTCGGCACCACGGCGGTGTTGATCCTGCTGGCGGCGGCCGGGACGCAGGCGCTGGGGCTGGAGCCGATCTTCGGTGCCTTCGTCTGCGGGGTGGCCGTCACGGCGACCGGGGCGGTGAGCCCGTTGCTGCTGGCCCCGCTGCGGACCGTGACGCTCTCGGTGCTGGCGCCCGTCTTCCTCGCTTCGGCGGGGCTGCGGATGGACTTGACCGCGTTGGCCCGTCCGGCGGTGGCCCTGATGGCGCTGGCGGCGCTGGTGGTCGCGGTGGTGGGCAAGTTCGGTGGTGCCTACCTGGGGGCGCGTGGCAGCCGGCTCGGGCGCTGGGAGGCGTTGGCGCTCGGTGCGGGGATGAACGCGCGTGGTGTGGTCCAGGTGGTCATCGCCATGGTCGGGCTGCGGCTGGGCGTGTTGGACTCCGCGAGCTACACCGTGATCGTCCTGGTCGCCGTGGTGACCTCGCTGATGGCACCTCCGGTGCTGCGGTTCGCGATGGCCCGCATCGATCTGACCGCGTTGGAACAGCAACGACGGGCCGCCCAGTTCGGGCCGGCCGCCCCCGAGACTCAGAGCGTGTGAAGGGTGAGGACCAAGAGATGACGATGACGACTCAAGGCGCCGATTTCGGTATCGCGGGATTCGGCTACTCGCTGGGTGTCGACCAGAAGGTCGACCTCGAGGTGGTCTCCGAGTTCGTGGACGACCCGGAGCGGGTGTTCCAGTGGGGCTACCAGACCTTCCACCGGGCGCCCCAGGACGTGAGCGCGATCGAGTTGGCGGCGCGGGCGGCCCGGCTCGCGATCGAGGACGCCGGCTTGAGCGTCGACGACGTGGACTACGTCGTGCTGGCGCTCTCCGACGTCCCCGGCTACCTCAACTGGGACGCCTCGTCCGCGTTGGCCCGCGAGATCGGGGTGCGGCTCAAGCCGAACCTGCTGCTCATGGAGGGCTGCGTCTCCGGCGTCACGGGCCTGGGCAACGTGGCCGGTCTGTTCGCCACCGACTCGAGCTTGCAGAACATCCTGTTCGTCGCGGTCAACCGGGTCAGCGAGCACCACCGCAACCGGATGCGGGTCAACAACTCCATCCACAGCGACGGCGCCTCGGCGGTGATCCTGCGCCGTGGCCACGAGTTCGGACGGTGGCTGGCGACCGTGCAGTTCACCGACCCGGACGTGGCCGACTGGTTCCGGACCGACTTCGGCGGCGAGGTGGCGCCGGTGGCGCCGGCCGACTGGTCCGCCAAGACCCAGGCGAACGGCCTGGAGGCGGTGGTCGACCACTTCCGCACCGATCCGAAGGGGCTGCGCGACTTCGTCGCCGCGCTCAACCAGCGGCTGGTCGAAGTGACGGACTGGGCCTGCGCGAAGGCCGGCGTGGAGCGCGATTCCATCAAGAAGATCATCCATCTGAACGACAACCAGGGCTCGTTCGAGGAGATCGCCGAGGCCTTCTCCGTCCCGGTCAGCTTGACCAACGCCGAAGTCGCCGCCCAGCACGGCCACATGGGCGCGGCGGACCATCTGGTGACGCTCGCCCAGTACACCCGTGGTGGCGAGCTGGTCTCCGGCGACCTGGTCGCGTTGATCGGCATCTCGATCGGTATGCGGTGGTACTGCACCCTGGTCAGGATCTGATGCCCGAACTCGTCGACGCACTCAAGGCGGCCGTGGGGGCCGGCACGGTTCCCGGCCCCGACCTGCGCCTCGCGCTGATCCAGACCGACGATGCGAGCGTGCTGCGCAAGGCCGGCCGGGCGCTGGCCAAGTTGACCGATCCGGACGGCAGACTGCGCCCGCTGCGCCTGTCGGTGGTGGCCGCCTGCACGGTCGGCCCGCTCGAATCCCTGCTGCGCGCCTGCCTGGTGGGCGCCGGAGCGTGTCCGGCGATCGAGGTCACCCCGTACGGGGCCTTCGAACTCACGCTGGCCACCGGCGGGTTCGACCGCTCCAGCGAGCTGTTGCTGTGCCTGCTGGACGAGTCCTACTTCCTCCCCGACGACCTGGACGTCACCGCGCCGCAGGCTGCCGGGCCCTATCTGGAGGAGCGGCTGGCCCAGTTGAGCGGGCTGCTCGGCGCGGCGCTGCGCGGCAGCGAGGCGACCTTGGTGCTGCACACCGTCCCGCTGCCGCGCGCGCTGCGCGACACGGTGCTCAGTCTGCGGGCCAGGGGCGCGTTGACCAGGCTCTGGCACCGGCTCAACGCCGGGCTGCTGGAGCTGGCCGAGGAGCATCCGCAGGTGCAGGTCGTGGACCTGGTCGGGTTGCTCGCCGAGTCGCAGGTGGCCGCGCGTGATCAGCGGCTGCACAAGTACGCCGATCTGCCCTACACCGACGGGGCGTTGCTGATCCTGGCCACCGAGGTACGGCGCATCGCGCAGGCCCGCTCGGGGCTGTCCAGGAAGGTGCTCGCGCTCGACCTGGACAACACCCTGTGGGGAGGAGTCCTGGGCGAGGTCGGCCCGCAGGGCGTCGAGCTCGGCGGGCTCTACCCGGGCAAGAGCTTCGCGGATCTGCAACGCACCGTCAGCCGGCTGCGCGAGCAGGGCGTGGTGCTCGTGCTGGCCAGCAAGAACGACCCGGACCCGGTCGACGAGGCGCTGCGCCGGCATCCCGCGGTGCTGCTGCGGCCCGAGGCCTTCTCGGTCAGCATGGTCAACTGGGCGCCGAAGGCGGGCAATCTGCGCAAGGCCGCCGACGCGTTGGGGCTGGGCACCGACTCGTTCGTCTTCATGGACGACTCGGATTTCGAGCGTGGTGGGGTGGCGGCCGAGCTGCCGGAGATCGCGATCATCGACGCCAGTGGCGAGCCGGCCCAGCTGGTCGACTCGCTGGTGCGCCACGGCTGGTTCGACGTGGTCGAGTTGACCGGTACCGACCGCAGGCGGCCCGAGCTCTACCGGGCGCGCGGCCTGCGCAACGACTTCTCCGGTGGCTTCAGCCGGGCGGAGGACTACCTGAAGGCGCTCGACCTGACGGTGGCGATCGAGCCGGTGACCCGGTTCACCGTTGCCAGGGCCGCTCAACTCGCGGCTCGCACGAACCAGTTCAATCTGACCGGGGTGCGGTTCGACGAGGCGGCCACCGCCGCGATGATCGATGCCCCCGACAGGTTGGCGCTCACCGTCTCGGTCACCGACCGGTTCGGGGACGAGGGCCTGGTGGGTGCCCTCTGGGTGGAACGGACCGCGCGGCGCTGGAGCGTGCTCAATCTGGCGCTGAGCTGCCGGGTGCTGTCCCGGGGGGTCGAGTTCGCGATCGTGGGCCGGCTCGCCGAGTTGGCCGAGCAGGCCGGGGCCCAGGTGCTGGAGGGTCGCTTCACCCCTTCGGCGAAGAACAGTGTGGCGGAGGGGTTCTGGGAGAAGGCGGGGTTCGTCCCGGAGGGTGGCGGGGTCTTCACCTTCGCGCCGGGCAGGATGCCGGACCCGACCCCGTCCTGGATCACCCGTGTGGACAGCGCCGGGAGCGCCAAGAGCGTCGATCGCGTCGAGAGCGAGGAGCAGTGACCATGGGGAACACCGTCGATTCGGTCGGCGCCGAGGTGCTCGAGGTGCTCGGCGAGGTGTTGAGCCAGGACCCCGAAGCGCTCAGGGCACAACCGGTGCTGGCCGGTTACGACTGGGACAGCCTGGCCTCGCTGGAGGCGCTGGCGCAGTTGGAGAGCGCCTTCGGTGTCCGTCTTGACCTGCGGGCCTTCCAGGCCGTGCGGACCGTCGAGGAGATGGCGGCCCTGGTGGCCGCCACGCTGAACAGCTGACCTGGGACGTTTCTGACGTCATGTCAGATCATGCAAGGAGAGTGCATCATGAGCCTGCTGGAGATCCGCCTGTTCACCGTGCGGCCGGGCGGCCGTGAGGAGTTCGACCGGGTCAGCCGGGAGGAGACGATCCCGATGATGCGCCGCTGGGGCATCAACGTGATCGCGTTCGGTCCCGCGCTGAACACCGAGGACGGGTACTACCTGATCCGCAGCTTCCCTTCCGAGGAGTTGAGGGTCTCCGTCCAGGAGGCCTTCTACGCGAGCGCCGAGTGGGAAGAGAACTACGACAAGAAGGTCACCGAGATGATCGCGGACTACCACACCGCGCTCGCCCCGCTGACCGCTGACCTGTCCACCGGCCTGAAGGGCCTCTAGGCCCTG
>NZ_JARZAG010000058.1 GCF_029892155.1 Kitasatospora sp. GAS204B | reverse complement strand
GACAGCCGGGCCCTCGGCCTGCCCACCACTACCCGGACAAGTCGAAATGGCCCGTCGAACGCACCGACGGACCGTCACGAAAGATCGAGGCTAGTTCCACCAGTGCTTCAGCAAGGTGGAAGTCCCATTCCTGGCCGCCCGGTCCAGGCCCCGGTATTCCGAGATGAAGTAGACGTTGACCGGATCGCTGCCGACCTTCGGGCGGAAGGCCGTGCTCATGTCCGACCAGCAGTTTCCGCACGGCTGGCGGTCGGTGAAGAGGTTGAGTGGCTTGTAGTTCGTCACACCGTCGGCATGCAGGCCGTTGACGATGCTTTCCTCCGAGTGGTACAGGCCCCCACCCGTGTTGAATGCAGGCCGATAATGCTCCAGCCCCGTGGTGTTGTCGCGGTAGTGCAGGACGGCGAAGTTGCTGTTCCAAGGCCGCTCGACATCGAGCCGGCCGCCCTGGTAGGTCGTTTTGATGTGGTTGAGGAAAGCCTGCCCGTTGGCGTCCAGGTTGGGGTCTGCGACGTTGTGCTCGTTCAGGACGCCGTTGTTCTCGCAGGGGGCGAGGCCAAGGGGGTCGAATGAGATCAGCGGGTTGTGGACGTAGGTGTCGGGGTTGGCGGCGGGGGCGAGGCCGAGGGGGTCGGGCGAGGTGTAGCGGGCGGTCGCCGGGTCGTAGTAGCGGTGGTAGTTGTAGTGCAGCCGGGTTTCCGGGTCGAAGTACTGCCCGGGGAAGCGGAGCGGGGTGTAGGTGGTGCTGTCGCGCGGCCAGGTGGTGTGGCCCCACAGGGTGGTGTTGGCGCGCCAGGCGATGGTGCCGTCCGTGGGGTCGACGAGTTCGGTGGGCGTGCCCACCAGGTCGGTCACGATGGCGTAGAAGCGTCGGTCGGTCCGGTCCCGGTCCGAGTCGGTGATGGTCTCGGTCTGCGCGAGGGGCCGGAAACCGTCGTGGTCCCAGCTCAGGGCGTGCGGTCCGGGCAGGGCGGGGCTGTGGGTGGTCTGCTCGGCGATGCGCGGGCCGTCCCAGGTGAAGTCGGTGCGCTCCTCGACGGTGCTGCCGTCCGCGCCCAGCCGTTCCTTGGAGACGCGGCGGCCGAGCGGGTCGTACCGGTAGCGCCAGCGGGTGCCGTCGGGGGTGCGGACCTGGGTGAGGCGGTCCTCCGGGTCCCAGGTGAAGCGCCAGGTGTCGGGCTTGCGGGACAGGCGCTCGACCTGACGCATCGTCACCCTTCCCGCGCTGTCGTACTCGTAGCGCACCCCGCCGGCCCGGGTCAGTTCGCCGCCCGAGCGGACGCGTTCGCCCAGTGCGGGTCGGGTGGCCTCCGTGGCGGGCCAGGTGGCGGTGGTGAGGTGGCCGCCCGGGTCGTAGGCGTAGGTCTCCTCGCGTCCGGCCGTGAGCACCGAGGTGACCCGGCCGGTGGGTCCCAGCAGGAAGTCGCGGGTCCGGCCCGACTGGTCCTCGATCCGGGTCGGGTGGCCGTCCGCGCGGTAGGTGTAGGACCTGCTCTGCAGGATCTGGTCGGGGGTCTGCAGGGTCTGCGCGGTGATCCGGTGCTGGGCGTCCCGGACGCTGGAGAGGGTCAGCTGCGCACTGAGGGCGCGGTGGTTCTCCAAACCCGCCGGGTCGTAGCCGAAGTCGAGCCGGCCGTCCGCCGTCTGCAGCCAGGCGCGGTTGCCTGCCGCGTCGTAGCCGAAGGAACTGGTGTGGCCGGAGGGCAGGGCGCGGCTGGTGCGCCGCCCCAGGGCGTCCCAGGTGTGGGTCACGGTGCGGCCGTCGACGGTCTCGGTGAGGATGTTGCCGAGGGCGTCGACGGTACGGCTCAGCTCGCAGTCCGCGTTGGCGGCCCGGATGAGATGGCCGGCCACGTCGTAGGCGTAGGTGGTGACGGCGTCCTCGGACTCGGTGAACATCAGGCGGTCCAGCAGGTCGTACTGGTGCCGGACCGTGCGGCCCTGCGCGTCCGTACGGGAGACCGGCCGGGGCCCGGCGGTCCAGCCGAAGCTGACGGTGCGTCCGTGGAAGTCGGTCTCCGACGTCAGGCGCCCGGCGGCATCGTAGGTGTAGGTCCACTGCTGGCCCAGCGGATTGGTCACCGCCACCAGTTGGAGCTCGGCGTCCCAGGTGAAGGTGAAGCGGGAGCCCTCGGGGGTGCGGGCCGCGCAGACGCGGTCGAAGTCGTTGTACTCGAAGGTGCTGACCTGGCCGAGCTTGTCGGTGTGGCTGCGGTTGTTGCCCTCGCCGTCCCAGGTCCAGGACTCCACCGTGCCGTCGGGATCCTGACGGGAGGCCAGCTGTCCCTCCGCGGTCCAGGTGAAGCGGGTGACGCCGCCGAGCGCGTCGGTGACCGCGGTGGTCCGTCCGAACGCGTCCCGCTCGCAGGAGGTGCGCGAACCGTCGGGAGCGGTGACCTCGACGGGCAGCCCGGCCGGGTCGCACCGGAAGCGGGTGGTCCGGCCCAGGGCGTCGGTGATGGCGGCCAGGTTGCCCTGTTCGTCGTAGCCGTAGCGGGTGACCGAGCCGGTCGGATCGATCGCCGCCGTGCGGCGGTGGGCGCGGTCGTACTCCTGGCGCCAGACCGCTCCGCCGGGCAGCTCGATCTCGGTCGGGAGGCTCGTCATGCCGTGGTAGGCCAGCTGGATCCGCTCGCCGTCAGGGCGCGTGAGCGCCGTCACCTCGCCCAGACCGTCGTACTCGTAGCGGGTGGTCCGGTCCAGGGCGTCGGTGTGGGCGAGCACGCGGTGGTACTCGTCGTACTCGGTGCGGGTGGTGTGGCCCAGGGGGTTGACCTGGGCGACGACCTGCGCCCGGTGGTTGATGTGGTACTCGCTGGTGTGGCCGTGCGCGTTGGTCTCGTAGTTGATCCTGATGCCCGTGTCCGGATCGGGATCGCCGTAGCGGAAGTGGAACCGCTGGGAGCCCCGTGCGCCGCCTTCCTCGACCACCCGGCCGAGCTCGTCGTAGGTGTAGGTGTAGTGGCTGCCGTTGCGGTCGGTCCAGGAGGTGATCCGCCCGTGCGTGTCGTTGCTGAAGCGCAGGGCCTCGCCGGAGGGGTTGTACACGGCGGTGAGCCGGCCGTCGGTGTAGCCGTAGCGGACCAGCAGGGCGTGGTGTCCCTCGCCGCCGGCGTCCGCGAGCCGCACGGCGGTGATCCGGCCCCGGTCCACCGTCACCAGCAGGCGGTAGCCGGCATGGTGGGTGATGCTGACAGGGGTCCCTGACGTGTCGTACGCGAAGTCCACGCAACGGCCGGCGCGGTCCCGCAGCCTGGTCAGCAGCGCGGTGCTGCTCGCCGGGCTCGGAGTGAACTCCCGTACCCGGCCGCTCGCGAGGTCGGTGAGGGTGTACCCGCCGTTCTCCTCGTCGACCTCGAGGTCCCACCGGGCACCGGCGCTGGCCTGCACCGGGCCCCCGCCCGGCACCGGGTGGGGGTAGACCTGTGCGACGCGGTCGGCACCGAGGTAGACCACGCCGTCCTCGTCACGCTCCAGGCGTTCGTCGAAGGTGCAGACCCAGCGCTCGCCCATCCAGCGGCCGGCCTGGTAGCCGGACTCGAAGGAGCGGGTGAAGAGCAGCGGCAGTGCGCCGGGCAGCGACACGTCCACGGCGTTCATGAACATCCGGCCGGTGGCCATGTCCACCGGCTCGCCGCCGGGGCAGATCGAGTCGTCCGTGCGGCCGGACTCGTCCGGGTTCCCCGCCTGCTTCTTGGCCGAGCCGCTGCCGTCCGACTTCGGCTTGTCCCCACCGGGGGGAGTCTCCTTGTCCCCGCCGGGGGGCGTCTCCTTGCCTCCCGACTTGCCCCCAGGCGAGGACTTGCCGTCGCCGCCCGGGCCGGAGTGGCCGGGGTGCAAGCCCTTGTCCTTGCCCCCGTTCGTATGGAGCTTCTTGAGTTCGTCGGCGTGCTTGGCGTCGTTCTCGACGTGGTTCTTGACGACGCGTTCGAGGTTGTCGCCGGTCTGGTGGTAGAGCTTCTTGACGGCCTGTCCGGTGTCCTGACCCAGGGACTTGCCGATGCGCTTGGCGCCGTCCTCGACGATCTTGGCGATCTCGCTCATTCGAAGCTCATCTCACTGACGCGGGCGGAGAGTTCGTCGGCGTGGCCGGCGACGTCCTCGGCGTGGCTGCGCATGGTGCTGGAAGCGGTGCGGACCACGTCGGGGTCGATGGAGAACGCGGTGCCGACACTGCCGCTGGAGGCCTCGCCGAGGGCGGCGGCGACCTCCTTGTACACCAGGCCGCTCACGGCCTTGGCGACGGTGTCCTCCAGCGGGGAGATGGCGGCCTCGACGACCTGGCCGACGATCTGGTCCTCCAGGTCCTTGACAAGCTTCTTCATGATGCCGCTGGCGGCGGCCTCGATGGCCGGCAGGGCGGCTTCGGACAGACCGAAGGTGAAGACGGCGGCGGCCTGGTCGGCGACGAAGGTGACGGCCAGGCCGACGAGCTCGCCGATGGCGGCGACCTTGAGGCCGGTGATGGCGGTGGCGGCCATGTCCAGCGCGGTGGCCACGGCGTGGCAGGCGGTGTGGAGTTCGGACATGTGGGTGTCCGACATCGTCGCCCAGGTGGAGATCATGGCTTCGTAGGAGGCGCCCTGGTAGCCCTCGGAGAGGTTCTTGAGGGTGGCGGTCGCGTCCTGGTGGGAGTTGTCCACCTTGTCGGCGAAGTCTCTGACATGGCCGGCGAGTTCGCGGACCTTGTCCTCGTCGATCTCCGGCCAGGTGATACCGATGAAGGAGAGCAACTGGACCACCGGGTGCGGCAGTTCCATCGACACGACGACCCCCCGAAGCCTTATCTGTTCGCAGTCGGAACTAGATTAGCGGATCATATATGCCGACTTACCGGGACAGGCCGTGCGCAGCCACAGGTCTACACCTTGGGGCAGATGTCCGGGGCGCCGGGAACCGAATGGCCGGCACGGACGGTTCTGGCCCCCGGCGAAGAGGAGCCGCCGGGGGCCAGAACACGTTCCGCAATGCAATGAGGCTGGTCGGACCGACATGATGTCGGTCCGACCAGCCTCATTCGGTCGATTGACCTCTGTGCGCGAGGGGGGAGTTGAACCCCCACGCCCTTTCGGGCACTGGAACCTGAATCCAGCGCGTCTGCCTATTCCGCCACCCGCGCAAGGTGTTGGACACATCGTAGCCGATCCCCCGGGGTGCTCCGGACCAGCGGGGGCGGCGGGCCGGCGGCGGGGGCGGCCGGGCTCGGACTCAGCGGCCGGGCGTGCGCAGGGCGAGGTCGAGATGCCCGCTCGGGCGCTGCCCGACTGTTACGGAGTCGGGCGGCTGCTGTTACCCGCACGACGGTGGACCGTCGGGCGAGCTGCCTACGGTCGGTGAGTCCGCAGCGGAACTCCGCGGCCCACCAGCCCGGGCCCGCCCCCCGGCCCGGGCTGGTGCACATGCACATGTTCATGTGTTGCAGACTTATGCACCGAACGTAGACGAAAGGCCCACTCCACCGTGAGGACATGGTTCAGCCGCGGCGCCCTGGGCAGAGGTGTGCTCCTGGCTGTCCTGGCCGCGGTGTCGGTCACCGGCTGCGCCGACGCCGGGGGCCTGCACGACGCCGGGTCGGCCCAGCCCGTCACCCCGCATCCGAGCCCGTCGCCGCTCTGGCCGGGCACGGTGGGAAGCGCGGCCGCCTCCCCGGCGCCGACCCCGGGATCGCCGCACCCGGTACCAGGGGTGACCGTGCCGGAGGGCGACCTGCACAACGTCGACGCCCGCACGCTCCTGCTCGCCGACCAGACCCAGCCGCTCGAGAACTTCTGGCTGCACAGCATGAACGGCTGCCGGACCACGAGCCTCTGCCAGGTCGAGCCGGCGCAGTACCGTGACCTCACCGGCGACGGCCACCTCGACCTGATCACGGCGGTGCTGATGCCGATGGCGCGGACCGCCTTCCTCAACGTCTACACCGTGCAGGACGGTCAGGCCGTGCCGATCCTGTCCACCGAAGTGCAGCCTGGCTTCTCGGCCGAGACCATCGGCACGGACCTGGTCGTCCACCAGTTGGTGACCCCGCTCACCGAGCGCAGCACCACCTACCGCTGGGTCCCGCCGCGGCTGTCCCTGGTCTCCCAGCTGACCACGCCCGTCGCGCCGCCGGGCGGCCCCACCTCGCCGCCGGCCGACACCACGGCTGATGCGCTGCCGGAGCAGTCGCCCGCCGCACCGGCACCGTCCGCCACCGCAGGGAGTACCGGATGAGCACGCCCCAGCCCGGCGCCGCGCCGGCCGCACCGCGGATCCTGCTGGTCGAGGACGACGAGGTGATCCGCGAGGCCACCCGGATGGCACTCGAACGCTACGGCTTCCCGGTCGACACCGCCGCCGACGGGCTGGAAGGCCTGGAGCGGTTCCGCGCCCAGCCGCCGGACCTGCTGCTGCTCGACGTGATGCTGCCGCTGCTCGACGGCGTCGGGCTCTGCCGGCGGATCCGCGAGGAGAGCCAGTTGCCGATCCTGATGATGTCGGCGCGCACCGAGCCGATCGACGTGATCTCGGGCCTGGAGGCTGGCGCCGACGACTACGTCGTCAAGCCCTTCGAGATCGCCGTCCTGGTCGCCCGGATCCGGACCGTGCTGCGCCGCACCGCCGTGGCCCCGGCACCGGGTGCGCCTGATCCTGCCCCCGCGCAGCGCGCCGCGGTCCGAGTGATCGACGACCTGGAGGTGGACACCGAGGCCATGGAGGTGCGGGTCGCCGGACACCAGGTGCCGCTCACCCCGACCGAGTTGCGGCTGCTGCTGGAGTTCACGGCGGCGCCGGGCATCGTGCTGGAGCGGCAGACCCTGCTGGAACGGGTCTGGGACTACTCCTGGAGCGCCGACAGCCGGGTGGTGGACGTCCACGTCCAGCGCCTGCGGGCCAAGATCGGCGCGGGTCGGATCGAGACCATCCGCGGCTTCGGCTACAAGCTGCGCCGGCAGCAGTGAGCCGGCGATGAATCTGCGACGGCAGATCGCCGCCACCGTGGCGCTGGTCTCGTTCCTGGTGGCGCTGACCGTGGGGCTGCTGGTCCACCAGGCGTCCGTGCGCCAGCACACCGAGCAGGCCAGGAAGTCAGCCGAGGCCGCGCTGAACCTGGTGGTCGGCACCTACGACGGCACCGGCGAGCTGCTGGGCTGGCACGCGCGACAGGACGACCCCCAACTGCCTGCGGCCCTGCGGCGCCTGGCCGAGCGCGGACACCAGGGGTCGATGCTCGGCGGTAGCCCCGAGGGCACCGCGATGTGGGCGGCGACGGGCACCGGCGGCCAGGTGATCTCGGTGCGGCTGGACTACACCGACGACGAACGCGCCATCGCCGAGCTGGACCGGACGATCCAGATATCCGCGGCCCTCTCGGTGGTCGTCACCGTGCTCGCGGGCGTGCTCGCCGCCGACCGGATCAGCAGCCGGCTGCGGACCGCCGCCCGCACCGCCCGCACCATCGCGGGCGGCGACCTGGACGCCCGGATCGGACCGCTGGGCCGGCCCCGGGACGAGGTCGCCGAACTGGCGGCCGCGGTCGACTCGATGTCCGCCGTGCTGCGCAGCAAGCTCGCCAACGAGCAGCGGTTCACCGCCGACGTGGCGCACGAGCTGCGCACCCCGCTGACCGGTCTGCTGACCGCCGCCGAACTGCTGCCTCCGGGGCGGCCGACCGAACTGGTGAAGAACCGGGTCGCCTTCCTGTGCGACCTGACCGAGGATCTGTTGGAGGTCTCCCGGCTGGACGCCCGGGCCGAGACCTGCGAACTCTCCGTCGTCGCGCTTGGCCCGGTGGTCAGCCGGATCGTCGCGGGGGTCGGCTCGCCGAGCGAGCTGGGCTCGGACGCGTCGCAGGTCGAGCTGCGGATCGAGGGCGACGCCGAGGTCACCACCGATCCGCGCCGACTGGACCGGATCGTCACCAACCTGATCGCCAACGCCCACCGGCACGGCACTCCCCCGGTCGTGGTGAGCGTGGCCGACGCCACCGTGACGGTGCGCGACCACGGCCCCGGCTACCCCGAGGACATCCTGCGCGAGGGCCCGCAGCGGTTCCGCACCGGCGCCCGCGAACGGGGCCACGGTCACGGGCTGGGTCTCACCATCGCCCAGGGCCACGCCCGGGCCACCGGGATCGCCCTGCAACTGCGCAACGACCCGGCCGGCGGCGCCGTCGCCGAACTGCGCATCCCCACCGACGCCACCGAGGCCACGGACACCGGACGCACGGGCACCATCGACACCTGGCGGGCCGGCTGACAGGGCATCCGGCAGCCGGGCCACCGTCGGCTCAGTGCGGCAGCGCGCTGCCCGAGCGGCCTTGACCGTCTTCGCGGCGGCACCGCCGCCGCCGCATCCGCTGGTCCCCGCCAGTACGGCGCCCGCCAGCAACGCGACCCCGATTCCGTGTCTGATCCGCTCCATGTCCCTGCCCCGTTCACGTCATTGTTCATTTCACTTCGCGCCCGCCCGATCGAAGAACTCCGAAAGCCATTTCCGCGGCGCTCGGCAAGTCGCCTGCGAGACCATCGCCGGCGCCTCAGCCCTGCCCGGGTTCGCCGACTCGCTCCGCCGGTTCCTCGGCGCGCCGCCCGCTCGCCAACCCGAGTGCGTCGGCGATCCGTTGCCGACTCGCCCCGCGGTCGACGGCCGCCTCGATGAGCCGCCGTTCCATGCCGTCGACGTGGCTGCGCGCCTCCGCCACCTGGGCCAGCGCCGCCAGCACCTCGTCCACCGGTACCCGCGCCGCCTCGGCGGCCCGCCGGGCGAAGTGGGGGTCGGTGGCGCGGTCGACGGCCGCCAATGCCGCCAGCGCGGACATTCGGCGGCCCTGCCCGTATCGGGCGGAAAGCAGTTCATCGGCGGCCCGCAGGGCAGAGACGCGGCTCTCGTCATCCATGGCCTCAGCATTCCACCGGAAATCCGGGGATTGTCCCGATGTGACGGAGCCGCCTGGTTGCTGTTACACGATCGCCGGGCCAATGCGACATGGGATTCCTACCGTTCGTGATGCCGGTTCCCGATCTTCCGTGGTGGCCGGCCGATGAGCGGAGGGTCTTCTGATGTCAGTTGTGCGGCCGAGCATGAATCCGGGCCCCGGCGTGAACCCGAGCATGAGCCCCGACGCGAGCCTGACCCTGCGGACGATCACCCGTGAGGAGCATCTCGCCTTCATCCGGAGCCTGCCGTCAGCGAGCCACCTGCAGGTGCCGTCCTGGGGCGAGGTGAAGTCGGAGTGGCGCAGCGAGTCGATCGGGTGGATCGATGCTTCGGGTGCGGTGGTCGGTGCCGGTCTG
>NZ_JARZAG010000057.1 GCF_029892155.1 Kitasatospora sp. GAS204B | reverse complement strand
CGACGACGATCTTCGCGGAGGTGGTGGCGCGGGTGGCGGCCGCGGGGCTAGAGCTTGCGAAGTCCACTGAGGACCCTTTCGAGCAGCGTGACGTCCGGCGTTCCGCCCGACTCACCGGCGGCGGCGGGCTGGTGGATGGCGACCAGGCCGGCCTCGGCGAGGTCGGCCACGAGGATCCGGGCCACCCCGAGCGGCACCTGGGCCAGGGCCGAGATCTCGGCCACCGACTTGACCTCCTGGCACAGCTGGACGATCCGCTGGTGCTCGGGCAGCAGGCCGCTGGTGCGGGCCGCGTTGCCGGTGGTCGAGATCAGGGCCTCGATGGCCAGCTGGTAGCGGGGCCGGGTACGACCACCGGTCATCGCGTACGGGCGAACCAGCGGCTGCTGCTCGTAGCCGCCGTTGTTCTGGTCGCCGTAGCCGGAGCCGTACCCGTTGCCGTACGAGCCGGCCGGTGTCGGGGGCGGGGTCATGCGGATCCTCCTTGCGCTGCGGCTGATATTGCGTCAGCTGTGGGGTAAGGCGCCGGGTCCGGTGGCTACCGGGCCCGGCGGAGGGTGACGTGAGTCCCGCTCAGTGCAGGAGGCTGCCCTGGAGTTCGGCGCGCAGGGCGGGGGTGAGGACGGCGCCGGCGCGGTCGACGAGCAGGGCCATCTCGTAGCCGACCAGGCCGATGTCGGAGTCGGGGGAGGCGAGGACGGCGAGGGAGGAGCCGTCGCTGACGGCCATCAGGAAGAGGAAGCCTCGTTCCATCTCGACGACGGTCTGGTTGACGTCGCCGCCCTCGAAGATCCGGCTGGCGCCGGAGGTCAGCGAGGTGAGGCCGGAGGCGACGGCGGCGAGCTGGTCGGCGCGGTCGCGGGGAAAGCCCTCGGACATGGCGAGCAGGAGCCCGTCGGCGGAGACCACCACCGTGTGCGACACCCCAGGGGTGTTGTCCACGAAATTGGTGATCAGCCAGTTCAGGTTCTGTGCGGCCTGACTCATCTGACTCAACTCAACGCTCCTGGTTCTCGGTGCCGAAGCCGTAGCCGCCGCGGCCGCCCGCGCCGAACGGGTCCGGCGCGGCAGAACGGTAGTCGCCCTGTGTCGGGTCGGCACCGGCGGGGCGCCCGGAACCGTCGAACTGCTGGCCCTGGCCCGGCATTCCCTGACCGCCGCCCTGCGAGCCCGGCAGGTTCTGGACCGGGATGCCCTGGGTCGCCTCGGCGCCGGCACGCCGGCCCTGCTGGATGCCACGGCGCAGGTTGGTCAGCCGGCCGCGGACCTCCTCCGGTGCCCGGGAGACCTGCGGACCGGTCAGCGGCGCCGCCTCGGCGGTGCCGGAGACCAGGTTCGCCTGCGGGGTGCGGCGGGGCAGCCCGGAGAGGGTGACCCCGTCCGAGGAGGGCTCGCGCACCTGCTCGGCGCGGCGCCAGCGCTCGTCGTTGGCGGACGGGCGCCACGGTGCGTCGCCCTGACCCGGGCCCTGGCCGGGACCGCCGAACGGCGTCCGACCCTGGCCCTGTCCCTGTTCCCGGCCCTGCTGCGCGGCCTGCTGCTCGTCGAACCCGGGCGCCGTGGTGCCGGGGCGCTGCGGCTGGTACGGCTGCTGCCGGCCCTGCTGCTGCTCGTTCACCTGGACCGAGGCCATCCGGTTGGCGCCGCCGTTGCGGAAGCCCTGCTCCTCGCCACGGCCGTCGCCGGCTGTCGCGCCGTGCTCGGGCGAGCGGCGCGGCGGCAGTGCCATCGGCTGCTGCTGGGCCGCGCCCTGATACGGCGCCGGCGGCTGGCTCAGCTGCTGCTGCGGCTGGTAACCGGCTTGGCGCGGCGCGGGGTTGGCCACGCTCGGCAGCACCGGCTCGACCAGGCCGAGGCCCAGCGGGTCGCGCGGGTCGATCTGGCTGGCCTCGAAGGCCGGCCGGGCGAACGGCGCGGCGCTCTCGACCGGGGCCGGTTCGGGCTTGCCCTGGCTGATCACCGGCTGCTGCGCGGTGGGCTGACCCTGCGGGTCGCCGACCGGCGCCTGCGGCCGGGCCATCGGCTGGCCGGGGCGCGCGGCCGGACGGCCCGCTGGCGCCTGGCGCGGCCGGCCCTGCTGGCCCGCCTGACCGGGCTGGCCGGCCGGACCAGGCCGACCCGGCATCGGCTGACCCTGACTCTGACCCTGACCCTGGCCCGGCATCGGCTGACCCTGGCCCGGCATCGGCTGGCCCTGGGCCGGCTGAGGCTGGCCGGGCCGCCGCTGCGGCAGGGCACCCGGACGCCCGTTCGGACCGACATCGCCGCGCACGCCGCTGCCCTGCGCCGGACCGTCGGCCCGACCGTGCTGCGGCTGCTCGCCGCGCCCGGGCGTACCACCGGGCGCACCGCCGGCCGCGGCGCCCTGCGGCGCCGGCCGGCCCGCCGGGTCCTGCGGGTTCTGGGCGCCGCGTCGCGGCAGCCCGGGGCCGCCCGCGGGCGCGCCCGGTCGCCGGGTGCCGCCCTGCTGCGGGGGCTGCTGACCGGCCGGCGCACTCTCGCGCAGCGACTGGCCGACCGCGCGGGTCGGCAGGCCGCCGCCCGCGGGAGCCGTCGGCGCACCGCCCTGGCCGGGACCCTGCGGGCCCTGGCCGAGCTGCGGCCGGCCGCCGGGAGCGCCGGCGGGGCCGCCACCCTGGCCGAGCGCCGGGGCCGGGCCACCGGGCAGCGTCCGCTGCTGGCGCGGCGTCGGAGCGACCCCGCGCTGGCCCCGACCCGGCTGGCCCTGGCCGGAGCCCTGGGCCTGACCCTGGCCCTGGCCGGCGCCGGGGCGCGCGGCGCGCCGGTCCGCGGAGTTGGTGACGTCGATCGGGAGCATGACCAGCGCCGTGGTGCCGCCGGAGTCGCTGGGACGCAGCTGGATCCGGATGCCGTGACGCAGCGAGAGGCGACCGACCACGAAGAGGCCCATCCGGCGGGAGACCGACACGTCCACCGTCGGCGGGTTCGCCAGCCGCTCGTTGATCTCGGCCAGGTCGTCGGGGGAGAGGCCGATGCCGGTGTCGTGGATCTCGATCAGCACCCGGCCGTCCGGCAGCGCGTGGCCGGTGACCCGGACCCTGGTCTGCGGGCTGGAGAACGAGGTCGCGTTCTCCAGCAGCTCGGCGAGCAGGTGGACGAGGTCGTTGACCACCCGGCCCGCCACCTCGGCGGACGGGACGGTGGCGAGTTCGATGCGCTCGTACTGCTCCACCTCGGAGGCGGCGGCGCGCAGCACGTCGACCAGCGGCACGGGCCTGGTCCACCGGCGGCCGGGGTCCTCACCGGCGAGCACCAGCAGGTTCTCGCCGTTGCGGCGCATGCGGGTCGCCAGGTGGTCCAGCTTGAAGAGGCTGGCCAGCTGGTCGGGATCGGCCTCGCGGCTCTCCAGCTCGGAGATCAGCGAGAGCTGACGCTGGATCAGACCCTGGCTGCGCCGCGAGAGGTTGGTGAACATCGAGTTGATGTTGCCGCGGAGCAGGGCCTGCTCGGCGGCCAGCCGGACCGCCTCGCTGTGCACCATGTCGAAGGCGTGCGCCACGTGACCGATCTCGTCGGTCGAGTTGACGCCGACCGGCTCCACCGTGACGTCCACATCGTGCGGGTCGGTCTCGGAGAGCGTCTTGACCAGTTCGGGCAGCCGCCGCTCGGCGACGTCCTCGGCCGCGTTCTGCAGCTTGGTCAGTCCGCGCACCATCGAGCGGGCCATCAGGGCGGCACCGAGCACGGCGACCAGCAGCACCAGCGCGACCACCACGCCGTTGAGGATCACGTCGTTGTCGGCCTGCGCCTGCAGCGACTGGGCCTCGCCCTTGAGCTCCTCGAGCAGCTGGCTCTCGATCGCGCGGTCGGTGTCGATCCGGACGCTGGCCTGCTCGTACCAGTCCTCGTAGGTGCGCGGGTCGGCCTGCTGGATGCCGTTGTTGCCCAGCACCTGGCCGGCGTAGCGGTCGGCCAGCTGGATGTTGGTGTTGTAGGTCTGGCGGGCGCGCAGCTTGAGGGCCGGGGTGATGCCGTAGATCGCGTTGAAGTTGGAGACCGCGTTGGAGTACGCGGTGCGCAGACGCAGGCCGAAGCTCTGGTCCGAGGGGGACATGTCGGCGGGCTGGCGGGCCAGCGCGGCGCTGATCAGGGCGCGCTGCTCGGAGCTGCTCTCCTTCTCCTCGGAGAACTGCTCCAGCGCGCGGGTGGCCTTGACCAGGTCGGGGTTGGAGGAGGCGAGCGCGATGTCCTGGCTGATCGACAGCAGATCCTTGATGATCGTGTCGTAACCGGTGATCGTCGCTTCGACGTTGTCGATGTTGCTGTAGGCGGTGTTGCGCGTGGTGGCGAGCAGCTCCATGTCGGTACGGACCTGCATCAGCAGCGAGTTGCCGCCGGACAGGTCCATGCCGTCGAAGCTGTCGGCACGCGCGTTGTACGCCTTGGTGGCCGCGTCGGTGGTGCTGCGCGCCGCGGTGACCTGGGAGTTCTGCTGGCTCGGGTTCTGGGTGAGCGGACCGGCGCTGACGTCGCGCTCGGTCTGCAGGGCGTCCGCCAGCGCGGTCGCCTTGACCGCCAGGTCGCTCAGGTTGCTCATCTGGGCCAGCTGCTGCGAGCTCTGTGCCGCGGTCTGGATGCGCAGGCCGCCGAAGACCAGCGCGACCACCACGGGGAGCAGCAGCAGGGCGATCAGGCGGGTCCGGATGCGCCAGTTGCGCATCCGGATCCGGCCGAAGCCGGTGGCGGATCGGCGGCGGGTCAGCGAGCCGCGCAGCCGGGCCCGCCCGCCCGCGTGCTCCTCGCCGCTGTCGTCGAGGTCCTCGACCTCGGGCTCGCCGCTGGTCAACCGGTCGCCCGGGATGGCGTCCGGCTCCGACTGCTGGGGGGCACCCAGGGGCTCGGGCGATTCCGGCTGGCCGGCCGCGGCGCCGCTACCCCTTTTGAAACGTCCCTGCACTGGCGTCGCAACCTCTGGACCGGGCGCCCCGCCGCGTTGCCACGGCCGGGGCGGTGTCGAGTTTCGATTTCGGCAGACCCGGCTGATCCGGGAATGCACGCGTGCCGCCGTGGGTAGCTCCTGTGCACTGCGCCGGGCCCGAGGGGCGGTCGGTGGATCGCGGTTCGCGGCGCTCGCAGTGTCAAGGAGGTTCACCTCCGGCGGTTCGTGGCATTCCAGCACAGCGCGGGAACTCCAACAAGGGGCGGGGTGGCGGCTGGGACGGGGCTACCGAGCGCGCGCGGGGTCTCACGGTGGGTGTGACGGAAGCCGCTAATACGGCTGTTTTCGGACAGTTGACCGCCGGCCGTTCGGATCGAGCCGCCCGGCAGGCTGTCCGCTATGCCGGTTAGTTCGGCTATGCCGGAATTTACTTCTTGGGTGAAATATCCAATTTGAGAGCGTTCGTCGGAAAATTGTGAGCAAACTCACAGGCCAATGTGTAGCTTTGGTCACGGCGTCTGTGGAATGAGGTCCCTACGCTGGCCCAGCTAGTCCCACCACCAGTCCTCCTTGAATAGAAGGTGCAGAACCGATGTCCCAGAGCCCGGTCAAGTCGGCCAGCAAGTCGACGCTCGTCGCCCGTTCGACGGCGAATCCGCGCCGGACCACCCTGGCGTCGCTGGAGGACTTCAGCCAGCTCCCCGGTGCCCGCGCCTCGCTCGAGCCGATCGAGTACAAGGCGGAGCTCCCGACCAGCACCGCCAACCCGCGCCGCACCGTGCTCATGACCGTCCCCGTGCAGCAGCAGGGCTGAGACCGACCGGTCTGAGCGCGGCCCCTTTCTTCTTCTTCTCGCGCCTCGCGGCTCCTGCCGCGGACCGCGCGAGAAGTCCCGAGGGCGCCGTCACCACTGGTGGCGGCGCCCTCGGCCGTAGTCCGGGCGATAGCCTGGAGCCGAATCGACGCCGCACCCCGAGAGGTTGCCCAACCGTGCGTATTGCCAGGTTCTCTGTCCGAGAAGGGGGAGCGGCCGCCGGTGGCGTCTCCTTCGGTGTGGTCGAGGGCGACACCGCCCAACCGGAGTCGCTGGTGGTGCACGCCATGGCCGGGCACCCCTTCGGCACCCCGCAACTGACCGGCGAGAGTCACCGGATCGACCAGGTCCGGCTGCTCACCCCGATGCTGCCCAGCAAGATCGTCGCGGTCGGCCGCAACTACGCGGCGCACGCCGCCGAGCTGGGCCACCAGGTGCCCGAGGTCCCGCTGACCTTCTTCAAGCCCTCCACCGCGGTGATCGGCCCCACCGAGTCGATCGCCTACCCGCCGTTCTCCAGCGACGTGCAGCACGAGGCGGAACTGGCCGTGGTGATCGGCCGGATGTGCCGCGAGGTCCCGGTGGACCGGGTGCCCGAGGTGGTCTTCGGCTACACCTGCGCCAACGACGTGACCGCGCGCGACGTCCAGCAGCGCGAGGGCCAGTGGGCCCGGGCCAAGGGCTTCGACACCTCCTGCCCGCTCGGGCCGTGGATCGAGACCGAGTTGGACCCGACGGACCTGGCGATCACCTGCACGGTCAACGGCGAGCTGCGCCAGGCCGGGCGGACCTCCCAGCTGATCCGCGGCGTCGCCGAGTTGATCGCGCACATCTCCGAGGCCATGACGCTGCTCCCGGGTGACGTCATCCTCACCGGCACCCCCGCGGGCGTCGGACCCCTGAACGTCGGCGACCAGGTCGCCGTCTCCATCGAAGGCATCGGCACTCTCACCAACAAGGTGATCAAGCGTGGCTAACTCCACCGCGCCGGGGGCGACCCCGGCCACCCCGGACAAGGATCCGTCCGTCCGGGTCCGCTTCTGTCCCTCCCCGACCGGCAACCCGCACGTCGGGCTGGTCCGCACCGCCCTGTTCAACTGGGCGTTCGCCCGCCACCACGGCGGCACCATGGTGTTCCGGATCGAGGACACCGACGCGGCCCGGGACTCCGAGGACTCCTACAACCAGCTGCTCGACGCCATGCGTTGGCTCGGCTTCGACTGGGACGAGGGCCCCGAGGTCGGCGGCCCGCACGCGCCCTACCGGCAGTCCCAGCGGATGGACGTCTACGCCGACGTGGCCCGCCGGCTGCACGAGGCCGGGCACGCCTACGAGTGCTTCTGCAGCACCGAGGAGTTGGACGCCCGCCGCGAGGCGGCCCGCGCGGCCGGCCTGCCCTCCGGCTACGACGGCCTGTGCCGCACGCTGACCGACGAGCAGAAGGCGATCTTCCGGGCCGAGGGTCGGCAGCCGATCCTGCGCTTCAGGATGCCCGACCACACCATCGTCTTCGAGGACCTGGTGCGCGGCACCCTCAGCTTCGAGCCCAAGGACGTGCCGGACTACGGCATCGTGCGGGCCAACGGCGCCCCGCTCTACACCCTGGTCAACCCGGTGGACGACGCCCTGATGGGCATCACCCACGTGTTGCGCGGCGAGGACCTGCTCTCCTCGACGCCCCGTCAGATCGCCCTGTACGCGGCGCTGGCGGAGATCGGCGTGGGCAGCGGCGCGACCCCGAGCTTCGGCCACCTGCCGTACGTCATGGGCGAGGGCAACAAGAAGCTCTCCAAGCGTGACCCGCAGGCCAGCCTCAACCTCTACCGGGAGCGCGGCTTCCTGCCCGAGGGCCTGCTCAACTACCTGGCACTGCTGGGCTGGTCGCTGGCCGAGGACCGGGACCGGTTCTCCATGGCGGAGATGGTCGAGGCCTTCGACATCGCCAAGGTGAACGCCAACCCGGCCCGCTTCGACCTGAAGAAGTGCGAGTCGATCAACGCCGACCACCTGCGGCTGCTCTCGCCCGAGGACTTCGCCCACCGCCTGGTGCCCTACCTGCAGCGGGCCGAGCTGCTGCCGGCCGAGCCGACCGCGGCCCAGCTGGAGCTGCTCGCCAAGGCCGCGCCGCTGACCCAGGAGCGGATGGTGGTGCTCTCCGAGGTGGTCGACATGCTCGGCTTCCTCTTCGTCGACCCGAGCGCGTTCACGGTCGACCCGGCCGACGCGGCCAAGGCGCTGACCGCCGACGCCCGCCCGGTCCTGGCGGCCAGCATCAAGGCCCTGGAGGAGCTCGGGGAGTTCAGCCCCGAGCCGATCCAGGCCGCGCTGCGCGAGGCCCTGGTGGAGGGTCTGGGCATCAAGCCCAAGTTCGCCTTCACCCCGCTGCGGGTGGCCGTCACCGGTCGCCGGATCTCCCCGCCGCTCTTCGAGTCGATGGAGCTGCTCGGCCGCCGTGAGACGCTGCGCCGCCTCACGGCCGCGCTGGACGCGCTGCCGAGCGCCTGACGGCGCGTCGGGCCTGGTCACGGCGAGCCGCTGTGACCAGGCCCGACTCCGGGCCTGCGGTTATCGATTTTGGAGCGGGGCCACGCGTCGGGTAATGTTCTTTCTGCGCCGCCCGGGAGGGCAACGGCGAGGGACCAGAAGCCTCACCGAGAACCACCCCACGGCCCACGGCGCGATCATCGAGCAAGACTCCTGGTCAAGGGGTTGCGTTCTGATGGGGTATGGTGTAATTGGCAGCACGAGTGATTCTGGTTCATTTAGTCTAGGTTCGAGTCCTGGTACCCCAGCGCAGTACGAGCACCACCGCGGTTCAGCAGTACCGCAAGCCCCCGTTGTGTAGCGGCCTAGCACGCTGCCCTCTCACGGCAGTAGCGCCGGTTCGAATCCGGTCGGGGGTACGCAATGCAGATAGAAGCGCATAGCAGGAGCCCCCGTTGTGTAGCGGCCTAGCACGCTGCCCTCTCACGGCAGTAGCGCCGGTTCGAATCCGGTCGGGGGTACCAGATCCTTCATCAGGCACCATCCGGATGCTCAACTCCCCGGAGGCGTCGAAGCAGGATCGCCAGTTTGCCCCCGTTGTGTAGCGGCCTAGCACGCTGCCCTCTCACGGCAGTAGCGCCGGTTCGAATCCGGTCGGGGGTACCAAGCAGTTCGGCCGGTGGCCCAAGCAGCCATCGGCTTGATTGCTGTTGGGGTATGGTGTAATTGGCAGCACGAGTGATTCTGGTTCATTTAGTCTAGGTTCGAGTCCTGGTACCCCAGCCAGTGGCAGTGTTCGATAGCAGGCGGGCCCCCGGTGATCCGGGGGCTTTTCGCTTTTCCAGGCACTGCTTTCCGGTGCTGCTTTCCGGGCGCTGCTTTCCGGGCGGGGCCTTCCGAGCACCGCCGATAGCGAATACGGGCCGCACACCAGATCTGGTGTGCGGCCCGTATTCGCTATCGGCGGGAGCGGGTTCAGCCCCGGCGGAGGGCATCGGTGAGCCGGTTGGCGGCCTCGATGATGGCCTGGGCGTGCAGCCGGCCCGGGTGGCGGGTCAGGCGCTCGATCGGCCCGGAGACCGAGACGGCGGCCACCACGCGGTTGGAGGGGCCGCGGACGGGCGCGGAGACGGACGCGACGCCCGGCTCCCGCTCGCCGATCGACTGGGCCCAGCCGCGGCGCCTGACGCCGCTCAGCGCGGTGGCGGTGAAGCGGGCGCCCTGCAGGCCGCGGTGCAGCCGCTCGGGCTCCTCCCAGGCGAGCAGGACCTGGGCGGCCGAGCCGGCCTTCATCGGCAGGGTGCTGCCGACCGGGACGGTGTCCCGCAGGCCGGAGAGCCGCTCGGCGGCGGCGACGCAGATCCGCATCTCGCCCTGGCGGCGGTAGAGCTGTGCGCTCTCGCCGGTGACGTCGCGCAGGTGGGTCAGGACCGGGCCCGCGGTGGCGAGCAGCCGGTCCTCGCCCGCCGCGGCGGAGAGTTCGGCGAGTCGGGGGCCGAGGATGAACCGGCCCTGCATGTCCCTGGTGACCAGGCGGTGGTGTTCGAGTGCGACGGCGAGTCGGTGGGCGGTGGGTCGCGCCAAACCGGTGGCGGCGACCAGCCCCGCCAACGTGGCGGGGCCCGACTCCAGTGCGCTGAGCACCAGAGCGGCCTTGTCGAGAACGCCGACGCCGCTAGTGTTGTCCATACGTCGATACTGCAGTCTCAGTGGGCGAGACGCAAGTTCAATCTCGCTGGAAACGGTCCACCCTGGATGGAGCAGCCCGGGTGGACACCGCTCGGGAACGGGCACCCCAACGACACGATCAGGCCGGCAGAGCGGCCGGCTGGAGGGAACGCGATGGGACGGACACTGGCAGAGAAGGTCTGGAACGACCACGTGGTGCGGCGCGCGGAGGGCGAGCCCGACCTGCTCTACATCGACCTGCATCTGCTGCACGAGGTGACCAGCCCGCAGGCCTTCGACGGCCTGCGGTTGGCCGGGCGCCCGGTCCGCCGGACCGATCTCACGATCGCCACCGAGGACCACAACACCCCGACGCTGGACATCGACAAGCCCATCGCCGACCCGGTCTCCAAGGTGCAGTTGGAGACGCTGCGCCGCAACGCGGCCGAGTTCGGGGTCCGGATCCACTCGCTGGGCGATGTCGAGCAGGGCGTCGTCCACGTGGTGGGCCCCCAGCTGGGACTGACCCAGCCGGGCATGACCGTGGTCTGCGGCGACTCCCACACCTCCACCCACGGCGCCTTCGGCGCGCTGGCGTTCGGCATCGGCACCAGCCAGGTCGAGCACGTGCTGGCCACCCAGACGCTGCCGCTGGCCCCGTTCAGGACCATGGCGATCACCGTCGAGGGCGAGCTGCCGGACGGCGTGACCGCCAAGGACCTGATCCTGGCGATCATCACCAGGATCGGCACCGGCGGCGGCCAGGGCTACGTCCTGGAGTACCGCGGCTCGGCGATCCGCGCGCTCTCCATGGAAGCCCGGATGACCGTCTGCAACATGTCCATCGAGGCGGGCGCCCGGGCCGGCATGATCGCCCCCGACGCCACCACCTTCGACTACCTGCAGGGCCGGCCGCACGCCCCCCAGGGCGAGGACTGGGACGCCGCCGTGGCGTACTGGCAGACCCTGGCCACCGACGAGGACGCGGTCTTCGACGCCGAGATCTTCATCGACGCCACCGAGCTGACCCCGTTCGTCACCTGGGGCACCAACCCGGGCCAGGGCGCGCCGCTCGGCGCCTCGGTGCCGGACCCGGCCTCGTTCGCCGACCCGCAGGAGCGCACCGCCGCCGAGAACGCGCTGGCGTACATGGGCCTGACGGCCGGCACCCCGCTGCGCGAGGTACCGGTCGACGCGGTCTTCGTCGGCTCCTGCACCAACGGCCGGATCGAGGACCTGCGGGCCGCCGCCGCGATCCTGGACGGCCGCCGGGTCGCCGAGGGCGTGCGGATGCTGGTGGTCCCCGGCTCGGTCCGGGTGGCGCTGCAGGCCGTCGAGGAGGGCCTGGACAAGGTCTTCACCGCCGCCGGCGCCGAATGGCGCCACGCCGGTTGCTCGATGTGCCTGGGCATGAACCCCGACCAGTTGGCCCCCGGCGAGCGCTGCGCCTCCACCTCGAACCGCAACTTCGAGGGCCGCCAGGGCAAGGGGGGCCGCACCCACCTGGTGTCGCCTCAGGTCGCCGCCGCCACCGCGGTGCTGGGCCACCTGGCCGCTCCGTCCGACCTGACTGTCAACCGTGCCGCCGGCACCGCCGCCCTGGAGGTCTGAGCGCGATGGAGAAGTTCACCACCCACACCGGTCGCGCCGTTCCGCTGCGCCGCAGCAACGTCGACACCGACCAGATCATCCCCGCCCATTGGCTCAAGAAGGTCACCCGCTCGGGTTTCGAGGACGGACTCTTCGAAGCCTGGCGCAAGGACGAGTCGTTCATCCTCAACCAGCCCGAGCGCCGCGGCGCCTCGGTCCTGGTGGCCGGTCCTGAGTTCGGTACCGGATCGTCGCGCGAGCACGCGGTCTGGGCGCTGCAGAACTACGGCTTCCAGGCCGTGATCTCCTCCCGGTTCGCCGATATCTTCCGCGGCAACTCGCTGAAGAACGGGCTGCTCACGGTGGTTCTGCCGCAGCAGACGGTGGAGCGGCTCTGGGCGTTGACCGAGGCCGATCCGAACGCCGAGATCACCGTCGACCTCGAGGCCCGCGAGGTGCGCGCCGAGGGCGTGACGGCCTCCTTCGAGCTGGACGAGAACGCGCGTTGGCGACTGCTCAACGGGCTGGACGACATCAGCATCACGCTGCGGAACGCTGATGACATCGCCGCCTTCGAGACGACCCGGCCGACCTTCAAGCCGCGCACCCAGCCGGTCTCCTGAGCGCCCGCATTACCCCCGCGCAACCGATGGCCCGCCCCCTTCCCGGGGGGCGGGCCATCGTTCGTCGCGCCCCCGTCGCGGGGGGGAGTTCCGTCCTGACAGTGTGTGAGACGGGGCAAGATACCGCCCCGGATTTGCCGGAAGACGGGGCCGACGCGTCGCAACTCCGAACGGATGGCACAATCAAGGCATGCACCGGCACCACGAACCTCCGTACGCGGGCGGCGATCCCGCGTCGTCGGAGTTCGTGGCCCGGGAAGCCGAGAGTCGAATTGACGATCGGCCGGACGACGAGACCTCGGTCGCTGAGGTACCGGACG
This sequence comes from Kitasatospora sp. GAS204B, assembly GCF_029892155.1. GTDB lineage: Bacteria > Actinomycetota > Actinomycetes > Streptomycetales > Streptomycetaceae > Kitasatospora. The sequence continues at coordinate 1,174 of NZ_JARZAG010000057.1, read as the reverse complement.
ACCCGGAAGTCGCGGCGCTCTACGCGCTTGTGGCAGAGCGGTTGAAGCAGGCTCACGCGCGCGTCCACGCGCTGCACGTGTCCGCGGAAGCAAAGACCGCTCTCACCCGGCAACTGTTGATCGTCACCGAGACCGCCAAGCGCGATCTCCCGGCGGCGGCACGGCGGTTGGCACGCTTTGTGCAGGACCTCGACGAGGGGCGCCCGCCCGTCGGCTGAGGTCGCAGACGCGCAAATCCATTGCGACACTAGGGTGATTCGCGCGTTTGGTAATTGAAAGTCCGCAAATAGATGCCTAACGTGCGAATTGAACGGATGGAATCATCCGGCGCCCGTTTCTGAAGGGGAAGACGTGAACAAGGCTCAGCTTGTCGAAGCGGTGGCCGAGCAGCTGGGTGGTCGCAAGGCTGCCGCAGAGGCCGTCGACGCAGTGCTCGACACCATGGTGCGTGCCGTTGTGGCCGGTGACCGGGTTTCGGTCACCGGGTTCGGCACCTTCGAGAAGGTGGAGCGCTCCGCGCGCTTCGCCCGTAACCCGCAGACCGGCGAGCGGGTCAAGGTCAAGAAGACCTCGGTGCCGCGCTTCCGTCCCGGCCAGGGCTTCAAGGACCTGGTCAGCGGCAGCAAGAAGCTGCCGAAGGACGGCCCCTCGGTCAAGAAGGCCCCCAAGGGCTCGCTGACCCCGGGCAAGAGCGGCACCACCGCCGCCGTGAAGCGCGCCGCCACCAAGCGGTCCGCCGCTGCCGCCGAGGCTGCTCCGGTCAAGAAGACCGCGGCGAAGAAGGCCACCACGGCTGCCAAGAAGGCGACCACCGCCAAGACGACCGCGGCGAAGAAGACCACCACGGCTGCCAAGAAGGCGACCACCGCCAAGACGACCGCGGCGAAGAAGACCACCACCGCCAAGAAGGCGACCGCTACCGCGAAGACGGCCGCGGCGAAGAAGACCGCTCCGGCGAAGAAGACCGCCACCCGCAAGACCACGGCCCGCAAGACCGCCGCGAAGTAGTCGCGTCGGAGCGGCCCGGGCCTCAGCCGGCCCCGGCCGTGGGCTTTCTGGCGGTCCGTCAGGACCGAAGCACAGCCGCGGGGGGGGGGGGGCCGCGGGGGGGGGGGGGGGGGCGCGCGCGGGGGGGGGGGGGGGTCGGGGTGTTGGCGTCGTGTAGTAGGGGGCG
>NZ_JARZAG010000056.1 GCF_029892155.1 Kitasatospora sp. GAS204B | reverse complement strand
CACCCCCGGGGGGCGGGCCGGGGGGGGCCCCCCCCCCGGGGGGGGGGGGGGGCCCCGGGCCCGGGGGGGGCCCCCCGGGGGGGCCCACGGGGGGCCGCCCCCCCGGCGGGGGGGGCCCGACCCTCGTTCCGACGTTCCGTCAGTCCTGCTTCTTCCGGCGGCTGCCGAAGACGATCTCGTCCCAGCTGGGCACGGTGGCCCGGCGTCCCGGCCGCACGCCGTCCGCCTCCGCCTGCCGGTCGGTGGTGCCGACCAGCCGCTCGCGGTGCGGGGCGACCGCGCGCGGCATCAGGATGTCCGCGTACGCCGATCCGGCACCGACGGCCGGGGCGGCGGCCGCGGCGGCCGGCTCCTCGACCTCCTGGCCCTCCTCCACCGGGGCGGCCTCGATGGTCGAGGGACCCACGGTCAGGTCGCCACGGAAGGCCGGGACCACGTCCAGCAGGCTGGTCAGCGAATCCCGCGCCTCGGCGGCCGCGACGGCCTCCCGGGCCGGCAGCCGCTCGGGCGCCGACATGATCCGGTCGGCCGAGGGCCGCTCGATCATCGGACGCAGCGGGCGGTCCTGGGGCAGCCGGGCGATCCGCGGGATGAACGGGAAGACCGACTCCTCCTCGCGCTCGACGCTCTCGCCGATCAGCGCGCGGGCCTCGTCGTCGTTCGGCTGGACCAGGCGCCGGGGCGGGTCGTAGGTCCAACTCGCGGTGCGGCCCTCGCCGTCCGAGCGGTAGGAGAGGGCCACCTCCCAGGTGCCGTCGTCACGCCGCCAGGAGTCCCAGCGCTCGGTGTCCTTCTCGGCGGCGCGCAGCACCAGGCGCTCGGCGACGGCCTCCCCGAGCTGCGGGCCGGTGGACTCGCCGGGTCGGCGGATCGGGGTCTTGCGGGCGCGCTCGGCCATGAAGGCGCGCTCGGCCAGCACCGGACCCTCGAAGCGGCGCACCCGGTCCACCGAGATGCCGGCGGCCTGGGCGACCTCCTCGGCGGAGGCACCTGCTCGTATCCGCGCCTGGATGTCCCGGGGCCGCAGGTGGCTCTCGACCTCGATCTCGATCTGGCCGAGGCGCGGGCGGTCACCGCGGATGGCGGCGCGCAGCCGCTCATCGATGGGGAGGGTGTACTCCGTGCTGTCGGCAGCCTTGAGCACCAGCCGTGTGCCGTCGTTGCTGACGGCCACAACCCGCAGTTCGGGCACGGTTACCTCCCGGGTGGTGCCTGCCGACGTCACCTGCGTCGCTGCTCCCGTACTGAGTGTGGCCTGCCCACTGGCGACTTGCCACAACCTTGCAGAGTTCTCCGGCGTGTCGGACTTCCGTCCGATGACACCGCTGTGGCACGGTGGCCTGTTTGCCGCGTCGCTCTCCGTGACGCAGCGTCAGACATTCCCGGCCGTTCCCCGCACGTGGATGTGGAGCGACGGTTCGGGTCGAGCGCCGCCGTGCGTGCCTGGGCCGAGGTTGTCGTTCTGACTGCCAGTAGTTGAGGGCAGTCGAGAGGATGACCGAAGGCTCAGACTCCACGAACAGTACTCCATTCGTGGCATCCACAGGGGCGGCTCGCCGCTCAAGTCTCCCGCGATTCACGGGAATCTCAAGAGCGATGCCCCCGTTGGCGGACCACCGATCAGCTGACGGTGATCATCTTCACATATATCGACTGGAAGAAACCGGATTTTCGACCCTTGTGTCCTTCTTTGTGCACAATAGGCGGGCTTATCGGACAGCGCGACGAGTCTGCTGAGCCGACCTGACGAAATACCGACCGCCCACGACCCAGTGAGGAGCTCCGATGCCGCAGGAGAAGCAGCGGGCCGCCCGCCGGATCGACCTGAGCCTGGCCCAGGTCGCCGCCAGCGCGCTCGCCGCCGTGGTCGGCGCGGTACTCGCCTCCGAGCTCGGGGTGTACGGGACCATCATCGGCGCTGCCGTGGTCAGCGTCGGCGCCACCACCGGGGGCGCGGTCTTCCACCACCTGTTCCGGCGCACCGGCGAGCAGTTGCGGGAGGCGACCGAGCGGGGCCCAGGCGGCGCGGTCAACGAACTGCGCCAGGTCCCGCTCACCGACACCACCGCGCTGCCGACCGCGTGGCACGCCGAGGGCGAGCGGGCCGGCTGGACCGACTCCGAGGTGTTCCGGGCCCGGCGCCGCTGGAGCTGGCGGACCTACGCGGCGGTCTCCGTGCTGGTCTTCGCGCTGGCCATGACGCCGATCCTGATCGTCGAGCTGGCCGCCGGGCGGACCGTGAACTCGATGACCACCGGGCAGGACGGCGGCGGCACCTCGATCTTCCCGGCCGGCGGTTCGAAGCACAGTGACCCGTCCCCGGGGAAGCCGGCCGGCGGTGTCCCGGCGGCACCGCCGAGCCCGAGCGGTGGCGGCACCCCGAGCCGGCCGGCCGGCTCGCCGTCGGCCTCGCCCGCCGCCTCGGCGTCCGGCGGCGGCGCGTCGCCGAGCCCGTCGCCGACCCCGAGCGAGTCCGTCACCTCGGCCGGCCCGACCCCGACGCCGAGCACGCCGCCGACCTCGAGCCCGCCCGCACCGACTCCGTCCACCCAGGCGGCCACGCCCACCCCGCCGGGCGCGCCCGCCTCGCCCTGAGCTTCGAGCTCCGGCCGGGCCTCAGGCCCCCAACACCCGGCGCAGGTAGGCGTTGGCGAACCGCCGCTCGGGATCGACCCGGTCGCGCAGCTCGGTGAAGTCCTTGAAGCGCGGGTAGACGCCGGCCAGGTACTCGGCGTCCCGGCTGTGCAGCTTGCCCCAGTGCGGCCGGCCCTGATGGGCGGTCATCAGCCGCTCGACGGCGGTGAAGTAGCCCTGCTCGGCGGTGCCCCGGTAGAGGTGCACCGCGATGTAGACGGTGTCGCGGCCGTTCGCGGTGGAGAGCCACAGGTCGTCGGCGGGGGCGCAGCGCACCTCCACCGGGAAGCTGATCTGCCAGTCGTTCCGTTCCACCAGCGCCTTCAGCTCGCGCAGCACCTCGGTGGCCGCGGCCCGCGGCACCGCGTACTCCATCTCGATGAAGCGCACCTTGCGCGGGCTGGTGAAGACCTTGTACGCGGTGTCGGTGTAGGTCCGCTCGGACCAGGCCCGGCTGGCCAGCGCGGCTATGGTCGGAACGCTCCTGGGGAAGGCCCGGCCGATCCGGCAGGCGCCCTCCCAGACCGTGTTGGAGAGGAAGTCGTCCTCCAGCCAGGCCTTGAAGCCGGGCAGCGGGGCGGCCGGCCCCTGGCTGCGGTTGTTGCGCTTGGTGCTGCACCGGTCGGTGTGCGGGAACCAGTAGAACTCGAAGTGCTCGTTGACCGAGCTCAGTTCCTCGAAGGAGCCGATCACCTCGGCGAAGCGCATCGGCTGCTCACGGGCCGTCAGCAGGAAGGCCGGCTCGACCCCGAAGGTGATCGCGCTGAGCACCCCGAGCGCGCCCAGCCCCAGCCGGGCCCCGGCGAACAGTTCGGGGTCCTCGGTCGGCGAGCAGCGCCGCACGGTGCCGTCGGCCAGCACGATCTCCAGCGCCTTGATCTGCGCGGCCAGCGAGGCCGAGTCCCGCCCGGTGCCGTGGGTGCCGGTACTGGTCGCGCCGGCCACGGTCTGCACGTCGATGTCGCCCATGTTGGTGAGCGACAGGCCGGCCGCCGCCAGCAGCCGGTTGAGCTCGGCCAGCGGCAGTCCGGCCTCGACGGTGACCGTCCCGGCCGCGCGGTCCAGCTCGCGCACGGCGGTCAGCCCCTCGGGCCGCACCAGCACGCCGTCGTCGGCCGAGGCGATCGCGGTGAAGGAGTGGCCCGAGCCGACCGCCTTGACCGTCCGGCCCTGCTCGGCGGCCTGCCGCAGCACCTCGGCCAGCTCCTCGGCCGAGGTGGGCGCCACCACCTGGCGGGGTTCGGCGCTCTGGTTGCCCGCCCAGTTGGTCCAGCGGCCGGCGGTGACGGTGGCGGGCATGCGGAGGCCTCCCAGAGACGGGTGCGTTACCAGTGGGTAGGGAGCCTAGCCACCGGTCTGCCCATGGTCCATGGTTGCGCCTGCCCGACCCGTTGGGTGACGCGCCCAGCGGTGTCAGGGCCCGACCGGTACCGCCTGCGGGGCGGCGGCGCCGGTCGCCGGGCGCAGCCGGCGTCCACCGGCCAGGGCGACCAGCAGCGCGAAGACCGCCGCGGTCAGCGGCACCCGGTACCCGGCCGCGGCGCCGGCCGAGTCCACCACCCAACCGGCCAGCGAGGAGCCGCCCGCCACCCCGAGGGCCAGTCCGGTGGTGGTCCAGCTCATTCCCTCGGTCAGCTGGGCGGCCGGCACCAGCCGCTCGACCAGCCCCATCGCGGTGATCATGGTCGGGGCTATCGAGAGCCCGGACAGGAAGAGCGCGCCGCCGACCGCCAGCAGCCCGACCAGGCCGGTGCACCAGAGCGCCGCCAGGGCCAGCGGCAGCATGCTCACCGCCATCACACCGACGCCGAGCTGGAACCGCCGTTCGGCCGTGCGGCGCGGACGCAGCGTGCCGAAGATCGTGCCGGCCACCGCCGAGCCGAGCGCGTAGACGGCCAGCACCAGGCTGGAGGTCGCCTTGTGCCCCTGTGCCTGGGCGAAAGCCACGGTGACCACCTCGACCGAGCCGAAGATCGCACCGGTGGCGACGAAGGTCAGCATCAGCACCCGCAGCCCGGGCGAGCGGATCGCCGAGCCGCTCTCCTCGCGGGCCGCCTGGTGCACCGGTGGTTCGGTGCCGCGCCGGCCGGTGAAGAGCAGCACCCCGACCGCCAGCAGGATCCCGGCCAGCAGCACCCCGGCCTCCGGGAAGAGCGAGGTGGCCAGCCCGATCGAGAGGATCGGCCCGACGATGAAGATGATCTCGTCCACCACCGACTCCAGTGCGTAGGCCGTGTGCAGCTTGGCCGCGTCCTGGCGGTAGAGGTGTGCCCAGCGGGCCCGGACCAGGGCACCGGTGCTCACCATCGTGCCCATCCCGATCGCGCACAGGAACAGCGTCCAGTCCGGGGCGCCGGATCGGGCGCAGAGCAGCAGGGCGACGGTGGACACCGTGGTCACCGCGGTGGCGGGCAGCGCGACCCGGCGCTGTCCGTGCCGGTCCACCAGCCGGGAGACCTGCGGCCCGATGACCGCCGCCGCCAGCGCCATCACCGCCGAGACCGCGCCCGCCAGCCCGTAGGAACCGCGCAGCTGGGAGAGCATCGTGACGATCCCGATGCCGGTCATCGAGATCGGCAGGCGGGAGACGAAGCCGGTGGCCGAGAAGGCGAGGCTGCCGGGGGCGGCGAATATCTGGCGGTAGCTGGACAGCACGGTCGCTCCGGGGTGGGGAGTTCCGGGGGTGCTCCCGACGTGCCCCTGTCGGCGAGGGGCTTCGTAAGGAACATGGATGGCCATGACAGCTTACGAAGCTTGGCAAACGGAATAAACGGGCCGGACCGCCCCGGCCCTGCCCGTCTGGCCCACCGACCCGCAGTGGCAGGATCGGTGCCATGTCCGACGACACCCGCACCGAGCCCGGCCCGGTCTCCGCCGCCCCCTACGACGCGCTGCTGCTGCTCTCCTTCGGCGGCCCCGAGGGCCCCGAGGACGTGGTCCCGTTCCTGGAGAACGTCACCCGGGGCCGTGGCATCCCCAAGGAGCGGCTGGTCGAGGTCGGCCGGCACTACTTCGGCTTCGGCGGGGTCAGCCCGATCAACGCGCAGAACCGCGAGCTGCTCGCCGCGTTGCGGGCCGACTTCGCCGCGCACGGCCTGGACCTGCCGGTCCACTGGGGCAACCGGAACTGGGCCCCGTACCTGGTGGACACCCTGCGCGAGCTGGCCGAGGACGGACACCAGCGGATCGCGGTGCTGGCCACCAGCGCCTACGCGGGGTACTCGGGCTGCCGCCAGTACCGGGAGAACCTGGCCGACGCGCTCGCCACGCTGGCCGAGGAGGGGCGCCCCGCGCTGACCGTGGACAAGCTGCGGCACTTCTACAACCACCCGGGCTTCGTCGAGCCAATGATCGAGGCCACCCTGGACGCGCTGGCCGAACTGCCCGCCGAGCTGCGCGAGCGCGCCGAGCTGGCCTTCACCACGCACTCCATCCCCACCGCGATGGCGATGAGTTCCGGCGCCCCGGACGACCCGGCCCGCGGCACGCCCGGTGGCGCGTACGTCGCCCAGCACCTGGACGTGGCCGAGCTGATCGTCGCCGCCGTCGCCAAGGCCACCGGTGTGGCGGACCGCCCCTGGCAGCTGGTCTACCAGTCACGCAGCGGCGCCCCGCAGATCCCGTGGCTGGAGCCGGACATCTGCGACCACCTGACGGAGCGCCGGCAGAGCGGGGCCGCCGCCGTCGTGATGATCCCGATCGGGTTCGTTTCGGACCACATGGAGGTCAAGTACGACCTCGACACCGAGGCGGTGGCCAAGGCCGCCGAGCTGGACCTGCCGGTCGCCCGGGCCGCCACGGTCGGCGCCGACCCGCGCTTCACGGCCGCCGTGCGCGAGCTGCTGCTCGAGCGGGCGGCCACCGAGCGCGGGCTGGCACCCCGGCGCTGCGCCCTGGGCGCCCTCGGCGCCAGTCACGACGTGTGCGCCGTCGACTGCTGCCCCAACCCGCGCGCGCCCCGCCCGGCCGCCGCCCAGGCCTGAGCTGCGCCGCACCGGAAGCCGACCGCCGACCCCGCTGACAAGGAGCACCGTGTCCGACCAGATCCTGCCCGACGCCGCCCTGCTCGACGACCTGCTCGCCCTCGCGCTGGAGGCCGCGCAGCAGGCCGGCGCCCTGCTGCGGGACGGCCGCCCGGCCGACCTCGGGGTGGCGGCCACCAAGAGCAGCCCGGTCGACGTGGTCACCGAGATGGACCTGGCCTCCGAGAAGCTGATCGTGGAGCTGATCACCGGACGCCGCCCGCAGGACGGCTACCTCGGCGAGGAGGGCACCGAGCGCGCCGGCGGCAGCGGCGTGCGCTGGGTCGTCGACCCGCTCGACGGCACGGTCAACTACCTCTACGGGCTGCCGAACTGGGCCGTGAGCGTGGCTGCCGAGTACCACGGCGAGGTGGTCGTCGGGGTGGTCCACGCGCCGGCCAGGGGCGAACTCTTCCAGGCTGTGCTGGGCCGCGGCGCGCAGCGCGAGGGCCGTCCGCTGGCCGGGCGTCCGGCGCCGCCCTGGGGCCAGGCGCTGGTCGCCACCGGTTTCAACTACGTGCAGCCGGTCCGGGTGCACCAGGCCGAGGTGCTGCACCGCCTGATGCCCGAGGTGCGTGACATCAGGCGCGGCGGAGCGGCCGCGCTCGACCTGTGCGACCTGGCGGCGGGCCGCCTGGACGGCTACTACGAGCGGGGCCTGGCCCCCTGGGACCTGGCGGCCGGCGGCCTGATCGCCCGCGAGGCCGGTCTGCTGACCGGCGGCCGGGTGGGCCGGCCGGCCGGCGGCGAGCTGGTGGTGGCCGCGGCACCCGGTGTCTTCGAGCCGCTGCAGTCCCGGCTGGAGGAACTGGGCGCCTGGCACGACTGACGCGGGATCGGCTGACGGCACGTCGGCCGGTCAGGCCGGTCAGGCCGGTCAGGTCGGTCAGGTCGGTCAGGTCGGTCAGGCCGACCCGACGGGGTTGCCGGAGCCGGCCGAGCGGAAGGCGAGAGCCCCGGCGCAGCTTGCTGCGCCGGGGCTCTCGCCTGCTCGGGGATCAGGGGATCAGTTGTCGGAGGCCGGTCGGCCGGCCGCGGAAGGTGGCTTGGGCGGCGGCGGGCGCCGGATCAGGCGCTGCGGGGCAGCGAGAGGACCGGATCGATGCCGTGGTCGGTGGCGATCCGGCGCAGGTCGTCCAGTTCGGACTGTTCGACCTCGGCCAGGAAATCGTCCCCGGACTCGAGTGCGCGGTGCAGATCCTGCTCGGTGTTCCTTATACGCTGCAGGATTCCGGCGGTGAAGGCGTCCATGCGGCAGACCCCCTAACGGTGTCGGACGTGCGCGGTCGAGCGTTCCCCGGTGGGAGGGTGCGGTGATCCAGCGGCTGCGCCGTACCGGTCGACTGGCTCCGGTGATGACGCCGATACGGCCTTGAGGCCGCTCCGTGGAACCTGCGATCCCCCAGCCGGTGCGGATGAACGCGCGGCGGGTGGGTGCGATCGCCTGACGGCGTGATCGCGGGTGTGCATTCGTCCTCCCCAGCCACACGGCGGGGAAACCTCGGGTCGCCAGAAACGCGAAGAAAGTTGCCGTCGTCACGTTCGTCCGTCGTACCCCCGTTCGGGGCTGGTGGCCGGGCGAGGGCCGGGTGGGGTCGCCTTACCGATGCTTTACCGGGGCAGGAGGCAGGATGGAGGGACCGTCGGAGTCGTAGGCCCGCGTACGGGGACACTCCGATCCCGCCACGCGTGCCCCAGAGAAGGGACAACCGCTGTGCGGGTACTTGTCGTCGAGGACGAGCAGCTGCTCGCCGAAGCCGTGGCCACCGGCCTGCGCCGGGAGGCGATGGCCGTCGACGTGGTGTACGACGGCGAGGCCGCGTTGCAGCGGATCGCGGTCAACGACTACGACGTGGTGGTGCTCGACCGGGACCTGCCGCTGGTGCACGGCGACGACGTCTGCCGCAGCGTGGTCGAGCAAGGCCTGGCGACCCGGGTGATCATGCTGACCGCCTCCGGGGACATCAGCGACCGGGTCGAGGGCCTGGAGATCGGTGCGGACGACTACCTGCCCAAGCCGTTCGCTTTCAGCGAACTCGTCGCCCGGGTGCGCGCACTGGGCCGCCGCGCCACCGTCCCGCTGCCGCCGGTCCTCGACCGGGCCGGGATCACCCTCGATCCCGGTCGCCGCGAGGTGCTGCGCGACGGTCGCTCGATCCAGCTGGCGCCCAAGGAGTTCGCCGTCCTGGAGGTCCTGATGCGCGCCGGCGGGGCCGTGGTCTCCGCCGAGCAGCTGCTGGAGAAGGCCTGGGACGAGCACACCGACCCGTTCACGAACGTGGTGCGGGTGACCGTGATGACCCTTCGCCGAAAGCTCGGCGACCCGGCCGTCATCGTCACCGTGCCCGGCTCCGGCTACCGGATCTGATGCCCACCCACCCCGCCACCTCCAAGGGGACGAAACTCATGACCACCCCGCCCACGACCGGCGGGCCCTCCGGCAGTTCCGACACGGTGCCGCCGCGCCCGGACCACCCGCCACGCCCGGCCGCCCTGCACGTCGGCCCGTACCAGCCCGACGAGGGGCTGAGCTGGCTGCCGTTCCGGCCGACCATCCGGATCCGCCTCACCCTGCTGTACGGCGGGATGTTCCTGATGGCGGGGGTGTTGCTGCTGATGCTGATGTACGTCGTAGTGCGCAACGCCTTCCAGAACACGCCGGTGCCGCAGATCACCATCGACCCCGGCATCACCGCGCAGATCGGCGGACGGGCGGTCACCGGGGACGAGTTCAACCAGTACTTCCGCACCCAGATGCAGGTCGGGCAGCACAGCGAGCTCGACACGTTGCTGCGCCAGGCGCTCACCGTGCTCGTCGTGCTCGCGCTGATCGCCTTCGCGGCCGGCTACGCGATGGCCGGTCGAGTGCTGCGCCCGCTGGGCCGGATCACCCGCATCGCCCGCGAGGTGGCCAGCTCCGACCTGCACCGGCGGATCGAGCTGGAGGGGCCCGACGACGAGCTCAAGGAACTCGCCGACACCTTCGACGACATGCTCGACCGGCTGGACCGCTCCTTCGACTCCCAACGCCGTTTCGTCGCCAACGCCTCGCACGAGTTGCGCACGCCGCTGGCGATCAACCGCACCCTGCTGGAGGTCCAGCTCGCCGACCCGGCCACCTCGCCGGACCTGCAACAGCTGGGCAAGACCCTGCTGGCCACCAACGAACGCAGCGAGCAACTGGTCGAGGGCCTGCTGCTGCTGGCCCACAGCGACAACGAGCTGACCGACCGGCGCCCGGTGGAGCTCGCCGAGGTGGCCTCCCGGGCGATCGAGCAGAGCCGCTCGGAGGCGGGCAACCGGGAGGTGGAGATCCGCGCCGAACTCAACCCGGTGACCGTCTCGGGCAACGGCGTGCTGCTGGAGCGGATCGCGCTGAACCTGCTGCAGAACGCCGTCCGCTACAACCTGCCCGACGGCTGGGTGGAGATCACCACCACGCCCGGGCCCGGCGGGTTGGGTGAGCTGGTGGTCAGCAACACCGGACCGGTGGTCCCCGGCTACGAGCTGGAACACATCTTCGAGCCGTTCCGCCGGGTCAAGGGCGCCGACCGGACCCGCAGCGACAAGGGGGTCGGACTGGGCCTGTCGATCGTCCGGTCGGTGGTCCGCGCGCACGGCGGATCCATCGAGGCGGCACCCCGTCCCGGCGGCGGACTGACCATGCGGGTACGAATCCCCGGAGCCTGACCGGCCGCAGCCGGTGCCGCCCCGGGCCCCGGCTGCCCGCAGCGCCCTGGTACGCCCTTCACCTGCACGGAAGGAGCGGACCAGGGCGCTTGTCTTTTGCGGCACAATGAACTTACGGTGTCGTAACCTACGCATCCGTAAGTGACGCGTCCGTAAGTCCCCTCGCTCAGGAGCTCCCGTCGTGACCATCGCCCCCGCCCAGCGCACCGGCTCGACCGCCTGGACCGATGCCCGGCTGATCCTCGCCCTGGAAGAGGTGGTCGAGACCGAGCTCAACCGCCACCTCAAGGTGGCCAAGGAGTGGATGCCGCACGAGTTCATCCCGTGGAGCCAGGGGCGGGACTTCGACGGCGTGCTCGGCGGTGAGGCCTGGGAGCTGGAGCAGTCCCGGGTGACCCCGCTCGGCCGGATCTCGCTGGTGGTCAACCTGCTCACCGAGGACAACCTCCCGAGCTACCACCACGAGATCGCCACCATGTTCGGGCGCGAAGGCGCCTGGGGCACCTGGGTGCACCGCTGGACGGCCGAGGAGGGCCGGCACGGCATAGCACTGCGGGACTACCTGCTGACCACCCGCGCGGTCGACCCAGTGGCCCTGGAGCGGGCCCGGATGGACCACATGTCGGCCGGCTTCGAGTCCGACAACTCGCACAGCATGCTGCACTCGGTCGCCTACGTGGCCTTCCAGGAGCTCGCCACCCGCATCTCGCACCGCAACACGGGCCACTTCGCCGGCGACCCGCTCTGCGAGCAGCTGCTCGCGAAGATCGCCAACGACGAGAACCTGCACATGGTCTTCTACCGGAACCTGCTGAAGGCCGCGCTGGAGATCGCGCCCGACCTCGCGATGCAGGCCGTCCGCGACGTGGTGACCGACTTCCGGATGCCCGGCCACGGGATGCCCGGCTTCGAGCGGTCGGCCGCGCAGATCGCCATCGGCGGCATCTACAACCTGCGGATCCACCACGACGACGTGCTTCAGCCGGTGCTGCGGCACCTGAAGGTGATGGAGATCGGCGGGCTGGGTCCGGCCGGGTTGCAGGCCCAGCAGGAACTCGGGCTCTTCCTGGACGGCCTGGACGCCCAGGCCACCAAGTTCGACGAGCGCCAGGCCGCGCTGCTCGCCCGCCGGGCCGCCAACGCGGCGCGCAAGGCGGGCTGAGCCCCCGCGTCGCGCGGGCTGAGCCCCCGCGTCGCGCGGGCTGAGTCCCCGCCGTCGCGCGCCATGGTGGCCGATAGGCGGCGGGTGCGTGTGGGGCCGGTGGTGAGCCGTTGCAGAGGCCTGTTCGGAAAGCCTCGCACCGACCGGTTGGGTCGTACCGCCACTCGATTCGGTGGGGTGATTCCAGCCGGTTTGTCCGAAAAATACTCCGGCGTGACCAAGGTCACATCAGCTGACCGCACTCGTTCGGATGATCTCGCAGAGTGATCAACCGGCCGACGCCGACCATCGCGCACGGTAGCCGGATCCGGCAGCCAGGCTTCCACAACCGGTAACCGCCGAGCCCCCTCCCACCTGGGCCGAGGTGCCCTGGCGCAAGGGGTGGACGGGGCGTACCATCACGATCCGTATTCGACAGCGGGTGGTTCCCGGCCAACGGCCGCCACTGTCCGCAAGCCCATCGAAGACGGCTTCGATCACCTGGTCGGGTCCGCCGCTGAGTGTCGATTGAGTAACAGGGCTTGAAGTAAGGCACAATCTCGGCCTCGGGTCGGGCACAAGACCGGCCCCTCATGCGTTACGTGCGCTGGAGATACCGCACACACCCAGAGGGGGAGAGCGAAAAATGGCAACGGACTACGACACCCCGCGCAAGACAGACGACGACATCAACGAGGACAGCATCGAGGAGCTCAAGGCTCGTCGAAACGAGAAGTCGGCACCCTCGGTCGACGTCGACTTCGACGACTCCGGTGAGAGTCTCGAACTTCCCGGCGCAGACCTCTCCAACGAGGAGCTGTCCGTCCGGGTCCTGCCCCGTCAGGCCGATGAGTTCACTTGCATGAGCTGCTTCCTGGTGCACCACCGCAGCCAGCTCGCCGGTGAGAAGAGCGGCCAGCCGTACTGCCGGGATTGCGCCTGAACATCGGGCGGCTTCGGTCCGAGTCCGGCGCCTGCCGCACGGCAGCTCGGCGTCGGCCCGGCACACCGCCCCGCCGGAGCGGGTCACCGCCCCGGCGGCTGATCGAGCGACCGATCCGGCGGTCGCACACGAATGGCGAAGGGGCGGTCCGTCACGACGGACCGCCCCTTCGCCATTCGTGTCCCCAGCTGTGTCCCGCCCGGGCCGAGTGGCCCGGGCGGGATCCGGTCAGCCCTGGGCCGCGTCGATCGCGGCGGCCAGCGCCTGCGGATCGCGGGTGGAGAGGTAGAGGTACGGCGTGGGGTCGCCCGGATCGGTGATCTCCACCCGCAGAGCGGTCGGCACGTAGCTGCGCAGCAGCATGAACGCCCGCGGGTCGGCCTTCACCGAGCGCCAGGCCACCGCCTCCTTGGCGTCCAGCGTCCGGGCCTCGCCCAGCGCCGTCACCGGGATCCGGGCCTGCCCCGCCACCAGGGAGCCCTGGACCACCCGGATCCGGGCCGAGCCGTACGAGCTCAGCCCGACCGCTCCGACGACCAGCCCCACGGCCAGGCCGATCAGCCCGGGCACCGGCCCGAACTTCAGCAGGATCAGGCCGATCGACAGGCCGGCCGCGATCGGCAGCAGCCACCAGGAGCGGGGCGCGGTGAGGCGTTCGTCGTACATGCCCCCCATTGTGGGCACCGATTACTACGGCCCGGCACCAGCCCCCCGGTCCAGGGAGTGGAATCGACTGGTGCGCCCGAAGCTACCCGCGGGTAGGGTCGGGCGCTGTGACTGGATCCATCGCCCCCAGACCGGCCCCGCAGGGCTCTGCCGCGCCGGCCGAGCACCTGCGGCAGCCGCCGGCGCCGACCACCCCACCGGCCGACGCCGTCCTGCCCGAGCGCCACCCCGAGGCGCCCGCTCCCGGCACTCCGCTCGGCTCCCACTACGTGCACTGCTTCGGCTGCGGCCCGCAGCAGAGCAGCGGCCTGCAGCTGGACGTCCGGGCCGGCGAAGGAGTGGACGTCACCGCCGAGTTCACCGTCAAGCCGGTGCACCAGGGCGGCCCCGGCCTGGCCCACGGCGGCCTGCTGACCACCGCGATGGACGAGACTCTCGGCTCGCTCAACTGGATCCTGCACCTGGCCTCGGTCACCGGCCGGCTGGAGGTCGACTTCGTCCGCCCGGTGCCGGTCGACGCGCTGCTGCACATCCGGGCCTGGGCCACCGGCGTGCACGGCCGCAAGCTCTACTGCGCGGGCGAGGGACGGATCGGCGGCCCCGACGGGCCGGTGGCGATCCGGGCGGCTGCCCTCTTCGTTCAGGTGAAACTGGAACACTTCACCACGCACGGTCGTCCCGAGGACATCAAGGCTGCCCTGGACGACCCTGACCTGTTCAAGCGCGCCAGAGCCTTCGAGGTGAATCCGTGAGTTCCTCCGCCCGTCCGCCGGTCGACGTCCTGATCCGACGCCTGGACCCCGAGCTGCCACTGCCCGGCTACGCCCAGCCCGGCGACGCCGGCGCCGACCTCTGCGCCGCTGTCGACGCCGAACTCGAGCCGGGCGAGCGCACCGTGATCCCGACCGGTGTCGCCATCGCGTTGCCTGACGGCTACGCCGCGTTCGTGCACCCGCGCTCGGGCCTGGCAGCTCGTTGCGGAGTTGCGCTCGTGAACGCCCCAGGGACGGTCGATGCCGGGTACCGTGGTGAGATCAAGGTGATCGTCGTCAACCTGGACCCGCGCGAGCGGGTCAGCTTCCGACGTGGGGACCGGATCGCGCAGCTGGTGATCCAGCAGGTCGAGAAGGCCCGCTTCCACGAGGTGGCCGAACTGCCCGGGTCCGCACGCGCCGAGGGTGGGTTCGGGTCGACCGGTGGTCACGCGGCGGTTTAGCATGCCGCGGCCTGCCGGCTCGGGCCGCGCAGGTCGCCGAAGGTACGAGCAGGAATTCGCATCGGTCTTGGACCGGGAAGGACAGTGACCGTGTTCCGTCGTCGCCAGAAGAGCGAGGACGCTGTCGAGCAGCTCGCCGAGGACGCCATCAGCGCCGACGAGACGGCCGATGACGTCGAAGGTTCCGCCGACTCCGAGAGCGAGACACTGACCGACGTCGACGAGGTCGACGAGGCTGTCGAGGAGGACGACCCGGCAGACCGTGTCGGCCTGCCGCCGGCCCCGCGCCCCGACGGCCCTTGGGACTTCTCCGAGTTGGAGAGCCCCGCCGAGGGCCGGGTCGACCTGGGCGGTCTGTTGGTCCCCGGCGTCGAGGGGATGGAGCTGCGAGTCGAGGTGGCCGGTGACGCGATCGTGGCCGCCACCCTGGTCCTCGGCAACAGTGCCATCCAGCTCCAGGCTTTCGCCGCGCCCAAGTCCGAGGGCATCTGGGGCGAGGTCCGCGACGAGATCGCGGACGGCATCCGCACCCAGGGCGGCCTGGTCGAGGTCGAGGAGGGCAACCTCGGCTGGCACCTGCGCGCACAGGTGCCAGTGCAGCTGCCGGACGGTACGCAGGGTGTGCAGCTGGTCCGCTTCGTCGGCTGCGACGGCCCGCGCTGGTTCCTGCGCGGCGTGATCTCCGGGCAGGCCGCCGTGCAGCCCGAGTCGGCCGAGGTGCTGGAGCAGGTGTTCCGGCAGACCGTGGTCGTCCGCGGCGAGGTGCCGATGGCGCCGCGCGACCCGATCGTGCTCAAGCTCCCCGAGGACGCCCAGATGGTCGCCGACGGCGGCGTCGGCGCCCCCGAGGCGGAGACCTCGCGGTTCGGCGACGCGACGCTCAGCCCGTTCGCGCGCGGCCCGGAGATCACCGAGGTCCACTGACGCGACGCCCGCTGGAAGCCCTGCCGGCCCCGGACAGCACTGCTGTCCGGGGCCGGTTTGACTCCGGATGGGCCGATGCGTAGTGTTCTCCGAGTTGCCCGGACCACGTTATGTGGCGGCGAGTAAATCTGATGAGCGTGAAAATCGCTGGACAGAAACTCTGCTAGAGTCTGGGACAGCGGAAAGCCGAAAGGCCGGAAGCGAAATGCGGAAAGCGAAGCGGAAAAGGCACTGAGCCGGATCTGATAAGCTGGAAACACGAAAGAGCGAAGCGCCCGGAGAGCTTGCGAGAGCGGCTTGAAGGAAGTGTCCGTTCCTTGAGAACTCAACAGCGTGCCAAAAGTCAACGCCAGATATGTTGA
>NZ_JARZAG010000055.1 GCF_029892155.1 Kitasatospora sp. GAS204B | reverse complement strand
CGGCCTGAGCCCGCAGCGCAGCATCGGTCTTCGCGGACAGGAGCACCGGCAGCACCGACGGCGACACCGTCGCCTCGACGACCGGCTCCGGCTCGCCCGAAGGCGCCTGCTCCAGAATCGTGTGCGCGTTGGTGCCACTGATGCCGAAGGCCGAGATGCCGACCCGGCGCGGGGCGCCGGTCTGCGGCCAGTCGGTCGTCTCGGTGAGCAGTTCCACCGCTCCTGCCGACCAGTCCACGTGCGAGGTGGGCTCATCGACGTGCAGAGTACGAGGCAGTACGCCGTGCCGCATCGCCATGACCATCTTGATCACGCCCGCCACACCGGCGGCCGCCTGGGTGTGCCCGATGTTCGACTTCACCGCACCGAGCAGCAGCGGACGGCCCGCCGGCCGCTCCTGCCCGTAGGTGGCCAGCAGCGCCTGCGCCTCGATCGGGTCACCGAGCCTGGTGCCCGTGCCGTGCGCCTCCACCGCGTCGACCTGGTCCGCCGTCAGCCCCGCGCTGGAGAGCGCTTGCCGGATCACCCGCTGCTGCGAAGGGCCGTTCGGCGCCGTCAGACCGTTCGAAGCACCGTCCTGGTTGATCGCGCTACCGCGGACCACCGCCAACACGGGGTGCCCGTTGCGCTGCGCGTCGGAGAGCCGCTCCACGAGCAGCATGCCCGCACCCTCACCCCAGCCCGTACCGTCGGCCGCACCCGCAAAGGCCTTGCACCGGCCATCGGCCGACAGGCCGCGCTGGCGGCTGAACTCCACGAACAGGTCAGGCGTCGACATCACCGTCACACCACCGGCCAGCGCCAGCGAGCACTCGCCGTTGCGCAGCGCCTGAACCGCCATGTGCAGCGCGACCAGCGAGGCCGAGCAGGCGGTGTCGACCGAGACCGCCGGACCCTCCAGGCCGAAGGTGTAGGACAGCCGTCCGGAGATCACGCTGGTGGCCGTCCCGGTCAGCCGGTGGCCCTCCACCCCCTCCAGGCCGTCGACCAGCAGGTTGGCGTAGTCCTGGCCGTTGGTGCCGATGAAGACACCGGCCTGACTGCCGCGCAGGCTGGTCGGGTTGATACCGGCCCGCTCGAACGCCTCCCAGGAGGTCTCCAGCAGCAGGCGCTGCTGCGGGTCCATCGACAGTGCCTCGCGCGGCGAGATGCCGAAGAAGGTCGAGTCGAACTCCGTGACGCCGTCCAGGAATCCACCGCCACGGGCATACGTGGTGCCCTGGTGGTCCGGGTCCGGGTGGTAGAGGTGCTCGATGTCCCAGCCACGGTCGGTCGGGAACCCGCCGATCGCATCCTCGCCGGAGAGCAGCAGCTGCCACAGCTGCTCGGGGGTGCTGACACCGCCGGGGAAGCGGCAGCTCATGGCAACGATGGCGATCGGCTCGTCATCGGCCGCGGCGGCGAAGGTGGCCGGGACGACCGTGGTCACCGGCTGCGCGCCGAGCAGTTCGGAGCGCAGGTGCTCGGCCAGCGCGGTGGCCGACGGATAGTCGAAGACCAGCGTCGCCGGCAGCCGCAGACCGGTCGCCGCGTTCATCCGGTTACGCAGGTCGACCGCCGTCAGCGAATCGAACCCGAGCTCCTTGAACGCCCGACCACCCTCGACAGCACTGCCGTCCGCGTACCCCAGCACGGCCGCCACCTGCGCCCGCACCAACTCCAGCAACGCCCGACCCTGCTCCACCGACGACAGCCCCGCCAGACGGCGCATCAGCGAGGACTCTCCGTCAGCGGCAGCGGCCGGCGCAAGCGCGGCCTCCATGACCTTTCGAGCTTCGGGGATCTCGTTGAACAGCTTGCTCGGGCGGACGGCGGCCGTCTCGGCCGCCACCTTGTCCCAGTCGACGGCTGCGATGGTGACGGCGGCGTCGCCGTTCTCCAGCGCCTGCTGCATCGCCGTGATACCCAACGCCGGTGCCATCCCGACCACACCATCGCGGCGCAGCCGGTCAGCGACCACCTCCTCCGTCGCCAACCCCGCCTCAGCCCAAGCACCCCAAGCAATCGAGGTAGCCGGCAGACCGTCAGCCTGCCGCTGCTCCGCCAACGCGTCCAGGAACGCGTTCGCCGCAGCGTAGTTGGCCTGACCAGCACTACCGACCGAACCCGCCATCGACGAGAACAGCACGAACGCACTCAAACCATCGGTCAGTTCATGCAAGTTGAGCGCCGCGTCCACCTTCGGACGAGCCACACTCGCGAACCGCTCCGCCGTCTGACCGTCCACCACTCCGTCGTCCAGCACACCCGCCGTGTGGAACACCGCCGACACCGGCCGCTCCGCGAGCAGCGCGGCCAACGCCTCACGATCCGCCACATCACACGCCGCGACCGTCACCTCCGCGCCCAACCCCACCAGCTCATCGCGCAGTTCCACCGCGCCCGGCGCCTCCAGGCCACGCCGGCTCGTCAGTAGCAGACGCTCAGCGCCGTTGCCCACCAGCCAACGCGCCACCTCCGCACCCAGCGCACCCGTACCACCCGTCACCAACACCGTCCCCGACGGGCTCCACGCCACCGCCTCACCACGCGGCGCCCGCACCAGCCGGCGACCGAAGACCCCCGACGCACGAACCGCGACCTGGTCCTCACCCCCCGCTCCGGCCAGCACACCCGCGAGGCGGGACAGCGCCCGATCGTCCAGCATCTCCGGGACGTCCACCAGACCACCCCAACGGTCCGGGTGCTCCAATGCCACCACCCGACCCAGGCCCCACAGTTGGGCCTGCACCGCACTCACCAACCGCTCCGAGCGACCCGTCGACACCGCACCCCGCGTCACACACCACAGCGGCGCACCAATCTCGACATCACCCAGCGCCTGCACCAACGCCAACGAACCGGCCACAGCGTCCACTTCGTCCAGCGCCAGCAGCGAGAGCACGCTGGCCATCCGGTCCTCGCCCGCTGCCTGCTGGAGGCCGGCGGCGATGAGGCCGCGCTCCGCGTCGGCAACCGTGACCTGGCGGACGTCCACGCCGCGCCCGGTCAGCATCGCCAGCACGCCGGCCACCGCCGGGTCCTCGGCCTGACCGGCCGGGACCACCACCAGCCAACTGCCCGACAGCACACCCGAACCCGCGTCCGCCACCGGCTGCCAGCTGATCCGGTAGCGCCACGCGTCCACGGTCGACTGCTCGCGGCTCTGCCGGCGCCAGGCCGACAGCATCGGCAGCACGGCACTCAGCTCGCTGCCGCCTTCGACCTCCAGGGTCGCGGCCAGCGCGTCCAAGTCCTCGCTCTCGACCGCCTCCCAGAAGCGCGCGTCCAGCTGGTCGACCGGCGCGATGGCTGCCACCGGCGCCATCGCCTCCAGCCAGAACAGCTCGCGCTGGAAGGCGTAGGTCGGCAGCTCGATCCGCCGCGCGCCACGATCGGCCAGGAACCCGTCCCAGTCCACCCGGATGCCGCGCACATGCGCCTCGGCCAGCGAGGCGAACAGCCGCTCCAGACGGCCCTCGTGGCGACGCAGCGTCCCGAACGCCACCGCGTCCCGCTCGCCGGCCTCGATGCTCTCCTGCACCGCCATCGCCAACACCGGATGCGCACTGACCTCGACGAACGTCCCGAAGCCGTCCGCCAGCAAGGACTGAACCGCCCCCTCGAACTCCACCGTCGTGCGCAGATTGGTGTACCAGTACTCGGCGTCCATGCCCGAGCCGTCCACCAGCTCGCCGGTCACCGTCGAGCGCAGCGGCACCTGCCCGGCGCGCGGCCGCACCGGCGCCAGCAACTCCAGCAACTCAGCGCGGATCGACTCCACCTGCGCCGAGTGCGACGCGTAGTCGACGGGGATCCGCCGCGCCCGAACCCCGTCCGCCTCACACGACGCCAGCAGTTCGTCCAGCGCCGCCGGCTCACCCGACACCACCACCGACGACGGCCCGTTCACCGCCGCCACCGAAATCCGCGACTCACCCCACACCGCAAGCCGCTCACGCACATCGGACACCGGCAAGTTGACCGACACCATGCCGCCCAGCCCCGCCAACCCACCCGCGATCGCCCGGCTGCGCAACGCCACTACCCGCGCGCCGTCCTCCAAGGACAGCGCACCAGCCACCACCGCAGCCGCGATCTCACCCTGCGAGTGACCGATCACCGCAGCCGGGCGAACACCCGCCGCCCGCCACACCTCCGCGAGCGACACCATCACCGCCCACAGCACCGGCTGGACCACATCCACCCGCTCCAACCACGCCTCACCAGCCGTGCCCCGCACCACGTCCAACAATGACCAGCCGTCCGCGAACGGCGCCAACGCCGCCGCGCACTCCGCCATCCGCTCCGCGAACACCGGCGAGCTCTCCAGCAACTCCACCGCCATCGCCGCCCACTGCGAGCCCTGGCCCGGGAAGACGAACGCCACCTTCCCCGCCGACCCCGTCACACCGCGCACGACCTCCGCCGCGACCTCACCCGAGGAGAGCGCTTCCAGCCCGCGCACCGCCGCCTCGCGGTCACCCGCGACCACCACCGCCCGGTGCTCGAACGCAGACCGCGACGCCAGCAGCGAGTGGCCCACGTCCAGCAGGCCCGCGTCCGGCCGCTCCGCCAGCAGCGAGAGCAGCCGCGCCGCCTGCCCCTCCAACGCCGCACCGCTCTTCGCGGACAACACCAGCGGCACCGGGCCGGTGGCGGCAGCAGCAGCCGGCTCCACCACCGGAACCTGCTCGAGGAGGACGTGGGCGTTGGTGCCGCTGATGCCGAAGGACGACACCGCCGCACGACGCGGCCGACCATGCTGCGGCCACTCCCGCGCCTCGGTCAGCAGCTCCACCGCACCCGAAGCCCAATCCACCTTCGGCGACGGCTCGTTCACATGCAACGTCCGCGGCAACACACCATTGCGCATCGCCATCACCATCTTGATGATGCCGCCCACACCCGCCGCCGCCTGCGTGTGACCGATGTTCGACTTCAACGAACCCAGCCACAACGGCTGGTCCGCAGACCGCTCCTGGCCGTAGGTGGCCAGCAGCGCCTGCGCCTCGATCGGGTCACCCAGCGGCGTCCCCGTCCCGTGTGCCTCCACCGCGTCGATCTGATCAGCCGTCAGACCAGCGCTGGAGAGCGCTTGCCGGATCACCCGCTGCTGCGACGGCCCGTTCGGCGCGGTCAGACCGTTGCTGGCGCCGTCCTGGTTCACCGCCGAGCCACGTACCACCGCCAGCACCTGGTGGCCGTTGCGCTCGGCGTCGGAGAGCCGCTCGACGAGCAGCATGCCGACGCCCTCGCCCCAGCCCGTGCCGTCCGCATCGTCCGAGAACGCCTTGCAGCGCCCGTCGGTCGACAGGCCGCGCTGGCGGCTGAAGTCGACGAAGACCTCCGGGGTGGACATGATCGCCACGCCACCGGCCAGTGCCATCGTGCACTCGCCGTTGCGCAGCGCCTGGATCGCCCAGTGCAGCGCGACCAACGACGAGGAGCACGCGGTGTCCACCGTGACCGCCGGGCCCTCCAGGCCCAGGGTGTAGGAGACCCGGCCCGAGGTGATGCTGCCCGAGACTCCGGTGCCGATGTGTCCCTCGACGCCCTCGGGCAGTTCGCTGATGCCACTGGCGTAGTCGTGGTACATCACACCGGCGAATACGCCGGTCCGGCTACCTCGCAGGCTGGCGGGGTCGATGCCGGCCCGCTCGATGGCCTCCCACGAGGTCTCCAACAGCAGACGCTGCTGCGGGTCCATGGCGAGCGCCTCGCGCGGCGAGATGCCGAAGAAGGACGGGTCGAACAGGCCCGCGTCGTGCAGGAAACCGCCTTCCCGGACGTACGAGGTGCCCTGGTGGTCCGGGTCCGGGTGGTAGAGACCGTCCAGGTCCCAGCCACGAGAAGCCGGGAACCCGGAGATCGCGTCCGCGCCGGAGAAGACCAGCTGCCATAGATCCTCGGGCGACTCGACGCCGCCCGGGTAGCGGCAGGCCATGCCGACGATCGCGATCGGATCATCGCCGACGACCGTGGTCGGCACGGTCGGCGCCGACTCGGAGTCGTCGCCGAGCAGTTCGGCGAGCAGGAAGGACGCCAGCGCCAGCGGGCTCGGGTAGTCGAAGACCAGCGTCGCGGGCAGCCGCAGACCGGTCACACCGTTCAGCTCGTTGCGCAGCTCGACGGCGGTCAGCGAGTCGAAACCCAACTCCTTGAACGCCCGACTCGACTCCACCGCACTCGCATCGGCGTAACCCAGCACAGCCGCCACCCGGCCACAGACCAGCTCCAGCAGCGCGGCCTCACGCTCACCGGCCGCCAGCGCCAGCAGCGTCCGTGCCAGGGAGGAGCCGGCCGCCGCACCAGCGGGGCCGGCCTCGACGGCGCGTCGGGTCGGCACCCGGACCAGCCCGCGCAGCAGCGGCGGCAGCGTGCCGGCCACGGCCTCGGCCCGCAGAGCGGTCAGGTCGAGACGCATCGGCACCAGCATGGCGTCGTCGACGGCGCACGCGGCGTCGAACAGCGCCAGGCCCTCGGCGGCCGTCATGCCCTGGACGCCGCCGCGGCTCATCCGCTGGACGTCGACCTCGGCGAGGCTGCCGATCATGCCGCCGTTCGCCCAGGCGCCCCAGGCGAGCGAGGTGGCGGTGAGGCCCTGGGCACGGCGCCGAGCGGCGAGGGCGTCCAGGAAAACGTTCGCGGCGGCGTAGTTGCCCTGGCCGAGTCCGCCGAAGATACCGGCGGCGGACGAGAAGAGCACGAACGCGCTCAGGTCGCTGGTGAGTTCGTGCAGGTTGAGCGCCGCGTCCAGCTTCGGGCGCAGGACGGTGTCGAGCCGCTCGGGGGTGAGCGAGGAGACGATTCCGTCATCCAGCACACCGGCGGTGTGCACCAGCGCCGACACCGGATGCGCCGCCAACAGCTCGGCCAGCGCGTCACGGTCCGCCACATCGCAGGCGGCCACCGTCGCGACGGCGCCCAACTCAGCAAGCTCAGCCACCAGTTCAGCCGCACCCGGCGCATCCGCACCACGCCGCGAGACCAGCAGCAGGCTGCGCACCCCGTGCTCCGCCACCAAGTGGCGAGCCACCAGACCACCCAGCAGGCCGGACGCGCCGGTCACCAGGACCGTGCCCTCGGCGGCGAAGACCGGCGCCGACTCCACGGCGGCGGCCACCCGGGCCAGCCGGGGCACCAGGACCTCGTCCGCGCGGATCGCCAACTCCGGTTCGCCGGACGCCAGGGCGCCGGGCAGCGAGCCGAACGCCTCCTCGCCGTCCAGATCCAGCAACACGAACCGGCCGGGGTTCTCCGACTGCGCAGAGCGCACCAGGCCCCACACCGGAGCGTGCGCCAGGTCGTTGATTCCGCTCGCGTCGGCGGCCACCGCGCCCCGGGTCACCAGCACCAGGCGGGAGTCGGCGAACCGCTCGTCCGCCAGCCACTCCTGGACCACCGCGAGCACACCGTGCAGGCCAGACCGGACAGTTGACGCAGTGTCAGTCTCGGTGCCCGCGTCCAGTGCGAGGAAGACCACCTCGGGCGCGGTCAGGCTGCTGTCCACCGACGCACCCAGCGCCGCCAGATCGACGAAAGCCGGCGCACCGAACGTCGCTGCGCCCAGTGCCGCCCAGCGGCCGGCCGACCCGGCCGGCACCGCGAGCGGCTGCCACGCCACCCGGAAGAGCGAGTCCGTGAACCCGCCACCGGCAGCGCGCACCTGCTCCTCGGACACCTCGCGCATCGCCAGCGAGCCGACCGAGGCGACCGGTCGACCCGACTCGTCCGCCAGCACCAGCGACACCGTGTCGCGGCCCGCCGGGGACATCCGCACCCGCACCGCCGACGCTCCGGCCGCGTGCAGGGTCACACCGTTCCAGGCGAACGGGAGCCGCCCGCCGCCGTCGGTCTCCAGCAGGTTGCCCAGGCCCACCGCGTGCAGCGCGGCGTCCAGCAGTGCCGGGTGCAGGCCGAAGAGCGCGGCATCGCCATGCGCGGCCTCCGGCAGCCGGACCTCGGCGTAGACGTCCTCGCCCAGGCGCCAGGCGGCCCGCAGGCCCTGGAAGACCGGGCCGTAGCCGAAGCCGGCGGCAGCCAGCCGCTCGTACAGGTCCTCGACGCCGACCACGGTCGCGCCGGTCGGCGGCCACTCGGTCAGCTCGAACGACGGCTCAGCAGCCGAGCCGGGCGCGAGCAGACCGGTGGCGTGCCGCGTCCACGGCTCCACGCCGAGCGCGTCCTGCGGCCGGGAGTGCAGGCTGACCACGCGGCGGCCCGACGTGTCGGCGGCCTCCACGGAGAGCTGCAGCTGGACGCCACCGTGCTCGGGGAGAACGAGCGGGGCCTCCAGCGTCAGCTCCTCCAGGACCTCGCAGCCGACCTGGTCGCCGGCCCGGATCGCCAACTCCACGAAGGCAGTGCCCGGCAGCAGCACCGAACCCATCACGGCGTGGTCCGCGAGCCACGGGTGCGACTGCACCGAGAGCCGGCCCGTGAAGAGGAAGCCGTCGGCGGCGGCGAGCGAGACGGCCGCGCCGAGCAGGGGGTGGCCGGCCAGCGCGAGGCCGACGGCCGTGACGTCACCGGTGGTGGCGAACGGGCGCTCGGGCCAGTAGTGCTGGCGCTGGAAGGCGTAGGTGGGCAGGTCGATCCGGCGGGCGCCGGTGCCGGTGAAGACCGCCGACCAGTCCACCACGGCGCCGCGCACGTGCAACGCGGCGAGGGCGGTGGTCAGCGTGCGGGCCTCGGGACGGGCGGCGCGCAGGGTCGGCGTGAAGGCGCTTTCCCCGGCGGTGGCGCAGTCCTGGCCCATCGCGGAGAGGGTGCCGTCGGGGCCCAGCTCCAAGAAGGTGCGGACACCCTCGCGCTCCAGGGTGGTGATCGCCTCGGCGAAGCGGACGGCCTCGCGAACGTGACGCACCCAGTACTCGGGCGAGGTCAGATCGGCGGACTGGTCAAGCGTCGAGACGATCGGCAGCTGCGGCGCGTTGAACGTCAACCCCTCAGCGATCGACCGGAACTCGGCCAGCATGCCGTCCATCAGCGGCGAGTGGAACGCGTGGCTCACGGTCAGGCGCTTGGTCTTGCGGCCCTCGGCCGCGAGTTGCTCCGTGATCTCCAGGACGGCTGCCTCGGCACCCGAAAGCACCACCGAGGTCGGACCGTTGACAGCGGCGATACCGACATCCGAGCGCGTCGCCAGCAGCGGCAGCACCTCGTCCTCAGCGGCCTGCACCGCCACCATCGCGCCACCGGCGGGAAGTGCCTGCATCAGGCGGCCACGGGCCGCGACGAGCTTGGCGGCATCAGCGAGGGAGAGCACGCCCGCCACGTGCGCGGCCGCCAGCTCACCGATCGAGTGACCCGCCAGGAAGTCCGGGCGCAGACCCCACGCCTCGACCAGCCGGAACAGCGCCACCTCGACCGCGAACAACGCCGGCTGCGTGTAACCAGTCTGGTTCAGCAACTCGCCCTCAGCGGCGAACATCACCTCACGCAGCGGCCGATCCAAGTACTGGTCCAGATGCGCGAACACCTCATCCAGCGCATCCGCGAACACCGGGAAAGCGCTGTACAACTCCGCGCCCATCCCCGCCCGCTGACTGCCCTGACCGGTGAACAGGAACGCCGTCCGACCCTCCACCACCGAACCCACGACCACCTGAACCGCCGACTCCCCCGCCACCAACCCGCGCAGACCGCCCAGCAGTTCCTCCCGCTCACCCGCCACGATCGCGGCGCGCTGCTCGAAGGCCGCGCGCGTCGTGGCGAGCGAGTAGCCGAGGTCGGCGAGGCGCACCGCCTCGTCGGCGTCGACCTGGGCGAGCAGTTCCTGTGCCTGGGCGCGCAGCGCGGCGTCGTTCTTCGCGGAGAGGAGCACCGGCAGCACCGACGGCGACACCGTCGCCTCGACGACCGGCTCCGGCTCGCCCGAAGGCGCCTGCTCCAGAATCGTGTGCGCGTTGGTCCCGCTGACACCGAAGGCCGAGATGCCGACCCGGCGCGGCGCGCCGGTCTCAGGCCACGTGGTCGCTTCGGTCAGCAGCGAGACCGCGCCCGCCGACCAATCCACCTGCGGCGTCGGCTCATCGACGTGCAGGGTCGGCGGCAGCACACCGTGCCGCATCGCCATGACCATCTTGATCACGCCCGCGACACCGGCGGCCGCCTGGGTGTGCCCGATGTTCGACTTCACCGCACCGAGCAGCAGCGGACGGCCTGCCGGCCGCTCCTGACCGTAGGTGGCCAGCAGCGCCTGCGCCTCGATCGGGTCACCGAGCCTGGTGCCCGTGCCGTGCGCCTCGACCGCGTCGACCTGGTCCGCCGTCAGCCCCGCGCTGGAGAGCGCTTGCCGGATCACCCGCTGCTGCGAGGGACCATTCGGCGCCGTCAGACCGTTCGAAGCACCGTCCTGGTTCACCGCCGAACCGCGCACGATCGCCAGCACCGGGTGTCCGTTGCGCTGGGCGTCCGAGAGCCGCTCCACGAGCAGCATGCCGGCGCCCTCGCCCCAGCCGGTGCCGTCGGCCGCACCGGCGAAGGCCTTGCACCGGCCGTCGACGGAGAGACCGCGCTGGCGGCTGAACTCGATGAACAGGTCGGGCGTCGACATCACGGTCACACCGCCGGCCAGCGCCATCGTGCATTCGCCGTTGCGCAGCGCCTGAACGGCGAGGTGCAGGGCGACCAGCGAGGCCGAGCAGGCGGTGTCGACCGAGACCGCCTGGCCCTCCAGGCCGAAGGTGTAGGACAGCCGTCCGGCCAGCACGCTGGTGGCCGTTCCGGTCAACCGGTGGCCCTCCATGCCCTCCTGACCCTCGCCCAGCAGCGAGATGTAGTCCTGGCCGTTGGTGCCGATGAAGACACCGGCCTGACTGCCGCGCAGCGTGGTCGGGTCGATGCCGGCCCGCTCGAAGACCTCCCAGGAGGTCTCCAGGAGCAGTCGCTGCTGCGGGTCCATGGTGGTCGCCTCGCGCGGGCTGATGCCGAAGAACGCGGGGTCGAACCGGGTGGCGTCGTGCAGGAAGGCGCCCTTGCGGGTGTAGACCTTGCCGAGCTGGTCGGGGTCGTCGTCGAAGAGCGAGTCGAGGTCCCAGCCGCGGTCGGTCGGGAAGTCCACGACCGCGTCGCCACCCTCGATGAGCAGCTGCCACAGCTGCTCGGGCGAGGTCACCCCGCCGGGGAAGCGGCAGCTCATGGCAACGATGGCGATCGGCTCGTCATCGGCCGCGGCGGCGAACGTGGCCGGGACGACCGTGGTCACCGGCTGCGCACCGAGCAGTTCGGAGCGCAGGTGCTCGGCGAGCGCGGTGGCCGACGGGTAGTCGAAGACCAGCGTCGCCGGCAGCCGCAGACCGGTCGCCGCGTTCATCCGGTTGCGCAGGTCGACCGCCGTCAGCGAATCGAACCCGAGCTCCTTGAACGCGCGACCACCCTCGACAGCACTGCCGTCCGCGTACCCCAGCACGGCCGCGACCTGCGCCCGCACCAGCTCCAGCAACGCCCGACCCTGCTCCACCGCCGACAGCCCCGCCAAGCGGGTGGTCAGCGGGGAGCCGGGGCCGGCGGTGGCATCCGTGCCGCCCGCCTGGGCGCCAGCCGCCTGGAGGCGCTGGACCTCGGGGATCTCGTTGAACAGCTTGCTGGGCCGGACGGCCGCGAACTCGGGAGCGAGCCGGTCCCAGACGATGTCGCCGATGGTGACGGCGGCGTCGCCGTTCTCCAGCGCCTGCTGCATCGCGGTGATACCCAGCGCGGGTGCCATCCCGGCCACACCATCGCGGCGCAGCCGGTCGGCGACCACCTCCTCCGTCGCCAACCCGGCCTCGGCCCAAGCACCCCAAGCAATCGAGGTAGCCGGCAGACCATCGGCCTGCCGCTGCTCCGCCAACGCGTCCAGGAACGCGTTCGCCGCAGCGTAGTTGGCCTGACCAGCACTACCGACCGAACCCGCCATCGACGAGAACAGCACGAACGCGCTCAGACCATCGGTCAGTTCATGCAAGTTGAGCGCCGCGTCCACCTTCGGACGAGCCACACTCGCGAACCGCTCCGCCGTCTGACCATCGACCACGCCGTCGTCCAGCACACCCGCCGTGTGGAACACCGCCGACACCGGCCGCTCCGCGAGCAGCGCGGCCAACGCCTCACGATCCGCCACATCACACGCGGCCACCATGACCTCCGTGCCCAACCCCACCAGCTCGTCGCGCAGTTCCACCGCGCCCGGCGCCTCCAGGCCACGCCGGCTCGTCAGTAGCAGACGCTCAGCGCCGTTGCCCACCAGCCAACGCGCCACCTCCGCACCCAGCGCACCCGTGCCACCCGTCACCAACACCGTCCCCGACGGCCGCCACACCGACGCCTCACCACGCGGCGCCCGCACCAGCCGGCGACCGAAGACACCCGACGCCCGCACCGCGACCTGATCCTCACCACCGGTGAGCACACCCGCCAGACGAGACAGCGCACGCTCGTCGAGCACCTCGGGAAGGTCGACCAGACCACCCCAACGCTCCGGATGCTCCAGCGCCACCACCCGACCCAGACCCCACACCTGCGCCTGCACAGGGTTCGCCAGCCGCTCCGAACGACCTGTCGACACCGCACCACGCGTCACACACCACAACGGCGCGCCAACGCTGGCATCACCCAACGCCTGCACCAGCGCCAGCGACCCGGCCACAGCGGTCGCCTCATCCAGCGCCAACAGCGACAGCACACCAGCCACCGGGGCATCGCCCATCGCCTGCTGGAGTCGCTCGGCCAGCTGAGCGCGGCCGACATCGGCCGGCTCGACGTTGATCTGACGGACCGTCACACCACGTCCGGTCAGCATCGCCACCGCACCCGACACCGCCGGGTCCTCAGCGCAGCCCGCCGGAACCACCACCAGCCAACTACCCGACAGCACGCCCGACGCGGCATCCGCCACCGGCTGCCAGCTGTCCCGATAGCGCCAGCCGTCGATCACGGACTGCTCGCGGTGCTGGCGGCGCCAGGCCGACAGCTGCGGCAGGACCGAGCTCAGCGGCTGGTCCCCGTCCACGTCGAGGGTGGCGGTCAGTTCAGCAAGGTCGCCGCGCTCGACGGCTTCCCAGAAGCGGGAGTCCACCTCGTCGACCACGGCCTCGGCCCGCGCGACCGAGCCATCCGACTCCAGCCAGAAGCGCTCGCGCTGGAAGGCGTAGGTCGGCAGCTCGATCCGGCGCGCGCCACGATCGGCCAGGAACCCGTCCCAGTCGACCCGGATGCCGCGCACATGTGCCTCGGCCAGCGAGGCGAACAGCCGCTCCAGACCGCCCTCGTGGCGACGCAGCGTCCCGAACGCCACCGCGTCCCGCTCGCCGGCCTCGATGCTCTCCTGCACCGCCATCGCCAACACCGGATGCGCACTGACCTCGACGAACGTCCCGAAGCCGTCCGCCAGCAAGGACTGAACCGCCCCCTCGAACTCCACCGTCGCCCGCAAGTTGGTGAACCAGTACTCACCGTCCATCCCCGAGCCGTCCACCAACTCGCCGGTCACCGTGGACAACAACGGCACCTGACCCACCCGCGGCCGCACCGGCGCCAGCAACTCCAGCAACTCACCGCGGATCGACTCCACCTGCGCCGAATGCGAGGCGTAATCCACCGGCACCCGCCGCGCACGAACCCCGTCCGCCTCACACGACGCCAGCAGTTCGTCCAGCGCCGCCGGCTCACCCGACACCACCACCGACGACGGCCCGTTCACCGCCGCCACCGAAATCCGCGACTCACCCCACACCGCAAGCCGCTCACGCACATCGGACACCGGCAAGTTGACCGACACCATGCCGCCCAGCCCCGCCAACCCACCCGCGATCGCCCGGCTGCGCAACGCCACTACCCGCGCGCCGTCCTCCAAGGACAGCGCACCAGCCACCACCGCAGCCGCGATCTCACCCTGCGAGTGACCGATCACCGCGTTCGGACGCACACCCGCCGCCCGCCACACCTCCGCCAGCGACACCATCACCGCCCACAGCACCGGCTGGACCACATCCACCCGCTCCAGCCACGCCTCACCGGCCCGGCCGAGCAGCACGTCCTCCAGCGACCAGCCATCGGTGAACGGCGCCAGCGCCGCGCCGCACGCCTCGATCGAGGCCCGGAACGCCGCCGACTCCTCCCAGAGCCGAGCACCCATCGCGGCCCACTGCGAGCCCTGGCCCGGGAAGACGAACGCCACCTTCCCCGCCGACCCGGTCACACCGCGCACGACCTCCGCCGCGACCTCACCCGAGGAGAGCGCTTCCAGCCCGCGCACCGCCGCCTCGCGGTCACCCGCGACCACCACCGCCCGGTGCTCGAACGCAGACCGCGACGCCAGCAGCGAGTGGCCCACGTCCAGCAGGCCCGCGTCCGGCCGCTCCGCCAGCAGCGAGAGCAGCCGCGCCGCCTGCCCTTCCAGCGCCGCACCGCTCTTCGCCGACAGCATCAGCGGCACCACACCGGCAGGTGCGGCGGCCGGCTCGTCGGCGGCCGCCGGCGCATCCACGGTCGCCGGCACGTACTCCAGGATCGTGTGGGCGTTGGTGCCGCTGATACCGAAGGACGACACCGCCGCGCGACGCGGCCGGCCGTGCTGCGGCCACTCCCGCGCCTCGGTCAGCAGCTCCACCGCACCCGAAGCCCAATCCACCTTCGGCGATGGCTCGTTCACATGCAGCGTCTGCGGCAGCACACCGTGCCGCATCGCCATCACCATCTTGATGATGCCGCCGACACCCGCCGCCGCCTGCGTGTGACCGATGTTCGACTTCAACGAACCCAGCCACAACGGCTGGTCGGCGGACCGCTCCTGGCCGTAGGTGGCGAGCAACGCCTGCGCCTCGATCGGGTCACCCAGCGAGGTGCCGGTGCCGTGTGCCTCCACCGCGTCGATGCCGTCGGCCGGCAGGCCCGCGTTGGACAGCGCTTGCCTGATCACGCGCTGCTGGGACGGGCCGTTCGGCGCCGTCAGACCGTTCGAAGCGCCGTCCTGGTTGACGGCGCTACCGCGCACCACGGCGAGGACCTGGTGGCCGTTGCGCTCGGCGTCGGAGAGCCGCTCGACCAGCAGCATGCCGACGCCCTCGCCCCAGCCCGTGCCGTCCGCGTCGTCCGAGAACGCCTTGCAGCGCCCGTCCGCCGAGAGGCCGCGCTGGCGGCTGAAGTCGACGAAGGTCTCGGGCGTGGCCATCACGGTCACACCACCGGCGAGGGCCATCGTGCACTCGCCGTTGCGCAGCGCCTGGATCGCCCAGTGCAGCGCGACCAACGACGAGGAGCACGCGGTGTCCACCGTGACCGCCGGGCCTTCGAGACCGAAGGTGTAGGCGACCCGGCCCGAAGCGATGCTGCCGGACACACCGGTGCCCAGGTAGCCCTCGACGCCGTCCGGCAGTTCGCTGATCCCGGTGGCGTAGTCGTGGTACATCACACCGGCGAAGACACCGGTCCGGCTGCCCCGCAGCGCGGCCGGGTCGATGCCGGCCCGCTCGATGGCCTCCCACGAGGTCTCCAGCAGCAGGCGCTGCTGCGGGTCCATCGCCAGCGCCTCGCGCGGGCTGATGCCGAAGAAGTCCGGGTCGAAGAGACCGGCGTCGTGCAGGAAACCGCCCTCGCGGGCGTAGGTGGTGCCCTGGTGGTCCGGGTCCGGGTGGTAGAGGCTCGCCAGGTCCCAGCCACGGGTGGCCGGGAAGCCGGAGATCGCGTCGCCGCCCTCAAAGACCAGTCGCCACAGGTCCTCGGGCGACTCGACGCCGCCCGGGTAGCGGCAGGCCATGCCGACGATCGCGATCGGCTCGTCGATCGCCATCGGGGTGTTCGGACCCGCCACGGTGATGTCGGAGACGTCGCCCAGCAGTTCGGCGAGCAGGAAGGCGGCCAGCGCCAGCGGGCTCGGGTAGTCGAAGACCAGCGTCGCGGGCAGCCGCAAGCCGGTCACGCCGTTCAGCTCGTTGCGCAGCTCGACGGCGGTGAGCGAGTCGAAACCCAACTCCTTGAACGCCCGACTCGACTCCACCGCACTCGCATCGGCGTAGCCCAGCACAGCCGCCACCCGGCCACAGACCAGCTCCAGCAGCGCGGCCTCACGCTCACCGGCCGCCAGCGCCAGCAGACGGCCGGTGAGCTCCGAACCGCCGGCCGAACCCGACCTGGCCACCCGGCGGTTCGGCACCCGCACCAGGCCGCGCAGCAGTGCGGGCAGGGTGCCGGCGGCGGCCTGCGCGCGCAGCGCGGCCAGGTCGAGGCGGATCGGCACCAGGGCGGCCTCGCCGGTGGCGGTGGCCGCGTCGAGCAGGCTCAGGCCCTCCGCCGAGGAGAGCCCGTGGATGCCACCACGGCTCATCCGCTGGACGTCGAGCTCGTCCAGGCTGCCGACCATGCCGCTGCTGTCGGCCCACGGGCCCCAGGCGAGCGAGGTGGCTGCGAGGCCCTGGGCGCGGCGCTGCTCGGCCAGGGCGTCCAGGAAGACGTTGGCGGCGGCGTAGTTGCCCTGGCCGGGGCTGCTCATCGTGCCGGCGGCGGACGAGAAGAGCACGAACGCGCTCAGGTTCTTGGTGAGTTCGTGCAGGTTGAGCGCCGCGTCCAGCTTCGGACGCAGGACGGTGTCGAGCCGCTCGGGAGTGAGCGAGGAGACGATGCCGTCATCCAGCACACCGGCGGTGTGCACCACCGCCGACACCGGATGCGCCGCCAACAGCTCAGCGAGCGCGGCGCGGTCCGCCACATCGCAGGCGGCCACCGTCGCGACGGCACCCAACTCAGCAAGCTCGGCCACCAGTTCAGCCGCACCCGGCGCATCCACACCACGGCGCGAGACCAACAGCAGGCTACTGACGCCGTGTTCGGCCACCAGGTGACGGGCGACCAGTGCGCCCAGCAGGCCGGAGGCACCGGTCACCAGGACCGTGCCGTCGGCGCCGAAGACCGGCGCCGGCTCGACGGCGGCGGCCACTCGGGCCAGCCGGGGAGCGAGCAACGCACCAGCACGGACGGCGAGTTCGGGTTCGCCGGCGGCGAGGGCCGCCGACAGGGCCTCGCGGGAGAAGTCTCCGCCGTCGAGGTCGAGCAGAACGAGGCGGTCGGGGTTCTCCCCCTGCGCGGCGCGGACCAGGCCCCAGACGGGCGCGTGTGCCAGGTTGCCGAGACCGCTCGCGTCGGCGGCCACCGCACCCCGGGTGACCAGGACCAGACGGGAGTCGGCGAACCGCTCGTCGGCGAGCCACTGCTGGACAGCGGCGAGCACACTGCGCAGTGCTGTGCGGACAGTTGACGCTGTGTCAGTCTTGGCGTCAGTGGTGTCCAGCGCGAGGAGGACGGCGTCGGGCGCGGTCAGGCCGCCGTCCACCGCCGCGCCCAGCGCGGCCAGATCGGCGAACGCCGGCGCACCGAGCAGCTCGGTGCCCAGCGCGGCCCAGCGGCCGGCCGGCGCGGCCGAGACCGGCAGCGCCGCCCACTCCACCCGGAAGAGCGACTCGACGAAGCCGCCACGGGCGCTGCGCACCTGGCTGTCGGAGACCTCGCGGGAGACCAGCGACTCGACGGCGGCGACCGGCCGGCCGGACTCGTCGGCCAGCAGCAGCGCGGCGGTCTCCGGGTTGCGCTCGGAGAGCCGCAGGCGCAGCGCGGTGGCGCCGGTGGCGTAGAGGGTCACGCCGTTCCACGCGAACGGGATGCGGGCGCGCTTGGGAGCTTCCGCACCCTGCGGGCCGGTGATGTCGAGGCCGAGCGCGTGCAACGCGGCGTCCAGCAGCGCGGGGTGCAGGCCGTACTCGGCGGCATCCTCGTGCGCGGCCTCGGGCAGCCGGAGTTCGGCGTAGACCTCGCCGTCGTGGCGCCAAGCGGCGCGCAGGCCCTGGAAGACCGGGCCGTAGCCGAATCCGGCGGCGGCCAGCCGCTCGTACAGGTCCTCGACGGCGACCTCGACCGCACCGGCCGGCGGCCACTCGGTCAGCTCGAACGACGGCTCAGCAGCCGATCCGGGCGCGAGCAGACCGGTGGCGTGCCGCGTCCACGGCTCTTCGGCGTGCGCGTCCTCCGGGCGGGAGTGCATGGTCAGCGGGCGGCGGCCCGAGGCGTCGGCGGCGCTGAGCGCCAACCGCAGCTGGACACCGCCGCGTTCGGGGAGAACGAGCGGAGCCTCCAGCGTCAGCTCCTCCAGGACCTCGCAGCCGACGCCGTCGCCGGCCCGGATGGCCAGTTCGACGAAGGCGGTGCCCGGCAGCAGGATCGAGCCCATCACGGCGTGGTCGGCGAGCCACGGGTGCGACTGCACGGAGAGCCGGCCGGTGAACACCACGCCGTCGGAGTCCGGCAGTTCGACGCTGGCGCCGAGCAGCGGGTGCCCGGCCGCGCCGAGGCCGATCGACGCGACGTCGCCCGACGCCATGATCGGCGTGCGCGGCCAGAAGCGCTGGCGCTGGAAGGCGTAGGTGGGCAGGTCGATCCGGCGGGCGCCGGTGCCGGCGAAGACCGCCGACCAGTCCACCTCCAGGCCGCGCACGTGCAGCGCGGCGAGGGCGGTGGTCAGCGTGCGGACCTCGGGGCGACCGGCGCGCAGGGTCGGCTGGAAAGCGCTCTCCCCGGCGGTGGCGCAGTCCTGACCCATCGCGGTGAGCGTGCCGTCGGGGCCCAGCTCCAGGAAGGTGCGGACACCCTCGCGCTCCAGCGTCTCGACGGCGTCGCGGAAGCGGACGGCCTCGCGAACATGACGCACCCAGTACTCGGGGGACGTCAGATCGGCGGACTGGTCAAGCGTCGAAACGATCGGCAGCTGCGGCGCGTTGAACGTCAACCCCTCAGCGATCGACCGGAACTCGGCCAGCATGCCGTCCATCAGCGGCGAGTGGAACGCGTGGCTCACGGTCAGGCGCTTGGTCTTGCGACCCCCAGCCGCCAGCTG
>NZ_JARZAG010000054.1 GCF_029892155.1 Kitasatospora sp. GAS204B | reverse complement strand
TCATGTTGCTCTTGCCACTCACTACCTGGACTGCTTCCTCCGGGACCCAACCGTCCCAGTATCAAGCTGTCCAGATCAACGGGGGAACTTCACCCTGGGCAAGCAGACACAGGCGCTGGAGGCCGAGGTGAGCGCGCATTCCGCGCGCATCCGAAGTTCAGATGGCCCCGACAGACCCCGTTTCGGCGCCGACCCTGTGCATGTGTCGCAGGCCTTGGCGGTACGACTCGATCAGTCCCGTTTCGGTGTAGGGGAGGCCCAGAGTCTGACAGTGGGCCCGGACGAGGGGCTGCGCGCGGCGCAGGTTGGGACGGGGCATGCTGGGAAAGAGATGGTGGTCTATTTGGTAATTGAGGCCTCCGAAAAGCCAATCGGTGACCATGCCGCTGCGGACGTTGCGTGAGGTGAGCACTTGGCGGCGCAGATAGTCCCAGCGACGGTCGTCGGAGGTCGGCATCGCCATACCTTTGTGGTTAGGGGCGAAAGCACTGCCAAGGTAGAGCCCGAGGAGGGCATGGTGCAGCGCAGCAAAGGTGAGGGCGTGCAGCGGGTCCATGGCCAGGAGCAGCAGTATGGTGTAGCCGATCGAGTGGGCTGCGAGCAGCGTGGCCTCGACCAGTCGTTCGCGGTGCGGCTGGCGGGGCAGGTCATGGATGCTCGTCACCATGAGGAAAAGACCCTCGAACACCAGCAGCGGGAAGAACAGCCCGGCTTGGTGGCGCGTCAGCCAGCGGGCAAGTCCTCGCCGTTGCGTGGCCTGGTGTCGTGTCCAGACCACGACGCTGGGGCTGACGTCGGGGTCTTTGTCGATGTGGTTGGGGTTGGCATGGTGGCGGTTGTGTTTGTCGGTCCACCACGCGATGCTCACACCGAGCAGCAAGTTGCCGTGGACCAGCCCGAGCACCCGGTTCGCCCGGCGGCTGTCGGCGATCTGCTGGTGCCCCGCGTCATGCCCGATGAAGGCGGTGCGCCCGCTGAGTACAGCGGCCGGTAGTGCCAGTGCGAGTGCGCACCAGGAGTTGCCGATCAGTTGCAGGCCTGCTGCGGTAGCGGCGAGCAGCAGCAGGTTCATGGTGATGCTCCGGGTGTACCAGCCCGATCGGCGCTGCAGCAACCCGGCTGCGCGTATCGTGCGCAGCAGTGGGCTGAAGTCACTGGATCTGCGGCTGCTGTCAGCGCAGGAACCAGAGGCCGGCTGGTGGGTGCTGTGCGGGAGGGGTCTGGGATGGGCTGTGCCGCTGGTCGGGTCGACGAGCCGCGGGGTGTGGCTGCCGGGTGGTTGTGCGGCCCGGGTGGCGGGGGCATCAGCCGTCGGCTGTTTCAGTGGCCGTCCCGTGGCCTGGGTGTGAGATGAGGTGAAGCGGCCAATCGCTTGGTGGTGGATGCCCTCGGGCTTCGGGGTTCGGTGGTCCGTCTGCAGGTCGATCGCCCCGTGCAGGCCAAGGGTCTTCTCGTGCTCGCCGCAGTTCCCCCGCCGGATCAGCTGGTTGGCGTGGAGAATCTTGAGAACCCGCTGTGCCCTGGTCCACTCGGGCAATCGGGCAAGGGACGCGTAGAGCGAATTGGGGCTCCGGCCGGGATTCTGCGGAGGGGTCATGGGCCTGCTCTCCTTGCTGTCGGGACGTCCCCAGGGAGCGGCCAGTTGGTCAAGAGCCACAGCCCCTTTGGTGGCTCCTCGTACTTCCCTTAAAAGGGTGCGGTGTCCGTCTCGTCAGTCTGCGAGGGCAGGAACCGCCCGTGCATGGGCATATATCCCGTTAGATATACGTAGCAGTCGGCGGGCTGCTGTCGGTCCACCGGCCGCACATCAGCCACTCGCCGACGGCGGCCAACGACCGCGCGGTTCGGGTACGCGGTCCAGGAAACGACGCAGGTCAACGACCTGCCGAGGGCTGAGGACGACGGCAGCACGGGCCGGTGGCTCCAGCGGCGCGGGGATAGGAGATGATGTTCGGGCAGGCCGCACGCGATACGTCACCGTGCACGTTCGCCGAACGTTTCCTTCCGGCGGCGCCAGGCCCTCGCCACGCACCGGCCGAGCAGTAGAGGGCGTTCGAGCGCGGTCCAAGCCGGCCACCCACCGGCCCCCGCACACCGAACGCTCCACGACACCCTCACCGCTCAGCTCGGCCGCCACCCGCATCCGACGATCCACCCGCCACCGCCTGGCCCGACACACCGCCGAGAAGTACCCGGCATCCGGCCCCGCCGTCGGCCCCAGCCGATCACGACAGCCTCCGCACTCCCGCTCCCCGGCCCGCTCGAGGTCACATTCGCTCGATGCCCTCGGGTACCACACCAGCGTAAAACTCAAGAGGTCGGGGATCAGTGTCGGCGGCGGCTCTGCATCCTCTCCCACGGCTATCGCGTGGAAAGAGGTGTCGTCGCGGCAGGAGGGCTTGCCCACGTGCCGCGACCTGCCGAAACGGGCGATATGGCCGGGATGGGGCTGCAACTCTCGGTGCAACCCCCAGTGCAACGGTTCAGCCGCCCATCCAGACAACGGTTCAGCCCCCTATGAAAGCAACTGGCCGCGCCCGCTGGTGAGTGGCTGTCAGGGAGTGTCACCCTGCCAGTACCACCGCTGTGGGTCCTGCGGGGCGGGGCCGTAGCCGGCACGGCCTCCAGCGCCGAACGCACCGATCTCCGTGGCCAGCGCGGCCCCGCCGGCGAGGTCCTCCGCACTCCACCCCGTGACCTGCTCGGCGAACCTCACGGCCGCGCAGGCGGCGTTGAGGCACCGGAACCGGCGTATCAGCAGCTCGATGACTACCCGGGTGCCGCTGATCGCCGCGTCGGACAACCGTCGCAGGTATCGCCCGTGCACACGTCCCGATGGGCTCCGGCAGTACAGCGCGGGAATATCCATGCTCTCGGCCGTGCCGTTGTAGGTGTCACGGGCCCAGTCAGCGAACGCAGTAGGCGTGTCGTGCCGGTGATCCCAGTACTGCACTCCCTGCCAGTCGTCGACCGCGTAGAACACAGCGTCGGTGCGCCGCTCCTCCAGGAGCTCAGCGATGTACTCCCGGTCTTCGTCGTCGAGGTGCACGGGGTCGAGCGCGGACACCGGGCAGCCGGCCGCCGCCGCGGCATGCTCGGCGCATCGGTCGGAGAGTTTGAGTCCGGGCACCCGGAACACCGGGCCCACGTGGTCGCAGTCGCGGTCCCCGCGCTCGGCGGTGCGCACCGCGACCGGGACGACCTTTTCGAGCGTGAGCGGCTCCTGGCCGTCCATCACCGGGCCGTCGAAGTACTGTAATCACCGCCTCGAACCGTACGAGCAGGGCCTTACTCTGATAGCCCGCCGACCTGGAGACGACATGGACCCGAACCATCTGGCACTGATCGAGGAAGCCCGCAGGATCGCCCCCGAGAACGTCAAGGTCGAATTCTCGGGCGAAGTCATCATCATGCAGGCGGCCCCGTCCGCCATCCATCAGCGCAACCTCGACCACATCGCGCGCCAGTTCGCCAACCACGTTCCCGCGGACTGCTTCGCGAGCCAGAACAGCGGGCTGGCATCCCCGCGGGTCCGCAAGTCCCGCACCCCGGACCTGACCATCCTCCCCGAAGACGTTCCGGAGGGCGAGAACAACGAGGTCCCCGCCGAGGCCGCCCTGATTGCTGTGGAGGTCGTCTCCCCCTCCAACCCGGAGAACGACTGGGTCGGCAAGCTCCGCGACTACCCGCTCATGGGAATCGCGCTCTACCTGATCGTCGACCCGTCCCAGAAGAGCGTCACCCTCTTCGGCGAACCCGAGAACGGCCGCTACCGGGCCAGGGAAGACGCCGACTTCGGTGAAACCGTCCACGTCCCGCAGCCTTTCGGATTCGTCCTGGAGACCGCAGCGCTCCTTCCCTACGGCTGAGCCGGCTGCCTACCGACCGGTGCCAGTGACCGGGGGCACGGCGGCGGTCGCCTCCGCGTCGCGCGGGCCGGGCCTGCTCACGTAGGTGTTCGAGCACGGGGGTCAGGTCGGCGGTCAGAGCGTCCAGCAGCGCGTATCCGTCCTTCGCGTAGGTGATCGCCAGTTGGTCGCGCTTGGTCTAAGCAGAGTTCGCGTGCCGCGCCTGCGACGTGATCATGCACGCGGACCATAGGGGCACCTCCCGGCCGAAGGCTGGGGGAGCATCCCGCAACATCGCCCGCAAAGGCGAGGCCGCGTGGATCGCGGGGCGTGAGTCACGCGTCCCAGCCACCGGGTCGGTGGCTCAGACGTGGAAGGCCACGCGACAGCCAGCCGCGCCCTACCCACAAGCCCGGTCGTTCACGACCGGGTCAAGTTGACGCCGGCGTGGTTGGTGACTATTGATTCGCCCGCCGGGTGGGTCGTCAGGACGTTCGTTGGCGATCGGTGTCCCACTTTCGCAGGACGTCCTGGATCTTCGCGGCCACGTCTGGGTTGACTCCGCGACGTGTGCGGCGTGGCGCAGGTAGGGCTCGGCGCCCTGGAGGAGGGCGGAGCGCGGGTACATCAGCGTGATGGCTGTGTGGGTGCCTTCAGCGAGGATGTGGCTCCAGGCGTCGATGTCCCGGTGTCTGGCCGGCGCCGGGATGTAGCCGGGATGTGACCGGCCACGAAACCACCTCCGGCCTGGAGGCAGACCCAGTCCGTACGTGTGGCGCATCTGCTGCAGGCGATGGCGCCGTTCATGGAAGGGAACCGGCGCTGCCACTTCGTGTCCAGGGCGTAGGCGTCGTGGGCGCGCAGGGTGGGCTCGCTGCACAGGCAACACGCCAACCGCAGTGTGGGACCGGGCAACGGGGCCTGCGAGGTGCCGACCGGATCGCGGGTTTCATGCTGGCACCGGCGTACGGGGTGCGCACCGCGACACACCGGCTGCTGACCAGATGGCAGGCGGGCGAGGGGCCAATGCGCAGGCTTGCCCAGCGGCCGGGAGGCTTGCCCGCAGGGGCTTGCCCAGGGTCCTGCGGAAATGGGCAAGCCTTGGACCTGGTCTTTTCGGGGTTCGGGCAAGCCATCGGTCAAGCCTGGGTGAGGAGAGTTCACGGCACGGGATCCGAGAGGAGATGTGCCGTGACCGATCTGAACCTGTGCCGCGCCGGCGGACTCTTCGCCCGCCTGGACGCCGACTGGGCGGCGCTGTGCGCGGACGCCTCCGTGCGGGACGCCGTGTCGGGCTGGCTGGCCTTCGACCGCCTGGACGACGATGTCGGCGCCCAGGCCGGCGCCTGGGTCGGTGTGCTAGGGCCCGAGCAGCTGCTGGCCGCCCTGCGGCCCGGCGGCCTGTCCGATGCGCTGGCCGACGCCGTGCTGCGGGCGCTGCTGGAGCGTGCCGCCGGCCGTGGTGCGGTGGCGGTGCTGGCCGCGCGGATCGCGGTGCAGGCGATGGTCCCGGCCGCGGTCCGCATGACCCGTGGTCAGGTCCGGCCCTTCGGCGGGCGCTCCTTCGACGACGTGGCTGCCGTGGTGGTGGTCGCGCTCTACGAGACGGCGTGCTCCGGCCGGATCCACCGCCGTCCCGGGCGGCCAGCCGCCAACTTCCTGCTCGACGCGCTGAAGCAGGTCTGCCGTGAGTTGGCCGCTGACCGCGAGGAGCGGGGGGAGGATCTCGCGCTCGCCGAGTACGTGGTCGACATCGGGCCCGGCCTGGATCGCCTGGCCCACCAGCGGGCCGTGCGTACTGCCGCGGCTGAGGCCGGCCTTGAGCCTGTGCCGGGCGCTGATCAGGAGGCGGCCGGGGTCCGGCTGGAGCTGCTGGAGCTGCTCCTGGAGGCGAAGGAGGCCGGGGCCGTCTCGGCGGCCGACGCCCGGGC
This sequence comes from Kitasatospora sp. GAS204B, assembly GCF_029892155.1. Taxonomy (GTDB): domain Bacteria; phylum Actinomycetota; class Actinomycetes; order Streptomycetales; family Streptomycetaceae; genus Kitasatospora. Next base: position 14,236 of record NZ_JARZAG010000054.1, on the reverse strand, counting down.
CATCGCCTGGCACTACACCGCCGACCCGCTGTCGGACGCCGTGGCAGCCCTGCGGGCCGGCACCAGCGCGGGCGCCTGGCAGCGCCGCCGCTCCCGCGCCGTCCACGCCCTCCAGGTCAGGCAGCGGCCGGCCGCGGCCTGACCACACGTCACCCGAACCTATGAGGAGTTCTCTGATGCTGTTCACCTGCTGCCTGAGCGCCTCGCAGCGCTTGCTCGTCCTCGGCTCGCTCTGCCACCTCACTGCCGGTGCCGCGTACCTGGCTCTCACCGGGATCGCCGGCAGCCGGGTGCCGATCCGCCGTCAGGAGATCGGCTCTGGCTCCGGCGCCGCGGTGGCCGCCGCGATGGTGTGGGCCGTGGTGGTCGTGCTGTGGCCGATCCCGTGGGTCTGCCGCACCGTCCGGGCGCTGCGCTGTCGCGCGGGTGCGGCGCAGCCGTGCGAGGAGCGGTTCTGGCGGGCCCAGCCCGCCAGCGTGGTCACCCACCCGATGCGGCTGGCTGCGGCTGCGCAGCCGCAGATGCCGCCGCTGTGGTGCCGCGACGAGTACGAGGCCGTCCACAGCGCTCTCACGGCCTCTCCCGCTGCTGGGGCGGCCAGGGCAGCGGCGCTGGTAGAGCGCTCCGTCCTGGCTTTCGGCCCGGCCCATACGCACGCCCGCTACGCGTGGGAGTTGCTCGCGCACACCGCTCGCCTCGGCCTGGCCGAGCGCCAGGACCAGCCCACCCTGGTCCCGTTTCCGCGAGCTGCCCGTCCGCTCGATGACCAGGCCGCTGTTGGCGCCGACGGCGTTTACCTGCCCGGCTGCCCGTATGCGGTCTGACGCCCCATTATCTCGCTGAGAAGGAGAAGGACATGACGACCTCGACTGCCACGGTGCGCCTGGACGTGGACGAGGAGTGCGTCACCCGCGCCCACCGTCTGCTCATCGGCCTCGGCGCCGCCCTCGTCCACCGCCCCTTCGACACCGACACCCACGACCGGCTTCGCGCCTTCCTCGACGTCGACGCCGCGCAGGTCCTCGCCTGCCTGCGGGTACTGCAGGACCGCGGCGAGGAGCGGCTGCGCCGGCGGATCGACGAGCTGACGGGCTGCCACGTCCTCCCCGCCGGCGGTACGGGTGGTGCGGTGTGAGGGCACTGCTGAACCGCCGCTCGCCGAGCGCCCCGGCGGATGCGGCCGAGGAAGCGCAGGAGTGGGAGGAGGAGGGGGCTGGCGGTTGGTCCTGGTCGAGTGGCGCGACCGCGAACATCACGGTCGTGCTGCGCTGGGCCGCGTGGGGCCTGATGCTCCTGGGCCCGCTACTTGGCGGTGCCGCGTTCCTGTCCCGCCCGGTCTCGGCCAGCCCTGCCCGGGCGCAGCCTCCGCTGAGTGCACCGGCCACTGGCTCGCAGGGTGCGGCCGGTTTCGCCCAGCTCTTCGTCGCCGCCTACATCTCGGCCGGTGACGGCGACCAGGCCAAGCTGGCCGCCTACTACCCCGGCGCCACCGACTTGCGTCTCGAAGGCGCGTCTGGTCGTCGCAGCGGTGACCAGTTGGCGGTGGTGAGGCTGCGTCAGAGCGACCCGAGTGTGTGGTCGGTGACGGTCGCCGCCCGCATCATCACCGCGGTGGGCAGCGGCAGCGCCGGATCGGCTTCCTCCTTGGCCGTCGGCACCGACACGGCCATCGCGCCCCCCACCGCGGCGGCGGGGGCGGTGCGTTACTTCCAGGTGGCGGTGGCCACCGCGACCGCCGGCGGTGGCGCGATGGGGTACGTGGCGCTGGCGCTGCCGGCTGAGGTGGCCGCTCCTCCGTGTGTGCGGGCGCCGGCGTTGGTGTACGGGCCGTGGCGGCCCGCGCTGCCCGGTGACCCGCTGGCTGGAGCTGTCACCGAGTTCCTCACCGCGTACCTCACCGGCAGCGGGGACCTGACGCGCTATCTGTCCCCCGGTACCCAGCTGGCCGCAATCACCCCGCCCCCGTACACCGCACTCGTCGTCGACGAGCTGGCCGTCGAGGGCGAGCAGGACGGCGCCCAGGTAAGCGGGGTTCCGGCGGGCGGCATCCGGCTGCGGGTGCTGGCCCAGTTGCGCGCCACCGGAACCGACGGCATGCGTGTCCCGCTCGCCTACGCCCTCACCCTTCAGGCCCGGGCCGGGCGTTGGGAGATCGCCTCCCTCGATGGCGCCCCCGCCCAGGCCACCACGCCCAACCCCGCGACGTCCGTCTCTTCCTGACCTCGAAGGAGCACTCCTCGTGAACGACACTGCTCTCGCCGCCGGCTGGATCGCCACTTTCACCGGAATCGGTACCGACGCCAAGGGCCTGATCTTCACCATCTTGATCCCGGCGCTGTGCGGGGCTTTCGTCCTGCTCGTCGGCTTCCGGACCAAGTCGCCCGGTCCGACGATCATGGCGTGCATCCTGGCCGCGATCGTCTGGGGCCTGTCGGCCAACATGAGCACGCTGCAGGGCAAGGCCGTCCAGGACATCAACAGCTACAACGGCGGGACCACGTCGTCGTCCGTGCAGAGGGGCGACCAGTGACCTCCGCCCAGGCCGCGGCGGCCGAGGTCGAGCCTGAGCTGATCGGTCGCTGCTACACCAAAGCCCGCTCCAGCCCGCTGGTCGTCGGTGTCGTTCGCGGCGGCGGCGGGCGTAACCTGCGCCTGATCGGCGGCCCCTACACGATCACCCAACTCGGCGCCATGGTCGCAACCGTCGTCCTGCTCATGCTGGCCCGACCCCTATGGGGCGGGCACGGCCTGACCGACGCCCTCGTGTTGATCGGCGCACCGTTCGGGGCGGCCTTCGCACTGCGGCACCTGCACATCGACGGCCGCAACCCGCTCGCCGCAGCCCTCAGCGTCGCGGCGATGCTCACCGCACCCCGCGCGGGCCGCCTGCACGGCCGACCCGTGCGCCCCGTCCGGCCGGTGCGCTGCCACGCCCGGGCCTGCGTCGCCACGGCACCCGCCGGCCCGGGTGCTACCGCCGAGCCCGTCGCCGGCGCCTGGTCGACGCCCGGTTCGGCGCCGCCGCGAGCCGAGGCCCGCCCTACCGCGCCTTGCGCCCCGGTCGCATCCGGGGTGCAGGCCCTCCTCGCCCGCCGCACCACTCACCTCGGGGACTGAACCATGAGGCTACCCATCCGTCACATCGCGAACAACGTGGTCTGGACGACCACCGGAGCCTGCTGGGTGATCTGGCGGGTGGCCGCCACCAACTACTCCCACGCCCCGTCAGCCGCGAAGAAGGCCCGCTTGCAGGCGCTGGAGTCACTGGTCAAGGCGCTGGTCGGCGAGCCGATGCTGCTGAGTCTGTGCCCGCAGGTCGACCCCGTCGCCGTGGTGCGCGCGATGGTCGCCGGCGTCGACCTGGAGGCGAGCCCGCGCTACGAGCAGCTCGGCCACGCCGTCCTCGATGAGCTGGAGGCGATGGAGCTCACCGGCCGCACCGACTGGCTCGCCCTTCCGCTGCCCGCGCTTTCCCGCCGCGATGCCGCGATGTCGACGGTCTCGGCGGCGCGGGCGGAGGTGGACCTGCAGCTGGGGCTGCTGCCCGCCGCGATCACCGCCGCCGAGATCGAGCGGCGCACCGAGCAGGCCCGCCGGATGTGCGCCCAGTGGCCGACCGGGGTGGAGATGCGGCCCGCCACGGAGGCCGAGATTTTGTGGATCTACGGACACGGTGCCCGCCGCGGACTGGTGGAGCCGCTGCTGGCGGACGGCGACGAGCCGGCGGTGCGCGGGCGCGGGCGCACGGTCGCCGCGCTGAGCGAGGTGCTGCTGGCCGAGGGCGGCAGCGACGCCGTCAACTCCGCAGGCGGCGGCCGTGCCCTGGCGTCCAGCCCGTTCAAGCGCCGGTTCCTGCAGGTGTCGAGTGAGTGGGGCGACTCGTATCAGGCGCTGCTGGCGCTGTCCGAGATGCCGCAGGCCTTCGCGCTGCCGGGGGCGGCTTACCTGCAGCAGCTCGACGACCTGGCCTACCCCGTCGACTGGGTGGCCCGACTCGTCGTCACACCGGGTGTGAAGGCTGAGGCGAAGACCCGTCGGCGGGCTCGGCACCTGCGCGCGCAGGTCTCCGAGTACGAGGGCGACCCCGCCGGCCCCCCGGCGACGGTGGCCCAGCACGTGTCCGACAACGACGAATACCGGGAGCGCCTGACGTCCTCGGCCCGCGAGGTCGAGGTCCGCGCCATGGTCACCCTGGCCGTCTGGGGCGCCACAGCGGACGAGGCGCAGGACCGGGCCGCGGCGCTCGCCTCGGACTTCGGCGCCACCGACTACACGTTCGCCCGGCCGGTCGGTGAGCAGTTGAGGTTGTGGCAGGCCATGCTTCCGGGCTGCCGCACCCCCAGGGTGATGCTCGGCTATGCCCAGACCCTCCTGGCGAGGGATTTCGCGATGGCGATGCCCTGGTGCGGCTCGCAGTTGGGTGACGAGCGCGGCGCGCTGTTCGGCCTCCAGCTCGCCTCCGGTGGCGCCCGTCCCGTCCTCGTCGACCCCGCCCGGGGACCACGCGAGAACACCTCGGCTTCGAAGGCGTTCATCGGCGAGCCAGGCGCCGGCAAGAGCCTGGCGATGAAGACCGCCGTCTTCAATGTCCTCGCCACCGGCCGGCGCAGCGACCTGCCCAGCTCGCGCGGCCGCGCGGTGATCGTGGATCGCACCAACGAGGAGGAGTGGGTCAGGTTCGCCAAGTCCTGCCCCGGCACCACCCAGGTCATCCGTGTCGGCCAGAGCGCGGAGGTCAGCCTCGACCCGCTGCGGCTATTCGTCACGCAGAACCCCAAGACCGCGGCCCGGTTCTGCGAGAGCTTCCTGACCCTGCTGCTGGGGGTTCGGCCGATGGACCTCGAAGGGGTCGCCCTGTCCGAGGCGGTCCAGGCCGTCCTGGAGCGGCACGCCCCCTCGATGCGGGCCCTGGTCGAGGAACTGACGGTGCGCGGTGGCGAAGATCCGGCTGCCCGTGCCCTGGCGCGCAAGCTGAACGCGGTCGCGCGCAGGGACCTGGCCCGCGTGGTCTTCGACGAGGCGCTGCCGGTTGTCGACACCCGCCGCGCCGATGCCGTGGTCTTCGCCGTCAACGCGCTGCAGCTGCCCAAGAAGGCCGAACTCGAATCCGCGCACCGCATCGAACGCCTTGAGTTCGAGAAGGTGCTGGGCCGGGCGGTGATGTACCTGGTCGCCGCCGTCGCCCGCGAGAGCGTCATGGCGGTCAAGAACGAGTTCGGCGTCGCCGTCTTCGACGAGTGCTGGTGGCTGACCGGTAGCGATGAGGGCCTTGACCTGCTGCTGGAACTGATCCGCGACGGCCGCAAGCACAACGCCGCCGCCTACCTCGCCAGCCACGACCCCTACGACATCGGACCTGCCGACAGCGAGAAGGGCGCCATCATCCGCGGCCTGATCCCCCACCGTCTCGTCTTTCGCCAGACCAACCGCGAACTGGCCGCACGTGCCCTGGCCTTTCTCGGCGTCGACGCCACCGACCCCGGCCTGCTGGACCTCGTCACCGGCGGCCTGTCGCCAATCGGCCTGCCCGAGGACGAGAAGGCCGCGCGGGCCGGGGAGTGTCTCTACCACGACCTGGCCGGCCGGATCGGGCTGATGCGCGTGCTCATCCCCCGCGACCAGGCGATCGCCCGCACCATCCGCACCACTCCCGGCGACTACCAGGGCGCCGCATGACCGGGACCCGCACCTGGTGGTCGCGTCTTCGGCTGCTCGGCCCCGAACGGCTGCGAACCGCCGTGCTGCTGGCCGCACTCGCGGCCACCGCCGCCGCCCTGCTCACCTCGCTGCCCGCCTGGGCCGACCCCGCCCCCACACCCGCCCCTGCCGCGACATCCTCACCAAGCCCGACGAGCCCGGCCGCAGCGCCCGTGCCGACGGCGGCCGGGCAGGACGCGCCGAGCTTGGAGCAGCAGGCGCTGCTCCAGGAGATCCTGCAGGAGCAGGCGCAGCACCTGACGGCGGACCAGCAGGACGCGCTGCTGGCGGCGAAGACGGGGCAGCTGCGCAAGCTGCTGCCTTCGCAGGGCGGGGTGCTCTCGGTCTTCAACGTCACCGACCGGTATGGGATCCCGATCGAGGCCTACACCGTCACGAGCGACACCGGCGGGATCGCCGACTGGGACCTGGGCATCGACAACCTGCTGACGGAACTGTGCTTCATGGTCGTCAAGTGGGCGATCGCGTTCTGCTGCTGGCTGATCGCCTGGGCCCTGTCGTTCGGGCTGGCCAAGGTGCTGTTGGCGCCCGTCATGTCGGTGTCCACCAGCCTGCACACCCGGGTCGTGGTGGAGATGGGCCTGCCGTCTCTCGCGTTGGCCGTGTGCGCGCTGATCTGTGTCGCCCGGTTCTTCTTCGGCGACCGCGCCCGGGGCTGGGGAGATGCGGCGCTGTCGATCCTGATCGCCGCGCTCACCACCACCCTGCTCGCCTCGCCCCCCACGTTGCTGATGGGCACCGACCACGGGGCGATCGCGGCCACCCGGGGCCTGGCGCTGGAGGTCGCTGACGTCATCTTGCAGGTCAACCCCTCCGCGCAGAACCAGGTTGGCGCCGATGTCACCGGCGCGGACCTGGCGCGCCCGCTCACCGACGCCCTCACCGACAGCTTCATCGTCCAACCCGCGATGCTGCTCCAGTACGGGCAGGTCTTCGACGGCCACTGCGCCAAGGCCTACACGGCCAGCCGGCTCTCCCAACTCGCCTACGACCAGGCCGTGGCCGACCAGATGGCGAAGCTGCAGAAAGCCACCGACGGCATCGCCAACGCCTTGCCTCTGGTCGGCGGCCTGGTCTCTTCCGGCAACGACGCCGCCTCAAGCCTCATCAGCACGTGGGCCCGGGACCACTTCGGCGACCCCCCGATGAGCAAGTTCGAGAAGCAGTGCGTCACCGGCGACCCGGCGACCGCGCGCAAGGCCAGCCTCGACAAGGTCGGCGGCGCCGGCTTCCTCCTGATCGCCGCCCTCATCGTCGCCGCCCTCATCACCGCTCTGGCCGGCTCCTTCCTCATCGCGCAGGTCCGCATCGCCTGGGACGCGATCCGCGGCGAGGGCGCCCTGGTCGCCGGCACCATCCCAGGAGCCGGGCGTAGCTGGCTGTGGGACTGGTGCTCCTCCGTGCTGCGCTCCCTCGCGCAGATGCTGGTCAGCGTCATCGCGCTGGCGGTGTTCATCGTCGTGATCCAGGCCGTCCTGACACCCGCCCAGAACGACTGGGGCAAGGAGTTGACGCTACGCTTCCTCGTGGTCGACGTGGTGTGTATCGCCGCCGTCAAGCAGCGGCGGCGGATCGCGGATCGCACCCGCCAGGTGGGCGCAGCCTGGCGCACCAGGATGTCGGCGGGCCGCGTCGGCGGCACCGGCGGCAGCGTGTTCGCCGCCCCTGCCTCCGCCACCATCGCCAAGCGCCCCCGGATCGCGCGCACCGCCGCCCGCGTGGCGGTGCGCTCCGCGATGGCCGGCGTCTCCCTCGCCCAGGGCAACCCCCTGGCCGCGATCGGCTACGCCATGCTCCAGTCCATCGGCGCCACCGCCCTCATGTCCCGCCTCGCCACCGGCAACCGCACCCGCCGCGCACCCGGCAACGCCGCCCGACCCGCCGGACGCCGACCCCCCACCCAGGGCGGCAACCGCCGTCCGGCCCAGCAGAACACCAGGCCGAACCCCGGCACCCGCTCCCAGGCGCCCACCATCGAGATGCCCGCCGTGCCGAGCCGGGCCACTGGGCCAAGCGACCCGCCGACCATCGAGATGCCACCCGTCCCACGACCAGGCCCCGCCACACCAACACCGGCACCGGCACCGGCCCACGCGGCCACGCGCCCGAACACCCGTCACATCCCCAGCCAGCCCGCCGCCTCCGCACGCCAACAGCAACTGCGCCAGCGCCTGGAGCGCACCCAGCAAGCCCACCGAGCCCGGCAGGCCAACCGCCCCACACCCACGAACCAGCCCACGCCAAGCGGCAGCACCAGCACTCCGGTCACCAGCGCCAGCGCTGGCACCGCGGTCGGCCGCAGCACCATGTCCACGACCCAACCGACACCGGCCCAGCAACCGGCGCAGCGCTCGCGGATGGCCCTGGACTGGGAGGAGTTCGGCCGCACCCCGCCGCCTCCTACGGTCTCCCGCCGTACCCCGCCCCGCAGGCGCCGATGATGAGCGCGCGCACCGGCCGCCTGCTCGGCGGCGCCACCCTGCTGCTCGTCCTGGCCGTCGTCATGACCGCCGCCATCGCCGCCCACGCCTCCGAGCTCGCCCAGGACCAGGCCGACCAGACCCGCCAGACCCAGGCGCCGTGCCCCGGCACCGCACTTCCGGACGCCGACACCGCTCAGCTCTCCCAGCAGGTCCAGCAGGCCCTGGCCGGCACCACCACACCGGTGCGGGTGCCGGGCCTGGATGTCCCGGGCGAACAGATCCCCAACGCCAAGACCATCGTGGCGACCGGCCTCCAGATGGGCGTCCCGGCCGGCGGCCAGGTCATCGCACTCGCCACCGCGCTGCAGGAATCCGACCTGCGCAACCTGACCGGCGGCGACTGGGACTCGGTCGGCCTGTTCCAGCAGCGCCCCTCCCAGGGCTGGGGCACCGCCCAGCAGATCAGCGACCCCGTATACGCCAGCCAGAAGTTCTACAGCGCGCTGCTCGCCGTGCCCAACTGGCAGCAGTTGCCGCTCACCGTCGCCGCCCAAGACGTGCAGAAGTCCGGACACCCCGACGCCTACGCCCCGCACGCAGCCCTCGCCACCGCCCTGCAGCAGGCCATCACCCCCACCCTCGGCGCCGGCGCACCGGCACCAGCCGGGCCCACCGGCAACGGCAGCGGGTGCACCACACCGGCCCCGGCCGCCACCGGGACGATTCCGCCGGGGGCGATCCCGGCCGGCTACCAGATCCCACCGGACGCACCACCCGCGGTGCGCACCGCGATCCAGTGGGCCCTGAGCCAGTTGGGGACCCCGTACCAGTGGGGAGGCGAATGCACCGACCCCCACGGCGCCGACCGCGCCGGGCGCTGCGACTGCTCCTCCCTCGTCCAGCGCGCCTACGGCGTCGCCGGCATCACCGTGGCCCGCACCACCTACGACCAGGTCGATCAAGGCACCGCCGTTGCCGCCGACCCGGCCGCGCTGCGCCCGGGCGACCTGGTCTTCACCGAAGGCACTCCCGACCATCCCGAGCATGTCGCCCTGGCCATCGGCCAGGGACTGCTGGTGCAGGCACCGCATACCGGAGCGGTGGTCGACGTCGTCGAGGTGGCCAACCACGGCACCCTGCTCGCCGTGCGACGGGTGGTGTCGAGCTGATCCGCCGTCACCACTCACCTCTAAGTAAAGGATTGACAAAGTCGCGCGGGCCGTGTCTGAACCGGCTCGGCGGCCCGGCTTGGTCCGGGTGAAGGAACCCATCGTCAGCAACCAGGAGGCCGCCGTGCTCCACATCCCCACCCGCTCCTCGCTCCAGGCGGTGCCGGCATGAGCACCGACTCGCTGCCCGGGGTGCAGTTGCTCCTCGACACCGCCCACCAGACGGTGCTGCTGTCCCCGTACCTGGGGGCCACCGGCCTCGCCGCCGCCTGGGCCGCCGTGTCCCGGTGGCGCCTCCGCAAGACCCGGGCCGCCCTCGCCGACCGCACCAGCGTGGAGGTCGTACCGACGAACAGCTTCGACCCGAGCGAGAGCGAGGTCGGCCGGTTCAGCCACCACCTGGCCCGGGTGCGCCACGCCGCCCGCGACGTCCCCGCGCGCGGCGCGGCCGTCCGCCTGCGCTACACCGCCGACCGCAGCCAGATGCGCTGCCTGATCGAAGGCCCCGCCCAGGCGGCCGCGATCCTGAGCATGCCCGGCTTCGCCAAGGTCGAGGTCCGCTCCACCCGCCCCGGCCAAGCGATCCAGCCGGTCCGCTTCGCCGCCCCTGCCCAGGCGGCCCGGTGAACGCGCCGACGGTCGACCTCGCCAAGCCCGCCGGCGACGGTGCCTGCCGTTCGAAGCGGCCGGTGTACGTAGAGCGCGCCGAGCTCGTGCTGGCGCTGCCCGACCACCAGCCGCTGGCCGCGCTCGGTTTGACGCCCGATCCGCTGCAGCAACTCGCCACCGCGCTCGCCTCGGTACGCACCGAGGACGGGGAGCGGGCCGACGTGGTCCTCGACCTGGTCCCCGTCACCCAGCGCCGCCTGGCCCGCCGCCGGCGGCGCCTGCTGGCCCGCTCCAAGCACCGCGGCCCCACCGCCTACGGCGAGAAACTCACTGGCGGACTGCGAGGAGCTGGACTGCTGGAGTCGTTCACCGCGGCCTGGTCCGGCGGAACCTCGAGCAGCGGCAGCACCAGCCGCGGCGCCCGACTGCCGCGGATGACCGACATCCGCGACGCGGTGGGCAAGTTCGAGCCTGGCACGGCGGTCTTCCAGATCCAACTGCTGCTGCGCACCCAGGCCGCACACCCGCAGCTGGCGCTGGAGCGCATGCACCGGCTGCTCGCCGTCTTCGCCGCCACCAGCGGCGAGAACTACCTGCGCGCGTACCGGCCCCGCACCCGGCGAGCCATCGCCGCCTTCGACCGGCGCTTCGACACCGGGGAGTTCGCACCCAAACGCCGACAGTGGACGACCGTGCCCGAACTCGCCGGATTCCTGAAGCCACCAACGGCCAGGTGCAGCGCACCCGGTGTGGTGCGCTCCGGCGGCCTAGTCCCACCCGCCCCGGCAACGCTGCCCATCTACACCGGCCAAGCGGACCTGGTGCCGCTCGGGGCGGTCGTCTACCCCGACGGCGTCGAGCGGATCGGCGCCGCCAAGGTGAAGGACCTGCTGTTCGGGCTGTCCCTCGGCAAGGCCGGACACGGCAAGACCGAGCAAGCTCTGGTGCAGTGCATCGCCCTCGCGCACGCAGGGTTCGGCACCTGGTTCCTGGACCCGCACGGCGAGGCGTGGGCGCGGGCCAAGCCGTACCTGGCGCACCCTCACATCACCGAGCGGCTGTGGGAGATCAACCTCGCCAAGGTCGCACCGGAGCAGATGGTCGTCTCCTGGAACCCCCTGTCCATGGAGAACCGGGCCATGGCCGATGTCCAAGACGTGGTCCGCTCGGTCGTCGAGGGCATCGCCGCCGCCCAGGACTGGGGAGACCACGCGCCCCGGGCCCGCACGATCCTGGCCCGCACCGCCCAGGCCCTGGCCCTGCTCAACTTGCAGGCCGTCACCGCGAGCAAACCCGCCGCGCAGTGCACGCTCTTCCAGATCAGGACCTGGCTGGTGGACGAGGAGTGGCGCTGGGCGCTGTTGCCGACGCTGCCCCAGCGGGCGAGGGACTACTGGGAGAAGACGTTCCCGACGCTGGCCAAGGATTCGGTGCCGACCGTCACCTACGCGATCGACCGCATCGACACCTCCCAGTCACTGCAGGCGTTCTTCGGCTCGCCGCGCTCCGGCTACGACATCCGCAGCGCGATGGACGAGAGCAAGGTCGTATTCCTCTGCCCATCCGGCTCCGAATCGGACGCTCTGGTCTCCTGCCTGCTCATCCACGACCTGCACCGCGCCGGCCTGTCCCGCCAGGACACCCCCCGCGAGGAGCGCCGCACGTTCTGGGCCTGGGGCGATGAGCTGACCGCCCTCGACTCCTCGTCCAAAGGCTTCCTGGCCGCCATCGCCGAGCAGCTGCGCAAGTACGAGGTGCGGTTCACCGGCATGACGCAGATGGCCCTGCGCCTTTCCGCGATCACCCGCCAGGCGCTGCTACAGAACCAGTCACTGCTGTCCACCTGCGCGGCGGACTACGACGAAGCCGCCTTCGTCACGCGCCGATGGAACGGGCACGTCACCCCCGAGACCGTCACCGAGCTCGCCAAATACCACTACGTCATGTCGATCAGCCTCGACGGAGCACGGACCACCCCGTTCCGGGTCCGCGGCCTGCCCGTCGAAGAGATCTTCGCCCACTACGACAACCCCGACGGCATCCCCGACCTCGATGCGGCGATCGACGCCAACATGCGCCGCCGACCCGCCGGCGACATCCTCACCGACCTCGAGCACCTGGACACCGAGATCCTCGTCCACCACCTCCACCTACCCGCCGGCCACAACGGCGACCCCACCACCACCCTCGACTGAACAGGAGCACGCGATGCCATACCCGACCCCCACGCCCAAGGGCATCGGAGCGATCGGCCAGCAGGCCATGACCGTCCTCTACCAGCACCGCCTCGTCTCCACCGACCAGCTGCACCGCCTCGTCACCCCCCACCACAGCCGCCCCGAGTACCTGCGCCGCCAACTCCACACCCTGCGCGAAGCCGGCCTCGCCGACCGCGTCGGGCGGCGCACCCACGGACAGACCAGCCTGCTGTGGTGGCTCACCCCCAAAGGAGCCGACGCCGTCGAAGCCGCCGACCTACTCCCGGCGCGCCCGTACCGAATGAGCCCCGAGGCCGCCGCCGGCCCCCTCCAGGAACACACCCTGGCCACCGTCGAAACCGGCCTGGCGTTCGTCACCTGGGCCCAGCGGCTCGGCCACGACTGCGGGCCGCTCGACTGGTCACCCGAGACCGCCCACTACTACCGCGACGACACCCGCCCCGGCGAAGACCTCGCCCTCATCCCCGACGCCGTCCTCAACTACGTCCACACCGACGAAACCGAGCGCACCCGCACCCTGCTGACGTTCTTCGTCGAACTCGACCGCGCCACCATGACCATCGCCCGCCTCGCCCACAAACTCCACGCCTACGCCCGCTACCACCAGTACACGCCCCAGCCCCCCGGCCCCCGCGCCAACCGCACCCCCACCCGCGGCACGGCTGCCGTGCCGGCCTGGCGCCACCGCTACCCCGCCTACCCTCGCCTCCTGCTCGTCTTCACCAGCGCCGAACCCACCCGCCTGCAACGCCGCATCGCCGACCTACGCAGCCTCGCCCACACCGACCCACTCCTGACCACCACACCCATCCGCACCGGCGCCACCACCCTCCACCAACTACGCGAACACGGCCCTTTCACACGCGTCTTCACCCCCATCCTCGGCCCCGCCGACCCAGTCGACGCCTGGCTACGCACGCAGGCACCCGCCGCAGCAGCCTGATCACCACGCCGGGGCCCAGTCGGCGGGCCGCTGCCCACCGGGCTCCACGACCCGGTAGCCGTGCGGCGCCGTCCAGGTGGTCGTCCATCCGTTCCAGGGCCCCCTGCAGCTGGCGCCAGGCCGGCCGCCGCAGCCCGCCCTCACCCAGCAGGTCCGCCCCGTCCGCCCCCGTCCTGTCAGGGCAGATTTTTAGAGACACTGGACGCGGAGAATATAAACGCGCTCATCACGTGGGACGATCATGTACCAGAAAATGCCATCACCAACGTCAGCGGTCTTCATCCGTTCACCAGCTCCCTGATAGGTGAAGCCGTCCAAGTAGAGGGCTGCGGCAGCCCGAACGATCTCGCCAGCTTTCTTTTCGACCTGGGCAACAAAGGCAAGCGGCGCCCCGGTGACGACGTTGTCTTCATCAGGTTGTACTCCCAGCGCCAGGTCATCCGCGCACCACCTCGACAGCGGCATTCACAATGGCTCCGGCGAGGGCGGCTTGCCGCCGGCGCTCTTCTGAGGTCTCCGCGTGGTTGGCGAGATACTCGGCACGATGCAGTTCGGCGAGCGTCTCCGGGTGGCGCGCAATCTCGATATCCACAGCCCATTTCATGGTGAAACGCAGTAGGGGCTTGAGGCTCTGATATTCCACCGCCTCCGTCATGGCACGCGCCTGGTCCGCGGTCATCTCAGTCAGCCGGTGCGGGATGAGAGCCGCTACAGCCTCATACAGAGCCATCGGCGTTTGAGCGGGCTGCGGGATCAGTTCGGGGCCATGGATCGGCTGAGCGCTCATGGGAATCCTCCTTCGGGTACCCAGGACAGTACCGGCAGCCGGGCACGGCCAGGATGAGTCCGGGGTGCCTGAGGCGAGCTCCCGTTCTCCGCCAGCAGGCCGAGAACGGGAGCTGACGGGTTCACGAACAGCGGCTGGAGCGCGGGCACCGCGCCTGCCTGCGCCATCACACAGAAGGCACCCGCTCATCGCAGCCTGGTCCCTGGATCGAGCCCGGTCCAGGCGGTGTCGCCCCACCGCTCGCGTCCCAGGCCGGAGCTCCTCGCAGACGTCCCCTGAAGTTCCCCCCTGATCTTGGACAGCGGGTGCTTACGCTGCAGGGGTGAAGTCGTGCCGGAGCCTGGCTCGGGTTTCGAGTGGGGTGAGGT
>NZ_JARZAG010000053.1 GCF_029892155.1 Kitasatospora sp. GAS204B | reverse complement strand
CGGCACCCGACACTCCAACCGTCCGGCTGGTCGCACCCACCAGAGCCAGCCCGACCAGCCGGAAAACGACCTAAATCACCGGTATTGGCCTTAGGGCCTGTCGTCAAACCCCCTTCGTCGCCCGCAGGGCGGATTGGCGGCGTCAGGTGCGTGCTCTTTGTCGGAGGGGCCCCGGCCCGCACCGCAATTCGCTTGCACCGCCGCGCTTCCGGCTGGCAGGGTGCCCGATCATGCCCACCTTCTCCGCGCATGACGGAACCGAGCTCAGCTACCGCGTGGTCGGTGACGGCCCCGCCGTCGTCTGCCTGCCCGGCGGACCGCAGGCCGCCGCCTACCTCGGCGAGCTCGGCGGCCTCTCCGCGCACCGGCAGCTGATCATGCTGGACCTCCGGGGCACCGGCGACTCGGCGATACCGCAGGACGCCGACTACTTCCGCTGCGACCAACTCGTCGACGACGTCGAGGCCCTGCGCGAGCACCTCGGCCTGGACCGGATGGACCTGCTCGCGCACTGCGCGGGCGCCAACCTGGCCGTGCAGTACGCGGCTCGCCACGCCGAGCGGGTCGGCCGGCTCGCCCTGATCACACCCAGCGTGTTCGCCGTGGGCCTGACGATCACCGGAGCCGACCGGCGCGAGACGGCGCTGTTGCGCCGGGACGAGCCGTGGTTCCCGGCAGCGTTCGCCGCTCTGGAGGCGCTCCTGGCGGGCCAGGCCACCGCCGACACCTGGCAGGCGATCGCACCGTTCTCCTACGGCCGTTGGGACCAGGCGGCGCAGGCCCACCAGGCGGCCGGGGAGGAGCAGACGAACACCCAGGCCATCGCCGCCTTCGGAGCCGACGGCGCGTTCGACCCCGACGGCACCCGCGCGGCGCTCGCCCGCTTCGCCCCGCCGGTCCTGCTGCTCGCCGGCGAGCTCGACCTGGCGGCGCCGCCGCGGGTGCTG
This sequence comes from Kitasatospora sp. GAS204B, assembly GCF_029892155.1. GTDB lineage: Bacteria > Actinomycetota > Actinomycetes > Streptomycetales > Streptomycetaceae > Kitasatospora. The sequence goes on along the minus strand of NZ_JARZAG010000053.1, from coordinate 21,135 downwards.
GAGGAGTACCACGCGCTCTTCCCGAACGCCGAGTTCACCGTCCAGGCCGGCGCCGGGCACTTCCCGTGGCTCGACGACGCGAAGTGGTTCGCGGCGACCACGGCGGCGTTCCTGGGCTGACCAGGCGCGGTCCCCACCGGCTGGGCTCAGCGGCTCAGGGGTTCAGAGGCCGTGGCGTCGGTCGCCTGCCACCAGGTCCGCGACCCGCGCCTCGGTCTCGTGCGAGAACGCCTCGTGGTGCGCGGCCACCGCCCGCCGGGTCTCCTCGGCGATCAGGTCGGCGTTGATCTGGGCGGCCGCGGCGGCCCCGGCCGACGCGGCGCTGCCGACCTGCGCGGCCGGGTCGGTGACGTTGCCCGCCACCCACACCCCGGGCGCCTCGGTCCGGCCGGTGGCGTCGCAGGGGAGGAACTCGCCCATTCCCGAGGGGTGTTCGGCCGGCCGCAGTCCGAGCGGGTCCAGGAAGCCGACGCGCAGCGCCAGGCGCGGCGCGACCGCCAGCACCGCGCGGTCCACCACCCGACCGTCGCTCAGCCGCACGCCGACCAGGCGGTCCTCGGCGATCTCCAGGGCCGACACCTCGCCGTCCACCACGCGGATGCCGCGAGCGGCCAGCTGCTCCGCCTGCTCCTCGGTCGGCGGCGGCATGCGGTGGGAGAAGAGCGTGATGTCGGCGCTCCACTGGCGGAACAGCAGCGCCTGGTGCACCGCCATCGGTCCGCTGCCCAGCACGCCGATGGCCTGGTCGCGGACCTCCCAGCCGTGGCAGTACGGGCAGTGCACCACGTCGCGGCCCCAGCGCGCCGCCAGCCCTGACACCTGCGGCAGCTCGTCGACCAGCCCCGTGGTCACCAGCAGCCGGCGGGCCAGGACCTGGCGACCGTCGGACAGCGTCACCGCGAACCCGGACTGCCCGCTGTCCTCCCGGTCCACGGTGGCGACCTCGCCGGACACCACCTGGCCGCCGTAGCCGCGGACTTCGGCCCGGCCACGCTCCAGCAACTCGCCCGGCCGGATGCCGTCCCGGGCGAGCAGCCCGTGCACCGCCGCAGCCGGCGCGTTGCGCGGCGCGCCGGCGTCGATCACCACCACGGACCGTCGCGCCCGCGCCAGCATCAGCGCCCCGCTCAACCCGGCGGCGCCGCCGCCGACCACCACCACGTCATATCCGTCCCTCAGCTGATCGGTCACTCTGACCACCTCCACGACTACCGTGCGCGCCGGGCTGCGAGGATGGCAATCTTTGTTGCTGTTTCGGCAACACCAGGCCGCGGGCAGATCGAACGCCACCGACGGTGGGCTTGTACACGTCTGGGGCTGGACCCACCGGGATCTCGAAGGTCCAGCCTCGGGGCGTCGGGCCGCACCGGAACCGCGGTGCGGCCCGACGCGGTTGGTCGAGCGGCCGTCAGCCCGCCTTGCCGAACTGGTCGGAGATCGCGGCCAGCATGATCTCCCGTATCGCGGTGGCGAGTTGGGCCGGCGTTGGGGAGGTGAACAGGGTGCGGACCGGCAGGTCGACGCCCAGGGTCTGGCGGATCCGGCTGGTGACCCGGGTGGCGAGCAGCGAGTGGCCGCCGAGGTGGAAGAAGTCGTCGTGGATGCCGATGGTGTCGAGGCCCAGGATGTCGCTCCAGGCGGCGGTGATCGCCTTCTCGACGGGGTTGCGCGGAGCGGCGTAGGCGGCCACCTCGGGGCGCTGGTGGTCGGGGGCCGGGAGGGCCCGGCGGTCGGTCTTGCCGTTGGGGGTGAGCGGGAGCTGGTCGAGGGTGACGAAGGCGGCGGGGATCATGTAGCCGGGCAGCCGCGGTTCCAGGTGGGAGCGCAACTCGGAAGCAGCGGGCGGAAGTTCTCCGGTGGCGACGGTCAGGTAGGCGACCAGGCGCTTGTCACCCGGGGTGTCCTCGCGGACGATCACGGTGACGGCGGTGACCGCCGGGTGGCTGAGCAGGGTGGCCTCGATCTCGCCGAGCTCGATACGGAAGCCGCGCAGCTTGACCTGGTTGTCGATCCGGCCGAGGAACTCCAGCTGCCCGTCCGCCCGCCACTTCACCAGGTCGCCGCTGCGGTAGACCCGGTGGGTGCCGCCGTCCACCTCGAAGTCGATGAACTTCTCGGCGGTCAGCTCCGGTTGGCCGTAGTAGCCGACGGCCACCGCGACGCCGCCGATCAGCAGCTCACCGGGAACCCCCACCGGCACCGGGTGGTTGTCCCGATCCACCACGTAGACGCGGACGTTGGCCAGCGGGCGCCCGATCGGCGGGAGCGGGTCGCCGGGGGTCACCTCGACGGCGGTCACGATGACGGTGGTCTCGGTCGGGCCGTAGCCGTTGACCACCCGGAACGGCAGCTGCTTGCCCGGGGGCAGCCGGAGTTGGTCGCCGCCGGTGAGCAGGTAGTCCGGGCTGCCTGCCACGTCGTCCCAGGGCAGCGCGGCCAGTGACTCCAGCATCGGAGTGGAGAGGAAGGCGCCGCGGATCCCCTGCGCGACGATCCACTCCTGCAGCACCGGGGGTGCCAGCCGGACCGCCTCGGTCGGGATGCAGCAGGTGGCGCCGGAGGTGAGGGCCAGCCAGAACTCCCAGGCCCCGGCGTCGAAGGCGACCCCGCCGAGCAGGGCCATCGGCTCGCCGGCCCGGGGCGCGTAGTCCCGCTTCGTCCAGTGCACCAGGTTGACCAGGCTGCGGTGCCGGACCTGGACGCCCTTGGGGCGGCCGGTCGAACCGCTGGTGTAGATGGTGTACAGCAGGTCGTCCGCGCCGGAGCGGACCGGCGGGTTGTCGTCGGGCAACTCGGCAAGGCCGTCCCAGTCCCGGTCGGTCAGGAACCGCGGCACACCGGCCGGGAACCGCGCGGCGTGCCGGCTGTCGGTGATGACCAGCGGGGCGTGCGAGTCCTCGACCATGTAGCCGAGCCGCTCGGCCGGGAAGTCCGGGTCGAGCGGCAGGTAGCCGGCGCCGGACTTCAGCACACCGAGGATCGCGCAGACCAGGTCGGTACTGCGCTCCAGGCAGACGGCCACCACGGTGTTCGGCCGCACGGTGCCCAGCGCGCGCAGGTGGTGGGCCAACCGGTTGGCCTGCTCGTTCACCTGACGGTACGTCAACTCCTCGGTCTCGCTCCGGGCCGCGACGACCTCCGGGGTGCGCTCGGCCCACTCCTCGAAGAACCGGTGGATGGTGGTGCTGTCCGGGAAGTCGGCGGCGGTGTCGTTCCACTCCACCAGGACCTGCTGCCGTTCGGCTCCGGCCAGCAGCTCCAGCTCGGAGAGCCGGGCCTGCGGAGTGGCGGTGACGGCGGTCAGCAGGGTGCGGAAGTGGTCGATCAGCCGGGTCACCGTTGCGGGCTCGAAGAGGTCGGCGCGGTACTCCACCGAGCCGTGCAGCCCCCCGTCGGCCTCCTCGACGAGGGAGAGGGTCAGGTCGAACTTGGCCTGCTGCCCGGTGACCGGGATCGGCGTCACGGTGGTGCCGGGCAGCTGCCAGTCGGCGGCCTCCGAGGCGTTCCGCAGGACGAACATGGTCTGGAAGAGCGGGTTGCGGGACGGGTCCCGGTCCGGTGCGAGTTCCTCGACGAGCCGTTCGAAGGGGAGGTCCTGGTGGTCGTAGGCGCCGAGTGCGGTGTCTTTGACGCGGTGGAGGAGTTCGGTGAAGGTGGGGTCGCCGGTGAGGTCGGTGCGCATGACGAGGGTGTTGACGAAGAAGCCGATCATGGTTTCGAGTTCGGCTCGGTTGCGGCCGGCGATCGGGGTGCCGACCGCGATGTCCTGCTGGCGGCTGTACTTGGACAGGAGCAGCTGGAAGGTGCCGAGCAGCGTCATGAAGAGGCTGGCCCCGCTGTCGGTGGCGATGGCTCGCACCTGGTCCGCGAGGTCGGCGGGGATGCTGAAGAGGACGGTGCCGTCCTCGTCGGCGCCGCGCCGGGTGGGTCGCCGGTGGTCGGTGGGCAGCTCCAGCGGTTCGATGCCGGTCAACCGCTCGCGCCAGTAGTCCAGCTGACCCCGTAGCGCGTCGCCGGTCAGCCAGCCACGTTGCCAGAGCGCGAAGTCGGCGTACTGCACCGGGAGTTCGGTCAGCTCGGTGTCACCTTGGCCGAGAGCGGCGGCGTAGAGCTCGCGCAGCTCGCGGGCCAGGACGCCCTCCGACCAGCCGTCCGCGATGATGTGATGGAACGTCAGCTGGAGGAACTGGTCCTCGTCCGACAGCAGGACGAGGTCGATGCGGAGCAGGGGGCCGGTGGTGAGGTTGAGGGGGCGGCGGGCTTCGGTGAGGAGGAGGTGTTGGGCGTGGGTTTCGCGGGTGGTGGGGTGGGTGTGGTGGCGGAGGTCGTGGGTGGTGATGGTGGGTGGGGTGGGTGGGTTGATGTGTTGGGTGGGTTCGCCGTTGGGGTTGGTGGGGAAGTGGGTGCGGAGGATTTCGTGGCGGGTGGTGAGTGTGGTGAGGGCGTGTTGGAGGGCGGTGGGGTTGAGGGGGCCGGTGATGCGTAGGGCGAACGGGATGAGGTAGTCGGTGCTGTCGGGCTCGAGTTGGTCGAGGAACCAGAGGCGTTGCTGGGCGAAGGAGAGCGGCAACGGACGTCCGTCACGCGGTGCGAGGGTGATCACGGTCGCCTGGGTGGTGTCCAAGGTGCTGATGGCGGCCGCCAGTTGAGCGGGGGTCGGCGCGGCGAAGACGGTGCGCACGGGCAGGTCGACGCCGAGGGTCTGGCGGATCCGGCTGGTGACCTGGGTGGCGAGCAGCGAGTGGCCGCCGAGCTGGAAGAAGTTGTCGTGCACGCCGATGGTCTCGACCCCGAGGATCTCGCTCCAGATGGCGGTCACGGCGCGCTCGGTGGCGGTTCGGGGAGCGGTGTGGGTCGTGGCGGACTGCTGGACCTCGGGGGTGGGGAGGGCGCGGCGGTCGGTCTTGCCGTTGGGGGTGAGGGGGAGGTGGTCGAGGGTGATGAAGGTGGTGGGGATCATGTAGTCGGGCAGGTGCTGTGCGGCGTGGGCGCGTAGGTGGTCGGTGTTGAGGTCGTTGGGGGTGAGGTAGGCGACCAGGCGCCTGTCGCCGGGGGTGTCTTCGCGTAGGAGGACGGTGGCGGTGGTGACCGTCGGGTGGGTGAGGAGGGTGGCTTCGATTTCGCCGAGTTCGATGCGGTAGCCGCGGAGTTTGACCTGGTTGTCGATTCGGCCGAGGAACTCCAACTGTCCGTCGCCGCGCCATTTGACGAGGTCGCCGGTGCGGTAGGCGCGTCCGTAGGGGGTGTGGGTGAATTTCTCGTCGGTGAGGTCGGGTCGGCCCAGGTACCCGCGGGCGAGGCCGGTGCCGGTGATGAGGAGTTCGCCGGGGATGCCGATGGGGACGGGGTGGCCGTCGGGGTCGACGACGTACAGGGCGGTGTTGTCGATCGGGCGGCCGATGGGGGGGAGGGGGTCGCCGAGGGTGATTTCGGTGGAGGTGACCAGGACGGTGGCTTCGGTGGGGCCGTAGTTGTTGTGGATGCGGAAGGGGAGGTGGGTGTCGGCGGGGAGGCGGAGTTGGTCGCCGCCGGTGAGGACGTATTCGAGGCTAGTGGTGGAGTCCCAGGGGAGGGTGGCGAGGGCTTCGAGCATCGGTGTGGAGAGGAAGGTGCCACGGATCCGCTGGTCGGTGAGCCACTGTTGGAGGAGTGTGGGGGTGAGGCGGGTGTTGTCGGTGGGGGTGTGGCAGGTGGCGCCGGCGGTGAGGGCGGGCCAGAGTTCCCAGGCGGCGGCGTCGAAGGCGACGCCGGCGAGCAGGGCGACGGGGTCGCCGGGGTGGGTGTCGAAGGTGGTGTTGGTCCAGTGGATGAGGTTGACCACGCTGTGGTGTTCGACCTGGACGCCTTTGGGCTTGCCGGTGGAGCCGGAGGTGTAGATGACGTAGGCGAGGTCGGTTGGGGTGGCGGTGGGGGTCGGGTTGTCCGCGCGGCCGGTGGGCCAGTTCTGATCGACGAGTAGGTGTGGGACGTGGTCCGGGAGGCGGTTGGTGTGGCGGGTGTGGGTGATGATCAGTGGGGTGCTGGAGTCCTTGACCAGGTAGGCGAGCCGGTCCGCCGGGTACTCGGGGTCCATCGGCACGTATGCAGCACCGGACTTGAGGATGCCAAGCAGTGCGCAGACCAGTTCCGGACCGCGCTCCAGGCAGACCGTCACCAGGCTGCCCGACCCGACGCCCCGGGCGCGCAGATGGTGTGCCAACTGGTTGGCCTGCTTGTCAAGTTGACGATACGTCAAGTTGCCTATCGCCGGGATCTCCGGGTGCGAGGTCGCCCGTGCCTCGATCAGTTGATGGACCGTCAGGTCCTGCGGAAAGGGCGCGGCGGTGTCGTTCCACTCCACCAGCAGCTGCTCCCGCTCGGCGGCGGTGAGCAGCTCCAGTTCGGACAGCCGGGCCGCCGGCTGCTGCGCGACCGCCGCCAGCAGCGTCCGAAAGTGTCCGGCCAGGCGGGTCACCGTCGCCGGCGAGAAGAGGTCGGCGCGGTACTCCACCACCGCCTGTGACCCGGTGACGCTCAGGCCCAGCTCGCCGGTTGCGCGCAAGCCGAAGGCCGGCAGCCGAAGTGCGTCGAAGTCAGCGCCGAACTGACGCTCGGAGAAAGGATGTTGAGCAGCCGCGCCAGCGTTCGCCGCAACCCGCTCGAGCAACTGCGCGAAGGTCGGGTCACCGGACAGATCGGTGCGGACGATCACCACCTCCCCGTCCCCGTCCCCCTCTCCGGCCCGGTCCGTAGGCATCCGTACGGCGATGTCCTGCTGCCGGCTGTACTTCGCCAGCAGCACCTGAAACGCCGTCAGCAAGGCGTGCTGACTGGTGAGTTCGGTAGGAAGTCCGCCCGGCAGCTCGAAGGCGACGCCGTCGCGGTCGCCGCCGCACCCGGACCCGGACGCCGTCGCGGACCGGCGACGGTCGGTGGGCAGCTCCAGCGGCTCCAGGCCGGCCAAGGTCCGCTGCCGGTCATCCATCTGGTGGTCAGTCACCGTTCCACTCCCAACACGTCGTCCATAGCACGCTCGTCGCGGAGAGATGTCCGCGATGACGACGCTAGGGCCGGCCCGGACGGCGACCCAGTGGTCGGAAGTGCCGCCCAGGCGGGCGGTCACAAGTACCCAGTGCCACCGGAGCGGCGCGCTGGCCACGATGAGTCCGTCGCCCGTCGGAGACCGCCACGAGCGCGTCGACGCCGGCGGCGCCAGCCACGGGGGTACTGGGCCCGGTCGATCCGATCGCGGCCTTCCACACGGTGAAGAGAGAGGTAGGTCGGCTGTGGCACTGCGGCAGCAGTCCCCGAACAACGCGTTCGCACCCGGTCTCGGCACGCGCAACGTCGTCCTCAGTACCATCCCCTCCGATTCGCACACCTGGAACCTGCTCTACCTGCAGCTGCTGCTGGAGGAACACGGCTGCGCGGTCACCAACCTCGGTGCCTGCGTGCCGGTGGCGACCCTGGTCGGCGAGTCGGCGCAGGTCCGGCCCGACCTGATCGTGATCAGCACCGTCAACGGGCACGGCCTGCACGAAGGCCTGGGCCTGGCCCGCGCGGTCCGGGCCAGCGAGGAGTTGCGGCAGGTGCCGCTGGTGATCGGCGGCAAGCTCGACACCGCGGGATCGCGGACCGACGCGGACTTCCTGCCGCTGCTGGAGGCCGGCTTCGACGCCGTCCTGGTCGGCGAGACGGCGGTGCCGGAGCTGCTGGCGTTGCTGGAGCGGCTGGCGTTGCTGGAGCGGCTGCCCGAGCCGGTCGCCCGCCCGCTCACACCGCCGGCCGGCGGCCTGGACCGGAGGGCCTACGCCGATGCGATCCGTTGAGCCCTATCGCACCCTCGATGCCGTCACGGGCAGCGGAGCCGCGCGCGACCACGGCCCCGGTGCCACCTTCCACGCGGTGCTGGACGCCGCGCGCCGGCGCGGCGCGCTGGTCGTGCAGCCCCGGATGGGTTTCAGCGACCCGGCCCGGATGCGGGCGGGCCTGAGCGCCACCAAGGCCGCGAACGCCACCACGGTCGGCACCCTGACGCTGGACAGCTTCACCCGGGTCGGCGACTTCGCCACCGCCGAGCGAGCCCTGCGCGAGCGCCGGCCGCTGAACGGCTACCCGATCGTCAACTTCCCCACCGCGACCACCGAGGCGATGCTGGCGGGCATCCGGGACCGGGACTTTCCGGTCCAGGTCCGCCATGGTTCGTCGCTGCCGGGCCGGATCTTCGACGCCCTGATCGAGGCCGGACTGGACGCCACCGAAGGCGGCCCGATCTCCTACTGCCTGCCCTACAGCCGCACCCCGATCCGGCAGTCCGTGCAGGCCTGGGAAGAGGCCTGCCACAAGCTCGCCGCGCTGCGCGAACGCGGCGTCGAGCCGCACTTGGAGAGCTTCGGCGGTTGCATGCTGGGCCAGCTCTGCCCGCCGTCCCTGTTGATCGCCATCACCGTGCTGGAAGGCCTCTTCTTCCGCCGGCACGGCATCCACAGCATCTCGCTGAGCTACGCCCAGCAGACCGACGCCGTCCAGGACCAGGAGGCGGTGCTCGCGCTGCACGAGATCGCGGCGGAGCTGCTGGGCGACACCAGCTGGCACGTGGTCATCTACGCCTACATGGGCCTGTATCCGAGCACCGAGCGGGGCGCGCTGAGCCTGGTGGCCGACGCGGCCCGGCTGGCGGTGCGCACCGGCTCCACCCGGCTGATCGTCAAGACCGCCGCCGAGGCGCAGCGGATCCCGTCGATCGCGGAGAACGTCACCGCGCTCGAAACCGCCGCCAGGGCCGGCGCGGCCACCGAGCGCCTGCCGGCCGCTCCCGTCTCGACCGGGATCAAGGAGGAGGCGCGGGCACTGATCGACGCGGTGCTCGGGCTGAACGAGGACATCGGCAAGGCGCTGGTGCGGGCCTTCGCCCAGGGGTACCTGGACGTCCCGTACTGCCTGCACCCGGACAACGCCGGCCGGGCGCGGAGCGTGATCACCGAGCAGGGGCGCCTGGAGTGGAGCCGTACCGGCTCGCTGCCGATCGGCCACCTGACGCCCGCGCACCGCTCGGCGCAGCTCACCTCGACCCGCCTGCTGCACGCCCTGAGCTATGTGCGGTCCCGCTACGACACCGCCGACACCGCCGACACCGCCGACCCGGCCGACCTGCGCCAGACCGCCTGAGATCGAACAACCAGCGCCCAGTACCCAGGAACCAGTACCCAGAGGAATCCCACGATGACCACACAGATCGACCGCCCGCTCAGCACCGCCATGCCCGTCCCCGATGCCGACATCCTCCCGCTGCCGCGCCTGCACCTGGCCGACCCGCGTACCCGGGCGACGCTGCGGATCCAGCAGGCGCTGCTGGCCGGCGCCCGTGAACACCTGCGGGCCGGTGGTTCGGTGGAGATGGCGCACCCGATCATCGGCCCGGTGACCGATCCCGGTTCGCGCGGCGCCAAGCAGGCCGACATCGATTTCTACGGCCACCACTACAAGCTGATGACCAGTGCGATCCTGTACAAGCAGGCCTCGCTGCTCACCTTCGACCGGATCTTCCTGGTCGCGCCCAACGTCCGCCTGGAGCCGATCGAGACCAGTTCCACCCGCCGTCACCTGGCCGAGTTCCGGCAGATCGACGTCGAGGTGGCCAGGGCCACCCGGGACGAGGCGATGGACCTGGTCGAGGGGGTGATCCGGCACGCGGTGACCAAGGTGCTGGCCGAGTGCGCCGAGGAGCTCGCGGCGCTGGAGCGCGACACCGCCGCGCTGCAGGCCTTCGTGGCCGCGCCGTTCGCCCGGATCCCGCACGGCGAGGTGGTCGAGCGGCTGCGCGCCAAGGGCTACCCGCAGGCCGCCGGCACCGAGATCGAGTGGCAGGCCGAGGAGCTGATCTCCCGGGACGCCGCGGCGCCGTTCTTCGTGGTCGGCTACCCCAAGGGCTCGCGCGGCTTCTACGACAAGGAGAGCACGGAGGATCCGGGCACCCTGCTCAACTTCGACCTGATCGCTCCGGAAGGCTGCGGCGAGCTGTGCAGCGGCAGCGAGCGGGAGTTCGAGTACGCGAAGATCATCACGCGGATGCGGGAGACCGGCGAGAACCCGGCCAAGTACGCCTGGTACCTGGACGTGGTCCGCAACGGCATCCCGAACAGCGCCGGTTTCGGCATCGGCGTCGAGCGGCTGACCCGCTGGGTCGCCGGACTGGACTCGGTCTGGCAGGCCACCGCCTTCCCGAAGCTCGCGGGGGTGGTCTCGCCGTGACCGCCAGCACCGTCAACGCCATGAACACCGTGAACGCCGCTAACGCCCTCACCGCACCCGGCTTCCCCGAGACCGAGGTCCGGCGTCGGGCCCGGGACGGCGCTGCCGCCGTCTTCCCCCCGCTGGCCGACTACGGCAGCGCCGTCTACGGTGCCGGCCCGCACCGCCCCCCGGCCACCGGCTCTGCCGACGCGATCGACGCCATCGACGCCATCGACGCGCTGCGCCTGGCCCCGCCGCTCTTCATGCCGGGCCGGCTCGCCAAGCTGATCGACCTGGGTCGCGAACCGCTCTACTCCGACGTCCGGTTGGCCGCCTCCTTCGGCGGGCTCGACTCCCCGCTGCCGGTGTACGTCTCGGCGCTCGGCTCGACCCGGGCGGCCAACACCAGCCTGGGCATCAGCCGGCAGGCCGGGCGGCTCGGCATCCCGATGATCATCGGCGAGAACGTCGCCCCGATGAACGGCTTCCGGACCAGCGGCGACGAGCACCGCAAGGGCCTGCTGGAGCGGATCCACGCGTACCTGGAGGAACTCCCTGACACCGTAGGAGGAATCTGTGTCCAGCAGAGCACCGAGGACGCCAACTCCGAGGTGTGGAACCAGGTCTACAGCGATCCGGCGGTCGGCGAGCTGCTCGCGACCGGACGCCTGGCCTTCGAGCTGAAGGTCGGTCAGGGCGCCAAGCCCGGCCTCGGCGGGCTCACCATGATCAGCGAGGCGGCGGTCGCCGGTCTGGACGACCAGTACGCCATCGAGCGCCTGGTCGCCGACGGGCCGGTGCTGCGCTGCTCCTCGCCCGGCACGTTCACCGAGGAGATCTTCCGGCAGCAGATCCACTTGATGCGCAACAACTACCCGCGGGCCCGCTGCTGGGTCAAGCTCTTCCCCGGCCGCGACGTCGGGCGGGCCGCCGAGGTCGCCTGGCAGGCCGGCGCCGACGCGGTCACCGTGGACGGCGCGGAGGGCGGCACCGGCTGGGCACCGACCGCGTTCTTGGATCACGTCGGCCTGCCGCTCGCCGAGTGCCTGCGCCGGATCGACACCGGGCGGGGCACCCTGCTGGCCAGCGGCCGGGTCTGGCACGGCCCGCGCGCGGTCAAGCTGCTCGCGCTCGGCGCCTCGGGCGTGGGCCTGGGCCGGGCGGCGCTGGTCGCGGTCGACGAGGATTCCGAACACGGGCTCGAACGACTGCTTCAGGCACTGGAGTTGGAGATGAAGTTGCTGATCAGCGCGCTGGGCAAGTACGCCACCGCGGAGCTCGGCCACGAGGATCTGTGGGAGGCCTCATCATGATCTACCGGCACGGCTACGAGATGGTCACCGACGACATCTTCCTCCAACTGCCCGAACTGGTGGCGGGATCGGATGTCTTCCTCAAGCTGGAGGGGCTCAATCCGGCCGGCTCGGTCAAGCTCAAGACCGCGCTCAGCCTGATCGAGGACGCCGAGCACCGCGGCCTGCTCGCGCCCGGCACCCCGATCATCGAGTCCTCCTCGGGCAACCTCGGCATCGCGCTCAGCTCGATCTGCGCGACCAAGAGCTACCCCTTCACCTGCGTGGTCGACCCGAACACCTCCACCACCAGCGCCGACCACATGCGGGCGCTGGGCACCGAGGTCGTGGTGGTCGACAGCCTGGATGCCAACGGCGGCTTTCTGGCCTCCCGGATCGCCTACATCCAGCAGCGCACCGCCGCCGACCCGCGGATGCTCTGGCTCAACCAGTACGCCAACCAGGCCAACCCGCGCGCCCATTACGAGCAGACCGGGCGCAGCATGCTCAAGGAGCTGCAGCAGATCGACTACCTGTTCGTCGGCGCCGGTTCGACCGGCACCTTCGTCGGCTGCGCCCAGTACCTGCGCGAGTACTCGCCCGAGACCCGGATCGTCGCGGTCGACGCGGTCGGCTCGGTGATCTTCGGCACCCGTCCCGGACAGCGGTTCCTGCCCGGCCTGGGCGCCAGCCGCCCGCCGGAGCTGTGCCGGCCCGAACTCGCCGACGAGGTGGTGCTGGTGGCCGAGCCGGAGGCGATCCGCGAGTGCCGCCGGCTGGCCCGTGACCACGGCCTGCTGACCGGCGGCTCCACCGGCTCGGTGCTCGCGGCCGTCCGCCACTACGCGGCGGGCTTCCCGGCCGGCAGCCGGATCGCCGCGATCTCGCCCGATCTCGGCGAGCGCTACCTGCGCACCGTGTACAACGACGCCTGGGTGGCGGAGCGGTACGGACTTCTCTCGTTCTGACTTCTCTCGTTCTTACTTCTCTCGTTCTGACTGATCGTCAAAGACAATTGAGAGGAAGCATCATGACCTCCTTCCACGTGGTCGACGGCACCCTCACCCAGGAGGTGATCGCCGCCGCCCCGGCGAAGATCCTGGAGCTGGTCCGGGACACCTACCTGGCGCACAGCCTGGGCCGGACGGTGAACCCCAACAGCTACTTCCTGCGGTTCCCGGACAAGCCCAGCTGCCGGATCATCGCGCTGCCCGCCCACCTCGGCGGCGAGCAGCCGGTCTCCGGGCTCAAGTGGATCGCCAGCTACCCGCCCAACGTCGAGCAGAACCTGCAGCGCGCCTCGGCCGTGCTGATCCTCAACGACGCCGAGACCGGCTACCCCTTCGCCTGCCTGGAGGCCTCGCAGATCAGCGCCGCCCGCACCGCCGCCTCCGCCGCGCTGGCGGTGGAGACGCTGCAGCCGGGCGAGCGCCCGCGTACCGTGCTCTTCGTCGGAGCCGGGGTGATCGGGCGCACGGTCTCCAACTTCCTGGCGGCGCGGGGCCTGGCGGTCGGCGACTGCCTGGTCCACGACCACGTGGACGCCTACGCCGACACCTTCGCCTCCTACCTGCGCGAGACCCACGGCTGGACCTCCGCGCAGCGGGCCGACGACATCGACTCCGCGCTCGCCATGGCCGACCTGGTCATCCTCGCCACCACCGCCCCCGCCCCCTGGCTCAGCGACGAGCAGACGCTGCGCCCCGACCAGCTGATCCTCAACCTCTCGCTGCGCGACATCCACCCCACCGTGATGATCAAGTGCCACAACATCCTGGACGACGTGGACCACTGCCTGACCGCGCAGACCTCCCCACACCTCACCGAACTCGAGTACGGCACCCGCGACTTCATCACCGGCACGCTGGCGGACGTGCTGCGCGGCGAGGTGACGCTCCACCAGGACCGCACCACTATCTTCTCCCCGTTCGGACTGGGCGTGCTGGACCTGGCCGTGGGCGCGCACATCTACCGGACGGCCCTGGAACAGGGGCGGGCCACCGAGATCCCCGGCTTCTTCCCGGAGCTGTCGCGGTGGTGAGCGCCCGGGGCACGCGGCTGGCGTCGCACGAGCGGGCCACCACGGTGCCCGCGCCGGCCGTGCTGCCGGACGGCCTCCGACCACCGGACGGGTGATGCCCGGGGGAGCAGCGGCGGGGCGCGGCGGGCGCGGGGGGCGGACGTGTGACCTTCCTACCGTCAGGACCTTTCTGCCCGCCGCCCTCGCCTCTCCTGGAGCGTCCAGCCGTGAGACGTGTCGGTACCCTGCTTCTCTCCCTGGCCTGCTCGCTCGCCGGCGCCGCCGCGTTCGCCACGCCCGCCCAGGCGTTGGACAACGGCGTCTACGTGATCCGCGACCTCGCCACGGGCAGCTGCCTCACCCCTGGCACCCGCAACACCGCGATTGGCGGGGTGCCCGCCGTCCTCGGTGCCTGCACCCGGTGGCGGGTCGAGAACGAGCGCCCGGGCCAGGCCACCCTCGTCGACCTCACCAGCTCCGGACGCGACCAGAGGTGCCTCGACCGCGACGTGCCGAACAAGCTGATCGTCTACCCGTGCATCTTCCCGCAGCAGTGGCTCGTGCCGACGGACGCCGCTGCACCCACCAAGCTGCGCAACGTCGAGACCGGCCTGTGCGCCACCATCGTCCCCGGCAGCAGCGGCACCCTCCAGCCTTGCGACACGGCGACCACCTGGCGCTTCGAGCCCGTCCCGCCGGGCGGCGAGCCGTGCCCGCCCGACGAGTCGGCGACGGAACGCGGCTGACCGTCCGGCTCGGAGGTCGGTGCGCTCGCCGAGCGCGGTCGGTATCTCCCGAAGCTCATCGACCTCGAAGCTCGCCTGGCTCGGCCAGTTCGAGGGCGCGGAGCGCGAGCCACAGGTCGTGGACAGCGCTGGGGGACTGCAGCAGCGAGCGTTTGAGCAGTGCTTCGGTCCGTGTCAGTCGCTTGCGCACGGCGGATTCCGAGATGGCCAGTGCGTCCGCGGTGGGGCCGATGTGTGCGTCGAGGCGCAGCCAGGTGGTGAGGGTTTCCGCGATGGGTGCCGGCACGTCGGGCGCGGTCACAGGACGGAACTGCTGTTGGGCCCACGCCCCTGTCCGGGGCAGCAGTAAGAGCTCGTCCAGGGTGGGCGATGCCTGCTCCGCGCCTGAGGCGTCGTGCTTTCGCGGGGGCGGGATCCTGGTGGTGGTCGTCCGCAGAGCGAGTGCCAGCGCTGATTGGTCGGCGAGCCGATGCAGGTTCAGGCCGAGCAGTTCTTGGATGTGGGTCAGGCGCGCGCTCAGGGTGTTGCGGTGGATCTTCAGGTGGGCTGTCGTGCTGGAGTGGAAGTTGAGCCATGAGGCGGCGGTCGCCAGAAGTTCTGTGCTGTCGGGGTCCTGGGGCCGCCTGGGGCGGTGGGCGCGGATCGGCGCGAGGAAGGTCTCGGCCCAGGTCGCCGCGGCGGGCCCGATGGTCAGCGTCAGGTCGGGGTTGGCCGTGAACGAAGCGTGCCGTTCTGAGGAGCTACGTGCGGTGGCGAGGGCGTGGAACGCCTGAGCGTAGCCGGTTGCGGTCTCCCGCAGGGGCACCGCGTTGCTCTCTCCGATCCAGCAGGCGGCCGCCAGCTCAGCCGGCCACACCCGGGTCGGGGCACCGTCGCCAGGCGCGAGCATGAAGTGGTGATCGGAGTACACCGGGCACGGCACGATCCATGCGCCTTCGGCCACGTTGGCCAGTTCCCTGGCCAGCCGGCCACGAACTTCCGGCGGCCCCTCGATGACGTACACCCGTACCACCGCAGGCAGAGCCGGGCGCAGCGCCCCCGCGACCTGGCGCGCGGCGGAGGTATGACCGTTCAGCAGCAAGTGGAGGACTGCTTCCCGAGTCCCGGCGTCGGCGATCCTCAGCCGACGCTGTTGGCGCCGGGTGTCTTCCGCCAGCCAACTCAGGCTCAGCACGGAGGTGGCATCGGCGAGCAGGAGGGGCAGCTCAGGCGGGGTCGGCCGGGGCACCACGGCGGCGAGGAGAGGTGCGGAGGCGCCCCGTGATCCGTCGAGGGGAAGGACGATGCACGTAAGCCCGTCCTGGTCGATGGCAACCGAACCCAGCCGCCGCTCAGCCAACTCTCTTGCACCGCGCAGCGCGAGACCACGCCGGGCGTCGCCCAGGGGAGCCTGGGGCGGGTGGGCCAGAGTGCCAGCAGAGTTCATCAGAAACACGTCAGCGCCGATGCGGCAAGCCAGCCAGCGAAGCACCAGCGGGGTGCCGCCCTTTCGGGCAGCACGCTGCATGTCCAGCAAATCGTCGGCCCGTCGAATCCGCCCGACAGACGCCACGTCCGCACGCAGATCACCCTGCATCTCGCCCCCGAGAGACATTCGCAGATTGGTGCGGTCACAGAATAGGCAGCGGGCTGGTAGGAGCACAACAGAACTCACAGTGCAGTCCGGCACCGGAACCCCCGCTTCACCGTGCAACTTGGCACTTCACACGATGCGTCGCCGGTCCTAGGTTGGTGAGCGGCTGAGGGGGAGCCGCACACGCCGCCCCGCCAGCTGCACGCGACCTTGAACTACATCTACTTCACCGGTTGGGGCGGTTGAAACAGCCCCGCTGCCCCATGACGGGCGGCCGGGCCGCTGCTCCCCGAATCCTCTGGGGGATGCTCAGAACGGGAACCGGGAACCACGCTGGGGGGGAAAGCGCATGCCTGACGTGACCGGCGGCGGCACCAAGAACACCGAAACCGCGACGAACACCGAGCCCGCGGCGGAGCGGGCTGAGGAGCAGAGCATCGTCGAGGAACCACAGGCGGCCGAAGCCGAGCCGTCGAGCGAGTGACCTGACAGCACAAGGGAGAGAGGGAAGGTATGCCTGGTTGGGGGGGTGGCCGCGCCGACAAGGGCGACGCCAGCACGGACACAGCCGAGGAGACCACCGCGGCGACGGAGGCGGCGGACACGACCGCCGAGGACACATCGGCGGCGGAGAGCGAAGCCGAACCGACGTCGCCGACCAGCGAGTGAACCGAGCAGCGCGAGGGAGGGCGAGCGGATGCCTGGTGCGCTGCGATGCGGTTGCAGTACCAAGCAGTCAGAGCAACCTGCTGCCCTCCCGAGACGCGGCAGGCAACCGCGGGATCAGCGGAGCTTCGACCGCCCGCCCCCCGGCGACTTCGCCCCGCGGCGGGTGCGGGTCGGGCGGGAGGGGCGGACGTCCGGTCGGGGTGCGCCCTGCTCGACGGCCGGGTCCGCTGCTCGCTGCCGGGCGGCCAGCAGCGCGATGGCGACGGCCGACGGGGGCTCGCTGACCCCGCGTTCACGCATCACGCTCAGATGCTCGGTGCACCACAGTGGGCTGGCCGGACTGCCGTCTCCGTAGGTGAGACCCTCTGGCGGCAGGTAGTTGATCCCGCACTCGGTGCACTGGAAGACAAGTCGCATCTCAGTTCACATGGCCTTTCCCGCCGCAGTGGTCGCAGGGTGAGAGGTAGCTCTCCGTCCTGGGCTGCTGCCGCCCGTCAGGGCAGGTCTCGACGGTGTACCGGACCTTCTCGGTCACCCCGGTGCCCGCGCAGCGTGGACAGGTCTGCTGATTCATGGCCCTTGACGTTACCGCTGGTCTACCGGGGTCAGGCGGTTTTTCACACGGACGGGTGACCCGCGCCGGCCCCGGGCCGGGCCCGCGCGCAGTGGCGTAAGGCATCGGTGAGCCGGCGGTGAGCGCGGGGCGTCAGGGTGGGCTCAGCGGCGCACGGGGGAGCCTGACGGCTTCTAGCTGCCGCCAATTCGACTACGAGGGAGATACCTTGAAGCTTCGCCTCGCCGCCGCGTCCGGAGCCGTCGTGCTCGCCGCGGCCGCCGGACTCGCCACCGCCGGGTCCGCCTCGGCCTCCACCTCCGTCGGGGGCTGTCGCGCCCCCCTGCCGGCGGACGGTCTCTCGATCCAGACCTGCGTCGGCGGGAACGGTGGGAACGGCGTCCAGTCCGGCGCCTTCACGTCGGGCTCCAACAACACCGACATCACCCTCTGCGCGGAGGTCGTGGACAGCAACCAGAACGTGGTCAACGGCAGCCGCAACTGCGCGGTCGTCTGGGGCCCCAACGGGGCGGTCTACTCCAACTGGGTGTCCGTGGGCACCGGAACGTACTACGGCGTCTCGTACTTCACCAGCCCCACCTACTGGTACGGCGGCGAGAGCCCGTGGGTGTACGTCGTCGGCTGACACGGAAGCACCGGTGGGTGACCAGGGGACGAACCCCTGGTCACCCACCGTCGCACTGCCTGACCGTCAGATTCCGGTCAGGGGCCCGGGAGATCGAACGGGCATCGGCCGGGCCCCTTCTCCGTCGATCAGGACAGGGTCACGAGCCACAGCCCGTGCTGGCGGTGGTGCTGGTGCAGCCCTCACAGCTGAGGACGACCAGCTTGTTGGGCTCCTCGAGCATCTGCAGAGCGAGAACCTCGGACATCGGAGACTTCCCTTCTGTTATCGGTCCCTGTGCGCAGGACCGGTTGCGTGTGCCCCGGCCGACCGGGGACATCTGGGGGGAGCGGCTGTGACAGTCGCTCGGCCAGTTCGAATGCTCAGCGCGGAGCAGCGGACCGGACCAGGTCGTCGAGTGTGAAGAAGGCATCAACCGGGCCGTCGAGCAGCCGGGTCAGCCCGAGCAGGACGCCGGCCGAACCGCTCCACAGGTCGGCGCTGAGCCGGAACGTGTGCTCGCCGGAGAACCGCACGCCGGTGGGGTGGGTGACCGCGTGGCAGTACAGCCGGCTGCCGGCGGCCAAGGCGGTCTCGCGGTCGGCCGGTGAGCCGGTCCAGGTCGCGTGGTCCGCGAGCGCGAGCACCAGCCCGGCGCGCCCCTCGTACAGGCCGCTGTAGGCGGTGGTCGGGACGGAGCCGGGCGTCAGGCACCTCTCGATGAGCGTGGCCAACTCGGTGCTGGTCCACTCGGCACCGGCCGACTCGTCGAGGTGCGGCAGGTAGCGGTCGGCGACCAGGGCCAGGCCCGCCGAGCCCCGATGCAGGTAGGGGAACAACCGGTTGTCGGTGGTGGAGATCCGGAACGCCAGGCCGCCCCCGGGATACTCGACCGCGCGCCCGGCCTCCGTGCGCAGCAGGGCGAGGCCGCGCCGGATCGCCGTCGGGTCGCCGGTGAGGTGGTGCAGGTAGTAGTCGAGCAGCGCCACCCCGGGCCTGCCGTGCAGCAGGCCGGTGGCGTCGTCGGGACCGAGCAGGGGCGTCAGCTCCGGATCGTCCGGGATGGTCGCGCGCAATTGTGCCGCGCGGTCCAGGTGCCGCTCGTCCCGGTCATGGCGGTACAGCGCGAGGTGGGTCATGGCCACGCCGGCCACGCCTTCGCCAAGGGTGGCGCGCTGTCGCAGCAACGGAGGTCGATCTGTTCGAAGGCTGGATTCGATTCCTCTTTGGCCGATTTGGCGATGAGGTTTGACCGCGATCCGTCACCGCATTTTGCTTGCCGTGTCGCATGTTTCGCGGGTACGTGACTCGTGGACGACGGTCTTTTCGGAAAGCGCCCCTGGGTGACCAGGACAAAAACCCTGGTCACCCAGACAAGAGCTGACGACGGGTCAGATATTCCGCTCCAGTTTGTCGAGCGCCGAGGCCAGCGCCTCCAATTGCTCGGCGCCCTTCACCATCTGCAGGTGTCGCCCGGGCAGGTCCAGGATCTCCAGGCCGGCGGGGTAGCACCGCTGCCAGTGGGCGGTGTACTCGGCGGGGCCCACCTCGTCGGCGCTGCCCTCCGGGCCGGCGGTGCGGACCGACTCGCTGACGAAGAGGGTTCCGCGCGTGAAAGCGCGGCCGGGCTGGTAGGCGGCCAGCGAGCGGACCTCCGCCTCCAGCACCTCGTAGGGGAGCCACTCGTCCAGGGTGACGGCGTCCACCTCGATGTTCATCTGCGGCGCAAGCTGCTTGAGGGCGCGTTCGGTTGCGGCACGGTCGGCCCCGGTCTGCCGTTGGCCTTGCTGCCAGAGGGCGTTGACCTGCTGGTAGACCTCGGTGTAGCGCTCGAACCGCGCGCGCTGCTCCGGACCGGTGACGGCCGGTTCGAGCAGGAACGCCGCCATGACGTCATCCGGGCGCTGCACGCACAGCTCGTGCGCCACCACCGCTCCCGTCGACCAGCCGAGCAGCAGGCACGGCCCCTCCGGCTGGACCGAGCGGATCTCCGCCCAGTACCGGGCCGCCATCGCCTCGATGCCGATGATCGGCGCCTCGCCCGGGTTCAACCCGGCCGCCTGCACGCCGTAGACATCGAACGCGCCGGCCAGCCGGGCGGCCAGCTGCCGGTACGAGTGCGTGCTGCCGCCGCCGGGGTGGACGCAGAACAGGCGCGGGAGGCCCACCGCCTGGGCATCCGACAGGTGGACGATCAGCCCGGCGGGAGCGGCGGTAGCGGCCGTTCCGCTGGGCGACGGCTCGGTGAGCGCGGCCGCCAGCTCGGCGATCGTGGTGTGCCGCATGATCTGCTGCAGGCTGACTCGCCAACCGGCCTCGCTGATCCGGGAGGCGATCCGGACCGCGTTGATCGACTGCCCGCCGAGCTCGAAGAAGTTGTCGTGGATGCCGACTCGCTCGATGCCCAGCACCGCACTCCAGGCACCCGCGATCGCCTCTTCCACCGGGGTGCGGGGTGGGGTGTAGGTGGCGTCGAGGTCGGGGCGGTGGTGGTCGGGGGTGGGGAGGGCTTTCTGGTCGATTTTGCCGTTGGGGGTGAGGGGGAGGTGGGGGAGGGTGATGTAGGTGGTGGGGATCATGTAGTCGGGGAGGTGGTGTTGGAGGTGGGTGCGTAGTTCGGTGGTGGTGGGGGTGTTGGTGGAGACGAGGTAGGCGACGAGGCGCTTGTCGCCGGGGGTGTCCTGGCGCAGGACCACGGTGGTGGCGGTGATGGTGGGGTGGGTGAGGAGGTTGTTTTCGATTTCGCCGAGTTCGATGCGGTAGCCGCGGAGTTTGACCTGGTTGTCGATGCGGCCGATGAACTCCATGTGGCCGTCTTCGCGCCAGCGGACGAGGTCGCCGGTGCGGTAGACGCGTTCGGTGGCGCCGTTGAGGTCCAGGTCGACGAAGCGGGTGGTGGTGAGTTCGGGGCGGTTGTGGTAGCCGCGGGCGACGCAGATGCCGCCGAGGAGGCATTCGCCGGGGATGCCGATGGGGACGGGGTGGTTGTGGCGGTCGACGATGTAGGCCGTCGTGTTGGTGATCGCTGTCCCCACGGGGGTGGTTCCGGCGGTGGGGTCGATGGTGGTGCTGAGGCTCATGACGTTGGCGACGGAGCCTTCGGTGGCGCCGTATTCGTTGGCGATGACGGTGTGGCCGGTGCTGGTGGTGAGGATGCGGTTGGCGAGGGTGGGGGAGAGGTCTTCGCCGCCGGCGACGATGGTGGCGATGTTGTGGCGCTTGCCGCTGTGCTCCAGGTGGGTGGTGAGGAGTTCGAGGTGGGAGGGGGTGGCTTTGAGGAAGCTGATTTCGGTGCCGGTGAGGATGAGGTCGATGGCGGCGTCGAAGGCGCTCTGGTCGGCTGTGGGGACGGGGATGGCGAGTTGTTGGCCTTGGATGAGGGGGAGGAAGAGGGCGGTGATGGTGAGGTCGAAGGTGACGGAGGAGTAGAGGAGGGTGCCGATGC
>NZ_JARZAG010000052.1 GCF_029892155.1 Kitasatospora sp. GAS204B | reverse complement strand
GGTACCTCACCCCACTCGAAACCCGAGCCAGGCTCCGGCACGACTTCACCCCTGCAGCGTAAGCACCCGCTGTCCAAGATCAGGGGGGAACTTCAGGGCGATCAGCAACCTCGCGTTTGTGCGACCGTCGCCGCACCGAAGGCGGTGGCCACCATGGTGGCGACGGCGAGCTGCGGCTCGCGTGGCGCGGCCTGGATCGTGGCGGCCTGCTGTCCACGGTTGCGGCGGCGGTGACGGGCCAGGACCGCGAGACCTCTTGTTTCGTCAGCTTCGCCACCTGCTCCGGGGTGGGCGCCTTGGTCTGTGGTGTGAGGTCTCAGGACTTGCTTGACGCTTCCCGCAGGCCCGCGCGCTCGGCTCCCAGGCGGATGCGCTGCACGGAGGGGATGACGTTGAGCTGGCCGCTGGCGGAGATCACGGTGTCGAACTCCACGGCACCGGCCGAGGGCGCCAGCAGGACCTCTGGGGTCTCGGTGTTCTGAGGCTTGGATGCCGCCGTCGATCGCTGAGTGGCCACGACCTTGACTGGCTCGGGCTGCGGGTTGGGGCGGAAGAGTGTGGCGGGGGTGGCCATGTCCAGCGGCTGGTGGGGCCGTGCGTGGTTGTAGGTGTGGACCCACTTGCTGATGGCGGCCTGGGCGGCGGGCAGGCTGGCGAAGGGCCCGCAGCCGTCCAGCAGTTCACCACGCAGGGTGCGGTGCCAGCGTTCGATCTTCCCGGTGATGGTCGGCGAGTACGGCTTGGTCAGCTTGGTGCTGACTCCGTTCTCCCGGCAGACCCGTTCGAGGAGGACCTCGGCGGGGCGGGGCCGGGTGAAGCGGCCGGTGAACTGCTTGTGGACGCCGACGACACCCGCGACGACACGCGGCCCACCGGCCTGACCCGCGATGATCAGCCCACGGAACGGACCATCAGGAACCGGACACGCCAGCCAACCCCCTCACGCCGGCGCGCGCACGTGAATGATCGAGGCTGGGCACGAAGAACGCAGCGATTTCAGGAGTTCTCCCGTACCCGTGGCACTGGAAAAGCTGGCACCCTACGGCGGGAATGCGATCACGCCACCACTGCCCCGATGCACACAGGACTCTTCCACCATGAGCACACCACGAGAACCGGATCCGATAGCAAGTCCGCTGGCACCGTCGCGCCCTGCTGCCGCCTACATCCTGGACTTCACCAAGGTCCCGATCCACACCTTGATGCAGCAGCAGGAGGAACTGGGCGGGTACCTCCGGGGACAGCTGGACGAACAGTACGAATCAGCCCAAGAAGCGTTGCTCGCGAACCCGGAGAAAATCGGTGAATTCAGTGAGTTGTCCGGTCTGAGCGAGCAATTTCTCCGCACCAAATCGCCAACCGACAGAGACCTCCAGACCGCGCTGTATCATGATTTTCAGAGCAGTGGAGAAGAAAACGTCCTGAAGGCGGGGGCTTGGGATGACGAAACTCTGCGGATCTTCCTGCCCCAGGACTTCGAGGAGATCGTTTCTGAGAACCGTACTTTCGCGGAGGGGATGGTCGGGCTCGCCGGTGCCCACATCCTGGATAAGGGCGGCACGTTCGAGGAGCCGTCCGCATTCCCGGTCCACCACCTCGTCGACGTCATCGACACCCTGGCCACACCCGAGTACCGCGACTATCTTGACCGCACGACCGACGTCAGCCGTGAGGTCTACAGTGCCCAATCCATGCGCGCTGCCCTCGTGTTCGACTTCGACCAGGTCGACCAGATCTTCCCGCGGGAGCGCCAGGAGACCTTGCCCAGGAGATCCGCGACGCCGGCACCCCGCGACAAGCCATGGCGGCCGTATTCCAGGACAGCGACATCGCGATCTTCGGAGAGACGCACGGAGACGAAGACGGCAGCGCGCACCGGTGGCCGGCCCGGCACATGAAAGACCTGAAGGACGCCGGCGTCACAACCGTCTACATGGAGGCCTTCGAGCGCCACGACCAACGGGATCTGGACCGCTACTGCGCCACGGGGCAGATGAGTCGGGCTCTCGAATTCAGACTCAAAATGTTGGACGTACGTCATTTCGAGCAGACCGACGAGCGTCCCTTCACCACCATCGTCAAACAAGCACACGCGCACGGGATGCGCATCCGCTCCGTCGACGAGCGCACCGCTGACGAACAGGTCAACTCCGAGGACCAGGATGGCGAGCTGCGGGTCCGCAACGCCAACCGTGCCTGGTTCAACGCCATCGTGGGTGATCAGGGACGTTTGCCTGGCGAGAAGGCCGTCGTCCTCGCGGGCTCCGCTCACACCCACACCATGCCCCAGAACAAGACGGTCGGCCGCCTCGACGGAAAGCTAAGCCCGAGTCCAGGTGACCGGCTGGGTCCCGGCATACCCGGACTCGCCGAAATGCTCACCCAGCACTACGGAAAACCGGTTCCCTGCGTGAAGGGCCGGCCTTCAAGCCACCCTGACAAAGACCAGATACGGCTCCTGGGAGACAACAGCGGACTGCGCCTCCACGTCGAGAAGCCCGAGCGCCGCGGTCCCCAACCCCAACATGCCCGCATCACCACCCACCAGCAGCACCCACAACACGCAAACCCCGGCACTGCACCAGCCCTAGTAGGCGGGCCAGCGCACAGCACCTTCAGCGGGGTCGAGCAACTAGGCGAACGCGTCACCCAGCTCAACACGAGGCTCGAGCAACTAGGCGAACGCGTCACCCAGCTCAACACGAGGAATGATCATGAACAGCAACAAGCCGAGCGAACCAAACCACCCCCACCCATACGACACCCCTCGCCCATGACGGGCCCTCCGACCCACTCGCCAAGGCTGTGATCATCCACTGTCGCCGCTCCGCGTGGAGCCGTGCCGCCGGATGCGCGACTACGTCCGCGTGACCGGCGCCGCCGCCCAGGAGTAGGCACCTCCGGGTACGACGGAGCCCCCGTCGGCCACGGTGGTCGGCGGAGGCTCCGTGCTGGGCTGCTTCGCTGACGTACTGCGAGCGGATATGCAGACCGCTGCGCGGGTCATACGGCCAGCTGACCCATTCGGCGGTGCCCTTGTCCTTCAGGCACCGCTCCCAGTTCGGCCCGTCGAACGGCGCGTACCAGTCCTCCGAGCGGTCGGAGAGGTCCGTGAACGCGTAGTTCGGCGGGAACTGGTCCACGCGCCACTTCGTGCCGCCCCACCGGTTGTTCTTGGACCACCGGAAGGCATCGACCTTCCACACCGGGCTGACGCCCTTCGCCTTCTCGGGGTCCACCTGCGAGTTGAACGCGTCGTGGGCCTTGCGGTCCTCCTCGCTCATCGCGGCCCGCTTGTTGGCCTCGTTCACCGCCGCCTGCTGCTTCTTGGCGAGGACCTCGCTGAGCTTACGGGTGGTGTCGTCGTCCAGCGGCTCGATCAGCTCGGCCAGGCGCTCGGCCGGCAGCAGGGCCAGCCACCACGACCCGCCTGGAGGCGTCATCGCACTCGACGTTATTGTCCAGCCACGCGATACCAGCGGCCGAGGTCGGTGTCTTACCGCCGTAGCCGATCGCCGTGTAGTGCTCGCGGCTCGCGGCCCGGATCGCGTCCATGTCGGCTGCGGTGAGCTTCGCCTCCAAGCCGCGAAGGGCATCGGCGGACAGCACGCGGAGCATGTTATTGCGGTCCGGGCGCGTCACCAGGCGAAGTTCGTCGGCGGTCAGCTCGGCCCAGTTGGCCCACTGCGCCGCCTCCCCCTTGCGGAACGCCTCCCACTCCTCCTCCTGCCACTGGGCAGCTTTCTCCAAGGCTGCCTGGAGGTTGAAGTCCGGGTCGCGGCGGTTGGGGACACTGTCGCTGTCATCGTCGCCGCACTGTCGCCACGGGCGCCACCCGCTCTCTGCACACGTTTTGGCCGCCCATGCACCCGCCCGAAGCACAGGGCCCCTGAGAGCCGGGGGATACTCCCTCTACATGTTGACTACAAGTCACTTCTTCGGCTACGCAAAGGACTTCAGCACATCGAGCGACATCCACCCGATGAAACGCCGCCGCACCGTTGCCAGCCGCCTATCGTGACGGCGCTGCAATCCACCCACCAGCAGCGGTAAGCCCCCTACCCGTCACGGCGGTAGCGGCCAAGCCGCCACTGCCCGCCCCCTGCACCACATCGACGAAAGCAGCACCCCCGGATGAGCCTGACCTCGATGATCGCCGACAAGACCTCACCGCTGAACACTTTCCTGGCAGACGAACTGCCCGGCATCGCGACCCTGCGCGCCTCATACCGCTCGCGCACCCGCCGCCCCCACATCCCCACGCAGCGCCCTGCGCCGCCGACCGGGCAGGCAGCGCCGGACTGGGGAACACTGGGATCCGCTGTGGACCACCGCCTGCGGTTTGCCCTGCGTGCCCTCAACGCGCGTGACCGCTCGGTGGCCGCCGGGATCGAACTGGCCGGCCAGTGGCGCACGGTGCTGCACCGCCTCGGACACGACTTGCTGGCAGAGATCGACCACCTCATCACTACCCACCGCCTGGACGACCGCACCCGCCCCCTCCTGTGTACCCCCGAGGTCGAGGATCGCCTCGCCCGCGCCTGCTACACAGCAGCCCTCTACGAGGAGGTCTACCGCAGCGGGCAGCTCTGGCCCACCACCACACTGGGGCGCGCAGAAGAGGGCCTGACCCTGGAGGACCTGCTCCACCAGGTGCCCAACTATGCCGTCACCGACCTGACCGCCATGACAGGCGCGGCCGAGACCGGACTGGCCACGGTACGCGCGGCCACCACACCCGAACAGGTCGTGCTGGCACCGCTGTTCGCCGGCAGTGCCGACGTCGAGGGCGCCGACGCCGACTGGATCGCCGACCGCACCCTCATCGACGTCAAAGCCACCGCCACGCCCGACGCGCTACCCGGCCGCGAGGTCCAGCAACTCGTCGGCTACCTCCTGCTGGACTACGAAGACACCTACCGCATCGAGCGCCTGGGCTGATACCACACCCGCACCGCCGCCCTCACCACCTGGGACACCGCCGAGTTCCTCACCCTGCCCTGGCACACCACTGACACCCCCTACGTCTGCGGTTTCGACAGCTGCGCCTGACGGCCGATCACCCCCCCAACCCGCAACGAAAACCGCGACAGGATTCCCCATGACCTCGACTGGGCCGACCGACGGGCTCTGTACCCACTTCAGCGTCACGACCCGAAAGCGCTGCCGACGCAACCGAGCGCAATGGCCGCAGGGCTACGACGACCTGCCCGTCGTCCGCGCCTGCCGCAGCCACCTCAACGACGCGGAATGGGCCATGTGCTTGGAAGCCCGGCGACGGCGCGACGAAGAGCCTGCCCGCCGTACCGCCGCAGAACCCGGCCTGCACCTCCCCCCGACCCCCCGAGAGCCGCGCCCTTGTACCGGCCAGTGCACATCCATGGAGCAAGCAGGCCTCAGCACGACTGACAGCGCGTCGATGATCTGTGCCAACTGCGACAGCTACCTGTGCTCGTCATGCGGCCGGATCCCCGTCCCGGAAATCCTCATCGCCTGCGGCTGCGACAGCGAATACGACTGCTACGACCCCTATGAGGACCGCCAGCCGATGCTCCTCGACCAGATCAACCACGGGCCCGACCCGCAGCGCAGGCTCACTCGGCTCGTCCACCAGATCGCCACAGCGACAGGCAGCACCCACCGCGAAGTCAACGCGCGGATCAACCGTGAGATCGGCGTCCCCACGCGCGTTGGCGCCGGCGAGAGCGTGATCCGCGAGGCCTCGGCCGTCGCCGGAGCCTGGTGGTCACGAGTGGAGAACACCACCACAGCGACCGGACGCGGCCCACTCAGCAACGGCTGGGCCGCCCGAGCAGCCGTCGACCTTGCCAGAACGCTCTGGGAGACCCGCTGCCACCGTCCGGCCAACTCCCTCCAGCAAGAGCTGGAGCAGGAGATCGACACCCTCACCATCGGCGGAGGCCGCACCGAGCGAGAGATCCTGATCGAGGCGGTCAACCAGATCTCCTACCTCATCACCCAACTGGTGTCGCGCACAGGGAGCGAGGTAGAGGAAATCCTCACAGATCTTGACATGACCTGCACCGATCGGGACTGACCGCCTGACTGCCCAGGACACCCAACAGGTCACCTCCGGCACACGAACAAGGTGGCACTGACGACAGAGCAGCCACCTGCGCAGGACGACCCCGCGGCCGCAGACCCCGCCCCTCCGCCGGCCTCCTAACCGCGGACGTTACAGGCAGGACCACCTCAGCACCGATGCCCACACCTCAGCCTCGCACTACGCATCGACCGCCCACCCGGCTACGAACCAGCGATCTGACCCCGCCCTGACACCCCCTTCCCGCTGTCACACCCCTGACGCCACCCAACGCCACTCCATGCCGCCCCTACCGCCAATTCCATGTCGCCCAACCGCCCAACCGCCTCGCTCGTACACCATGGCCCGCCCCCTCAACAACACTTCCTTACGCACTTCCTCACGCCGTGCGCGACTTCCATTACGTTTCACGTTACGCACTTGGCGAACGGCCCCGCCCCGCAGGGCCACGCAGTGCCCCGCCGCTGAGGAGGCCATGGATGCCCGCCGATCCCGCACCGCCGACCACACCGCAGCCGGCCAGCGACACACTCACCGCGCCCGCCGCGCCGTCAGTTCCGCCGACCGCCACCGACACCGGAGCCGCGCGTGCGCTGTCAACGGACGTAGTAGGCGTCGACAACGCGCGCAAAACCCTACCCAGCCTCGTCAAAACCGCCCAAGCCGGCGTCAGTACAGTCATCGCCCGGGGCCCGCACACAGCCATCCTCACAGCCCTGAACGCATCCGACGCCGCCACCTACGACATCGCGCAAGTGCCGGTATTCGGGATCGCCGAGGCCCGCGCCAAGCTCGGCGACCTGGTCACGGCAGCCGCCAACGGAACACCACAGGTCCTGCGCCGCCACTCCACCAGAGTCGCCGTACTGCTCCCCACAGCCGCCTTCACCCAGCCCCCCACCGCCCCCCAACCCGCAGCCGGGAAACCGGCCCAGGAGACCACCCCCGCCACCAACACCACACCCGCCCCGGCCACCAGCCCGGCACCCCCAGCACAACCGCACCCCGCCACTCCCGCAACCCCCCACAACTTCCCCACGACTCCGGCCCCCGCCAACGCCGCCTCAGACCCGCTCCCTTCCCCAGCACCCCCTTCCACCGCCAAGACACCACCCCCCACCCCACAGCTGACCAGCCCAACCCCCACGCCCCCCACCGAGCACACCACGCCCAACCCCACACCGGCCACACCAGCCACCACAGACCCCGCACCACCCCGCCGCCCGCTAACCGGACTGGCACAGGCCATACACGACGTCCTAACCCCACCCCCACTCCCCGGCGTGCCAACCGGAATCGCCACCCTGGACGAAGCACTCGGAGGCCTGCAGCCCGGCCGCCTATACCTGGTAGCCGGAGCCCCCGGCGCCGGCACCAGCCTGCTAGTGGCCAGCGCAGCGCGCGCCGTCGCGCTCGACCTCAACCAACCCGTCCTCTACGCCGCATCAGGCCTGACCCGCACCGACATCGCCGCCCGAATCACCGCCGCCCACACCCCCGTCGACTACCGCCGCCTACGCGCGAACACCCTCACCCCAGCCGAACACGATCTAGGGTCCGTTTCAAAAGTGGATCAAGGTTTGCCATGATCCACTCGTGGGGCGTGGAGATCTGACGAATGAGCAATGGGCCAGGCTGGAGCCGCTGCTGCCGACTGGCAAGAAGCCGGGGCGGCCTCCGGTCTGGTCCAAGCGGCAACTGATCAACGGCATACGCTGGCGGACCCGGACAGGTGCGCCCTGGCGCGACGTTCCAGTCCGCTATGGCGAGTGGGAGACGGTCTACGGACTCTTCCGGCGCTGGCAGCGCGATGGCACCTGGACCCGGATCCTCACCCAGCTGCAGGCAGAGGCCGACGCAAAAGGCCTTATCACCTGGGATGTCAGCGTGGACTCCACCATTGCGAGAGCGCACCAGCACGCTGCCGGCGCTCGCAAAAAGGGGAACTGCAGCGGGACAAACCGGGCGGGGTAGTCGTCGAACCTGCCGATCACGCGCTGGGACGCTCGTGCGGCGGACTGACCACGAAGGTGCACCTCGCCGTCGAACAAGGGCAGAAGCCGCTCTCCTTCGTCGTGACCGCCGGGCAGCGACATGACAGCCCTCAGTTCCAGCCGATCCTGGAGCGCATCCGGGTACCCCGCCTGGGCGTCGGCAGACCACGCTGCCGCCCCAGCCGCGTGCGGGCAGACAAGGCCTACGGCTCCCGCGGCAACCGCGAGTACCTGCGTAAACGCGGAATCCGCTGCACGATCCCGGAGAAGGCCGACCAGATCCGCAACCGCACGAAGCTGGGCGCCCGCGGCGGCCGTCCGCCGAAATTCGACAAGGTCGACTACCGCGAGCGCCATGCAGTCGAGTGCGGGATCAACCGCCTGAAACGCCACCGGGCTGTGGCCACGAGGTACGACAAGCTGGCAGTCCGCTACGAGGCCACGGTCACCATCGCGGTCATCAACGAGTGGCTGTGACCAGCCGGCCGCCCTGCGGAAAACGATGTCGCTGGCCCGCATAGTCAGCACTACGGTGGCGGCATGCCGATCAGCGTGAGCGTGCGGACCTACACCGGAGAGACCCTGGCAACCTGCACCCACCCGGCGATCGGGGATCTGTGCCAGCAAGCCGAGAGCTTGGCTTTGCCGCTGCTCGGCTACGTCGACGCCTACGACGACACCTGGTTCAACAAGTCACAGATGCGGCTCCTGGTCCCTGAGCTGCGGGCACTGATCGACAGCGCCTCAGCCCCTGAAGCCGAGGCAGCAGCAGAAGTGCTTGCTCTGGCCGAGCAGCTTGAGCACAAGCCGCACCGCTACCTCATCTTCGTTGGCGACTGAAGATCACTTCTGAAACACGGCCTAGTAGCCGCCACCAAACACCGCCTGTCCAACGCCCCCCTACACATCGACGACGGCACCGGCCTGGACACCCAGGCGATCGCCGACACCATCCCCTACATCGAGCACCTGGCCCTGGTAGTGGTCGACCGCCTGCAAACCGCCGCAGACGCCAACCTGCCACTCTCCGGTCCGCGCATCACCACCGCGATCCAGGACCTGGTCCAACTCGCGCGCCACCACAAACTTCCCATCCTCGCCGCCCTGGACACCGCCGAGACCACCACCATCCACGCCCTCGGCGCAGACGTCACCCTCACCATCACCCGCACAGACAACAACGCCGAACTCACAATCACCGAACGGGACTTCGACCCCCTAGTCACGATCCCACTGTGCGCTGACTTCGCCCACGCCCGCATCACCGACCCGCCCGAACCCACCGAATCCTTCAACTGCTCCGTCCCGGCTGATTTGAAAGATCTTGTTGATTGATCATGTGTTGACCATTGGACTTGCAGAATCTGGGACTTCAGATCTTGGCTGTCTGACCTGCGGCTTTGCTGCCGTGATTGACTCTTCATGGCCTGCAGCCTGTGGCTTTGCAGAATCTGGGACTTCTGTTCAGTTCAGTTGCGAAAACCGGCAGATATGAGGATGGGATCGCCTCAACGCTGTTGATCTTGAAGGCAGGACGATCACCTGGATCCCTTCTCATGTCGGCTGCTGGTGTGCTTGTCCTCGGGCTGCCGTTGGTTCGGCTGACTCGGCTCGGGTGCTCGCAGGGGGCTGGTTCAGCCCATGGTGAACGGCTTGCCGTCGAGGGTGAGGATCTTCGGGTCGGTGCCCAGGCCTGTCAGGAGGAGTACTTGGGGGCTGCTGACGCCGTGTGCTGCGTCGCCTTGGAGTTGCTTGTCGATGGCGTCGATGGTCGCCTGCTTCCAGGCGTTCTTGGGGGTGGCCAGGACCAGGTGCGTCGCGCCGAGTGTGCGGCATCCGTTCAGGAGCTTGTTGAGTTCGGTGAGGGTCGCTTTCGCGGAGTCGGCGAGGTAGTCGCTCTTCTTGGACTCGCCCAGGAAGAGTCCCTCGACGGTCGCCGCGGCGAAGTCGAACTCCACGACGGCTTTGCCGTTTTGGACCAGCTCGAACTCCTCGGTGACCGGGCAGGCGCCGGCCCATGCCTTGGAACGGAGGAACTGGGTGGCGAGCAGGCCGTAGTTGCCGTCGTCGGCGATCAACTCGGTGATCGCCGGATGCAGTTCGTAGAACCAGGTGGGCTCGTTGCGGACCGGCTTCCACCGCGGTTGCTCCAGCGTGTTGCTGCTGCCGCAGCGCCGGTAGGTGTACTGCTGCGCCACTTCGGCGATGGGGTGGAACTCGACCCGGGCGGCACGGCCCGGGTGGGCGCACTACGAGCCCCGGGCCCAGCATCCTCTTCGCTGGGACTGGGTCGGCGATACCCCCTGATCCCCGGCCGCCCGGTCTGGCGCTACGGGGTAAAACCATGCGTGCCGGGGCCGAGTTCAGGAGGAGGATGGGCGCTCCCGGGCGCGCCTCGGACGGGGCGAGGGCGCCCATCCTGATGAGCGCGCTGGAGATGGTGTTGAGCAGCCTGCTGGATCCCCTGGACGAACCGCAGTCCCTTCTGGTCAACACGATCTGGAGGCAGTTCGAGCACGGCAAGCGATTCCCGGTCTATTCCTACGTCGGGTACGTCATGGGCAATGCCGGTCACAATGCCGCAGCCGTGCTGCACAGCTTCCCGACCGTCGGGCGCCATCTGACGGCCACCGGGTACGGCGCTGTCGGTTGGCACCACCAGGGGACGCGGATTCCGCCCGAAGCCGAGGTGTGGCTGACCGTCGCTGGTCTTCACCACGTCCACGAGGACGTATCGGTAGGGGTCACCCGCGCGTTGCTCGCCTACATGCGCGCCCTGACGAAGGCGCAGGAGGAGATCCTCCGGCACCCCTTCGAGGTGCTCAACCTCAACATGAACCTCACCGAAGCCGTCCAGCGCAGCGGCGACGACGGCGGCACCTTCTACGTACCCTGGGCCACTGCCGTGGCCGAACACGAGTGGCCGGGCCTCAGCTTCTCCCGCGCGGCCGCCACGGACACCGGCAACGGCGCCCTGGGCTACCTCACCGCGGCCGACTTCCACACCACCGACGCCTACCTTGCGGCCGTCGCCGCTGCCCTCACCCAGCCCGAACCGCTGGCCACCCTGCCGTACGGGGAGCCCCGGGCTCTGCTGCGCGCGGCCAACTTCTTGGACGTCACCTACGAACTGGTCGCCGGTGCCTCCCTGGTGGAGCGACCGCCGATGGACCGCTCTAGCCTGCTCGCCCTGCCCGTGGCCAGCGAGGCCGACTTCCACGCTGGCGTGACCGTCCTGGCCGAGCTCCTCGGGAAGCTCAAGGTGCCCGGCAAGAACCCCTCGCACGCCCTTGGCCGACTCGAACAGCACCTGGTCGACACGCTCCCCGCCATCGACCGGGCCGTCGTCCACGACGCCGTGCACACCCTGGACCAGATCCGCCTCCTGCGGAACTCCACCATTCACACGAAGCCAGCGCCCGACCTGCTCCAGGCACATGAGGACCTCGGCCTCACGTTCCCCATCAACGACTTCGCCACCGCCTGGGACAGCGTGCGGGCGCATGCCGAGCAGGCCTTCGCCATCCTCCAGGAAGCGATCCAGGCCGCTCGAACCTAGTGCAGCGCCGCGTTAATTCGTTGAGGGGCAAGTTGCCTTGAGCGGGGAGCCGTCGTACGTCCATCGGTAGGGCTTGGCGGTCTCGTTGTGCAGAATCGTGAAAGCTTCGATCTTGTCAATGAGGTCGCTGCGGCTGGGGAAGTCGCCGTAGCGCAGCACGCGTTTGGTCAGGGTGGAGAACCAGATCTCGATCATGTTGAGCCAGGAGGCATGCGGCGGCGTCCGGTGGAGATGCCAGCGCGGATGGGCCTGGAACCAGGCTTTCGTGTGTTTCGCGGTATGACTTGAGCCGTTCTCGAGCACGAGATGGATCTCTTTGGCCGGGTCGATGGCCGCGTCGAGCCTGCCGAGGAACTCGACGAAGGTCACCGCGTTGTTGCGGGCTATCGGCTGGGTGATGACCTGGCCGGTGTCGACGTCCATCGCGGCGATGATCGAGACGGTGCCGTGGCGGACGTACTCGAACTCCTGGCGTGCGGCCCGGCCCACGGCGGCGCTCTGGCCGGCGTATTTGCGGGATTTGGCCTGGACGGAGGTCTTCTCGTCGATCGAGATTTGCATGGTGCCAGGCGGAGGCGCCAGGTACAAGCCGCACACGTCGATGGCCCGCTCCCAAAACGCGGGGTCGTCGCGGCGAGTGAGCCAGCCGCGGACCCGATGCGGGCGGATGTCCAGGTCGTTCAGGATCCGCCCGACCTGAGAGCTGGAGATCCCGAGGTCCGCCAGACGCCCGGCGATCCGCCGGTGGGACCAGGTCGACTCCGGGTATGGCGGCGCACTGGTGGCTGTGGCCACGATCTGGACGCGCGCTTGGGGCCCATAGAGCTTCGGGCGCCCCGGGCGGTGAGCGTCACCCAGCCCCGGCAGCCCGTGGAGCGCGAAACGGCCACGCCACTTGCGCACCGTGTTCACGCTGGTGGCGCAGGCAACAGCGATCTGGCCGTTCGTCAGTTCCTCCGCCGCGCCCAGCACGATCCTGGCCCGTAGTACCTGCCGGACCTGCCCGGATGCGGACGCGGCGGTCCGCTCCAACCACCTGCGGGTGGCCTCGTCCAACACCACGGCCACCGCCGTCGCCCGCCCCATCCCCATCCCTCGCTTGTCCTCCTCTTACTGGTAGGCCGGTTCGTCTTGCTGTGTCGGTTCGCCGGCGGGCGCGGTGGCCTGGCCCGATGCCGAGCGGAGGAGGACAGCTACGAGCACAGCTGCGGTGGCCATGGCCGCGCCGCCGCAGCGCAGTGCCAGATGGAGCCCTTCGATGAACGCGGTGTTCACGGCGTCATGGACGGGTGCGGGCAGGACTAGGGTTCTGTCTGCTCCCGTGCCGGCGACCGAGTCGGCGATGTTGTGGCGGGTGCCGGGGGGAACGTCGAGCCGATCGAGCGATCCGGTCAATGTGGCGGCCAGGCGGCTCGTGAGGACGGCTCCCAGGGCTGCGACGCCGACGACACCGCCGATCTCGCGCAGCATGTTGAGGGTCGCAGAGGCCATACCTGCCTGGGTGAGAGGGACGCGCTGCATGACCATGATGGACACCGGCGTGAAGGTCATCCCCATGCCGATTCCCATCGTGAGCAACACCCACAGGTATTGCGGGTAGCGGGCGTGCTCACCGTAGAAGGAGAGACCGCCGAGAGCCACGGCACACAGGGCCAGGCCGGTCACCAAAAGAATCCGGGGACCGTAGCGCGCGGTGAGTGTGCCGGAGAGCGGCGCGGCGACAACGATCACCGCGGTCATGGGCAGCCCCGCCACCCCCGCGTTCGACGGTGCCCAGCCCAACACATCCTGCATGAGCAACGGCAGGAAGAACGACGCACCGAAGACGCCGAAGCTGACCATGAATCCGCTCAACGCGGCCCCGCTGAGCACCGGGTCCCGGAAGAAGCTCAGGTCGAGCATGGGGTCCGTGGTGCGGAGCTCGACCGCGACGAAGGCCAGCAAGGCTACTGCCGCCGCCGCTGCGAAGGCCAGGACGCGGGTGTCGGTCCAGCCGCGGGCCGGTCCTTCGATGAGTGCGTAGACCAGGGCGCCGAAGCCCAGTGCAGAGAGCAACTGGCCGGGAAGGTCCACTCGCCGGGCCTGGCCTGCGAACTCCGGGAGTACCCGGGCGGCAAGCAGCAGCCCTGCCGCTCCGATCGGAACGTTGATCCAGAACACGCTGGCCCATCCGAACGCGTCCACCATCGGCCCGCCCAGGACCGGGCCGATCGCCAGGCCCACGGCGGAGACGCCGGACCAGAGCCCGACAGCCCGGGCCCGCTCCTTCTCGTCGGTGAAGACGTGCCGCAGAATCGACAGACTGCCCGGCGTGAGCAGTGCCGCGCCGAGTCCTTGCAGCATCCGTGCGGCGATCAGCAGGCCGATCGACCCGGACAGTGCCGCCGCCGCCGATCCTGCCGTGAACAGCGCCAGTCCGCTAAGGAAGATCCGTTTGCGGCCGTACCGGTCGCCGAGTGTGCCGCCGGTGAGCAGGAGGGCGGCGTAAACCAGGCTGTAGCCCTCGACCACCCACTGGAGTCCGCTGACACCGGCGTGCAGCTGTTGCCCGATGCGGGGCAGGGCGTTGTTGACGATGATGTTGTCGAGCATCGCCATGAACATCGTGGCGCACAATGCGGCAAGCACGAGCCCCTTGCGCCTGGACGTGAACTCCCCCATCACTCTCCCTAACGGTGTTAGTTGATCGTCCTGCATCGCCAGAATCCATCTAACGGTGTTAGATTGCAAACTGGTTTTCTTTGGACGGAGGTGGCCGGTGGCAGACGACAGCGCAGCCGAGAGCCCTGCGCAGCCGGGACTGACCCGTCAGACGCTCGTCGCAGCGGCTCTGCGGGTGCTGGAACGCGAGGGCATTGCCGGGCTGTCGATGCGCAAGGTCGCCGCCGAACTGGGGGTGAGAGCAGCCTCCCTGTACTGGCACGTCCCCAACAAGGAACAACTGCTGGACCTGCTCACCGACGAGCTCATGGCTGATGCCGAGCCGCCGCCCAGGCGGGGTGACTGGCGGGAGCAGCTCCGCGAGTACTCGCTGCGCTACCGACGGCACCTGCTGGCCAAACGCGACTCCGCCAAGGTAGTCGCAGGGCGGCTCGCACTCGGCCCGAACCTGCTGCGTCTCATGGAGGAGCAATTGGACCGGCTGCGGGAAGCCGGATTCTCCGACGCCGATGCCGCCCTGGCCAACTACCTTCTCGGTGCCTTCGTCCAGGGCTTCGTGCTCCAGGAACAGGCGCCCATCTCCGCATCCGAGACCGAGGGCGCCAGCCGTTCCGAGGTAGCCCAGGTGGCGGCCGACCGACTGCGCGGACTGCCGGAAGCGACCTTCCCGAACCTCGTCGCCCTGGCCGACGACCTCACCGCCCCGTCCATGGAGGACCGCTTCGCCTTCGGCCTCGAACGTCTCCTCGATGGTCTGGCAGCCCTGCTCGCCGAGAACCACGCACACCCGACAGCTGAACCCGTCCCCCCTGACACGCACACCCGACAGCTGAACCCGTCCCCCCTGAAAGGAAGCCCCCGACACGTGAGTGACCGCACCTACCGCGTCATCGTCCGCGGCACGTTCGCCAACCTCGACGAGGCTCAACGTGCCGCACTCATCGAGATCGCCGCCGAACACGACATCCTCAATGCCACGTTGACCGACGAGGGAACCCTCATCTACGAGGTGCCGCCACGCAACTTCACGTTCCGCTGCGTCGTCCGGCAACCCGCCGACGCCGATGACGCCGCGGCGGTCCAACGGGCCTGCGACAGGGCAGCTGCCGACCTGGCCAACCGCGGAATCCGCCACAGCACGCTGCGCGGCACCGCCACCAGCCTCGGCGACATGAAAATCCGGCGCCCCCGACGCTGACCGACCTCTGTCTCATCCTCTCGCGGTCACGGCTCGCCACCCGGTCAGAGTTGTGATCTGGCAGGCGGTGATCACGACAGGAGTCGGATGCGGGGCAGCGCGGTTTGCGTGCCAAAGAGTCCTGCGGGACGATGCAGCACCATCTGCGTGTGCGTCGAGCCGCGACCCCCACGAGGACAACATGCTGCCTCGCCACCACAACGGCCGCCTGTACTTCGACCCGGCCGCCTGACTCACCGACACCTCAACGAATTAACGCGGCGCTGCACTAGACGGCGGCGCACAGCCGCGCGGCGAACCGGTGGCCACCATCCCAGGGATGGTGGCCACCGGCATGTCCGTGCCTGCTGTGGCTCGCGGTCCTGGCCCGACGGGAGATCTTGACCGTTTGCCGGGCGGGTTTGACGGGCCGCCACAGCCCCCACGCCCACTACGGCGCCAGGCCTGCCAGACAGTCGGAGGCTGTGAGTACCATATGCGGTCATGAGTGAGATGTTTGTGCGATCAAAAATGTTGCCTTTAGGGCGGTGCTCTGTGCTACCTTCCTGGATAGGAGGTATGTGATGTCTGAGATTTTCGCGGCGGTGGATGCACTGCTGGCCAAGGCCAGGGACGGCGGTGACCTGCCGGAACCGGTTGAGCGGGAGCGGTTGCGCAAGGCCGCCGGCTTGACCCAGGTCGAGGTGGCCGAGGCTCTGGGGACCCGGCGGGAGACGTTCGCGAAGTGGGAGGCTGGCACCGCCCAGCCGCGGGCCCCCAAGCGCGGTGCGTATGCCTTCCTGCTTGCGGGCCTGGCCGACATCCATGGCACGCAGGGCTCGGATGGTTGGCTCACCCTCGCCCGCCAGGCCCGCCCCCTCGACACCGCCGCCGACGCCACGGAAGGGGAGTGACGCCCTGATGGACCGTAAGGCGTACACCGCTGAGCTCGCCGGTCTGCGCGAGCTGCGCACCGAGATCACCGCTGCCGAGAAGACGGTCGCGGCCGCGCAGAAGGAGCTGGACAAGCTCAACTCCCAGCGCGCGCGCCGCGTGGCCGGGCTCGCGGGGTACGGGGGCGCGCAGGCCGCGCCGATCGCCAAGGCCTCGGGCCTGTCGGTGGGCGAGGTCGTGCGGATCGCCCCGCTGCTCGACCCGACGCCGGCCGCCGTCCGCGCAGGCAAGGCCGACGACCAGGCTGTTGTCGCCGCGCCCGTCCAGGCGCTGGCACCGCCGGTCGAGCCCGCGCCGGTCGCCGAGCCCGCCGTCGCCATCGCTCCGGCGCTGCCCCGCCCCGCCGCCGTGGTCGAGCAGCCGGCCCCGGCCGAGGTCGAGGACCAGACCGTCGCCGAGCAGCCCACCCCCGCCGCGGCTGCCCCCGTTGCTGCGCCGCGTCCGGTGGTCGAGGCCGGTCCGCGTGAGCTGCCCACCCTCCCGGAGGGCCCGGCCGGTGCCCGGTTCGAGGCCGTGACGACCGGCTTGGTCTCCACCCGGCCGAAGTTCACCCAGCAGGCCCGCAGCACGGTGTTCCTGGACGCGGCGGCCGGTGTGCTGGCGGTGCGCGACCTGACCGTACGGCTCGACCTCGGAGCCCGCACCCCGGGCGAGATCCTGGACGCCGTCCTCGCGACCGCGCCCGGCGCGGAGCGGATCTACATCACCGCCGGCGCCCCGTGGCATGACGGCGCCGAGCGGTACAGCACGCTGAAGGACGCGGTCGCCGCCTGGCTGAACACGCCCTCCGAGCGGTGGACGATGGCGGTCGGCTCGGGTCGGGACAAGCTGGCCGGGCACTTCGTCCACCAGCGCCAGCCGGTGGGCCGCTACGCGCCCGCCGCTTCCCCGGATGGGCCGGTCACGGAGATCCGGTCCATGGGGGAGTGGTTCGACCCGGACGGCCAGGACGTGGTGACGTGCCGTCAGGCGTTCACGCTGCTGTGGCAGGCGCTGCGCCGCTACTTCGACGACGCGGTCCTCATGGGCTCGCCGTCGCAGACCGGCCGGGACCTGTGGTCGCGCACCATCCCCACCACCGGCAAGTGGGCCGGCGGCTACCCAGTCCTCTCCGAGGAGCTGCGCGGCCTGCTGCACGCGACCGGCGGCCAGGGCCGCACCGAGCTGATCCTGCCGCCGCGCGTGCCGGAGCAGCTCCCGGCGCTGGTGGAGTACGACAGGACCTTCGCCTACGCCAAGCACCTGTGGAAGTCGCCGGTGGGTGTTCCCCGCCGGATCACCGCCGCCGGGTTCGCCGCGATGACCGGGCAGGAGCAGGTCAAGGCGCTGATGTCCTGCTCGCACTGGAACATCAGGGTGACCGTCCCTCAGGGCTGGAACCACGTCGGGCTGCTGCCCGCGCCGGTGACCGGTGACCGGGCCTGGATCTACCCGTCCGAGCCCGGCACCACGTTCACGACGTGGGCGGGCGGAGCGGAGGTCCACCTCGCCCTGTCCAACCACCTCGCGCCGTGGAAGGTCGAGATCCTTGGTGGGCTGCTGTTCGAGGACGGCAAGCCGCTGGACGAGTGGGGCAAGCGGTTGAAGTCGGCCTGGGCGGACCTGACCAACCTCTCCAAGCTGCACGGCGACGAGCGGCAGCGGCAGGCGGCCTACCTCGCCTCCCGCGCCGTCCGGTCGGTGCTGCTCTTCGGCCTGGGCGGTTTCGCGCAGCGTCCGCGCCTGGTCTCCGGTACCACCCCGCTCGGCGAGGCGCTGCCGGCCGGGGTGGAGATCCTCGGCCAGGACAACGACGTCACCACCTGGCAGCGGCAGGCCGGCTTCTCCCGCGACCCCAACGCCCACCCCGAGTGGCCGGCCTACGTCTGGTCGGGGGCCCGGGTGGCGCTGCTGCACACGCAGTATCGGCAGGGCAAGGAGGTCATCGGCGTCGCCGGTGCCCTCCACGCGCGGGCGGGCACGATCCTGTACTTCGGCACGGACGGCATCGCGCTGACCGAGCGCCAGCCCTGGCCCTACCGGGGTGAGGTGGGCGACTACCTCCTCAAGGGCCACCTGACCGGCCCCGTCGAGCACCCGACCAGCCAGGACCAGTACCTGAAGCTGCGCGGCCTGGGCCGCGCCGAACTCGCCGCCGCCGCCACGAAGGGAGCTGACCAGTGAGCCCGGCCGACCCGAACAACCCGAACGAGGCCGCCCGCCTCACCCAGCAGCTCATCGACCAGGGCTACACCAAGCGCCAGGTCGCCAAGATGCTCGGCCGTGACGCCAGCCTGGTCAGCCAGTTCTTCACCAAGGGCAAGGGCGCGTCGATGGTCGGCGCGCTGCGCCAGCTGGTGCGGGCGGTGCGCGGCGGTGAGCGTGACGAGGAGGCGCTGTCCGCCGTCGCGGGGGCGAACACCAAGCGGCGCACCACCAAGGGCGGCCAGAAGGCGAGGGTGCGGGGCAAGGACACCGTCGGCGAGGCGGGCGGCAGCATGGCCGGCCGGGCCGGGAAGCAGGCGATCAGGTCCGGTGCTGCGCACCTCGCCCCGGTGGTCCACGAGACCGGGCAGGCCGGCGGACGGCTCGCCTTCACGGTCCGGATGAAGACCGACCAGTACGTCTACTCGGCGGGGTCGGAGAAGGACTCCGGCGGGCTGCGCCGCGGGTTCATCCCGCGTTCGGACGGCACCGAGGAGCGCACCTACGGCTCCAGCTCCACGGGCGGGTTCGACGCCGCCGAGTGGTCCCAGCGGGTCGCCGACCACCACGGCGACGTCACCGAGGCGATGAGGTCGTGGCTGGTGGAGACCGGCCGCGCCGTCGAGGACGCCGACATCGCCTACCTGGAGGTCCGGGCCTGGGTGCCGCCCGGCCAGTAGCAGTAACCCGGTGGTGGTGGGCTGAGGCCTGCCACCACCTTCACTAACCCCGAGCAGTACCGCTGTGGAGGACACCGTGAGCATGACGTTTGCCGACGTCCAACCGGAACTCGACCGCCTCGAGGCCCGTATGGCCGCGCTGCGCATCGCGCTCCGCACGGCCCGAACCTCACCGCACTGGCCTGACTGGTTGGTCGACCTGCGTGCCGCCAGCGCGCGGTGGGACGACCTGATCGATGACGTACTCGCCGGCCTGTAGCCCTGGCGGCCCGGCACACCCGCGCAGCATTCCCGCAGAAGGAGAAGACCGCCGTGGACACCACGACCACCGCCCAGCACGTGCAGGCCGGGCTGCGCGCCAAAGACGTCGCGCCCGTCCCGGCGCAGCCGCTCGGCGCGGTCAACCCCTTGCCGCTGCACTGGTTCCAGAAGGACGCGGTCGCGGCCGCCGTCCGGGAGGTCAAGGACGGTGGCCGGGCGACGGTCGTCGCGGCCACCGGCTCGGGCAAGACGCTGATCGCCGCCGGCTGCGCCCGGCGCCTGTCGGCGAAGGGCCGGGTGCTGGTGCTGGTGCCGACGATCGAGTTGCTGGAGCAGACCGCGGAGTCCTGGTCGACGAAGGGCGGGCGCCGAGGGCTGGCGGTGGCGGCCTGCTCGCGGGACGAGGCGCTGGAGAGCGCGGAGGCCGGCGGGCGGATCGAAGCGGCCGTGACGACCGCCCCGGCCGTGCTGACCGATCTGGTCAACGGCGCGCCGGACAACGAGCCGGTCACCGTGTACGCCACCTACGCCTCGCTGGAGCGCATCGTCCAGGCCCACCAGGGCTGGGGGCTGGCCGAGTGGGACCTGGTCGTCATCGACGAGGCCCACCGGACGGCAGGCGCCGAGGGGAAGGCATGGGCGGCGGTCCACGACGATGCCCAGGTCCCCGCGAAGCGCCGGCTGTACTTCACCGCTACCCCGCGGATCGCCGACGACCGGCGGGCGAAGGACGGCCTGGCCGACCTCGCCACAGACGCTGACGGCCAGGCCCTCCCCGCGCTGTGCTCCATGGACGATGAGGCGGTCTACGGCAAGACCTGCTTCACCTGGACGCTCGGCCAGGGCATCGAGCACGGCTACCTCGCCGACTACCGGGTGCTGGTGCCGGTCGTCACGGACGAGGACCTGCGCGAACTGCTCAACCTCCCAGCCGTCGCCGACCTTCGCTCGCAGCGCTCGAACGAGGAACTGCTGCGCCTGGCCCTGCAGATCGCGGTGCTGCGCGCGGTCGCTGACCTCGGCCTGCGCCGCGTCATCACCTTCCACTCCCGGGTGTCCGCCGCGCGGGAGTTCGCGAACACCCTGCTGGACGCCTCCGGGCTGCTGGAGGACAAGGACCGCCCCGAGCGGATCTGGGCGACGGCGGTCGCCGGCACCGACCGCCTCAAGGACCGCCGCGCCGCGTTCACCGAGTTCAAGGCCCACACCGGCGACGACGGTGAGGAGTGCGGGATCCTCTGCAACGCTCGGCTCCTGTCGGAGGGAATCGACGTGAGAGCGGTGGATGCCATCTGCTTCGCGGATCCGAAGTCGTCGGTCATCGACATCGTCCAGGCGGTCGGCCGGGCGTTGAGGCAGTCCTACCGGCAGGGCAAGGTGTCCTGGGTCATCATCCCGGTCTACCTGCCGACACCGGAGGTCGGCGACGACACGGCGGCCGCCGACCCCGCCGAGGTCCATGACGCCGGCGAGGCCGTCAAGGCCGAGGCCGACGCCGAGATCGAGGCCAGCTCCTTCCGCACGATCTGGCGGGTTCTGCGGGCACTGGCGGCGCACGACGCCCGGGTGGTCGGCCGCATCACCGAACTGCGCGGCAAGCGATCCCAGGGCACCGCGCACACCACCGTGGCCAAGCCGACCGAGGGCGAGACCGCCGAGGCCGGGGAGGGCGAACAGCAGCCGGCGGCGGTGGAGTCGCCGATCGAGTGGCTGCGGATCAACGCCCGCCAGCACGCGGCGCGGATCCTCCAGACGGTGAAGCTGCGCGCGTTCAACCCGCGGGCGGCCGAGTGGCAACGGATGCACGCCGTCGCCACCGCGTTCCACATCGAGCACGGCCACCTCGACCCCACCTACAAGACGAAGCACGCCGAGCTGATCTCCTGGCTCACCCGCCAGCGCCACCTGAACGGTTCTGGCCTGCTCGACCCGGCCCGCGTCAGCGAGCTGGACGCGCTCGGCATGATCTGGTCGAAGAACGCCAACGCGTGGGAGCGCGGGGCCGCGTACGCCGCCGCCTTCCACCGCCAGCACGGGCACCTGGCGATCCCGGCGAGCGCGAAGCTGGACGACTACGCGCTGGGCGCCTGGATGCGCCGCCAGCGCAAGGCCGACGGCCTCACCAAGGACCAGGTGGCGAAGCTGGACGCGCTGGACGAGCTGTGGCGCCTGGAACCGGACTGGAACAGGTCGTACCGGCGCCTGCTCGCCTACCTCGCCGCCGGCGGGACCCTGACCGGCCCCGCGAACCGCACCGGCCTCGGCGACGACTCGGCGTTCCGCCCGGGTGCGTGGCTGCGCAAGCAGGACAAGGCCCGCACCGACGGGAAGCTGACCGAGCAGCAGGGCGCGCTCCTGGACGCCCTGCACAGCCCCACGCTGAGCCTCTGACCACCCGCCAGCACACCAAAGGGAAAGCGCACGTGACCGCGACGACGTCCACCAGCAGCCCACCGGCCGCCACGGTCACCTGGAGCGCGCGGCCGACATCTGGTCCAGTGTCTCCAGCTGGCGCTCCAGATCGGTGAAGAGCTCGTCCGCGCTCAACCCCTGGAGCACCGCGGCGCCGTGCTGCGCCGTCAGGCGGCGGGCCGCCTCGCCGAGGGCGCGGGCCACGGCCTGGGCGGGGTCGGTTTGCCGTTGCCGGGCACCTGCGACACCACGCTGTGCACCGTCCGCTGGCCGGTCGGCACCGCACTCGCCAACCACCCCATCCGGACAGGGCTGCGCCCCGCCACGAACGGGGTGTCCGTCGGGCGGGGCGCAGCGGAACCGGTACTGGTGTTGGTGTTGGTCAGTTCGGGTAGATCGGGTCGGTGCCGTAGGTCCAGTTGCCGGTGGAGCTGGCGAAGACCTGCACCGGGTCGTTGCCCACGCTCATGCCGATGGTGCTGGAGCAGCCGCCGGGGTTGAGGCGCCCAGTGTAGATCTTGTACGTGCTGCCGTTGTTGTCGTCGCGGAGCCACAGGTAGAAGTCGTTCGTGGAGCTCTGGCCGTTGCAGATTTGGCCGGTGGCCCAGCCGTTGTAGTTGGTGCCGGTGAGGCAGGTGCCGTGCTGGCAGTATTGGTCGCTGGCGGCGTTGGCGGTGCCGGTGGCGGCGGCGATGCCGCCGATGGCGAGCGCGGTGGCCGCGAGGCCCTGGACGGCGCGCTTGGTGATGGTGCGCATGAGGACGGTCCCCCGGTTCAGGCATGCGGGGGTGGCCCTGCTGCCTTCCCCCGATGGCAGTTAGGAGCGTAGTCGCGGGACAACGGCGCCCGGGGAGACCCTTTCCGGTCACATTCCGGTGTGGTCAACGGGGCAGGGCATGCCCTGAGAGGTGCGGCAGCCCGGTCGGGCACCACTGCCGGCGGCGCATAACCGGCATCGGTGGCGGGGAGGCCGGCTCCGAGGCCGTCCTGCTGCGCCTGGTGGCCGCCGTTGCCGCTGGGGCCGGTGTGGGCGCTTCGGGTGGCCGGGGCGGCACGGCCTGCTGGAGGGCGCCGCCGGGCCGAGAGAGCCGTGCCTAGCACCTAGCCGGTCAGGTGGACTCG
Organism: Kitasatospora sp. GAS204B; assembly: GCF_029892155.1. GTDB lineage: Bacteria > Actinomycetota > Actinomycetes > Streptomycetales > Streptomycetaceae > Kitasatospora. Next base: position 4,376 of record NZ_JARZAG010000052.1, on the reverse strand, counting down.
CCCCGGCGTTGGGCCTTCTTCGCCTCGGCCTTCGTCCGGAGCGCGACTGCCTTCTCGGAGTCGCCGTACCACCACCATGCGTATCCCACGGTCGCTGCCCAGATCACGGTCCAGACGGCGATCGAGATCGTGCCCAGGTGGCCGAAGAGGGCGATGCCCATGACGCCGGGGATGCAGTAGGCGAGGCTGAGGAGGGTCTTCTTCATGCGGATCGACATGAGCAGGCACTATAGGTCCCCCAGCCGGCCCGGGTCTACGGCGTTGACCTGCGGTGATTTGGATCGGAAACCCCTCTCCGAACATCCGGGTCGTCAGCCCGGTTCCGCGGCGCGTCCGGCCACCCAGCTGGGCGTCTTCAGCGGCGGCCGGGCGGGTTCGGTGTTGGAGCTGGCCGTGGTGGCCGGCCTGAGCCGGCTGGAGTGCCCGGGTTGTGAACAGGCGCGCACGGCAAAGGACTTGGGTGGTGGTCTGCACGTGAGTGTCAGCGATCGATCGTCATCTTGATGTCACTGCAATGTGGCCGCTGAGCTGGAATGACGCACTGACATGTCGTGCGCGCCGGGTATCCGCCGGTCGCCCTGGTCGTCGCCGACGCCGGGCCTACCGCGCTGACCAACCGGCAGCAGGCGATCGGGGACCTGTCTGCCGGCTGCTGGCGCGGCCAGTGGTGCAAGGTGGTCCGGGACTACAACGACGACGGCTGGCGCGAGTACGACGACTCGGTGCCCATCGTCGCGACCACGCTGGACCTGCTGGCCGAGCGCGGGCCGATGGGCCCCGTCTGGTGGCGCTACGGCCGCCCCGGCCGGCACTCCCTGCTCGACGCGCTCGACGACCCGAACAACCGTGCCGCCTACAACCAGCGCCAGAAGGCCCGGGAGAAGAAGGCCCGCCAGGAGCACCGAGACTGGATGCGGACTCTGGCCTGCGCCGACTGCGGCCAGGTCCCGAAGGAGGAGAGCACCTGGGAGTACGGCCCCGAAGGACGACAGGTGGAGTGGGCCCGCCGTCCCGGTGGCCGCTGCTGGACCTGCCACCAGGAACATGAGGAGCGGCTGGAACGGGAGGCCGAAGAGCAGCTGGAGGCCGCCCGCGCGGCTAACGCCGCGCTGCGCCCGTGCTGGACGTGCCGGGGCTCGATCGGCGGGGAGGAGGGCTCGCTGCTGGAACTGCGCCAGGAGGCCGGCCTGGATCGGCTGGAGTGCCCGGGTTGCGAACAGGGCCGCGTGGCTAAGGACTTGGGCCCGCTGATGCTGCCTTCCCCGACGAAGCGGGAGCTGATAGCCGTGCTGGTCTCCGCTCCGGACGGTCCGCGGTGGGAGGAACGGGTGCTCCACGCGAAGCTCTACCCGGCGAAGGCTCGTCGGGTGTGACCTGTTGGTGTTTGTGGGCGTCTTTGGGCGTCTCGGGGCTGGTTGTCTGGACCTTTGGTTGGACCGGTTGTGGATGGGCGGGCGGGGGTGACGTTCGATGGTTTGGCGACTGTGTGTGGTGATTGGTGGGGGGTTGGGTGGTGTCGGCCGGGTGGGCGGTTTTTTTGGCGTGTATTCGGCTTGGAATTTCAGGTGGCGTGTTTCTTGAATTGGCCAGTGATGTTTTCTTGGTTTAAGTCGGAATGACTGGTGGTGGCCTTGTTGGTGGTGGGAGTGGTGTTCGATTTCTGGTTGGTCGGGGTCGGTCGGGTCCGTAAGCTGGCTGATGGTCCGTCAGGGGAAGGGGGGACGTCTGTGTCCGAGTTGGATGATCGCTGTCCAGAGTGTGGAAGGCGCGCCGTCCATAGGTGGGCTGTGGGGCGTCGGGGCCTGGAGCGTCTGCTCCATGAAGAGGACTGTCCCGTTCTCATTGACGCGCTCATGGAGCTCGAAGAGGACTGACGTGTCCGGCCGCCGCCGTACCGCCGCGTTTCGGCCGTCGTCCGGGCTGTGAAGACGCTGGCCTTCTGGCTCGGCGTCAGGCCCCGCACTGTGTGGCGGCATGCCCGCGGCACCCGCTAGCCCGCCAGCGCCGCGCGGTGGAGCACCGGTTGCGGCTGTTCTGCGTGGTGGAGCTGGTCGAGCAGGACGCGAGGCGGGTCAAATGAGGCGGCCCGGGATGCCCGTCGGGAGGCTGGTCGGTCGGTGGTGGCGCGGAGCGCCGGTAGCCGTTCTTCGGGGTTGTCGCCGGGGCGCTGCACGACGGCGGGCGGGAGGCTCTTCGACCGGCGTTTGCGTCCGCAGCGCCCCGCGAGCCCCGTGGCTGGTTCTGGGCTGGCGTGAAGCGGGGTCAGGCGCTGGGAGCGTCCTCGATGTCGGAGATGAGCTTGGTGCTCAGATCGCTCTGTACCGCGAGCCGGGTGTGGCTGGCGTCGGGGCCGGTGCCCCAGGTGAGGGTGACGGTGGTGAACAGGTGCCCGGCGCCGGAGTCTTGGTAGGTCACCTCCCAGTGGGTGGGTACGTCCTGGGCGCGCAGGACGCCGTCGGCGTGGTTGGTCTCCTCCCAGGCCGCCAGCCGCTGGCGGAAGTCCTCGGTGAGGTAGTGGGCGCGAAGGTGCTCGGCAAGGTCGTCGATGCCGTCGCTGACGGCGTCGATGTAGGCGCCGTAGAAGTCGGCCACCCGGTCGACCGCGGAGTCCGGGCTGCCGCTGCGCACCGCGCTGGTGGTCTGAGTGGTGGTCATGAGGTTCCTCTTTCTGGGGCGTGGACTGGGGACTGCCCGCCCGTGGTAGGCGAGCGCGTCTGAAGCCTAGGGAACCTTGACTGGCACATGCCGTGCCTGCACTCGATCGAGTGAACGGGGATGTCGTTGTCGGGGCCGGCCTTCTTCTGGTGGTGGTGCTGGGTGGCTGGGTGGCCTGTGGCCTGGTGGTGGGTGGGGGTGCAACACGGGGGCGTGATGCGGGTCTGACCAGGTGTTATGTGGCCAGGGGCGGGGGCGGGTGGGCGTGTTGCACCCCGTGTTGCACCTGCTGCTCGGTCGGCCGGCCCCGGCTGCTTCCCGTCCCCGCCCGCGTCGCCCGATGCCGCGCCCCGCTGCTGCTGCGCCTGGTCGCCGTCCTGGTTGGTCGCCAGGCCGTGCCCGCTGCGCTCGGCCCGCTTGTTCTGCCGCCCCACCGCTGGCTGTCGTCCGGGCCGTGCCCGTCGCTCTGCTGCGTCTGGCGGTGGGGTGCTGTCTGGGGGCTGGGTGGTTTGGTCGCTGGTGTTTGTGCTGGTGGGAGGGGGGTCAGTGACTGAAGTGACCGGGTCGGGTGGTGGTGTTCGGGGTGTGGTCGGTCTGCTGGTGGGTCGCCAGGCCGGGTGCGTCCGGGCCGCTATCGGCCGCTGTGTTCCGGCCGCTGTCCGGTCGGCCGTCGGGTCGCCATCGGGCTCGGTTCGGTCGGGCCCGGCACCGGGTGGTGTTCGGTTTAGTGCCGTTGCCGGTGGAATTGTTCCAGGGGCGTCTCGTGAGATTTCCGGGAGGCTCAGAAATGGCGGGTGCCGTGTCGGCCGTGAGGGCCGTAGGCCCTTTCCCGAGTGCCTGAATTCAGTTTCCCGCTGCTGCACTTCGGAACCCTTTCGATTGCTCCGGGGGAATGGTTCCGGATTGCATTCATGGTTCGCCCTTGAAATGTCGGATGGTGATCCGGGGAGAGTCGTCGGTGTGAGGGTTCGTATTCGCGGTCCGTGCTCTCTCGCGGGCGGGTAGGATAGTGCTGTACGGTGCTCCGGGAAAGGCTGCCGGATGCGGGTTTGGATTGTGCGGTTGAGGTTCCGTCAGGGACCGGCGCGCAGGGGGTCCGTGAGGGCCCGCCAGGGGGGCCGGAGGGCCACCCGTCCGGACCGGCGGCCAGGGGGGTGCCTTCCGGGCCGCAGGCCCCGCCCCGAGGGCGGCGGATGGACCGTCAGCTCGGTAACCAGGCGGCAGGGCCGGTCACCGGGGTGGGCCGGGAGGGGGAGGTTGTGGCTGATACCCGAAGTCCGCGACACATCGTCAACGCCCGGGGCCGCAGGCCCGGGCCGGCATCCCGCCCGGTCGGAGGGATGGGCCGCTACCCGAATTCCGCGTCACATCGTCAACGCTCACTCCGGGCGCAGCCCGGAAAGCGCGGCCAGCAAAGCGGCCCGTAGGGCCGTGAAAAGCCCAGCCGAACAAGGCAGGAAAGCCGACTGATTGACAGGCCGTAGGCCCGGGGAAAAGCCCGAGCCGGGGCGGAGCGCAGCGACGCCCGACGCCCGCCACGACGACGCGTGCCACGCCCGCGAATTCGCCGCAGGCGAATTCCCCCCAGCCCCGCACGGTCCGCCCCGGCGCAGCCGGGGCCACACCACGCACGGTGACGGCGCCGCCGTCACCCCCCGCACCTTGACGGCGCGTCAGCGCCGTGATGGGCCGTCAGGCCCATCGTAAGCCGCAGGCTTCCG
>NZ_JARZAG010000051.1 GCF_029892155.1 Kitasatospora sp. GAS204B | reverse complement strand
GACCATCACGAACCGACCACCCCCCCCTGCGCGCCCGCGGCCGCTCGTGGCGGGTGTGACGCCCCGGCGCGCGGGCGCCGCCCGGGCCCCGGCCCCACTTCGCGCATATCTCCTCGCAAGACTACCGACGCTCCGTCAGCCGCCCACCAGGGGCGACGAGGGCTTAGCGCACGATCTGACATAGATGTTCCTCAGACCCCTCTACCTCGCCGGGACGCGCGTCCCGAAGCCGGAGCTGCTGCCGCGCCTGGCCAAGGCCGTCGGCGTCGAACCGGCCGACCTGTGCACCGTCGAGCACGAGCGCCTGGTCCACCTGCGCGTGTTCACCGGCCGCAGCCGCGCCGAGATGGCCAAGGCACTCGGCATCGCCGAGGAGACCTACCGCCAGCTGGAGACCACCGGGCGCCGCGGCACCCGCGCCCACTACGACCGCGCGCGGGACGAGTGGATCGCCTAGGACGACTGGGCCGCACCCGCCTTCCGCGCTACCCCCGAACGGCTGCTGGCGGCCCTCCGCCACACCGAGGAGTACTGGCCGGTGCTGCGTGAGCAGCGGTGGCAGCGGATCCGCGAGGCCGACCCGGAGTGGGCCGCGTCGGTGGAGCGGATAGTCAAGCAGGCTCCCCGCCGTTCAGGAACGCGGTCAGGTCCTCGTCGGTGAGCAGGCTGCCGCTCAGCAGCGCGCCGATGTCGTCCAGGCGTGCCCGTGTGAGGTTCCCCTCGTAACGTAGAGGCCATGACTGGAGGGGAAGTTGGGAGTCATGGCTGAGAAGAGGCGGAAGTTCGACGCGGAGTTCCGTGAGGGGGCTGTGCGGATCGTTGCTGAGACCGGCAGGCCGGCCGCAGAGGTCGCGCGGGAGCTGGGGATCAACGAGACCACCCTGGCCACCTGGGTCTCGCGGGCGCGGCAGGCCGGCGGCGACGGCACGCTCGGGACGTCCGAGCGTGAAGAGCTGGCCCGGCTGCGGCGTCGGGAAGCCGAACAGGCCAAGCGCATCAAGGAGTTGGAGATGGAGCGCGATGTCCTCAAACGCTGCATGGTCCTTTGGGTGAAGTAGCTGTGGCGGACCCGGCGGCACTCGTCGGGGCGATCAGCGACCAGAGGACCGGGCACGGCATCCCGCACGCTGTCTCCTGCCGCGCGCTCGGGGTGTCCGAGGCATGGTTCTACAAATGGCGCCGAAGACCCGCCGAGCCAACGAACCGCGAGGTCAGGCGCGCGACGTTGGAGGAGAGGATCACGTACTTCTTCCGCCGGTCCGGCGGGACGTACGGCTCGCCGAGGATCACGCTGGACCTGTGGGCTGAGGATTGGAAGGTCTCGGTGAACACCGTCGCCGAGATCATGGCCGAGCTCGGACTGCAGGGCCGCAAACCGCCCAGGCGCAGGTCACTGACCCGCCAGGGCAAGCGCAAAGCCGCCCCTGACCTGGTGCACCGCCGTTTCGACGCGGTCGCGCCGAACGTACTGTGGGTCGGCGACATGACGGAGATCGACACAGGTGGCGGCAATGCCGGTGAATTAGCAGAACTCTGCTGGTCAGGAGCCTGCTGATGGTCAGTTTGGGTCGATTTCATCCCTGGTGACGCTGGGTAGTTCGTCACGTTCTGATGATGACTCAGCCGAGTGTCGGACACGGCAACGGAGCCCCCGGTAAGACAGAAGATCGACCAAGATCCGACTGTCTGATGGGGGGCTCCGTTGGGTGCTCAGTCTGCCAGCATGCCCGTCCTGCCCGCCAGGGCCGACGCACACAACTCGCAGCACTCACCGGGGGTTCCGGTCGGCGAGCGGTTCGGGGAGCGGGTCCGCCTCGGGGTGCTGACTCGCTGGATCACACCGGAGATCGTCGCTGAGGTGTTGGAGCGCACCGGTCGCATCGAACTTCGACGACGGCTCCTGCCGGCTCGGACGGTGGTGTACTTCGTCTTGGCGCTGTGCCTGTTCAGCAGTGCCGAAAGCGCAGGTCAGCCGGGGTACCGGGCGGTCTTGCGAACGCTCACCGAGAAGCTGCGGAACCTGCCGGGGCTCGGACTTCAGCGGCTGCCGACGAGCCCGGCCCTGACCAGGGCCCGCCAGCGACTGGGCGAGAAACCGCTGCGCGTGCTGTTCGAGCACACCTGTGGCCCGCTGGCGACTCCTGACAGCGCTGAGGCGTACGCCTTCGGGCTGCGGCTTGTCGCCTGGGACGGCACCACGCTGGACGTGCCGGACTCCGCGGAGAACGCCGCTGCCTATCGGATACTCCAACCCGGCCAGCAACACCTGCGGGAACCCGCAGGTCAGACTGATGGCACTGGTCGAATGCGGCACCCACGGCCTGGTCGATGCGGCCTTCGACGGCGTCGAGCACTCCAGCGAGTACACCCTGGGCCGCGCTCTGCTGGCCGGTCTGACGCCGGACATGCTGCTGCTGGCCGACCGGTACTTCGTTGGCTACGAGCTGTGGGCCGACGCCCGGGCCACCGGCGCCCACCTGGTCTGGCGGGTCAAGAAGGGGCAGATCTTCACGCCGCTGCGTGTCCTTCCGGACGGCTCCTACCTGTCGATCATGCCCACCCCGGCGGAGACCCGCCGCCTGGGCCGGGCCCGCGTCCAAGGACGCGCGATCGCCGGGACACCCCAGGGCCACCTGGTCCGGATCGTCGAGTACACCGTGCTGACCCGAACCGAAGACGGATCAACTCGCCTGGATTCCTTCAGACTTGTGACCAGCCTGCTGGACCACCGACAGGCTCCTGCCAGACGGCTCGCCATGATCTATCACCAGCGCTGGGAGATCGAAAACAGCTTCGCGGAGATCAAGAACCGCCTGCGCGGCGCCGGCTTCACCCTGCGCTCCAAGTCCCCCGAACTCATCGGCCAGGAGGTCTACGCGCTCCTGACCGTCTACCACGCGCTCTGCGCGCTCGAGCACCAGACTGCCCAGCAGGCCGGGATCGACCCCGACCGGATCTCCTTCGCCGTCACCGTCCAGCTCGTCCGCCTCGGCGTCCCCAGCCAGGCCGCTGCCACCGCCGACCGGCTTCGCTGGACACTGGAGGCAGTCGCGGCCGAACTCCTCGAGGGCCTTCTCCCAGCCCGCCGGGACCGGCGCTGTGAGCGCGTCAAGAAGCCACCCAAGAACAAGTTCGCCATCAAGCGGCGAGACCAACCACGCACTCCCAGTAACGTCCGCTACTCGCTGAAAGTCGCCAGACACCGGCCGCTACCTGCGGAAACGTCCTAATTCACCGGCATTGGCAGGTGGCGGGCACCGATCTGCATCAGGGTGACGCTCAGTCACTACCGGCCCAGGGCTTCATGAAAGACCGAGGCCAGAGCAGGCCGCAGAAGAGATCGCAACTCAGCTGCCGGAAATGTTCGGTGCGATCTCTCCTGACGGGTGCGTCAGCGACGATGAGGTCTTCATTCAGCAGCACACAGTGCTCTCGGGCTGGGGCGGGGCAGCCGGCGACGCCCAAGAGGGAACGCGGGACCGCCGGACCGGTGTGCGGTTCGGGCTGCCCCGCCATGCGCGCCAGCCCCGCGAAGCGGCGGCCCCCGCCACAGAGTTCCTATACCTGTCAGTTGATGATCTGCGGTGACCGCGAACCGGTGTTGGCTGCGGTGTTCTCGGCCAGGTATCCGTTGTCGATGGTCACCTGGATGCGCTGGCGGGTCGGCTTGATCATCCATCAGCTCGACGAGCGGTACACCGGCCAGGCTCGCCGGTGGCTGGGTGACTGGGTGACTGGGACGAGTCGATGACCGCCGCCGAGGTCCTCCTCCTTGGGCAGCCCTACCGGTTCGAGACCGCGGTGGGTGCCACCGAGTACGTGCTCACGATCGAGCGGTCCACGGCCTCGGCCGGGTTGCCCGACCCGGGATCCATGGCCGCAGGGCGTCAGCGCAGCGGGTAGAGGTTGAGTGCGACCGTGTCGATCAGCTGCTGCAAGCCAGTGTGGAAGACGTCGTGATCGACGACGGCTTCCAGGACCGCCTCGGTGTTTCCGGTCAGGAACGGGAACTGCCTGGGTGGGAGCATCGCGATGCCGACCCGCGTCCGTTCCTTGGTCTCCTCGTGGTCGCTGTGGTCGCTGTGGTCGACGAACGCGGCGCAGCCGAGCGTGAAGAGGTAGAGGCGGCGGTAGACGCGCAGGGCGTCGACGGGTGCCAGGCCGGCAGTCTGTGCGCTCTGCAGGAGGGGTTCGGTGAGGCGGGCGAGGAGGGTCTCGCCCATCCAGGGCCGGCTTCCGCGTAGGGCTACCAGGCCGGGGTGGGCGATGAGCAGCTCGTAGAGGGCGGTGAACGCGTTGCGGGCGGCGTCGGGCCACGGGGTGTTCGGGTCGGTGGCGGGCAGTTGGTCGGCGAGATGGTTCATGCAGATGTCGAGGAGCCCGGTGCTGCTCTCGCCGCAGCGCCGGTGAACGGTGGTCTGGGAGACGCCGAGCGCGTCACCCAGGGCCCGGAATGACAGGGCGCTGGGGCCGTGCCGGTCGACGATCGCGATCGCGGCCATGGCGATCGTGGTAGCGGTGAGTCGATCTGGGGTAACGGATTGCTTCGCCATGCGTTACAGCGTAACTTACGACGTAATGGATTGGCAGGTTGATGAAGCGTCATATTCCTTCCATGGGAGGCAACATGCCCGGCACCGTGCTCGATCCGATGTTCCAGCACGTCACCGCGACGGAGTTCACGGAGCAGCACCTTGCGTCGCTGTTGGCGGGTACCTGCGCGGCGGTCGGGATCCCCCGCTTCCTGGATCCGGCGGCATGCCAGCGCATGGTGACGGTGCTGGACCAGCTGCCCGTGCACGAGTACGACCGCTCGCGGGTCGCCGAGCCGATCCTGCGCTTCGGCCCGGCGCTCAACGACTACCGCGTCCGCTCAGGCCGTCTGGATGAGCAGCGGTACTGGCCGCAGGCCGACCAGGCCCGCGTGGCCTGGGCCAAGGCCCGTCCGCGCCACGATCCGATCGCCCTCGCGCTGGGGCGGCTCGGCACTGCGTGGGGGTCGGCAGTCACGCCGGCCACGATCGGTGGGCGGCCCGCGTTCGGCGGTACCGTCCGTGAGCTCAACCGGGGTGCGCTCACCCACTACGACGAGGTGGTGCGCGAGCTGCCCGGGCTCTTCGACCAGCACGTGGTGAGTCAACTCGCCTTCAACGCCTGGGTGGTCGGCCCCGCCAGTGGTGGCGAGACCCGAATATCCCGCCGTCGCTGGCAGCCCGCCGATGACGAGCACCGCTTCTCCTACGGCTACAGCGAGAAGGTCACGACGGGCAGCCAATTCGTCGAGCTGGCACCCAAGACGGGCGAGGCACTGCTGTTCAACCCGGCCAACTACCACAGCGTGAAGGAGGCCACCGGCCGCCGGGTCGGCCCTGGCCTTCTTTCTCGGACTGACGACCAGGGGCGAACTCGTCGCCTGGTCCTGAACGTTCAGGAGTTCTCCGATGCACAACCTCAGCTACGACGACGCCAAGGCCGCCGCCGAGCGGATCGCCGGCGTCACGCGGCCCGTGCCGGTCATCCCCGTCGATCCGGGCAGCTTCGGCACCGCCGAGGTCTATCTGGCCCTCGACTTCACCCAGCGCACCGGCAGCTTCAAGGATCGCGGCGCCGCGAACTTCGTCGCTGCCCATATCGAGAACGACACCATGCCGCAGGCCGGAGTCGTTATCGCCTCCGGTGGCAATGCGGGCCTGGCCTGTGCCTGGGCAGCCGGACGCCACCAGGTCAAGGCGACCGTTTTCCTGCCCGAGACCGCACCTAAGGTCAAAGCCAAGAGGCTGCTTGCCCTGGGCGCCGACGTCCGCCAGGTCGGCACCGAGTACGCCCACGCTGCCGCCGCGGCACAGGAGTTCAGCGCCACCAGCGGGGCCCTGGCCTCTCACGCCTACGACGACCCGCACATCATCGCTGGCGCCGGCACCCTGCTGGACGAGATCACCCGCCAGGTTCCGGGCCTGGACACCGTGCTGGTCGCCGTCGGCGGCGGCGGACTGTTCGCCGGAACGGCCATCGTCGCCGAGCACCACGGTGTGAAGGTCGTCGCCGTCGAGCCGGAGAACTGCCGAGCCCTTAACGCCGCGCTCGAAGCGGGCGAGGTCGTGGACGTGGACGTGGACTCGGTGGCGGCCGACTCCCTCGGGGCACGCCGCACCTCGCAGACCGCCTTGCACTGGGCCCGCCGTACCGGCGCCGCCTCGCTGCTGGTGCCCGATACGGCGATCACCGCTGCTCGAAACACTCTGTGGGACCACCGGCGCTTCGCCGTCGAGCACGGCGGCGCGACCGCCCTCGCGGCCCTCCTCAACGGCGCCTACACCCCCGAACCTGGCAGCCGGACCGCCATCGTGTTGTGCGGAGCGAACACCAACCCGTCCGATCTGGCGTAGCAAAGGCCCTGCTGGGCGCCACCACTCTGTGGCGCCCAGCAGGCCGCATCAGAGCAGTGACCATCGTCACTTCTTGATCTCGCTGATACGCGGTCATGCCACCCGAGCACCCGTCCCCTTGAAGGACAGTACATGCCCAAGGTTCATCAACTTGCCAGCCCAGATGATGAGTTGGACAGCCTTCAGATCAGCTGGCCCGTCGTCCCGACTGAAGCCTCCGTGAAGGAGACCCGAGACAGGGTCGGCGGGGAACTCCGAGCCTGGGGCTACCGCCTGACCAGCGACAAGGAGTCCGAGATCAAACTCATCGTCAGCGAGCTGGTCACGAACGCCCTTGTCCACGCCCCCCGGCACGACATCGGCTTCGCGATGTGGATCTACAAGCCGGGACAGTTGGTCGTCGAAGTCCAGGATCGAGGAGCCCACGCCCCAGTCGCGCACGCCGGCATGGACGAAGACACCTTCGGCCGCGGGATGACGCTCGTGGAGGGCCTGGCGCTCAGCTGGGGCGTCGGCTACCCGGGCTCCGGCAAGTGCGTCTACGCGACCATCGCTATTACCGACGCCGCCTTGGGCGCCCCGCGAAGCGCCTGACTCAGCGTCGCCCTCCTGCCGACGTGCCCGCATTCCCCTGTTCTGGGCGGAGGCGGTTGCCCGGCAACCTGCGGTGTTCGATGGCCCCGCGGTGGCCTGTGTCGCCGCGGAGCACTGGAGAAGCGCTACGTAACCCGGCCACCTCGTCCGCCAGCTGGACGGCACGCATCTCCTACTCGACTGGGAACCCGCCGCCTTCGGAGACACGCTTTCCGACCTGACCCGCCTCGCCGTCCGCCTCCAACTCGCCGACCCCACGCCGGTCCTCAGCCTGGCACACCGCCGGTCGGCGGGCGGCGCCGCGACTCGACCTGTACTGGCGCGTCCACCAGCTCGCGGACACCGCCCTGGCAACTGACCCAACATCAGCTCACAGGGCCCGAGTGGATCGAATCGAGCGCAACTCATCGACCAGGAAGCAGACCTGATCGATTGTGGAGATCGCGCTGCGCGAGGCGCGGCCGGCTGGGCTGACTACCAAGCAGCTGATCGCCGCGACCGGCTTGAACGCCAGCCAGATCCGCCGCGGGCTGATCTACGTCCGCGAGATCACCGCCGCAGAGCACATGTCCCCGCTGATCACCGAGGAACCCGCCGAACTGGTCGCCTTCGGGAAGGCCCAGTTCCTCACCGATGGCTCTATAGGTGAGAAGTGAGACCAGCCGGAAGGTGAGTTCTGACTCCACCTAGCGTGGGCGAAGTGTGCATTGATGAGTTTTGACTCCACTGGAGGGGTGGTGGTGGGAGTATGGGTAGTGCTATGGAATGTGAGGGGGCGTAAGCGCCCGGCTCCAAGGTCGAGTTGTATGCCGCGATCCGCAGGGACGCGCGGGACGAGGGGCTGTCCAGTCGCGCGCTGGCGTTGAAGTACTCGGTAGGCCGGCGCACGGTCGCCCTGGCGCTGGAGTCGGCGTGGCCTGCCCCGCGCAAGCAGTTGCCGCCGCGTAGGTCGCGTCTGGACCCGTACAAGCTGATCATCGACGGGATGCTCAGGGTTGACCTGGACGCGCCGCGTAAGCAGCGGCACACCGTCACCCGGGTGTTCCACCGGCTGCTGGACGAGTACGGCGCCGAAGAGGTGACCTACGCGATGGTCCGCGACTACGTCTTCGGCCGGCGCCGGGAGATCCGGGTCGAGGAGGGCCGCGGCCCTCCGACCTCGTTCATCCCGCAGGCCCACCGGCCGGGCGACGAGGCGGAGGTCGACTTCGGGGACGTGTGGATCAATCTGGCCGGCGTCCCGACCAAGTGCTACTTGTTCTCGCTGCGACTGTCGTTCTCCGGCCGCGCTGTCCACAAGATATTCGCTTCCTGCGGGCAGGAGCCGTTTCTGGAGGGCCATGTCCACGCGCTGAACGCGCTGGGCGGCGTCCCCCGGGGCAAGATCCGGTACGACAACCTGCGAGCGGCGGTCGCCCAGGTGCTGGGGCTGACCCGACGCCGGGTGGAGTCCGAGCGGTGGACCGCCTTCCGGTCGCACTATGCGATCACCAGTTTCTACTGCCACCCGGGTATCGAGGGCGCCCACGAGAAGGGCGGCGTGGAGGGGCAGATCGGCTGGTTCCGCAGAAACCACCTGGTCCCGGTCCCGCAGGTGGAGACCCTCGCGGAGCTCAACGCCCTGGTGGACCGCTGGGACCAGGAGGACGACGGGCGCCGCATCAGACTGCGTCCCCGGACGATCGGGGAGTACTTCGAGGCGGAGCGTCCGCTGCTGGCGCCGCTGCCCGGCGAGGCGTTCGAGACCGGCTACGTGTCCTCGGTGCGGGTGGACCGCTACGGGCAGGTCAGCGTGCGCACCAACCACTACTCGGTGCCGGTGCGGCTGATCGGCCAGATGGTGCGGACCGTGCTGCACGCCTCCGAACTGGTCGTCTACGACGGCCAGCGGGAAGTGGCCCGGCACGAGCGCCTGATCGCCAAGGGCGCCTCCCGCCTGGAACTGGACCACTACCTGGAGGCCCTGGTCCGCAAGCCCGGCGCGCTGCCCGGGGCCACCGCTCTGGACCAGGCCCGCTCGGCGGGAAAGTCACCCTGGTCCACGACGCCTGGTGGCAGGCGGCCTGCAAGGCCCACGGCGACGCGGAGGGCACCCGGGCGCTCATCTCGGTCCTGCTGCTGCACCGTCACATGCCCCACGACCACGTGGTCACCGGGATCGCGACCGCCCTGCGGGCCGGCGCCATGACCGCGGACGCGGTCGCGCTGGAGGGCCGCAAAGCCGCCGAAGCCGACACCGCCGAGCCCGCCTCGGCTTCGGAGCGCGCTGCGCGCGCGACGGTGCCCGGCGCGACGGTGACATCGCTCACCGAACGCGGACTCGCGGCGCTGCCACCCGACCCACGGCCGCTGCCCTCGGTGGCCGCCTACGACCAGCTGCTGCGCGTCCGCAGGCAGGTGGGCCAGATCGTCGTCCGTTAGGAAGAGGCACCATGACTGCCAAGCGCAACCGCGGACTGACCGAGCAGGCCGCTGATGCGGCCGTCGACCAGGCGTGCCGGATGCTCCGGCTGCCGACCATCCGCACCCGGTACCCCGAGGTGGCCAAGGACGCCGCCCAGGACCAGATGACCTACCGCGGATTCCTGGCTGAGCTTTTGATGCCCGAGTGCGACGACCGGGCCCGGCGCCGCTCCGAGCGCCGGATCAAGGCCGCCGGCTTCCCGCGCGACAAGTCGCTCCGCGCTTTCGACTTCGACGCCAACCCGGCCATCGACCCGGCCGCCATGCACGAGTACCGGGTCAAGTACGTTCTGGCGACCAAGCTCGTCAACGAGCTGGTCGAGGCGGCCGATGAGAAACTGCTGGCCAAGACCATCGCCCGCTACGGCCGCGTCGACCTTCTGTGTATCGACGAACTCGGCTATATGGAGCTTGACCGGCGTGGCGCGGAGCTGCTGTTCCAGGTTCTGACGGAGCGTGAGGAGAAGAACTCCGTGGCGATCGCCTCCAACGAATCCTTCGGAGGGTGGACCAAGACCTTCACCGATCCCCGGCTCTGCGCTGCCATAGTTGACCGGCTCACGTTCGGCGGCAACATCATCGAGACCGGCACCGACTCCTACCGCCTGGCCGTCACCAAGGCCCGCGCCGAGGCCGCGGCAGCGGCCGCGGCGAGCTGACCCGCCGCCCGGCCAGGCCGCCCGTCCGCCTGCGGCCTGGGCCCGCGCGCAGTGACTGACCGTTTACCGATCGTCACCCCGGTCCTCAACGGGCTCATGCTGCGCGCAGTCGTATAAAGGTGTAGGAGGCTGCCGCCGCGGCGGCGGTCCAGGCCGCGAGCGTGAGGTAGCCGGTCATGGCCATGGGGCTGGTGGCGATGGTGGCGTGCATGCCCGCGGTCAGCGGCAGGTAACCGGCGACGGAGCTGCCGAGCATCGGCAGGACGTACAGGAGGAAGACCGTGGCCATGGTGGCGATGGGGCTGCGCAGGAGGGCCCCGATGCAGAAGGCGAGCAGGCCTGCGGTGGCCAGGTAGAGAGCACCGCCGAGGACCGCCTGCAGGGTTGACCGTTCGGTCAGTGCTGGGTGGATCCCGGCGCTGGTGAGGATGACGCGTCCGAGGGCGAAGGACACGGTGGACGTGACCAGGCCGGCGACCAGGGTAAGGCTGGTGAAGGCGCCGGCTTTGGCGGTCAGCAGGCGTGTACGGGCGGGGGCGGCGATCAGTGAGGTACGGATCATGCCGCTGGCGTATTCGGAGGTGATGACCAGTGCCCCGGCGACGGTGAAGGCGATGACGCCCAGTTTCATGCCGAACTGCGTCAGATAGGTGGGGTCGCTCAGCGCGTCGGGGCTGTGGGTGTTGGACGCGGTCTGCTGGGCTCCCACGAGGACGGTGGCGACTACGCCCAGGAGCAGGGTGATCAGGACGGCGCGATGGGTGCGGATCTTGATCCATTCGCTGGCCAGGACGTCGCGGAACGCCTGGGAACGGGGCCGGAGGCCCAGGGCGTTGGTGGGTCGACTGGTCGTGGTGGTCACTTTTCTCAGGACTTTCTGTGCTCAGAGTGCGGCGGTGTGGCAGGTGTGGTGGCGTGTGAGTTCGAGGTAGGCCTCCTCGAGGCTGGAGCGGTGGGTGGCCAGCTCGTGCAGAGTGACTCCGTTTTCGGCGGCCAGAGTTGAGATGCGGCCCGGTTCGATGCCGGTGATCAGAAGCCGGCCCTGGGGACCGTGGTCGACGGTTGCGCCGGCCGTGGTGAGGAGAGGTGCGAGGCATGCGGGGTCGTCGCATCGCACCTGGACACCGGTCGCCGGGGAGCCGTCGATGAGTGCGCTCATCGATGTGTCGGCGATGAGGCGCCCACTGCCTACGACGACGAGATGGTCCGCGGTGTGCTCCATCTCGCTCATCAGGTGGCTGGACAGCAGCACGGTTCGGCCCTCCGCCGCCAGGGAACGCAGGAGGGTGCGGATCCAGATGATGCCCTCGGGGTCGAGGCCGTTGACCGGCTCGTCCAGCATGAGGACGGGCGGGTCGCCCAGCAGGGCAGCCGCGATCCCCAGACGCTGGCTCATCCCGAGCGAGAAGCCTGCGATCCGGCGCCGCGCGGCCTCCTCGAGTCCGACCTGTCGCAGGACCGCGCGGACGCGGACGCGGCCGATGCCGTTGGACCTCGCCAGGCACCACAGGTGGTCGAACGCGCTGCGGGCGCCGTATACGGCCTTGGCATCCAGCAGGATGCCGATACGCCGCAGTGGCGCCTTCAGATCCCTGTAGGAACTCCCGTCGACCCTGGCGGTTCCCGAGGTCGGTCGCTCCAGGCCTGCGATGAGGCGCATGGTGGTCGACTTCCCGGCGCCGTTCGGGCCCAGGAACCCGGTTACCACGCCGGGGCGCGCCTGAAACGACAGTTGGTCGACCACAGCCCTGCCGCCGTAGGACTTGGTCAGTTCGGATACCTCGATCACGGAAGGCCTCTCTTCTCATCCTTCGTGGTCGGACGGGACAGCCGTCCACCTCCTGCCAGCCTCGTCTGCCAGCACCGCTTAAGGCATCGGACGATCCGGTAATCCGCCCCCTAAAAAATGCTGCCCCCACCCCCGACGAAAGTTGAATGGATTTCACCCAGGTGATCTTGCGCGGTACGCTCACGATCACCCGCGCAACGCTCCCGTACTCTGGAATTCATGAACGCCCGGATCCGCGACACCTCCCCCAGCGATACCAAGGGAACAAGGATCGGCGAGGGGCTCCTCACAGCACTCGGGCTGGCGACGCTCGTATTCCAACTCGTCGATGTCGCTCTCGATCTGGGCAGCTACGACAGGACTATCCGGATCTTCCCGCCAGCGCCGTACCTACTGCTGGGCCTGTGCGCTGTGGCGACCGTACTCCGCCGCCGGTACCCGCTCCCGGCCGTCACGGCCGGCTGCGCGTGCTGGTACTTGCTCGGGAATCCGGCCGTGTTCGCTCTAGCCATCTACAGCCTGGGCCTTCGGTTCCCGGATTCACGTCGGCGCGCTGCGCCCCTCGTCGCAGCCGCGCTGGCGGGCGCGACCTATGTGATGGTTGCGCACGGTCCGCTGGTCAATTCGGCACTCCTGACGGTTTCGTGTGGTGCCCTTCCGCTGGCCATCGGTCTGTGGGTATCGGCTCGGCGCGGCCTGCTGGCCAGCCTGCGCCAACAGTTGGACCAGGCCAGACAGTCAGGGGCGCTCGAGGCCGCGGCAGCGCGTCTCACCGAGCGGTCCCGCATAGCAGGCGAGATGCACGACGTGCTGACACACCGGGTGAGCCTCATGGTGATCCATGCCGGAGCACTGGAAGTATCCGCCGCCGAGCCTGCCGTACTCGAGAGGGCCGCGTTGATCAGGGAGACCGGCCACCTGGCACTGAGCGAACTGCGCACGGTCCTCGGGCTCCTGCACGCCTCAGAGGACACCGCCCTTGCGCCACAGCCAACGCTGGAGCAGCTAGACGACCTTATCCAGTCCTCCCGCCTGGCAGGCACCGAGATCCGACTCGTCATCAAGGGCACCCCCATCGACCTGCCTACCGTCGTGGAGCGGACCGCCTACCGGATCGTTCAGGAAGCCCTGACAAACATCCACAAGCACGCCCCCGCCGCCAGCGCGACCGTAGAGCTACGCTACGGCGGCTCTCAACTGCACGTCAGCGTGCGCAACACACCCTCCGACACACCGCCAGCCACGCGCTTCCCCCGCAGCGGACACGGACTGGTCGGGCTGCGCGAACGAGTCACAGTCCTCGGCGGCACCCTGAGCACGGGCCCCGATCAGGACGGCGGTTTCCTCCTCACCGCCACTCTTCCAGCCACCAACGACCCCCAAGCCCTGAAGGGCCGATAATGATCAAAGTCCTGATAGCCGACGATGAGTCCCTCGTCCGAGCCGGCCTACGCGCGATCCTCACCTCCGACCCCAACATCGAAGTGGTAGCCGAAGCAAGGAACGGAGCCGAAGCCGTCAACCAGGCACGCACCCTGCGCCCCGACGTGGTCCTCATGGACATCCGGATGCCCGGAACGGACGGTCTGACAGCCACCGAGGAGATCAGCAGGTGGCAGGACGCCCCGCAGGTACTGGTGTTAACCGCCTTCAACCGCGATGAGCACATCTACACCGCGCTGCGGAACGGGGCGGCGGGCTTCCTCCTAAAAGACACCCCGCCGCGCGATCTGACCGCCGCGGTCCACACCGTCGCTGACGGCAACGCCGTCCTCGCTCCCAGCATCACCAGACGTATGATCAGCCACTTCAACCAGGGTGCCGACAGCAGACTGCACGCCCAACGCAAGCTGGCCGCGCTCACCCCCAGGGAGCGCGAGGTACTGGCTGCCCTCGCTGAGGCCCAGTCCAACGCGCAGATAGCCCTTTCGCTCCACCTCAGCGAAGCGACCGTCAAAGCCCACGTCAGCCAGATCATGGCCAAACTGAACGCCGCCAACCGCGTCCAGGCCGCCATCATCGCCCACCAGGCCAAGACGCCAAGCTCCTGAACATCCTGAGTCGGAATGTCTACTCGCCGCCGCCCACGGCCACCTCCATCTGTCTGGTCAAGCGGCGGATACACGCCGATGAGCCTGTCACCGGTCACGTTTACATCGACCTCGGCAAGCCGTGGATGACGCGCTCCAAGCACAGGCAGTAGCACCGGCTGGCAGTCCGGGGCCCCTCACCCGGCCTGTCTGGTACCGGATGACAAAGTCGGCTATTGCAGCCTCGAAGTAACTCTGCGTAGTGAATGGCTGAAGCCGGAGCTTCCACCAGCAGCTCCTGGGTCTTTGGAGGAGCCGCCACTACCCTGAGGCCGTCGAGATCGGGTTCGTTCTCGCCCCTGGGCACCACTCGTAGCCGTGACAGTGGAGTCACTTCCCACATTCAGATCTTGCCCCGGACGCCCCTGAGCGGAGTCAGAACTGACCTACCACTGGAGTCAGTTGTCACTGACGTAGCCACACCGAGCTCACCCGCATCATCCGGCTGATCAGCGCGACCGTGTCCCCGCACGCTGCCCTGTTCCCCGACGACGAGTACGTCCAGCTGGTCCTGCAACAGCTCGGCGGAGTCCGGGCGTCCCTGCACATCCTGGCCCGCGAGGGCCGAAGCCGCTGATTGATCATCCTGATCCCGACTCGGCCGAAGGAGGTGGCGTCCGGATGCGAGAGCGCCGCTACCGCTCGGACACCACCGACGCCGAGTGGGCCTGCTGGAGCCCCTGCTGCCCGTCCCGGCCTGCCGTACTTCCCTCGGCGGTCGCCCCGAGGCCCACCCGCGGCGCGAGATCGTGGATGCGATCTTGTACATCGTCGACAACGGCGCGAAGTGACGATCCCTGCCGGCGGATTTCCCGCCCCCGTGGCGGACCGTGTTCGGGTCCTTCGCCCGCTGGGCCAAGGACGGCACCCTGCCCAGGATCATCGACCTGCTGCGGCAGCGGATCCGGTCACGCACGGGCCGCAGCCCCCAGCCGGTGGCCCTGGTCGTCGACAGCCAGTCGGTAAAGGCCGCCGACACAGTGCCCCGGGCGACGAGCGGCTACGGTCCGGCGAAGAAGATCACTGGAAGGAAGCGGCATCTGGCCGTGGACCTGGGCGGCCTGCTGGTGGATCTGCTGGTCACCCCGGCCGACGTGTCCGACCGCGAGGGCGGCCGCCGGCTCCTGGCCCGCCTGCGCGCCGCCCATCCGGAAATCACCATCGTCTGGGCCGACTCCGCCTACGCCGGCGAACTCGTCGACTGGGCAGAGAAAGCACCTCCGCATCACTCTCAAGATCGTCAGACGGCCGCCCGATGCCCAGGGCTTCATCGTCCTGCCCCGCAGGTGGGTCGTGGAACGCAGTCGGCGTGGTTCATGCGGGCCCGCCGCAACTGCCGCGACTACGAGAGACTCCCCGCCCACGCCGAGGCCCACCTGCAATGGAGCGCGATCACGCCGATGCGTCGGCATCTGGCCCGCACCGCCGGAGCTCCGGCACAGCCCGTGGTCGCACTCGCCGTGTAGGCCGGAATCCGAGACGATGCGAAAGCGCGTGCGAAATCAGGGCACTTCGGGCAGCATCGGGAGGACTGTGCTCTCTGCCTCGGAGGATTCGTGACGAACCCGGTTCCTGCTCCTGACCCCGACGAAATTCTACTGACGGGCGGCGGCGGGGCGGTGGTCAGCCGGCGCGGTGACGTCGTCCTGCGCGAGGCCTCCCCATGGTCGGGATCGATGCAGGCGCTGCTGAGGCATCTCGAGGCCGTCGGCTTCGCGGGCGCGCCGCGGGTGGTGGGGACGGGGTTCGACGCATCGGGCCGGGAGAGCGTGACGTTCGTGGAAGGCGGCTTCGTCCACCCCGGTCCGTGGGAGGACGAAGCCGCGCACGACCTGGGGACACTCCTGCGGGACCTGCACGACGCCACTGCCTCGTTCCGCCCGCCCGAGGCAGTCGTGTGGCGGCCCTGGCACGGACGCTCCCTCGGCGGTGCGGCGCGTGTCATCGGCCACTGCGACACCGGGCCGTGGAACATCGTCGCCCGGCACGGCCGGCCCGTGGCGTTGATCGACTGGGAGTACTGCGGCCCGGTGGATCCCCTGGTCGAGCTGGCCCAGCTGTGCTGGCTCAACGCGCAACTGCACGACGACGACGTGGCTGAGCGCGTCGGCCTGCCACCGGCCGGCACCCGTGCCCGCCAGCTGCGTGCGATCGTCGACGGCTACGGCCTGTCCGCCCACCAGCGCCGGGGCTTCCTCGACACCGCCATCGAAGTGGCCGTACAAGACGCCGCCGACCAGGCGCGCCAGGCTGGCATCACTCCTGAGAACACGGATGCCGAAGCGCTATGGGGAATCACCTGGCGACTGCGCTCGGCGGCCTGGATGATGCGCAACCGCGACCTTCTGGAGCAAGTCCTGCGCTGAAGTCCACTCTCTTCGCCCAGCGGCCAGGACGAGTCCCGCCCAAGGGTTTCGGGTGCCGTTCGGATCACCGTCACCGTGACGCCGATTCGAACGGCACCCGAAACCGAACTACTCGCCTGAAGCACCTGACCTGGCATTACAGGTTCAGACACACGGTCTCAGGACTCAAATCGCCGCCCGCCCCCGACGCTGAACGGGTTGCACCGCAGGTCACAGGCCTAACGCAATGGTGCTGCCATCAACCTCCAGTCTGCTGGGCGCACGAGAAAACCTCAGTGCTGGAGAGGCCCCCTCCGAGTAGCCGGGGGAGGCGGCAGGGGGCGCTGACGCGGCCGCTCACCGGACGGTAGCCCATTGGGGTTCGACGGGGCGCCTTGTTGCACGACGGGAGCTGGGTCGCCCAGCCTGGTTGCACTCAACCTCTCCCTCGGCGCCACGGGCTCAGTTGAGGCGGTGAGACCTCCGGTGACAGAGTTTCCGATTACGTTCCAAGCCTTGGACCAGATCTCGGCTGAATTCTGCAAGACATATCGAGTTTCGGCTATCATCATAACCTGCGGAATCAAGAATGTTTTGGCGATATGATTCGCTATCGAATCGCCATGCTCCTCGCTGAGTTTCTCGACCTCGGAAGCAACATTCTGCACCCCCTCCGGGTCGGGAGAAAATCCGAGCTTCCCGTACCACGGCCTCACCTTCGGATCGGCGTTTACGAGGGATATGGTATCGCCCGATGCTCCATTTATCCCTCCCTGCTCGGTGGCCGATTGCGCTAGGACCCACATTGCGGCAGAGCCGATGCCCAATCCTCGAGCCTCTTTAGGGTTGACTTCTATGAGGCCAAGGGATCTGCGCCCTGCAGAATCGAATCCGTATGACATTTCCCCTTCGACAGCTCCAGTAGCATTTCCCTGACCATCGACGGAAGTGATTGAAATTTTGGATTTTCCATCGTCTGCAAAGTGGACCCTAAGCCCAGTCCGCTGATTCTCGAAAAGCCATTCCATGAGATTCCTTCTTCTCGTGATTCCACTTCCGCAGTTTACTGATTTTGGCTGGCCTGCGCTCGGGGCCAAGATATCCGCTTCGAGAGCCGCGAGGATCGGTCGATACCGCGATCCGTATACCGAACCTCGAAACCCGCCGGGTCCGTTGAGCTCGCCACCGAAGCGCTGACACGCGCCCTGCGGCCAAGTAGACCGTCGAACCGGATCCTTGCTCCTGATCACTGCGGCCCGAGCCCACGCTGCGTGTGGCAACGGACCTACCGCCGCTGCCCTGATCCTCGCTGCACAGGACGCGCTTCTCACCGGAACCGACAGCATTCCCAGCTATGTCGCCGCAGCCGGACCGGTCGCTGCGGTTATCGCCTCCCACACCGGCCGGACACTGACCGAGATGGCGGACCATGCAGCCGCGGAGCGGCACTACCGAACGGCGCTGCAAGGGCGCGTCCCGGGCACCTACCACCGCGTTCGCGGCCTCACCCTCGCGAACATCGCCAAAGCAGCCACCGCCCAGAACCGGCACGAGGAAGCCGTTGGCTTGTGGCGCGAGAGCGTGGACCTCATGGACGGCGTCGCCTCCCGGCCCAACCGCAAGGAGCTGGACACGATGCGCTCAGCGCTGGGGCTCTACGTCCGCCGAGGCATCCCCGGTGCCCGAGAACTGGCCCAACGCGCAGCGGCTATTACCACTGCATGAGCGCACGTACTGCGCCAGCCCTGCGCTAGCGGTGGGACTCTGTCGGGGATCTTGGATGGTCGAGGTCAGGTGCCGAGGGTGCGCCAGGACTTCGATTGGGGAATCGCCTGCAGGTCCAGGAAGTCCTGGAAGGCGGTCGGCGGTCTCGGTGGAGAGGATTTCTCGGCCTCTGACCGGCTGCTGAGTCGTTCGATGTTCACGGCGATGGCCGTGAGTACGTGTTGCAGGTGGGCTTTGGGCTGTCCTCGGTAGCGGCAGTGGCGCATGCCGTGTCCGTGGGCGAACTCGTTGATGGTGCCCTCCACTCCGGAGCGGACCGCGTAGCGAGCCTTCCATACGGGTGTTGCTGCTCGGTGCGGACGTGGACCTGCAGGTAGCGACATTCCCGCGGTGGAAAGCCCGTGTTCCGGGCGCTCTCACGGGAGTTGGTGCACCGGGGGTGGTCCACCCCGCGTGCAGCCACGATCAAAGAGGTGGTGTCCCGCACATCCTGCCCGTCGGCCAGGTCGAACCCGGTGACGCTGCCCCCGTGTTCGTACAGCATCCTCACCGCTGCGGTGCCGACCATCCCACGCTGACCTGTGACCAAGACGTCCATGGTGTCCATCCCACGTGACCGGGCGCTGGCTCAGCAACCCGATATGTCCATGTCTGCCGTCGTGGCTCAGCGTGCCATTCGCCAACGATGAGCGAGTGAGCATCCGGGGTGCAGTTCACGCCTGTTGGCGCAGGTGGTCGATGTGAGTGACCACGTCGTCCACATACGGGCGCAGCTGGGCCTTCAGCCCCTCGCTCCAGGCCTCGTCCTGATAGTGGCAGCTGAGGTAGAGGTTTCGAGCGTGCTCCAGGACGGGGTGGTGCTCCGGGGGTAGGTGGGCGATGGCCCAGTCGGCGGCGACGTCCTTGGTTGTGATCTCGCCCGTGGCGAGAGTGGTCCAAATGCGGGCGAGGGTCAGCAGGACGTTGCGGGTGTCGTCGTCCAGGTCGGTCAGGAGTTCGGGGATTGCATCAACGCTCGCCTGGACGAGGTCGGCGTGCGGCACCGGGTCCAGGAGTTCGGCGGGAGGAGGCCCGGTCAAGGGGTGGTTGCCTGCAAGGACCACGGTGAGGACCACAGCCAGGTCTGGCATCGGTCCGGGTCGCGGAGACCCGCCTGTCTGGAATTCGTCGCGCAGCCACTCGCCGTAGAGGAAGTCTCCGGTCGGCGGGAACCGCCAGGGGCGGACCTCGGACTGGACGACGAGGGTGAGTTCAACCGGTCGGACAGTGGGCGTGAGGCTGGAGATCTCCAGCAAGCCCTCGACAAGCGCCCGCCGCTCCCAGTCGTCGAGACTGCGCCGTGTGACGGCCAGGACGTCCAGGTCGCTGGCCGGGGCGAGGCCCCCGAGCACGGCGGAGCCGTGGAGATACGTCCCCAGGAGCTCCGGCCCCACGATGTCGCGGACGAGCCCGACGGTCTGCTCAAGTTGATCCATCACATCAGTGTCGCGGTGTCGTCCACGGGGCGAGTCGCGAGATCGCCGCGCTTACCGTAGTGATGCGCTGGTCCAGGTAGTCGGCGGGGACGTCGATCAGCTCGTAGCCGAACGCGCGGTAGCTGTCCTCGTGGATCCGCTCGAACCGCAGGGAGTCCTGGAAGCTGATCCGGCGGGCAGCGGTGGGTTCGCAGAACCCCAGATTGCGGACGAAGAACACCTGCCGCTCGTAGATCCCCTCGCCGGTGATCCGCTCCAGTTCAGCGGCCAGCGCCCGGGAAACCAGCCGACCGCTGTAACGGGCCAGCGCATGGACACAGACTGGCGAGCGATCGAACACCTGAATGCCACCGGTCGCGGTGGACGCCTGCTCCTGCCGCTGTCGTTGCAGGGCGACGATCTCATCGACGAAGGACGCGCGTGTCCACGGTTGGTCCTCGCCCCGTGCCTGTGCCCGTGCGATGACCGCGGTCGCCGCCTCCTCGACGACGTCATAGCCGAGCTCGGCCAGACCCCGCAGGATCGACGTCTTACCCGCGCCCGGTGTACCGGTGAGGATGTACCGGCTCATGAACGAAACCGTTTCTGGTCGGGGCGGGCCCGTGGTGTCGGGCCCGCCGGGTGGTCGGTCATGCACCGAGCAGGTCGGCCAGCACCCGGGCCTCCCGTATCACGCCTGCCGCGCCGGGCATGTCCCCTTCCGCGAGCACCGACAGTGCCGTCTCTACACGGCGGGCGATGCCCCAGGCCTGGAGCCGTCCGGCGTCCTCGCCGGTCGCGTCGGCCACCAGCGCGAAGCGGTCGGCGAGCACGCGGTGCGGGTCGGCATGTGCGAACGGGTCGTCGATCTCCTCCAGCAGCGGCCACGGGTCGTAGCCCGGGTCGCCGATCATGGGCTTGGCGTCGATGGCCAGCCAGGGCCTGCGGGAGGCGGCGACCACGTTGCCCGAGTTGAAGTCGCCGTGCACGACGACCTCCCGGGTGGCCGTGGCGGGGAGCTCGCGCAGCAGCCGGATGCCGTGCGCCACCAGGCTGGGATCGAAGCCCGGCCGCAGCCGATCCATGCGCTCTTGTGCCAGGTCGGCCCACTCGGCGGTGACGTCGCCGAGCTGTTCCAGACAGGTCTGCGCAGGGACCGGTGTCTGCCACAGCTCGCGCAGGATCTCGGTGCCCAGCAGCAGGCGCCGCTGGGCGGCGAGATCGTGGGCCGTGCCCAGCGGATGGCCCGGGTCACACCGTTCCAGCAGGAGCGCCTGGTGTTCGCGATCGTCCCGCAGGATGTACACCGCGCCGTTGCCGTCCCACAGCCGTAGGGCCTCGGCCTCGCCGGCGGCCTCCCGGTGCGGCCAGCTCACCTTCAGCACGACCGGCGTCCCATCGGGCAGGTGTGCGGGTGCGACCCAGGAGCAGCTTCCGCCGTGGAACGGCGCCTCCAGGCGCAGTGACCATCGTGACCGCAGGTCCGCCACGATGGCCGGTAGCCGGGCCAGCCACGCCCGGCCCGATTCGGTCCCACCGAGCGTGGTGACGACGGGCAGCGTCGAGGGGAACAGCTCGGCGGTCACCGGCCGGCCTCCTCGAAATTCAGCGCGCCTGCTGCCCGCTCGTCCGGATCGGCGGGCAGGGTGCCAGTAGTCGGGTGCTGCTGCTGGTGCATCAGGTGCCACTCCAGGCGGTCGTGTTCGCTGTCTCGGGCTACCGATGCTCGGCGGCACGGCAATGTTGTCGTCCCCGTTTCCGCCGGCGGGTCAGAAACCGATGGCGTTGTGGGGAGCCTGGGGGTGGGTGAGCATGACGGTGGCCCGGTCGATAGCTCCAGTGGTGTGCTCGTGGACGAGGCCGGCGGCGGCGATCGGGCCGATCGGGGTTCCGCCCAGGTAGATGGAGCCGAGAGTCGACGCGTCGAGCGACAGGTCGGCCCCGTCGCCGGCGGGCGCGCGCTCGCAGTGGGCGCCGCTCGGGCCGCCGTCCAGCCGCCAACGGCCCTGGTTCCACGGGCAGAAGGAGTCGGAGACCTCGATGACCATGGATCCTTCCACCTGGTAGGTGCGGTTCGCCAGGGCCGCGGGCACGTCGACCAGGCGGACCCACAGGTCGTCGCTCTGCCGGGTGACGCGTAGGGCGCGCGGGTCGGTGAGCTGCCAGCGGAACGCCTCGTCGACCGGCCGCTTGCCTGCGATCACGCGCTTGGTCAGGTCCAGGCTGGTCAGGAAGGACCACAGGTCGGTGTAGGCGGTATCCGACGTCGCCTCCAGCCAGTCGACCTCGACGGTGCCAGCGGTGGCCGGGTCCGGGGACCAGGGCGTGCGGTAGTTGGCCGCACCGTCGACGGTACCGGCGTCGTTGTAGTGAAGGACGAACTGGCGGTCCCCGTCGGCTTTCTCGTCCCATAGTCCGTGGTGGGCGCTGACCTCGCCGATCCGGGTTGCGCGGACCCGGTCGTGCAGCACCGGCCACACGGCCTTGGCCATCCGCGCGTCCACCAGCTCGATACGCCCCCGAGCCTCCCGTGGACGGGTCGGCTCGGCCTTGCTGGTGTCGAGCTCCCAGCGGGCTTGGTAGGTGGCCGGGCCGAAGCCGTACCGGCCGTAGATGCCGCCCTCGGCCGCGCTCAGGGTGGCCAGCGCCTCGCCCCGCTGGCGGCAGTCGTCCAGCAGCGCGCGCATCATGGCGCGCAGCAGTCCCCGGCGCCGGTGGGTCGGCAGCACGCCGACAGCGGTCACCCCGCCCATTGGCACCGGTCCGGTGCCGGGGACGGTGACCTGCAGCGAGAGCATCTGGGAGGTGCCGACCAGCCTGCCGTCGACGAACGCGGCCCGGGTGCGGTCCACGTCGCGCAACTCGGCGGCGGCCGCGACCAGTTCGTCATGGCCGGCGGGTGCGCCGAACGGGGGCGCGACGCCGACGCCCGAATGCCACGCCGCGGGTTCCGGCTCCCAACTGGGTGTTCCCGCGTAGGCCGGCACGATGCGCAGGAAATCCAACGCCTCGTCAGGAGCGATGGGGCGGATCTCAACAGTCACCATGTCCGCCCTCTCGATCGCCCGCGAGGTCGTCGGCAAGGAGGTCGAGCAGGAGCGCGTCGCGCCATTGTCCGGCGTCGTCCTTCCCGTACTGACGGAGTACACCGACACGTCGGAAGCCGACCTTCTCGTAGCAGCTGATGGCGGCGGTATTGTCGGTGGCGGGGTCGATCGTCACCCGGTGGTGTCCAGCGGGGCCGAGCAGCCAATCGACCAGGGTGCGCAGGGCGTCGCTTCCGTACCCGTGGCGGTGATAGTCGGGGTGGAGGAACATGTCGATCGTGGCGTAGGGGCAGACCGGCGAGTCCTCCTCCCACCACTGGATCATTCCCACCATCGCGCCGTCGGCCACGATCGCGAGGTGCCGGTGGTCCAGCCGGGCGAGATCCCCCTCGACATCCAGCCACCCGTTCCTCGTCCACCACCGAGCCACCTCATCGCGCTCCAAGGCAGCGCGGAAGTCAGGTGCGTCACCGGGCGTCGCGCGACGCAGAACCACTGAGCCACCGTCGAGAAGATCCATACCGGGCATAGTTTCATCGGCGTGACAAAAGCCCGCATAAATAAGCTCGACTTAAGGGATGAACACGGCATATCTGCCCACAAAGGCGTCAATGTGCACGAGATCAGCTGCCCTTGGGCAGCCTCCCTACCAGCTCACGGGTACCCCGATCACAGCGCATCAAAGAGTGACAGCAACACCGGCGCTCGCTTCCGTTTCCGCAGGTCGGCCCTGTCACGCCACGCAGCCCCAATTCCCAGCGTGGGCCGGGCAGCCGTGAGTCACGGCGCGACCGGATCGCTGAGGACCTCGGCCAGGACGCGGCCGTGGAAACCATCGGACTCCGGGCCGGGGAGTGCGGCGATGGTGACCAGTGACTTCCACAAGGCCCAGCCGCGGGCCCGCCGCCAGACATCGTCAGGGAGACCGACGGCTTGGCGGAGGGCCTGCCGGTGACTCTGGTGCGGAGCGGACCCGCCGCGACGACGGAGGAGCCGCCCGGTCATCAGTCCAGCGACTCGCCAGCCAGGCACGGCCCGTCCCGGTACGGAGGCGGTCACCGCCCTGGAGGGCGCCACGGCGGTCAGCGGCGGGTCTCCGGCAGGGCCTGGACGCAGGTCGTCGCCTCGCTCCACGAGACGACCCCCGAAGCAGACCCGTGCGTCTGGCCCCGGGGAACAACGGACGGCCGTTGGTGGTGAGCTGGATGGACTTCACCCCACGAGAGGGCCGGGCGCTTCGTCATCGCTGCTGCCGATCGGGGTAGATCACCACGGGGCAGCAGGGTGGCTTTCACGGTGCTGCCGGTGGCATCGGTCGGCGGGTCGATGGCTGGCGGCCGGTCTTCCGGCCTCTCCACCTCCCAGTGGGCCGTGAGCGGTCCGGCATGCGACCGGTGCTCAGTGCTCGGCCCCATGCGGGAGGCCGCTTCTGTGAGCCGTCGGTTCCCCTGGTGCGGATTGGAGCACCATGCCGGTGGGGGAGGGGGATTGGTGGGTCAGCGTGCGTCGCTCTGGTCGATGAGGAACTGGAGCTCGTCGAAGACCTGGAGCACGACGACGACCAGGACGTGGTCGGCGACCATGAACTCGACCACCACACCCGGCGCTGCGTAGGCCTTCCGCAGGTGTTCGTCCGAGCCGATCGGTGCGGTGGCCGTCTTGTGGTAGGGGTCGCGGGCCAGCACACCGAGCGCACGCTCCAGCAGGTCGCGGCGATCAGCCGGCAGAGCGTCGATCGTCGCCCTGGCCTCTACGGTGTACTGCACGCGGTACGTCATGCCCGCCACCATAGCTGCGGCGGCACCGGCTGCGGGAGGGTAGGCCCGCGTAGGTCGTGCGCCCCGGGCATCGGCGCATGTGCTCGCCGCTGACCACTGAACGTGGTGTGTCGTCATCGTCTTCGGCACGGGATCCGTAGCCGTGTGCCATCCAGGGCGGACTCGCGCCCGCGCCTCCGGTCAGCGATCAAGGTGAGCATCCCCTCGGACCGTAGCGGCCCGGGGAAGGGAAAGTGCGTCACGCTCGCCAGCGGCCGGGCCAGCGACACGGGCCGGGCCTGCGGTGTTACCACCGGCAGTAGCAGGCCGGTCGGGATGCTCTGGACGGTCACACCTCCTCCCCAAGTGCGGTTATGGTGCGCCCTGTTGGGGACCGGTAGCTGTGTTCGCAGCCTTCGGTCACCCTGGGGTCGTGCGGTGCGGGCGGTGTCAGATCAGGCCGTAGGCCGGCGCGGTCAGCGGGTCGGCGCTTTGGAGTCCCGTCGCCTGGGCCGGTCTGCGTCCGCACGGCGTCGCGCAGGCGGACCGGGTTCGCTCCGAGCTTCAGGACCGCCGCGTCCACCAGGGCCTGGACCAGCAATGCACGGTCACCTTCCGGCGAGCCAGGGCTTCCAGCGCGGTGATCCTCAGCGTCGACGGCTACTCGGCGGCGGCCTCCAGCCTCCGGATCCAGCGCGCTTCATCGTGCCGTGCGCGGGGGGATCCTTGGGCTGCGCCGGCCTGTTCGGCCGTTCGTATCCGGAAGTTCGGCGCCTCCCACGGCGCTGCGGTGGGAGCCCCGGTGGCCTCAACTGATAGCCGCCAACTTGGGGGGAGCGCTGGGCAGCGCCGTCTTGGCGGCCAGCAGGGCGGTGCGAGCACGTGTGGCGCCCGCAGAAGTTGCTGGAGCTCCGCCGCCAACCGCGATGGTCGGTGTGCCGAGGCCGGCGCAGGCTCTGCAGATGCCTGGTTGTGGCACGGGGTCGTGGCACTTGCCGCACTCGGCGTATCGGGCTGCTGCGGGCTGCTCAGGGGCGTGGGCGGGCGGCATCTTGTGCTGCAGACGGTACCCGAGGACCGCTGTCGCGGATTGCACCGTTGTGGGAAGGCCGAGCAGCAGGGCCTGGGCCAGGTCTCCAGGAGTGCTGCCGCGCTCCAGCCACTGGGCGACCAGCGGTGCCAGTCCGAGCGCCTCGGCCTCGCCCAGGCGCAGGCGCGGCTCCGGTCGGATCACCCGGAACAGGGTCGCTACCGCCTCGCGGAGTTGCTTGTCCGGCGCCACCTGCGGCTGTTGGACGAGATCGTGGCTTTCCTCCCGCCCGTTGGGCGCGTTCGCCGCCTCGATGCCGGCCGACGGCTGGTCGGCCTGCTCGGCGGGGAGGGTGGGTTCTTGGTACCGGCTCTTTACAGGAGGGGCGTCAGCTGCGCCGGTCGTCGCCTTACCGGGGGCCGGATGGGGGACACCCGGCACCGAGAGCTGCGGGGTGTCGTAGACGTGGGCTTCGCTGCGGATCGTTCCGTCGGGCATGCGGATCTTCTCGACCCGGTAGAAGCCGGCGTCGGTCAGTTCCTTCAGGGCCTTGCGGATCGCCGCCCGGCCTTGGGGGCTGGTGTCGGCCATGTGTCGACCGTCCTCGCGCCAGCCGTCGGGCCGTGAGAGGAGGTCCGCGAGCAGGCCGCGGGCGGTGTAGCTCAGCCGCCGCCACTGGAGCATGCTATTGGGCAGCACGGTGAAGTTACGCGCGTGGGCGCTACGATGTACACGCATCGGGAGTTTCAGCTCCTGAAGCCGGACCCCGGGGTGTTCCACCACCGCCGGGGTCGCCTATTTTCTGTTTGGATCACGGAACTTACCACGTGATCGTGCGGATGACCGACGACGTGGGCGAGCGACCTCGAGCACAGTTCACATCCGATCAGATCAGTTCTCCGAACGATGGTTTGTGTGGGATGCAGTCCACTTCTGCCATGTGAGTTGAGTCTGGGGCAGTCGTCAGGGCCTCGTCCGCGAGCTGGCGGATGCGTCAGCAGAGGGCGGCGAGTCTTCGTGCCGTCCGTCGACCGGGGCGGTGGGCCAGGTCGAAGACTGGTGTGGGGTCGGCGAGCTGGAGGCGGACGGTCAGGCGGGCGAGGTTACCCGTCAGGTCCCGGGCCTGGACTCCGTGCTGGTCGCCGTGGCGGAGTGGACGGTTCGCTGGAATGGCCATTGCCGCCGAACACGGTGGCGTGAAGGTCGTCGCTGTAGAGCCGGAGAACTGCCGAGTCCTCAATGCCGCGCTCGAAGCGGGCGGGGTGGGACCGGCGCCCAAGGCGAAGAGGAACCCGGCCCTCAGAGTAACGTCCTGCTCAGCACAGTCACCCTCACGTCCGGCTGAAGGCCCTATCGAGCTTTCTACTTTCCTCTACCGCTGCGCTACTCTGCTGGCATGGGCGATTCCACGATCAAAGTCCCCGATACCACCCGTGATCACCTCGCTGCTCTAGCGAAGGAACGGGGGATGACCATCGGCGGCCTGGTCACCGCCCTTGCCGAGCAGCAGCCCACCGCCGAGCAGCTCGCCGCCCGCGTGATCGAGGGTCGCCGCGTCATGCGTGAGCACATGAACTGCGCGGTGACCGATGAGGAGTTCGACAGCGCGCCGGACGTCCTCAGCCGTGTCTACGAGATCGCCGCCGAGAAGTCCGTAGCCAGCATCAAGAAGGGCCGCGCGGCGTGATCGTCCTTGACTCAGGCGCGGTCAGGGCTCTCTCGAAAGGTCATCGCGGGCTGCAGCTCCTCGTAGACAAGGCCAACGCCTCGCCGTTCACTCATCTGGTTGTGCCGGTGCTGTGCCTACTGGCAGCGGAGGATGAGGGCGCAGGTCTGCACGTGCTGTCGCTGCCGGCGGTCGAGGTTGAGCCTCTTGACTCGATGGCTGCGGTCACCGTGGCCACGATCGTGCGTGACGGCATCGGGAGCCAGGACACCGCCCATGCCCTGTATGCGGCGCTACCGACCGGTTCCCGGGGAGCGATGCATTTGATCCTCACCGCGAGGGAAGACGACTATCCGCCGGGCACCGTCACTGTCGACATCAATGACGATCGCTTGCTCGGGTGACGTGCCGCGGCGCCGGGCCGGCAGGCGACACGGTCACATAACGACCGCTCCTCGAACGGCCCTCGCAGCCCCGGAGCCTCTCGGCTTCGGGGCTGCGTCGTACCCGCCGCTGAGTCGGCGCGCCTTGTCGCCGCGGGTCGTCGGGTCGTCTTTCCGGCGGACTTCGTGGCCACCGATTTGTCCAGTGTGGTGCTCAGCTCCGGGGGAGCGCCCGCCAAGGTCGCCTATGGCTCGGGGGCTGTCTGGAGTCGCGGTCAGGTCGAGGTGGTGGGTGCCTGCGTGTGTAGCCAGGCGTCGACTGGGTCGGCGGGGCTGAGGATGGGGGTGAAGACGCGTGTGAAGGGGCCGTGTTCGTGTAGTTGGTGGAGGGTGGTGGCGCCGGTGCGGATGGGTGTGGTGGTCAGGAGTGGGTCGGTGTGGGCGAGGCTGCGTAGGTCGGCGATGCGTCGGTGGAGGCGGGTGGGTTCGGCGTTGGTGAAGACGAGCAGGAGGCGGGGGTAGGCGGGGTAGCGGTGGCGCCAGGCCGGTACGGCAGCCGTGCCGCGGGTGGGGGTGCGGTTGGCGCGGGGGCCGGGGGGCTGGGGCGTGTACTGGTGGTAGCGGGCGTAGGCGTGGAGTTTGTG
>NZ_JARZAG010000050.1 GCF_029892155.1 Kitasatospora sp. GAS204B | reverse complement strand
GTCAACACCCGAATCCACCAACCCCCAAAGACCCTCCGGCGAACCCACACCACCCGGATACCGACACGCCATCCCCACCACCGCAACCGGCTCATCGTTCACGCCCGTGGACGGTGCCAGGGCTCTTCGCCCTGACCCCACGACCTGGTCCAGCAAGTGTCTTGCCAGCGCGTCAGGGTTGGGATGGTCGAAGATCACCGTGGACGGCAGCCGCAGCCCGGTCGCGCTGTTGAGCCGGTTGCGCAGTTCGACGGCGGTGAGTGAGTCGAAGCCCTGTTCTCTGAACGCCCGGGCGGTGTCGATGTCGTCACCTGAGACGTGTCCCAGTGCCAAAGCGGCGGCGGCGCGCACGAGGTCGAGTACGGCGCCGGGCTGTTCCTCGGCGGGCAGCGCGGCGATGTCGGCCGGCCAATCGCCGCCGTCACGGGTGCCTGAGGTGGGTGCGGCGCGGCGCGCACGGACGAGGCCTCGCCAGATGGAAGGCGGAAGGCCGGAGCCGGCCATGGCCCTGCTCGGATTCAGATCGGCGGGCACCAGGGGCGTGTCGCCACTGGTCAGTGCCTGGTCGAACAGTCGCAGCCCCTGCTCCGCGGTGAGCGGTGTGACACCGCTTCGGGTCCACCGGGCCACGTCGCCCTCGGACAGCGCGCCGGCCAGGCCTGACCGCATGTCCCACAGTCCCCAGGCCAGGGACTGGGCGGGCAGTGCGTGGTGGCGGCGGTGGTGGGCGAGGGCGTCCAGGAAGGTGTTGGCGGCCGCGTAGTTGGCCTGTCCCGGGGCACCGATGACTCCGGCAATGGAGGAGTACATGATGAACGCCGACAAGCCTGCGTTCTCGGTCAACTCGTGCAAGTTCCACGCACCATCGACCTTGGGCCGCATCACAGCCTCCAGCTGAGCCGGAGTCAGCGACGTGAGCGTGGCATCCTCCAGGACACCCGCGGTATGAATCACAACACTCAGCGGATGCTCCTCGGGCACCGTGGCGAGCAAAGCAGCCAGCACCTGACGGTCCGCAGCATCGACCGCGACGATACGGACCTCGGCACCCAGCCCAGCCAACTCCTCCCCCAACGCTTCAGCGCCCGGACTGTCGAGACCCCGCCGACTGAGAAGCAGCAGATGACGCACGCCGTACTCCACGACAAGGTGCCTGGCCAAAACCGCCCCCAAAGCACCCGTACCACCCGAGATCAACACCGTGCCGGCCGGGTTGGGCTCGAGCGGGTCCGTGCGCCGTTTTGTGGTACGGGCCAGCCTCGGGACGTGGAACTGTCCGTCTCGGACGGCGACTTGCGGTTCGCCGGTGGCGACCGCGCGGGGGATCAGCGTCTGCGCGTCGCCGCGCCCGTCGAGATCGACCAGAACGACCCGGTCGGGGTGTTCCGTCTGGGCTGTGCGCACCAGGCCCCACAGCGGTGCGTGGGCCAGGTCGGCCACGTCGTCGTCGGGCAGCACGGCGACGGCGCGGGTCGTCACGAGAACGAGCCGAGACCGTGCGAACCGCTCGTCGTCCAGCCATTGCTGGAGCAGTTCCAGCACTCGGGCGGTGGCGGCGTGTGCGGCGGCGGGCAACAGGTCGTGGCTGGGCTCGAGCGTCGTCACCACGAGATCGGCGGGAGTGGCGGCGGAGAGGTCGTCGTCGGTCAGGTCCGTTCGGCTGCTCGCGGGGACGGCGGGTGCGGGCACCATGGGCCACTGGACCGTGAACAGCAGGTTGTCGCGCCCGGCCGTGGCGAGCATGCTCTTGGCGACGGGGCGCAGTGTGAGGGATGCCACGGTCACGACGGGGGCGCCGGCCTTGTCGGTGATGGTCAGCGCGACTGTGTCCGGGCCGGTGGGCGTGATCCGTACCTGGAGCGCGGTGGCTCCTGCCGCGTGCAGCCGGATACCGGCCATGGAGAACGGTAACTGGATCTCCTGGGGGTTCTGCGGAGCGGCCAGATGGGGCAGCAGCGGGTGCAACGCGGCGTCGAGCAGCGCGGGGTGCAGGCCGAAACGGGTGGCGTGATCGTGGTGCTCTTCGGGCAGCTCCACATCGGCGAAGTGTTCGTCGCTCAGCCGCCAGTGGGCCCGCAATCCCTGGAACGTGGGACCGTAGTTGTATCCGAGGTCGAGCAGGGCGGCGTAGGCGGCGTCGACGGGCTGCGGGACCGCGCCGGCGGGCGGCCACTGGCCCACGTGCCCGGCCGTCGGCTGGTCAGCGGAGGGCGACAGGACGCCGGTGGCGTGTTGCGTCCACGGTCGTGCCGGGTCCTCAGTGGCTGGGCGCGCGTGGATGGTGAACGGCCGGGAGCCGCCGTCATCGGGGTCGGCGACCCTGACCTGGATGCGTACGGTGCCTTGCTCGGGCAGCGCCAGCGGCGCTTCGAGGGTCAGCTCGTCGACCGTGTCGATGCCCGCGCGTTCTCCCGCGGCGAAGGCCAGCTCGAGGAAGGCTGTGGCGGGCAGCAGGACGGTGCCTTCGACGACGTGGTCGGACAGCCAAGGATGCGTTCGCAGGGACAGCTGGCCGGTGAGGACCATCCCGCCGCCGGCCACGTCCACCGCCGCGCCGAGCAGCGGGTGCTCGGCGGGGTCGAGCCCAAGGCCGTGGGCGTCGGAGCGAGTGCTGGGGGCCAGCCAGTAGTGGTCGCCCTGGAATGCGTACGTCGGCAGGTCGACCGTGCGGCCGCCCTCGACGCGCTCGCGCCAGTCGACGTGTACGCCATTGACGTGGGCCTCGGCGAGCGAGGTCAGTACGCGGGTGAGTCCGCCGTCGCCGCGGCGGATCGAGCCGATGACGCTCGCGTCGGCGTCCGTGGTGGCGAGCGTGTCCGCGATGCTCGTGGTGAGCAAGGGGTGAGGGCTGCACTCGAGGAAGACGTCGTGGCCCAGGCGCGACAGCGCCCGCACCGACTCCTCGAGGCGGACCGTACGGCGCAGGTTTTCGTACCAGTAGTGGGCGTCGAGCGGAGTTTCGCCGAGCCAGTCGCCGGTGACGGTGGAGAAGAACGGGATCCGGCTCTCGTGGGTCTCAAGGCCGGCGAGTTCCTGGAGGAGGGTGTCGCGGATCAGCTCGACCTGGGCACAGTGGGACGCGAAGTCCACGGGGATCTTCTTCGCTCTGATGCCGTCCTGGGTGCAGGCGGCGATCAGTTGGTCGAGGGCGTCGCGCTGACCTGACAGGACCACCGTGGAGGGCCCGTTGACGGCGGCGACGGAGATCTTCTCCCCCCACTGCTCGATGCGGCTCATCACCACGTCGTGCGGTGCGGTGAGCGACACCATCGCGCCTTGGCCGGACAGCGCGCGGGCGATGACCTGGCTGCGGACCGCGACCACCTTGGCCGCGTCGGCGAGCGAGAGGGCGCCTGCGACGCAGGCCGCCGCAATCTCGCCTTGGGAGTGGCCCAGGATCGCCGACGGTTCCAGGCCGTGGATTCGCCACACCTCGGCGAGTGCCACCATGACCGCCCAGAGCGCGGGTTGGGCAACATCGACCCGGTCGAACCCGGGCGCGCCGTCGGCGGCGTGCAGCACGTCGCGCAGTGACCAGGTGATGTACGGCGCGAGTGCGAGTTCGCACTGGGCGATCCGGTCGGCGAAGGCCGGTGAGGTGTCGAGCAGTTCGGCGCCCATCCCCGCCCATTGGGATCCCTGGCCGGGGAAGACCAGGACGGACTTGCGCTCGCGGCTGCCGTTGTAGTGGCCGTGGACGACGCCGGGCAGAGGGGTGCCGTCGGCGATCGCGCGCAGTCCGGCACGCAGGTTGTCGGTGTCGGTGCCGATGACGACGGCGCGGTGTTCGAGGGTGGAGCGCCGGGTCGCGAGGGAGTAGGCGAGATCGAGGGGTGCGGCGGTGTGGGTGTCCAGGTGGGCGAGGAGCGTGTAGGCCTGTGCGCGCAGTGCGTGCGCGCTGCGGGCGGAAAGCAGCCACGGCACGGTCCGCGCGGGCGCCGGCTCGCCGTCTGGCGCGTGGTCGGGGGCCTGCTGGAGGATGACGTGCGCGTTGGTCCCGCTGATCCCGAACGAGGAGACCGCGGCCCGTCTGGGTGTGCCGGTCTGCGGCCACTGCCGATCCTCGCTTACCACGGCGGCCGCACCAGATGTCCAGTCCACGCGGGGCGTCGGCTGATCGACGTGCAGCGTGGCCGGCACAAGGCTGTGCCGGATGGCCTCGACCATCTTGATCACGCCGCCGATGCCGGCCGCTGCCTGGGTATGCCCGATGTTGGACTTCAGCGCGCCGAGCAGTACCGGTTCCCGCCCCTGCCGGTCGCGCCCGTAGGTCGCCAGAATCGACTCGGCCTCGATGGGGTCGCCCAGCGTGGTGCCGGTGCCGTGTGCCTCGACGACGTCGATGTCGCGGGTGGTGAGTCCGGCGTCGGCGAGTGCCTGGCGGATCACGCGCTGCTGCGACAGGCCGCGTGGGGCGGTCAGGCCGTTGGATGCGCCGTCGGAGTTGATCGCGCAGCCCTTGACGAGCGCGAGGACCTGGTGGCCGTGCCGGCGGGCGTCGCCGAGCCGCTCCACCACCAGTAGGCCGGCGCCCTCCGACCACGCTGTGCCGTCAGCGGCAGCGGCGAAGGCCTTGCAGCGCCCGTCCGGCGACAGTCCCTGCTGGCGGGAGAACTCCAGGAACATGCCGGGGTTGGACATGACCGCCACCCCGCCTGCGAGGGCGAGAGCGCACTCACCACGTCGCAGCGACTGCACGGCCATCTGCAGGGCGACCAGGGATGAGGAGCAGGCCGTGTCCACGGTGATCGCGGGGCCGACGAAACCGAACTGGTAGGCGATGCGCCCGGACATCACGCTGGCCGTGTTGCCGGTGAGCAGATGCCCTTCGACGCTTTCCGTGGCGTCGTGCATCCGCGGGCCGTAGTCGCCGGCCGTCGCGCCGATGAACACGCCCGTGGGAGTGTCGCGCAGCTCCCGCGGGACCAGTCCGGCCCGTTCCAGCGCCTCCCAGGCGATTTCCAGCAGCAGCCGCTGCTGCGGGTCCATCGCGGTCGCCTCACGCGGGGAGATGTCGAAGAATTCGGCGTCGAACCTGCCGACGTCGTCCAGGAAGCCGCCCTCGCGCACATAGCTCTTGCCGGAGCGCTCGTGGTCCCGGTCGTAGATGTCCTCGTCCCACCCCCGGTCGGTGGGGAACGCCGAGATGGCATCACGGTGGTCGGCCACCAGCCGCCACAGGTCCTCGGGTGACATGATGCCGCCGGGGTATCGGCAGGCCATGCCGACGATGGCGATCGGCTCGTCACAGCCGGACGGCTTGGGCAGGTCCTCGTCGCGGTCCTCGGCGCCCCGCAGCTCGGCGGCGATGAAGTCCACCAGCGCGCTGGGCGTTGGGTGGTCGAACAGGAGGCCGGTCGGCAGTCGCAGTCCGGTCGCGTCGATGAGGTTTTCGCGCAGTTCCACCGTCATCAGTGAGCTGAACCCGAGATCCCGGAATGAGAGGTCCGTCTCGATCGGCCGGCTGGGCGGGTAGCCCAGGACCGCGGCGACGTGCGCTGTCACGAGCTCGGCCACCGCGTGCTCATGCGCCGGCGACGACGGTGCGGGCTCCCTGGCGGGAGGGGGTTCGCCGCGACCGCCCGCAGGGGAACTGTCCGCCCCGACCGCAGGCGGGTCCGTTACCCAGTACCGCTCGCGCTGAAAGGCATACGTCGGCAGGTCGATCCGGTGTGCCCCGGTATTGGCGTACACAGCGTCCCAGTCCACCGCCACCCCGCGCACGAACGCTCGTGCGAGTGCTGCGCCGATCGTGCGCTCCTCGGGCTTGCCGAAGCGCAACGCGGGTTCGACCTCGACCCGGTTGCGGTCGAGCACGCTCTCGGTCACCATCGGCGAGCACACCCCGTCGGGCCCCAGTTCGATGACGGTGCGTACGCCCTCGGCTTCCATGGTGCGCACGGCCGCCATGAACCGCACCGGCCGGCGGACCTGGTCGACCCAGTAGTGGGGGGATGCCAGCAGTTCGGGCGGAGCGATCTCTCCCGTCACCGTGGAGACGATGGGGATACCGGAGCGGTGGAACGACAGCGGGGTGACAGTCCTGCGGAACTCGTCGAGCATCGCGTCCATGTGCGGTGAGTGGAACGCGTGACTGACCGTCAGTTGCTTGGTCTTGTGCCCCTTGGACCGCAGGACGGCCGCGACGCCAAGCACCGCTTCGGTGTCGCCGGACAAGACGACGGAGGCGGGGCTGTTCACCGCCGCGACGACCACCCGCCCCTGCCAGTTGGCCAGTGCCGAGATCACATCGGCTTCGCAGGCCTGTACCGCGACCATGGAGCCGCCGGCCGGCAACGCCTGCATCAGCCGCCCGCGGGCGGCCACCAGCGAGCAAGCGTCGGCCAGCGAGAGCACGCCGGCGACATGGGCAGCGGCCACCTCACCGACCGAGTGCCCGGTGAGGAAGCCCGGGCGCACCCACCACGACTCGAACAGGCGGAACAACGCCACCTCGACCGCGAACAGCGCGGGCTGCGTGTAGCCGGTCTGATCGAGTTCGTCGCCCGAGGCGATGACCTCCCGCAGTGGACGCTCCAGCAGCGGGTCGAGCTGCGCGCACACCTCGTCGAAGGCCGACGCGAACACCGGAAAGGCCGCATACAGCTCCGCCCCCATGCCCGTGCGCTGCGCGCCTTGCCCGGAGAACACCATGCCCAGCAGGCCACCCGCCTCCGTGCCCGACACCACCCCGGCCGCAGGTGTACCCGACGCCAAAGCCTCCAGTCCCGCCAGCAGTTCGGCGCGGTCGGCGGCCAGGACGACACCCCGGTGACCGAACTGAGACCGGGTGGAGACCGACGACCTGCCAACGTCGGCCACGCCCACGTGGCTGTGTGCCGCGACGAACCGGGCCAGACTGGCGCCCTGGGCTCGCATCGCGGCCATCCCCCGACCGGAAACCACCACCGGCAGCACCGCGGCCGGGTGTGGCCGTCCCGCCACCTGCCCAACGGCCACGCTCGCCGGTGCCTCGGTGACTATGACGTGGCAGTTGCTGCCCCCCATGCCGAATGAACTCACACCGCCGATCAACGGGCGGTCCGGGTGGGGCCAGTCGTTCAGGCGGTCGTTGACCGACAGGTTGAGCTCGTCGAGTGGGATCTTCGGGTTGCACGTACGAAAGTTGAGGCTCGCCGGCAGCAGACGGTGGCTGATGGACAGGATCAGCTTGATGAGACCGGCTATACCGGCAGCGCCTTCGAGGTGCCCGATGTTGGTCTTGACAGAG
Source organism: Kitasatospora sp. GAS204B (assembly GCF_029892155.1). Taxonomy (GTDB): domain Bacteria; phylum Actinomycetota; class Actinomycetes; order Streptomycetales; family Streptomycetaceae; genus Kitasatospora. Next base: position 21,164 of record NZ_JARZAG010000050.1, on the reverse strand, counting down.
CCCACCCTCAGGGGATCCCCGGCCGCCTTCAGACGGCCGAGCGCCGCACCCAGCGCGGCCGCCTCGATCGGGTCGCCCAACGGCGTGCCGGTGCCGTGCAGCTCGACGTACTGCACCTCCTGCGGGGCCACCTCGGCCCGCCGCTGAGCCAGGCGAAGCACCTGCTCCTGTGCGGCGGGACTGGGTACGGTCAGTCCCGTGGTCGCGCCGTCGCTGTTGACCGCGCTGGCGAGAATCACGCCGTGGATGCGGTCACCGTCGGCGACGGCCAAGCTCAGCGGTTTGAGTACGACCACGCCGGCGCCCTCGCCGCGCACATAGCCGTTGGCCCGGGCATCGAAGGTGAAGCAGCGGCCCTCCGGGGACAGCCCGCCGAACCGCTCAGCGCCCAGCACACCCTCCACGAGGATGTTGAGGTTGACCCCTGCCGCGAGGGCCAGGTCGGATTCTCCGTTGCGCAGGCTCTCGCAGGCTAGATGGACGGCTACCAGCGAGGACGACTGGCAAGTGTCAACGGTGAAGCTGGGGCCGCGCAGCCCGAGCACGTACGACACCCGGTTGGCGAGGATGCCACGGTGCGTGCCGGTGACGGTGTGCTGAGTGATGGCCGCGGAGCCCTGCTGATACAGCAGGCTCGTGTAGTCCTCGCGGATGGTGCCGACGATGACGGCGGTCTGGCTGCCCTCCAAGCTCGCCGGGACGATCCCGGCGTCCTCCAGCGCTTCCCAGGCGAGTTCCAGGAGCAGCCGCTGCTGCGGATCCATGACGACGGCCTCGCGAGGTGAGACGCCGAAGAAGGCGGCGTCGAAACCCGCGATGTCGTCGAGGAACCCTCCCAACCGCATCTCGCTTCGGGCGTCAGCCGCGATCGACTCGCGCCGGTGCGCGGGCATCTGCGCGATGACGTCTCGGCCCTCGCGCAACAGTTCCCAGAAGGCGGCGGGACCGGACGCCCTGGGCACTCGGCAGGACAGGCCGACCACAGCGATCGGCTCGGGCTGGTCCCGCCGCAAGCAGGCGGAGTGTCGCTCGATCGTCATTTCGTTCGACTGCCCTTCTTCTGCCGGAAATCACTTTCGGCCGCATTGAACGTATCACGGGTTCATTCTCCGACGGCCGGAAATAGTCTACGGACGGTAACCAGATGTTCGATCAAGAAAATTACCAGCTGATGACCGGCGGACTTCAGAGGTGTCGCCGAATCAATTTTCGGACTCACTCGGAAGATCGTGGTAACCAGGCAATCTAGCTTCATTCAGAACGCAGAGGAGAGAGCCGTTACCGACCTATTACGTCGGAATCATGCAGCACGAAGACGCCAGTGATACCTTCTCACTGGATGCAGATATTCGACGCTGCCGGGAGAGGCACGGAACCGGGTTTCACTCCCAGTAGTTGAGCGCACCTCCGGCGTGGCGTGCTCCGCCTTGAAGAGCACAGCCGTTCATTGGCGAGCTGTCAGAGAGAGCGCAGACGGATCCACACGATACGAGAAGGCAGGGCAGAAGATGAACCCGGTGATCGAGGAGCTCGAGCTGTCAGAACCGCATTTGGCAGCATGGCTGTCCTCGGTGGGACTTGGGGTCGAGTATGTTCGTGCCCAAGGAAACACTCTCTTCTATCGCGGCACTCAGGGGGACGAAGTCCCCGTGCTCGACCTGGCCGGCGGCTACGGATCGACGATACTCGGGCACAACAACCCCGAGCTGGTGGGCTACGCAAAGCGTTTGCTCGACGAAGGGACGCCGATCCATGCCCAGTTCTCCAGGCATCCCTACGCGAACACCCTCGCCACGAAGGTCAACTCCATCATCCGACGCGAACTCGGAACCGAAGATCCCTATTCGGCGATCTTTTCCAACAGTGGGGCAGAGGCTGTCGAAGCGGCGATCAAGCACGCCGAGCTCGACCGGACGATGAAGTTGGCCGCGCTCACCGAAGACATCGAAGCCAACATCGAGAGGGCACATACCGCTGTCCGCAATGGTGCCTGGATAATTCCCGAGGATGTTTCTGCGGTACTCGGTTCGGACTGGAAAGCGTCGGATGACGCCGGACTCGACCGCCTGGTGGCAGGAATCAAGCGTGTCAACAGCGAACGGCTAGTCGGTCCGCCGGTATTCATAGCCCCAGAAGGGTCCTTCCACGGAAAGTTGATCGGCAGCGTCCAGCTCACCCACAACATCGGATTCCGGGCCCCCTTCTCCTCACTGGCCACGCACTGCCGGTTCGTCTCTCTGGATCAGCCCGAGGCCCTGACGAAAGTCATCGACGAAGAAAAGAGAGTCCTGCTCGATTTATCGCTCGACTACGGAGTAGTGCGGGTAATCGAACGCAGTCTACCGATATTCGGCGCCTTCGTGCTGGAGCCTGTCCAGGGCGAGGCCGGCATCAGAATGCTCGACCCGGCGGCCGTGCGACAGATCCGGCAGGCATGCGCGACGATCGACTGCCCGATCGTCGTCGACGAAGTGCAAAGCGGGATGGGCCGCACCGGTGCCTTCTTCGCCAGCTCGCACATCGGCCTCCAAGGCGACTACTACACTCTGGCCAAGAGCCTGGGTGGCGGGATCGCCAAAGCCGCCATGACGCTGGTAAGGGGATCGCGCTACCGTAAGGAGTTCGAACTCGTCCACAGTTCGACCTTCGCCAAGGACAGCTTTTCCACTCTGATCGCCAGCCGGACAGTGGACCTTCTCGAAGCACACGACGGGAAGGCATACCGACTGGCCGAGGAACGGGGAAAACGACTCCTGACGATGCTGGGCGCATTGGGAGCGGAGTTCGGCACCGTCGTCAAGGACGTTCGCGGCAAGGGCCTGATGATCGGCCTGGAATTCCACGACCAATCCGACTCCCCCTCGGAGATCATCCGCGAACAGGCACGTGCGGGAGTGCTTGGCTACCTCCTCGCCGGATACCTCCTGCGGGCACAAGCCATCCGGATATTTCCGACCGCCAGCGCCACGAACACACTGCGATTCGAGCCGTCCGTCTACTTGACCGACGCCGAGATCGATCACGTAGAAACCGGACTGCGCGCTCTGATGACCACACTCCAGAACCAGGACGGCGAGAGCCTGCTTCATGCAAGAGCGGACCAGTACGACCACTGACAAGGACAACGACCATGCACGCCACGGCAGAACCCAACGCCTACCTCGCAGGCGGCCGCAGGGACTTCCCCCAGGCCAATCGCCTCATCCACCTCGATCCCCCCGACCAGGACAAGACCGCCCTGACCTGGTGCGGCAGCAACGAGCACTTCGTCCTCACCGAGGAGACCGTCGAACATGACGGCCACCAAATCGCGCTCTACCGCTGGGCATACCGCACCAGCATCGCCGAATAGCCGGCAGCGCGTTCCCGCCCGACGACACTGCGGCGCCTTGACATGGGAAGCAGTAGACCGGGACGGGCATCCCTGAGGGCCTCAGAAGAATCCGGCGAGCGGACGTGTGCCGACCGGGATACCCGCCTGGCGCCGTCCGCCACCTCATCGGCGGCGCCCTACTGCAGCGATCGCAGCCCATCGGCGGACGAACCTCCATGGAGCCCCGGGCAGCCAAGCTCTCTCGGCCACCCCGCGGTCTTCCCCATAGCAGCCGCACCCGGGGCCCTTGAGCCCACCGATCTTACGAACAGCCAGTGCAGACCTACCAGCTGGTCGGGTAGGAAGCCGTGCTTGGAGGTAACGATGCTCGAGGGCCTCCTGCCTGGCGTCGTCCGCTGCGCTGAAGAGTACGGCGAGGTGACGCAGCTCTTCCTGTTCCCCGAAGAGTGGGCCGTGATCGCGCGAGCCGTGATCGCGCGCCGCGACGAGTTCGCGGCGGTACGGTCCTGCGCGCGCCAGGCGTTGGCCGAGATCGGTATCGCGCCGCAGCCGATCCTCCCCGGCCAGGGCGGCGCGCCACGCTGGCCCAAGGGCGTGGTGGGTAGTATGACGCACTGTTCGGGATACCGGGCCGCCGCCGTGGCACGCGACTCACAGGTAGCCGCCCTCGGCATCGACGCCGAGTGTGCCGTGCCGCTGAAACCGGGGATCCTCGACGCTGTGGCCTCCTCCCGCGAGCGATCACGAATCCGCGCCCTCGCCGCCAGCCTGCCCCATCACCCTTGGGACACCCTGCTGTTCAGCGCCAAGGAAGCGGTCTACAAGAGCCTGTATCCGGGCAACCTCCGCCAACTCGATTTCCTGGACGCGGAGATCGACCTCGATCCCGACGCGGGCACCTTCCAGGCCCGGCTGACAGTAAACGGACTAACGGTGGGCGGGATCGCTGTGACCCGGGTGCCTGGCCGCTGGGCGGTGCAGCGCGGCTTCGTCCTCACCGCGGTGGCGCTACAGGGCCCAGGCCCGTACTGACCATGAGCGTTGTTGCAACGGAGGTTTGACCATGGCGAACACTTCCCGATGTGCGCTGGGGCCTCTGGCGACCTGGGATCGGCCGACTTCCAGGCCCCTTGAACACCGCGATCCGCCGCCACCAGATCGGTCAGCTGTGCTCTGGTGACCCCGATAGTTCGACAGGCCCCCAGGGAGCAGGGAACTATCAATAACGAATCAACTGATGGGCTGGTGAAGGAAAAAATGAGGGACACTGTTCTGGTGCTGGGGGGCACAGGAAAGACTGGACGTCGCGTAGCACGCCAACTCGCTGAACGCCGCCGTCCGGTCAAGGCCGCCTCCCGCTCGGGCGAACAATTCTTCGACTGGCAGGACAGCGAGACCTGGGCCGACGCCGTCGAAGGCGTCGAGTCCGTGTACGTGGTGGACGAACAGGGTCCCCACGCAGCTGAGCTGCTAGCCGACTTCGCCAAACTCGCCACACGCAAGGAAGTCAGGCGCTTCGTGCTGTTATCCGCGCGGGCGGTCGAGCAGTGGTCGCACGACGAGTCGATGTTCGCCACCGAGCGAGCCGTACAGGAATCTGGCGTGGGTTGGACAATTCTGCGGCCATCCTGGTTCGCGCAAAACTTCAGCGAGGAGCCCTTGCTGTCCGATGGCATCAACGCCGGCGAACTCGTGCTGCCGCTTTGGACTGGATCCGAACCGTTCATCAACGCCGAGGACATCGCAGCCGTAGCCGTGGCCGCGCTTACCGAGGATAGCCATGAGGGCGAAATCTACCGCCTCTCCGGACCGAGGCTCATGACGTTCGGCGATTGCGTAAAGGAAATCTCGGAGGCTACCGGGCGGGAGATCCGCCAGGTCAAGGCATCTCATGAGGAGTATGTCGAGCATCTCGTCCAGCTAGGCTATCCACGAGAGATCGGCGATTACGTGAACGGACTGTTCGACACGATCCGGATTGGCCAGACCGCCTATCTTTCCGACGGCGTGCAGCGCGTGCTCGGCCGCGAGCCTCGCGACTTCTCCCAGTACGTTGCCGAAACTTTGTGGCCGACCCCCGTGCCCGACCAGGGGTAAAGGCTGTTCAGTAGGCGGATCGACTTCTGGAACGGCGGATTTGGAGGCACATGCCTCTTCGTGTCACCCAAATAGCAGAGGAAGGATTGACTAATGACGGCGGAAGTCAACGGTGCCGGCCCAGTCAGCGACCTGGAAGATGTCCTGGAACGCTTCAGTGAGGCGTTCAACTCCGGCAATGTAGAGGCGGTTAACGCTCTGTATTCTGAGGAAGCCGTGGCGGTGTGGGACCCAGGCATTCCCCTATCCGGCCGGGCCCGACTGGACAGGGCTACTGAGTTCATGTCATATGGCCCGGCCATCGAGGCGACAGTCCGGCAGTCGCTCGTAGCCGGCGATACAGCGATGGTGATTGTCGATTGGTCCATGCAGACCACCGGTGCAGATGGTAAGCCCGAGCATCTGAAAGGGGTCGCGGTGGATATCCTGCGGCGAGATAACGACGGTAATTGGCGCTACCTCATCGATTATCCGTATGCCGCCCAGTAGTCCGCATGGTCCAGATGGTCAGTCTGTTGGCTAGTCAGCTTGAACGTGTGATATCAGCTTGATCGTGAGCCGATTTCCCGTGATCGGGCCGCCACCTGTGAGATCGCTCTTTGAGATCTGCCGCGTCCCGTCCTGACGTGCGTGTTCGCGATGTTCGTACCACAGACGCCCTCGCCGGCATCGCTCCACTCAGCGACTTGCTCGCACTTCCTAATCGGTGAGTAGGAGGCGGGCAGGCCAGCGGCGACGCAGCGGCAGTGATCGTCAGTGCCAACTCACCTTTGGTCACGAAGCCCCGATCATCGGTGCTTGGCATCGGCCCCTGCTCGGTGCCCATCGCCTGCGACGCAGGGGGCACGGCGTTTCCGCTTCGGTGAGATGTCGGTGGTGTGTGGACAACACCTGCGAGAAGGGCGGGAATCCTGCGCTCGTGATCTCGCCCGCAACACCCCCGACATGCAAGATCAGTGGGCGGCCGAGTCCTGCGGGGTGGCGATGGTGTACCGGTACGAGGAGGGAGTCGTGGCAATCGCCTTGGAATCGCCGTTCCCTTCAGGGCTGTATGACACGTCAACATACATATTGGTGCCGTAAGTGGCGGTGTACGTGGCTTCGCCATCGAAGTGGACCGTCTTGTTCACCGTGTCAACTGTGATCCCATCGGGCAGGGCCGGAGCGCCGACCTTCTGAGGTCCGTACCGTGTATTCGGCCCAAGGATGTCGGCCAGCTCGCCCTGAAATCCAGAGACCTGGGTCGTTGGCATGCCGCTGAGGTCGGCCCGGAGGTGCAGTGACCCGGTGGTGTCGACCTGCTGCAGCGTTACGCTGACATCGGCCTGGGTATGAGCGGGAAGGAAGATATTCTGAGGCGGTGCCATGTACGTCTCTCCCGTAGTTGTGCTCTCTGTGTCGGTACTGCTGAAGTTGACCGTCGTACTCAGTTCGCCGCCTGCTTGGACCGGCCCAAAATTGACCGTGGCGATAACCTTGGCGCCCAGCTGGACACCGTTAGTTACCGACGTGCTGAGCGTCTGCTTAATTTCCTTGCTGAACGACGCAGACGACAGCGTTTGGTCCCGATCGCTATCGTTCGTCAAGGTCGCTGAGCCTATGTACCAGGTGTCACCCAGCGTTGTAGTCGGAGTGCCCTCCGGCTCGGCTGAGACGTTACTGGCAACGATCGGGCTGGTGTCCACCGGGCCCAGATAGCCCGAACACCAGCTGGCGCAGTTAAAATAGTACGGGAGCTGCTGGGTTGCGACCTGGTCCAGTTGGACCATGCCCGTGGCGGCGTGGGCCGCACCCGGCGTCAGAAGCGATATGCCGAATGCGAGCGGCGCGATTGCGGACACTGCCTTGACTGCCTTGATTTTAGTGAGATCCATGATGAAACTCCTGTCGATGAAGGAACGAAATGCGTTTAAATTCCTTGTTGAGCCGAAATTAGTTGACCCCTTGCCGCCGAGGCTTGCGACCTGTGCAGACGTCCCGGAAAAGGCGACAGTAAGCTAATTTCGGCTCAATACTTCGCTGCGTCCATTCGGGTTGATGTGCGCGGCCTTATCCAACCCGCAGCGGATGACTCGCGAAATCCTCTGACTGGACGAGCGAGCGGTGGATGAGCGGCCGCTCCAATGCGCAGCACTCGCCGCGGACCTCCACGCAGCCGAGCGTCGCGCTCAGGTCGTCTCTCTTCGCTCGGCGAAGAGCTGCGCACTCAGCGGCCCGACATGCAGCGCGGACGGGCCGAGCTGGTACATCGGACAGGTGGGTCCGCGGGCCCACAGCCCATCCTGGCAGCTATCGGAGCCAGACCCCATCGGGGGCGGTTGCAGGGTGTCTCAGAGGCATGGCTCGACCTCACCGTGGCGAGGTGGGTTCGGTTGGGGAACCTGAAAATGTAGTACGGCTCTTGGATCTCCGGGGAGAGGGGCTCACGAACGGTGATGCTGATCTAACGACCCGGTGTAGCCGGCGCTCTTCAGGAGTGGTCGGCATTGGTCACGAGGTCGCCCTGGGGAGGCGAGGCGGTCACCTGGTTTCCCATCTGATGGCTCTCGCTGACGATCGGGATGTGAAGGCTCCCCAGTTGCTGGCCTGCATGGTTGCCGTCTAGTCGCCGGGGAGCTGGAAGAGGAACCGCCAGTTGGAAGACGGTTGGCACCATCGGTGGGGCCGGTGGGGTGGAGCCAGTGGCTTCCAGGAGCTTGGCGTCGGGGTAGAGCAAGTGGATACGGGCGACCGCGCCGTTGGGAAAGCCAAGGAACCGCACGGTGACGGACGATGTGGATGGGATGCTGCCGTGTCGGCACGCTGAGGCCAGTCGGCACGCCGTGGCGCTGGCGGCGGTGCCGAGGGTGCACACAGGCCGTAACGGCGTCCGCGGTAGCCAGATTGACGATACGTCTGTTCATGGCTCCTTCTATCGACATGCCAGTTCTTGCACATCACGCTTTCTGATGCGCTGCTTGATGAGACTGCGCGGGGTGGATCACGCCCCTCTCACCCTTAAGTATCGCTGAGGGCCTCGAGAGCATGGCAAGCACTGATGTAACTTCAGCCAACGCCAGCACTATTGGAGTTGGATCTAAAGCTACGTCGGACTTCGATCCGTCGGAAGCGACGAAAGTCGATGCGATCACCCTGCCTTCGGCAGAGCCGACACCGACGCCGGGAATGGTTGAGCCCCGCCCACTGCCCAGACGACCCGCCGCCGGGTTGAGCCGCGCGGCGCACTAGTGTTCGCTGCCTGCTCCGCCTGGCCGGCCACCTCTCAGGACGTACAGCGAAGGTGGCAGGTGGCCGTCGGTCGCCGGTGGCGTCCCACTGTGTGCAACACCGTTGCGTTTGACTCCTGTTGGGGTTGTCAAGGCTCCCGTCCTTGATCATCTGGATGTCGAGGGTGTACGCCTGGGATGGTCGATTTCAACGAGAAGTAGCCCGTTTCCGCCTGCCATCTTGGGTGGTAATGCGCAATCAGGGCGCCCGGCCCGGTACTTCCGGCGCAGATGGTGGTCAGGAAGGAGCCGTCCGGCAGCGGACGGCGCACCGAGGGTCGCCGCTTGCGGGTTGAGCGCACCAGGAACGAGACGCGCCGGTCCCTGCCACGGTCCCCAGGAAGTCCACGGCGTCGTAGTTCGCCGGTGCCGTCCGGGCCGAAGGCCGCGCCGAGGAGCGCACGGGTGCCGCACTCGATTCGGGGTGCCGTTAACGACCGTGTCATGAGCCGCATATGCGGGTGATCTTTGGTCGTTTGTCCGCGTTGACCTGGGGTTGTCCGGCATGATGCGGGGCCATGGGGCGGCAGCCGGTGGGCATGGACGCGCTGGTGGAGCACTGGACGGTGCTCGATGACGAGGCGGACCTGGTCGCGGGGAAACGCGGCGGGACACGGGTGGGCTTCGCGCTGCTGCTGAAGTTCTACACCCGGCAGGGCCGGTTCCCGCGTGGCCGGGCGGACTTCCCGGACGAGGTGGTGGAGTTCGTCGCCCGGCAGATGAACGTGCCGGCCGCCGACTTCGAGTCCTACGAGTGGTCTGGGCGGACGATCGAGTACCACCGTGCCCAGATCCGCGAGCACCTGGGCTTTCGGGTGTGCTCGGTGCAGGACGCGGAGAAGCTGACGGCTTGGCTGGCCGGCAACGTCGCGCACGCCGAGCGGAACGCGGACCGGGTGCGCGAGGAGCTGTTGAAGCGGTGCCGGGAGGAGTTCATCGAGCCTCCGGCGCCGGACCGGATCACGCGGATGGTCCGCTTTCGCCCTGCACACCGCGGAGGAGACCTGGTTCACCACGGTCTTCGCCCGGCTGCCCGAGCCGGTGCGGGAGCGGGTGCTGGCCCTGGTGGCGACCGCGCCCGAAGTGGCCGAGGACGCGGACGGCGCCGAGGGCGACCAGGACGAGGACTCGGTGCTGGTGCTGGTCGGGGTCCCGGTAGTACTCGCCGAAAAAACAACGAAGTAGGCGCTGACCTGGCCATTTGACGTGGAATTGGTTGGCTATGCGGCCATCGCCTAGTTCAGGGGCCCGGTTCACATCCTGGTGGCCTCGTCGTGTTCGCGCAGCATCCGCATGACGGTGGCAACTGACGGGTGTTGGCCCTTCTTCTTGCCAGTGGTGATGACGAGCCGGGAAGCGATGTCGCGCAGGCTCATCTGCTGCTCGCGCAGGTGGAGGGCCATGGACAGCATGGCCTCGTCGGTGACATGCGCGCGCCGATGGTCTTGCCGCGCCGGCGGGCGGATTCGTGGCCTTCGAGGGTGCGGTCGCGGATGTACTCGCGTTCCATGCCGGACAGCGCGGCCAGTACGGTGAACACCACCCCGGATGGGTCGTGCGAGCCCTTCAGCTCCCCAGTGAGGAACTCCAGGCCGACATCGCGGGCCTTGAGGTCCTCGGCGAGCGCGGCGAGTTCGATGCCGCGGCCGAGCCGCTTGTGCTCGTGGACGACGAGGGTGACGTGCACACCGGAGGCGCGCAGTTCGCCGGCGAGGGTGACGGCCGCGTCCAGTTCGGGCCGCTTGGTGGCGCGCGTGGAGGTCTTCTCCGCGAAGATCCGGGTCGCCCCGGCCTCGGCTAGGGAGTCGAGCTGCGAGTCCAGGGACTGCCGCGCGGTCGATGCGCGGGCGTATCCGAGGCGGACGTGCCTACCCACCGGTAATCGAACCGGAAGTCCGTACCAGGCAGCACCGCTGGGCAATCCTTCCGGCCAAAGTTCCGGAAGTTCGTCGTGCTCTTCTTCGTGGTGCTCACGTCGGCACCAGTGTTTTGCTGTACGCGATCAAGCAACGACCGGCCGCGGTCAAGGACAGCGGGCGGTCCTCGCCGGCACCCAGGGGGACTACATCGATGGGTTAGCTACGCTCTTGGCATGCCGCTCACGCCGGTCTTTCAACGGCGTGTCACTAGACGGTCGGCATAGTTGATCACATCCCGCCGGGCCCCACCCCGCGGGGCTGTTCCATGGCTATTGGCATGCGCATGCCCGTAGTGGTCACTGATGGACCGTCAGGGGCCGTGTCAGCACGCACTCCCTCCCAGGAACTAAGGAGAAGATCATGCACTCTGCCACCAAGACCGCGCTTCGCGCCCTGGCCCACCTCCAGCGACGCGGATCCGCCAGGAGCAGCGCGCGAGGCCGCGTCGCCGCCGCTGCGGGTGTCGCCGCAGCCCTCCTCGCAGTGCTGCCCGGGGCGACGGCTTCGGCCGCCTCACATGCCTTGCCGAAGGCCCAGAGCACGGGCAGGGTTGCAGTCCCCGCTCAGGATGGCGCGGCGCATCACCTCTACAACCTGAACTCGGGCCTGTGTCTCAACGTTTCGGGCTACAGCCAGAGCCCCAGCTCCAGCACCCAGATCTGGAACTGTCTCAGCCCGTCCGCGGAGCAATGGCAGCTCCGCGGCGACGGCACCATCTTCAACCCGAACTCCGGCCTGTGCCTCAACGTCAACAACTACGCCACCAGCCCCAGCAGCCCGACCGAGCTCTGGGGCTGCAACGGCAACCCCGCGGAGCAGTGGCAGCTCCGCGGCGACGGCACCATCTTCAACCCGAACTCCGGCCTGTGCCTCAACGTCAACAACTACGCCACCAGCCCCAGTAGCCCGACCGAGCTCTGGTACTGCCAAGGCCAGCCCTCGGAGCAGTGGGTCACGTTCGACCTGCCCCAACTGCCGGCCGCATAGCCTGCCGGGGGTTGGGAGGAGATGAACGTGACGTGCGTCAGGGCATGCCCTGGCGCACGTCGCGTTCATCTCCTCCCAACCAGTTGACCCGGCCGACCATGCGGCGCTGGGCCGTTCTCTACTGGGCGCTGGCCACGTTCGGCATGCCGCTCTCCTTCCCCTGACTCTGGTGCCCGGGCAGCGGCCCGGGCACCAGCTCCACGACGCCCGGCTCCGCCGGTGCCGCCCCGCTCGGCCCTTCGGGCGTTTCCACGGCCAGTGCGAGGGAGCGTGCTCGGTCAGCGCCGTGCACACGGCCTTGCTGATCGTCGCCCGGTGTGCGAGGTAACCCGCCAGCAGGACGCCGGTCGGCGCGGAGTACGGGACGACGCGCTCCAGCCGGTTCTTGGTCGTCTCAGCGCGCACCCGCAGGGTTCGGTGGGCCGGGTCGAGGTCGTAGGTACGCAGCGAGCACAGCTCCTCCCGACGCAGCGCGGCGTCGTAGGCGAGCGCGAGCATCACGCGGTTGCGGACCGGCTCCTCGGCGGCGACCGTGAGGACGTCCATCCACTGCTGTTCGGTGGGAATCCACGGCAACCTCGTCAGCCTCGGAACGAGGCCGCGATCATGCCCGCCGCGCCGGCGGCCGGGCGTGTAGCGGCCTCGGCCGACCGGGTTGGAGTCGCGCTGCCCGTCCTCCATGAGGAAGTCGTAGAACAGCCGGACCGGCACCAGGCGCTGCTGAATGGTGGCGTTGGCCAGGCCCGAGCCCGAGTCGATCGAGACCACGTTCGCGCCCCGGCGGCTCGGCCGAGATGTCAACTCCCTTACATAGACGGCGATGTGTGCTCGATTGGCGGTCAGCGGGTCGACGTTCTCCCGCTCGCACACCTCCAGGTACTCGGCCAGCCCCCGGGCGTAGGCGTCGATCGTCCGGGGCGCCCGGCCCAGGTCGCTCCACACCTGCAACCACCCGGCCGCTTGCTCGTGCCGGCCGAGTACCGGCCACTTCTCCTCCAGTAGCACCGTGCCCAACACATCTCCTCAGTCCGTGGTCGTACCGCAGGGAGATGATCTCCACTGCGGTCAGATTCCACGTAACTGATACGAAGATGGCCTTCTGGGCGCGGCCGATCTCCAGCATGGCCTGGTAGGCAGGGTGGGAGGCGGCGCGGGTGAAGCGCGACAGGATCGCTTCGGTGGAGGCGGTGCCGGTGCGGATCGCGGTGGCGTACTTGATGACCTGGTCCCAGTTGGCGGCGATCACCTCCCAGCGGATCGGGCGGGTCATCGCCGCCGCCAGGTTCGGTAGGCCCCGCTCTCCCCAGCGGCCGGCCGGTAGAGCTTGACCCGGTTGATCTGCTTGATGCGGGGCAGCAGGTCGACGTTCAGCAGCCGCGTGATCCCAAAGCCAATTTCGGACTGGCCATGGCTGTCCACGTAGTTGCCTTCGAGGTTCATCGTGGTGCCGTGCTGCGACTACCGCCGATAGATGACACATACCGACGATGACTGTCACCATGATCGCTTGGCTGCCGGGGGAGAAATGACGGGTCTGCGCCTGTTCCGGGTTGACGGCGGGTCTGCCGAGGAAGTTGTCGGCTCGGAGGTGGAGCTGGAGCGGCATCTCCAGACCTTGATCGAGCAGAACATGGACACCATGCTCAGCGTGCGGTTCCTCGCCTCGGAGTATTCCACCGGACCGGTCCACGGTGGCCGGATCGACTCACTGGGTCTCGACGAGGACGGCAGCCCGGTCGTGGTCGAGTTTACCGACCGCGGGTAGTGCCGCCCGTGATGTCCGTCTGGGCCTGTGACTTGGGCGTCGCGGGCTCGTTTACCGACCGTGTCCGGAGCGCCCGTCATGTTCCGGAGTCGGTACGGAGGACGAGTGGCACGGCGAGTGGTGGTCGGGGATCTGAGGGTCCAGCAGATCGACCGGAGGGACGGGCGGCGGTCGTGGACGATCGTGTGGCCCGAGGGCAGTCTCCACGCGGAGGCGGACCGGTTCCTGCGCGTGTACGACGGGTCGGGGACGCAGAGGACCTACGCGTACTACCTGGTGGACCATCTGCGGTGGCTGGAGCGCGAGTGCTTGGCCTTCGAGAAGGTCGTGCTGCGGGACCTTGAGCGCTACATGGGCATCGTCGGCGCGGAGGTCCTCATGCCGCTCGGCGAACCGTGGCGGATCGGCAAACGCCCATACGGCCGCTCCGCGCTGTCGACCGCGGCGGCCTGCCTGAAGGGCTTCTACCTGCACCAGTCGTCCCTGGGCGTGAACTGCGAGCTCGGCAAGAAGCTCGACACCTCGCGGCTGCCCACACGGGCGGACCGGCGCCGCGCATTCCTGGGACACGTGAAGAACTCCCTGCCCACCAACCCGCTCGCGCCGACGCGGCCGCGCCGCCGACACCCGAAGATGCTCCCCGACGGTGCGCGGGACAAGCTCCTGGCAGTGGTGAACGCCGCCCGCGACCGGCTGGTGGTGACCTGGCTGGCCGACGGCGGCCTGCGGATCGGCGAACTCTGCGGGCTGCACCTGGTGGACCTGCACCTGCGCGAGGACGCGGCCTGCGGGGAGTGCCGCACCCCGCACGTCCACGTCTGCCACCGGCCCGGCAACCCGAACCGGGCCGAGGCGAAGACCAAGCTCCCCTGGCGCGTCGAGGGCGGCACGGTGACCGGCGGGCTGATCAAGCGGGTCAGCCCGGCGATGGTGCACACCTACTTCGAGTACCTCACCAGCGAGTACCCGCGCGGCACCCGGCACGGCATGCTCCTGGTCCAGCTCCACGGCAAGGACTCCGGGCAGCCATGGGCGCCGGTCGGGGCCCGCCGGATGCTCGGCCGGGCCGGGAAGCGCGCCGGGCTCGGCGTCGTGAAACCCCATGCCTTCCGGCATAACTTCACTTCCGCGGTACTCGACGCGGCCGGTGGCAACCTGCTGATCGCCCGGGACGCCGGAGGCTGGGCCTCGGCCGCGATGGTCGACGAGGTCTACGGGCACGTCGACATCCACGACCAGGCCTTCGACACCGCCCTGCGCACGGTCTGGGGTGGGGCCGAGTGACCGCGCCCTTCCTGGTGCCGCGGCAGGACGCCCGCACGCAACGGGACCGGCTGGAGGTGCTCACCGTGCTGATCAACGGGCCCGAGTTCGACCCGGCGTTGCGTGGCGGGGTGCTGAAGATCCCGCCGTCCCACCCGGTCTATCCGTGGAGCTGCACGGTCCCTGACTGCGCGCGGTCGCGCTGGCGGCGCTACGCGATGTGCTCGGTGCACGCCGATCAGTGGCAGGAGGCCGAGGCCGGCGGGATGACCCGGATCCAGTTCCTGCGCGCGGCGGAGCCGTTGGCGGCGTCGGAGGCCCCGGAGGAGATGATGTGCCGGATCTGCCCGCAGCGGCCGGCCTTCAGCCTGCGCCTGGTGGTGTGCTTCCGGCACCGCAACCGGTGGCTGAGCCACCTGAAGCGGCACCCCGGCGCCGGCGAGGAGGACGGGGAGTTCGAGAGGTGGCTGGTCGACCAGCAGCCGTGCCCGGGCTACGGTGAGTGCCGCACGGAGGTGTGCGACGAACTGGCCTCCTCGCCGCTGGGGTTGTGCGGCGCGCACGAGCGCGGCTACATCCGGGCTGGGCGTCCGGGCGGGGCCCGGCTGCCGAAGAACTTCTTCGCCACCTTCGAGCGGCACGGTCGCCCCGTCCCCATCTCCTGCGACGACCAGATCGCCTTCCGCGCCTGGTGCCGCGCGCAGTTGCCGGTGCACCGCACGGGGCGGATCTACCTGCGCGGCCTGCGGCCCCTGCTGCGGGCCGAGTTCCAGTGGGGCCTGTACGTCCACGGCCTGCAGCCCACCACCGTGTGGAACTTGACGTGGGTGCAGTCGCTCGCGGACGAGTGCCAGCGTCGCGACGTGGCGTCCCTGGCCGGCCTGGACCCGTCCGTCTTCCATCGCGGCTACCACCAGCGCATGGTCCAGGAGATGCAAGAAGCCCTGCGGAAGGTCTACTTCGCCCCCTCCGACACCCGGGATGCCGGCTACATCGAGACCGAGCACTTCGGAGTGCGCTTCCCCCACCGCTCCAGCTACATCGACCTGACCTGCGTCTCCCAGCGGTGGCTGCGCGACCTGCTGTGGGACCACATCGCCGACGTGCTGCGCTCGCCCTCATGCCCGCGCAGCGCCCAGCCGGTGGACTACCAACGCCGCGCGGGCGCCGAACTGAGCGCGTTCCTGGAGGCCGAGGCACCGGACGGTGGCCACGATCCCGGGGCGCTGCGCGAAGAACACACCCACCGCTTCGTCGCGGACCTGCGCAACCGCGAACGCCTCGGCCTTGCCTTCCGCGGCCAGGCCCGCCTTGACGGCAAGAAGTCGAAGGTCACCGAGAACATGCGCCGGATGGTGCTCAACTACGGCCGGGCCGTGCTGCGCGGCGCGCTGGACAACGGCAGCGCCGAGCGGATCGGCTTGAACCGCGCCTTCATCACCGCCATGCCGGTCGGCGGCCCGGGCACGCCCCGCAGCCGCAACCCCTTCCCCGACGAGGTCGCCCGCGCTCTCGCGGACGAGAGCAACCTGCGGCACCTCGCCGAGGACCACGACCCGCACGACCGCGGCCTGCGAGATGTGTGGGAGGCCATCATCATCACCGGCCGGCGCGCCAACGAGGTCATCCAGCTGCGCCTGGACTGCGTCGGCCGTTACGGCGGGCTGCCTGTGCTCTGGCACGACCAGACCAAGGTCGGCAATCTGAACGCGGCGATCCGCATCCCCGACCGGCTCATGGGCCGGCTTGAGGAACGCCGGCGCAAGACCCTGGCGCACTTCGCCGACCGCCACGCCGGCCGCGCGCCCACCTCCGCCGAGCGCGTCCACTTGGCCCTGTTCCCCACCGACATGCTCAACCCGGACGGCCGTCGCGCCCTGTCCTACACCTGGTTCCACACCGGTCTGCGCAACTGGATCACCGACCTCGACCTGGGCGGTCACTACGTCGCCCACCAAGCCCGGCACACTCTGGCGACCCGGCTGCTGCGGGCCGGGGCGAGCCTGACCCACATCCGCCGATATATGGGGCAGGTCAGTGATCGAATGGCGGAGCATTACGTCCACCTGACCCAGTCCGACCTCGACGACGTCCTCCAACGCGTCTGGGTCGCCGGCCCCGGCACCGCCAACCCCGGCGAACTCCTCACCGAGACCGCCACACCCCTCACCCGAGAGCAGGCCCAGTCCCTCGCGATCGACCTCGGCCGCCGCAGCACCCCGGCCGAGGGCGGGTTCTGTACCTTCCAGCCCGTCGTCGAGGGAGGGGCCTGCCCCTGGAACCTGGACTGCCACAACTGCGACAAGTTCGTCCTGTCCGGCGCCGACCTCCTCTACTGGCGGCGCAAGCGCGAGCAGTGGCGGCTGCTGGCCGAGGGCGCCCCCGACGACGCCACCGCCGACTACCTCCACCGCTACTTCGAACCCACCGCCCGCGCCATCGACGGCCTGGAGAGCGCCCTGGCAGGCCTCGGCCTCCTCGACGACGCCCTCGCCCTGGACCTGCGCAAACCCCAGGACTACTTCCACCGCGTGTGGTCCACCGCCTTCCGTGCAGCTGACCTCGCCGAGGCCGTCGGCGACGAACAGGGCGAGTACGACGACACCACCGATGAGGAGGCATGCGCGTGACCACCACCGTCCCGGCACCCCGCACAGCCGCCGCTCTGGCGGCCCGCCACCGCAGCACCGAAGCCGCCCTCGGACGGGTCCGCGACGCCGTCACCCGGCTCCGCCGCGAGAAGACCCAGGTCAGCGTCGCGGCCGTCGCCCGCCGCGCCAACGTCTCCCGCACCTTCCTCTACGACCACCCCGCGGCGAGGGCCACGGTTGCCGCCGCGATGGCCGAGGCCGGCGAACGCCGGACCCAGATGGTCACCGACCAGGACGACGTTCGCGAGACGACCTGGCGCGAGCGAGCCCTGAACGCCGAGGACGCCCTCAAGGCCGCCCACGCCGAGATCATGACTCAGCGCAACCGCATCGGCGAACTCCTCGGCCAGGTACGCGACTTGGAAGCCGAGTGGACCGAGGAGGCCATCCAACGGATCACCACCGAGAACACCACCCTCAAGCAACGCGTCCGCCAACTCACCGCCGACAACCGATCCTTCGACGAACGCCTCAAAGCCGCCCGCTCCAACCTGCGGTTTCAGGACCGGCGCGTCGCCGACCTCGAAGCCCAGCTCGCCGCCCCGCCAGAATGACCCACACCTGCCCGGTGGCCGCCTCACCCCGGCGAAGCGGCCACCGGGCGGGGTACACGATCAAGCTCGGGGCGAGGCTTCAGCCCAGGAGGTCTAGGAGGCGTTCGGCCTGCCGCTCGGCAGTTCCGGGTGGGTTCCGGGGATTGCTCGGGTCCTCCAGGGCGAGGACCAGGAGCCAGAGCAGCGAGAAGAGACGCCGACACTCGCGCAGGCGGAAAGCCTCGGCACCAGCCAGGTCGAAGAAGCCAAGGAAGCGTGCAATGTCGAACTCGCTGTCCACCCATACCGAAACGTGCTCGACCACGTCCGCGAGTTCGTACGCGCGGTCACTGCGGCCGGAGTCCTCGAAGTCCACCACCCGGACCTGCGTCCCATCCCACAGGAAGTTGGCAAGGTTCCCATCCGCCTGACCGAAGATCGGCGGCGCGTCCGGCTCGCCCGCAGTTTCCAGTCCCGACTGCTGAAACCACCTCATACCTGCGGCGACCGCCTGCGAGACGACCCTGCTGGGCACCTGCTCTGACAGCCGCTCGTGCCGAACGCGGATTCCGCGGCTGGCATGGTACTGGTTCCACAATCGGGGAGGGAGCTCGGCTGCCGCCTTCCGCGGGACGGACTCGTGCATGCTCGTCAGCGTCTGGGCCATGGATACGAGCTGGTCCGGCTCTATGCAGGTGCCACGCAGTGGCGATCCGGCCAGGCGTGACATGACGACGGTCGGGGGCGCTGCGGACAGATCCGCTTCGATTGGCGCTGGAGCGACACCTGGTGAGTATCTCTCCAGCAACGTGAGGGCTCGCCACTCCCGCTCGTGCTCGCCGTCGCTGAACGACCGGAACTTCTTGATCACAAGGTCGGGCAGCAGCTCGACCGCATGGGTCGTCCACGGGCTGGTCATCAAGATCCCCAGTCTCAACATCGACGTCGCTGAACGCGGACCCAGCCTGGCAGGCCAGCAAAGCCGACGACACCGTGGTGCTTGAGACGGTTCCGTCCAGGCGATGAGCAGTGTTCAGACAGTGCGATCGAGAACCACTCCAACGGGCGACATCAGTTGGTGATGACAGACCGTCACGGACATGTAGTCTATGAATCGTCGCAGTTCAGAGCTGGTATCCGAGCTCCTGCGGTCGGTAAAGTCGAGTACAAGCGCTCGCGCAGTGAGAACGTGATCAACCAGGCGCTTTTCTATTCTGCCTGGTTGCGGAACCACAAGGCTGAGTTCGAGGCGCTGGTGGCTCGGGGTCGAGGCGGCCGACGGTGTCGACTGGAGCAGTCCGCGGATCATCTGTGTGGCTGCGGGGTACAGCCGCTACGACGTCCACGCGATCGGCGAAATGAACCGCCGGATCGCCTCGTCCGTTACCAGCGCTTCGAGGGGGACATGCTGGCCCTGGAGTTGCACGCCTCGGTGTCCAGCGGTCCAAGTACGCCGGTCAGAAGCGAGGTTGACGGGATTCAGCCGTGCCGCTGGCGGCCCGGGGCGCAAGACTGTCCGTGAGGCGATCGAGCGTGCTTCGCCGGCCCTTCAGCAGTTGTACGCCGATCTCGATGCCCGGCTGCTCGCCCTGGGCGATGGCCACAGTGTCGAGCTCCGGCAGTACATCGCCTCCCGGCGCAGGTCCAACTTCGCCTGTGTGAAGGTCCTGTCGGCTGCGGACGCGCTCCTGGTGTTCTTGCGGGTGGACCCCAAGTCCGTCTCCTTGGAGGCGGGGTTCAGCCGTGACGTGACCGGTGCTTCATTGATCGCCTCCTCTCCCCATGGCCACCAATCCACCGGATTGGAGGCGTGCTGGAGCAGGTACGGCGACGTCGCGTTCGCGAGTCGGTTCATACCGGCATCGTCGCACGACCCGGACCGTCCAGCCCAGCTTCCACGCTCGACCTCACCCAGGCACCAGTCGCGGATCGCTAGTGCAGCGCCGCACTGATCCTGCGAGGGTCAGGTGGCCTTGAGCGGGGTGCCGTCGTAGGTCCATCGGAAGGGGCGGGCTTCGTTGTCGTAGGCAATAGTGAAGTCGCGGATCTGGTCGATGAGGTCGTCCCGGGAGGTGAACTCGCCGCGTCGTAGTAGTCGGCGGGCCAGGATCGAGAAGAAGATTTCGACCTGGTTCAACCACGAGGCGTGTTTGGGCGTGTGGTGGACGGTGAACCTCGGGTGGGCCGCGATCCAGGCCCGCGTGGCCTTCGAGACATGTGACGATCCGTTGTCGAGGACCAGCTGGATCGTCAGGGCAGGGTCGATGCTTCCGTCCAGAAGCCGGTGGCTGCGGGCGATGGCCGCGTTGGCGACACCGTCGGCGGCAGCCAGGGCCACCGCAGCTCGCTGGATGCGCCGCAGAGGGGCGGTGCGCGAGTGGACCAACTGCTCCAGAGCCGCCCGCTGGTTCTTGTCCCAGACCACCGTGAACGGGCTGTGCGCCGGCATGACCCACCCCTGGATTCGTCGAGCGTCGGTCATTGTCGCGCGGACGGGTGGGGCCGGCGGCGGACAGCCCCACCGGGGCCGGGGCCGGTGGCAGGATGACCGCCATGGCGAACACCCGGCGCGCGAAGCCGATCTCCCGCTCCCGGACGACACCCGGAAGCGTCGTCCACACGATCAAGGTCACCCTGCGTGGTTCCCGGCCCCCGATCTGGCGCCGGCTGGAAGTGCCGTCAGGCACCACGCTGCAGCAGCTTCACCACCTGATCCAGGCGGCCTTCGGCTGGGAGGACTACCACATGTGGGCCTTCGAGGCCGGGCAGGAGCGGTACGGGGTCGCCGACCGGGAACTCGGAATCCGCAGCGCGGCGTCCAAGCGGCTCGACCAGGCCGCCCCGAGCGTCGGCGACCGGCTTGGCTACACCTACGACTTCGGCGACGACTGGGAGCACGACATCCTCGTCGAGGCCGTCACTGACGCCGAACCGGGTACCGCCTACCCCCGCTGCCTCACCGGCCGCCGTGCCTGCCCGCCCGAGGACTGCGGCGGGATGTGGGGATATGAGTACCTCATCGAGATCCTCACCGATCCCGGCCATGAAGAACACGACGAACGCCTCGAATGGCTCGGCCTCGACACCGCGGACCAGTTCGATCCCGCTGCCTTCGACCTGGCGGAGATCAACAGCGCACTGTCCGGCTTCGCGGCCATCCTGATCGAGAACTGACGCCCCAGGGTGTGGCATCGATCGCCCCGGCCACCACGGCCGGGGCGATCCTGACCCTCGCAGGATCAGTGCGGCGCTGCACTAGCCTCGATCTTTCGTGACGGTCCGTCGGTGCGTTCGACGGGCCATTTCGACTTGTCCGGGTAGTGGTGGGCAGGCCGAGGGCCCGGCTGTC
>NZ_JARZAG010000049.1 GCF_029892155.1 Kitasatospora sp. GAS204B | reverse complement strand
ACCAACCGGTTGCCCGTCTCGCACGCCTTCCACTCCCATCACATGGACGGCATGCTCGACGCCTTCACCCGGATCATCGGGGAACTGACCTTCAACCCGCCGACGCTGCCCATCGTGTCCACGGTGACCGGTGACCTGATCGAGGCCGCGGCCCTGTGCACGCCGCACTACTGGGCCACCCAGGCCCGACAGCCCGTGCGTTTCGCCGATGGCGTCCAACGACTCCAGGCCCTGGGTGTGAGCGATTACCTGGAACTGGGCCCCGACAGTACCCTGTCCACACTCGTCCACCACAACCTCACAGCGCCGGCCGCCACCGTGACCCCACTCCTGCGACCCGGCCAGAGCGAAACACACACCACCGCGACCGCCCTGACACTCGCACGCCTGCGCGACACCGACACCAACTGGAACACCGTCTTCGCCGGGACCGGCGCCCACCGGGTCGACCTACCCACCTACCCATTCCAACACGAACGCTACTGGCTGGAATCGTCGGCGACCGCATCGCACGCGGCCCATTCCGGCCCTTCGGACCACCCTCTCCTGGGGCCTGCGGTGGAGGTGGCCGGCGGCGATGAAGTGCTGTTCACCGGTCACCTCTCCCTTCAGACCCACCCCTGGCTGGCCGGATGCACGCTGTATGACAGCGTCGTATTGCCGGCATCCGCGCTGGTCGAGGCTGTGATCAGGGCGGGCAGCGACGTGGGCAGCCCGGTTCTGGAAGAACTGACCGTGTACATCCAGCTCGCGGTGCCGGGCACAGGCGAGGTGCCGATCCAGATACGGGTCGGTGAAGCGGACGGTGCTGGGAGGCGTCCGGTCACCGTGCATGCCCGACCGGAGACGGGCATGCACGAGTGGGCGAAGGTGGCCACCGGAGCGCTCGGTGACGGGAGTGACGTGAGCGGTGTCCCCGTTCCCGCGCCGGAGGATCTCGCCGCTGCTGTCGAGGTCCGGCTTCCGGAGGAGCTCGCCGCGGACACCGCGCGGTTCGGCCTGCACCCGATGCTCCTGCAGGACGCTGTGACGGTGGCGGCCGAAGCGTTGACCATGGCCGGCCCGCCGCTGGCGGTCCAGTGGCGTGGCGTGCGGCTGCACGCTCCTGGTGCCACCGCAGTGCGTGTCCGACCCACCCCCGTCGATGCGAACACCGTGTCCTTGCTCCTGACCGATCTGGACGGGTCGCTCGTGGCGAGCGTCGAGTCGGTGGTCCTGCGCGAGGCGAAACCGGCCGACCTCATCGGTGGGCCCGGGCCCCTGCGTGCGCTCCACCACGTCACCTGGATCCCCCTCGCCGGCGTCGGACAGTCCCCCAGGCCTACGGCATGGGTCGCTGTCGGGCGCCTCCTGGACGAGGAACTCGGCATCCCGCGGTACGACGACCTCTCGGCCGTCGGTCGGGCTGTCGAGTCCGGTGTATCCGCTCAGGTCATCCTCGTTGACCAGGAACCCGCCAGCGCCGACACCGGCATCGTCGACGGCGTGCACCAGGCGACCAGGACGGGCCTGGCCCTCTTGCGGGAATGGCTGGCCGACGACCGACTGGCCGGCACCCGGTTGGTGATCGTCACCAGAGGCGCGGTGGCCACGGGGGAGGAGGACATGCCCCGTCTCGACGCGGCGGCACTCTGGGGCCTGCTCCGGTCGGCGCAGTCGGAGAGCCCGGGCCGGATCGTACTCGTGGACGCCGACACCGATCAGGTGGCACCGGCGTTGCTGTCGCGCGTGGTCGCCTCGGATGAGCCGCAGGCCGCCATCCGCGACGGCAAGCCCCTGGTACCCCGACTCAACCGGGTCACCGCCCCAGCGGACGGCGGGTCGACCCGAACGTGGCAGCCAGAAGGAACGGTGCTGATCACCGGCGGTACCGGCGCCCTAGGCGCGATCCTGGCCCGTCACCTTGTCCTCGCGCACGGCGCCCGTCACTTGCTGCTGGCCAGCCGCCATGGCGACCAGGCGCACGGAGCCGGTCGGCTGTGCGCCGAACTCGCCGAGCTCGGCGCAACGGTGCGCATCGCCGCCTGCGACGTCGCCGACCGCACCGCCCTCCAGGCGCTGCTCGCCGATGTGCCCGCCGAGCACCCGCTGACCGGGATCGTGCACGCCGCGGGCATCCTGGACAACGACCTGCTCCCGGCGATGACCCCCGACCAGCTGGATGCGGTGCTGCGTCCCAAGGCCGACGCTGCTTGGCACTTGCACGACCTGACCCGCTCAGACGACCTGTCGGCCTTCGTGCTGTTCTCCTCGGTCGTCGGCGTGTTCGGCGGTCGCGGGCAGGGGAACTACGCCGCCGCCGGGGCCTTTCTCGACGGGTTGGCACTCCACCGCCGGGCACAGGGCCTGCCCGCGACATCGCTGGCGTGGGGGCTGTGGGACATCGAAGGCGGGATCAACGCGGAGCTGACCGAAGCAGACCGCTCCCGCTTCGCCCGCGAGGGGTTCGTCCCAGTGGACACGGGGGAAGGCCTGGCGCTGTTCGACGCCGCGCTCGAGGTCGCCGGGCCCGCCCTGATCGCTACACCGTTGGACCTCGCGGCCGTACGGGCCGGCCCACGGATTGCGCCCCTCTTGCGGACCCTGGTCCCAAGAGATGGCCCCCGCTTGGCCAAGACCGCGGCTGACAACGGTATATCGCTGCTCCGGCAGCTGTCCGGGATGCCCGACGTCCAGCAGCTGGAGGTTGTTCTCGAGCTGGTGCGCGGCCAAGCGGCCGTCGTGCTCGGCCTACGTGATCCGAACGCGGTCGACGCCCAACGCACTTTCCAGGAGCTCGGGTTCGACTCGCTCACCGCCGTCGAGCTTCGCAACCGGCTGAGCGCGGTCAGTGGGGTTTCGCTACCGGCGACCGTCGTGTTCAACCACCCGACTGCGATGGCTCTCGCTGAGTTCCTGCTCAACGCGGTCATGTCCACCGAGGGCCGGGCACAACCGCAGTCCCCGGTCCTAGCCGAACTGGACAAGCTGGAGACCGCCCTGACAGCGGTATCCGACAACGACGGCGAACGCGCAACGATCACCCTGCGCCTCCAGACCATCTTGTCACGCTGGATGGAGGCGCCGGGAACGCCTGACAGCTCCGACTCGGCGAGCCCACTCGACTCGGCCTCGACCGAGGAACTCCTGGACTTCATCGACAACGAACTCGGCCGCGCGGAGAACTGATGCGCTGCGCTGCCGGCCCGATCAGATGCGAGCTCTGACATGGCAGATGAGAAGAAGCTGGCCGACTACTTGAAGTGGGTCACGGCCGACCTGCAACGGGCTCGTCACCGCATCGCGGAGCTGGAGTCCGGACGAGCGGAGCCGATCGCCATCGTGGGGATGGCATGCCGGTTTCCCGGCGGGGTGCGATCGGCCGACGACCTGTGGCAGTTGGTCGTCGAGGGCCGCGACGCCATCTCGCTGTTCCCCGCCGACCGCGGGTGGGACCTGGAGGGACTGTACGACGCCGACCCCGACACACCCGGCACGTCGTACACCCGTGAAGGCGGTTTCCTGGATGGGGCGACGCAATTCGACGCCCCGTTCTTCGGCATCTCCCCGCGTGAGGCGCTCTCGATGGACCCCCAGCAGCGGGTCCTGCTCGAGACCGCCTGGGAGACCTTCGAGCACGCCGGAATCGACCCGACATCGCTGACCGGCGCCAACATCGGAGTCTTCGTCGGGGCGGTGGAGCAGACCTATCTCGGGTTACAGGGGCCCGCCGAACTCGAGGGCTACCTGATGACCGGCAAGCTCAGCAGCGTGGTGTCCGGCCGCCTCTCCTACACGTTCGGATTCCAGGGCCCCGCGATCACCATGGACACCGCATGCTCATCGTCCCTGGTGGCCCTGCACCTCGCGGCACAGTCCGTGCGCAGCGGTGAGTCGGCGCTCGCCCTGGCCGGCGGCGTGACGATCTACGGGACCCCCGGTGGCTTCGTCGACTTCTCCCGCCAGCGCGGACTGGCCGCGGACGGCCGATGCAAGTCCTTCGCCGCCGCGGCCGACGGCACCAGCTGGTCGGAGGGCGTGGGCCTGCTCCTGATCGAGCGGCTCTCCGAAGCTGTGCACAACGGGCACCAGGTGCTGGCCGTGCTTCGGGCGTCAGCCGTCAACCAGGACGGGGCCTCCAACGGACTCACCGCGCCCAACGGCCCGTCCCAGGAGCGCGTGATCCGTCAGGCGCTCGCCGATGCCAGGCTGGAGGCGTCCGAGGTGGACGCGGTCGAGGCCCACGGCACCGGCACCCGGCTCGGCGACCCCATCGAGGCGCAGTCGCTGCTGGCCACCTACGGAGCGGCCCACCCAGCGCAGCGCCCGCTGTTGCTGGGTTCGTTGAAGTCCAACATCGGACACACGGTCGCCGCCGCCGGCGCGGGCGGCGTCATCAAGATGGTCCAGGCCATCCGGCACGGCGTGCTCCCCAAGACCCTGCACGTCGACCAGCCGACGCCCCTGGTCGACTGGTCAGCGGGCGCGGTGGAGCTGCTCACCGAGCAGCGGCCCTGGCCCCAGAGGGACAGGCCGCGCCGGGCCGCGGTGTCCGCTTTCGGGGTGAGCGGCACCAACGCGCACGTGATCTTGGAGCAGGCGCCCTCGGCGCAGGCCGCCGAGGAGTCCGCCCCCACACCGCTGCCGGTCATGCCGTGGGTGCTGTCGGCCAGGACCGCCAGCGGCCTGCGTGCCCAGGCCGACCGCTTGGTCTCCTTCGTCGAGGAGCACCCCCAGCTGTCGGCCCAAGACATCGCCTACTCGCTGGCGACCAGCCGGGCGGGGCTGGCACACCGGACCGCGGCGGTGGGCTCGGACCGCGACGCCCTGCTGGACGCTATGCGCTCCCTCACCATGGATGAGCCCGCCAGCACGGTGGCGCCGAGTGGGCCGGGCGCGGGCAAGCTGGGATTCCTGTTCACCGGTCAGGGCGCCCAGAGACGGGCGATGGGCCTGGAACTACACCAGGCGTTTCCCGCATTCCAGGAGGCGTTCGACGCGGTGTGCGCCCACGCCGACCCGTACCTGGAGCGCCCCCTGCGCGATGTGATCACGGCGGGCGACCAGCTGAACGAGACGGTGTACGCCCAGCCCGCGCTGTTCGCGTTCGAGGTGGCGCTGGCCCACTTGCTCCAGTCATGGGGCGTACGGCCCGACTTCCTGGCCGGCCACTCGATCGGAGAGCTGTCCGCCGCCCACATCGCAGGCGTTCTGACCCTCGCGGACGCGGTAGCCGTAGTCACCGCCCGAGGCAGATTGATGCAGGAACTACCCGCCGGCGGGGCGATGGTGGCGCTTCAAGCCGAAGCCAAGGAGGTCCAACCCCTGATCGCCCGCCACAAGGGTTCTGTAAGCCTTGCCGCGGTCAACGGCCCGTCCTCCACCGTGGTGTCGGGAGAGGCCGACGCGGTCGACCAGATCGCGGCCACCGTACGCTCCTGGGGCCGGGCAACCAAGCAACTGCCGGTCAGCCACGCCTTCCACTCGCCACTGATGGACCCGATGCTCGAGGAATTCGGTCAGATCGTGCGCAGCGTGACGCTGAACGCGCCGAGCATCCCTATCGTCTCCACGGTCACCGGCCAACTCGCCTCCGACGAGGAGCTGCGCTCCGCGGAGTACTGGATCAACCAGGTGCGACAGCCGGTCCGCTTCCTCGACGCGGTCCGCACCCTCGCCGCGCAGAATGTGACCACCACGTTGGAACTGGGCCCAGCCCAGGTGCTCTCGGCCATGGTCGACGACTGCGCCGCCGACCACGGCCCCGTCGTGTCGCTCGCCGCCGTCCACTCAAGGCAGCCCGAGCCCCATGGCGTGGTCTCAGCCCTGGGCCGGCTCTGGAGCAGCGCGGTCCCCGTTGACTGGAGGGCGTTCTTCGCTCCGACGAAAGCCCGACAGGTGGACCTGCCGAGCTACGCATTCGAGCGGAAACGGTACTGGCTGGACGCCACCGGAGCCGAAGGAACGGGGCACAGCGGGCGACCCGGCATCCACCCCTTGCTGGACTCAGCGCTCGAGGTGGCCGGTCGCGACGAGACGGTGTTCACCGGCCGCCTGTCAGCGCACTTAGCCCCGTGGCTCTGCGAGCATCCCCTCTTCGGTGCCCCGGTGCTTCCGGCGTCCGCACTGCTGGACATGGTGATCAAGGCGGGCGACGAACTCGGATGCACCGTCGTGGACGAGCTGGTCGTGCGACGTCCCACCGTGCTGCCCCAACGCACCCACCTGCAGATCCAAATCACCGTCGGCCCCCCGGACCAGACCGGTACGCGCGCGTTCACCGTGCACACGGGAAACGAGGACGACCACCCGGCCTGGATCACATGCGCATCTGGTTCCATCAGTCCCGGTGGGCGCGCGGCACCCTTCGAGCTCGGCGCATGGCCGCCGCCGGGCGCCGAGGCACTCGATCCAGTACACGACGGCGAAACGGCCGCCGGCTCCTCCAACGCCCCGGCATTCCAAGGCCTGTCCGCGCTCTGGCGCCGTGACGGCGAACTGTTCGCCGAGGTCCACCTGCCCGAAGACACCGCAGCCGACGGCTTCGGACTGCACCCCGCGCTGCTTGATACCGCCCTGCACGCAACCGCCCCCGCCACCGGCAAGACCGAAGTCTTCACCCAGTGGCGTGGAGTGCGCCTACACGCGCTGGGCGCCTCCACCGTCCGCGTCCGGATCACCCCTCGAACCGACGGCGCACTGTCGGTGCGCATCGCAGACCCCTGCGGCCAGCCGGTCGCCTCCATCGACGCCGCGCTCACCAGCCCGCTCACTCAGGACGACATCACCAAAGCACAAGCACGCCCCCACGACGCCTTGTTCCAGATCACATGGAACCCGATCACCCCGGCTGACTCGAGCGGCACCACCACATGGGCGCTGCTGGACACCGGCTGCGACGACCGCGACGCCATCGGCCTCACCGACAGTCAGCGTTTCAGCGACACCGACGCCGCCCTGACCCCGCCCCTCCCGTTCGACGCCCTCATCGCCCCGTTCACCTTCACACCCGGCGGCGACGTGGCACACCGCGCGCAGGACGCGACCCAGCAGGCGCTCACGCTCGCACAGTCATGGCTGTCGGACGACCGGGCCACCGACACCCCCCTGATCGTCGTGACCCGGGGCGCAGTCTCCACCGGCAAGGGGGCTGACCAGCACGCCGGCGTATCCGACCTGGTTGCCGCACCGATCTGGGGGCTGCTGCGCTCGGCGCAGTCGGAGACGCCCGGCCGCATCATCCTGGTCGACCTCGACGAGGACCCGGCGTCATCGGCGGCGCTCGCCTCAATCGTCGAGTCCGGCGAACCACAAGTCGCCATCCGCAACGGCGCCGCCTTCGTACCCCGCCTGGCCCGGCTTACGCCGCCCGCCAACGACCCCACCACCACCCCGTGGCACCCCGGCGGCACCGTCCTGATCACCGGCGGCACCGGCGCGCTCGCCGCCCTGTTCGCCCGCCACCTCATCCGCACACACCACGTTTCCCACCTGCTGCTCGCCAGCCGCAGGGGCCCAGCCGCCCCCGGCGCGGCCGCACTAGCCGCCGAACTCAGCGAACTCGGCGCCACGGTCACCGTCACCGCCTGCGACGTCGCCGACCGCGACGCACTCAGAGCAATGCTCGCCACCATCCCCGACGACCACCCACTCACCGGGATCGTGCACACCGCCGGCGTCCTCGACGACGGTGTGATCACAACCCTGAGCCCCGAGCGACTGGCAGCCGTCCTGCGCCCCAAAGTGCACGCGGCGTGGAACATGCACGAGCTCACACACGACCACGACCTGTCGGCATTCGTCCTGTTCTCTTCCATCGCCGGCATACTCGGCGGCCCTGGCCAGGCCAACTACGCCGCGGCCAACACCTTCCTCGACGCACTCGCTCAGCACCGCGCCGCACAAGGACTGCCCGCGACCTCACTGGCATGGGGCCTGTGGGCCACGGCAGGCGGCCTGGGAGGAAAACTCACCGACGCCGATCTGAAGCGAATCGCCCGCACCGGACTGCTGCCGGTCACCGAGAACGACGGCCCGTGGCTACTCGACGCCGCGCTCACCCTCAACCAGGCCGCGCTCACGGCCGCACCCTTGGACGTGTCCGCCGTGCGTGCCCAGCACGGCCAAGTCCCGCTCATGCTCAGCGCCCTGGCACGCACCACATCGCGGCCCCACGCCCGATCAACCGTCGACGAGACGATGTCACTGGCACAACGCCTGGAGGGGCTGCCCGAACCACAGCAACGGGATGCCATATTCGAAGTCGTCCGCGAGGAGATCGCACAGGTGCTCGGCCACAAGGCCGCCAACGTCATCGACACGGACCAGCTTTTCTCCGCACTGGGCTTCGACTCGCTCACCTCGGTCGAACTACGCAATCGGCTCAACGCCGTTACAGGTGTGCGGCTACCGGCCTCGGTGGTCTTCGACCATCCGACCCCAGCCGCCTTGACGCAACACCTATGCGCCAAGCTGGTCGCGACGGGGCCCCAGGAAACGACACCGCCCCGCACAGCGGTGGACTTCGCCGCAGAAGTCCAGCTCGCCGATGACATACGCCCGGCCAAGGAAGTCACTCGGGTGGCCACCGACCCTCGCGAGATCCTCCTGACCGGTGGCACCGGATTCCTCGGGGCCTTCCTCCTGCGCGACCTGATGAAGTCGACCACAGCCCGGGTGCACTGCCTGGTGCGCGGGAGCGACGCGGCCCACGCAGTCCGCCGCCTCCGCGACAACCTGGAGTGGTACGAACTCCTGGACGAGATCGACCCGGATCGGCTCTCAGTCATCGTCGGTGACATCACCAAGCCGCGACTGGGCCTGACCGAAGCCGGATTCGACGACCTGGCACACCGCATCGACGTCATCTACCACGCCGGCGCGGTGGTGAACTGGTTGATGCCCTACACGGAACTCAGGCAGGCCAACGTGACCGGCACACAACGGGTACTGCAGCTGGCCGCCCGACACCGAACCGTTCCAGTGCACTTCGTGTCGACGACCGGAGTCTTCCCTAACCCGCTCACCGATGGTGCGCCCGTCAAGGAATCCGAACCGATAGGGCCCGCCGACTCCCTGTGGAACGGCTACGTACAGAGCAAATGCGTGGCCGAGCAGGTCATCGAACTCGCCCGCGACCGGGGACTGCCAGTATCGGTGTACCGGGCGGACATCGTCAGCGGCGACCAGCGCAGCGGAGCCTGCCACACGCAAGGCTTCGTCTGGCGGAGTCTCAAAGGCCTACTCCAAGCGGACGCGGTGCCCAACAGGCTCGCCGGAACCTTCCACATGGTGCCGGCGGACTACGTCAGCGCTGCGATCGTAGCGCTCGCCTCCAAGGAGGAGGCCGCAGGCCGGACGTTCCACCTCTACAACCCGCAGAACCAGGCCTTCGCCGAATTCGTCCACCACCTGCGCGCCTTCGGGTACCCGCTGCGCGAGCTGGACTGGGACTCGTGGCGAGACCTGGTACGGTCCGACCACGCCAACGCGATGATCCCGTTGCTCGACACTTTCGAAGACCTTATGGCCGGAGACGGCCAGGCGCCCTACCCATTGTTGGACGTGGCGGAGACGCACCACGCACTGGCCGGCACCGGGATCGAATGCCCGGTGATCGGTCGCGAACTGTTCAGTAGATACGTGGATTTCTTCCTGCGTGCCGGCTACTTCCCGAAGGCCGACGCACAACCCGTACCGGTGGCCGCACCCGTCCAGTACCCGCCCACACCTCTCGAGACCGACCTCGACCTGACACCGCCAGCCCGTGATCTTCGCAGACAACCCCCGCCTTCGGGCCCGGCGGGAACGTGATCCTCGAACCGGAAGCGCGGCGCGCCGGAGGTTTCTGCACCTGAGAGGTGACGGTCAGACGGGTGCTTCTGGTTCTCGATGTACTCCACGCCCCGCATGTGGGTGCCGACGATGCCGAACTTCCGTATCACGCGGGCGAGACGCTGCTGGGATGTTCCGTTGGCTGGCAGCGACAATGCCGCCGCCATGCTGTCCAGAGCGGGCGACTTGGCTAGACAGACGGTGGGGAACTGGCGGCACATCGAAGCTCCGGCGGTTCAGGGCGACTTGGGAAGGTCACCCCGTTCAACCGGAGCTTCGATGCATTCGTGACGTTCCGATCCGGACACCTGCATCGCCATGACCTGCGGACTCACGAGCTCACCAGGACTTTGAAACGCCCCTGACCGGACGGCCGTCCGGCCTCGGGTCCGTAACGCGACGTCGGGTACGACCATGGCAACACCGTCATCGCTGGTTCGGCTGCTGGGGATGGCGCGTCGAGTCTTGGACGGGTCGAGGAGGCAAGGGTCGGGAATATGGCGGCTGGGATTGTGACGGCTTAGGTTGCGCTTGGGCCCTGGGCGGAGGAGGCGGCGGCGCAGGCCGAAGGCTCGACGCCGTTTGGCGAAGCAGCTCGGTTCTTGGCATCATGTCGCCCCAGCCCTTCCGCATATGCTGGTCAAGTGCCTTTTGGGTCCACCGTTTCGGGCTTTCGATGCTTAGATTTACAGAGTCTGGCCTTTTCATGACAGCCGAAATTTTGGCCTGCACGACGTGAGCCGGTGCCTCCATCGGAGAGTTCTTATATTCATTGAAAGCCGCCGTGTGGTATATTTCTGCGCTTGCCTTCCTTTCGGCGAGGTGTATTTGATATGCCCCAAGGAAATCGATATTTGCGGTGCCTCGCACCTTAGCGATGTTCTCCATCGCCGCATATGATCCCATGAATTGCACATCGCTCGGCCGCGGCGGCAGGGACGTCGGAGGATCCTCATTGAACTTGAGAATATCGGCTTCCACGGCGTTCAGTGTCGTCCTGGCCGTACGTAGGTTCGAGTTTACGCGAGCCTGGCCGTCCAGCTGGGTTACATCTTGCGGAGGAAGTAGCTGGGGCTCAAGCCCGTACTTTTCTTTGAATTTGGCGTATTTTACGTCGTAGAACACCTTGCCCTCGTCCAGCTCTTTTTGAGAGACTGTCGCCTGATTGGCTCGCGCCGCAGCGATGACCGGCATCGGGAAAGTGTCTCCCGGCAGTTCGAGGCCCGGCAGGGAAATCCCAGAAGCCCTCGTCAGCATCTTCTGAATGTCGCCATCGGGTGCATTTGGAAACTCATGCACAAGATGTTTCGCAATCGAGCTGTACTGTCTCTTGTGCTCTCCCCCTTCGTGAAGAAGTGTTATCGCGAGGTCTTGCCCGCGAGTTTCACGCATGGGCGACTTCAAGAGTCGCTCATCGACAGTCGTGCGCCACTCGGACGGGTCAAAATCAGCACTGCTGGCTCCTGTCGCGCCAAATTTTACACCCCCCGGAACATACCCATACTCTGCCATCTCATTATTAATGAAGCCCATTGTGCGCTCACAAAATTCCTGCACCTTATTCCTGGGTATCAGATCGAGCCGCTGTTTGGTGTCCGGGTTTTCATGTGACACCTTCAATTCATTGAACAGGGAATCGACGTGTCGCGAGTATCGCTGCATGAAATCTGGGTCGGCTGGATCGAATGGCATGTCAAACCTCACATATCCCGCATGGCCTCAACAGCCCGGCCAGAAGACTCAGCTGATTCCTAGCCCGGCATGTAACTTCCGACACCACTGGCAGGCTCCCACCTTTCCTGGTCGAATATACGCACCCCCTTCAACGGTTCCATCGGGAAAACTGCGGGCGCTGATACCGACGAAGGTCGCTTTGTTCCTGCCCGTGGGTGGTGCCGGTCAGGTCCGCGCGTCGGCCCCCGTGCCGATGGCACCGGACTCAGCAAAGAACATCCCGACCGATGCCGGCGGAACACGCGCTGCGAGATGATGGCGATCGGGGCGGCCTCCCGCCCGCGTGCTGTATACCGCAGGGCAGAACAGAAGCAACGGCCGTCACCAGCGCCACGATCACCAGGACGGAGCACAAGTTGGTGCCCGCTGACTCCCAGGCAGTCCGATCGTCAACGACCAGCTCGGTGACCAGCCCACTGCGGCCGCCAGGCGTAAGCGCACAGGCCACGGTGCAGCAACAGCGCCAACCAACCGGATCCAGAGGGCCAAACGCAATGGTGTTGCCGCTGTGTGGTGTAGCCGATCACAGTTGAGGTGTGCGCCGGTTCGCTAATGGGTGCACGCCTGCGCGGGGCTCATGCTCCCTGAGCACGAGTCGGCAACCGTACAACTCTCCGAGGTGAACGGCCAGTTCAACGATGGACGAGGCTTCGGCTCGGATCGGCGCCCAGTGGAACGAGCACACCGACACCCGTACCGCGTTTCGCAACGAGCGCCGCGGCAAGACGCTCAGTTGAGGCTGGGTCAGTCGTCTGTATGGCGACCAGGGTGATGTGCTGGTGGCCGAGCTTGCTGACCCGTACCACACTAC
This sequence comes from Kitasatospora sp. GAS204B, assembly GCF_029892155.1. GTDB lineage: Bacteria > Actinomycetota > Actinomycetes > Streptomycetales > Streptomycetaceae > Kitasatospora. The sequence continues at coordinate 19,535 of NZ_JARZAG010000049.1, read as the reverse complement.
GGTGACCGTCCTGCCTCGGTGTTCCCGGTAAGAAAGGGGAATCGGGTGGGCGGGAGGGCTGCGATGCCGACGGGGTGGGCGATCAGCAGCTCGTACCGGGCGGTGAACGCGCTGCGGGCGGCGTCGGGCCATGGGGTGAGCGCGACGATCGCCGAGAACAGGTCGTCCGGCAGGCTCGGGGCGGGCAGGACGTCCAGGACGGCCTCGTGGGAGATCGGTGATTTGAGCTTGCGACTGCTCACCCGTTGCCGCCGGTGTGGGGAGCAGGCCTGTCAGCTGGTCTCACCTGGGCGTACAACTCTCTCGGGTTCTGATGTTCTCTCAGTTACTTTACTGGTGGAGGGATGCGTCTTCCCCAGTTCCGCTAACGCGCGCATCCTTGACCCTGCCCTGACAACGACGTCGGACCGCAGGGGAGAACTCATGGACTATCTGACCGTGCTCGACAGGATTTCCCAAGCCGCCCGGCAGGTTTCCACTGCCGGCACGGTCGCCTCATACATCCCGGCGCTGACCCGAGTCGATGCCACCGCCTTCGGGTTCGCGGTCGCCCACGTCGATACCACCGGACCAGTCCACGGCACCGGGGACTGGCGGGTGCCGTTCTCTATCCAGTCCGTCTCCAAGGTCTTCGCTCTCGCGCTGGTCCTGGCTGCGGACGGCGACGCGCTGTGGCAGCGCGTCGGCAAGGAGCCTTCTGGTTCCCCGTTCAACTCCCTCGCCCAGCTGGAGCGCGAGCGAGGCATCCCGCGCAACCCCTTCGTCAACGCCGGCGCCTTGGTCGTCACTGACCGTCTGCAGACCCTGACCGGCGACGCCAGCGGAGCTCTGCGAGACTTCCTGCGCGCCGAGAGTGGCAACCCCGCCCTCGATTTCGACTCCCGCGTCGCCGCCTCCGAGCGGCGTCAGGGGCACCGCAACGCCGCCCTCGCCCATCTGTTGGCGGACCACGGCAAGCTCGCCAATCCCGTACGAACCGTCCTGCACCACTACGTCAAGCAGTGCTCCATCGCCATGACCTGCCAAGATCTCGCGCTTGCCACCTGTCTGCTGGCTCGGCACGGCATCCGAGCTGACGCCAGCCGTCTGCTCACCCGCAGCGAGGCCAAGCGCATCAACGCCGTCATGCTGGTCGGAGGCACTTACGACGCGGCCGGCGAGTTCGCCCACCGCGTGGGTCTACCGGCCAAAAGCGGCGTGGGCGGAGGCATCATCGCCGTTGTTCCCGGTCGCTGCGGACTCTGTGTCTGGGGGCCGGCCCTGGACGACCACGGCAATTCCGTCGCCGGCATCACCGCACTGGACGCATTCACCACTCTCACCGGCTGGTCCGTGTTCTGACCTCCTCGTCCCCGCGACCGTGGACTGCGCGAGCGAGGAGAACAGCCCCTGGCCCGCCGCCGGCGGCTGCGAAGCAGAGTTCCTGCTCTGTCTGGCCTGCTCGTTGATGCAGCGGAACTGGGCGTCCCGGTCCGGGTGCTGGGCGTCTTCCAGCACCTTGGCGTTGCTCTGCAGGGAGAAACCCGCCCCGGGCAGCAGGGAACCCACCGACGGCGTGGGGACCCGGTGCCCGCGCGGTTAGCTCAGCGGCCAGGGCCCGGGTCGACCCCGTGGTCCAGCGCAGCGGCGACATCGGATCCCCGCGCTTGTCCGACCCCATCAGCTCCAGCGGCGTCCCGAGCAGCCCGGATCCACCGCTCCAGCCGCTTACAGTCCCCGCCCTCCCACCGCGTCCGCCCCAACGGCGGCTGGCCGGAGTCGAGTTCGCTCACGCCGCGTGGGACCGTTGCCTCGCGCACCCTAGCGGCACGCGCGACCGGCCCGATCCCGCCGCCGCCCCAGCGCCCGTACCTCGGCCCCCGTCAGTGCCGCTGACGCTCGGCCTGTGGGAACAGCACCTGGAACTTCGCCGCCAACGACGCCTTGGCCTCCCCTGACACATCCGTGCCGCATCCCCGTCACACCACCAGGTCGCACAGTTGAGAACCGACGCTTCTTCCTCTGCAGGCCCTTACCTGCCCCAGATCTTCAGGTAAGCCTCACGATAACCCTGCGGGTCCCATGAGGACTTGCCGCCGCTGTTGGCCGCGGTGGTGATGTGTACCGGGGGGACGTAGCCGCTGGCCGGCTCGCCGGCGAACGACCGGTTGAACTCGTCGACGATCTGCCAGCCTTGCTCGATGAGCGGCTCGGGGACGGTGGCGGACTGGAACCGCTTGCTGTTGATGCGCTGGAAGGCCGAGGGGTCGCCATCGCCGGCGCCGATGTTGAACGGGGTGCCCGCGCCCTGCTTGCCGCCGGCGCGCAGCGCGGGTGCGGCGTCGGCGAAGTACAGGTCGTTGATGGCGACCGAGTAGGTCCAGCGGCTGCCGAACCGGGACAGGAGCGAGGAGGCTTCCTGCGGGGTGCGGTTGCCGGCGTCGGAGATCGGGATGATCTCCGACGCCAGGGTCTTCACGTTCGGGCAGGTCTTCAGCTCCTTGTCGATCAGGTCGGACTTGTTCTGGGCGAAGGGGATGGAGGCGTCGGTGAAGACGGCCACGCCGGCGTGGCCGTTGGAGTCGGCGATGATCCAGTCGGCGCTGATCTTTGCGACGTCCTGGACGCGGGTGGTGACGTTGGTGAAGAGCTTGGGATTGGTGCTGGGGCCGGGGTCGGCGACAGCGTGCCAGCCGATGAGCGGGATGCCGGCGGCGTTGGCCTGCTGGGTTTGCTGGGCGGTGGAGCTGGGATCGAAGCCGCCGATGACGATCCCGGACGGCTTGATGGCGATGGCCTGGCTGAGCGCGGACTGGATGCCGGCGGGAGTGCCCTGGCCGTCGATGATCCGTACGGTCCAGCCGATGGCCTTGGCCGCCTCCTGGACGCCTTGCGCGGCTCCGGAGACGCCGGGGTTGGTCATGTCCTGCGCGACGTAGACGATGGTTCCCCCGCCGGCCGCCGTCGGGCCGGTGACCGGGCCGGACCATGGGGCGTCGACGCTCTCGGCCTGGCTGACCGCCTGCTTCGCAGCGGCCAGCGCGCCGGGGCAGCCGGCCTTCGCGGAGTCGGCGCTGGCACCGGCCTGCGTGCCTGTCGCGCAGGCGGTGAGGGCGGTGGCGGCCAGGGCCAGGACGGCTGCGGCTGTCACGGTTGTGGTGAAAGGGGGGTGGTGGCGCACAACGGGCTCCTGCTTGAGGTCAAGGACGCGGTCGCGGCGAAAGGGGTGGTGGGTCCGTGCTTCAGGGAACGCGGTGTCGCGGGCCCTTGGGAAGCGGCTCGCGGGCGGGTGCCTCGTCGATCGCTGCGGGCTCGGTGGGCGGGGCCGGCGCCGTCTGGGTGCTGCGGCTCGCGGTCGCTCCGGCGCGCAGTCGGCGGCGGGCGGAGAAGCCGGCTAGGCCGACGGCGAGAAGCAGGGTCGCGCCGTTGAACAGCGGGGTTGCCCAGAACTCGGCGCCGAGCTGTCCGATGCCGGCCAGGCCGATGGCGAGGACAGCTACGGCGACGACCGTGCCGGCGGCGTTGGCGCGCCCGGGCTTGATTGCGGTGGAGCCGAGCAGGGCGCCGACGAAGGCGGGTAGCAGGTAGTCCATGCCGAGGCTGGGGTTGCCGATCTGCTGCTGCGCGGCGAGCAGGACACCGGCGAAGCCGACGACCAGGCCGGAGCCGGCGAAGGCGTAGATGCCGTAGCGGCGGGTGGGAATGCCGACCAGTTCGGCGGCGCGGGTGTTGGAGCCGATGACGTACAGGTATCGGCCCAGCGGTAGCCGTTCCAGTACCACCCACAGGAGCGCGGCGAGCGCGAGCACGTAGAAGGCGGGAACCGGCAGGCCCAGGAAGGAGGAGTCGTAGATGTCGGTGAAGGACGCCGGAAGGCCGCTGTTGCCGGGCACGATGCGGGCGCCGCCGGTGATCTGGCCGGTGATCGCGTACAGCACGCTGCCGGTGCCGAGTGTGGCGATGAAGGAATCGATCTTGGCGAACTCCACGACCACCCCGTTGAGTACGCCGACCACTCCCATGCCCGCGATGACCACGATGCAGGCGACCGGCCAGGGCCAGCCCTCGTTGACGATCAGCTGCATGGCCAGGACGTGGGCGAGTCCGAGGCCGTAGCCGATGGACAGGTCGAACTTTCCGGTGACGATCGGGATCATCGCGCCGAGGGCGAGGAGAGCGGGGATCGACTGGGTGGACAGGATCGACGAGGCGTTGGCAAGGGTCGGGAAGGTGTCGGGCAGGATCAGCGAGAACAGCACGAGCAGCAGGATGGCCAGCGCCGGCAGTCCGTAGGCGCCGATGAGGCGGCCGCGCGGTCGGCTGGTGGCGGAGCGCACGGTGCTGGCGGGCGGGTTGGCCGGAGCGGGGGTGGGCATCAGTCGTTCGCCGTTCCGGTCAGCGCCGGCATCGCCGACGCGGCGTGGGTGAGTCCGGTGGTGTTGAGGTGGGCCCCGGACAGTTCGGCGGTCACGGTTCCGCGGACGAAAACCAGGGCGCGGTGGCACACGTCGGCAACTTCCTCGAAGTCGGTGGAGATGAGCAGGACAGCCAGTCCGGAGGCGAGCGCGTCGTCGAGGAGGCGGTAGATCTCAGCCTTGGCGCCGGCATCGACACCGGCGGTGGGCTCCTCGAGGATCAGCAGTCGCCGGCTGGTGCGCAGCCAGCGGCCGATCATGATCTTCTGCTGGTTGCCGCCGGACAGGGTGGCGATCGGCGCCTCGCTGTCGGCGGGCTTGACCGCGAACCGCTCGACCAGGGACGCGGCTTCGTCGCGTTCACGGCGAGGGCTGATCCAACTGAACGCCGGCCGCCCCGCGGAGCGGGGGTTGGCCAGGAAGTTCTCCCGCACGGTGAGTTCGAGGGCGCAGCCCTCCTCCTGGCGGTTGCTGGTGACGAAGCCGACACCGGCTTTGACGGCCGAGGAGACGGAGCCGGGGCGGTAGGGCTTGCCGTCGAGCAGCGCCTCGCCGTCCAGCAGCGGTCGGGTTCCGGTGAGGGCGCGCCCCAGATCCATGTGGCCGGCGCTGGTCAGGCCGACTAAGCCGAGGACCTCGCCGGCGCGTACTTGCAGGTCCACCGGGCCCACGCCGGGAACGGTGACGCCGGTCAGGCGCAGCACCATGGTCGTGGCGGCGGTTTTCGGTTCCTGTGCTGGGCGGCGGGTCTGCGGCTCGTGGCCGACGATTTCGCGGACCAGGGCCGCCGGGGGTAAGCCAGCCAGTGGGCCCTGGCTGATGAGGTGGCCGTCGCGCAGTACCGCGAAGCGGTCGGCGACTTGGTAGACCTCGTCCAGGCGGTGGCTGACGTAGACGATGCCGTGGCCGCGGTCGCGCAGGGTGCGCAGTGCCTCGAAGAGCCGGGCGCAGTCCGCCGCGGGCAGGCTGGCGGTGGGCTCGTCCAGCACGATCAGGCTGGCCCGGGTGGACAGCGCCCGGGCGATGGCCACCATGGAGCGCTCGGCTCGCGTGAGGTCCGCCACCGGCGCGTCCGGGTCGAGGTGGCCGGCCACGATCGCCAACGCCTCTTGGCAGCGCTTGCGGACCGCCTTCCAGGAGACGAGCCCGCCGCGGCGGGGGTATCCGGTACCCAGGGCGATGTTCTCGGCCACCGTCATCCACTCCACCAGTCCCAGGTCCTGGTGGATGAAGGACATCTCGGCGCAGGCCGCGTCGGTGCCGAGCGGGTGTCCGGCCACGGTGGCCTGGCCCGCGTCCGCGCGGTACACGCCGGCGAGAATCTTGATGATGGTGGATTTTCCGGCACCGTTTTGGCCCAGAAGGGCCAGCACGCTTCCCCTGTGGATGTCGAGGTCGACACCGGCGAGGGCGAGGGTTGCACCGAACCGCTTGCGCAGTCCGCGGATGCTCACCAGAGGGGGCGGGGTGGATAAGGCGTCGGGAGCGTCATGCACGGACTTCTCCGGGGATCTGACAGCCGAGGGCCATTCCACCGGCTCGACCAGAATCCTGTACAGATCACAGCATAATGGTCAAGGCTTGCGGGTGGATGTATTGCCCGAAACGTCACGGCGGCCGCAGCGAAGTGGCCTCCCGCTTGCGGCCGTCGTGGGCTGCCCAGCTGAGGGTGGCGGCGCGCCGCCACCCTCAGCTGGGCAGCATCGGGTTCTCCAACCCCGCGGCGATCTCCCGCAGGTCCTTCAGCAGCGCCGTGCGGAACTCGTCGTCGAGCCGCGCCTTCAGCACGGTGACGCTGATTGCGAACTTGGGGGAGTCGGTGCGGAAGCCGCGGACCGGCACGGCGAGGCAGGTGATGCCAGGGGTCGTCTCTTCGTCGTCGACGGCGTATCCGCGCTCCCGGGTGGCCGCCAGCTCCGCCATCAGGTCAGGCACCAAGGTGACGGACCGTTCGCTGAGCCTGGTCAGGCTTCGACTGCGCAACCGGTCCTCGGCGACCGCGGGGTCAAGCGCGGAGAGGAGCGCTTTGCCGGTCGCGGTGCAGTGCGCTGGGAATCGGTCGCCGATGTTCGCGGTCAGCCGAAGCGGCTGCGTGCCGTCGTAGCGGGCGAGGTAGAGCACGTCCAGGCCGTCCAGGACGGCGACCCGGGAGGTCTCCTGCGAGATGTGGCCGCTGCGCCGGCACAGCTCGTAGAAGTCGCGGAGCTGGTCGACCGAGGACAGGTACCGGCCGCCGAGCTCCACCAGCTTGCGGCCCAGGCCGTATCCGGAGCCGATCCTGGCGATCAGGCCGGCCGCCTCCAGGGAGGCGCAGAGGTTGCCGGTCGAGGACTTGGGTAAGGCGAGCGCCCTCGCAAGGTCACTCACGGACTGCGGGCGGCCCTCTGCCTGGGCGAGGGTGTCAAGGATCGCCACCGCCCGCGTCACCGCGGGGACCAGGCTCCCCGGGTCACTTGCGTTCACCAGGACCGTCACCCACCATTCTGTTCGCCATCCAGCATATTGTTATTGTGCTGCGTGGATCGTCGAACGACAACGCCACCGGCGCAGAAATCGCAGCAGGCTCACCGGCCACTGTGCGCACCGCAAGCCGACCGACAACTCCCCGACGAGTCCTGGAGAGCTGAGCACCGCATGACCGGCAGTCCAACTGATCTACCGCCCCCGACAGCCCCCAAGGACGGGCGAGCCGCCGTCCCCGACAACGGCCCCCCGGTCTCCCGCGAGGAGTTCGACGCTCTCTTCGAAACCGTCCGCAGCTGGGGCCGCTGGTCCCCCGCCGACCGGGGCGCCTGGAACCGGGTCACCCCCGACCACGTGCGGCGCGCCGCAGCCCTGGTGCGCACCGGTACCACGGTGCCGATGGCCTTGCCCTGGAACACCGCACCGGGGCCGGACAACAGCAAGCCCGCCCTGCACTACATGTCGGAACTCGGCGACATCGAACCTCCCGAACCCACCTGCCACAAGGACTTCATCGCCGCGGACTACCACGGCAAGGGCGTCAGCCACCTGGACGCGTTGTCCCACATCGCCTACCGGGGGCAGCTGTACGCGGGCCACACCGCCCGCGAAGTAGTCAACGCCAACGGAGCCGGCTTCGGTGCGGTCGCCGCGCTGGGCCCGCTGGTCACCAAAGGCGTACTCCTCGACCTGCCGGCCGTGCTCGGCACCGCGTGGCTCGAGCCGGGACAGGCTGTGCACGCCGAGGACGTCCTTGCCGCGGAGAAGGCGCTCGGCATCACCATCGGCGAGGGCGACGCCGTACTGCTGCGCTCCGGCCACTTCCGCCGCCGCCGCGAGCTCGGCGCATGGAACCCGGACAACGCCAGCGCGGGCTTCCATGTGGATGCGCTCCCGCTGCTCGCCGACCGCGGCATCGCCCTGCTGGGCGGCGATGGCGACAGCGACGTGCGGCCGTCGCCGGTCGCGGGGGTCTCCTCGCCGGTCCACGCGCTCGCGATCACCGCCATGGGCGTCCCGCTGCTGGACAATCTCGACCTCGAAGCGCTCTCCGCGGCGTGCGCGGAGGCAGGCCAGTACGAGTTCCTGCTCACCGTCGCCCCGCTGAACATCCCCGGCGGCACGGGTTCGCCCGTCAACCCGGTGGCGGTGCTGTAAGTACCTGTTGTGAGTCTGATCTGACACGTTGATGCTGCCTGGCGCAGTGGCTGCAGCTCTCTGGTCGGGTGGAGGACGTGAGCGCCATTGTGTCGGCAGGGTCCGCCAGGATCGCTCTGGGATGCGGGCTGGCTGCCTTCCAGCCACGGGTTCTGGCCGTTGGCGACCGTCAGCGCGGTGATCCTGGAGAACAGCCCATCGGCAGGGTGGGGTCTTCGAGCGTGTCGCTGACCGCCTCGGCGGAGATGACCGGCTAGTGCTCGTCCTCGCCACTCACTGGGTGTCGTCCCGCCCCGCTGCCGCCAGCGACGGTGGACCTGCTCCCAGGAGAGTGTCGCCAGCGTGCCAGCCTGGTGTGGGGATGATCACCTTGGCTGCTCGATCGCGATGGATCCGGTCGGCGTACGCCTCGACTCCGTGCATCTGCGAACACTTCCAATCGGCGCCGACAACCCTGCCCGTGAGCGCCGGGGGCCGGCCTAGGCTGCGGGTCGCCGGCCGATCCGTTCGGCACCCCCCGGGGCCCGGTTTGCGCCCCCGCCAGACGGGCCCCGGGGGCGATTCGCCGGTCAGATGCCGCGACCGGCCGGTGGACCGCGACGTGGCCCTTGCGCAGGGCGAACCCGTCGATGCCCAGCAGGCGCGGCACCGCGTGCGCCGGACCCGGCAGGGCGCGTATCAGCCGTAGGAGAGTGGAACGGCTCACCGGGACCGCGAAGGTCTCGGCCAGGCGAGAGCCGGCCCGGCCGGCCAGAGCCCGGGCGAGCTGCTGGAACGCGGTCTGCAGGGCCTGGCTCCGCCGTCCGTGACGGAAGGTCAGCCCCGCTGCCTGCTCGACGAACGTGGAGGCGGCGAGGTGTCACCAGCCGAGCAGGACAGCAGATGGGGAAGCAGGTCCGGTGGACGGGGTCATCCCCACGCTGCGCGGGGAAGAGGGCGCAATCACCCTGATGGGGGTGATGATCCCCCGCGCGGGGCCGCAGAGTCATCCCCGCAGTGGGGCCGATGCCGGTGCGATCCGCTGCTGATACCCGCTGCTGGCCGTTCCCTCGTGTGTGGGATCTGACTGGGAGGGCGCCGGACGGGCGGGATGGATACTTGCCGGACTGCAACGTATCTCGTCACAGGTTCAGCACCGTGCACCTTTGCCGGAGTGTCGGCGCCGTGGTTACTCGTCACGCCGGCGGAGGTGTCGGCTGACTTGGCTGCGGCAGGGGATCGAGCCTCGCGAGTGCGGTTCATGTCGAGGGACGACGTCGATCAAGCGGTGCGGGAGTAGTTCTCCCGATTGAGCCCTGGGCAGAGGCGCTCGCGGGGCTGTGGGCGCGCCAGTAGGCGTCGTGGTCGCCATTGGCGGCCAGGATGCAGAGTCGCAGGATGGCTTCGGCTGCCGAGCAGCGTGTCCGGTCGCCGGGCCCGTCGGGGACATTCCCCTGAACAATCCGTCAAAATTATCACCGGGACTTCGAAACACCCCGGCTGAACCCTTGCCTACGTATCTAAATACAAGCTTTTCCCGTCCCTGCAGGTGCCGAGCGAGGGCGACCATGATCATGGAGAGGATTTTCACATATACGGAGTGTACGATGCCAGGATTCATGACGGAAGCAGACCTCTTGAAACGGGCTGGTAAGCATTCAGACCTCAAGCCGTACTGTGAAGCATTGGAAACGCTGAAAACCTTGTCAAGGGCCGAGAACGCATTGCCAGGGGCCGAACGTGCACGTCTAGACTACGGATTCGAACTGGAATCCGCCCTTAATCTCCGGCAGGCCAAGTCTTCGGAGAGGAATCTTGAATGCCGCGAAAGAATGGGGAAAATACTAAAGGGGGCAGGAGTCGCGAATCCGGCAGTAGAGGCCGATCTTGCGAGGAGAAGGCGGAGGGAGTATCAAAAAAATGAAAGGGAATCAAATAAAATAAGCAACATATATAAAGATTCCCTCAAGGGTCATGACAAGCTGGGAGTTGCAGCCCTGCAAGCGATCAATTCTGCCAAAAAAGATCCGCTCCTCAAGGATTACGTACATATCTTCACTCAGGCTGAGGCACAGCTCGGCCGGATCGAGGGCGGGTATACATCGAACCAGCGCGTACTTCCCAAAGTTAAGGAACGAGTCGCAGCCGACGAGGAGCGGGTCGGGAGGTCAATAGGGGCGGCAGCCAATCTCCTGGGGAAAGCCATGGAGGCAAGCGCAGCCGTTAGGCGCCATCCGGCTGGGAAGGCTCCGGAAGCTGACAAGAAGAACATGGAAGACGCCACAAGAGCCTTGGATATGTCCTTGGCTGCGATGGGCTTGGATCCCAAGGATGCGAGGGTCAAGAAAACATCCAAAGATCTCGCGCGGCACATCGCCGCAGACCCGCCGATGTCACTGCTGGACCAAGTGAATCAATTCAATAAGCGGCTTCAGAAGCTCGTCCGCCCGGAACCTCGGCCCGTCTCCGATGCGCGTAGTCATGCCCTGCCCGGCGGCAATGCAACCCAGAACGTCCATACCCGGAACGTACATATGTGACCCGTAGCGCATGCCGCGAAGCTCTGGGTCGAACGAGCGGTTTGCGAAGTCGATGCACCGCCCCGGCCTCAGGGTCTGCCTCGCCCAGTGTTCAGCCCGGATCCACTGGGTGATAGCTGTCGGGGAGGTTCCGTAGAACGAACAGATGCCTTGCGACCTGCGATGATGGGAGTTCTCTAGGCTCTACCACGCACGATCGGCAAGGCACCTCGTAGGTGTAATCCTCTCACGCTGTCTCGGTCGTCTCCGTCGTGTTCGACGAGCCGAATCTCATCGCGGACGCGGGGCTGGCCCCGCTGGTCCGCCTGGCCGAGTGCGCCGGTCTGCCCGCCCTGGTCGACGACAGGCTGCGCATCGAAGGCGCTGGCAGCGGCGCCGGGGCCAATCCGGCCGCGAAGGTGATGACGCTGGTGGCGGCCAAGTGCGCCGGGGCCGACTCCATCGACGACGACCGGCTCCGGCACGGCGCGATGGACCGACTGTTCTGCAGGGTGCGTGCGCCCTCCACTCTGGGCACCTTCCTGCGCGCCTTCACGCACGGGCACAACCGCCAACTCCATGCGGTGCACCGGGACTTCCGCGCCCGCCTGGCGCAGGGCGGTTGCAAGTTCCGGGGTTGTGCGTTGGGGCGCACGGTAGGCAGGCACGGGGTTCATGATCATTGTGGTGTCTGAAGCCCGATGATCGTGAGGTGGCCCGTGCCTGCCGCTGTATCTTCTCCCATCCTTGCTGTGCTGGTGAAGCTGGGTCCGCTGGATGCGGGCCGGGTCGCTGACCTGCGCCCCTACCTCGACTCGGTGCCCGACCCGCGCTCGCGGCGGGGCCGTTGGTACTCGCTGACAGCGATCCTGCTGGTGTGCGCCTGCGCGGTTGTCTCGGGCGCGAAGAGCATCGACGACGACCCCGAACGAGCACTTCCGCTCCTGGGCATCACCAACAATCCGGACGCATCCGGAACTTGATCAAGCCCTGACCGACTGGCCCGGACCTGCCCACTAATTCGTGTCGCACTCCATCGCTCGTGATAGAGGGCGGCCAACTCGCCTGCCGGGTAACGGTGGTGGTCCAGAAGTGTGGTCATCCGGCGCAAGCGGCCGCCGGTCGGCGAGGAACCGTGCCCGGAAGGCGCTTGAAGCGGCTGCCGCCGATGAGTGATCCCGGTAAGCCGCTGCGGCAGATCGCGCGTCCGTTCGTGACCAACGGCCCGTCGGGTGTGTCGATCCGCGACCGTCTCAAGGGCCTGGAGTGAGGGGCCCCGAGTTCCCGTTCAGGGTGATCCTATTGGATTCCTGTCCGGAAACCTCGGGGCCCCTCACTCCAGGCGACGGTCCCGCCCCCGTGTTCTCCGCCGGCGTGGGAGCGCCCAAACCTCCTGGAGGGAGCCGCTAATTCCTGTTGAGGCTACGACTTCTTTGCCGGCCGGACAAGCCCCTCGATGTGTGTCAGCGGTGGCACTGCTCCCATGAGAGGTGGTAGGTCGTAGTGAGGCTGCCGTCCGTTGAGTCCATGGTCATGAAGCTGGTCGTGGTACTGAGATTCGAGGTCCCGGCGTTCAGATGGAGCTGCGTGTTGATGTTCAAGTCCCGGGTCGCCCCGCAGGGCGCCCAGATCAGTGAGGCGACACTGGTGGTGTCGGTCGCCTGCCAGTCGCTGTCCATCGGGCCGGTGAAGCTGTGCGTGACGTTGGCGGTCGGCGACATGCCTTGGAAGTAGTAGTTGGCCTGCTCCTGGGAACTCGCGCCGTTGGCCAGGTAGGCGTAGCCGCGGTAGTCGGCTTCCGCGACCGCGTAGGTGAAGCCCTGCGGGGCGTTGACCTGCACCACGAGTTGGCAGTTCTTGCGGAAGTCGATGGGAGACGCGCCCACCCCGACCTGGGCGAGGTATTTGCTGTAGGTCACGGTGAAAGCAGTGTCGTCGGGCGAGACCGCGATGTTGGCCGTGCCGGCCGGGCAGCCGGAGCCGTTGAGCGTGACGAGGCCGACGGTGAAGCCGGGCGTATTGTCCAGGGCCCGCGCCTGTGCGGGGCCGCCCATGAGCATGGACGAGGCGAGCAGTGGGACGGCTGCTCCGAGGATGGTGAGCAGGCGGCGCATGAGGGTTCCCTTCGGCAGATATGTCATGTGCATGACGTTGGGTTCACTCTAGGCGTCACTGAGTGGATAGGAAGCGCTACTTTCAGCCATGCCTTGCGCGGCCCGCGGAAGGCGCCGTTCGCGCCCTGATGGATCCAGCGCTCACGCCTAACTCACAGGCGGGCACGCCATCCATCAGCGGGCATGGCCTTCCGGCCGGCCAGCGGGGGCACGGTCTGACCTCAGAACTCGCGGTGGTTCCGGGATGGAGGTGCTCATCTGCTGGCGGCCACGGACCGTAGTCTCTCTTGTGGCCCGATAAGTCTCATCAGGGTGCGGGACTTGCGGATCTGCGGGGAGGCCAGCCCGCTGTTCTGGCTCGCGAAGCGGCCTGCGGGTGTCGCCGCTCTCGTAAGACTGACCCCCAGGTGATCCCGCAGAATTGACCCCCCTTGATCATCTGGAGGGTGCTGAAAGTGGAGGACTGGGCCGAGATACGCCGTCTGCATCGAGCGGAGGGCGTGCCCATCAAGGAGATCGCGCGGCGGCTGGGGGTGGCCCGGAACACGGTGCGGGCCGCGTTGAACGCGGACCTGCCGCCGGGTTCCAGCGAGCCCTGCGGAGGCATCTCGCGGACGCCTACGAGCCGCAGATGTGGGCCCTGCTGCAGGAGTGGCTCACGATGCCGGCCCCGGTGATCGCCGCGCGGATCGGCTGGCCGTACTCGTCGGCGCCGCTTCGCAAACCGACGCTCGAACCTCAACATCGCGCTTGCCTGGTCTGCTGTCTGCTGTCTGCTGTCTGCTGTCTGCTGTCCGCTGCCCGGTGGACCAGGCTATCGCCGTCCGGGCGAGCGTCATCTATGTCGAAGAGCTCCGCTCCTTGGAGGCCAAGGGCATGGGCCGCACCATCAACACGCGCATGTCCCAACAGGTACGCGGACAGATCGTGGACTGTATGCGACACGTGGCAGCCGAGGTGGGTATCGCCGTGGTCACCGTCCCGGCCCGCGACACCTCCCAGCGCTGCCCCCGGTGCCTCACCCCGCTGCGGCACCGCAAAGCCCCCGACCGGCCCACCACCGCGGGCTGGAAATGGGCCCTGCGCCCATCGTGCGGCTGGCAGGGCGACCGCGACCAAGGGGCCTGGAAGCGCATCGCCGCACGCGGCCTCACCCACCAGAGCAAAGCCGTTACCAACCGCACCAGCGGGGCCATGGCCATTCGCACGGTCGTGGACAAACTCGAAACAGGCGCGGTCATCACACCCACGCCCAAGACCGGGTGGGACCGGTCCAAGACCAGACCCACCCAGCACAAGCCCACCCGTCCGACGCCCAGGCGACGCCGGACACCCTCCCCAGCACGACCCAACGGTGGTGCCGGCCAGCGTCGGGAGGGACACGCTCACACGGACCGGACCCCGCTGCCCCGCGCAGCCGATCGGTACCAGGGCGTGACGACGATCAGCACACCCACCAACCGGCACAGACCGCGAGGAGCAGCACTGGGCGCAGGATTCCACCTGCACGCTCACGCTACCGCCCCACGGTGGGAACACATCCTCAAACCAGACACCACTGACACAGGATCATTAAGCTGATCTGCGGCCCAGCGGTTCTTCGAAGTGCGCCGGGGGGCGGGAGAATGTGGGCGTGCTCCGGCTGCTGTGGTGTTCGCACGTCGGGCTGCCGGGCGATGGTGGTGTCCGTCTCGGCTGACACCGATGTCTCTGTGATGCCTTGGAGCTCGTTGATCAGTGTGGTGTTGGGAGCTCGCCACGGGAACCGTGGAGTGTTGCTTCGAGCACGAGCGTCAGAATCCTGCCCGGCGGACTCGTGGTGGCCGGGACAGGAGCTGTCCCAACTCCTGGGCCCAGTCCAGCAGCTGTTGATGGCCATCGGCGGTCATGGAAGCTCCGTCTGGCCACGAAGGTCCCCGCTGCGGTGATTACGGCGGCCACGTGGGTGTCCTTGTGGGTGCCGACACCCAGCACGCGATCTCGACGACACAGGGGACCGCTTAGCGCGGAAGCTTCTGAACCTTCATACCGGACATGTCCTGCCCAGGGGTGTTGGTGCAGGCGTAGTCGCCCGGGCCGTTCGTGTAGGCCAGCCCCAGGCAGCGACCCATGGCCTGCTGCCCGTAAGCGTTGGGGTGGATCGTCTCCTCGACGTTGCCCTGGATGAGAGCGGCCGAGCGGACCCACTCGGAGCGTGTCGCGGAAGGTCCGCCGTCGCCGACCAGCGAGGTCGACAGAGAGCAGGCCTCCCGCCCCTGGAGGGCGTTGTGCATGTCGAGGAAGTCGGCACGGTGGGCACGGGCCGTGTCATGCATCAGGGTCGCGAACTCAGGGGCGAGCTGGTCTCGCGCCCAGTCGGCGTCGGTGTTCCACATCGGGCATCCACCCTCGGACATCCGACTGGACCCGGCTTCGGGGTATCGGATCTCGGAGCCGCGCGGGAACGGCGACGGATTGGCCTGCAGGACGATCCGGTAGCTGTCAGGGGCGTAGCCGGCGCTCTTCATGACGCGGTGGATATCGTCCAGTACCGCACCGACGCGTGTCTTGACCATCGCGGTGTTCTCCTCCACCTGCCGCTGGGCGCTGTCGCGGCAGTGGAGCGGCAGGAAACTGGGTGAGGTGATGTAGGCGCTGAAGCACTTGGCGATGATCTCACCGAAGCCCAGATCGTTGCCGCCGATCGAGACGGCGATCATCCTCACCTGGGTCCTGTGCGCGATAGCGGACAGTTGGTCGTCTTCGGGTGCCTCCCCGCGGAAGCTCTGTCCGCCGGACGCGCTGCTGAGGAGGTTCACGGACTTCGTGGCCGAGCAGGCGAGGTTGATCTTCTGGTCAACTACCACAGGCGTACTGCGGATCTCCGAGACATCAGAGCGATAGCAGTTGTTGTCGTAGGAGGTTCCATACACGCGGTGGGCGTCGTATCCCGACTGGCTCCAGGCGCGGTCGGTGCCGTTGCGGTCACCGAGGAGCGAGGTCGAGTTGCCTAACCAACGGCCGCCGTTCCCGGCGATGTAGCTGTCGCCCAGCGACACTATGGAGCTGGGCCGGTCATCAGCTGCGGCAGGAGCCGGTACCGTTACGGCCGCAGCGGAGACGAAGAGGGATGCGACCACGGCGATCTGGTGGGAGAGCCTCATAACTCCAGCCTTTGGATGAGTATGTGTAGAGAGATTTCCGCCCATGCCAGCGGCTTTATCAGCGCAGTGAGTTGACACCGTGTTGAGTGGCCAGGGGTCGTGCCTCAGCCAACTAGTTGGTGAACCCCTGCCGAAGCGACCAGTGGCCCGGGCACTACGAACGCGATGGGTAGGTGGTCAGCGTCCGGATCGGCTTCCCGGGAAGGACTCTGACTACGAGTCAGAACTTACAGTCTCGCACCGGCGCTGGAGACCGTCAGATAGTCGATGGTCGATCAGGACGAAGGTAGGAGCGGGCTTGATTCAAGGGCTCCGCGCGAGCCCGACCGCCCAGGGGCGTTTCAAAGTCCCGGTGTTCACGTGAGTCGGCAGATCAGCGGGGCCCGGAGGGTCCGGGTCGGCCCGTTACGTATGCATCGAAGCTCCAGTTGAACGAGGTGACCTTGCCAAGTCGCCTTGATCCGCTGGAGCTTCGATGTGCCGCCAGTCTGCCACCGTCTGGCTCGTCAAGTCGCCCGCTCTGGAGGATGTGGCGGGGCTCTCGCTGGCGGGGAGGCTGCGGGCGCTGCCCGATCCGCGTCGGCTGCGCGGCGTGCGTCACCCGTTCGTGGCGGTGCTGCTGGTTGCCGCCTCGGCGGTGGTCGTCGGCGCACGCTCGTACGCGGCGATCGGCCAGTGGTCTGCGAGTGCTCCGCAGCACGCTCTGGCGCGGCTGGGCGCTCGTGCGGCGGGCGCGTTGGGGGTACGCGTCGCTCCGAGCGCCGCCACGATCCGACGGATCGTCAACCTGATCTGTCCCGCCGGCCTGGCCGATCTGACCGGTGCTGATCCCGGCGGTGCGCACTCGGTGGCCGTGGACGGGAAGGCCGCCCGCGGCTCCCGGCACGGCGAGGTGCCCGCGGCCCACCTGCTGGCCGCGATGACCGGCCACGGCCGCACCATCACCCAGCTGCGGGTCCCAGACAAGACCAACGAAATCACCTGCTTCACCGCGCTGCTGAAGCCCTTCGACCTGACCGGCGTCACTGTCACCGCCGACTCCCTGCACACCCAACGCACCCACGCGCGCTTCCTCGTCGAGGAGAACAAGGCCCACTACCTGCTCGTGGTCAAGGCCAACCAGCCCGAGCTGCACCGCCGACTGCGGTCACTGCCGTGGAAGGACGTCACCGCGAGGCGCTACGTTCGATGACATGAAGTGCGGGTGCGCCTGTCGTGGCCACGGTGGGCGGGTCGGTCGTGTGGCGGTGCGGCGCTCGGTGTCGGTCCTGCTGGCCGCCTGTCTGAGCGGGGCCGGGCTGACCTTGCTGACGGCCGTATAGGCCGCGGCCAGCACCCCGGTACTGGGCAGCCCAGGGCCAGCGCGGCCGCGACCAGCAGCTGGCTGCGGGCTCGATCGACCGGGCGGCAGAGCGGATTGGGGTCCTGCCCGACGGCGCGCCGCAGCTGGCGTACCCAGGACCGTGCGGACCGAAGTGTGCTGGTGCGGGGCGGATGTGGTGGACACGGCGGGTCTCCTCGTTGCCGGAGGGTCCTTTCCCGGCAAACGGGATCAGTTCGTTATCACACAAAGCCCCCTGGTTACTGACCTCCTAGGCCCACTCCAGATCCGTGACGTGCAGCGGCGCATCCAGCAACTTCGCCTGCATGCAGGACAATTACCCCCGTTGGCAGATTGCCGAACTGTAGCGGACCAGTCGATCTCCAACTGAAGAGACTGGGTTACTTCAAGAGAGTTCAGGCGCTGTAATCGATAATCCCCGTACCAGAAATCGAGAATCGGGGGCCCGGCCTGATGTACTTCTTTTAATCCGGCTTGATGCCTCTCTTATTTGCTCGTTCCTCCGCTAGCCCCTTCCCATATTTCTGCACGGCAGGTTTCAGTACTTCGGGCATGGAAGTTCCCATTATTTGCGTGTCAATATCCTTCGTCCGCGCCGCCAGTCTACGTGTCTTGAGGTTTTTAAGGCCTACAGTGTCAAGGGCTCTCGATAGCTTACTTGGACGCACCCCCCTGGCAAGGGACCCCACATGCTGCCCAGTCCGTATGACAGCCTCTAAATCGCGCGCGGTCTCCTTGCGTTCTTTGGCCAGTTTAGGTTTCTGGTTCTTGACCACCTTGGCCAACTGGTTCAGTCTGTCTCGATTATTATCCTTCCCTAGTACCTCGGATCGAGTTGTTTCGTCAATGAGTCCCACCCGAAGCGCTTTATCGGCGTACTTCATTACTTCGCTCAGGTAGGGGGGCTCTGATTTTGGATCCTTGACGAACCCTAATTGAAGGATATCGTCCGCGACCCGAGTCGCCTCGTTGATGCGGTCTAGTTTTCCCTTTAGCTTTGTCGTTTGCAGGCGGAAGCGACCTTCCAGTGTAGGTTCTTCCGGTGGAGGCTTTTGCTTGTTCCCTGGCTGCTCCGGCATAGCTTCCCGCCCTTCTCTTGTCGCTTTCCGTGGTGCTGCACGCGTGGCAGTGATTCCCTTAATTGTGAATCGCGATACTCTGGCATTTATTTTTAACGGTTGCACGCTGTCTTCGATATAGGAAACGGCCGGAGTGCGTATTGTCGTGCGTACTTGGCGCCCCTTTTCGTGCGCACGTGCACCGAGTCCACGATCACGTGCGACACATCGAGCGCGTCTGCGGCGACCAGGCGCTCAAGGATCACCCGCCGCAGCCGGTCCCACAGCCCGGCCCTGGTCCAGATCGTGAACCTGCGGTGCACCGTCGACTTCGACAGCCCGAAGCACGGCGGCAGATGCCCAGGGTGCTTCAAAGTCTCGGGGATCGTGTAGACCGGCTGGTCAGGTATGTTCAGGAGGTCCAGCGGGCTGTTGAAGGGATCGTACGAGGCGTGGCGAAGGCCGGTGGCGATGTTGCGGTGCCCGTGCTGCCGCAGCGTGTTGATCGCCAGGTTGCGCAGGGTCGCCATGTTCTCGGGGCCGTGGCCGGTGTGGATCTTCGAGGCGTTCTCGGCGAAGGTGGTGTCGCGGACGAAGTGCGGGCGGTTCTCGATGATCCACTGCGATCTGGCGATCTGGCCGAGGCGCTGGGGCGAGGCCTGATGTGAGGTCAAGTCCGTGATCGTGTAGACGGTCTGGCGGCTGACGGTGGCGGTCTTGAGGTCGGTGCGGTATCGCGGGATGCGCACGGCCTGGACGGCGTGGGGAAAGCTCAGGTCGAGGCCGGTGATGGTGAGTGCCCTGGTCGCGCGGGTCTCCTTGCGGCCGTGGCCGGCCTCGCGGTTGTAGCGCCTCGCGGTGACGTCCTTCCGCGCCGAAGCGAGGTTCTCCTCCAGCAGCGCGGCGAACGGCAGACTGTCAGGTGCGGTCATCGTGTTGGTCTCCTCTTCGTGACGTCAGACATCTCGAAGGATCAACCAGTGGCCGTTCTACGTTCTCAGGCAACACCCGCTACCGGACGAAACCCCCGGAACGGGTGGAACCCGTACACCACTTCCCTGGACGCAAACCACACCGGTAACGGCGTGGTGCCAAGCTCAGGGGAAAGCCCAAGGACTCCCGTTCCATCCGGGAGTTACCGGCAAGGGGAAGACCGGACGGGTGAACGCAAGTGAACTCCCGATGATGCCTCGTGATCCCAAGCCCCGCCGATGGAAAGCACCAGCGGGGTGCATGGCTGGCCGCTGAGAAGCGGCAGGCGCTGGCCGGTTGAAGTTCCCCCCTGATCTTGGACAGCGGGTGCTTACGCTGCAGGGGTGAAGTCGTGCCGGAGCCTGGCTCGGGTTTCGAGTGGGGTGAGGTACC
>NZ_JARZAG010000048.1 GCF_029892155.1 Kitasatospora sp. GAS204B | reverse complement strand
GCGTAGTCGGCTTCGATGGTGTGCGAGCCGACCTGCAGGGGGCTGCTGGTGGTGAGGGTGGCCTTACCGTTGTTGTCGAGGGTGGCGGTGCCCAGGGTGGTGGAGCCGTCCTTGAAGGTGACGGTGCCGGTGGGGGTGCCGTCGGTGGAGGCGGCCACGCTCGCGGTGAACGTCACCGGCGCCCCGTAGGAGGAGGGGTCGGGGGTGGTGGTGACGGTGGTGGTGGTGCCCTGCTTGTTGACCATCTGGGTCAGGGTCCCGTTGGAGGCCAGGGAGTTGGTGTCACCGGCGTAGGCCGCGGTGATGGTGTGGGTGCCGACCTGCAGGGTGGTGGTGGTGAGGGTGGCCTGGCCATTGCTGAGGGTGGCGGTGCCCAGGACCGTGGTGGCGTCCTTGAAGGTGACGGTGCCGGTGGGGGTGACGCCCGAGCCGGGCGCGCCGGTCACGGTGGCGGTGAACGTCACGGACTGGCCGAACGAGGAGGGGCCCTCCGAGGTGGACACCTGCGTGGTGGTGGCCTGCTGGGTCACGCTCTGGGTCAGGACGCTGGAGGTGGACGGCGCCGAGGTCGCGTCACCGCCATAGATGGCGGTGATCTGGTGGGTGCCGACCGACAGGGCGGCGGTGGCGAACGTCGCCTGCCCGGAGCCGTTCAGGGTGGCGGTGCCCAAGGTGGTGGAGCCGTCCTTGAACGTCACCGTCCCGGTGGGGGTGGGGGCGCCGCTGGGCGCGGCCACGGTGGCGGTGAACGTCACCGGTGACCCGAGCGAGGACGGGTTGGGGGCGGCGGACAGCGCGGTGGTGGTGGGGGCCTGCGCGTTGACGGTCTGCGTCACCGTGGCCGTGGACGGCTGGGAGTTGGCGTCGCCGGCGTAGTCAGCCTCGATCGTGTGGGAGCCCACCGACAGGGCCGCGGTGGCGAACGTCGCCTGCCCGCTGCCGTTCAGGGTGGCGGTGCCCAAGGTGGTGGTGCCGTCCTTGAACGTCACCGTCCCGGACGGCACGACGCTGGAGCCGCTGACGTTGGAGGCGACGATGGCGGTGAACGTCACCTGCTGGTTGCTGTAGGACGGATCCGGGGAGGAGGCCAGCGTGGTGCTGGTGGTCTGCTGGGTCACCGTCTGCGTCACCGTGTTGGAGGTGGACGCGGCGGAGTTGTTGTCACCAGCGTAGTTGGCGGTGATCGGGTGGTTGGCGACCGCCAGCGCGCTGGTGGCGAAGGTGGCCTGGCCGGAGGAGTTCAGGGTGGCGGTGCCCAAGGTGGTGGTGCCGTCCTTGAACGTCACCTGCCCGGTCGGCACGACAGTGGAGCCGCCGGGCCCGGCCACGGTCGCGGTGAACACCACGTTCTGCCCCGACGAGGACGGATCCGGGACGGCGGACAGTGTGGTGGTGGTGGCCTGCACGTTCAGCGTCAGGGTGAACTGGTGGCTGGCGGTCTGTGCGGGGTTGGCGCTGTCGGTGACGGTGACGGTGACGGTCACGGCGGGGGCGCCCGTGGTGGGGGTGCCGGACAGGACACCGGTGGTCGGGTCGATGGTGACGCCCGCCGGCAGGCCGGTGGCGGTGAAGGTGTAGGGGCTGGTGCCGCCGCTGGGCGCACCGGTGGTGGTCGGGGCGCTGTAGGCGCTGCCGATGGTGGCGCCCGGCAGGCTCGCGGCCCACGGCACGTTCAGGAGCGCGAAGGTGACGGGACTCGAGGTGAGGCTGGTGGCACCGGCGGCGTTGGTCGCCGTGACCGTGAACGTGTACGTGTCACCGGGCGTCAGGCCGGTCACGGTCAACGGGGAGCCGGCGCCCTGCGCGCTCTGGCTGCCGTTGGCGGGATTGGTGGTGTCGGTGGCGGTCACCGTGTAACCGGTGACATGGTCCGCGGCACCATTGGGGGTGAAGGACACCGTCGCCTGACCAGCGCCCGCAGCACTCGCGTGCACCCCGGACGGGGCCGCCGGCGCCGGCGGCACCGCCACCCCGATCGGGGCGCTCAGGCCGGTGGCCGGGACGGTGTTCTGCGCGCCGCCGGGCGTCACCTCCACCACCCGATTGTGGCCGTAGTCGGCGATGAACAGGTCCCCGGCCGCGTCCACCGCCACCCCTGTCGGCTGGATCAGGCCGGTGCCGACGGTGCTCTGGGTGCCGCCGGCCGGTACCTTCACCACCCGATTGTTGCCGATGTCGGTGATGTAGACGTCCCCGGCCGCGTCCACCGCCACCCCGCCCGGGGCGTTCAGGCCGGTGGCCGGGACGGTGGTCTGGGTGCCGCCGGGCGTCACCTCCACCACCCGATTGTTGAACTGGTCGACGATGAACACGTCCCCGGCCGCGTCCACCGCCACCCCTTCCGGGCCGCTCAGGCCGGTGGCCGGGACGGTGGTCTGCGCGCCGCCACCGGCCGGCACCTCCACCACCCGGTTGTTGCCGGCGTCGGCGATGAACACGTCACCGGCCGCGTCCACCGCCACATCGGCCGGGTTGCTCAGGCCGGTGCCGACGGTGTTCTGTGTGCCGCCGCCGGCCGGAACCTCCACCACCCGATTGTGGCCGAAGTCGGAGATGAACACGTCACCGGCCGCGTCCACCGCCACCCCTGTCGGGTTGCTCAGGCCGGTGGCCGGGACGGTGGTCTGGGTGCCGCCGGGCGTCACCTCCACCACCTGATTGTTGTTGACGTCGGCGATGAACAGCGGTGCGCTGCCCGGGACCGGGGCTGCGGCCGCGGCCGGGGTCGCGGTCAGCATCGTCAACCCCGCCCCACTCAGACACGCCGCCAGCAGCACCGACATCGAACGTCGCACAACCCTACGGCCGACCGGCGTACCGGGGACCGCGCCGGGCGCGCCCGCATTCACGTCATCGAACATGTCAACACTCCTGGAAGTAAAGGGGCCCCGGGCCGTGGACCGGCCGCGGAGAGAGCGGGAACAGCGCGCGGCACCACCGGGCCGGCGCCGAACTCAGGCCCGACCTGATCCCAGCCCCGCACAGGGCCGCGGTCCTGGCACGGGAGCGACAATGCACCCGTACCTGAGAAGCCATCACCACAACGCTCATGACGCCACCACCCACCCGACCGCCCACCCGGCCCACAGGGACCCCCGCCAACATCCACCGGGCCGTCCGCGGCGGCTGTCCTGGGAGTGTGACGGTGGCCCGTGCGCATGGTGCTGGTGGCTCGGTGCTGGCCGGGTGGGCGCCGTTCTGGCGCGGCTGTCCAGGTTGTCGGCGCGCGTTGGTTGGATGTCCTGCGGGATCGGTGCTTGCCGTTGGTCGGTGGTGTGATGTCCGGGTTGGTTTCTGGGCGGGCGAGGTGCCCGAGGTGACGCGGTGCTCTGGCGATCGGCGTGGGGCGGGTGCTGAGGGCATTGTGGGCTTGTGTTCTCTTGTTGTCGATGCGTGGGGCCGCCTGAACGACACACCGGTGATGACCCCGTCCCCGCCTCCCGGGCGCGCTGGTGTTCCCTCAACTCGCCGCCGGGTAACTGCCGAAGGAGGACTTTCCTCGCCTGGCCGCGTGCAGGCTGCTCGCGGCCTACGACCCGAACCAGTCGGCCGGCTGGCCGCCGCGACCGGTGAGGAGGCCGCGCTGGAGCGGGGTGAACTCGATGATGCCTCCCGGCTGGTGGATGCCACACTCGACTGCGTCCTCGACTCGGGGCAGCACATCGTGGTGCCAGGTGCGGAGCATGCTGTTGACATACTCCCCGGCGTAGACGCGGGGATTCCCCTCAGCCTCGCGGCTGAGCCGCTGCGCGTGTCCGCTGCGGTCGGGATGCTTGGGCCAACCGCAGCCCGGTGACGCGGGCCATCAGGTCCAGCTTTGGAAGGTGTGCGTTCCGGCGCACGATCGGCAGCATCTGGTAGCGGCCGTCGGCTCCCATGCGGATCTCCTGGGAGGTCAGGTGCTGGGCGTACGGGTCGTGGGCGACCGCCGAGATCTTGAGGTGCTCGTGGCCGACCTCGCGCACGATGGTCTGCTGGCGCTCCAACGACAGGCTGCTGGCTCCGGGCACCGCGGTCTCAACCATCAGCCGGCCACCGGCGGTGAGGGCCCTCGCGCAACAGTCCAGGCAGGCGAGCTGCCGTTCCTGGGGGCAGTAGGAGGAAGGTGCTGGCCACCGTGTAGCTGGGCGGGTAGAGCTCGTGGACGGTGAAGGCGGTCATGTCGGCGATCCTCACCTGGGCAGGTCCCCGGCGGGACAGCGGGCGCTCGGCCGCCGGCCGCCGGCCGCCAAGTGGTGCAGCGCGTCGGCGGTCAGCTCTTCGTCGAAGCCGAGCGCGTCACTGTCGTATGAGGCGGCCCAAACCGGTTCCACAGCCTCCCCTGGGCGTCGAAGTCGTTCAACGTCCTTACTCCTCCGTTGTCGTGGCGAGGGCCGGGCCCACCGAAGGCGAGGCCCGGCCCGGTGAACTGGTCGCGGATCAGGCGATCAGCGACCAGTGGGTGACGGTGATAAATCATGATCGGCTGGGGGCCCAGGTCATGCCGGCCCCGGAAGCTGGGGGCCTGTTGCGGGGGTCATGGAAAGGCAACCTGGGGACGCGGGGTCCTGGAGGAGTCACGGTGGCTTGCGCGAGGGGTGACCTGGGCGCGGCTGGGACTGGTTCGGGTGGGGGGTCGCCCTTTGGGATGACGTCACGTCATATACCGCGTCGGATGGCGTCTTCTGGCAGGACAGCACCCAACGGGACATGTATTGGGCAGCGACGGCCAGTGGAGAGGAGCGGCTCGGTTGCGATACGACGTGCGGGAACAGGCATGCATCCCCGTGGCGGGAGGCGGGCAGGGCGGCACGGGGGCGGCGCAGCGGGACATGCTGTCCGTGACGGAGGTTTTCCGCAGGTGTGAGGACGTCACGGCGGTGTACGGGGACACGCCTGGGGAGGGCGTGGCGCTCGTCGAGTGGCTCCTGGGCCTGGTCTATGCGGCAGGCCGGTATCCGCGGACCGAGGAGGAATGGGGGGTGTGGGTGCAGGAGCGCCGGTCGCTGGCGGGGGTCGCCGACTGGCTGGAGCAGCACCCCGGGTGCTGGGATCTGTTCGACCCGGTGGAACCGCTGGGGCAGAACGCGCTGCTGGCACCGCACTTGGATGCCCATGGGGTGGGGCCGGCCCAGTTGTTCATCGAACGCGCAGGTGACTACAGCCTGCACTTCGACCACCACCACCTGCATCACAATGTGCCGGTGGCGGCTGACGCGGCGTTTCGCGCGATGCTGACCCAGCATGTCTACGGGCTGGGCGGCAGGGCCAAGATCAAGGCCAAGGACATGGGCCTGCCGGCGGCGTTCACCAACAATGCGGTCTGCCGCTTGGGCGGGCGCCTGCGGGTCCTGGCGCTGGGGGACAGTCTGGGCGACACGCTGCGCCTGAATCTGGTCCCTTGGGAGGGTGAAGCGGGGAGCGTCAACTTGACCTGGACCGCAAGGGCGCGGCGGACCTTCGCCGCCGGCGGCCTTGCGGAGGCCCGGCTGCCGGAGGGCCCGGCGGACCTGCACACTGTGCTGGGCCGCTCGGTGATCATGCGGGCGGTGCGCCTGCCGGGCGGCGCGCTGGGGGTGGACCGCGTTCTTCTGGGCCCGGGGGAACTGCTTGGCGCCCTGCCCGCCCTCTACCTGCAGGACGCGCTCACCGGTGAGAACGCGACCGGCGCCACGGTCCTCCTCAAGCCGTCGGCGGTGCGCGACCTGTGGCGCAGCTGCCCGACGCTATACGCCGCCATCGCAGCCGGTGGCAGCGGCGGTCTCTACGGTCGCCTGGCCCGGCTGTCGCAGCGGCGGGTGGATCTGTGGATGGTGGGCATCATCGCCCGGCAGACGAAGGTCACCTCCTGGGCCTGCGACATCTTCCCCTACGCCGCCGGACGGCAGGAGGAGTTGCGTGAGGCCGCCGAGCGGTGCGAGCAGATCTGCGAGCACGCCGCCAAGGCTCTCTACGTCGCCGCGGCCACCGCACGCGAGATCGCCTACCCCTACACCAGCCCCAGCCCCAAGCCGGCTCAGCTGGCCCGTTTCAATGGCGAGCCGCAGATGTGGGCTTCAGCCGCTCCTGCCGTCCATGCCGTGCTTGAGTCCGTCGCCGAGGGGCGCTGCGCCAGCGACGTACTGGCAGATTTCGATCGAGAGGTCCGCGACCTGGCCTTCACGGCGCTGAAGGCCCGCCTGGGCAGCCTTTCGGTCTCAGGGCGCGCTTTGCAGGCCCGTGCCCGGTGCCTGGCGCGTTTTCGGCAGTTGCTGGATTGCCCGAAGGCCCCTGATCACCTGGGAGAGGATGCATGCGCGAGTTGCTGCTAGAGAAATCACCCGCTGCCCTGTTCACCGACTGGCTGTGCAACCTGGTCAGCGAGGAGCAGTTCACCATGCTCGCCGCCCTGCGCCGCCCTGGGGGCTTCAAGGGGCCGGGTTTCACGGCCGCGCACTTCGCTCCGCTGCCCACCCAGCAGCCGGTCTTCGAATACGTCGCGTTTCTGTTCGCCTGCTACCACGCCGAGCGCGGCGTACCCGATCGTGGCTACGGGGATATGGGAAGCGCCCTGCGCAGGGTCGGCTCGGGTGCCGGCCGCGGCCCGGGCGACCCCGGTGCGGCCCGGCTGATGGACCGCTTGGTGACTTCCCACCACATCCCGCGCCGTCCTCTGCACCTGGCCATCGCACGGATCCGAACCGGCGGCACGATGCCGCCCTCGTGGACGCGGCTGACCGAAGACCTGTCCGTGTGGAAGGCGCGGGAGCCCTACGGACGCAACGTGCGCTACGACTGGGTCCGCTCCTTCTGCCTTCCGACACCTGCCCCTGTCCGTACACTCGCCACCGGAGGGTCCACGTGAGTACGCCCGACATCGCGCCGAACGGCCACCAGTACCTGTCCCTGCACCTGCTGGAGAGCCTGGTGGCGGTCCTGCCGGTGCGTGATGAGAACGGCCTGCCCAAGACGCTCCCCTTCGGTGGCTGCACCCGCACCATGATCACCTCCCAGGCGCGGCGCCGGGCCGAGCGCACCCACACGCGCACCCGCGCCAATGCCGGCCAAGGTCCGCTGGCCGGACACACCATGGGGGTGCGCACCCGCGAGTGGGCCAAGCTCACCGCCGCTGCCCTGAGCACCACCTATGGCTGGGAGGCCGAGCGGGCGCTGGCCACGGCCAAAGCGGTCCTGGAGGGGGTGGGTCTGAAGTTCGGCGACAGGCCCACAACGAAGGACCACACGAAGGTCCTCGTATTCGCGCCGCAGACCGCGGCCGACACCATCGCCGATCACCTGGCGGCCAATGCCATCCAGGTCAGCGCGTGGGTGGCCGACTACACCAAGGCCAAGGAAGCCGCCCCAGCGGGCAAGGCCAAAGGCAGGGGCAAGAAGGCCGGCATCGACAGCGCGAGCGAGCACGCCGAAGAGCCCAAGCCCTGCGCGGAGGAGAAGCTGCCCCCCTTGCCGAAGGACATCCGTACCGCCGTCCTGACGGCTCTTGCTCCCGGCGACGCCATCGACATCGCCCTCTACGGGCGCTTCCTGGCCGAGATCGCCGACTCCCCCAACGTGGACGGCGCGATCCAGAGCGGCCACGCCTTCACCGTGCACGCCGCCGAGCACATCGACGACTTCTACTCGGCGGCCGATGACGCCAAGCTGGACCGCAAGTCCCACGCCACCGCCCTGGGCCACCTCGAGGGCATGGATGACACCGGGGCGGGCATGACGGGCTACCAGTCCCTCATCAGCGGGACGTTCTACCGCCATGCCGCTCTGGACCGCTCCAAGCTGCGCGCGAATCTGATCAGCGCCGGCTTTGCGGCCGACAAGGTCGAGGCCGCCGCCGAAGCAGCCGAACGCGAGTTCGTCGACGCATTCGTCAACGCCATGCCGCGCGCCAAGACCAACACCACCGCCTCCAGCGGATCCTTGCCCAAATTCGTCCTCGCCTTCGAGGGCGCACGCCCTTTCAACTACGCCGGCGTGTTCGAGACGCCCATCGACGCGTACGAGGCCAGCGTGGCCTCCCTAAGAGCCACCACGCTGCTCCTGGACCAGCACACACTGGTCATGCGCAAGCGCGGCGACGTCAGCGCCGCACGCCTGCTGACCTACGACCTCGCCGTGTCGGCGCTGCTCGCAGAGCGGGCCACCGCCGGCCAGTTGCCCGGCGCCGAGGTCGAGAACACCGCGGAGTTGACGTGCCGATGACCTGCAGCGTGCTGCTCATGCGGCTGGCCGGCCCCCTGCAGTCATGGGGATCCGTGGGCCGATTCGACCACCGCGACACCCTCGCCCGCCCCACCAAATCCGGTGCCATCGGACTGGCCGCCGCCGCGCTGGGCCTGGAGCGCCACCACGACCTCGGGTGGCTGGCCGGGTTGCGTTTCGGCGTGCGGGCCGACCGGCCCGGCATCGCGGTGCGCGACTTCCAGGTCGCCGGGGGCGGCCCCTACCCGCTGCGCCCGCGCGACATGATCACCGATCCCCGGCGCGCCGACAAAGCCGCCGAGCCCCTGGAAGCCGCCACGGGAACGACTTTCGGCACCGGCACCGGCACCGCCCACTGGCTCGCGAACTGGTACGGCGCTCCCAAGGGCGTCGCCCCGGACCGCGACACCGGTGTCCTGACCGCCGCCAACACCACCACCCGAGACCCGCTGACCAGCAACCGCTGGTACCTGGCCGACGCCGCATTCGTCGCCGCACTCGAACACCCCGACCGGGTTCTGCTCGAGAAGCTCTCCCACGCCCTGGAGCATCCGGCACGGCTGCTGTGGCTGGGGCGCAAATCCTGCCCCCCGTGCGGCACGATCTCCGGCGGCGTCCATCCCGGCCCCCTCGAAAGCGTCCTGACAGCCACCGCCCTGCTGCCCAACGCCACCGCACAGCGACCGTGGACCTGGCTCGAGGCACACCCCAGCGCCTCGGGCGCCACCCAGATCAACGACCAGCCCATCACCTTCGATGCCCTGCAGCGCGCCTACGCCCCGCGCTGGGAGATCCGCACCCGCACCTTCCCCACCGCGACCATCGGATGGGACATCATCGCGTGAGCACCGCCCGCCTCATCACCCGCCACAGCATCCTGCCGCTCGACGCCCGTCATCCCCTGACCCAACGAGCCCTCCTCGACGCCCAGGACATGCACCGCCTGGTCATGTCCGGCTTCCGCGGCTGGGTCGCCGACGGACAGCGCGACGCGCGAGCCCAGATGGGCGTCCTGTCCACCTGGTCCGTCGACCTCAAGACCGACACCCTGCTGATCGTCGTCCAGTCCCGGATCACCCCTAACTGGACCACCATCCCCAAAACCGCCCTGCGCGCTCCCGTGACCACCCAGGCCATCGACCAGCGCATCCACGAGGGCGACACCTACACCTTTCGTACCGTCATCTGCCCCACCAGTACCCGGCGCGACGCTAAAACCGGTCAATCCACTCGCAAACGGCTGCCCCACACCCAGCCCGAACGCGTGCGCCAATGGATCGGACAACGCTTCCAAAACCCCGCAGAACCCGCTCACACCGCCACCGGCGTCCACCGCATCGGAGCCGCCGCCGATCCCGCCGCCCTCGCCGTCCGCATCCTGCCGCCGGTCGTCAGCGACCAGCACCAGGGCCTCAAGATCAGCCGCGCCGAGGTGTGCGGCACCCTGACCGTCACCGACCCCGACGCCTTCCTCGCCGCCTTGACCCAGGGCCTGGGCCGAGGACGCGCCTACAGCTGCGGCCTGCTGCTGACCCGCCCCGGATGATCAACCCGCCACCGACCAGCAGCGGCCCGCAAACCGCCGCTCAGCCGCGGCCACCGCCCCTACCACGCCGGCGCCCACGCTGCGCGCCCCACGACGAACCCCACGCTCTCACAAGTCGCCCCCGCCAGCCCGCTGGCCGAACGCCGCACCGCGCCGACCGGCAGAGCAGACGCGGCGGGGATGAACCAGGCACATGTATCTGGCCAACTCGCCCTGCCCCAGCAGGGACGTGGCCCGGCCAGCTGCCCGTCACCACCCGCCCTGCTGGCCGGCACCACCACCAACGACGCGCAGGAGCCCGCTCCGCGCGACACGGTACCGCGGTGCCTGACCGCTGCCCGGCCGGCCCGACGGCAGCGGTCAGGCCCACTCCTGCTTCGCACGACCCGAACCATCCGGCACGACCATGGCCGAGCGTTCGCCGGCGCGGCCGGCGGGAGCACACATGAGCAGCCGGCCACCGGGGCCACTTCGCCAACCGGGTGATCCACACGCTCGCCGCGTCACCCGGATCGCCAGGACTTCTCTCCCCAGTTGGGCCCGGGCCCGGTTGCTCCGCTGTGTGAAGAGCCTCCCCTGCCGGGACCGGGCCCGCCATGCCGCAGGCGGCTCACCCCTGCCTCTCCGAGCCGCTGGAAAGGAGGCAGGACCGTGGGACACGTACCCCAGGGTATGGGCCGAATCCGCTGGTGGTGGATTCGGCTGGTGACAGCGGACCAACCGGCAAGGTGCCTCTATTGGCCACCCCATGTCCCAGCGGGACCGCGCATGGTGAGAATGTACGATCAGGCCGGCGACTGCGCGGCGGTCCTGATCTGGCAGGTGTGTGACGCCTGTCGCTACGGCAGGATCAAGGCAATCTACCTGTGGGGCGGATGGCAGCGGCAAGGATACGGCCGCCTGCTGATCGAACGGGCCCTGCGCGAAGGCCCCGGCTACACCTGGATCACCACCCCTCAGACCCCAGCTGGTCGAGGCTTCTTCACCACGATAACCGCACATAACGGCACAGCATTCAGCGAGCACGACTGCGGCTGCGAGCACCTGCGCAAGCACCAGGTGGTTACGCCCGCCCCCACCCTCCCACGCGACAGACTCCCGGTCCTGGATCCTATGGATGCCACCGCCCGCAGCTGCGAACACCCGCAGCCGTCGCACGAGCCGAGCGCCCCGCCCGGCCAGAGCAGGCCTGTCCCTCGAAGTGACGTTCCCCCAAGGCCGGGAAGTTAGCGTTTTGGGTGTGGCTGCAAGGCAACGGACGCCGATGGCGCGGCTGCCGCCTAGCAGCTGGTGCGGACTCTCTTGACCAGCCCTTTTTCGGTCCAGCGGGCGAGTTGCCGGTAGGTGGTGACGAGGGTGACGTCACCGACGAGCTCGGCGATCTCTCTGGCCCGCCACTGCCGTTCGGGCACTTCCCGCAGCACGGCCAGAAGGGGTTCGTGGTGCTACCGAAACAGTGGATCGTCGAGCGGTTCTTCGCGCACCTGCTGCGATCCCGGCGCCTGGTGCGCGGCTTCGAGCACCGCACGGTCAGCGCCGAGGCGATGGTCCACTGGTCGATGACGCTGCTCATGAGTCGTCGCCTGGCCCGGCCACATCCTTCGCGAGCGTGAACCGGCCCAGTGCGGGCTCGGTCAGCCAGCCGCGGGCCACCAGGCGCTTCGCCTTCGACCGCAATGCCTCCACCCTGGCCGGCACCGCCTCCAGGCCGAAGCCGACAGTCAACTCTCGGCAGGTCAGCGGCCCTTGACCGAGCCGATCTCAGTCCGCGAGCGCGCGCAGGATGCGTTGGTAGTCCACCGACAACACCGACCAGGCCAGCCCCACGCGCCACACCGGCACCACCGTTCTCGGCTTCGCCGCATCCGCAGGCCCAGGCCGCACCGGCTGCGCATCCGCCTCTCGTGAAGCCCGGCAGGCCTGGGGCCCGGCAGGGCTGTCGCCCTCCGGAGCCAACACGGCGTCAACCCGCGTGCGGGCGATCGCCCACTCCTCCCACTCCCGCTCGGCCGCGGCCAACTCGGCCTGGATACGGTCGGCCTCCCGCAGCCCGTCCACACGACGACGAGCAGCACACTCACGCTCTTCCAGCAGCCCGACCACTGACGGCATTCACGACCTCCCCAGGGAACGACAGCCCGACAGGCCACAACTCCCACGAAAGCACCCGTTCTATGCCTGACCAGCGGAAACGCAGCGATCATGGTTGGAAAGACAACTCTGACAGGGGTCATCCCGCGCGTTGCGGGGCGGTTGGTCGAGCGGCCGGGAGAGTGAGGTTCCCCCAAGCTGCGGCACGCGTCGGGTCATCCCCGCGTGTGCGGGGCCGATCGGCCTGCGCGGCCGCCTGTTGCTGCCCACCGCACAGCCGTTCGCGGACGGGGCATGCCGGAAGGCAGTGTGTGGGCTGCGAACCGGAAGGCCGCTACCTGCCGAACTGTGACCATACCCCGTGGCGGCCTTGATGTCCTTCACGTCTGCCGGAGTGTCGAGGATAGTTGGACCAAGCGCGGTGCGACGCTGAAACGCCACCATCGCCAGACAGCCCCGGCTGGCCGGGCAGATCGCGGCCACGGCCACGGAGTTGGCCGCACGGGCTGCCGCGCGCACCCGGCGGGCGATGGCCATAACAGTCTGTCCGTTCACGGCGCTACCCGTGCTCATGGCGCTGCCGACCTGCGTCCACACCGCGAGGTGCACGGCGACCACCTGCTTTCGAGCGGACACCACGGCACACTGCGCGCAACCCGGGCGATGGCGGTGCTCCGGCTCGGCGGCCTGGATCAATGCGGGACCCGGTAGCGTCAGTCGGGCGAAGGGCCAGATCCGCCGACAACATCACCACGCACATCCTCGCTGTCAGACGACGTCGCATCCGCCGGGAGATCTGCGACGACATCCACGAAGCCTTCTTCGGCTCTGTCTCCTGCCCACTCACCCAGTGACACGTCCAACGTCTCTGCCAGGACTTCTTGGGGAGCGGCGGTCTGCTGTCGTGGGTTGGTCCTGTTCGCGGATGTCGGGGGCGGGGACGGTGGCGGGTTGGCGTCGTAGAGTTCGGGGCAATGGCCATTCGTGGCCATCGTGTCAGTCATGACGAAACAGGAGAACACGTGGCATCGACATCCGATATGCCCGGTGGCGTGGAGTCCACCATCGCGCTGCTCACAGCAGAGCTGCCCCGCCTGGAGGAGCGCCAGCGCGTCTTGGAGCAGGATCTGGCGGTAGTCACCGCGCGCCTGGGCGCGGTGCGCTCGGCTCTGACGAGCCTTCAGGCACTTTCCGACGCCGCGATGTTGCCCGAGGCGGGCGCGGGGGGCGGACGGCCGGCAGCAGATGAGGCGGCCGGTGAGGTGCCTGCGCCAGGTACGGTGCCACCCAGGCGCCGCGGTTCGAAGAGCGCCTCGGGCAAGCAGCCGTCCGCCTCGCGCGACAGCGCTTCGCCCAAGGCCGCGGCAGGGGGCAGGCCGACGGGGCGCTCGAGCGGTTCGCGATCCGTGGCGAGGGGGACCAACGCGAAAAAGAGCCCCGCCGCCCCGAAGCCGGTGCCCGTTGGCGCCGTCCGGCGCACATCTCGGCTGTCGCAGGACATCCTGGACCATCTGGCACAGGCCCCGGCCCCGCTACGGGCGGGGGAGGTCAACACGGCCCTGGGACGTGAGGAGAGCCGCGGTTCGATCAACGCGGTACGCACCTCTCTGGAGCGCCTGGCGAAGGCGGCCAAGGTGGAGCGCAGCGGGCGCGGCCTGTACCAGGCCGTTTCCGGCTGACTGCTCGGTGACTGGTGCCGGGATCCCGGACACAGGGTGGGGCTACCCGGGATCCCTGGCCACCGGCACCAATGCAGTCGCGAAGTCGCGTAACGCCTGCGGCTAGCCCTGACAGGGTTGCGGGGCGCAAGGCGCGTCCTGGTAGATCCCCGCGCGTGCGGGGCAGGGTCGTGCCGTGGCGACTGGGAGCGCCACCCGTCGGAAGCATCCGCGTGCTGCGAGGTCGCCGCTGCCGGGCTGTGACGGTACCTCTCCACGGCCTCGATGTCCTGCACCTGCGCGGGGTGTCGAAAGCGTCATCCGCGGCCGGCGCCGGCGCACCACCATCCCCGTGCCTCGCCCGCCGGGCCTGGTCAACCGGCAGTTCGCCGCCCAACGGCCCAACCAGCTATGGCTGGCCGACCTGACCTACGTGCGGACCTGGCAGGGCTGGGTCTACTTCGCGTTCGTCCTGGACGCCTACTCGCGCCGATCCGTGGGCTGACAGGTCACAGAGCGATTGGCCGCATTCGGCGCTTCGGCGTCGGTCGGTTCTGGCGCGGACTGGGACGACAACGCGGTGGCCGAGGCGTTGAAAGCCACGTTCGAGGCTGAACTGATCGAGCGTCAGGGGCCGTGGCGGGATCTCGACGAGGTCGAGCGAGGCGTCTTCCAGTGGGTCGGGTGGTACACCGGGACCGACTCCACTCCCCCTTGGCTACGTCCCCCAGACGAGTAGGAGCAGGCCTACCGGACGAGAGTGGAGCAAGCCCCACAGATCACATGATCGCAGACTCCACAAAACCCGGGGCAGCTCAGCCGAACTGAACGGCCGTTGACATCGTGCTCTTGATTCCCGAAGAACTGCTTCCTCCGGGCTCGTATGTCACATTCTCCAGGTGTCCAATCGCAGGATGGAGCGTTCAGCCAGTGGGGTGATCCCCCGCGGTGAGGGCCGATGCGTCCAGGGCGTGGGCCTGTCTGGGGCTATCCCCGCGAGCTGGGGCGGGGCTCTGCGATGGTTGTGCAGCCTCGGGGGTCATCCCGCGTGTGCAGGGCGGTGGGTCGAGGATCATCCCCGCGTGTGCGGGGCCGGTCGGCCTGCGCGGCCGCGTGGTGCTGCCCACCGTGCCGTTCGCGGACGGAGCATGCCGGAAGGCAGTGTGTGGGCTGCGGATCGGCTGGCCGCTACCTGCCGAGCTGTGACGATATCTCGTGGCGGCCTTGATGTCCCTCATGTCTGCCGGAGTGTCGAGGATAGTTGGACCGGGCGCGGTCCGATGGACCTCTACGGGGCCGGTGGGCGTGGGGGTACGGTTGCCGGTCCGTGTCGGCGGCGGCTGAACCGTGGTTCTGGATCACATTTCCGGACCAGGACTACGGAGCGTCACCCAGTCCGCGATCATGAACGGTCGTGGCTGACGCGCTCCTCCACAACCTCTGGTTCCACCGGAGCGACGGCGCCAACTGATGACAGCGCGGCAGGACAGCGCCGCCCGTGCATCGAGTTACAGGTCCGCCGCTGCACGCAAACGAGGGCAGCAACACGGCCGCCGACCATATCGCCGCTGCCCGCCTGGCCCGGCCAGCCGCCGAAAAAGTATCGGCGCGGACGGCAGACCCTGGTCCGCACCGACTCCGCGCTGGCACCCACGAGCTAATGAACTGGCATGCCGCGCAGGGCCGGTGGCTGCCGTACTCGGGAGCCGTCCTGCGACTCCCCACCCCCTGCTGCAGCCAGGCCAGCCAACGCCTTTGCTGGTGTGACCGTTTGATCGTCATAGGGACGTCCGAGCGACCACGGCACCGACACTCCGGCAGATGTGCACAGTACTGAACCTGTAACGAGATACGTTGCGGTCCAGCAGGTATCCATCCCGCCGCCCTCCCGGTCACATCCCCACACAACGAGAGAACACCCGGGAGCGAGTATCGGCATCGGGTCGCGCCGGCTGTCGGCCCCGCATGGCGGGGATGCTCCACTCCTGAAAGCACCAAGGACCGTGCCGACGGATCGGCCCCGCCACGGGGATGACTCTGACGGATGGCGCGATCGATCCTGCCCCGACGGCCCCACCAGACACGGGGATGACCCCGATCGGGGACACGGCCCCGCCTCTTGGCCCCGTACACCGGGGATCATTACCCTGATCGGGCGATTGCGCCCTGTGCCCCGCACGGCGTGGGGATGACCCCGTACCGGACACGCTCGCTCCCCACCTGCTGGTCCCCGCCCGGTCTCGAACACGTCGCCAACTTCCCTTCGCGCCCGACCTGCTCGGCGGCCAAGGTGCCGGAGGGCGCAGCACGGGCCGCTGCTCTTGAGGGTGCGGCGCTGGGCAGAAGGCGACGTGGACCGGAGCGACCATCGAGCCGGTGCGGCAGTGTGTGGCGGAGGAACTGAACCTCTACTCGCCCTGCGCCAGTACCTCTCCCGCGACGGCCATGATCGCGGATAAGAAGATCAAGGACCACGCCATCGTCGAGCAACTCCTCAAGGACCTCGAGGAGGCGAGCATGGGCGATGGTGAGGTCCCCTGGTGGAAGCTTTATGCGTGTGGTGGTTGCCGCTGGTCCTTGCGCAGCCGTACCCGGCCGCGGATGCCCGTCAAATCGGGAGGCGGTCGGACTGCCGGGCGGGGCGGGTGCGAGGATGGTGGGCACTGTGACGACCTGGCAGATCCGCATGCTGCGCGCCGTGGTCTTCGCCATCTTGTGTGTGGCGTTGGCCGCCGCCGCGCACGTCAGCATGTCCGATGCCGCGCTGCCGGGGCCGGTGCTGGCGGGGACGTTCGCCGGGACGGCGGGCAGCACCTGGCTTCTGGCCGGGCACCGGCGCGGACTTGCGGTGATCAGCGGGTGGATGGTTGCCGTCCAGGGCGCGCTGCACGTGTTGTTCGAGGCGACCGCGTCGGTGGGTGCCGGGCCGGTCCGGGTGGTCGGTGGCGGGCCTGACTGGGTGAACCTGCTGCTCTGTACGCCTGGTGGTGTGAACCCGGCCGGGATGAGCCCGGGTGCTCTGGCCAGGATGGCTGGCCTGGATCCCGGCATGCTGCCGGTCACGGGCTCGAATGCCATGGCTCCGATGGCCGGCATGGCGAACATGAGCGGCATGCCGGCTGCGGGTTCCGTGCACGGCATGGTCGGCATGGGTTCGACGCCGCTGGTGGGCGGCCTGTCCGCGGGCATGGTGATCGCCCACCTGCTGGCAGCCCTTGCCTGTGCGCTGCTGCTCTGGCGGGGCGAAGCGGCGATCACCGGCCTGTTCGAGGCGCTGCGCGCGCTGGCCGAGGTTTTCCTGCCGGTTCTCGCGCTGCTCGCCCTCACCGCGCGTGGGTGTGAACCGTCGGCGCTGATGCGCCCCAGGCCCTGTCACCTGCGGATCCCGCGCCTGGCGGTGCTCTCGTACGCGGTGGTACGGCGTGGGCCGCCCCGCGCCGCCATGGCTTTCTAGAGCGCCCGCCACATCCCGTGCCCCTGCGTCAGCCGCGCTTTTTCGTGCGGTTCGCTGGCGCTGTCCGGTGTGCGCGCGGGCAGGTCACCCCTGCGTGCCGGCCGCGTCGGCCGGATGACGCACGGGAGTTGGCCGCCACACCACCGTGAACACGGCGTCCGGCTTGTGCCTGCGCCGCTGCCTGGCCCATGGCGCGTCCTGATCAAAGGGGTCGCGTCGTGATGGGCGCTGGCCGCGTCCGGGTGGGTGGTGTGGTGCGCCGTTGCCTGTTCGACGGTTCCGCTGGTGCGGTGCCGTCCTTGTTCCTGCTGTCAGGACCCCTCATGAACAACAGAAGTACCGCTGTTCCCCACCCGTTCATCGGCGCCGAGCGCATCGAGCACAGCGGCGACGAGCCGCTGCGAACGGTGCCGGCAGGGCCCCGGCGCGGCCAGCGTCAGTGCGCGCAGCCGCCGGGCACCGGCCAGCCAGCCGGCGCAGTCGGCACACCGCGTCGGGTGCGAGGAGCTTGGCGGCGGGCCGTCGTCGTCCGTGAACTCGCCGTCGAGGTGGGCGGACATCGCGGCGCGGTAGTCGGCACAGGTCATGGGCTCATGCTCCTCCATCAGGCGTACGCGGTGGTAGTGCCATTGGCGGCCACCGAGGCCTGGCGGTCGCAGGTGCGCCGTGGATGACGAGCAGTTGACGGCCCTGGCGCTGGCCGCCGGGCGGGGGCGGGCGGCGGACGTGGAGGCGTTCGTGCGGGCCACGCATCGCGATGTGTGGCGGTTCGTGGCGCACCTCACGGACGTTGATTCCGCCGACGACCTGGCCCAGGAGACCTTCCTGCGGGCGTTGCGGGGCCTGCCTGCCTTCGCCGGCCGGTCCTCGGCGCGCACCTGGCTGCTGTCGATAGCCCGGCGCGCGGTGGTGGACCGTTATCGCAGTGCGGCGGCCCGGCCGCGGTGCGCGGCGCTATCCGACTGGGAGGAGGCTGCCGAGCTCCAGGTGTGTGCGGTGGTGGGCTTCGAGGACCAGGTGGTGCTGGCCGACCTGCTGGCCTCCGTTCCGGCCCAGCGGCGGGAGGCGTTCGTGCTGACCCAGGTGGTCGGGCTGAGCTACGCGCAGGCCGCGGCTGTGGCCGGGTGTCCGGTGGGCACGGTGCGCTCGCGGGTCGCCCGGGCCCGGGGCCAGCTCGTCGCGCTGCTGCGCTCGGCGGAGTGCGAGGACGAGCCCTGTCCGGGATCGCTGGGCGCTGGCGCGGCCCTCTCCCGGCCGGGTGGGCGTGCGGCCGTGGCCGCCTGACCGGCTGCCTCGTTCTGCTGTTTCGAATTGATGTCCGCCGACGCCTCACTCCCGGCGTCGGCGGACCATGACCTGGAGATCGCATTGAGTTCGATGACCACACCCGTGTCCGGTGCGCGCGCCGCGGCGCGGCCTGGCCGGGTCTTGCTCGGCTTCGCCCTGCTGCTCGTGCTGCTGTTCGGTGCCTCGTATGCGGCTGGCCGGTGGGTGGGGCCGCCGGCGTCTGGCCCGACGGGGCCCGTGCGGGGGCCGCGGGGCGATGACATGTCCGGCATGCGGGTGGATGGACTGCGCCCGCTCACCGCTGTGGCGGTGTCGCGATGAGCGTTCCTGCCGCAGGGTCCGCCCCGGCGGGTGCCGCTCAGGAGCTGGTGACGACCGATCTGGCCGTGGGCGGGATGACCTGCGCGGCCTGTGTCTCGCGGGTGGAGAAGAAGCTGGCCCGCCTGGACGGTGTCAGTGCCGGGGTCAACCTGGCCACCGGCCGGGCCCGGGTGCTGCACCCGGTCGGTGTCCGCGTCGAGGAACTGGTGGCCGCGGTGCAGAGCGCGGGATGCACCGCCGAGCCCCTTGCCGAACGTGCGCCGGCGGCCGCCACCGTGCCGGACGCGGACGAGCGGCTGCGGCTGGTTCTGGTGGCTGTGTTCGCGGTGCCGGTGATCGCGGTGTCGATGGTGCCGGCGCTGCAGGTGCGCGGCTGGCAGTGGGCCTGCTTCGCGTCGGCCGCTTTCGTGGTGACGATCGGCTCGTCCGTCTTCCACGCCCGGGCCTGGCGGGCTCTGCGGCACGCCAACGCCACGATGGACACCCTGGTCAGTCTCGGTGTCCTCGCTTCCTTCGGCTGGTCCACGTACGCGCTGCTGTTCGGCGGCGCCGGCACCCTCGGCATGCGGATGCCGTTCTCGCTGACCGCTGAGCAGGGCGGCGGCGCGCACATCTATCTGGAGGCGGCGGTCGGGGTGCCGCTGTTCGTGCTGTGCGGCAGGTTCCTGGAGGGCCGGGTGCGGGTGCGCACCGGCTCCGCGCTGCGGGCGCTGGCCGAACTGGGCGCGAAGGAGGTCTGCCTGCGCGAGGACGGCCTCGAGCGGCTGGTGCCGATCGAGCAGCTGCTGCCGGGCGGTGAGTTCGTGGTCCGGCCGGGTGAGAGGGTCGCCACCGACGGGGTGGTCGTCGAAGGCGACTCGGCGCTCGACGTGAGTCTGCTGACTGGGGAGAGCGTGCCGGTGGAGGTAGGCCCCGGCGAGCGGGTGAGCGGCGGGACGCTCAACGTCGACGGCACCCTGGTGGTGCGGGCCACCGCCGTCGGCGCCGACACCCAACTCGCCCGCATCACTGCCCTGGTGAGCGACGCGCAGGCCGGCAAGGCCCGCGCGCAGCGCCTGGCCGACACGGTGGCCGGGGTGTTCGTGCCCGTCGTGCTGGGCGTCGCGGTCTGCGTGCTCGGGTTCTGGCTGGGTACCGGGGCCGGCTCGTCGCAGGCGCTGACGGCATCGGTCGCGGTGCTGGTGGTCGCCTGCCCGTGCGCGCTCGGGTTGGCGACGCCCACCGCGCTGCTGGCCGCCACCGGTCGGGGTGCGGAGCTCGGCGTCCTCGTGCGGGGGCCCGAGGTGCTGGAGAGCCTGCGGCGGATCGACACCGTGGTGCTGGACAAGACTGGCACCCTGACGGCCGGGCAGATGACGCTGGCCTGCGGGACGGCGGCCAAGGGGTTCGCGCTCGAGGAGGTGCTGCGGCTGGCCGGCGCGCTCGAGCAGCGCTCCGAGCATCCGCTCGCGCGGGCACTGGTGACCGCGGCCGGGCCCTCACTGCCCGCGGTGTCGGGCTTCCGCGCGAGGCCTGGCCTGGGTGTGGAAGGAACGGTGGAGGGTGTGCGGGTGCGCGTGGTGCGGCCCGACACAACCGAGCTTCCGAGGACGTTGCGTGAGGCGCTGACGCGTGCCGAGGCGGCCGGGCAGACGGCGGTGGTCGCCGAGGTGGACGGGCGAGCGGCCGCGGTCCTCGCGGTCGGGGACAGCCTGCGGCCGGGCAGCTACCGCGCGGTGCACCGGCTGCGCGCCATGGGCCTGGAGACCGTGCTGGCCACCGGGGACCAGGCGGGCGCGGCCCGGGCGGTGGCCGAGGAGTTGGGCATCAGCGAGGTCCACGCGGGCGCCTCGCCCGAGCGCAAAGCCGAGCTGGTCGCGCAGTTGCGCGCGGCCGGGCGCAGCGTCGCGGTGGTGGGCGACGGGGTGAACGACGCGGTCGCGCTGGCATCGGCGGACCTCGGCATCGCGCTCGGCTCGGGGACGGACGCCGCGATCGGGGCGGCTGGGCTGACCCTGGTGCGCGGCGACATCGAGTCGCTGGTCGTGGCGGTGCGCCTGGCTCGGCGCACCGCGGCCACCATCCGCGCCAACCTGGCGTGGGCGTTCGGCTACAACGCCGTGCTGATCCCGCTGGCGGCGGCAGGTCTGCTCAACCCGATGATCGCCGCGCTCGCCATGTCGGCGAGTTCGGTGCTCGTGGTGGGCAACAGCCTGCGGCTGCGCACCTGGCAGCCTGCCCGGCGCGGCAGGGGCCGCTCCCGGCCCGGCGGCTGAGCTCGGCTCGTTCGAAGCCCGTGCGGCGATCATTCGCCTGTTCGGAACTTCCGGCGGTTCGCGGCCGACTCCTGTGACGGACACCGTCGCCCGACGGTGTCCGTCATGACAGAGGGACGGAGCATGCCGCACCAGGGGGCCTGTACGGCGCACGCGTGCAGGCCCTGGCGATGGCCGCCGTGCCACCAGAGCGGATCGCCGCCGCCGAATCGGCCGTCCAGCTCGCTCGCGGTCTCACCCTCGGCCCAGCACTGGCCACCGCCGCCCGGGGCCTGGCGGGTCCGGCACCAGCGGCGTGCGGGCCGAACTGGGACTCGCCGCGGCCGCCGCCTGCCTGGCCGCGCTCCTGCTCGCCCTCCACCGCCGTCGCCCCGCCGGCCTCGCCCGGGCCAACTGACCCCCGCCATCCCAAGGAGAGCACTCGCAATGTGTGCAATCACCACCTGGGTGCCAGCCCACAACAAAGCCCAGCTCCAGCGGCGCCCCGCAGGCCCAGGCCCCCGCTGCGATCATCGCCTCACATACCCCTTCAACAGCCCCTGGGCACTGAAGAGTTACGGCGGCCAGGCGGAAGAGCCTGCTGCGCGCCATCGGCCCGGGCATCGCCCCCGAATCGGTGCCGTAGCGCCCGAGCATCACTACCTGGCCACCCGTCACCGCCAGGACGACCGCGGCCCGCAGCAGCTCACCCGCCAGGCGCTCGACGTGCCGCGGGTCCGCGACAGCGCCGACGCAGCCGTCATCAAGGCCGACCTCGACACCCCCGCTAACCAACGCCAGCAGGCCCGCCGGCCGCGCCCCGAACGGGTGCTGGCCCTCGCCCTGTGGCCCGACCGCCACCGCCTTGCCCTCGCCCTCTGAACTGCCCCGAAGGAGCCGCCGCCATGACCCAGCCCGCACAGTCCCCCACCACCTTGCCCCGCTGCCCCGCCACCGGCGCCACCGGCGCCACCGCGCACGAGCCGATCCCACTGCACGGCCCCGCCTACAAGAGCGACCCCTACGACCTCTACCACGGCATGCGCGCGGCAGGCCCCGTCCACCGGGTCCGCTTCCCCAGCGGCATCGCCGCCTGGCTGGTCACCGGCTACCAGGCCGCCCACCACACACTCAACGACCCGCGCCTGGGTAAGAACCACACCCTGGGCAACGACTACTGGCGCAGCCTGGCCTCGATCATGCCCGAGCCCCAGCACTCCCAGCTCCAGGTCCACCTGCTGCACCAGGACCCGCCCAAGCACACCGACATGCGCCGCCTGATCCTGGACGCCTTCGCCCCGCGCCGCATCGAGCAGCTGCGCCCGCGCTTCCAGCGCCTGGCCGACGCCCTGGTCGACGCACTCCCTGACCAGGGCAGCGCAGACCTCGTCCAGGGCTTCGCCGCGCACTATCCCTTCCAGGTCCTGGCGGAGGTCATCGGCCTGCCGCCCGAGTTGGCGGCGCGCTTCGACCGCGACTGGGGCAAGGTCGTCCAGCCGGTCGGCCCCCAGGACCCCGCCCGCCCCGCCTACGAGGGCAGGCTGCGCGGCCTGCAGATCTACATCGCCGACGTCATCGCCCACAAGCGCGTACACGGGGGCGACGACCTGCTCAGCCGCCTCGTCGTCGCCCAGGAGCGCGGGGAGCTGAGCAAACAGGAGCTGGACTCGATGATCTTCCAGCTCCTGGTCGCCGGCCAGGAACCGGTCACCAACCAGATCACCACCATGCTGATCACCCTGCTCCGCCACCCCCACCAGCTCGCCCGACTGCGCGAGGACCCCGCGCTGATGCCCCGCGCGATCGAGGAACTCCTGCGCTACGACAGTGCGTTCGAACTCACCACCTGGCGCTTCTTCGCCGAGGACAGCGACCTGCACGGCACCCGCGTCCCGGCCGGCGACTCCGTGATCGTCTCGCTCTGCGCCGCCAACCGCGACGCCGAGCAGTTCCCCGACGCCGACACCCTCGACCTGGAGCGCACCCCCAACGCCCACCTCGCCTTCGGCCACGGCATCCACTTCTGCCCCGGCGCCGCGCTGGCCCGCAGCGAACTCCAGGTCGCCATCGGCACGCTGCTCGCCCGCTTGCCCGGCCTGCGACCCGCCGGCGACCTGAACGAACTCGCCTGGATCCCGGCCGTCCTGGCCCGCGGCGTCAACCAGCTGCCCGTCGCCTACGACAACCGCACCTGACGCTCCCTGAACATCTGAACCCATTCGTCCAGACGCCCCGGCACCACCACGCCGCCGAGGCGCCATCGCGCCATGCCCTCGTGAAGGACCGCATGCCACCCGTCGCCACCATCACACCGCACGCGCCATCCATCGCGCGCACCTGCGCCGCCATCCTGGAACTGCTCCTGCCCCACCGCCGCGCCACCGACCCCGACACCCCCACGCCCGTCGAAGCGTTCCCCGAACAGCTTTGCCAACTCGCCGACTTCGTCACCGCCGGCCACCCGATCGTCTTCACCCTGCCCGGCTTCCCCTGCAAGTCCCCCAGCCCCGCCAAGGTCCTCGGCCACCTCCCCGACGAAGGCGAACGCCTCTGCCTCA
This sequence comes from Kitasatospora sp. GAS204B, assembly GCF_029892155.1. Classification (GTDB taxonomy): domain Bacteria; phylum Actinomycetota; class Actinomycetes; order Streptomycetales; family Streptomycetaceae; genus Kitasatospora. The sequence goes on along the minus strand of NZ_JARZAG010000048.1, from coordinate 8,762 downwards.
CCTTCCTCAACAGTCTCTGCTCAGCCGTCCAGCGGGTCTACCCGCCCGGCGCAAGCATGGTGATCTGCTCCGACGGGCACATCTTCGGCGACCTGATCCACGTCCCCGACCAGCACGTCGACGCCTACTGCGACGAACTGGCCGCCCTGATCCGACGCGAACACCTCCACCACCTCTCGGTGTTCGACCTGCGCGACGTCCTCGGCAACCTCCCCTGCGACCAGAAGCGCACCTGGGTGCACACCCGGTACGCGCCCACCATCGAAGAGTTGCGCGCCGAGGTGAAGTCGGACGACGCGACCCTGGCCCTCTACCGGGGCATCACCCGGTTCCTGACCGAGGACAGCATCGGCTTCGAGGGCACCAGATCCGCCCTGCAACGCGACTGCCGACAACGCGCCTACGGCGTCATCCAACGCAGCCGCGCCTGGGGCGACCTCATCGCCGAACACCACACCCGCTCGGTGCGGCTGTCCATTCACCCCCAGCCGCGCGGCGGCGCCAAGTTCGGCATCCAGCTGCTCGACGCCAAGGACACCTGGACCACCCCCTGGCACTCCACCGCTGTCCACCGCGCCGACGGCAGATGGGAGTTGATGCACCGCAGCGACGCCGAGCGGCTCGGGCGCCTCGTGCTGCGCGCTGGCCGGCCCAGCCACTTCGAAGCCGCCCAGCGCTCCTGCCCCGGCATCGAGGGGCCCCGCAGGGTACCGCCGTGAGGGCGCGACCACCGCACCGGCAGTCGCGCCCCGGTTGGCCATGCTGACTCAACCGCGCGGCTCGGGCGCGGCTTCCTCTCCTGCGTCACGCCTGACCACCGCCCTCGTCCACCGGACAGACCGCACGTGAGCACAGCTTCTGACACTTCGTCAAAATCACTATGACTCCAGCGAATTAGACACGCTCGACAACACTCACCCACCGAAAGAACCCCCGCACACTCAAACCCACGTGCGCACACTCGACGGCCAGCAGCCAACAACCCCCGCCCTGGAGGCGCCGCCATTGGGCCCGGCCGACACGGACTCCCCCTACTTTGGGTGTCCACTTCGCCGACTTTAGTTGCATTGACATCCATTTTCGCCCCATGGCAACGTGATGCACGCCGACAGGGCGTAACGGTCGGCGCGAGGCCGCCCCGCCCCACCGCGGGCGGCGCGACAAGGCGGGGCGGTTTCGCAGATCGACATCGAGCACAACCGCCCAACGAGAGGATTGTCATGGACATGCTCAAGAAGATCTTCGCGGTCTCGGCACTCACCGGGGTGCTCGCCCTCAGCGGGGGTACCGCCATGGCCGCCACGGCCCCCGCCACGGCCCCCGCTGCGGCACGCACAGCTCGTACGGCAACTACGGTCACCGTGGCCCCCTCCGCACAGGAGGCGGCGCTGGCGGGGGTGAGCTACACCTTTGACCACGCCACCACCGTGCAGATCTACAACCTGCTGCAGAAGGGCGCCACCACGGGTGCCGTGGCGCTCTGCGAGGCCGTCATCCCGCCGCCGGCGGGGAGCATAGTCTGCTCCTCGGTCGGAACGGCCGCCGGAAGCATCATCAGCCTGGGAACCCCCGGCCCCAACGACAAGCTCCACGTCGGGGCCCAACTGGGCTGGCCCCCGATCGTCATCACGTACGTCCGATAGGAGCTGCTCGCGGCCCATGCGCCGGGCGCGCCTCTGGGTCCCGTCAGTGGGGGCAGGTCCTCGGCCCGTCGCTTCCCGGGTACACGGGAGGGGCGGGCCGAGGACCTGCGGAGACCAGGAACTCGGACCAGACGAACCGGTCATCCGGGCTCTGGCCCCGCGGCCAGAGCCGAAGAGGCCTGGCCGCACCGCGCGACTGCGCGTCCCGGTCGGCTCGTCCCCTCTCGATCGACCGGTCGGGGCTGTCATGTCGTTGATCAGGGGCGAATGTCGCTGGAGTCTCGCACGATGGCAAGGTGCCGGAGTTGACCGCACGGGTGGTGCGAGCCTCGCTCCCGAACATTGGCGATCCACATCCGAGGGGCACCCTACCCGTTGTTCGAGGACGAGTCCTTCGCCGAGCGGAGGTCCCGCTGGGAACGGTGGCGCTGGCGTCGGTGCTGCAGTACGCGAAGGGACTTGGCGGGCCCGGGCACCCGACCGGGACTGGTCGCCAGGCCGCGTGCCCGGGCGAGGCGGCAAGGGTGCCGGCCGCGCGCAGCGCCGCCGCTTGGAGGATAGGGCGCCGGGTCGGCACCAGGCCGCGGGCTCGCGGTCAGCTACTGAAGGCGTGCCCTGCGCCCCCCCGCTGGGCACCCCCGCCACCCGACACCGTGATCGCCGTGACACGAGCGGACCACCGCGCCCCGGCGTCGTAGGCGGCTGCTTCAGGCCGGACCGGGCAGGGCTGTGGCGGCGGGGGCGCGATGGTCGAAGGCGATCAGCGGGTCACCGGTGAGCGGGTGCTCCACCACCGCCGCCCGCACCCCGAACACCGCTGCCAGCAGCTCCGAGGTGAGCACCTCGCGCGGCGGACCCGAGGCCACCACCGCGCCCTCGTGCAGCACATGTAGCCGGTCGCAGAGCGAGGCTGCGGCATTGAGGTCGTGCAGCGAAATCAGCGTCGTGCGGTGCTGGGCCCGCAGCAGGGCGAGCAGCTCCACCTGGTGCTTCACGTCCAGGTGGTTGGTCGGTTCGTCCAGCACCAGCACGTCCGGCTGTTGGGCGAACGCTCGTGCCAGTAAGACTCGTTGGCGCTCGCCGCCGGAGAGCGCGGCGAAGCCCCGCCCCTCGTACCCACTCAGGCCGACCCGCCGCAGGGCCCAAGCCACGACCTCGCGATCGGTGGCGTCGTCCCCCGCGAAGGCCCGCTGGTAGGGGGCGCGTCCCATCGCAACGATCTCCCGGACGGTGAACTCGAAGTCGCCGCCGCGTTCCTGGGGCAGCGCGGCGATGTGCCGAGCGGCCTCGACCGGCGTCATCGCCCGCAGGTCCCGCCCGGCCAGCAGCACCCGGCCAGCCGACGGCTTCAGGTGCCGGTAGACGGTGCGCAGCAGGGTCGATTTGCCGCTGCCGTTGGGGCCGACGAGTCCGGCGATCTCGCCCTCGGCGGCCAGCAGATGGATGCCAGAGAGCACGTCCCGTCCGGAGAGGGTGATGGTCAGGTCCTCGACGGTGATTCTCAACTGTGCTCCAGGCGTCGGTCCAGCAGGTAGAGCAGGACGGGTGCCCCGATCAGGGCGGTGACCACGCCGATCGGCACCTCCTGGGTGGACAGCGCGGTGCGGGCGATGGTGTCCACCGCGACCAGCAACACCGCTCCCGCCAGGGCCGAGAGGGGCAGCAGTCGGCGGTGGTCGCCGCCGACCAGTAGGCGGCAGACGTGCGGAACGAGCAGGCCGACGAAGCCGATCGCCCCGGAGACGGCGACCAGCACGCCGGTGAGCAGGCTGGTCACCGCGAAGAGTTCCCGCCGCAGCCGGGTGACGTCCACGCCGAGGCCGGCGGCCGTCTCGTCACCCATCAACAGGGCGTTCAGCGAGCGGGCGCGGGCCTGGATCACGAGCAGCCCCAAGGCCACGGCCGCCGTGGGGATCGGGAGTTGGCTCCAGGTGGTGCCGCTGAGGCTGCCCATCAGCCAGAACAGGACACCTCGGGTCTGCTGGTCGTCGCCGACCTGCAGCACCAGAAAGCTGGTGAACCCCGAGATGAACTGCCCGATCCCCACCCCCGCCAGCACCAGGCGCATCGGCGCGAAGCCCCCGCCTCTCCTGGCGAGCGTCCAGACCAGCGCCCAGGAGGCCAGCGCCCCGGCGAAGGCCGCCGTCGAGACGCCGAACCCGGCGGCTGAACCCACCCCCGCGCCGAGCACGATCATCGCGACCGCGCCCAGCGAGGCGCCCGAGGAGATGCCCAGCAGGTAGGGGTCGGCCAGCGGGTTGCGAACCAGAGCCTGGACGGCGGTGCCGACCAGGCCCAGCCCGGCGCCGACCACCGCCGCCAGCAGGGCACGCGGCGCGCGCAGTTGCCAGACGATCAGGTCGCGGGTCCCCGGCTGCGGGGTATCCCCGGCCAGTCGGCGGCCGACCACCGTCCACACCTCGCCCACCGGGATGTCGACAGCGCCCAGTGAGATCGCGACGGTGAGCGCGGCGAGCAGGGCGAGGGCCAGTACGGCGGCGACCAGCGAGGCCCGTACGGTGCGCACGGGCCGGTGGCCGGCGGCCGAGGTGGGTGCGGCAGATGTGGCGGTCATCTACTGACCGTCCTTGACCAGGTCCGGGTGGATGATGTGGGCGATCTGCTGGACGGTGTCGGCGTCGCGGACGCCGGCGATCGTGGTCACCTCCGAGCCGATCCGCACGAAGTGGCCTTCCTGGACAGCTTTGAGGCCCTTGGTGGCCGGGAAGGTCTGCAGGAACTGCGCGGCCGTATCGAAGGCCTTCTGGTTCGCCGCGTCGCTGCCCTGGTTGCGCACGCCGAGCTGGATCCAGTCGGGGTTCTTGGCGACCACGTCCTCCCAGGAGACCGCCTTGAAGTCCCCGTCGCAGTCGCCGAAGATGTTCCGCGCGCCGGCCAGGGCGATCACCGCGTTGGCGACCTGCCTGTCGCACTCGGCCATCGGCTGCTTCGTCCCGGCGTCGTAGTCGAAGAAGAAGTACGACGGCTCCGGGCCCGCAGCACCGCCGTTGAGAGCGGTCCGCACCACGCCGACCTTCTGCTCCATCCCCGCCACCAGCTCATCCGCCCTGGCCCAGGTGCCGGTGACCGCGCCCAGAGTCTTGATGTCGGCCTCAACCTGAGAGAGGTCCTGCTGCGGTCCCTTGACCATCGTGGCGCAGGCCGTGGAGTGCAGGTAGAGGTGCTTGATCCCGGCAGCGGCGAACTCCTGCTCGGTAGGCGCCGTCCCCATGCCGCCACCCATCGATCCCATCGAGGCGAAGGTATCGACGTACAGGTCCGCGCCGGAGCCGAGCAGCTTCTCCTTGGGGATCACCGTCTGCCCCAGGACCGGCACCTTGGCGGCCTGGTCGGCGAACTGGGCCGGCATGGTGCCCGCGCCGGGCGGGAAGCCGGTACCGATCACCCTGTCCCCCGCGCCGAGCCACAGCAGCATCTCCAGGCTGGAAGCGTTGCTGGTGACGATCTTCTTCGGCGCGGACGTGAACGTGGTCTCCGCTCCCGCGCAGTCGCTGACCTTGACGGGATAGGCCGCCACATCGGATGCACTCGCCCCAGCTGTCACCGCCGCTTCGCCCGGTCTCGCGCCAGTGCCGCAACCCGTGGCAAGCAGGGCAACTGCGGCGGCCGCACCGCACAACACACGAGAACGCATGGAACTCCCTGGTGATCCGAAGCAGCTGGGACCCGCCACTGCGGACCTGGCCAGATAGTCGGACGCGGCGCGCTGCCAGTTCCCGCGTTCCACCAGGGGTGTAGCCCGAGGGGGCAAGGGTGCCAAGACCGGCGGCCGTGAGCCGCGATGCCGAGCGATGCGGCCCAGCAGGTGCTCGCTGCGGAGCGCGCAGTTGCGCCAGCTGCGGGGATGTGTCGAGGGTAGCTCCCAAGCGAGAGGGACGCGGTGGGAGAAGTCGGTGTCCTGGTCGTCCTCCCAAACCGGGAGGTAGAAACCTGGATCGTAACCGCGCAGCGACGCACGGCCCTTGGCCGGCCCACGCGAGCGCCTACACCGCGTCCCTGCCAAGCACCGCGGTGTGCTCGCCCCGCTGCAAACGCGGCGCCAGCAACTCGCCCTGCGCCCCGGCGCCGCAGCCGCTCCCGCACCACGGCCACCGCGCCCGCTCCCCCAGGCACCTGTTCGCCCACGGCATGCTCCACGCCGGGCACCGGGCTGTGCTGCTCCGAACCCCGGAGGCAGTCGAGCGTGGCATCCACCAGCCCGGTGGCGTCGCCGAGTTCACGCCGTTGCAGCCAGGCTCCGTCACCGGCCGCAGTGACCGGCTGACCCGGCTGGTTCGACTGGTAGGACGCGAGCGGCCTGTGCGCGGGTAGGGGACGTGAGTCCTCCCGTGGCAGCTACCCGGCGGCGAGTTCAGGAAAAGGCCGTCGCGCCGCGGTGGCGGAGATGGGTCATCGCCGGCTTGTCGTTCGGGCAGCCCCACGCATCGACAACGGGAGAACACAAGCCCACCATGGCCTCGGTACCCGTCCCACGCCGACCGTGAGACCAGCGCGCGGCCCGGTGGATGTTGGTGGGGGTCCCTGTGGGCCGGGTGGGCGGCCGGGTGGGTGGTGGCGTCATGAGCGTTGTGGTGATGGCTTCTCAGGTACGGGTGCGCTCTCGCTCCCGCGCCAGGACCGCGGCCCTGTATGGGGTCGGGATCAGGTCGGGCCTGAGTTCGGCGCCGGTCGGTGGCGCCGCGCCCTGTTCCCGCTCTCCCGCGGCCGACCCACGGCCCGGGGCCCCTTTACTCCCAGGAGTGTTGACGTGTTCGATGACGTGAATGCGGGTGCGCCCGGCGCGGTCCCCGGAACGCCGGTCGGCCGTAGGGTTGTGCGACGTTCGATGTCGGTGTTGCTGGCGGCGTGTCTGAGTGGGGCCGGGTTGACGATGCTGACCGCGACGCCGGCCGCGGCCGCAGCCCCGGTACCGGGCAGCGCACCGCTGTTCATCGCCGACACCCGCAACAGTCGCGTGGTGGAGGTGCCGGCCGGTGGCGGCGCGCAGAGCACCGTCCCGGCCACCGGCCTGATCAGCCCGTACGGGGTGGCGGTGGACGCGGCCGGGGACGTGTTCATCGCCGACAACAGCAACAATCGGGTGGTGGAGGTGCCGGCCGGTGGCGGCGCGCAGACCACCGTCCCGGCCACCGGCCTGAGCGGCCCGGGCGGGGTGGCGGTGGACGCGGCCGGGGACGTGTTCATCACCGACGCCGGCAACAATCGCGTGGTGAAGGTGACGCCCGGCGGCACGCAGACCACCGTCGGCACCGGCCTGAGCAGCCCGGAAGGGGTGGCGGTGGACGCGGCCGGGGACGTCTACATCGCCGACTTCGGCCACAATCGGGTGGTGGAGGTGCCGGCCGGTGGCGGCGCGCAGACCACCGTCCCGGCCACCGGCCTGAGCGGCCCGCAAGAGGTGGCGGTGGACGCGGCCGGGGACGTGTTCATCGCCGACGCCGGCAACAACCGGGTGGTGAAGGTGCCGGCCGGTGGCGGCGCGCAGACCACCGTCCCGGCCACCGGCCTGAACTTGCCGTTCGGGGTGGCGGTGGACGCGGCCGGGGACGTGTTCATCGCCGAAAACGGCAACGACCGGGTGGTGGAGGTGACGCCCGGCGGCGCGCAGACCACCGTCCCGGCCACCGGCCTGAACTCCCCGGCCGGGGTGGCGATGCCGCCGGCGCCGGCGGCCCCGTCCGGGGTGCACGCGAGTGCCGCGGGCGCTGGTCAGGCGACGGTGTCCTTCACCCCCAATGGTGCCGCGGACCATGTCACCGGTTACACGGTGACCGCCACCGACACCACCAATCCCGCCAACGGCAGCCAGAGCGCCCAGGGCGCCGGCTCCCCCCTGACCGTCACCGGCCTGACGCCCGGTGACACCTATACGTTCACGGTCACGGCGACCAACGCCGCCGGTGCCACCAGCCTGGCCTCCAGTCCCGTCACCTTCGCGCTCCTGAACGTGCCGTGGGCCGCGAGCCTGCCGAGCGCCACCGTCGCCAGCGCCTACAGCGCCCCGACCACCACCGCCGCACCCAGCGGCGGCACCGGCCCCTACACCTTCACCGCCACCGGCCTGCCCACGGGCGTCACCATCGACCCGACCACCGGTGTCCTGTCCGGCACCCCCACCAATGCGGGCACCCCCACCACGACCGTCACCGTCACCGACAGCGCCAACCCCGCCCAAACCGCCAGCCACCAGTTCACCCTGGCGGTCAACCTGCAGACCACCACCACCGCGCTGGCCTCCGCCCCGGACCCCTCCTCGTCCGGGCAGAACGTGGTGTTCACCGCCACCGTGGCCGGACCGTCCGGCTCCACGGTCGTGCCGACCGGGCAGGTGACGTTCAAGGACGGCACCACCACCTTGGGCACCGCCACCCTGAACGGCAGCGGCCAGGCCACCTTCAGCACCGCCGCCCTGGCTGTCGCCAACCACCAGATCACCGCGGTCTACGGCGGCGACGCGAACTCGGCCGCGTCCACCTCCACCGCGCTGACGCAGACCGTGACCCAGCAGACCACCATGACCGCGCTGGCCTCCGTCCCGGATCCGTCCTCGTCGGGGCAGAACGTGACGTTCACCGCGACGGTGGCCGGGCCGTCCGGCTCCAGCATCGTGCCGTCCGGGACGGTGACGTTCATGGACGGCAGCACCACCTTGGGCACCGCCACCCTGAACGGCAGCGGTCAGGCCACCTTCAGCACCAGCGCGCTGGCGGTCGGTAGCCACTCCATCACCGCCATCTACGGCGGTGACACCAACTCGGCGGCCTCCACCTCCAGCGTCCTGACGCAGACCGTCACCACGCAGACCACCACCACGGTGGCCTCCTCCTCCCCGGACCCGTCCTCGTTCGGGCAGCAGGTGACGTTCACCGCCACCGTCGCCCCCACCAGCGACGGCACTCCGACTGGGCAGGTGACGTTCAAGGACGGCACCACCACCCTGGGCACCGCCACCCTGAACGGCAGCGGTCAGGCCACGTTCGCCACCAGCGCCCTGGCGGTCGGCAGCCACTCCATCACCGCCATCTACGGCGGTGACACCAACTCGGCGGCCTCCACCTCCACCCCCCTGACACAGACGGTAAATACGCAGGGCACGGG
>NZ_JARZAG010000047.1 GCF_029892155.1 Kitasatospora sp. GAS204B | reverse complement strand
GAGTCCAGCCGGATCCGGCCGTGGTCGGCGAGCTGGCCACCGCCCTCGGCGTAGAACGGGGTGCGGTCCAGGACCAGTTCGACCTCGTCGCCCTCGGTGGCGGCCGGCGCCGGCACGCCGTCCACCAGCAGGCCCACCACGGTGGCCTCGCCCTCGGTGGCGCTGTAGCCGGTGAAGACGGAGGCGCCGGCCTTGTCCGCCACCTCGCGGTAGGCCTTGACGTCCGCGTGGCCCATCTTCTTGGCCTTGGCGTCGGCCTTGGCCTTGTCCCGCTGCTCCTGCATCAGGCGGCGGAAGCCCGCCTCGTCCACCGCGAGGCCCTGCTCCTCAGCCATCTCCAGGGTGAGGTCGATCGGGAAGCCGTAGGTGTCGTGCAGCTTGAACGCCTGCTCGCCGCTGAGCGCGGCGTGCCCGGCCTGCTTGGTCTCCGCGACGGCGGTGTCCAGCAGTTGGGTGCCGGTGCGCAGGGTCTGCAGGAAGGAGACCTCCTCGGCGACGGCGACCGTGTCGATCCGCTTCTGCTCGGTCGCCAGCTCCGGGTACTGCGGGGCCATCGCCTTGATGGTGATGTCCACCAGCTCCTTGGCCACCGGCTCGGTGGCGCCCAGCAGGCGCATGTTGCGGATCGCGCGGCGCAGGATCCGGCGCAGCACGTAGCCGCGGCCCTCGTTGCCCGGGGTCACGCCGTCGCCGATCAGCATCACGGCGGTGCGGATGTGGTCGGTGACCACGCGCAGCGAGATGTCGGCCTTGTGGTCGGCGCCGTAGCGGTGGCCGGTCAGCTCGGCGGCCCGGTCCAGGATCAGCCGGCTGGTGTCGATCTCGAAGAGGTTGTCGACGTCCTGCAGGATCGCGGCGAGCCGCTCCAGGCCCAGGCCCGTGTCGATGTTCTTGCTCGGCAGGTCGCCGAGGATCTCGAAACCGTCCTTGCCGTCGCCGTGGCCGCGCTCGTACTGCATGAAGACCAGGTTCCAGATCTCCATGTACCGCTCGCCGTTGACGGCCGGACCGCCCTCCTCGCCGTAGGCGGGGCCGCGGTCGTAGTTGATCTCCGAGCACGGACCGCACGGACCCGGCACGCCCATCGACCAGAAGTTGTCCTTCATGCCCAGCCGCTGGATCCGCTCGGCCGGCACGCCGACCACCTCGCGCCAGATCTGCTCGGCCTCGTCGTCGTCCAGGTAGACGGTGATCCAGACCTTCTCCGGGTCGAGCCCGTAGCCGCCGTCCGCCACGGAGCTGGTGAGCAGCTCCCAGGCGAACTTGATGGCGCCTTCCTTGAAGTAGTCGCCGAAGGAGAAGTTGCCGCACATCTGGAAGAAGGAGCCGTGCCGGGTGGTCTTGCCGACCTCCTCGATGTCCAGCGTGCGCACGCACTTCTGCACGCTGGTGGCGCGGCTGAACGGAGGCTTGACCTCGCCCAGGAAGTACGGCTTGAACGGCACCATGCCCGCGTTGACCAGCAGCAGGGTGGGGTCGTCGGCGACCAGGGACGCCGACGGGACGACGGTGTGTCCGCGCTCCTCGTAGAAGCGCAGCCAGCGGCGGCGGATCTCTGCCGACTCCATGAGTGGTCCTTCCGGTTAAGGGTGCTGACCCCGGCGCTGATCGAGCTGGCGGGGTGTTGAGGCGATGACGTGGGGGGTGATGACGCGCGACGGGGGCAGGGCGGCGACCGGGGGTTGTCCAGGCGCCGCCTTGATAGCTCGGCCCGCGCCACCGGCGCGCGCGCGCCGGGCGGGCGGCTCGACCACCGCGGTGCCGTCCAGCCCGAGGTCGGCCCGCAGCTGCTCCTCGCGCTCGGCCATGCCGGCCCGCACGTCCAGCGCGAACCGCTTGGCCGTGTCGCCCAGGTGCAGCGCACCGCGCGCGGCGGCGCCTGACAGGCTGTCAGGGGTGAGTCGGCGGGTCGCCTCGTTCGCCTTGTTCATGGCCCAGACGGCGGCGCCGGCGCCGACCGTCATCCAGAAGATGCGTCGTACCACGGTGCATCAGCCCTTCACGGCTCGCCGGACCCGGGACAGCAGGCCGCCCCTGGGGGCGGTGGCGGCCCGCACCTCGGCGCGGATCAGCTGCGCCAGCGCCTCGCGCTCGCTGCCCTGCTGAGGGAGCGTCACGGTGTTCTGCTGGCGGTTGACGGCCTTGCGCACGCCGTAGCTGAACGCCGCCAGCTTGACCAGCGGCCCGCCCAGGGTGGCCGCCACGGTGGAGGAGAGCGCGTTCGCGTTGGCGGCGGCGTCCTGCACGTTGGCGGTGATGTCGTCGACCCGCTCCAGCTGCTCGTGCGCGCTGCGCACGGCGGCACTGGCGTCGGAGAGCAGCGGAACGGCCTGCTCGGTGACGGCCGAGACCAGCACCGTGGCCTCGCGCAGCACCTTGGACAGGCGCACCAGGACGACGGCGAGCAGGGTGACCAGCACGGTCCAGCCCACGGCAACCAGCAGGCCGGCCAGCTCTCCCACGGACACCGCGTGCTCCCTTCACTCCTCGGAGTGGAAACCCTATCGCGCCACGCGGCCTGATTCCGACCGGATAACGCCTGGCCGCGCGGCCGGCCGGGAGAAAACGGACGGGAACGCGTGGAGCCCCCACGGCCCGAAGGCCGTGGGGGCTCCACAGATCCGATACCGGGGTACCGGACTCGCGGGTCAGCGCGAGTAGTACTCGACGACCAGCTGCTCGTCGCAGATCACGGGGACCTCACGACGCTGCGGCTCGCGGTCCAGGCGGAAGGCCAGCGCCTTGAGGTTGACCTCGAGGTACTTCGGGGTCTGGCCCTCGCCCGCGTAGCCACCCTCACGGGCGACCTGGAACGGAACCTTCTCCTTGGACTTCGTCTTGACCGTGACGACGTAGCCCGGCTTCATCTGGAACGACGGCTTGTTGACCTTGCCGCCGTTGACCTCGATGTGGCCGTGCACGACCATCTGACGGGCCTGGTAGATGGTGCGGGCAATGCCCGAACGCAGCACCAGGGCGTCGAGACGGGTCTCGAGCTGCGCGATGAGGGCCTCACCGGTCTTGCCGGAGACCTTCTTCGCGCGGTCGAACGCGCGCGCCATCTGCTTCTCGCTCAGGTCGTACTGGGCGCGCAGACGCTGCTTCTCGAGCAGACGGACCTTGTAGTCCGAGTTCTGCTTGCGGCCACGGCCGTGCTGGCCGGGCGGGTACGGGCGGGCCTCGAAGTACTTGACGGACTTCGGGGTCAGCGGCACGCCAAGGGCACGCGCGATCTTGACCTTGGGACGCTTCTGGTTCGCCATGGAACCATTACCTCTTTCAGTGTGCGAATACGGCTTCACCAGGTGTTGACGGAGGTCGCCTCTCGCGGTCCGGAGAAAAACCACCACAGGGGTGATCAGCCGCTCTCCGAGGCCGGGCACTGACGTGCATGCACACGCACCCGCTGGGGGTACGTGACACCGATAACGGTGCGCGACGCTCCTGGCAGCCCCCACAAGGGGTGCTGCGGGCCGGTGTCCCGCTGGTGCGGCCGGTCAGCCGCAAGGCTGCCGGACCCGGGACAAGGCACTTCGACCGAGTATACGCGCCGCTCAGTCGCCCTTGAGCCGGGCCCTGGTCCACTCCACGGTGTCCGCGTACCTGGCCTCGCCGCCGTGCCGGGTCGGCTGGTAGTACGCCTTGCCGTGCACCGCGTCCGGCGCGTACTGCTGGGCGGCGATGCCGCCGGGCAGGTCGTGCGGGTACTGGTAGCCCTGGCCGTGGCCGAGCTTGGCGGCGCCGCCGTAGTGGCCGTCCCGCAGGTGCGGCGGGACCGGGCCGGCCAGGCCCTGGCGGACATCGGCCAGGGCGGCGTCGATGGCCAGGTAGGCGGCGTTCGACTTGGGCGCCAGGGCCAGCGCGATGGCGGCCTGGGAGAGGATGATCCGGGCCTCCGGGAAGCCGATCAGCGCCACCGCCTGGGCGGCCGCGACGGCGGTGGGCAGCGCGGTCGGGTCGGCCAGGCCGATGTCCTCGCTGGCCGAGATCATCAGGCGGCGGGCGATGAACCGCGGGTCCTCCCCCGCCTCGATCATCCGGGCCAGGTAGTGCAGGGTGGCGTCCACATCGCTGCCGCGGATCGACTTGATCAGCGCGCTGGCCACGTCGTAGTGCTGGTCGCCGTCCTTGTCGTAGCGCACGGCGGCCTGGTTCACGGCGGTCTCCGTGGTGGCCAGGGTGATCTCCTCGGCGCCCTGCTCCAGCGCGGCTCCGGCGGCCGCCTCCAGCGTGGTCAGCGCCCGCCGGGCATCACCGCCGGCCAGCCGCACCAGGTGGTCCTCGGCCTCCTGACCGAGCGTCACCCGGCCCGCCAGACCGCGCTCGTCGGCCGTCGCGCGGCGCAGCAGGGCGCGGATGTCCTCGTCGGTGAGCGACTGCAGGGTGAGCAGCAGCGAGCGGGAGAGCAGCGGGGAGATCACCGAGAAGTACGGGTTCTCGGTGGTGGCGGCGATCAGGGTGACCCAGCGGTTCTCGACGGCCGGCAGCAGGGAGTCCTGCTGGGCCTTGGAGAAGCGGTGGATCTCGTCGAGGAAGAGCACCGTCTCCCGGCCGCTGAGGCCCACCGCGCGGCGGGCCCCCTCGATCACCGCGCGCACCTCCTTGACCCCGGCGGTGATCGCCGAGAGCTCGACGAACCGCCCCTCGACGCCCTGGCTGATCACGTGCGCCAGCGTCGTCTTGCCGGTGCCCGGCGGGCCCCAGAGGATCACCGAACTGGTCGCGGCCGGACCCTTGGCGGCGGACACCAGGCGGCGCAGCGGCGAGCCCTCGGCCAGCAGATGGCGCTGACCCGCCACCTCGTCCAGCGTGCGCGGGCGCATCCGCACGGCCAGCGGCGCCCGCCCGGGCTCGGTGGCCTGGCGCTGCTCGGCGGCGGCGGTGAAGAGGTCCGGTTCGTCCACTCCGCCACCCTATGCGAGCGCGCCGACAGCCCGGCCGCGGCGCCGGTCCGGCCGCCGGCCCCCCGAGCTACTTCTGGTGCTTCTTCTTCGGGTGCTTGCGCTCCAGCTCCGCCGCGTGGTCCGGCACGTACTTCTGCAGATCGCGGGGCGGGCGCTGGTAGCCCTTGGACGCCGGGCGGGGCGGCAGCGAGACGGGCGGCTTGGTCACGTCGCGGTAGGCGATGGTGGAGAGCAGGTGGGAGATCATGTTGATCCGCGAGCGGCGCTTGTCCTCGCTCTCCACCACGTTCCACGGCGACTCCGGGATGTCCGTGTAGACGAACATCTCGTCCTTGGCCCGTGAGTAGTCCTCCCAGCGGCTGATCGACTCGGTGTCCATCGCGGAGAGCTTCCAGCGGCGCATCGGATCGGCCAGCCGGGCCCGGAAGCGGCGCTCCTGCTCGGCGTCGCTGACCGAGAACCAGTACTTGCGCAGCTCGATGCCCGCCTCGATCAGCATCCGCTCGAAGGTCGGGCACTGGTGCAGGAACTGCCAGTACTCCTCGTCCGTGCAGAACCCCATCACCTTCTCGACCCCGGCCCGGTTGTACCAGCTGCGGTCGAACAGCACGATCTCCCCGGCTGCCGGCAGCTGCTCCACGTAGCGCTGGAAGTACCACTGCCCGCGCTGCCGCTCGGTCGGCGCGGGCAGCGCGGCGATCCGGGCGACGCGCGGATTGAGGAACTCGGTCACCCGCTTGATGGCGCCGCCCTTGCCCGCCGCGTCGCGCCCCTCGAACACCACCACCAGCCGCACGCCTTCGAGCCTCACCCACTCCTGGAGCTTCACCAGCTCCTCCTGGAGGCGCAGCAGTTCCTTCTCGTAGACCGCCTTGGCAAGACGGGGCTGCTTGACGGGCTCGTCGGTCACGGTGGCGCCTCCCGGAGTGGTTCGCTGCTGATGACCCCTCACGGTAGGTCCTGTCCGGTCGATCTTGTCGGATGAACGCGCGGCGCTGGGACGTATCCGGACGCACTCCGGCCGGTACGCGAGTGCGCACCGGCCGGAGGTTACCGCTGATGGGACGTCAGGACTCCTGCGGAGCCTCCGACTTGGTCTCGTCCTTCAGCTTGGGCTGCGCGTCGACGCCCGCCTCGCGGCGCTGCGCCGGGGTGATCGGGGTCGGCGCGCCGGTCAGCGGGTCGCCGCCGTTGGACGTCTTCGGGAAGGCGATGACGTCGCGGATGGTGTCGTAGCCGCCGAGCAGGCTGACCACCCGGTCCAGGCCCAGCGCGATGCCACCGTGCGGCGGCGGGCCGTAGTTGAAGGCGTCGAGCAGGAAGCCGAACTGCGAGGTGGCCTCCTCCTCGGAGAGCCCGATCGCGTCGAACGCCCGCTGCTGCACCTCGCGCTGGTGGATACGGATCGAACCGCCGCCCAGCTCCGAGCCGTTGAGCACCAGGTCGTAGGCGTTGGACAGGGCGCTGCCCGGGTCGGTGTCGAAGGTGGCCAGCGACTCGGCGGTGGGCGCGGTGAACGGGTGGTGCACCGCGTGCCAGCCCTGGAACTCGCCCTTGTCGTCCTCGATCGGCTCGAACATCGGGAAGTCCACGACCCAGAGGAAGGCCCACTGGGACTCGTCGATCAGCTCGCAGCGACGGCCGATCTCCAGGCGGGCGGCGCCCAGCAGCTCCTGCGAGGGGGTCCGCTTGCCGGCCGCGAAGAAGATCGCGTCACCGTTCTTGGCGCCCGCCGCGGCCGCCAGGCCCGCCAGGTGCTCGGCGGAGAGGTTCTTGGCCACCGGGCCGCGCAGCTCGCCGGTCTCGGCGTCGATGACCACGTAGGCCAGGCCCCGGGCGCCGCGCGCCTTGGCCCAGTCCTGCCAGGCGTCCAGCGCCTTGCGCGGCTGCGAGGCGCCGCCGGGCATGACCACCGCGCCGACGTACGGGGCCTGGAAGACCCGGAACTCGGTGCCCTTGAAGTACTCGGTCAGGTCGGTCAGTTCCTGGCCGAAGCGGACGTCCGGCTTGTCCGAGCCGTAGCGGCCCATCGCGTCCGCGTAGGTCATCCGCGGCAGCGGGTTCGGGATCTGGTAGCCGTGCACCTCGCGCCAGACCGCAGCGATGATCTTCTCGCCGAGGGCCAGGACGTCCTCCTGGTCGACGAACGAGGCCTCGACGTCCAGCTGGGTGAACTCCGGCTGCCGGTCGGCGCGGAAGTCCTCGTCGCGGAAGCAGCGGGCGATCTGGTAGTAGCGCTCCATGCCGGCCACCATCAGCAGCTGCTTGAAGAGCTGGGGCGACTGCGGCAGCGCGTACCAGTGACCGGGCTGCAGGCGGACCGGGACCAGGAAGTCGCGGGCGCCCTCGGGGGTGGAGCGGGTCAGGTACGGCGTCTCGATGTCGAGGAAGTCGTTCTCCTCCATCACCCGGCGGATGATGTTGCTGACCTTGGAACGCAGCCGCAGCGCGCGGGCCGGGCCCTCACGGCGCAGGTCCAGGTAGCGGTAACGCAGCCGGACCTCCTCGTTGACCGTGCCCGGCTCGTACTCGGCGACCTGGAACGGCAGCGGCGCGGCCTCGGAGAGCACCTCGATCGCGCTGACCACGACCTCGACCGCGCCGGTCGGGATCTCCGCGTTCTCGTTGCCCTCGGGGCGGACCCGGACCTCGCCGACCACCTTGACGCAGTACTCGGCGCGCAGGCCGTGCACGGAGTCCAGATCGCGGACCACGACCTGCACGGTGCCGGAGGCATCGCGCAGGTCGATGAACGCCACCCCGCCGTGGTCGCGGCGGCGGGCAACCCAGCCGGCCAGGGTGACGGTCGCTCCGGCGTGCTCCGCGCGGAGCGTGCCCGCGTCGTGCGTGCGGATCACAGCTGCTTCTCCTTCAGGGTGGTGACGAGTGCTTCGAGTGCGACCGGGTTCTGCTCGCCGGTGGTCAGGTCCTTCAACTGGACCACTCCCTCGGCGAGATCACGGTCACCGGCGACCAGGGCGAAGCGGGCCCCGGAGCGGTCGGCGGACTTCATCGCGTTCTTGATGCCCTTGACGCCGAAGGCGAGATCGGTGGCGACGCCGGCCCGGCGAAGCTCGGTGACCTTGGCGAACAGCACGTTCTTGGCCTCCTCGCCGAGCGCGACCGCGTAGACCGAGGTGGTCGCGGGCAGGTCGAGGACGACGCCCTCGGCCTGCAGCGCGAGGTAGATCCGGTCCACGCCCAGGCCCCAGCCGACCGAGGGCAGCGCCGGGCCGCCGAGCATCTCGGAGAGCCCGTCGTAGCGGCCGCCGCCGCCGATCGCGGACTGCGCGCCCAGGCCGTCGTGCACGAACTCGAAGGTGGTGCGGGTGTAGTAGTCCAGGCCGCGGACCAGCTTGGGGTCGTCGACGAAGGCCACCCCGGCGGCGGTCAGCAGTGCGCGGACCTGCTCGTCGTAGGCCTTGCAGTCCTCGCACAGGTAGTCGCGCAGCAGCGGTGCGCCGACCAGCTGGGCCTGCACGGCCTCACGCTTGTCGTCCAGCACCCGCAGCGGGTTGATCTCGGCCCGGCGGCGGGTGTCCTCGTCCAGCTCCAGGCCGGCCAGGAACTCCTGCAGCGCGGCCCGGTAGACCGGGCGGCACTGCTTGTCGCCCAGGCTGTTGAGCAGCAGCCGGTAGTCGGTGAGACCCAGCGAGCGGAAGGCGTCGTCGGCCAGGATGATCAGCTCGGCGTCCAGCGCCGGGTCCTCGGCGCCCAGCGCCTCGGCGCCGACCTGCGAGAACTGGCGGTACCGGCCCTTCTGCGGACGCTCGTAGCGGTAGAAGTTGCCCGAGTACCAGACCTTGACCGGCAGGTTGCCGGCCTTGTGCAGGTTGGCCTCCAGCACCGCGCGGACCACCGAGGCGGTGCCCTCGGGGCGCAGTGCGAGCTCTTCCTTACCGCGCTGGGTGAGGGTGAACATCTCCTTGGTGACGATGTCGGTGGACTCGCCGACACCGCGGGAGAAGAGCTTGACGTCCTCGAAGACGGGCGTCTCGATGTAGCCGTAGCCGGCCCGGCGCAGCGGGGCGGCCAGTGCCTGACGGACCGCCAGGAAGGTCGCGGAGCTGGGCGGCAGCAGGTCGTAGGTGCCCTTGGGGGCGGTGAAGGTGCTCAACTGGTCTTCCGTCACATTCCTCGTCGCACGGCTGCGGGAGCGTCAGCCGCCCCGCCCGCTTGCCTGAGGTAGGGGTTGGTGGCGCGCTCGCGGCCGATGGTGGTCTGGGTGCCGTGGCCGGACAGGACCACGGTGGCGTCGTCGAGGGGCAGGCAGACCCGGGCCAGCGAGCGCATGATCGCGCCGTGGTCGCCGCCGGGCAGGTCCGTGCGCCCGATGGAGCCGGCGAAGAGCAGGTCGCCCGAGAAGAGCACCGGCGGGATCTCTTCATCGGCGGGCGTCCGGAACGTCACCGACCCCTTGGTATGGCCGGGCGCGTGGTCGACGGTGAGCTTCAGCCCGGCCAGCTCCAGCACCGAGCCGTCGGTCAACTCGCGCAGGTCGTCCGGCTCGCCGATGGTCAGCTCGCCCATGATCTGCTGGCCGAGCGAGCGGCCGAGCGCCTTCTCCGGGTCGGTCAGCATGAACCGGTCGTCGGGGTGGATCCAGGCCGGCACGCCCTTGGCGCCGCAGATCGGCATCACCGAGGCCACGTGGTCGATGTGGCCGTGGGTGAGCACCACCGCGACCGGCTTCAGCCGGTGCTCGCGGATCATCGCCTCGACCCCCTCGGTGGCGTCCATCCCCGGGTCGACGATCACGCACTCCTCACCGGCGGCCGGGGCGACCAGGTAGCAGTTGGTGCCCCAGGCTCCGGCGGGAAATCCGGCGATGAACACGGCAGTCCTTCTCAGCTGGTCGGCGAGCGCTCTTGAACACGGAAAGTCTGGGGTGCAGCCTACCGGCGGTACGCCCGCCGTAGCGAACCCGATACCGCGGTGGCGGGCCGGTTCACCGCGTACTTACCGACGAGGTCCCTACACTTGGCGGCCGGTGGATGCGATGATCCGCCGGACACATGTCCACGACAGTGCGATTGAGGAGACCCGGCCGGTGGTCAGCAGCGAACAGCGGCGGCGGCAGCTCGCCCGCGAGAAGTACGAGCGGCAGCAGACGGCCCGCGCCGAGGCCGCGTCCAAGGCCAAGCGCCGCAACGCCGTGCTCGGCGCCGCGCTGGCGGTGGTGGTCCTGGCGGGCGGCGGTGCCTGGGCCGGTGGCGCCTTCAAGTCCGACAGCAAGAAGACCGACACGGCGAACGCCGCGCCGAACCAGGCCGCGACGCCCAACCCGGTGGCCGTCAAGGGCTGCACCGCGCCGTCGCCCGGCCAGCCGAACGGCAAGCAGTGGAAGACCGAGCCGGCCATGGCCGTCGACGCCACCGCCAAGTACAACGTCACGATGAACACCAGCTGCGGCGCGGTGACCCTCCAGCTGGACCCGTCGAAGGCCCCGCACACGGTCAACTCCTTCGTCTTCCTGGCGGGTCAGAACTACTTCGACCACACCAAGTGCCACCGGCTGACCACCTCCAGCATCTACGTGCTGCAGTGCGGCGACCCGACCGGCACCGGCAGCGGCACCCCCGGCTACTCGTTCACCGACGAGAACCTGACCGGCGCGACCTACCCCGCCGGCACCGTGGCGATGGCCAACTCCGGCGCGAACACCAACGGCAGCCAGTTCTTCCTGGTCTACAAGGACACCCAGCTGCCGCCCAGCTACACCCCGTTCGGCAAGATCACCGGCGGCCTGGACGTGCTGAACAACATCGCCGCCGGCGGGGTCCAGGGCGGTACCGGGGACGGTGCGCCGAACGCCGACGTGGTGCTCAACTCGGTGACCGCTACCAAGGGCTGAGGCATCCGGCGGGTGCCCCGGCCCCGCCGCGCGAATTGGCCCGGCCCGGATGCGGACAGCACCGGGCCTGGTCGCCTATGTTGCTGTTGTATAGGGTGCCCTGACCCGCTCGCCGTCACCCTCGGCAGCCGAACCGATCGGGCGGGCGGGGACGGCGGACCATCGGTCCGCCGCACATTCAACTGTGGACGACGGATCCGTACCACCGAGGCGTGGGCGAACCGTCATGTGGAGGAGGCGCTGTGAGCAGCGACCCGTGGGGCCGTGTCGACGAGCAGGGGACCGTCTACGTCAGGACCGCCGAGGGCGAACGCGTCGTCGGCTCCTGGCAGGCGGGCTCCCCCGAGGAGGCTCTCGCCTACTTCGAGCGCAAGTACCAGGGCCTGGCCGCCGAGATCGGCCTGCTGGAGCACCGGGTGCGCAAGACGGACCTGGCCGCCAAGGAGGCCCAGACCGCGCTGGACCACCTGCGCGCCCAGGTGACCGAGGCGCACGCGGTCGGCGACCTCGCCGCGCTCGCCCAGCGGTTGGACTCCCTGGCCGGTGACATCGAGTCGCGCCAGGTGGAGCGCAAGGCCGCCCGGGCCAAGGCGGCCGACGAGACCCGCACCGCCAAGGAGGCGCTGGTCGCCGAGGCCGAGCAGCTCGCCGAGTCCACCCAGTGGCGGGAGGCCGGGGACCGGCTGCGCGCGCTGGTGGACACCTGGAAGGGCCTGCCCCGGCTGGACCGCAAGAGCGACGACGAGCTGTGGCACCGGTTCTCGCACGCCCGGTCGGTCTTCTCCAAGCACCGCAAGGCGCACTTCGCCCAGCTGGACGCCGAGCGCGACCACGCCCGGGCGGTCAAGGAGCGGCTGGTCGCCGAGGCCGAGGCGCTCTCCAGCTCCACCGAGTGGGGCGACACCGCGGCCCGTTACCGCGACCTGATGGCGCAGTGGAAGGCCGCGGGCCGGGCGCAGCGGGACGCCGAGGACGAGCTGTGGGCGCGGTTCCGCGGCGCCCAGGACGTGTTCTTCCAGGCCCGTTCGGCGGTCTTCACCGAGCGGGACGCCGAGCAGAGCGAGAACCAGAAGCTCAAGGAGGCGCTGCTGCTCGAGGCCGAGGCGATCCTGCCGATCGGCGACCTCAAGACCGCCAAGGCCGCGCTGCGCGACGTCAGCGAGCGCTGGGAGGCGATCGGCCACGTGCCGCGCGACGCCAAGCCGAAGCTGGACGGTCGGCTGAACACCGTGGAGCGGGCCGTCCGCGAGGCCGAGGAGGCCGAGTGGCAGCGCTCCAACCCGGAGGCCAAGGCCCGCGCGGCCGGCATGACCGGCCTGCTGCAGGGCGCGGTCGACAAGCTGAAGGCCGACCTGGAGAAGGCCCGCGCGGCCGGCAACGAGTCCAAGACCAGGAAGCTGGAGGCCGAACTGGCGGGCCGTCAGGCGCTGCTGGACCAGGCGCTCAAGAGCCTGGAGGAGTTCAGCGGCTGACGCCGCACGGCGTCAAGGGGGCCCACCGCTCGGCGGTGGGCCCCCTCGCATGTGCCCGCGGGATTGCCGGACTGACCCTGGGCGTTACTTGCGGGCCGAGGTGACCCGGTAGACGTCGTAGACGCCCTCCACCCCGCGCACCGCCTTGAGCACGTGACCCAGGTGCTTCGGGTCGCCCATCTCGAAGGTGAAGCGGCTCATCGCCACCCGGTCGCGCGAGGTCTGCACGGCCGCCGACAGGATGTTGACGTGCTGGTCGGAGAGCACCCGGGTGACGTCCGAGAGCAGCCGCGAGCGGTCCAACGCCTCGACCTGGATGGCCACCAGGAAGACCGAGGACTGGGTCGGCGCCCACTCGACCTCGATCATCCGCTCGGGCTGCTGGGTCAACGAGTCGACGTTGACGCAGTCCGCCCGGTGCACCGAGACGCCGTTGCCACGGGTGATGAAGCCGACGATCGGGTCGCCCGGCACCGGGGTGCAGCAGCGCGAGAGCTTGACCCAGACGTCGTCCACGCCCTTGACGATCACCCCGGGGTCGCCCTTGGCCCGGCGGCGGCGCGCGGCCCGGTTGTCGTGGGTCGGCACCGTGGCGGTCTCGGCGAACTCCTCGGTGGCGCCCTCCTCGCCGCCGAGCGCCTGGACCAGCTTCTGCACGATGGACTGCGCCGAGACGTGGCCCTCGCCGATCGCGGCGTAGAGCGAGGAGATGTCCGGGTAGCGCATCTCGTGCGCCAGCGTCACCAGCGAGTCGCCGGTGAGGATCCGCTGGATCGGCAGGCCCTGCTTGCGCATCGCGCGGGCGATGGCCTCCTTGCCCTGCTCGATCGCCTCCTCACGGCGCTCCTTGGAGAACCAGGCCTTGATCTTGTTGCGCGCGCGGGGCGACTTGACGAAGCCGAGCCAGTCCCGGGACGGTCCGGCGCCCTCGGCCTTGGAGGTGAAGACCTCGACCGTGTCGCCGTTCTCCAGGGTCGACTCCAGCGGCACCAGGCGCCCGTTGACCCGGGCCCCGATGCAGCGGAAGCCGACCTCGGTGTGCACGGCGAAGGCGAAGTCCACCGGGGTGGCGCCCGCGGGCAGCGCTATCACGTCGCCCTTGGGCGTGAAGACGAAGACCTCGTTGTTGGAGAGGTCGAAGCGCAGCGACTCGAGGAACTCGCTCGGGTCCTCGGTCTCCTTCTGCCAGTCGAGCAGCTGGCGCAGCCAGGCCATCTCGTTGACCGCGCCGGCCTTGTCCTCCTTGCGGGCCTGGGACGGCGTGTCGGTGCGCACCTTGGAGGCGCCGGCCACCGCGCGCTGCTTGTACTTCCAGTGCGCGGCGATGCCGTACTCGGCGCGCCGGTGCATGTCGAAGGTGCGGATCTGCAGCTCGACCGGCTTGCCGCCGGGACCGATCACCGTGGTGTGCAGCGACTGGTACATGTTGAACTTGGGCATCGCGATGTAGTCCTTGAACCGGCCGGGGACCGGGTTCCACCGCGCGTGGATGGTGCCGAGCGCCGCGTAGCAGTCGCGGACGGTGTCGACCAGGACCCGGATGCCCACCAGGTCGTAGATCTCCGCGAAGTCGCGGCCTCGGACGATCATCTTCTGGTAGACCGAGTAGTAGTGCTTCGGCCGTCCGGTCACCGAGGCCGAGATCCGGGCCCCGCGCAGGTCGCCCTGGACCTGGTCGATGACGGTGGCCAGGTACTCGTCCCGCTTGGGCGCGCGCTCGGCGACCAGCCGGACGATCTCGTCGTACATCTTGGGGTAGAGGATGGCGAAGGCCAGGTCCTCCAGCTCCCACTTGATGGTGTTCATGCCCAGCCGGTGCGCCAGCGGGGCGTAGATCTCCAGCGTCTCGCGGGCCTTCTTCTCCTGCTTCTCCCGCTTGAGGTACCGCATGGTGCGCATGTTGTGCAGGCGGTCGGCGAGCTTGATCACCAGGACCCGGGGGTCCTTGGCCATCGCGACGACCATCTTGCGAACCGTTTCGGCTTGCGCGGCCTCGCCGAACTTCACCTTGTCCAGCTTGGTGACGCCGTCGACCAGCAGCGCGACCGAGTCGCCGAAGTCCTGGCGCAGCGTCTCCAGGCCGTAGTCGGTGTCCTCCACGGTGTCGTGCAGCAGCCCGGCCATCAGGGTCGGGGCGTCCATGCCGAGCTCGGCGAGGATGGTGGCGACCGCCAGCGGGTGGGTGATGTACGGGTCACCGCTCTTGCGCTTCTGGCCGCGGTGCCAGCGCTCGGCCACCGCGTAGGCGCGCTCGATGTCGCGCAGCAGCGCCGGGTCGGCCTTGGGGTCGCCGGCCCTGATGGTGCGGAAGAGCGGCTCCAGCACGGGGTTGAGCACCGTGGACCGCTGGCCGCCGAACCGGGCGAGGCGGGCGCGCATGCCGCCGGAGGAGGACGCCTGGCGCAGCGCGGGCGCCACCGCGCGGGCCAGCCCGGAGGCGGGCGGCACGGGACGCGCCGGGGTGGCCCCCGCGGGCACGGCCTGATGGCCGGCCGGCTCGTCGCCGCCCGACTGGCTGCTGGATGCGGCGGCCGTAGGGACTACCTCGTCTGGCAAAGACACTCCTCGGTACGCACCGGATGAATCTTCATGGTACCGAGCGTGACGCGCCGGTGTTCCGCCGCCCGGTGGCTGACATGCCGAGAGCGGTGACCGCGACCGCGGTCACCGCTCTCGTTTCGGACCTGCTCTCCCAGGTGCCGGCTGGCTCAGACCAGGACCAGGGTCTCCAGCGGCGCCGCGCCCAGGTGCTCGGCGAGCCGCGCCCGCCCGGGCAGGCTGCTCAGCTCCATCAGCACGACCACGCCGACCAGCTCGGCCCCGGTGCGCCTGACCAGGTCCAGCGAGGCGGCGATGGTGCCGCCGGTGGCCAGCACGTCGTCGACCACCAGCACCCGCTCACCAGGGGCGAAGGCGTCGCACTGCACCTCCAGGGTGGCGGAGCCGTACTCCAGGTCGTAGGACTGCTGGAAGACCTCGCCGGGCAGCTTGCCCTTCTTGCGGATCGGCACGAAGCCGAGCCCGGCGGCGAAGGCCGCCGGGGCCGCCAGCACGAAGCCGCGGGCCTCCAGCCCCACCACCTTGGTCGCGCCCAGCTCCTTCGCCCGCTCGGCCAGCGCCTTGGTGAGCGCGCCGAACGCCTCGGCGTCGGCCAGCAGCGGGGCGATGTCCTTGAACAGCACCCCGGGCTTCGGGTAGTCGGGAACGTCCTTGATCCGGCTGGTGAGCAGCTCGGTCAGGGCGGTGTCGGCGGGGGTCACAGGGCGTCCTTCGATCATCGCTTGCCGGACGGGCGGCCCTTGCCACGGGCCCGGCCGACCGGCTGATTACGCTGACCGACCATACCGGCCGCGATGCTGTCCTCGACCGTGCCCGACATCTCGTCGTCCACCTCGTCGGTCACACCGGCCGCCGCCTTGGCCGCCGCCGCCTTGGCGTCCGCGGCCTTGCGCTGGGCGACCCGCTTGGCCAGCGCCCGCATCTCCGGGCTCTGCTCCTTGAGCTGCGCGAGCAGCGGGGTGGCGACGCAGATCGAGGAGTACGCACCGGCCGACAGGCCGACGAAGAGCGCGAGCGAGATGTCGTTCAGGGTGCCGGCGCCGAGCAGGCCGCCACCGATGAAGAGCAGCGCCGCCACCGGCAGCAGGGCCACCACGGTGGTGTTGACCGAGCGGACCAGGGTCTGGTTGAGGCCCGCGTTGGCCGCCTCGCTGTAGGTGATCTTGTTCTGCTTCTCGATCCCCTTGGTGTTCTCCTTCACGGTGTCGAAGACGACGACCGTGTCGTAGAGCGAGTAACCGAGGATGGTCAGGAAGCCGATCACGGTACCCGGCGAGACCTCGAAGCCGACCAGGGCGTAGACCCCGATGGTGATCAGCAGGTCGTGGATCAGGGCGACCAGGGCCGCCACCGCCATCCGCCACTCGAAGGCGATCGCCAGGTAGGCGGTGACCAGGATCATGAAGACGATCAGACCGGTCAGGGCCTTCTGCGAGATCTGCTGCCCCCAACTCGGGCCGACCACCTGCGCGTTGATCGCGCTCTGGTCGATGCCGAGGTCGGTGGAGAGCTTCTGGACCACCTCGGTGGACTGGATCTTGTCGTTGGAGCTGACCTGGACCCGGATCTGGCCGTCACCGGTGGCCTGCACCTGCGGGGTCGAGTCCCCGACGATCTTGTCGATCGAGGTCTGCGCCTGGCTGATGGTCAGCCCGGGCTTCTTGACCGTGTAGACCGAGCCGCCCTTGAAGTCGATGCTCAGGTGCAGACCGATCACGGTCAGGCCGATCAGCGCCGCCGCGGCGATCGCCGCCGAGATGCTGTACCAGATCTTGCGCCGACCGACGAAGTCGAAGCTGATCTCGCCCTGGTAGAGACGGTGTCCCAGGTTGCTGAAGCGTGACATGGCGTCAGGCCTCCTTCACGGCGGCGGAGGTGGCGGGACGACGCCGGGTGCTCCGGATCGGCGGGCGGGCGCCCAGACGCTTCGGGTCGAGACCGGACCACGGGTGGCCGTTGGCGAAGAACTTCCGCCGGGCCAGCAGGGTGATCATCGGCTTGGTGAAGAGGAAGATCACCACGATGTCGAGCAGCGTGGTCAGACCCAGCGTGAACGCGAAGCCCTGGACCTTGCCGACCGAGCAGACGTACAGCACCACGGCACAGAGGAACGACACGAAGTCGGAGACCAGGATGGTGCGGCGGGCTCGCGGCCAGGCACGCTGGACGGCCGAGCGCAGCGGGGCGCCCTCGCGCACCTCGTCGCGGATGCGTTCGAAGTACACGATGAAGGAGTCCGCGGTGATACCGATCGCCACGATCGCACCGCAGACGGCCGGCAGGTTCAGCGCGAAGCCGATCCCGGCGCCCAGCAGGCACATGATCGTGTAGGTCAGGATCGCGGAGACCACCAGGCCGGCGATCGAGACCAGACCCAGGCCCCGGTAGTACAGCAGCGAGTAGAAGACGACCAGCGCCAGGCCGATCGCGCCGGCCAGCAGACCGGCGTGCAGCTGGTCACCGCCCAGCTGCGGGGTGACGGTGGTGATGTCGCTCTGGGTGAAGCTCAGCGGCAGCGCGCCGAAGCTCAGCACGTTGGACAGGTTGCTGGCGTCGCTCTGGGTGAAGCTGCCGGAGATCACCGCGGTACCGCCGGTGATCGACTGCTGCACGTACGGGTGGGAGACCACCTGGCCGTCCAGCACGATGGCGAACTGGTTGGTCGGGGCGGGCAGCGTGGCCAGCTGGCCGGTGGTGGTGGCGAAGGCCTTGGAACCGCGGTCGTTGAAGCCCAGCTGGACCTCCCAGCCGGCCGCGTTCTGCGCGTCGTAGCCGGCCTGGGCCTTGGAGACGTCCGCGCCGTTGACCGCGACCGGGCCGAGCGCGAACTTGTACCAAGCGTTCTGCTCCTTGTTGTAGGAGCAGGCGACCGTGTCGGCGGCCGGCGTGGTCTGGTAGTCGATCCGCTGGGTGGAGTTGGAGCAGTCCAGCGCGGCGAACTTGGCGGTCAGGTCAGCCGGGACGGTGCCCTGGGTGAGCTGGCTGGAGGCGTCCGCCGGGGCGGTCGGAACCGGCGGGAGCGCGGAGGCGGCGGAGCTCGGGGCGGCGCTGCCGCCGGCCGGGGCCGACGCGGAGCCCGAGGGGGCGGCGCTGGAACCGGCGCTCGGCGAACCGCTCGCGTCGGCCAGCAGGCCCTCGGAGAGCGCGCGGCCGGCCTTGGACGAGCTGGCGCCGGCGCTCGGCGAACCGGCGGCGGCACTGGCCGAGCCGCCGGCACTGGCACTCGCGCTCGGGCTGCCACTGGCGCTGCCGCTGGCGGCGGCGCTCGGGCTGCTGGTGGCGGGCGGCAGGGTCACACCACTGGGCGCGGTCGCCAGCACCGGCCGGAAGTACAGCTGGGCCGTGGTACCGACCTGCTGCGCCGCCTGCTGGCTGTTCGTCCCCTTCGGGATGTCAACGATGATGTTGTCGTTGCCCTGGGTCTGAACCTCGGCCTCGGAGACACCGAAGGCGTTGACGCGCTTCTGGATGATCCCGACCGCGATGTTCATGTTCGACGAGTTGACCGCGGCCTTGTCCTTCGAGGTGGCCGTCAGCGTGATGCTGGTCCCACCCGCGAGATCGATACCGAGGCGAGGCGTCTTGTGGCCTGTCCCGAACATGAGGGCGACCAGTCCGACGGTGACCACCAGGATGAGGGCCAGAGCCCGCCCCGGATAACCGTCGCGCGGACGCGACTTGGGTGTTGCCACCTTGCTCGTTTCTCCCTGTCCCATGCCGCCGGCTCAGCGCGCCGACCCGCGTGGGGGCAGGAGGCGGCGCTGAGCTGCGGACAACCGTGAAGTGGTGGTGCGGACCGTCGTCGTGCTACTTGGCCGCGGGCGTGTCGCTGTCGGCCTTCTCCAGGCTGACGTCCTCCCGCACGGCCTCGTCCTCGACGTGCTCGTCGGCGAGGAGCTCGTCCTCGACGTGCTCGTCGGTGAGCTCCACGGACTCGTCCCCCTCGGGACGGCCGTTGATGATCTCGTCGTACTCCTGCGGCTCGATGACCGCGGCGATCGCACTCTTCGAGAAGTGGGTCACCACGCCAGGGGCGATCTCCAGCTCCACGGAGCTCTCGTTGATCGCGATCACCTGGGCGTACATGCCCCCGATGGTGCGCACCGCAGCGCCCGGCTCCAGCGCCGACTGCATGGTCTGCGCCTGCTGCTGCCGCTTCTTCTGCGATCGGAACATGAGGAAGATCGCAGCGATCGGGAGGAGAAGAATGAGGAGATTCACAGCAAAAGGTCCTTACGGGCTACCCGATGGACAGCCACAGGCGATGGTCGGCCCGCCAGGCGAGACGGGGCGGTCCGGCGAAGTCTAGGAGACCCGCTCTGATCGGACAACGCCAAGCATCGCATCCCGCCGCCAAAGGTGGCGAGTCTCTGACACGGTCAGTCCTGGACGGGTTCTTCCGGCGTCAACGCGGGCGTCAACGCGGCCGTCGATCCGGTCGCTGATTCGGGTGCCGATCCGGCCGCTGACTCGAGCGCTGATCCGGGCGCTGACTCGGCCGCCGATCCGGCTGCTGATTCGGCCGCGAAGAACTGCTGCTGCCCGGGCAGCCCGCCGCGCCCGCCGACCTGGGGCGGCGGGGTCAGTCCGAGGTGCTGCCAGGCCGCGGCGGTGGCGATCCGACCGCGCGGGGTGCGGGCCAGCAGCCCCTCGCGGACCAGGAAGGGCTCGGCCACCTCCTCCACCGTCTCGGCCTCCTCCCCCACCGCGACGGCCAGCGTGGACAGGCCCACCGGCCCGCCGCCGAAGAGCCGCAGCAGCGCGTCCAGCACCGCCCGGTCCAACCGGTCCAGACCACGCGCGTCCACCTCGTAGACC
Organism: Kitasatospora sp. GAS204B; assembly: GCF_029892155.1. Classification (GTDB taxonomy): domain Bacteria; phylum Actinomycetota; class Actinomycetes; order Streptomycetales; family Streptomycetaceae; genus Kitasatospora. The sequence goes on along the minus strand of NZ_JARZAG010000047.1, from coordinate 15,900 downwards.
GCCAGCGCCTTGGCGGCGATCTCCTGGGTGATCCGGCCGTCGTGCTCGACCTGGGCGTAGTCCCGCACCCGGCGCAGCAGCCGGTTGGCGATCCGCGGGGTGCCCCGGGAGCGGCCGGCGATCTCGGCGGCACCGACCGGGTCGATCTCCACGTCGAGCAGCGCGGCCGAACGGTGCACCACCCGCTGCAGCTCGGCGGGGGCGTAGAACTCCATGTGGCCGGTGAAACCGAACCGGTCGCGCAGCGGCGGCGGCAGCAGGCCGGCCCGGGTGGTGGCGCCGACCAGGGTGAACGGCGGCAGTTCCAGCGGGATCGCGGTGGCGCCCGGGCCCTTGCCGACGATCACGTCGACCCGGAAGTCCTCCATCGCCATGTAGAGCATCTCCTCGGCGGGCCGGGACATCCGGTGGATCTCGTCGAGGAAGAGCACCTCGCCCTCGGTCAGCGAGGAGAGGATCGCCGCCAGGTCGCCGGCGTGCTGGATGGCCGGGCCCGAGGTGATCCGGAGCGGGGCGTTCAGCTCGGCCGCGATGATCATCGACAGCGTGGTCTTGCCGAGCCCGGGCGGTCCGCTCAGCAGCACGTGGTCGGGGGCGGCACCGCGCTTGCGGGCCGCGCGCAGCACCAGCGAGAGCTGTTCGCGCACCCGCTCCTGGCCGATGAACTCGTCCAGCAGCTTGGGGCGCAGCGCCGCCTCGACCGCCTGGTCCGCCTCGTCGGCGGCCGCCGCCACCAGGCGGTCGGCGGGGTCGGAGTCGTACGGGCTCATCAGGGCTGGCTCCAAGTCGACAAGTTGATGCAGTGCTTCATTGACGCGGTGCTTGATTGACTACGTGTCACATGGCTGCGGCGTGAACTACCGCGCGCGGCTCAGGGTGCGCAGCGCCGCCTTCAGCAGCGCGCCGACGTCGGTGCTCCGCTGCGCCTCGGCCTCCGGTGTCACCGCGACCACCGCCTCCTCGGCCTCGCGCGGAGCGTAGCCCAGGCCGACCAGCGCGGCGTGCAGCTGCTCGCTCCACGGCGCAGGACCGGCGGCGAGCGGCTTCTGGGCGGGCACGGCACCGCTCGGGGCGCCCAGCTTGTTCTTGTACTCCAGCAGCAACTTGGCCGCCTTGGCCTTGCCGATCCCGGGCACCTGGATCAGCGCCCGCTCGTCCCCGTTGGCCACCGCGAGGCGCAGCGCGTCGGGGCTGTGCACGGCGAGCATCGCCTGCGCCACCCGCGGGCCCACCCCGGGGGCGGCCTGCAGCACCTCGAAGGTGGCCCGCTCGTCGTCGTCCGCGAAGCCGTACAGGGTGAGCGAGTCCTCCCGCACCACCAGCGAGGTGGCCAGCCTGGCCGGCTCGCCGAGGCGCAGCGCGGCCAGCGTGTTGGGCGTGCACTGCACCGCCATACCGACCCCGCCGACCTCGACCACGGCGGTGCCGGGAGCGAGGGCCGCCACGGGACCCTGGACGAAGGCGATCACGGGCGGTACTCCTTGGGTCGGGTGGTCGTGGTGGTGCGGGCCAGCGCGGCCGCGATCTTGTCGGTGGCCGTGCCGCGCCAGATGTGGCAGATCGCCAGCGCCAACGCGTCCGCGGCATCGGCCGGCTTCGGGGGTGCGTCCAGCCGCAGCAGCCGGGTCACCATCGCCGTGACCTGCGCCTTGTCGGCCCGGCCCGAGCCCGTGACGGCGGCCTTGACCTCACTGGGCGTGTGCAGCACCACCGGCAGGCCGCGCCGGCTGGCGCAGAGCATGGCGACCGCGCTGGCCTGCGCCGTCCCCATCACGGTGCGCACGTTGTGCTGCGCGAAGACCCGCTCGATGGCGACGATGTCGGGGCGGTGGGCGTCCAGCCACTGCTCCAGGCCGTCCTCGATGGCCAGCAGCCGGCGCGGGACCTCCTCCTCGGCGGGGGTGCGCACCACCCCGACGCCGATCATCCGCAGCGGCCGGCCCGGCGCACCGTCGACCACGCCGACGCCGCACCTGGTCAGCCCCGGGTCCACGCCCAGTACCCGCACGCTCCCACCCTCCGTCAGTCCCGCCTGCTCAGACCCCAGAGACAGACCCTAGCGGGCACCTGCGACAACCCCCCGACAACCCCTCAGACGACACCGGCCCGGCGGTCCAGGCGGACCACCGGGCCGGAGAGCACGTCACCTCACTCGGCGTCGAGCTGCGCACCCACCTCGTCGGAGATGTCGAAGTTGGCGAAGACGTTCTGCACGTCGTCGCTGTCCTCCAGCGCGTCGATCAGCTTGAGGATCTTGCGGGCGCCGTCCACGTCCAGCTCGACCTGCATGCTGGGCACGAAGTTGGCGTCGGCCGAGTCGTAGTCGAGCCCGCCGTCCACCAGCGCGGTGCGCACCGCGACCATGTCGGTCGCCTCGGAGACCACCTCGAGGGTGTCGCCGAGGTCGTTGACCTCCTCGACGTCGACGCCGGCCTCGAGCACGACCTCGAGGACCTTGTCCTCGTCCACGCCGTCGCTCTTCGGGACGATCACCACGCCCTTGCGGTTGAACAGGTACGACACCGAGCCCGGGTCGGCCATCGAGCCGCCGTTGCGGGTCATCGCCACCCGCACGTCGGAGGCGGCGCGGTTGCGGTTGTCGGTGAGGCACTCGATCAGCACCGCGACACCGTTGGGGCCGTAGCCCTCGTACATGATCGTCGAGTAGTCGGCCCCGCCGGCCTCCAGGCCGCCACCGCGCTTGACCGCGCGGTTGATGTTGTCGATCGGGACCGAGCTCTTCTTGGCCTTCTGGATGGCGTCGTAGAGCGTCGGGTTGCCGGCCGGGTCGGGACCGCCGGTCTTCGCCGCCACCTCGATGTTCTTGATCATCTTGGCGAAGAGCTTGCCGCGCTTGGCGTCGATCACGGCCTTCTTGTGCTTGGTGGTAGCCCACTTAGAGTGGCCGGACATCACCAGCTCCTTTACGTCGCCAAAGGGAAATGAAACAGGGGAGATCCTACCGGTGTCGGGACGGCGCACCTGGCACCGGTCAGGCGCCCGCCGTTTCCCGGGCCTGCTCGACCATCCGCACGAAGAGCGCGTGCACCCGGTGATCACCCGTCAGCTCCGGGTGGAAGGAGGTGGCCAGCAGGTTACCCTGGCGCACCGCCACGATCCGGCTGTCGGCACCGTCGGCGGCCGGCAGCTCGGCCAGCACCTCGACCTGGGCGCCCACCGACTCGACCCACGGCGCGCGGATGAAGACACCGTGCACCGGCTCGCCCTCGAAGCCCGTGAAGTCGATCGCGGACTCGAAGGACTCGTTCTGCCGGCCGAAGGCGTTGCGCCGCACCGTCATGTCGATGCCGCCGACGCTCTGCTGGTCGTCCCGGCCGTCCAGGATCTTCTCGGCCAGCATGATCATGCCCGCGCACGAGCCGTAGACCGGCATCCCGGCGGCCACCCGGGCGCGCAACGGCTCCATCAGGCCGAAGGCCAGCGCCAGGTTGGACATGGTGGTGGACTCGCCGCCCGGTATGACCAGGGCGTCGACGGCGGCCAGCTCCTCGGGCCGACGGACCGGGCGGGCCAGGGCGTCCGCCTCGGCGAGCGCGATCAGGTGCTCGCGGACATCGCCCTGCAGGGCCAGGACGCCGATCACGGGGGTGCTGCTGGACACGGTGGACTACCTTCTTCGCGCTTCGTTCTTCGCAGGGTTCGCGGGGGGATGTGCGACGGTCCGCCGCACCAGCTTCGGCGCGGCGGACCGGACGGACGGGAGTGACTACCAGCCGCGGTTCGCGTAGCGCTCGCTCTCCGGCAGGGTGTCGCAGTTGATGCCGACCATGGCCTCGCCCAGGCCGCGCGAGACGTCCGCGATCACCTTCGGGTCGTCGAAGAAGGTGGTGGCCTTGACCACGGCGGCGGCGCGCTTGGCCGGGTCGCCGGACTTGAAGATGCCCGAGCCGACGAAGACGCCCTCGGCGCCCAGCTGCATCATCAGCGCGGCGTCGGCCGGGGTGGCCACGCCACCGGCGGAGAACAGCACGACCGGGAGCTTGCCCAGCTGCGCGACCTCCTTGACCAGCTCGTACGGGGCCTGGAGGTTCTTGGCCGCGACGTACAGCTCGTTCTCGTCGAGGGTGGTCAGGCGGCGGATGTCGGAGTTGATCTGGCGCATGTGGCGCACGGCCTCGACCACGTTGCCGGTGCCGGCCTCGCCCTTGGAGCGGATCATCGCCGCACCCTCGGCGATCCGGCGCAGCGCCTCACCGAGGTTGGTGGCACCGCAGACGAAGGGGGTGGTGAAGGCCCACTTGTCCGAGTGGTTGACCTCGTCGGCCGGGGTGAGCACCTCGGACTCGTCGATGTAGTCGACGCCGAGCGCCTGGAGCACCTGGGCCTCGACGAAGTGGCCGATCCGGGACTTCGCCATGACCGGGATGGAGACGGCGTTGATGATGCCGTCGATCATGTCCGGGTCGGACATCCGAGCCACGCCGCCGTCCTTGCGGATGTCGGCGGGGACCCGCTCGAGCGCCATGACCGCGACGGCACCCGCGTCCTCGGCGATCTTGGCCTGCTCGGCGTTGACCACGTCCATGATCACACCGCCCTTGAGCTGCTCGGCCATGCCGCGCTTGACCCGGGCGGTACCGATCTGCGGCTGGTCGGCGGAAGCGGGAGTGCTGGTGGACACGTGAGACCTCACTCGAAGACGAATCGGTGTGCTATCGCCCCATGGTAGGCCGTTCGGGTAAGTGATCGATGCGCCACCCGGTCCAGACGTGCCCGATCCATACGCCAAACAGGCCGTAGGTCCCACCCTGCGCGACCAGGTACGGTACCGCCCCGAGCCCGTCCCGAGCCCGTCCCCGGCAGCAGCTAGGCGGGCGAGCCCTGCGGGAGCAGCGCCGCCGGCGGCTCGTCGTCCATCTCGAAGGCCAGCGGGAACGGCGCCCGCCCGGCCAGCCGGAAGTAGCGCACCAGTCGATGCGTCCGCACCGCGCGCGCCGCCCGCACCGCGTCGTTGTGGAACCGACGGGCCATCGGCACCCGGCGCACCGCCGAGGTCAGGTCGCGCAGCGCCTCCTCGCCACCGGGCGCCGCGCGCAACTCCGCCGCCTGCTCGGGCTCGGCGAAGACCGCCCGCAGCGCCTGGCTCAAGTCGCTCTCCGCCACCTCCCGGTGCTCCTCGTCGGCCTGCCGCGCGGCGTGCGAAGCCTCGTACAGCACGAGCGAGGTGGCCGGGTCGAGCAGCGAGGAGGTGGCCAACTCCTGCGCCACCGAGGCGCGTCGAAGCAACTGCGCGTCCAACGCCGCCCGCGCGGCGTCGATCCGCGCGTGCAGCCGGTCGAGTCGGCCCGCGGTCCAGCTCAGGTAGACCGCGACGAGCACCACGGCGATCGCGGCCCAGATCCAGGTAGTCACGAGGCGCTACGCTACCGGCCCTGCGACAGCCCGAGCCGCTCGCGCCAGCTGGTCCGGTCGTCCTCGCGCACCTTGGGCGCGCCGCCCGTCCCGTCGGCGACCGTCTCGTAGACCGCCAGGATGTCCGCGCCGACCGTCTCCCAGTCGAACCGCCGGACATGCGCGGCCGCCGCCGTGCGCAGCTCGGCCAACCGCACCGGGTCGCCCAGCAGCCGCACCGCCGCCTCGGCCAGCGCCGCCGGGTCCGCCACCGCGAACAGCTCCCCCGCCTGCCCGCCGTCCAGCACCTGGGCGAACGCGTCCAGGTCGCTGGCCAGTACCGGAGCCGCCGCCGACATCGCCTCCACCAGGATGATCCCGAAGCTCTCGCCCCCGGTGTTGGGCGCCACGTACAGGTCGACGCTGCGCAGCAGCCGCGCCTTCTCCTCGTCGCTGACCATGCCGAGGAACTCCACGTGGGCCCGCACCTCGGGCGCCAGCCCCGCGACGGCCTCCTCCTCGTCACCCTTGCCGGCCACCAGCAGCCGCACCTCGGGGCGCGCCGCGATGATCGCCGGCAGCGCGGCCAGCAGCGACGGCAGGCCCTTGCGCGGCTCGTTGATCCGGCCGATGAAGCCGATCGTGCCGCCGGTCCAGCGCGGGTCGGGCTCGGCCCGGGCGAAGAACGAGACGTCCACCCCGTTCGGGATCACCACGGCGTCCCCGCCCAGGTGCTCCACCAGGGTGCGCCGCGCGTACTCGCTCACCGCGATCCGGGCGCTGATCTTCTCCAGCGCCGGCTGCAGGATCGGCGAGGCCGCGATCATCGCCCGCGAACGCGGGTTGGAGGTGTGGAAGGTGGCCACCATCGGCCCGGTCGCCGCCCAGGCCGCCAGCATCGACAGGCTCGGCGAGGCCGGCTCGTGCACGTGCAGGATGTCGAACTCGCCGTCCCGCAGCCAGCGCCGCACCCGGGTCGCCGAGATGATCCCGAAACTCAGCCGGGCCACCGACCCGTTGTAGGGGACGGCCACCGCCCGGCCCGCCGAGACCACGTACCCGGGCAGTGCCGACTCGTCGTCGGCCGGCGCCAGCACCGAGACCTTGTGCCCAAGACCGATCAGGTGCTCGGCCAGGTCCCGGATGTGGAACTGCACGCCCCCGGGGACGTCCCAGTCGTACGGGCAGACGATACCGATCTTCATCGCGGCTCCCCCTGCTGGGCACGGGGCGACGGTTCGGCTGACGTCTCGTCAGCAGCAGCCTGTGGCTGAGGAGTTGACGGCAGATCGGCCAGCCAGAAGCGCTGCAGCATGTGCCAGTCCTGCGGATGCCGCGCGATCCCCGCCGCCCAGATGTCCGCCATCGCCTGCGTCATCGCCGACTTGGCCGCCTGCCGGTCCAGCTCGGCCGGCGCCTCGACCGGCGGGTGGATCCGAGCCCGCTGCACCGGCCCGTCGTACCAGAGCGTCACGGGCAGCAGCGCCGCCCCGGTCCGCTGGGCCAGCGCCGCCGGGCCGGCCGGCATCCGGGTGGTCTCGCCGAAGAAGTCCACCGGCAGCCCGGCCGCCGACAGGTCCCGGTCCCCGACCAGGCAGATCAGCTTGCCCTCGCGAAGCCGCCGGGCCAGCGTGCCGATCACCGAGATGTCGCTGCCGGTCAGCGCCAGCACCTCCATCCCCAGGCCCTCGCGGTAGGCCACGAAGCGGTCGAAGAGCGACTCCGGCTTCAGCCGCTCGGCGACCGTGGTGAAGTTGAAGCCCAGGTGCCGCACCACCCAGGCGCCGGCCAGGTCCCAGTTCCCCATGTGCGGCAGCGTTATGATCGCGCCCCGCCCGGACTCCATCGCCGCCACCAGGTGCTCGATGCCGTCCACCTGCATCCGGTCGGCGATCTTGCGGTCGTTCCACACCGGCAGCCGGAACGACTCCATCCAGTAGCGCAGGTAGGAGCGCATCCCGGCGCGCGACAGCTCGCGCAGCTCGGCCGGCGAGGCCTGCGGCCGCACCCGGGCCAGGTTCTTCTCCAGCTGGTGCACCCCGCGCCCCTGCCGCCGCCAGACCGCATCCGCGATCCGGTCACCGAGCACCCCCACCACCGGCTCCGGCAGCAGCTTCAGAACCGCCCAGCCCGCGGCGTACCCGGACTCGACCAGCTTCTCGCGCATCCGGCTGCCTCAACTCTCCCGTGCGGTTGTGGTTCCCTGTGCGGCGAGCGCCGCCGCCTCGAAGGCCTCCCGGCGCACCGTCAGCATCCGCTGCAGCACCGTGACCACGCTGCCCGCACCGACCAGCCAGAGCGCCACCGGCAGCAGCCACTCGATGTACGGCACCCCGAAGGTGTGCAGACCCGCCAGTCCGGCCGCCACCAGCGTGATCACCAGCCGCTCGGCCCGCTCCACCAGCCCCGACACGTCACAGGGCAGCCCCAGGCTCTCCGCCCGGGCCTTGGTGTACGACACCACCTGGCCGCTCGCCAGGCAGAGCACCGACACCGCGCAGAGCAGGTCGTTGTCACCCTTGCCCGCGTACCAGAGCGCCAGACCGCCGAAGATCGCCGCGTCCGCCACCCGGTCCAGCGTGGAGTCCAGGAACGCCCCCCACTTGTTGGAGGTGCCCGCCTGCCGGGCCATGTTCCCGTCCACCAGGTCCGAGAAGATGAACAGGGTGATCGTGATCGTTCCCCAGAAGAACTGCCCGCGCGGGAAGAAGACCAGCGCACCGGCCACCGAGCCGGCCGTGCCGACCAGGGTCACCGCGTCCGGGCTGACCCCCCAGCGCAGCAGCAGCGCGGCGAACGGCGTCAGGACACGTGTGAAGAAGGCACGCGCGTATTTGTTGAGCATGGCCTTCCCGACCGCTCCGATCTCACTGCAGGGAGTACACCGGCGGCCATCAGCTGCGGCAGCACCGGGCGGCCGGGCGGATCAGCCCACCCGGCGTGACCCATGGTATCCAGGCCGCCAGGCCCGCTCGGCCGCCCCACACCCGATCGGCGTCGGCGGGCCGTGCTACCCGCGCTACGGTCGGCCCGGCAGCGCGCAGGCCGCCGTGCCGCCCGGCATCCGGTGCCGGTAGCGGGCCACCAGCCGGTACACCGCCGCCGCCACCGGCCGCACGGGCGCCAACCGCAGCACCGCACCCAGGTACGCCCAGACGTTCCCCGACCGCAGCAGCAGCTTCGCCACCGCCTGCGCACCGCCGTACACCTCCCCCGTCGGCGTGACCCAGAGCACCTCACGCTCCGCCCGCTCCCGGGTGACACCCAACGCCGCGAGATCGGCGAACTGCAGCGGCTCGGCCGTCCAACCCCCCGAGGCCAGCGTCTGCCGCAGATACCGCTCGGCGATCCGCACGCACGAGGAGCAGAACGCGCAGTCACCGTCGAAGACCAGCACCGGATCAGGGGCCTGGACGAGGGCTTCCTCAGTCACCATGGCATCGATCCTGCACCATCCGGATCGAACCGGCGGTATCGGGGGAAGACTCGCCCCACACCGTCCTGATGACGGTGATTCAGGCGATCATCAACCTGACCGGTCGGTGGCGCGATACCCTGCCGCTGACAGGGGAGGAGGGGAGGCCGCAGCCATGAGCAAGCTCGACATGACCCCCGGGGCGCAGATACCCCGGACCGACGCCGGGCCGCAGACCGCGGTCACCCAGGCGCTCTCGTCGCTCGCCTACCGGGACGGCAATCTGGACGACTTCGTCGCCGCCGTGCAGGAGGGCGTCACCGGCAAGAAGGGCCGCTTCAAGCTGATGGCCCCCAACGTCGGCGAGGCCTTCAGCAAGGCCGTGATCGCCCGGACCCTGGGCGCCGGACGCAAACCCATCGTGCCCTCGTTCGGCACCGAGCCCCGGATGGTGGTCGAGCACTGCCTGGCCGCCGAGGCGCTGCGGGACACCCGCGACCGCCGGCTGATGCTGGTCACCGTGCTCACCGGCGTCCTCTTCCTGCCCGGCACGCTGCTCTGGCTCGCCGCCTTCCGGATGCGCTTGTGGCTGAGCTCGGCGAGCTCGCGGCGGGAGGGCCTGTACGGACCGCTGGTGCTGGTCCTGCTGCTCGGCCTGGCCGCGCTGCTCGCGCTGCGGCCCCCGGTCGGCGGCCCGCTCGGCGTCTACTGCCGGGTGGTCATGCTGATGCCCGTGCTCGGCTGGTTCATCGCCAAGCGGATCTGCCTGGTCTTCGTGCGGGACATGCGGGAGCGCTGGACCGACGTCATCGACGGCGGTGCCGTCGCCGTCGTCCCGCAGGCCGTCCCGCGCAACGACCAGGACGAGCGCGCCGCCCAGCTCAAGACCCAGCTCACCCAGCTCTCGCTGGAGCAGGACACCAACGTCCTGCACTACGCCGGCGCCAACGGGATACTCGGCCTCGGCAAGCGCTGGGGTTCCTGGGAGATGGTCGAGGACCTCAAGCCCGCCGAGGGCCATGAGGAGTTCCGCTCCTTCCACACCTGGGACCTGGTCAAGAAGATCACCGACCGGCTCAACGGCCTCGGGCGCAGCGGCGTCGGCAACGGCGCCGTGCCGCACTCCTCGGTCGAGCAGTGGGTGATCATGGAGGTCGGCGCCGGCGCGGACGAGATCGGCCGCCCCGGCGGGCCCGACATGGACGGCCCGCGGATGCGCGACCACGCCGTGGTCAGCGTCGCCAACCGCCAGGGCTTCGGCCTCGACGGCCCCCGCCACTACCTGGGCACCCAGTTCGTCCTCAACAAGGGCCGGCTGATCGTCAGCGTGCTGGTCACCGTCACCGTGCTCAGCAACACCCTGCGGGTCTCGGTCAACGGCCACACCCTCGGCCCGGTCCCCGGCCTCTTCCACGACAAGCCCAAGGCCAAGGAGCGCACCGAGGCCAAGACCGGCAAGTTCTGGGAGGAGCGGACCGTCACCCTGCCGCTGATCGACAACGACGAGGTGGTCCGCCAGGCCCTGCGGGCACCGTTCTGGCGGGCGCCCGGCCTGCTCGCCTGGCTCGGCGGCACGATGAAGCTCCCGGAACCCTTCGGCCTGCGCACCGCCTGGGCGACCGCGCCCTGGAACAGCCGCTTCATGGCCGACGACTCGATGCGGATCACCGCCCCCGTGGTCAGCGCGGTGCTCGCCGCGACGGTGGAGTTCCTGTCCGACCACGACATCAGCACCGACCGGTTCGCCAACCGCGGCCTGATCCTCAAGTCGGAGCTGCAGGGCGTGCGGCCGTTCAAGGCGGACGCCTACGACGCCGGCTGACCGAGCCGCGAAACCGTGAGCGGCCCCGGCACTCGTGACGAGTGCCGGGGCCGCTCACGGTGCTCTGCTCACCGGGCTGCGCTCACTGGGCCCTGCTCACACCTGCGGCCAGGCGTCGGCCAGCATCTTGCGGGTGTCCGCCAGCAGTTGGGGCAGCACCTTGGTGTGACCCACCACCGGCATGAAGTTGGTGTCCCCGCCCCAGCGCGGCACCACGTGCTGGTGCAGATGCGCCGCGATCCCCGCGCCGGCCGCACCGCCCTGGTTCATCCCGATGTTGAACCCGTGCGCCCCGGAGGCCGCCCGCAGCGCCGTCATCGCCTGCTTGGTGAGCAGCGCCAGCTCGACGGTCTCCTCGTCGGTCAACTCGGTGTAGTCGGCCACGTGCCGGTACGGGACCAGCATCAGGTGCCCGCCGTTGTACGGGTAGAGGTTGAGCACCGCGAAGACGTGCGTGCCACGGGTGACGATCAGCCCGTCCTCGTCGCTGAGCGAGGGGATCGAGCAGAACGGACACCCGTCGTCGGGAGCCGGTCCCGTGGGCTTGTTCTCACCCTGGATATAGGCCATCCGATGGGGCGTCCACAGGCGCTGGAAGCCGTCCGGCTCCCCGACGCCCTGCTGCAGTTCCGGCTCACTCGTCATGCCGATCAGCATATTCGCCCCACTGGGCCACCGAACCAGTGCGGGGCGGACTCCTGGTGAAAGGAGTCCGCCCCGCACTTCGGCTCAGCGGTCGGTCAGGTCGCGGTCAGACCTGGATCCGGCGCTGCACCGCGTCCACGATCTCCGCCACGGCCTCGGCGACCGGCACGCCGTTCTTCTGCTCACCACTGCGGTAGCGGAAGCTCACCGCGCCGGCCTCGACGTCGTCGTTGCCCGCGATCAGCATGAACGGGATCTTGTTCTTCTGCGCCGTCCTGATCTTCTTCTGCATCCGCTCGTCCGAGGCGTCCACCTCGACCCGGATCCCGTGCTTCTTCAGCTCGGCCGCCACCTCCTGCAGGTACGGCACGTGCTCCTCGGTGATCGGGATGCCGACCACCGTCACCGGCGCCAGCCACGGCGGCATCGCGCCCGCGTAGTGCTCCAGCAGCACCGCGAAGAAGCGCTCGATCGAGCCGAACAGCGCACGGTGGATCATCACAGGCCGCTGCCGGTTGCCGTCCGCGCCCTGGAACTCCAGCTCGAAGCGGTTCGGCAGCTGGAAGTCGACCTGGATGGTCGACATCTGCCAGGTCCGCCCGATCGCGTCCCGCGCCTGCACCGAGATCTTCGGGCCGTAGAAGGCCGCACCCTCGGGGTCCAGGACCAGTTCGAGGTTCTGCTTCTCGGCCGCCGCCCGCAGGGTCTCGGTGGCCTCCGCCCAGTCCTCGTCCGAGCCGATCGACTTCTCCGGGTCCCGGGTGGAGAGCTCCAGGTAGAAGTCGGTCAGGCCGTAGTCGCGCAGCAGGTCCAGCACGAAGGTGAGCAGCGAGTCCAGCTCACCGGCCATCTGCTCCTTGGTGCAGTAGATGTGCGCGTCGTCCTGGGTGAAGCCGCGGGCCCGGGTCAGGCCGTGCACCACACCGGACTTCTCGTACCGGTACACCGTGCCGAACTCGAAGAGCCGCAACGGCAGTTCACGGTAGGACCGACCGCGCGAGCGGTAGATCAGGTTGTGCATCGGGCAGTTCATCGGCTTGAGGTAGTAGTCGTTCTCGCCGTCGAGCTGCATGGGCGGGTACATGCCGTCGGCGTACCAGTCCAGGTGGCCGGAGAGCTCGAACAGGGTGCCCTTGGTGGCGTGCGGGGTGTAGACGAACTCGTAGCCCGCCTCCTCGTGCCGCTTGCGCGAGTAGTCCTCCATGGCCCGGCGCATCACGCCGCCCTTGGGGTGGAAGACCGCGAGGCCGGAGCCGATCTCCTCCGGGATGGAGAAGAGGTCCAGCTCGCTGCCGAGCTTGCGGTGGTCGCGCTTGGCGGCCTCGGTGAGGAAGTCCAGGTGCGCCTTCAGCTCGTCCTTGGTCGGCCAGGCGGTCCCGTAGAGGCGCTGGAGCTGCTTGTTCTTCTCGCTGCCCCGCCAGTACGCGGCGGCCGAGCGCATGATCTTGAACGCCGGGATCATCCGGGTGCTCGGCAGGTGCGGACCACGGCACAGGTCGCCCCAGCAGAACTCGCCGCTCTTCGGGTCGAGGTTGTCGTAGATGGTCAGCTCGCCGCTGCCCACCTCGACATCCGCGCCCTCGCCCGCGGTGGCGGCCGACCCCTTGAGCCCGATCAGCTCCAGCTTGTAGGGCTCGTTCGCCAGTTCCTCGCGCGCGGCGTCGTCGGTGACCACCCGGCGGGAGAACTTCTGCCCCCGCTTGATGATCTCCTGCATCTTCTTCTCGATGGCCTTGAGGTCATCGGGGTGGAACGGCTTCTCGACGTCGAAGTCGTAGTAGAAGCCGTCCTTGATCGGCGGGCCGATGCCCAGCTTGGCCTCGGGGAAGAGCTCCTGCACGGCCTGGGCCATCACGTGCGCGGTGGAGTGGCGCAGGATGTTGAGGCCGTCCTGGCTGGTGAGCTCGACGGGCTCGACCTCGTCGCCGTCCTGCACCTGGTAGGCCAGGTCCTTCAACGCACCCGCGACGCGCGCCGCGATCACCGCGCGGTCGTCGGCGAACAGCTCGGCGGCGGTAGTGCCCGTGGTCACCACGCGCTCTTCCCGATCGGGTTCGCGGTTGATGATTACCCGGACGTCCGTCACCGGTCTCTCCTGACGTGCTGGCTTGATGGGGCTTGACGAGGCGCAGCAGGTGCTGCGTTCCCCGATGGTACCGAGCCCGCCGCGCTCGCCGTGCACCTAGCCGTGCACCTGTCCATGCCCCGGCGGAGCCCGCGCCGGTTCGAGCCGGTTCGAGCGGGATTGAAGCGGTACGGCCCCGGGGTATCACCTGCTCAGCACCGCACCGTGAGCCGGTGCACCGTCAGTCCTCGACGGTGCACCAGGCCGGTCCGCGGGAGCGGTCGGTGGAGCTGAGGGGTGGTCATGATGGAGAGCCCGCACTGGTACGAAGGCCGACTGGCCTCCTTCGACACCGAGACCACCGGGGTGGACGTGGAGCAGGACCGCGTGGTGTCGGCCGCGCTGGTCCTGCAGTCCGCCCCGGACGCCCCGGTGGAGCGGCTGAGTTGGCTCGCCGATCCGGGGATCCCGATCCCGGACGGGGCCCGGGCCGTGCACGGGATAACCGACGAGCAGGTGCGGGCGCACGGCCGTTCGCCGGCGGTGGTGGCCGCGGAGATCGCCCGGGCGCTGGCCGAGCAGGCGCGCGCCGGGGTGCCGCTGGTGGTGATGAACGCTCCGTACGATCTGACGCTGCTGGACCGGGAGTTGCGCCGGCACCGGCAGAGCTCGCTGGCCTCGGCGCTGGCCGACGCCGAGCTCCTGGTGGTCGATCCGCGGGTGCTGGACAAGCATGTGGACCGCTACCGCAAGGGCCGTCGCACGCTGACCGACCTCTGCGCGCACTACGGCGTCGACCTGGCCGACGCGCACGACGCGGGCGCGGACGCGTGGGCCGCACTGCAGTTGGTCCGCGCGCTCGGTCGGCGACACCGCACCGCGCTGGGCGATCTCACGGTCGGCGAGCTGCACCGGCGGCAGGCCGTCTGGCACGCGGCTCAGGCACGTGGACTGCAGAACTGGTTCGACCGGTCCGGGACTCCGGAGCACGTCGACCGCTCCTGGCCGCTGCGCCCGGCCCGGTGCGCCGGCTGCGGAGTGCCGCTCGCCACGGCGCACCGCTGCGAGAGCGCGGCCTGAGACCACCGCGACAACGGCGCCGGAAGCAAACGCATCGGGCCCCAACTGCCAAGGCAGTTGGGGCCCGATGTTGTCCGGTGGGCGATACTGGGATCGAACCAGTGACCCCTTCGGTGTGAACGAAGTGCTCTCCCGCTGAGCTAATCGCCCGGGCAACGAGAAGAACGATAGCACCGTCCCGGGGGTGTCCCGCAACGCGGTTCCGACCGCCGCACCCCGCCCGCCGCCCGACACCGCGACAGCAGCCGCACGGGAAAGGCACGGTGACGAGCCCTCAGTTCCGATGAACTTCCGGCACCCTGCCGACAGCGACTTGTCCGCGACTTGCCGGGCGACTTGCCGGCGACTCGGAGAACAACAAAAAGGCGTAGGACTCCGGTCAATAAATAACCGGGGTCCTACGCCTTACTTGCAATCCGGTGGGCGATACTGGGATCGAACCAGTGACCCCTTCGGTGTGAACGAAGTGCTCTCCCGCTGAGCTAATCGCCCGGCTGCAGGGAAAACATTACCGCATCCCGAGGGGTGCTCCGTGCCACCCCCTCCCCCGCCACCGCGGACCGGCCTCCACCAGCCCGCCTGTCGCCACCCGTCACGATCCGTAGCCATTCCCGACACCTCGCAGACCGCCGCCCGGTCGGCGGCGATATCTACTTCCCGCCCGGTTCCGCTCCGGTTCCGAGCCAATGCGCAATGCGCCGGAAGGGTTACCGACGCCGCCCGAATCGGGACAGAGGGGTTTACATCGTCGCTGGGGGTGGGATGGTCCGTTCGCCGACGTGCGATTCCCCGAGCGCACACTGAGCGAAAGGCCCTGGCGCTTATGAACACCACGGTCAGCTGCGAGCTGCACCTGCGCCTCATCGTGTCCAGCGAGTCGTCACTGCCCGTCCCCGCGGGCCTGCGCTACGACACTGCCGACCCCTATGCCGTGCACGCCACCTTCCACACCGGTGCCGACGAGACCGTGGAGTGGGTGTTCGCCCGCGACCTCCTCGCGGAGGGACTGCACCGACCCACCGGGACCGGCGACGTCCGGGTGTGGCCGTCACGCAGTCACGGACAGGGAGTCGTCTGCATCGCGCTGTCTTCCCCGGAGGGGGAAGCCCTGCTGGAGGCCCCGGCCCGGGCGCTTGAGTCCTTCCTCAAGCGGACCGACGCCGCTGTCCCGCCCGGCACCGAGCACCGTCACTTCGACCTGGATCGGGAGCTGTCGCACATTCTCGCCGAGAGCTGAAGCGCCGGGGGCACTGCCCCGGATGCCGGTCGACCCCACGGGGTCGATCTACGGGTCGACGGTCAGGTCGACCTCTCAGGTGGCTGTCCTACTCGGGGGCACGGCCACCGATACCACCGCGCTTCGCGGTCTCGGGGCCGGTCGTCCAGGGTGTTCGCGGTGAGCGGCGCGAACACCCCGCCGAAGGCGCCCGGCGCCGGCTGGCTCTGCTGCACCAGGTCACCGCCGCCATCGGCCGCTCGCTCTCGGTCACCGACAGCGCGAAACAGCTCGCCGAGGCGCTG
>NZ_JARZAG010000046.1 GCF_029892155.1 Kitasatospora sp. GAS204B | reverse complement strand
CCGCCCCCCCGCCCCCCGTGCGCCGGGGGGCCCCCCGCCCGCCCCCCCCCCGCCCCCCCCCCCCCCCCCCCGCGGCCCCGGGGGGGGGGGGGGGGGCCCCCCCCCCCGCGCCCCCCCCCCCACGACACCGGGCGCCTTCGGCGTCTGTACACCTGGGCCCGGTACAGTTCGCCGGTGATGACCCGATGCGGGCGGTACCGCCGCCCCCGGCGCACGCGAGGAGTCCCCACGTGCTGATCACCCATGACACCGAGTGTGCCCTGGGCATTCTGGTCGACCTGCTGAACACCGCTCCCGAGGTGGGCGGCTTCGAGCAGTTGTCGAGCCTGGTCGCGCTGGACGCCTTCGTGGCACGGCAGGACCTCAGCGAGCTCGACGCGGTCACGGCGGCCGATCTGGCCGCGGTGCAACAGCTGCGCGGCCGGCTGCGGGAGATCTTCACCGCGGCCTCCACCGAGCGGGCGGCCGAGCTGGTGAACGTGCTGGTGGCGTCGGTGAACGCGACGCCGCGGCTGACCGAGCACGACGGCCACGGCTGGCACATGCACTACTTCGCCCCGCACGCGGCGCTGGCCGACCACCTGGCGGCCGAGCTGGGGATGGCGCTGGGCCTGATCCTGATGGCCGGCGAGCGGGAGCGGCTGCGCCGCTGCGAGGCCCCGGACTGCGCGCGGGTCTTCGTCGACCTCTCGCGCAACCGCTCGCGTCGCTACTGCGACAGCCGCACCTGCGGTAACCGGATGCACGTGGCCGCCTACCGGGCCCGGCAGCGGTCGGCGGCGGACGACGCGGCGGTGACGCTCGGCGTGAGCTGAGCGGCGGCCGGCCGGGGCGCGCGGGCTCAGATACCGCGTTTGCGGAGGATCTCCTCGATGTCGGAGAAGTCGCCGAGCTCCTCGGCGGCGCTCTTGCCCTTCGTCGGCGCGACCGCGGTCGGCGCGGCCGACCCAGCCGGGCTGGTCGGCCGGCGCGGCTCGTGGGCCTGCTCGCTCCGCCGGCCCTGAGCGGCGCCGCCATCGCTGCCGCTGCCCTTGCCGCCGACGCCCAGGCGGCTCAGTGCGAGCAGCAGGACGGCGATGCCGAGCAGCACGATGCCGGTCCAGACCCGGGGGTCGAAGACGAGCCGGGTCGCCCAGTGGCCGACCGCGCGGCCGATCGCAGTACCGACCGGGACCAGCCCGGTCAGGTAGACGCCGGCGGGCAGCAGCGCCAGGCCCGCCCAGCGGGTGGCGGTGCGCCAGCGGCGGCGCCAGGCGTGCAGGCCGGCCAGCACCAGGCCGCCGGCCGTCAGGGCGTAGCAGATCGCACCGGTGAGCATGGTCTGGCTCCGTCCTGGTCGGTGATCCGTTCATGGTCCTTGGTGAGGGAACGCCGTGGTCATGGAACCCCCTGGTAATGGAACACTGGGCGCATGACCGAAGGTTCCCTGCCCCATCTCGAATTCTGGTGCGAGCTGCAGTGTCCGGACTGCCACGCGGCGCTGGACGACGTCCGCGCGCTGCGTGCGCGCTACGGCGACGCGCTCACCGTCTCGCTGCGGCACTTCCCGCTGGAGAAGCACAAGCACGCCTACGCGGCCGCCGAGGCGGCCGAGGAGGCGTTCGCGCAGGGCCGGGGGTGGCCGTTCGTGGAGGCGGTGCTGGCCCGGGTGCCCGAGCTGGAGCAGCGCGGCCAGGAGTTGCTGATCGAGGTGGCGGCGGAGCTCGGGTTGGACACCGAGGAGGTCGAGCTGGCGCTGATCGACGGGCGCCACATGCTGGCGGTGGACGCCGACCAGGCCGAGGGCAAGGCGATCGGGGTGACCGGGACGCCGACCTACGTGGTGGCCGGGCAGCGGTTGGACGGCGGGAAGAGCCAGCAGGGCCTGCTGGAGCGGATCACCGGACTGCTGGAAGGCTAGCGCCGCACTAGAGGGACTTGGCGAGCACCCGCCGGGTGGTCCGGTAGCCCAGCGACTCGTAGAGGGCGATCGCGACCTGGTTGGCCGAGTAGACGTTGAGGCCCAGGGCGTCGACCCCGGCGGCGAGGCATTCGCGTTCGGCCGCGAGCATCAGCTCGCGGCCGTAGCCCTTTCCGCGTTCGGCGGCGTCGACTTCGACGGTCATCACCCAGGCGAGGGCGGTGCCGTCCGGCAGGCGGCCGTCGCGCAGCGCGACCCAGAGACTGCCCACCGGGCGTCCGCCGGCCACCAGATGACGCAGCACGACGCCCTGGGTGGCGTGGCCCTGGTGCAGCAGGTGGGTGTGGTCGGCCTCGCAGCGCTCCTGGGCCTGGGCCTCGGTGAGCCCGGCCGTCCGCAGGTGGGCGCGGTACTCGGCCTTGGTGCCCGCGAGCCACTCGGGGAAGGCCGCCCCGTCGATCGGACGGATCGTCAGGTCAGGTCGCAGGGCGGGCGGTTGGCCGAGCCGCTTGAGCAGCTTCCGGTTGGCCTCGGTGTAGCCGAGCGCCAGCGCCAGGGCGTGCGCGGGCACGGCCTCGACCGGGACGGTGACCTCGGCGCGGTGGCAGCCCCAGGCCCGCAGCACCTCCTCGGCGGCGAGCACCGCGATGGTGCCGCGCCCGCGCCGGCGGCCCTCGGTGATCTCCAGATCGTCGATCCGGCCGGTCAGGTGGTTGCCGTACGGGTGCGCGCTGGTGTGCACCGAGCCCACCGGGCGACCGTTCGCGCAGACCAGCCAGCGGCGGTCGCGCCCGCCGTCCGGGTAGGCCTCTTCGGGGCCGGCGGGGCGCAACGTGGTGGTCATGGCTGGTCTCTTCCCCCGGTGGGCAACCACCTAACGACGTACCGGATCGACTGTGTGGCGGCGGTGCCACCGGCTGGTCAGGGGTCGATGTCGTCGGCCGAGCGAGCCGTGAAGAGGGCCATCGCGCGGGCGGTGACCGGGCCGGGTGCCGGCAGCACGCGGTCGTCGATCCGGCCGACGGCCTGGACGTCGCGCAGCGTGGAGGTGAGGAAGACCTCCTCCGCCTCGCGCAGCACCGAGTACGGCAGGTCGGCCTCCTCGGCCTCGCACCATTCGGCGACCAGCGCGCGGGTGACGCCGGCCAGGCAGCCGGCGGCGAGCGGCGGGGTGAGCAGCTTGCCACCGAGCACCACGAAGACGTTGGAGCCGGTGCCTTCGCAGAGCTGTCCCGCGGTGTTGGCGAGGAGCGCCTCGGTGGCGTCCTGGCGGCGGGCGTGGGCGAGGGCGACCACGTTCTCCGCGTACGACGTGGTCTTGAGGCCGGCCACCGCGCTGTGCTCGTTGCGGGTCCAGGGGACCGTGGCGACGGCGGTGGTCTCGGCCCGCACGGCGGCCGCGCCGAGGGCGATCACCAGGGTGGGCGGGGCGTCGCCGCGGTCGGAGCCGAGCGGGGCGAGGCCGCCGGTGTAGGTGATCCGCAGGCGGCCGAGCGGCATCGGGTTGGCGGCGAGCACCGCCTCGCAGCCCTTGCGGACCGCCTCGCGCTCGGGCACCGGCAGGCCGAGGCCGGCGGCCGAGCGGGCCAGCCGGTCGAGGTGGCGGGTGAGGGCGAAGGCCTGTCCGTCGACCGACTTGACGGTCTCGAAGACGCCGTCGCCGACGGTGAGTCCGTGGTCGAAGACGGAGACCTCGGCCTTGGCCTCGTCGACCAGTGCTCCGTTGAGCCAGATCATCGGGTCACTCCTCAGCAGGGGTGGGAGACCGGAGCGGAGGCTTCTACTCCGGGTGCTCACCCGACGCTATCGCGACCAGGCGGGCGGCCTTGAGCTCCGTTTCGGCCCATTCGGCCTCGGGGTCGGAGCCCCAGGTGATGCCGGCTCCGGTGCCGAAGTGCAGGACGGGAGCGGCGGGTCGGCTCCGGTCGATCCAGAACGTGCGGATCCCGACGGCGAGTTCGGCCCGGCCGCGGTCGGCGTCGACCCAGCCGACGGCGCCGCAGTAGGGGCCGCGCGGAGCGGTCTCCAACGCCTCGATGATGCGCAGCGCACTGGACTTGGGCGCGCCGGTGACCGAGCCGGGCGGGAAGGTGGCGGTCAGCAGTTCGGGCCAGCCGGCGCCGGCGCGCAGGGTGCCCTCGACCGTGGAGACCAGGTGGACCAGGCCGGGGTGCTTTTCGACCACGCAGAGGTCGGGGACGGTGACGCTGCCGGTGGCGCAGGCCCGGCCGAGGTCGTTGCGGACCAGGTCGACGATCATCACGTTCTCGGCGTGGTCCTTCTCCAGCAGGTCGTGCTCGGTGCGACCGGTGCCCTTGATCGGCCCGGAGGCAACCGTGCGCCCGGTGCGGCTGAGGTAGAGCTCCGGGGAGGCGGTGGAGATCTCCACGCCGTGTTCGGGCAGCCGGATGGTGCCGGCGTAGGGGGCGGGGTTGCCGAGCGCGAGCAGGCCGGTGAGCGCGTCGATATCGCTGCGGGCCGGGTCGGGGTCGGGCAGCGGCGCGGTCATCACCCGGCAGAGGTTGGCCTGGTAGACCTCGCCGGCCGCGATGTGGTCGCGGATCCGGCGCACGCCCGCGAGGTAGGCGGCGCGGTCCAGGGAGCTGCGCCAGCTGTCGGGGCTCGGCCCGTTCCAGCGGTCGGCGACCGGGGCCGGCACCGGGTCGGCGTGCACCTCGGCGAACCGGGCGCAGGTCAGGCGTCCTTCGAAGTCGTAGGCGACGGCCCACCAGCCCTCGCTCTCCAGCGCGGCGGGGTCGTGGGTCACCTCGCGCAGCCCGGTGGCGAGCCGGCCGCCGAAGCGGGCGATCGGCTGGTCAGGGCGCGGGGCTGGTCTGGCGGGGGACACGGTTCTCCTGCGGGTGGTTCGCGCTGGTGGTCCGGGCTCGGTGACGGGCAGGGGTGGGCCCGGCGGGTGGGGTGCGGTGGGTGGAAGTCTAGGTCGCCTCCTGGTCGCGGCCCCGTGCGGTGGCTGACCTGCGGGGACACCGAGCGGGCCGGAACGGGTGCTGAGCAGCCGGGTTCGGTCGGTGCCCGGCGAGCGCCTGCGGATACGGAATTTGAGCTGGCCCAGGTTTCCGCTAAAGTTCAACACGTCGCCGGGAAACGGAGCCGCCAGAGGGCGGGGAGGAGCCCGGAAGACAGGCGGACGTGGCTCAGTTGGTAGAGCATCACCTTGCCAAGGTGAGGGTCGCGAGTTCGAATCTCGTCGTCCGCTCGGTGAAGGACAGCATGATCGTCCTTACTGATATGGTTCAACCGAAGTTGCCTGGTGGAGTGGCCGAGAGGCGAGGCAACGGCCTGCAAAGCCGTGTACACGGGTTCAAATCCCGTCTCCACCTCCAGAGGTCCCCGGCTTGCCGGGGTCTTCCCGCGCGATTAGCTCAGCGGGAGAGCACTACCTTGACACGGTAGGGGTCACTGGTTCAATCCCAGTATCGCGCACCAGCCCTACGCTGCTCGGTCTCCCTGGGGTCCGGCGGCGGCACCTTCGTGGTGCGGTTGACCTGCGCGATTAGCTCAGCGGGAGAGCACTACCTTGACACGGTAGGGGTCACTGGTTCGATCCCAGTATCGCGCACTGCCCCTCAGGGGTATCGATCCTTCGGGATCTCGGACTGCGCTTGACGGCGCGGTCGATCCGCGCGATTAGCTCAGCGGGAGAGCACTACCTTGACACGGTAGGGGTCACTGGTTCGATCCCAGTATCGCGCACAGTGCAACGTCGAAGGGCCGGATCCTCATCGAGGGTCCGGCCCTTCGGCGTTGCGGCTCTTCAGGATTGTGGTCGCGCCCGTCGCGCTGGTCGCACGAAGGGGGTCGAGTGCCGTGTACGGCCGCCCTCACCGACGTCCGTACACGGCACTCGTGGATGGCCGGGGCGTGCGCGCCCGCTTCTCGCCCGTCCGCGTCCCCGCGGGGGCGCGCGCCGCCGGCCGGCGTCCGATCCCTGTCCCTCGGGATCAGCGCCCGATCAGGTCGGCCACCGCCTTGGTCTGGGTGACCATCTGGTCCCAGCCACCGAAGAGCAGCATCAGCGCGATGGCACAGGGCAGCGCGATCGCCAGCGCGACGGCCGGGTGACGCTCCTCGCGGGCCGGGCGCTGCGCGCGCTGGAGCCGCTGAACGCGCTCGGCGAGCGATCGCCGGTGCCCGGTGGCTCCGGTGAGCTGCGTGGCCATGGTCCTGCTCCTGCCGCTGTTCGGTCGGTGCCGGGGATGGACTGGCATGGATCGGGAGCGGTGGACCGATGGCCTCGGGGGACGAGAACCTCGTCCACCGCTGACCTCAACGGTAGGCGGCGGCAAGCCCGGTGGCGTCATGCCTGCGTATCGTTCGAAGGCTCACCGGGAGGATGACGCCGGGCGCCTCGACGTACTACCGCAGACGGATGGGCAGGGTTGTCAACCCCCGAGGGAACCCTGAGGACAGCCCCCGAGTACACCTCTCGGACGACGTCCAGAACCGAGCCTGCCAGCGGAGATCGGACAATCCCACCGGCGGTTCGCGTGTTGCGTATCAGCACACCGCAGCCGACAGTCCGTAAGCTGTGCCCGACGGAAACTGACGATGCCCCAGTCTGCGGGGCCCACCTCACGGCTTGCCCACCTGACGGGCTGACGGGGAACGACATGGCGATGATGCGGCTGAGGCGTGAGGACCCCCGCATCGTCGGCCCGTACCGGTTGCACCGGCGACTCGGCGCCGGCGGGATGGGCGTGGTCTACCTGGGGTCCGACCGCAAGGGCCAACGGGTGGCGCTGAAGCTGATCCGTGCCGAGCTGGCCGAGGACGTGGAGTTCCGCACCCGGTTCGCCCGCGAGGTCGCGGCCGCCTCCCGGATCCGGGCCGGCTGCACGGCCCGGGTGGTCGGCTCGGACCTCGAGACGGACCGGCCCTGGCTGGCCACCGCCTACGTGCCGGGGCCCTCGCTGTACAAGCGGGTCGGGGACGAGGGGCCTCTGCCCTGGCCCGAGGTGGCCCGGATCGGGGCCGCGCTGGCGGACGGTCTGGTGAAGGTCCACGAGGCCGGCGTGGTGCACCGGGACCTGAAGCCCTCCAACATCCTGCTCTCCCCCAAGGGCCCGCGGATCATCGACTTCGGCATCGCCTGGTCGCGCGGCGCGAGCACGCTGACCCACGTCGGTACGGCGGTCGGCTCCCC
Source organism: Kitasatospora sp. GAS204B (assembly GCF_029892155.1). Taxonomy (GTDB): domain Bacteria; phylum Actinomycetota; class Actinomycetes; order Streptomycetales; family Streptomycetaceae; genus Kitasatospora. The sequence continues at coordinate 32,304 of NZ_JARZAG010000046.1, read as the reverse complement.
CGGCTTCCTGGCGCCCGAGCAGGTGCGCGGCGCGGCCGTGACGCCGGCCACCGACGTCTTCGCGTTCGGGGCGACCCTGGCGTACGCGCTCACCGGTGACACGCCGTTCGGTTCCGGCGCCTCGTCAGAGGTGATGCTGTACCGGGTGGTGCACGAGGAGCCGGACCTGTCCGAGGTGCCGGCGCCGCTCGCGCCGCTGATCGGGGCCTGCCTGGCCAAGGAGCCGATGGAGCGGCCCGGCGCCGCGCACCTGCACGAGCGGCTGAGCGAGCTGGCGGCCCGGGCGGGCGCCGGGCGCGCGCGCCCCGCCACGGCGGCGGCAGCGCCGTCGATCGCCGGGCCGCGGGAGCGCGAGCGGGAGCACGAGCGCGCGGTGGCGGCACGCGAGAGCGGCCTGCGGGAGTCGGCCACCCGCGACGCGGAGCGGGCCGAGCGGGCGGCGCGGGAGGCGGACGAGGCGCGGGCGCTCGGGCGGCCGCGGTTCGCCCGCTCGCAGCCCTACCCGCCGCCGCACGGCGGCGGACCGATCGGGCACCCGCCCGCCGCCCCGGTGCCGCCGGCCCGGCCGCGGCAGGAGGCCGGCGGGCGGCCGCAGCCCCGCGAGCGCCAGCACACCCCGCCGCCCGGACGGGTACTCGACGCGCGTCGACGGCTGCGGCGGCAGCGGCTGGTGGTCTTCATCACGGTGACCATCGGGGTGGCCCTGGCCATCGCGGCGGCACAGGGGTGTGAGAACCGCCACTCGCAGGGGCTGTCGCCGCTGCGGCACACCGTGGCCGACGTCGCGACGGCGGGTCCGGGCGGTGCGAACGGGGCCGAGGGTGCCGGGCCCGCCATCGGCCTGTCGGCCGACGGCACCCAGCCCTCGCCGGCGGTGGCGGCCCCGGCGGCGCGCACCGGCGGCGGGACGGGCAGCGCCGCGGCGACGGTGCCGGCCTCGCCCGCCTCGGCGGCTTCCTCGGCCCCGGTGGCAGCCGTGGCCTCGGTGGCCTCGTCGACCGGGCTCGGCCCGGCGACCGGCCCGGTGCCGCCGGTGGACTGGCCCAACCGCAGCTACAACGACCCCGCCGGCGGCCCGCAGATCGCGCTGCGCGGCGGCCGGTCCGCCACCGACCCCGCCCCGGGCGCGCCGGTGGTGACGCTGACCAGCGTGCTGCCCGCCCGCTACCACGGCGCGCCGGCCACCGTGGTGGTGCTGCGCCGCACCGAAGGCTCGGTGCCGGTGGACCTGATCGAGCTGTTCGGCTTCGCCGCCGACTCCCCCGTCGCGCTGACCGCGCGCAGTTCGGCCGCCGATCCGCAGTCCACCGCTGCCTGGCGGCTGGAGGAGGGCGCGCTGGTCCGCGAGGAGCGGGTGACCCAGACCGGCGCCACGGCGACCACGCGCTACACGGTGCGGGCGGACGGCAGCCTGGACGAGTCCTGGCCGGGCGCGGGGATCTCGGGCGGCACGGGGGTCGGCACGAACGCGGGCGCGGCCGGCGGCACCGGCAGCAGCTGACTGCGGCGGAGCCGGGCCCAGCTGGCCGGTCCGGGGGCGCTGCGAGTTGACGGTCCGTCAGCCGGCGGCCACGACGTTGACGGCGTAGAAGGCGACCGCTGCGGCGGCGCCGACGTTGAGCGAGTCGATGCCGTGCGCCATCGGGATCCGCACCCGCTGGTCGGCTGCGGCGAGGGCCGGTGCGGTGAGGCCGTCGCCCTCGGCGCCGAGCATCAGCGCGGCCTTCGGCAGCCGGTGCGGGGCCGCCTGGGCGAGGTCGACCGAGCCCTCGGCCGGGGTCAGGGCGAGCAGGTGGAAGCTGGCGTCGCGCAGGGCCGCGAGTGATCCCGGCCAGGGGTCCAACCGCGCGTAGGGCACCGAGAAGACGGCGCCCATCGAGGTCTTCACGGCCCGGCGGTAGAGCGGGTCGGCGCAGTCCGGGGAGAGCAGCACGGCGTCCATGCCGAGCGCGGCGGCGCTGCGGAAGATGGCGCCGAGGTTGGTGTGGTCGACCAGCCCTTCGAGCACCGCGACCCGGCCGGCGCCGACCAGCACCTCGGCGGCCGTCGGCAGCGGCTTGCGGGACATCGAGGCGAGCGCGCCGCGGTGCACGTGGTAGCCGGTCACCTGCTCGGCCAGGCGGGGCTCGACCAGGTGGACCGGGGCGTCGACGGTGGCGATCACGTCCGCCATGACGTCCAGCCACTTGGCGGTGAGCAGCATCGAGCGCATCCGGTACCCGGCGGCGAGCGCGCGGCGGATCACCTTCTCGCCCTCGGCGATGAAGAGGCCCTCGGCGGGTTCGCGGCGGCGCCGCAGTTCGACGTCGGTCAGGTCGGTGTAGTCGGCCAGTCGCGGGTCGGCGGCGTCGATGATGGTGCTGGGCTCGGACATGCGGCTCTCAGGGGTCAGCGGGTGGCGGGGTCGAGGACGTGCACGACGTCGCCGATCACGATGACGGCCGGCGGGCGGACGCCCTCGGCGGCGACGGTGGCGGCCACCGTGGCCAGCGTGGCGTCGATCCGGCGCTGGGCGGCGGTGGTTCCCTCCTGGACCACGGCGACGGGGGTGTCGGCCGGGCGGCCCGCCTCGATCAGCCGGGCGGCGATCGCGCCGATCCGCTCGACCGCCATCAGCAGCACCAGGGTGCCGGTCATCCGGGCGGCCGCCTCCCAGTTGACCAGCGAGCGCGGGTCCTCGGGGGCGACATGGCCGGAGATCACGGTGAACTCGTGGGTCATGCCGCGGTGGGTGACCGGGATGCCGACGGCGGCCGGCACGCTGATCGAGCTGGAGATGCCGGGGACCACGGTGACCGGGACGCCGGCCGCGGCGCAGGCCAGCAACTCCTCGCCGCCGCGCCCGTAGACGTAGGGGTCGCCGCCCTTGAGCCGGACCACGAACCGGCCGGCCTTGGCGTGGTCGATCAGCGCCTGGTTGATCGCCTCCTGGGCCATCGCCCGGCCGTAGGGGATCTTGGACGCGTCGATCACCTCGACGTGCGGGGGCAGTTCGGCGAGCAGCTCGCGCGGGGCCAGGCGGTCGGCGACCACCACGTCCGCGTCGGCGAGCAGCCGGCGGCCGCGCACGGTGATCAGGTCGGGGTCGCCGGGGCCGCCGCCGACCAGCGCCACGCCGGCCGAGCGCTGCCGGAACTGGCGGGCACTCAGGCTGCCGTCGCGCAGGCCCTCGACGATGGTGGTGCGCAGTGCGGCCGAGTGCCGCGGGTCGCCGGTCAGCACGGCCACGGTGGTGCCCTCGTCGTGACCGGTGGCGGGCGTCCAGGCGGTGGCGGCCGCGGCGTCGTCGCTGCGGGCGCAGAAGATCCGGCGGCGCTCGGCCTCGGCGCTGACCGCCTCGTTGACGGCGTGCTCGTCGGTGGCGACCAGCACGTACCAGGCCTTGGCCAGGTCGCCGTCCAGGTAACCGCGCCGCTGCCAGCTGATCTCGCCGGCGTCGGCCATCGCCTGGACGGCGGGCGTGGTGGCCGGGGAGATCAGCTCGACCTGGGCGCCGGCGGCTATCAGGGCGGGCAGCCGACGCTGGGCGACCTGGCCGCCACCGACCACTACGACCCGACGGCCGCTCAGCAGCAGGCCGACGGGGTACGGCGTGCGGCCCTCGGTGCTCGGGTGCGGGTTGGGCGCGGTCATCGGGGGCTCCTGGAGAGGCTGGGGCGGTCGTTTCGGGTACGGCAGCACCCCGTACCGGCGCGGACAGGGCCTCCGCGCCGGTACGGGGTGGAGACGGGTGCTAGCCCTTCTCGGTGACTCCGGCGGAGTCGAAGGTGGCTACATCGTGCATCGCCCGGGCGGCACTCTGCACCAGCGGGAGGGCCAGCAGGGCGCCGGTCCCCTCGCCGAGCCGCAGATCGAGGTCGATCAGCGGCCGCAGGCCGATCTTGGCGAGCGCGGCCTGATGGCCGGGCTCCGCCGAGCGGTGGCCCGCGATGCAGGCGGCCAGCACCTCGGGGGCGATCGCCTTGGCGGCCAGCGCCGCCGAGCCGGCGATCACGCCGTCCAGGATGACCGGCGTGCGCAGCGAGGCCGCGCCGAGCAGGAAGCCGGCGATCGCCGCGTGCTCCAGACCGCCGACGGCCGCCAGCACGCCGATCGGGTCGGACGGATCGGGCTTGTGCAGCTCCAGGGCCCGGCGGATCACGTCCACCTTGCGGGCGTGCGTCTCGTCGTCGATGCCGGTGCCGCGTCCGGTGACCTCGGTCGGGTCGGCGCCGGTGAAGACGGAGATCAGGGCGGCCGAAGCGGTGGTGTTGGCGATGCCCATGTCGCCGGTGATCAGGATCTTGTTGCCGGCCGCGACCAGGTCGCGGGCGGTCTCGATGCCGATCTCCAGCGCCTTGAGCGCCTCCTCCCGGGTCATCGCCGGGCCCTGGGTCATGTCGTCGGTGCCCGGCTTGACCTTGCGCGGCAGCAGTCCGGTGGTGCGGCCCTGCTGGATCGCCTCCGGCAGGTCGGCCTTGACACCGATGTCGACCACGCAGACCTCGGCGCCGACCTGGGCGGCGAAGGCGTTGACCACCGCTCCCCCGGCCAGGAAGTTCGCCACCATCTGGGCGGTGACCTCCTGCGGCCAGGGGGTGACGCCCTGGGCGTGCACGCCGTGGTCACCCGCGAAGATCGCCACGCAGGCGGGCTCCGGGATCGGCGGCGGGCACTTCCGGGACAGGCCGCTGAGCTGGGCGGAGATGATCTCCAGCATGCCGAGCGAGCCGGCCGGCTTGGTCATCCGCTTCTGCCGGTCCCAGGCCAGGCCGAGCGCCTTGGCATCCAGTGGCCGGATGGTGCGCAGCGTCTCGGAGAGCACGCTGTGCGGCGCCTCGCCGGGCAGCGCGCGGTTGCCGTACTGCTCCTCGTGCACCACCCAGGAGAGCGGGCGCTTCTTGGCCCAGCCCTGCTGCTGCAGCTCCGGCTCGTCCGGGAAGGAGTCGACAAAACCGACGCAGAGGTAGGCGACCACCTCCAGGTGCTCGGGCAGGCCGAGCTCGCGGACCATCTCCTCCTCGTCGAAGAAGCTCACCCAGCCGACGCCCAGGCCCTCGGCGCGGGCGGCCAGCCAGAGGTTCTCGACCGCGAGGGCCGCGGAGTACGGGGCCATCTGCGGCTGGGTGTGCCGGCCCAGGGTGTGCCGGCCGCCACGGGTGCGGTCGGCGGTGACCACGATGTTGACCGGTGTGTCGAGGATCGCCTCGATCTTGATTTCCTTGAACTGCTTCGCCCGGCCCTTGGGGAGCGAGTCCGCGTAGGCCTCGCGCTGACGCTCGGCCAGGGCGTGCATCTTGCGGCGGGTCTCGGCGGAGCGGATCACCACGAAGTCCCAGGGCTGCGAGTAGCCGACGCTGGGTGCGGTGTGGGCGGCCTCCAGGACGCGCAGCAGGACCTCGTGCGGGACGGGGTCGGGGCGGAAGCCGTTGCGGATGTCGCGGCGCTCGCGCATCACCTGGTGGACGGCCTCGCGCATCGGGTCGGCGTAGCCGGGGGCCGCCGGGGGGCGGGGGGCGGCGGGCTCGACCGGCTCGGGGGCCTCGGCGGGGGCGGGGGCTTCTGCGGTGGCGGGCTCGACCGACTCGACCGGCTCGGCCGACTTGGCGGCCTCGGGCGCCTCGGGGACTGCTACGGCCTCGGCTGACGGAGCGTCGGCGGCCTCGGGGACGACGGCGTCGGTGGCGGTGTCGTCGGTGGCGGCGTCCGCGTCCGCCGACGGTGCGTCAGCGGCAGGCGCTATCGCCGGGGCGGCGACGGTCGGGGGAGCTTCGACGGCGGGAGTCTCGGCGATCGGGGCCTCGGCGGCAGGGGCCTCAGCCGGGGCCTGCTCGGCGGCGACCGGCGGCTCGGCGGGCGGCGCGTCGGGGGTCTGCGCCTCGGGGGTCTGCACCTCGGGGGTCTGCACCTCGGGGACCGAGAGGCCGAGCGGGGCGGGGTCGGCCAGGAAGGCGGCGATCCGGCGCGGCGGGGCCACGGGTGCGGGAACCTCGACGACCTCGGGTTGACGCACCTCGGCGGCGGGGTCGGCGACCGGAACCTGCGGGGCAGCCGACGGCTCGGCGGCCGGCTCGGCGGCCACGACGGCCACCGGCGCGGCGACCTGGCTCGTGGCGGCTTCGGCTGACGGTACGTCAGGGGTCGACGCCTCGGTGGCGACGGCCGGGGCCTCGGTGACCGGTGCCGGAGCCATGACCTCGGCGAGCTCGGCGACCGGGGCGGTGGCTTCGGCGGGCACGACCGGCCGGGCGGCCTCGGCCGGGGCAGCGACCTCGACCGGGAGCGCCTGGGCCTGCGGCACCGACTCGGGCAGCGGGGCGGTCTCGGCGGGCGCGGCCTCGACCGGCGCCGGCACGACGGACTGCGGCTCGCTCGCGACGGACTGAGCCGGGATCACCACGGTCTCGGTCGACGGCTCGACCGGCGCGGGGGCGGCCACCAGGACGGGGGCGACCTGCACCGGGGCGGCGACCGGGATGCCGTGCGGCGGCGTGCCACCCGGCTCGGAGGGGCCGCGATCGGCCAGCGAGCGGACCGGAACCTGACCGGTCATCACCGAGGGGTCCGGGATCGGCGGCCCGGCGTGCAGCGGCCGGCGCGACGGGGCGGCGGCCGCCTGCGGGGCCTGGGGCTGCGGGACCTGGGGCTGCGGAGCGGCGACCGGCGCGGGAGCCGGCTGCTCCGGCTGGGCGACGCCCGGGGCCGACGCCTCGCCGGCGGCCGGCACCGGCAGGTCGAGCGGCGGCCAGGAGGGCTCGACCGGCACCCCGGTGGGCGCCTGGTCGGCGGTGGCGACCGGGGCGCTGGCGACCGGCACGGCGTCAGGCTGCGCGAAGACCGGGGCGATCGGCGGGACCGCTGCCAGGCCGGGGACGCCCGGCTGCTGCGGCACGGCGGCCGGCGGGACGGGTGCGACGGGCAGCTGGATCGGGGCGGCCTGCGATTCTGCGGCGACCACGGCCATGGGCCCGGCCGTCAGGTCGGGGACGGCCTGCACCGGGACGGGCTGGACGAGCTGCACGGGCTGCGCAACCGGCGGCACCGCAGCGTTCGCCGAGGGGAAGGCCACCGAGCCGTCCGCCGCCGCGTACACCGCGTAGCCGGGCACGCCCTGCGGCGCGAGCGCCTCGCCGAGCGGGACCACCGGCGCGGTGGACGCGTCGCTCCAGGAACCCTGCGGCCCCGGCATCAGCAGCACGTCGTCCTCGTCGTCGAGCTGGTCCACCCGGTCGGGCTCGTCGATGAAGGTGTAGCCAGGACCCGGCGCACCCACGGGTACGGCCTGGCCGACGAGGTCGGTGACCCACCCGCCACCTCCCTGCGCCGGATCGGTCCCGGTCTCGGGGAGCAGGTGCTCCGGCAGTCCCTCGTTGGGGACGTGACCGCCGTCGGTCATGTCAACACTCCTTCCAGGCCGCTTCCGCGTCCTTGACGGCCCGGTCGCCGACCTAGGCGCACCGCCCGCTTCGGGTCCAAGCCGCGTGCCGGCCCACCCCACAGTCCAACCTGCCGACCGTCGCGCGCTCCGCGCGGCGGCCGTGAGCCGTCCGCGGTCACGACGTCCGGTGCCCTTCGCCTGACCCCGAACGGGCCAGCCGGTCACCGTGCACCGTCACCTGAACTAACGACAGCCCGGGGCAACCGGCACGACCGGCCCGGGCCCCGGGACATTCTCCCGGTCTCGCGAGCGTCAGTCGAATGCCCACACGCCGATCTCCGTGTGGGTTGCACCACGTCGGCACTCCGCCGTTCGGGGAACCTTTCGAAAGATCCCGAACGGCGGTCGAACCGTCAGACTACCGGCCCGGTCGGACAGCCCACCGGCCAGGTGTCCGTTTCATCCTCATTTGCCAGGGCGGTGGTTGGCGACATCTCAGCTGGCGGAATCTCAGCTGCCGGGTCCGTCGACCGACCGGTGCGGCTCAGCCCTTGGGCTCGGCCCAGAGCACCAGGTTGCTCTCCCCCGCGCCGATCGTCAGACCGCCGTCGGTGGTGAGCGGCGCGGACTGCAGGATCGCGCCCTCCACCTGGTAGCCGGCGGCGGCGACCACGGCGCGGATCTGCTCCGCCTCGGCCAGGGTGCGGGCCGGCGCGACCAGACGGCCCGGACGGCGGGTCAGGACCGCCGCCACCACCTCGGCGCCACCGCGTTCGACCACCACGGCGTCCGGCTCGGGCAGCCCGCCGAGCACCTCGGGCGCGCTGCCGGCGGCGGTCTCCAGCTCGACCCCGTACCGGCGCGCGTTGACCGCGATCCGCGCGCAGCCGGCGGCGTCCGCCTCGACGGCCACCACGGCCGCGCCGAACCGCGCCGTCTCCACCGCGAGTGCGCCGCTGCCGGCGCCCACGCACCACACCAGGTCACCGGGTCCCGGACCGAGCCGGGCCAGGATCACCGCCCGGGTCTGCTCGGAGAGGGTCCGCACGCCCTCCCCGTCGTAGGCGTCACCGGGCAGCGCCCAGCCGCGCTCGGCGGCCGGGTAGCCGACCGGGCGGCCCGCCAACCAGCCGGAGGGCGCGTCCACGGCCTGGGTCCGCGCGTTGCCGCCGATCACCAGCACCACGCTGGGATCGCGCCAGTCGTGGTCGGGCACCCGGTCGGAGGTCAGTACCGAGACGTCCTCTTCCTCGGTGCCGAGCGCCTCGCAGACGACGAAGGTGCGGTGCACCCCGCGCAGCATCAGGGCCAGCTCGCTGGGCCCGGCGTCGGGACTGGTCAGTACGGCGACCTTGGAGTGGGCCCGGCAGACGTTGGCCGCCTTGCGCAGCCGACCGCCGTGCGTGCTCACCACCTGGGCGTCCTCCCAGGCCATCCCGGCCCGGGCGAAGGCGGCGGCGACCGACGAGACGGCCGGCAGCACCTCCAACTCCAGGCCGTACTCCGGCCGGCGCAGGGTGCGCACCACGCCGAAGAAGCCGGGGTCGCCCTCGGCGACCACCACCACCGCGCCGCGGTGTTCGGCGATCCGGCGGGCCGCCGACTCGACGCTGCCGAGCGCGATCCGCTCGGCGGCGGCCGGCACCGGCAGCGCGTTGAGCTGGTAGGGCGCACCCGCCACCAAGGTGGCCGCGGCGAGCGCGGCAGCGGCCGCCGCGGTCAGCGGCGTGCCGTCCCACCCGATGACCGTGATCCGGTCAGCCATCGCGGCTGCTCTCCCTCGGTTCCCGCCTCACGACTCGGCCACGGCGCGCGGCGGTGCGCGCGACTGGCCCCTGGATCGGCCGGAGCCACGCGGGCATCAGGTGCACCCACCCCCGCCGCTGCGGCCATCCGTCCAGGAGAGGAGGTTACCTGGTAGGCCCAGGTGTCCCAGCCGCCGCCTCGGTGCTACGCGCACCGAACGAGCACGGTACGGGCGCGATCCGAGTGCGACACGAGCACTGCATGAGCGCGACACGAGTACGACGCGAGCGCCGGGCGGGCCGGGCTCGGCCTCAGCCGCGCCGCAGCGCGGCGAACGGGGCGGGCGATTCCCGTACCGGTTCGAGGTCTTCGGGGAGCAGGCTCCAGACGATCAGGTCGCTGCGGCTCTCCTCGCCGGCCGAACCGACCTCGCCGCTGCGCACTATCCAGGCGCTGCGCAGCACGCCCTCGCTGATGCAGCCGATCTTCTGGGCGACCTGCTGGGCGGCGGTGTTGCCGGCCGCCGTCCGCAGTTCGAGGCGGTGGAAGCCGCGGTCCTCGAAGAGCCACTGGGCCACGCCGAGCAGCGATTCGACCGCGTAACCCTCGCCGCGGGCCCAGGGCGCGGTGACGTAGGCGGCCTCGGTGCTCAGCAGCCGCCAGTCGGTGTGCCGCAGTTCGACCAGGCCGACCAGCCGCTGGGTCAGGTGCTCGGTGACGGCGAAGGCGATCCCGCTCCCCTCGGCGCGCTGCTCGGGCGCTCGGTGGCGGACCCAGCGCAGCGCGTGGGCGTGGGTGAACGGCTGCGGTACGTCGGTCCAGCTGAGCACCAGGTCGTCGGCCATCATGGCGACCAACTCGGGCCCGTCGCCCTCCTCCAGAGGGCGCAACAGCAGCCGTTCGGTGCTGATCGCGGTCTCGGGGAAACTCGCTGGCATACCGTCTCTCCTCGCCGGGTCGTGGACCCACGGTACGCCCCGCGCACGCCGGGCGTCGCCGGGGGTCGACGGACCGTCAGTTGGCCCCAGGGGGTGTCGTGCCCCGCCGCGGGTGCGGCGGGGCACGGGGCACGTCACCGGTGGGCCGTCGTCCGGCCGGGCGCCGGTCAGAAGGCCGGGATGACCGAGCCCTGGAAGGTGTCCTCGATGTACTTCTTCACCTCGGGCGAGTGCAGCAGCTGGGCCAGCTTCTGCACCCGCGGGTCGTTCTCGTGGCCCTTCTTGACCGCGAGCACGTTGGCGTACGGGTTGCCCTCGGCCTTCTCCAGCAGGATCGCGTCGGTGGCGGGCTTGAGGCCGGCGCCCAGCGCGTTGTTGCCGTTGATCACCGAGGCGTCCACGTCGTCCAGCGCGCGCGGCAGCTGGGCGGCGTCCAGCTCCTTGAACTTGAGGTGCTTCGGGTTGCCGGCGATGTCGCGGACGGTGGCGCCGGTGCCGACCCCGTCCTTCAGGGTGATCACCTGGTTGTCGGCCAGCAGCTTGAGCGCGCGGCCCTCGTTGGTGGCGTCGTTGGGCACCGCGACGGAGGCGCCGTCGGCCAGGTCGCCGATCTTCTTGACCTTCTTCGAGTAGACGCCCAGCGGCTCCAGGTGGACGTTCTCGACCGGCACGATGTCGGTGCCGTGGGTCTTGTTGAAGTCGGTCAGGTAGGGGACGTGCTGGAAGAAGTTGGCATCGGCGGAGCCATCCTGCACGGCGGGGTTCTGCAGGGTGTAGTCCGTGACCTCCTTGACCGTCAGCTTCAGGCCCGCCTTCGCCGCCAGGTTGTCCTTGATGTAGTCGAGGATCTGGGCGTGCGGGGTGGGGCTGGCGACCACGACGAGCGGCTTGTCGGCGCTGTTCGAGGAGCTGCCGGAGGAGGAGCAGGCCGCGATCGTGAGGGTCAGGCCTGCGGTGGCGAGGAGGGCGGTGGACTTCAGGACGGTACGCACGAAAAGTGCCTTTCTCCGTTGGACGGGGGCCGCGCACCCGGGAGTTCGGGGGCGGAAGTCTGAGGGGGCTGCTGTGGTGGGGCCGTTGGGGCTCTGGTGAGGAGGCGTCAGCGCTTGAGGCGGCGGACGGCGAAGTCGCCGAGCAACTGGACCAGGGTCACCAGCAGGACCAGCTCGACCACGATGACGATCATGAAGTTGGTCTCGAACCGCATGTAGCCGTAGGTGATCGCCAGGTTGCCGAGGCCACCGCCGCCGACCGTGCCGGCCATCGCCGAGTAGCCGACCAGCGCGATCACGGTGGTGGTCAGTGCGGCGAGCAGCGCGGGCAGCGCCTCGGGCAGCAGCACCTTGCGGACCACGGCCCAGGTGCCGCCGCCCATCGCGTGCACGGCCTCGACCAACCCGCCGTCCACGCCGCGCACCGCGCTCTCCACCAGCCGGGCGTAGAACGGGATGGCGCCGACGGCCAGCGGCACGGTGGCCGCCTGCCAGCCGATCGAGGTGCCGACCACCCAGCGGGTGAACGGGATCAGCGCGACCAGCAGGATCACGAAGGGCAGCGAGCGGCCGACGTTGACGATCGCACCGACCACTTTGTTGACCACCGCGTTGCGCAGCGGACCGCCCTTGTCGGTGAGGACCAGCAGCACCCCGAGCGGCAGGCCGACCAGCAACGTGACCAGGGTGGCGATGCCGACCATCTGCAGCGTCTCGATCGTCGCGTCGTGCAGCAGCGGCTGCATGTCGTCCCAGTTCATGCCACAACTCCGTTCGGGCTGATCAGGTCCACCTGCAGGCCCTGCTCGCGCAGGAAGCCGATCGGCACCACGTTGTCCTGGTGGTCGCCGGGCAGCTCGACCCGCATCCGGCCGACCTGGCGGCCGCCGATGGTCTCCACCGCGGCACCCAGGATGTTGATGTCGACCTGGTAGGTCCTGGCCAGCTGGGAGACGAACGGCTGGCTCGAGCTGTCGCCCTGGAAGGTGATCTCCAGCACGGTGGCGCCCGGGCGCCCGGTGCCGAGGTCGGAGTCGGGGTCGCCGAGCGGGAAGAGCTCTCGGGCCAGTTCCGAGCCCTCGGTGGCGAGCAGGTCGGTGAGCGTGCCGGACTCGGTGATCCGTCCGTCGCGCATCAGCGCGGCGGAGTCGCAGACCGACTTGATCACCTCCATCTCATGGGTGATCAGCAGCACGGTCAGGCCCAGTTGCTGGTTGAGCTCGCGCAGCAGCGCCAGGATCGAGCGGGTGGTCTCCGGGTCGAGGGCCGAGGTGGCCTCGTCGGAGAGCAGCACCTTGGGGTCGCCGGCCAGCGCGCGGGCGATGCCGACCCGCTGCTTCTGGCCACCGGAGAGCTGGCTCGGGTAGGCGCCGGCCTTGTCGCCGAGCCCGACCAGCTCCAACAGCTCGCCGGCCTTGCGGCGGCGCTCGGTGCGGCCCAGGCCGGTGAGTTCCAGCGGCAGTTCGACGTTCTCCCGGACGGTGCGCGAGGAGAGCAGGTTGAAGTGCTGGAAGACCATGCCGATCCGGCCGCGCGCGGCGCGCAGTTCGCGCCCGGCCCCGCGCTGGGCGGATCCGGGCCGGCCGCCGGGCAGCGCGGTCAGTTCGACGCCGTCCACCGTGACGGTGCCTGAGCTCGGGCGCTCCAGCAGGTTGACGCAGCGAATCAGGGTGCTCTTGCCCGCGCCCGAGGTGCCGACGACGCCGTACACCTCGCCGGTGCGGACGTGCAGGTCGACGCCGCGCAGTGCGCTGACCTGGCGGCCGCGTGAGGTGTAGACCTTGGTGAGGTCCTTGGTGGTGATCACAGCTGCTTCCGTGGGTCGGGTCGGGTGGGGCGGTGCGCACGGGCCCGACCTCCTGGGCGCGGGCGTGCGGACGCCGTGCCTCGGGGCGGGGGATGTGGCGGGGTGAGCCGGACTCGACCGGGGGTGCCGGGCATCCCGTGCGGAACCGACCGAACGGTCAGCGGGAGGCGGCGGATCGAGGGGCTGGGCGGGCGGTGGCCCGCGGGGCGTCAGGCCCGATCAGCAGTGACACATTCGACAACACATGCCACGCACACCTGCCGGCATGGTGCCGGTGGCGGTGGTCTTCGTCGTCGCAGTCATGAAAGTAAGTAAAGCAGATACCAAGGCCGGGTCCCAGAAATCAGGATGTGATGTCCGAAATGCGGACACGGCCCAGTCGCCACAAGGGAAACGCCGAACGGCCCCACCATGGTGGTGGAGCCGTTCGGCGTTGGGTACGACCGGTGGTTCGGACCAATCGGCGGTGGCTGGGTCCGACAGCTGTGGCCGGGTCCGACAGTGGTGGCCGAGGTCAGACCGCGGCGGCCAGCGGGGCCTCGACGGGCTTCTCCAGGGTCACGAAGCTCAGCCGGCGGGTGACCGGGCGGACCGCCGTCTGCCGGTAGCCCTGGCTCGCGTACAGGCGCAGGTTGCCCAGGCTGCGGTGGCCGGAGAGGAGTTGGAAGGAGTACACCGGGCGCTCGTCCTGCCGCAGCAGTTCCTCGAGCGCCTGCAGCAGCCGACCGCCGAGGCCGTGGCGCTGCATCCGGGGGTGCACCACCAGGCGGCTTATCCGGCCCACGCCGTCCTCCTCGACCCAGCCGCGCACCGCGCCGACCACCTCGTCGCCCAGCCGCGCGACCAGCACGTGCCGGCCGGCCAGCTCCTCGCGCAGGTTCTCCAGGGTCTGGGTCAGCGGCTCGATCGACCAGTCGCCGTAGAGTTCGGCCTCGCTCTGGTAGCCGAGGTACTGGAGTTTGAGGATCTGCTCGGTGTCCTGCTCGGTCGCCGGCGAGATGATCACGCTCATGCCCATGTGCGGGGGCCTCCCATCGTCAATACCTGGGGCGCAGGGTGAGGGTTTCGCACCGGGTGGCCTGCCGGAGGTCTGCCCGGTCGGAGATCGTCCCTGACCGGGGGTAGCGCAAGACCGTATCAGCCGTTAACGGCGATGCGTTCGCCAGCGCTCTACCCAGCCTTCAGCTGTTCTCAACCCACTGGCGGTACCGGGTGGCGCAAATCACGCGGAAATATCACCCGCTGAAGGGTTCGGACGATGGTCGGACGGCCCCGGACCCGGGTCGGGTCCGGGGCCGCACGTGGGACCGGATGGTCAGCCGGACTCGGGGCCGGGCGCCTCGGGCCGGATGGTCAGCGGCGGGTCCAGGCGCGCTGGACGGCGAGGTCCGCCTTGACCTCGACCAGCTGGGTGGCCACCGCGCTCGGCGCCGTGCCGCCGCGCCCGTCCCTGGCACCGATCGCGCCGTGCACGCTGAGCACCTCGCGCACCTCGGGCGTCAGGTGCTCGGAGATCTCGGCGAACTGCTGGTCGGTCAGGTCCCAGAGCTCGATGCCCTGCCCCTCGCAGACCTTGACGCACGCACCCGCGACCTCGTGCGCCACCCGGAACGGCACCCCGCGCTTGACCAGCCACTCGGCGATGTCGGTGGCCAGCGAGAAGCCGGCCGGGGCCAGTTCCTCCAGCCGGTCGCGGTGGACCGTCAGGGTGGCCATCATCCCGGTGAAGGCCGGCAGCAGGACCTCCAGCGTGTCGCAGGAGTCGAAGACCGGCTCCTTGTCCTCCTGCAAGTCCCGGTTGTAGGCCAGCGGCAGCGCCTTGAGGGTGGCCAGCAGCCCGGTCAGGTTGCCGATCAGGCGGCCCGACTTGCCCCGCGCCAGCTCGGCGATGTCCGGGTTCTTCTTCTGCGGCATGATCGAGGACCCGGTGGAGAAGGCGTCGTGCAGGGTGATGAAGCCGAACTCCTTGGTGTTCCAGATGATCACCTCCTCCGCGATCCGGGAGAGGTTGATGCCGATCATCGCGGTGACGAAGGCGAACTCGGCGACGAAGTCGCGCGAGGCGGTGCCGTCGATCGAGTTGCCCACCGAGCCGCCCTCGAAGCCCAGTTCGGCGGCGACCGCGCGCGGGTCCAGACCGAGCGAGGAGCCGGCCAGCGCACCGGAGCCGTACGGGGAGACCGCCGTGCGGGCATCCCACTGGCGCAACCGCTCGGCGTCCCGGCCCAGCGCCTGCACGTGGGCGAGGACGTGGTGGGCGAAGAGCACCGGCTGGGCGTGCTGCAGGTGGGTGCGGCCGGGCATCGCGGTGTCCGGGTGCGCCTCGGCCAGGCCGACCAACGCCTCCTGGAGGTCCAGGATCAGGCCACCGATGATCTTGGCGTGGTCGCGCAGGTACATCCTGAAGAGCGTGGCGATCTGGTCGTTGCGCGAGCGGCCGGCCCGCAGCTTGCCGCCCAGCTCGGCGCCGAGCCGCTCCAACAGGCCGCGCTCCAGCGCGGTGTGCACGTCCTCGTCGGCCATCGTGCCGGTGAACGCGCCCGACTCGACGTCGGCCAGCAGCTGGTCCAACCCGGCGAGCATGGCGGCGAGTTCATCGTCCGTCAGGAGCTTGGCGGCGTGCAGGGCACGGGCATGCGCCCGGGAGCCCGCGATGTCGTACGGGGCGAGCCGCCAGTCGAAGTGGACCGAGGCGGAGAGCTTGGCCAGCGCCTCGGAGGGGCCGTCGGCGAAGCGGGCGCCCCAGAGGCGGACGTCGGCGGTCGGGTCGGACGACATCGCGTGGCTCCTTGCTGGATGTCTGCGGGTGGGGGTGAGCCCCGGCCGTGCCTGGAGGACGACCGGGGCTCGGGGTACCTAAGCTGCCTTGGACTGTCGCGCCAGGGCAGGGTTCTGACGGATCGTCAGGCCAGGTCGCGGCGGGCGGCGATCTTCGAGGACATCCCGAAGATCTCGATGAAGCCCTTCGACATCGACTGGTCGAAGGTGTCGCCGGTGTCGTAGGTGGCGAGGTTGAAGTCGTACAGCGACTGGTCCGACTTGCGGCCGTTGACAACCGCGCGGCCGCCGTGCAGCACCATCCGGATCTCGCCGGTCACGCACTGGTTGGCCTCGTCGACGAAGCCGTCCAGCGCGCGCTTCAGCGGGGAGAACCAGAGGCCGTCGTAGACCAGTTCGGCCCAGCGCTGCTCGACCTGCCGCTTGTAGCGGGCCAGTTCACGCTCGACCGTGACGTTCTCCAGCGCCTGGTGTGCGGTGATCAGCGCGATCGCGCCGGGGGCCTCGTAGATCTCCCGGGACTTGATGCCGACCAGCCGGTCCTCGACCATGTCGAGGCGACCGATGCCCTGGGCGCCGGCCCGCTTGTTCAGCTCCTCGATGGCCTGGAGCACGGTCACCTTGCGGCCGTCGATCGCGACCGGGACGCCGGCCTCGAAGGTGATGACGACCTCGTCGGCCGCCCGCGCGGTGGCCGGGTCCTGGGTGTACTCGTAGACGTCCTCGATCGGGGCGTTCCAGATGTCCTCCAGGAAGCCGGTCTCGACGGCCCGCCCGAAGACGTTCTGGTCGATCGAGTACGGGTTCTTCTTGGTGGTGACGATCGGGAGGTTCTTCGCCTCGGCGAAGGCGATCGCCTTGTCCCGGGTCATCGCGTAGTCGCGCACCGGGGCGATGCACTTCAGGTTCGGGGCGAGCGAGTTGATGCCCACCTCGAAGCGGACCTGGTCGTTGCCCTTGCCGGTGCAGCCGTGCGCGACGGTGGTGGCGCCGTGCTTCTGCGCGGCGGCGACCAGGTGCTTGACGATCACCGGGCGGGAGAGCGCGGAGACCAGCGGGTACTGGCCCTGGTAGAGCGCGTTGGCCTTGAGGGCCGGCAGGCAGTACTCGTCGGCGAACTCCTCGCGGGCGTCGGCGACCTCGGCCTCGACCGCGCCGCAGTCCAGTGCGCGCTGGCGGATCACGTCCAGGTCCTCGCCGCCCTGGCCGACGTCGACGGCGACGGCGATGACCTCGGCGCCGGTCTCCTCGGCGATCCAGCCGATGCAGACGGACGTGTCCAGACCGCCCGAGTAGGCGAGTACGACGCGCTCGGTCACGGCTTTCTCCTTCTTCGGTGGCTCAAGTTGCTAGTGGCTCATGCGGTGATAGGCATAAGTATGCACGACACCGTATGAAACTCAAAGCGCGGCGGGAAACTCGACATCCAGGCACCCGGCCCGGTCGTGGGCACGGGCCGGCAGCGGGCCGGCAGCGCCTGCCTGAGCGGGTGGTCGCCGACCACCGGAAACAGGACCGTCGGGACGGTGGCGGAGTGGACCGGCCACTCCGCCACCGTCCCGACGGTGGTCTCGCTCGTTGGTCTCGCTCGTTCTGGTGATCCGCACGGTCAGCAGTAGTAGCAGTCCATCCGATGATCCACCAGAGCTGACGGACCCGGATCTGCGGCTGCTACCAGGCGACCGGCAGCTCCTTCAGCCCGTAGATCAGCGTCTCGTTGCGGAACGCGACCTCCTCGAACGGCACCGCCAACCGCAGCTGCGGCAGCCGGCGCAGCAGCGTCGACAGCGCGATCTGCAACTCGGCCCTGGCCAGCGGCTGACCCAGGCACTGGTGCACCCCGAAGCCGAAGGCGAGGTGGCGGCGGGCGTCGCGGGCGACGTCCAGCTCCGCGCCGCCGGGGAACAGCTCCTCGTCGCGGTTGGCGATGGAGAGCATCAGCAGCACGGCCTCGCCCTCCTTGACCACCAGGCCGTCGCTCAGCTCGATGTCCTCCAGCGCCACCCGGGGCAGCCCGGTGTCCACGATGGTGAGGTAGCGCAGCAGTTCCTCGACCGCGCCGTTGATCAGCTCGGGCTCGGCCCGCAGCCGGTCGGCCTGGGCCGGGTTGCGCAGCAGGGCGAGGGTGGAGAGCGAGGTCATGTGCGCGGTCGTCTCGTGGCCCGCGATCAGGAGCAGCAGCCCGTTGTTGGCGAGTTCCTCGGCCGTCAGGTCGTCGCGGGCGGCGAGCTTGGCGAGGATGCCCTGGGACCCGACGCGCCCGCTCGCGACCAGCTCGGTCAGGTACGCGATCAGCAGGTCGAAGGCGACCCGCGCCTCACCCGGCGGGACCGTGCTGTCCAGCAGGCGCACGCTCTGGCGCTGGAAGAACTCGTGGTCCTCGTACGGCACGCCGAGCAGGTCGCAGATCACCAGGGACGGGACCGGCAGGGCGAATTCGGCCACCAGGTCGGCGGGCGAGCCGTTCGCGACCATGGTGTCGAGCTGCTCGTCGACGATCCGCTGGATCTCGGGGCGCATCGCCTCGACCCGCTTGATCAGGAAGTCGGTGGTGAGCATCTTGCGCACCCGGGAGTGCTCGGGGTCGTCCAGGCGCAGGAACGGCGGCTTCTCGCGGCGCACCTCCTGGCCGGGGAGCAGGAACGGGAAGGCGGGGTGGCGGCTGTCGGCGCTGAAGCGGCGGTCACTCAGCGCCGAGCGCACGTCCTGATAGCCGGTCACCATCCAGCAGGGGCTGCCGTCCCAGAGGGCGATCTTGGTGGCGGCGCGGCGGTAGGCGGGCGGCGGGTCGAAGGGGCAGCCCTGCTCGCGCGGCGCCGGGAAGCTGATCTCCTCGACGATGCTCATGCCTGGACCCCCTCAACCTGCTGGGGCCGGTCGGCCCGCTCGGTGCGTTCGGCCTGCTCGGCGTGTTCGGCCTGCTCGGCCTGCTCGGCCAGGACGGCATGAACGGCATGGACGGTGATGGCGCCGCCCGGGCAGAGGGCGGCGGCGGTACGAAGCTTGGGGAGGTGGACGGGGTCGGGACGGTCCTGGAGCAGCAGCACCAGGCCGTCCTCCTCGCTCTGGTCGAAGACGTCGGGGGCGGTCAACACACACTGGCCGGAGCTGCAGCAGCGGTCCTGATCGACAGTCACGTGCATGGCGGGACCTCGTTGGGCGCGTAGGTGGGCCGGTTGCCTGGGGCAACCAACGTTCCGTGAGGCCAACCTAACGCTCGGTTGAGATGCACACGCCCGACCGAACCGAGGTCGATGGAGAATGGCCGGATCCCGCCCCTGCCCTGCTGATCGCTGCGTGCCGCCTGCTGTTTGTTACCTGCTGTTTGTTACCTGCTGTTTGTTACCTGCTGTTTGCTGTTTGCTATTTGCTGTCTGCTGCCCCGCGTACTCGGTGGCAACACCGAGCCGCAGCCCCAGCCCCAGATGAGCTACTGGCGCTCCGTCCGAGCCTGCGCCAGCTGCATCAGGTGGTCCGCCAGCGCCTGGCCGCCGGACGGGTCCCGGCTGATCAGCAGGACCGTGTCGTCGCCCGCGATGGTGCCGATGATCTCGTGCACCCCGGCCGTGTCGATCGCTGAGGCGAGGAACTGCGCCGCGCCCGGCGGGGTGCGCAGCACCACCAGGTTGCCGGAGGCGGTGGCCGAGACCATCAGCTCTCCGGCCAGCCGCGCCATCCGTCCCTCGCTGGCCGACTCCCCCATCGGCGCGCGCGGCGTGCGGTCGCCGCCCTCGGCCGGGACGGCGTAGATCAGCGCACCGTCCCGGTTGCGGATCTTGACCGCGCCCAGCTCGTCCAGGTCCCGGGAGAGGGTGGCCTGGGTGACCACCAGTCCGTCATCGGCCAGCAGCTTGGCCAGTTGGCTCTGCGAGCGCACCGGCTGACGGGTCAGCAGGTCCACGATCCGCCGGTGGCGCGCCGTGCGGGTCTGTGGGACCTGCGGCGTCGGGCCGGCGGCGGACTGCTCGGCATGCTGCTCGGCGGACCGGCCGATGGACTGGCCGGTGGGCTGGTCGGACGCCTGCTCGGCGGGCTGGTCGGAGGGGGACGCGGTCATGATGATGATTCTCCCGGACTAGCCTCGCGCCTGCGCGGCCGGGTCGTCCTGCCGGGCCTGGGCCGCAGGCTCCTGCCCGAGCTGGAGCGCCCGCTGCTGCCGGGCCTCGCGCAGGATCGCCGGCAGTGCGGCGAGGAAAGCGTCGGCCTGCGCCTCAGTGAGGATCAGCGGCGGGACCAGTCGCACGGCGTCCGGCACGGCCGCGTTCACCAGGAAGCCGGCGCGCTGGGCGGCGGACTGGATCTCGGCGGCGAGCGGCTCGGTGAGCACGATCCCGAGCAACAGGCCGGCGCCACGCACCTGCGCGACCAGGGGATCGCCGAGCGCCTCGACGCCGGTCCGCAGCCGCTCGCCGACCGTTCGCACCTGGGCCAGCAGGCCCTGCGACTCGATGGTGTCGAGCACCGCGAGGGCGGCCGCCGCGACCACCGGGTTTCCGCCGAAGGTGGTGCCGTGCTGACCGGGCTGGAGCAGCTCGCCGGCCTCGCCGTAGGCGATCACGGCGCCGATCGGCAGCCCGCCGCCCAGGCCCTTGGCCAGCGTGACGACGTCCGGCTCGATGCCCGGCTCGGCCTGGTGCGCGAACCAGTGGCCGGTGCGACCGATGCCGGTCTGGATCTCGTCCAGGATCAGCAGGGTCCCGGTCGCCCGGGTGATCTCCCGGGCCGCCCGCAGGTAGCCCGCCGGCAGCGGGACGGCGCCGTTCTCGCCCTGGATCGGCTCCAGCACGACGGCCGCCGTCGCGGTGCTGACGGCTGCCCGCAAGGCCTCGACGTCACCGAACGGGACGTGGGTCACCTCGCCGGGCAGCGGGAGGAACGGGGCCTGCTTGCCGGGCTGGCCGGTGAGCGCGAGGGAGCCCATGGTCCGGCCGTGGAAAGCGCCTTCCAGGGCCACCACATGGGTCCGACCGGTGAGCCGGCTGATCTTGAAAGCGGCCTCGTTGGCCTCGGCGCCCGAGTTGCAGAAGAAGACCCGGCCGGGGCGCTCGTCCAGCGCGAGCAGCCGCTCGGCCAGCGCGATGGTCGGCTCGGCGGTGAACAGGTTGGAGACGTGGCCGAGTTGCCCGATCTGCGCGGTCACCGCGGCGACGATCGCCGGGTGCGCGGTACCGAGCGCGTTGACCGCGATGCCGCCGACCAGGTCGAGGTACTCGTTGCCGTCCGCGTCCCAGAGCAGCGCGCCCGCGCCGCGCACCAGCGGGAGGCGGGGGGTGCCGTAGTTGTTGGCGAACGAGTGCTGATAACGCTTCGTCAGATCAGCGTTGGTCACCGCCTGTTGGGCGCTCGGCCGGTCATTCGGCTGGTCATTCGGCTGGTCGTTTGATTGGTCGTTCATGCCAGTCCCCCAAGAACGGTGCTCTCGTCGTCCGGCACCACCATGGTGCCGATCCCCTCGTCGGTGAAGATCTCCAGCAGCAGACTGTGCTGTACCCGGCCGTCCAGCACGCGCGCGGTGCCGACGCCGGAGCGGACCGCACGCAGGCAGCCCTCCATCTTGGGCAGCATGCCGCTGGCCAAGGTGGGCAGTATGGCTTCCAGCTCGCTCGCCGAGAGCTGGCTGATCACGTCGTCGGAATTGGGCCAGTCCGCGTAGAGGCCCTCGACATCGGTGAGCACCACCAGCATCTCCGCGCCGAGCGCGGCGGCGAGGGCGGCGGCCGCGGTGTCCGCGTTGATGTTGTAGACGTGGTTGTCGGCGCCGCGCGCGATCGACGAGATCACCGGGATCCGGCCGTCGGCGATCAGCGCCTTCACCGCGCCCGCCTCGATGTTGACGATGTCGCCGACCAGGCCGATGTCCACCTGCTCGCCGTCCACCACCGCGTACCGCTTGACGGCGGTCATGGTGTGCGCGTCCTCGCCGGTCATGCCGACCGCGAACGGCCCGTGCTCGTTGAGCAGTCCGACCAGCTCGCGCTGGACCTGGCCGGCCAGCACCATCCGGACCACGTCCATGGTCTCGGGGGTGGTGACCCGCAGGCCGTTGGTGAAGGAGGACTTCAGGCCCAGCTTCTCCAGCTGCGCGCTGATCTGCGGGCCGCCGCCGTGCACCACCACCGGGTGCAGGCCCGCGTACCGCAGGAAGACCACGTCCTGGGCGAAGGCCGCCTTGAGCGACTCGTCGACCATGGCGTTGCCGCCGAACTTGATCACCACGGTCTTGCCGTGGAACCGCTCCAGCCAGGGCAGCGCCTCGATGAGGGTCAGCGCCTTGGGCAACGCGGTGTTGTTGCGGGCCTGTTCGCCCTTGGGTGCGATCTGCACGGTCTCGGTCCCCCGGGATCAGGTGGAGTAGGCGCTGTTCTCGTGGACGTAGTCGGCGGTGAGGTCGCTGGTCCACACCGTGGCTTGGGCCGAACCCGCGTTCAGGTTCGCGGAGATCACGACCTGACGGTCCGTCATATCGACCAGGTCGCGGTCCTCGCCGACCGAGCCGTTCCGGCAGACCCAGACGCCGTTGATCGCCACGTCCAACCGGTCCGGGTCGAAGGCGGCGTCGGTGGTGCCGATCGCGGCCAGCACCCGGCCCCAGTTGGGGTCCTCGCCGTGGATGGCGCACTTGAGCAGGTTGTTGCGGGCGATGGTGCGGGCGACCGTGACCGCCTCGTCCTCGGTGGCCGCGCCGGTGACGTCGATCCGGATGTCCTTGCTCGCACCCTCGGCGTCGCCGATCAGCTGCCGGGCCAGGTCGGCGCAGACCTGCTCGACCGCCGCGGCGAACTCGGCGGCGGGGGGCGCCACCTCGGACGCACCGGAGGCGAGCAGCAGGACGGTGTCGTTGGTCGACATGCAGCCGTCGGAATCCACCCGGTCGAAGGTGGTGCGGGTGGCGGCGCGCAGCGCGTCGTCCAACTCGCCCGCGTCCACCGCGGCGTCGGTGGTGAGGACCACGAGCATGGTGGCCAGGCCCGGGGCGAGCATCCCCGCGCCCTTGGCCATCCCGCCGACCGTCCAGCCGTTCTTGGTGACCTGTGCGGTCTTGTGCACCGTGTCGGTGGTCTTGATGGCGATCGCGGCCGCGCCACCGCCGGTCGCGCTGAGCTCCTTGGCCGCGAGCCCGACGCCCGGCAGCAGGATGTCCATCGGCAGCCGCTCACCGATCAGGCCGGTCGAGCAGACCGCCACCTCGCCCGCGCTGACGCCCAGTTCGGCGCCGACCCGCTCCGCGGTGGCGTGCGTGTCCTGGAACCCGGCGGGTCCGGTACAGGCGTTGGCACCACCCGAGTTGAGGATGACGGCGGCCAACTGACCGCCCTTCAGCACCTGCTCGGACCAGAGCACCGGAGCGGCCTTGACCCGGTTGGAGGTGAAGACGCCGGCCGCGGCGAACGCCGGGCCGTCGTTGACGACGAGCGCGAGGTCCGGGGTCCCGGAGGCCTTGATCCCGGCCGTGACACCGGCGGCGCGGAAGCCCTTGGCGGCGGTGACGCCGATGTTGCCGTGAGCCTGCTCGTTGTTGGCGTTGTTGGCGTTGTTGCCGTGCGCCTGCGCGTTGGTCTGGCTCGTCACGGTGCGACTCCGTTCAGCGGAAGGCCCAACTCCTCGGGCAGGCCCAGGGCGATGTTCATGCTCTGCACCGCGCCACCGGCGGTGCCCTTGACCAGGTTGTCGATCGCGCTGATCGCGACGATCCGGCCGACCTGCTCGTCCAGCACCACCTGGACCAGCGCCGTGTTGGCGCCGTACACCGACTTGGTCTGCGGCCACTGCAGTTCGGGCAGCAGATGGACGAACGGCTCATCGGCGTAGGCGTCCTGGTACGCGGCCCGGACGTCCCCGGCGGTCACGCCCGGCTTGGCCTTGGCACTGCAGGTGGCCAGGATGCCCCGGGACATCGGCACCAGGGTCGGCGTGAAGGACACGCCGACCCGCTCCCCCGCCACCGGACTCAGGTTCTGCACCATCTCCGGCGTGTGCCGGTGCACCCCGCCGACCCCGTACGGCGTGACCGACCCCATCACCTCACTGCCCAGCAGGTTCACCTTGGGCGCCTTGCCGGCCCCCGAGGTCCCACTGGCCGCCACCACCACGGCCTCCGGCTCTGCCAACCGCGCCGCGTAGGCCGGAAAGAGCGCGAGCGAGACGGCGGTCGGATAGCACCCCGGCACCGCGATCCGCTTGCTCCCCTTCAACGCGGCCCGGTGCCCCGGCAGCTCGGGCAGCCCGTACGGCCAGGTCCCGGCGTGCGCGGAGCCGTAGAACCGCTCCCAGTCCGCCGCCTCCTTGAGCCGGAAGTCCGCCCCGCAGTCGATCACCAGCACATCCTCGCCGAGCGCCGCCGCCACCGCGGCCGACTGCCCGTGCGGCAACCCGAGGAAGACCACGTCATGCCCCGCGAGCACCTCCGGCGTGGTCGGCTCCAGCACCCGCCCCGCCAACGGCACCAGATGCGGCTGCAGCTCCCCCAACCTCACCCCGGCGTTCGACCCACCGGTCAACGCCCCGATCTCCACCTCAGGATGCGAGAGCAGCAGGCGCAGCACCTCACCACCCGCATACCCGCTCGCTCCGGCAACGGCGACTCGCAAGGCCATGACTGCTTCCTCCTCAGGACTTGGCATGAATATACGCAACTCGGAACATTCATGCAAGGAGCTGTGCGAGGGGCAGCCCGTCCACTGTGACTGAGCGCTCCAGTTGGCGAGTGAGTGCTTCACTTGGCGAGCCGAGCGTCCAGCGTCGATCGTGACAGCCAGGCGGTCGGCATGCACAACAACCAGGAGCAGGTCCGTCAGACCGCCGCAGGCTAGGCGCTCGTCAGCTGCGCACAGAGGGCGTCGAGCGTATTCGTGGCACGAGCGAGCCCGAGATGGTCGATGTAGTCCCGCGACTCGACGATCAGCCCTTCGCGGATCCGGAGGACGATGATGCCCGGGGCGGCCCAGCCCGCGTCGCCGCGGTAAGTGAACTCGCCGATGACCACCTCGGGGTCGGCAGTGTGATGGACGCGTACATCCTCAACGCGAAAGCCTGCCAGGCCAGCCGCCCCCGCCGCGGCGAAGTGCTGTCGGAGTGCTTCGCGACTGATCATCGGGGTGTCGCCGAGCGGGGCCATCGGGTGCCGCACGTCGGTTTCTTCGGCGTAGAACCCGGCCAGCTCGTCGATCTGGTCGCGATCACCGTTCTGCAGCCGGCAGGCGCCGTCGAGCATGGCACGGAACATGTCTTCGGGGGTTCGCATCCTGGTTACCCTTCTAAGCGGAGTCTTCACTCCGAATAATACGGAGTCAAAACTCCGGATAGCAAGACTTGGTCACCGGGGCCTGCGGGAGCAAGGCTGCCGGGGAGGGAAGATGGTGGGATGCGGAGCGACGCGCGGGCGAATCGAGACAGGGTGCTGGCCGCGGCCGAAGAGGTCTTCGGCGAGTCCGGCAACGCCGGCTCGACCGAGGAGGTCGCGCGCCGGGCCGGCGTCGGAATCGGCACCGTCTTCCGGCACTTCCCGACCAAGCGGGCGCTGATCAAGGCCACGATCGTCCGGCACCTCACCCTGCTCGCCGAAACAGCGCGGGCGCGGGGCGAGGGCGGCGAGGCCGGGGCGGCGTTCCGGGAGACGTTCCGGGAGATGGTCTCAGGCGCTCCGGCGAAGCTCGCGCTCGTCGCGTTGCTGGAGGAGCCCGCCGACTCGACAGGCTCCGCTGATGAGGTGGAGGCTGCGGCCACCATGGTGCGCCAAGCCGTTGAGGAGTTGCTGTCCCGCGGCCAGCAAGCCGGTGAGGTGCGCGCGGACGCAACGGTAGATGAGGTCTACCTGCTGATCAGAGCGCTGGCCAACGCCCGTGGCGACCGGACCGTCGTGGACAGAGCGGTCGACATAGTGCTGGACGGCCTGTCCCCGCGGCGTTCCGAGTAGCCACCCCGCGACGGGTGCGGGGCGGCGGGCCCGAAGTCGTGTTGCGGATCGGATGCGGGCGAGCAGGATTGCTCGTGGATCGGGTCGGCGGCTCGTCGAGTCCCCGGCCCCCGGGGCTCCGAAGCCGACCTCGCGACCGGCCAGGCCCAGTGCGTCCGCCCGGATCTCAACGAGAGTGGAAGGGACCACGACATGCCGGAAGCCACCTCAGCGCTGCGGTACGAAACCTTGTGCGTGCGCCGGTCGGGTCTGACCCGCGACCTGCCGCCCGGCACCAGGGAGGATCTCCAGTGGGTGGTCAACACTGCGACGTTGATCTTCGGTGAGCGTGACGCCGCGCTGGTCGACACGTTCCTCACCGTCGAACAGAACCAACAGCTCGTCGACTGGGTGAAGGCGCACGACCGCAACCTGGCCTACGTCTACATCACGCACGGCCACGGCGACCACGGCTTCGGCGTGAAGCAGCTCCTCGAGGCATTTCCCAAGGCCAAGGCGGTTGCAACTGCCGCAGCCGTGGCCAAGGCGAGGTTCGAGGGCACGCCGCCCTACCTCGATACCTTCTGGACCTCGCGCTTTCCCGGGCAGGTCCCGCAGCCGCAGGTCTTCCCGGAGGTCCTGGACGGCGACACGTTCGCCCTCGAAGGCCACCCGCTGCGGTCGGTCGAGACCGGCTTCACCGACTGCGCGGGCAGCACCGCGCTGTGGGTGCCGGAGCTGCGGCTCGTCGTGGCCGGCGATGTCGCCTACAACGGCATCCACCAGTACCTGGGCGAGACCACCACCGCGTCGCGCGAGGAGTGGATGCGCGCGACCGACACGCTCGCCGCGCTCGACCCCGCCTTCGTCGTCGCCGGCCACAAGAACCCCGACCTGCCCGACGACCCGAAGATCCTGGCCGAGACCAGGAACTACCTCGCGGACTTCAACCGGCTCGACGCCGAGACGCAGAGCGCGGCCGAACTGTACGAGGCGATGCTCGCGCTGTACCCGAACCGGGCGAACCCGGGCTCGCTGTGGGGCGGGGCGAAGCGGGCCAAGGCGTCAGGACAGTGACGTCCGACAACAACGATCGGATTGACCGGCTGTCAGAGCGGGGCGAGGCGGCGCTTGAGCAGGCAGAACTCGTTGCCTTCCGGATCGACGAGGACGTGCCAGGACGCCTCCGCGGGCTGACCGACGTCGACGAGCTCGGCCCCGGCAGCCAGCAGGCGCTCGAGTTCGGCGTCCTGATCGCGGTCGGTGGGGTTGACGTCGATATGCAGCCGGGCATGCCCAGTCTTCGGCTCGTCGCTGCGGATGAGGAAGATCGTCGGCTGCGGGCCGCCGAACCCTTCGCGCGGACCGATCTCGACGTAGACCTCCGCCTCGCGATCGAGCTCTACGAAGTCCAGGACCTCGCACCAGAACCGCGCCAGCGCCTCGGGGTTGTGGCACTTGAGCACGAACTCACTGATACGGCATGCCATTGACGAAACCTACTCTCAACGTGGGACTGCAGGGCCGGCCGCACCAGGATCTCACCCGCCGCAGCCGGCCGGGTGGTTACGCGCCGACTCCCACGCCTCCGCCGGACTGCTGCTGATCGAGCCGGTCGGGGAGACCACGGTGCTGCGCATGGTGACGCAGCGCCCGACACGGCCCGGCGAGCCGTGGATCCTGCGCGGCGACGCGGAGGGCGGGCCCGCCGGCGGGAGTTGAGGCCGGGCCGGGCCGGCACGGCGGCCGGCAGGCCGCTACCGCTTCACCGCTCGCAGGATCACGAACTTCGGGTTCCCGGCGACCGTCTGGCAGTTGCCGAAGAGCTTGCGGAGCTTGACGTGGTACGCCAGGTGGCGGTTGCCGACCACCCAGAGTTCACCACCCGGGCGCAGGGCACGCCGGGCACCGGCGAACATCTGCCAGGCGGTGGTGTCGGTGGTGGCCTGGTGGGAGTGGAAGGGCGGGTTGTTGAGGACCAGGTCGACCGAGCCGGCCGGCACGGCGGCCAGCGCGTCGCCCGCCTGGAAGTGGGCGACCGCGTCCGGCGGCGTGTTGGCCCGGAAGGTGGCCTCGGCGGAGGCGACGGCGGCGAACGACTCGTCGATGAAGGTGACTTCGGCCGCCGGGTTGGCCAGCGCGGCCGCCGTGCCGACCACGCCGTTGCCGCAGCCGAGGTCGACCACCTGCTCGTGGCCCTGGCGGGCGGGCAGGTGCTGGAGGAGGAACCGGGTGCCGATGTCCAGCCGGTCGGCGCAGAAGATCCCGGCGTGGTTGACCACGGTCCGCCCGGAGACCGGGCCGAGGCCGGCGGGCAGGGCGTAGGTGTGCGGCCAGGGACTCGCGGTGCGGGCGAGTGCCGGGTCGGGGGTGCTGAAGATCAGCCGCGCCTTCTTGACCGCGAGCGAGGTGCGGGTGGGACCGATGATCCGCTCGAAGAGCTGGAGGGTGGAGGTGTGGATCTCGGTGACCATCCCGGTGCCGATCACCACGGTCTGCGGGTGGAGCGCGGGCGCGAGGCGGTGCAGCTGGTCCTCGAGGTACGCGAGGCTCTTGGGCATCCGGACCAGCAGGACGTCGATCCGCGCCGGCGGGGTGTCGGTGCCGGCCAGCAGGTGAACGGCGTTCGGGGCGAGGTTGTTGCGGGCGAGGTTGGCGCGGGTCGCCTGCTGGGCGAGGTAGGAATCGCCGAGCTGCGTCAGGGTGGTCGGCGGCTGCGTCGTGGCGAGTCCGGTGGCGAGCGCCGTGACCAGCGTGCCCCAGCGGTCGCCGAGGACGACCACGGTGCCGCGCGGCTCGCCGCCGGGTGCGCCGCTGGGCGGCGCGGGCAGCTCCGGGTCACCGTGCAGGTGGCGCAGCAGGTACTCGTCGGCGGCGTCCCAGGCGCGCAGCTGCTCGCGCGGGTCCTCGGGGAAGCGGGTGAGCTCGAGCTCGCCCCATGACGTGCTGAAACGGTTCATTGTCCGCCCAGGCTAGCCGTTCGCGCCGTGCTGCGGCGCACCCCGGTGGGCCGGCGCCAGGCACCCGCCCGACCAGTGCGGGCTCAGCGCGCGGCAGGCGCGGGTGCGCACGCCGGTGCTGCGCCGACCCGGTGTGCTTACCCCGGATCGTCGGTCGCGACTGAGAGGATCGCCGGCACATCTTCTGACGGTCAGTCACAACTACGACAGAAAGGCCGACATGATCCCCGCAAGCCACCGCAAGGGCTTCATCGAGAACCGCCTGGACCGACTGCGTGACGTCCTGACCGGTCACGTCGAGCACGGTGGGGTACCCGGACTGGTCGCCCTGGTGGCGCGGGGTGACGAGGTGCACGTCGAGGCGATCGGTGCACGGTCGATCGGCGGTGGCGCGATGGCCCGGGACACGCTGTTCCGGGTCTCCTCGATGAGCAAACCGGTCACCGCCGTCGCCACCATGATCCTCATCGAGGAGTGCCGCCTGCGCCTCGACGATCCGGTCGACGAACTGCTCCCCGAGCTGGCCGACCGCCGGGTGCTGCGGCACCTGGACGGCCCGCTGGACGACACCGTCCCCGCCCACCGCCCGATCACGGTGCGCGACCTGCTCACCTTCCGGATGGGGACCGGCGTCCTGATGGCCCCGCCCGGCAGCTACCCCATCCAGCAGGCGATGGACGCGCTCGACCTCGGCCAGGGGGCTCCGCGCCCCTCCCTGGTGCCCGAGCCGGACGAGTGGCTGCGCCGGCTCGGCACGCTGCCGCTGATGTACCAGCCTGGCGAGCGCTGGCTCTACAACACGGGTTCCGACGTGCTCGGCGTGCTGATCGCCCGGGCCAGCGGTCAGGCCTTCGGGGAGTTCCTGCGCGAGCGCCTCTTCGAACCACTGGGCATGACCAGCACCGCGTTCTCGGTCACGCCCGACCAGCTGGACCGCTTCGCCACCGCCTACTGGGACGACCCCGCCACCGGCGCGCTCACCGTCTATGACGAGGCGGTCGGTGGCGAGTGGGCCGCTCCCCCGGCGTTCCAGGCAGGAGCCGCCGGACTGGTCTCCACCGTCGACGACTTCCACAGGTTCGGCCGGATGCTGCTCGACGGCGGCCGGGCGGACGGTGAGCGGATCCTCTCTCGCGCCTCGGTCGAGTTGCTGACCACCGATCAGCTGACGCCGGAACAGAAAGCGCTTTCCAGTCTCGTCTCCGGCTTCCTCGACTCGGACGGCTGGGGCTTCGGCGGCTCGGTGGTCACCCGGCGCACCGATCTCGGACACCCGGTCGGCCAGTACGGCTGGACCGGCGGGCTGGGCACGGCCTGGGCCGTGGACCCGACGGACCAGGTGATCGGCGTCCTGCTCACCCAGCGGGCGTTCACCTCGCCGACCACGGCCACGGTCGTTCAGGATTTCTGGACCTCGACCTACCAGGCGCTGGGCGACTGAGCAGGAGCGCGCACGGGCCGGACAGGCCGGGTCGGGCCGGACGGGTCGGGCCGGACGGGTCGGGCCGGGTGTGCGGCGCTCGGATGGCCCGGGGACGTTGCCACCAGGCTCTCACTCCGGCAGCAGCAGGTTCACGTCCCCGAACTCGTGCCACAGGTAGCGCCCGGCCAGTGCCTCGCGGTAGCAGAGTTCCAGCAGGGGGCGGCCGGCGATGGCTTCGAGCATCAGCAGGTGCGAGGCGCGCGGTTCGTGCCAGCCGGTGAGCAGGCCGTCCACCGCGCGGACGCCACGGGCGGGCGTGATGACCAGGTCGGTCCAGCCGTCCGCAGGATGGCTGCGGCCGTCGGGGGTGGTGGCGGATTCGAGGGCGCGGACCGCGGTGGTGCCGACCGCGATGACCCGACCGCCGGTGGCTCGGACGTGGTTGACCAGCGCGGCGGTGGCAGCGGGGACCCGGAAACGCTCCGGATAGGGCGCCTCGTGGGCCTCCGGGGAGGCGACACCGGTGTGCAGGGTGATCGGGGCGATCAGGACGCCGCGCGCGACCAGGGCGCTGACCAGGGCGTCGGTGAACGGACGGGCGGCGCTGGGCATTTCGCTGCTACCGGGTTCGGCGGCGAAGACCGTCTGGTAAGCGCTTACCGGCCAGTCCTGGTCCACATAGCCGTACCGGATCGCCTTGCCGTGCCCCGCCAGGTAGTCGGGAAGCCGGCCGGGCACGGCAAGCCGGGCGTACCAGAGCCGTGGCGTGTACGCCTCGGTCAGGACCGCCTCGCCGCCGGCCGGCAGGCTCAGCCGCAGGCCCGATCGGGCCGGGTTGTCGGCCGGCGTGAGGTATTCGGCGGCTGCGCCGTCCCGCCCGGTCCGGCGCAGCTCGACCAGGTGGGCACCACGCGGGTCCGGGTGGGTGGCGGAGACGTGCAGGGTGATCTCGCCGCCGTCGGGCAGCCGGGCGGGCAGGGCAGCGGGCAGCGTGGCCGAGTTGTTGACCACCAACAGGTCGCCTGGGCGCAGCACCTCGGGCAGCTGCGTGAAGCGGTGGTGTTCGGCACTCGGCACCGCCTGCCGACCGCCCCGGCCGACCAGCAACCGCACGCCGTCGCGGCGCAGGCCCCGCGCCTCGGCCGGGGCGTGGGCGGAGAGTTCGGGCGGAACGACGAATTCCAGGCTGGACGGCAGCACGGGTTCCGGTCCGGCGAGCTGAGCGTCCGAGTCCGCAAGCCGAACACCGGTGCTACCGAACAGTGCTGTCGTCATGTCAGACCCCTTCCGGGACAGTTGTGTTGACGACGGCGACCGGTTCGGCGGGCAGCTCGGCGGCTCGGTAGCGGCCCGATGCCGGGCGGTCGCGCCACAGGCTGCGGAAGGCGGGGACGACGCTGATCGGCAGCGGCAGTTCGGCGAGGTCGGCGTCCGGGAAGGCCTGCTGGTGCAGCCGGGTCCGCAGGTCGCCGGGGTCGACGGCCCAGACCCGCAACTGCGGCTCCTCCTCGGCCAGGACGGCGGAGGCATGGTCCAACGCGGCCTTGGCGGCGCCGTAACCGCCCCAGCCCGGGTACGCCTCGACCGCGGCGTCCGAGCTGATGTTGAGCACCGCGCCCGCGTGCTGGCGCAGTTGCGGAAGCAGCAGCTGGGTGAGGGCGATCGGGGCCAGCGCGTTGACCTCGAAGGTCTCCAGCAGGTCGGGCAGCGGGAACTCGGCGAGGCTCGGCAGCGGCTCGGCGCTCTCGTCCGTCGAACCGTTCAGGGTGGAGGCGTTGTTGATCAGCAGCGCGGCCCCGCCGAGCTGGGAAGCGGCGGCCGCGACGTGGGCGCGGTGATCGTCGTCCACCACCGATCCGGCCAACGCGACCACGGTGGTGAGCGGGCTCAGCGCCACTTCGGCGACCGAGAGCTCCTCGGGGTTGCGGGCGGTGATCACCAACTGCCAGCCGTCGGTTGCCAACGCGCGGGCGAGTTCCAGGCCGAGACCGCGCGAGCCGCCGGTGACGACGGCGACGAGGGGCCGGGGAGCGATGGCGGAAGCTGTGATGTCCATGGAGAAACTCTCCCGCTGCCCACGCCGCGCGGAATCGGGCTCGGGGCTTGGGCGGGGTTGGTTCGATGGTCCTAGGGCGGCGGACGGTCCTAGGGCGCGTCTTCAAAGTCGCGTCGGATCGGTCCGCGCCGTTGGGCGCCCGGTTGGGCGTGCGCCCGGGTCGTCCTCGTACTGGGTCGTACTTGGGCGATCCGGGCGTGCGTCCAGGCGGGATGCCCGGCGTCGCGGACCCGGCGGGACTTTGAAGACGCGCCTTAGGACCAATACCGGTGACTTTGGTGGGTTCTGGTCGTTGGGTGGGGTATGCCAAGGCCGGGTCAGTTGAAGTCGTCGGGGGTTGATCGGTTCTCGGATC
>NZ_JARZAG010000045.1 GCF_029892155.1 Kitasatospora sp. GAS204B | reverse complement strand
GAGCTGCAGTTACTCCTCGCCACCTGGGCCGGCGCATGCCCTACCTGCCACCGCGACATACCCACACCCACACGAACCTGACCAAGCCCTACTAGATCTGACTGCACAAGTGATGCCTGCTCGGCACGGGTGATCTGTCCGACGCTCTGCACGCCTGTCCCGGACGCTTGGTGCAGGATGGGGCATGAGCGTAGTCAAGATCAACGTACTGAACGTCCCGGCTGAGCAGCGCGAGACGTTGGAGAAGCGGTTCGCCTCCCGCGCGCACGCGGTCGAGAACTCCGACGGGTTCGAGTGGTTCGAACTCCTCCGCCCGGTCGAAGGCACTGACACCTACCTCGTCTACACGCGCTGGCGCGACGAGGAGTCCTTCCAGGCATGGCTTGAGGGCCCCATGAAGGCGGCGCACCGTGGCGGCGGGAAGGGCGGCGAGCAGCCCAAGCCTGCCGCCTCCGGCTCAACACTCTGGTCGTTCGAGGTCGTTCAGCAGGCCGCTCCCAAGACCGCGTAGGACAGCAAGCGGGCGGCAGCCCGCCGCACGTGCCCCGCGTCCGATCCGGCTGCGGGGTCCGTGCGCGTTCTGGCACACGTATCCGACCGGCCTGCCAAGTGAGAGCTTCGAGTCGACGCTTCGGGCTCGACTACGCCCCGCTGATAAGAGCGAGATGGGCGGCGGCCGACTGGGAAAGGCTGTCCAGCAGGGCTTTGCCCTTGGCAGCCGTTCCCAGAGAGGGCTGACCGATGATGCCGTTCCGGGCGTAGCCGGCCATGCCCAGAGTCAGCAGGTGCGGCCGGTCGGTCGCCAGGTGATCATCGTCGGCGACTCCGCTGCGGACCAACTCCGGTGCACCGTGGAGCAGGATGGATACCTCCAGTTCGCCGCCGTGCATGTCCTCAAGGCCGCTGCTCTCCAGGGCCGCGTGCTCACGTGCCCGGTGCCAGTCCTCGCGGACCGGGAAGAGCGCGAGATTGCGGCCGGTGACATTGGCTTCCTGCACCACGTTGGCGAGCACGTAGTTCCCGCCGTGAGCGTTGACGATGAGCAGACCCGGTACACCGGAGGCCTGGAGCGAGCGCCAGATGTCGTTCACGATCGCGTACAGCGTTGCGGCACTGATGCTGACGGTGCCGGGCATGGACGCGTGTTCATGGGAACAGGCGATGGTGATGGGCGGCAGCAGGAACAGGTCGTAATCGTCGGCGATCCGGCTGGCAATCAGGCTCGCGACAACGGCGTCGGTCGTCAGCGGCAGGTGGTCACCATGCTGCTCGAAGCTGCCGATTGGCAGGACCGCCACCTTAGGGCCACGCTTGCGTTCATCGCCGGAGGTCGCGCTTGTGATCGTTGCATCCATGGAGTCAGCTTCACTCATCGAACTGCCTGAAGGCCATAGGACGCGGCGCTTCGGACGAGCCTGAACCTGGCCCGGAAAGCCGCCACCGACGGGACAGCGGACCACTGGGCCAAGGCACACTCGGCTGCCGCCAACTCACCCATGGCGCGGGCTGATTCAGTGTCGAGAGCGATCGACAGTGCGCGGCCGGCGGCTTCCGCCCCCTGCTCCGGCTTGCCAGCGGTGGCGTAGGCGCGGGCCAGGCGCGAGAGGTAGACCC
The DNA here is from genome assembly GCF_029892155.1 of Kitasatospora sp. GAS204B. GTDB lineage: Bacteria > Actinomycetota > Actinomycetes > Streptomycetales > Streptomycetaceae > Kitasatospora. Next base: position 39,717 of record NZ_JARZAG010000045.1, on the reverse strand, counting down.
CGTGGTCGTTGCGGTACACCTGGGGCAGTATCCGCAGCTCGTTTTCGAACGCCTCGGCTGCACGGCTCGGTTCGCCCAGCTCGATCAGGCAGTTGGCGCGCTGCATCTCCACGTAGACCGGTGTGCAGTACGACGTGTCGAGTGCGGCGTCATCAGATGGTGCGTCACCCCCGACTGCTGCGAGCTCGTGCGCCTCATCGAACTTCATCAGCGCGAACCGTGGGTTTCCGAGGAGTGCGTGTCCCTGAGCCTCCTGCTGGAGCGCCAACGCCCGAATGCTCGTGGTGGCCCCCGGCGCGCGCTGGGCCGCCCGCGCCAGTGAAACGGCCCGCTGTGCGTCTCGGCGGGCCGTGGCCTGGTTGCTCTTACGGAACAGGACGTACGCGGCCATCACGTCGTCGCCTGTCTCCTGCGACCACTCCATCGCCCGGTCCGACCAGTGGGTAGCCTGCGAGAAGTCGCCCAAGTCCTGGTAGAGCCACCCCAGGAACTCGGCGATCCGGGCACCGAGTGAGAGAAGATCGTCTCTGGTCGCTCCATCGGTCTGGCCCTGGAGTCGATTGATCACCTGGAGGTGGCGTTCCACAGAGTCGAGTGCATGGCGGGCACCGAGTAAGTTCACCGTCCGGTAGTGGTTGGGCATGAGCGCTCGGATGTGGTCGGTGAAGAACTCCGGGTCAAGGAACGGGTCCGATCCGGCCTCAGCCTCCTCGGACCTCGTTCCGGCGCGCGCTGTGGCGCCATCGGCGGTGGGCCCCTCCCATGCTCGTGCTGCCAGGCCGAGCATGTGCCCGGGGATGAACAGGCCGTCGGCGATCCGCTCGACAAGATCGATCTTCTCGATCTTGCGCTTACCGGCAATGACCTCACCAACGCGACTGGGCGTCAGGTCGCATGATCGCGCGATCACCGAGGGATAGATTCCGGCCTGCTTCAGCAGCCGAAACACAACTCCGAACTCCCTGACTCGGCACGCCGCGATCATCTCGGGATCAGCCAACAGTGCGCGCGGTAGAGCGCGGCGGCGTCCGGTCTCATCCATCGGTGATCACTCCCAGGGCGATCCGATCTCCGGACCATTTCCGGCCAGTTGACTACCAGGGAGTTTACCCACGTTGGGTAATCGCGCGGGGTATATCCCGTGACTGCTGGTTCGTGATCCTGGAGCCAGGCGCCGGAACCGCCGGGGCTGAAGGGTCGAACCAGACATGGGGTGATGCGGCCATGGCCATCGCCGAATCCGAAGTGGACGAGAGATCGACCGTGTTGGACGGGGTCAGCGAGTTCTGGCTACTGCGCAGCGACAGTTCGGCAACGCAGGCGCGGGCGCGGCTGCTGGGATTGCTGCGTAGGACCGAGAGCGGTGAGCGGTTCGTTGAGGCGGGCACGCTGATCGTGACCGAACTGGTGTCGAACGCGGTCAAGCACGGGTCGCGACGCGGGGAGCGGGTGTTCGTTCGACTCGATGTGAGCCCGGCGCGGCTGCGAATCGACGTCCACGACGCCAGCAGGGTGCGTCCGGTCGTGCGGGACGTTGACGCGCTGGAGGAGCACGGGCGGGGGCTGCGCGTGGTCGTGGCGCTGGCCGATGAGTGGGGTTTCGGCTCCCGCCCGTACGGCTTCGGCAAGATCGTCTGGGCGGTCGTGATTCCGGAACGGGGTGGCTGCTGATGGCGCCGCGTTGGGCTGGTCGGGCGAGCGGGACGGAACAGAGGCGCTGCTTCTACTGCGGCGCGGGCATCGCGCGGGCGGCGGCGGTGCGATTCATCCGCGTCGGTGGGCGTCGGCTGGCAGTGCATCAGCACCACCCGAAGCGTTCCGGAGAGGTGGCGTGGTGAGCGGCGAGACGCGAGTTGCGGCGGTCTACGGGCCGGTGACGGTGGAGCTGACTGGCATCACGGAGCCCGCGACGTTCGCGCGGGTGCCGGATGCGCTGGCCGCCGCCTGGGAGTCCGTGAAGGTGCTGCCGCTGAGCAGATTCGAGCGCATCTGGCTGGAGTGCATGCTGATGAGTCCCGACACGGAGCTTCTGACGGTCGAGGGCTTCAAGCGCGATGGGGCGTGGGCACTGTTGTTCAGGTTTGCCGGGTCCCTGCATCAGGTGCGGCTCCGCCCAGCGGCTCACGACACCTCAGGGTGACCGGCGCGGCGTCGTGCGGGGAAGTGCAGTCGCCGTTCGGCGGCCCGGCCACCCTGCCCGCCTCGGGATGAGCTGGGCGCGGTCAGCCCCTACCTTCCCAGGCTGGCCGTGCCCTGGGTCCGGGCGTCTTGTGGTGAGCGCGTCCGGGCCCACCCCTGCCGTGCGCGGGGACAAGTGAAGAGCTGACCGGACCACCCCGCATCCTTGGAGGGCCGTGGGGTGGTCCGGTGGGTGTTAACCCGGGCCGATGGTACCGGGCGCTCGGCATGTCCTCGAACGAGTCGCGCCCGGCCACTTGCTGACCAAGGGAGTTGGTGGGCTGTTGGACTCGGATGGCGACTTCGTCGGGGACCTGGAAGACCTGGCCCCGGACCGATGGCTGTGGCTGCCTGGGGCGGACTATGAGGCGGGCTGGCGGGAGGCGCGCGCCGAAGCAGAGGAGCTGAACGAGATGCTCGCCGAACTGGGCATTGAGCGTGCGCAGTTGAGGGCGATCGCTGACACCGACGCGCAGGGCATGGGCTGGGTGCGGCTGGTCGGGGTGCCGTCCGGGTGGCGGCGGCTGGAACTGCTGCTGACGCTGGCGCGGCAGGATCTGGGCGCGGCGGCGGGCGGCCTGGAGGAGATGGCTTGTCATATGCACGTGTTGGCGCGGGCACTACTCTTTCTCATGTTGAAGGAGGTGCGATGCCCGTCGAGCCCACCCCGCGCCGAAGGCGCCTTGGCACCGAGATCCGGCGCGCCCGCGAAGCGCTGGGTTGGAGCCAGGAGGAAGCCGCTCAGCGGCTCGGCTACAGGGCGCTGTCGACTGTCAGCAAGATCGAGAACGGCTCACAGGGCGTTAAGGTCCAGCAGCTGGCGCACTTCTTCGAGGTCCTCGCTCAAGACCATCGCCAAGGAACTCACATCATGAACAAGAACGACCTCGACCCCGCCTGGCTCACCAACCAGCTCTCCAGAGCCCAGTGGCAGACCGCCAGCAGCGGCGGCAGCACTTGCGTCCAGGTCGCTTTCCTTGATAATGACATCATCGCCATCCGCGACTCCAAGAACCCAGACAAAGCTCCGCATATCTTCGATGACGCCGAGTACGACGCATTCGTCGCGGGCATCATGCGTGGCGAACTGCGCAGATCCTGAAGCTCCCGCCCAGCCGCTGCGCAGCTCGCCCGTACTGGCCAGGCGGACCGCGCTCGCCCTACGCCGAACCCGAAAGCCCCGGTGAACTGCTGACCCCAGTCATGGTCGCCGGGGCCAAGTCGTTCTGGCCGCCACCTGCTTCAACGCTCTGCGTGTCACGGCCCCAGAGCTGCCATCCCACGAGTGCATGCACGTCATCCCAGCGGAGCACGACGAGACCGAGCCTCGCAGGGATCAGTCTTGGGTGGTCGCCGACAAACGCTGCGCCGCTGGCAATCGCTCCCAGCGCCATGGACCGGCCAGTGAGTTGAGTGAGGCGCCGTTGCCGCTGGAGGTCACACGGCCACGCCGGGGGTCGGGGAAGCTCCTGTTTGGCGCAGGTGCGACCGGGGCAACCGTCGGCGCCACCGTGGCTGACACTACGGCGGCCTGAATCAGGCCAGAGGACTCTGCGGTGCCACGATCCAGGCCGCTATTCGACTGAGTATCGCAGGAGTTCTGACTTTCCGTTAGCGATATGGACCCATTTACTGCGGTTTGCGGCAGCGCTGCGTAGGCGCGACACCACAATGAGGTAGGAAAACGGCTCGTTCTCTCGTAGTGTTGCCAGTGTGACGTACGCGCACGGAGGAAGTGAGTCCTGCGTGCGACCGGTCTGACCATAGCCTTCACGGGGGCTGCTGGGACGACAGGTGACGGGTAGCGGCATCAGCCAGTTTGGAACTCGGAACGCGGCCAACCGTCCGTAGACGTTCTCGAGATTCTTCGGCAGCACGCGCACCTTTGGGCCATTGACGACACCTCGGGGGATTGACCGTGCATCACAGGGCTCGCTCTTCTACCTCATCTGCCGGCCTGCGCGCGCTCTCGGCAGCATCCGCAGTTCTCGCGATGGGTGCCCTGCTGACCGCGTGCGAATCGACCGTCAAGAAGCCGGTCGCGCTTCCCTCCGTCTTAACCTCGACTTCCGCGTCCCCCACGCCATCACCATCTCCTGCATCTACAACCGACCCCACCGGCGACGCCGTCAAGCAGGTCCTGGCCGCCTACCAAGGCATGTGGACCGAGGAACTCAAGGAATACGCCCAGGGCACCTCAGACGGTGTCGACGTCGAGCGGTACGCCCAGGACAAGGCGCTCGCCAACGTAAACACTACGGAGTTCTACTACCGCCAGCACGGCATGGTCACCAAGGGCTCACCAACGTTCTCACCGCAGGTCAGCGGTGTCGATCTGGGCAGTGCTCCCCCGCGGGCGATCATCAGGGACTGCATCGACGGCACGCAGTTCTACGCCGTCTACCAGTCGAATGGCCAGCGGGTTCAGCAGGTTGCGGACTCTGGCCGGCATCCACTCAACGCATCTGCCGCCGTCTTCGAAGGCCGCTGGGTCATCATGGACACCAATATCGACAGGACTCAGACATGCTGAGACCGGTCCGCTGGTGGGCAGCCTCGTTGACATTGGCGACGGCGGCGCTCGGAGCCGGTGTGGCCCATGCAGACGGCGGTGTCGATTGCCCGCCCAACGTCACGATCTGCTACGTGGGAGCTGGTGGCGGAGGTGCTACCGGCGGTGGAAGCCCGGGCGGCGGCGGCAACACTGGTGGAGGCGGTGGAGGCAGCAACGCGCCCTGCATGCACGGGGACCAGCAGGTCCCGTGCTCGGACCCGAGGTGGGGCTGGTACAACCCCGCCGACGGCTGCTACTGGGCACTGATCACCCCTCAGCCCGCTGACACCGACCCCGTCTGGGTCTATGCCACCGGTGCGCCTGCCACGCACAAGCCGGGGGATGGACAGCTCTACAACGTGTCCTGCCCCTGGCCGGGAATGGAACTGATGGGCGGCACAACGTTCAGTGCCACTCCCCCGCCCGGCTTTGGCGGCGCGGTGGACCCGGCCGCGCTCGCCTCGCAGATGACCACGCAGATGGGTCTGCTCGGTGCGGATATCGGCACCGCCCCGCGCAAGGGCGGCACGTCGCTGGTCGGCCTGCCGGTATGGCTGTGGAACAACGTCTCCGACTCCACCTGGGGCCCCAAGACGGCCAGCGCGAACGCGCCGGGCATCACGGTGACCGCGACCGCGCACGTGGACCGGATCATCTGGTCGACCGGTGACGGGGCGTCAGTGACCTGCACCGGCCCCGGCGTGAAGTACGCCCCGGCTTTCGGCACGCAGCAGCCCGACTGCGGCCACACCTACACCCAGCCCGGCACCTACACGATCACCGCGACGAGCAAGTGGATCGTGTCGTGGACGGCGACAACCGGCCAGTCCGGGCAGATCCCGGTGGACCGCGTCTCGACCGCCACCGTGCAGATCGCCGAGGCCCAAGCCGTCAACACCCAGTGACGCGGCGCACCTCGACGCCGTGTCCGCCCCGCCAGCCCTCTCGCACCTGCTGTTGAAGGAAGAACGTCGATGGCACTGATCACCCAGAAGCGGCGCGCTGCCCGAGCCGACGATCCCGGTCGCCAGCAGAGCACGGCGCTGCCCATCACCGACAGCGCCCCCAGGCGCAGCCGGCGGCCCGCGTTGGTCGCGATCGGGGTGGCGCTGGCCGCAGTCGGCGGGCTCAGCTCGGCGTATTTCGTGACTGCGGCCGGGCACCGCACTGATGTGATCGCGGTGGCGCATGACATCCCGGCCGGGCAGGTGATCACGTCGGATGACCTGGTGCGTGCGTCGATGATCGCGGATCCGGCGCTGCACCCAGTGCCGGTGTCCCGTGCGCACGATGTCCTGGGCAAGACGGCGGCGATGGACCTGCCGGCCGGCAGCATGGTGACGGACCGTTCGGTTAGCGCCGGGCAGCCGCTGACGGCAGGCAAGGACACGGTGGGCGTGCTGGCCAGGCCCGGCCAGCTGCCAGCGGAAACGCTGCAGCCGGGGCAGGCGGTGATGGTGGTCCAGACGCCCGGCCAGCAGGACGCGTCCGGCGCGACGGCGAGCCAGCCGTCGACGATCAGCGCGATGATCGTGCAGGTCGCGGCCCCGGACGCGAACGGGGCGCGGGTGGTCGACCTCGCGGTGTCCCCGGTGGACAGTCCCGCGCTGGCGTCCTGGGCGGCGACGGGCCGGGTAGCGATCGTGCTGAAGGCGGCGCAGCGCTGATGGCCGTCGTTGCTCTCGTGTCGGCGAAGGGTGTCGGGGTGACGGCTTCGGCCCTCGCGCTGGCCCTGTCGGCTCCCACGCGCACGCTGCTGGCCGAGTGTGACCCGTCCGGCGGCATGATCCGCAACGGCTACCTGCAGGGCGCCGCCACTGCGGCGATCGGCCTGCACCGCCTTGCGGCGGCCCACCGCTCGGGCACGCTCGCCGAGGTCTTCGAGCAGCACCTGGTGCCGCTCGACCAGGCCGGCGGGCGCCTGCTGCTGCCTGGCATCACCGATCCCGCCCAGGCCGCGTCGCTGGCCGGCACCTGGGAAGCCCTGCACACGCTGCTGCGGGTGATGGAGCAGGACGGCTTCGACATCGTCATCGACGCCGGGCGCGTGGTGGTGGAATCCGCGACCCGCCTGAACGAGCTGCACTCCCCCGCCGCTCTGGTGCGCCGCGCTGATGTGTTGCTGCTGGTGGTGCGGGGCAGCGCTCCGTCGGTGGCCTCGGCCGCGCCGGTCGTCAAGACGCTGCGCGAGGACCTGGACGGCCACGGCACTGGCTCCGGCGCGCTGGGCCTGCTGGTGATCGAGGACGGCCCCTACCGGCCCGCCGAGATTGGCGCCCACCTCGGCGTGCCGGTCATCGCCGCGCTTCCGCACGACCCCGCGACCGCCCAGATCCTGACCGACGGTGGCAGGTTGCGCGGCAAGCTCTCGCTGGCGCCGCTGATGCGGGCCGGGCGCAGCGCGCACGAGCAGATCACACTCGCGGCAACGCGGCGCCGGCTCCAGCTGGCGCCCCGTGCCTCCTGGTCTCCGGCGGGGGTATCCCATGTCTGACGTCATGTCACCGCCACCGGCCGGGGCAGGCGCGTCGCGCGCCGAGCGGTTCAAGGACGCGCTCCTGCAGGGACAGTCCGGCCCTGGCTGGGCCGTCGCACCACTGGCAGCCCCGGCGGCGCCTGCGGTGGCGCCGCTCGTGCCCGGCCCGGTCCGCCCCTGGTCAGTACAGGCGGAACCGAACGCGAACGTGGGCGGTCTGGCGGTGCCGTACGCCCACGTGATCGAGCTGCGGCAGCGGGTGGCCGAGCAGCTGGCGCAGGCCTCGGCGGACACCCCGGGCATGAGTCTGGCGGACCGCCGACAGCTGGGCCAGAGCCTGGTGAACCGGGTGGTCGCCGAGTGGGCGACCGCCTACGCCGCCACCGCCGCTCCGCTGAGCGCTGCGGACGAGCGGGCGGTGCGCAGCGCGGTGTTCGCCGAGCTGTTCCAGGCCGGGCGGCTGCAGCCCTACCTGGACGACAGCGAGACGGAGAACATCATCATCTCCGGCCACGACTCGGTGACGGTCGACTACCGCGACCGGCCGGCCCGGAGGGTGGGGCGGATCGCGGAGTCGGATGGTGAGCTGATCGAGCTCATCAACCAGCTCGTGCGCACCCAGGGCCAGGGGGAACGCTCGCTCACCCCGGCCAGCCCGCTGCTCAACACCAGGTTGGCGGACGGGTCGCGGCTGGCGGCGACCGCGTATGTGACGCCGGTGCCAGAGATCGTGATCCGTCGTCACCGCACCCGCTCTCAGGGACTTGCGGACCTGCAGGCGTGGGGGACGATCGACGCCACCCTGGCGGCGTTCCTGCGGGCGGCGGTGTTGGCCGGCAAGAACATCGTCGTCGCCGGCTCGCAGGGCGTCGGGAAGACCTCGCTCATGCGTGCGCTGGGCCGCGAGATCCCCTCCTCGGAGCGGGTGGTGACGCTGGAGGGCGAGTACGAGCTGTGGCTGCACACCGACCCCGACGGGCCCACGGTGGTGGCGATGGAGGCACGCGAGGGCAACGGCGAACGCGGACCGGACGGCCGCCCCTCTGGTGAGATCACCCTGGACGAGCTGTTCGTCCAGTCGCTGCGCATGAGCGCGCGCCGGGTGATCGTAGGCGAGGTTCGCGGCAAGGAGGTCCTGCCGATGCTCCACGCCATGGGCGAGGGCGAGGGCGGGTCGATGTGCACGCTGCACGCCAAGACCGCCGAGATGGCCGTCGAGCGTCTGGTCCTGCTCGCCATGCAGGCCGAGGGCACCCAGATGACCGACTCCCTGGCGTATCGGCTGGTCGCGAACGCGGTCGACCTCATCGTCTACCTGAGCCTGGTCGACGAGACCGCGATCGGCGGCAGCCGGCACCGGTTCGTCTCCCAGGTGGTGGAGATCACCGGCGTCGGTGAGGGCGGACGGCCCTCGCGCCAGCACATCTTCGGCCCCCGCGAGGAGGCAGGGCGGCGCGAGGTGCGCGCGGTTCCGCTCATGGCCCCGCAGTGTCTGCCGGACCTGGAGCGGGTCGGTTTCGACCGGCGCCTGCTCCAGCAGCCCTGGGGCGCGTGGGAGCGCCCGCTGCGGGCGGTGAGCCGGCTGTGACCCTCACCCCCGAGGCCTTGGTCGCCGCCGTCGCCGGCGCCTTGGCCGTGATCGGCGCCCTGATCGCTGTTGTCGGCCTGGTCGGCACCACCGCCGCGCCCGTCGCCCGACCCAAGGGCCCCATCGAGCGCTGGCTGCGCGCCGCCGACGGCCAGGAGGGCGCCGGGCCGCTGAGCATGTGGGCGGATCGGCGTCTGCTGGTGTCCGGTGCCGGCGGCGCGGGCCTGCTGGTGTGGCTAGTCACCTCCTGGCCGCTGGGCGGCCTGCTGACGGCGGCCGCCATCGTGGGCATGCCGTGGATCCTGCAGCCGGGGCGCGGCAGCAAACAGCAGATCCTGCGCCTGGAGGCGCTGGAGGAGTGGGTGCGGCGCCTAGCTGACATCCACACCGCCGGGATCAGCCTGGAGCAGGCGGTGGCGTCCAGCGTGCGCAGCGCGCCCAAGACGATCGCACCGTATGTGGCGCGCCTGACGTCGCGTCTGGCGTCCGGCTGGCAGGCGAGGCTGGCCTACCAGGCGTTCGCCGACGAGCTGAACGACGCCAGCGTGGACAGCGTCGCCGCTCTGATGATCATGCATGCGGCCGATCGCGGAGCCGGGCTGAGCGCGGCACTGCGGGAGCTGGCCGGGCAACTGGCCGAGGAGGTGCTGATGCGCCGCAAGGTCGAGGCGGACCGGGAGAAACCCCGCACCAACTTCCGCTGGGTCAGCCTGTTCTGCATGGGCGCGTTCGCCCTGTCGATGCTCTCCGGCGCGTACGTCCAGCCCTACAACTCGATCACCGGGCAGTTGGTCCTGCTGATCCTGGCCGCCGCGTTCGTGGCCGTCCTGGTGTGGATGCGCCGCATGGCGCTCACCAAGCCCGCCCCCCGTTTCCTGCCGCCCGCCGACCGCGACCTTGGGGAGCCTTCGTGATCGTCTCCGCACCCGCCCTGTTGTCTGGTGCCGCGTTGGGCCTGGGCGCGACCGTCGCGGCCGCCGGGCTGATGCGCCCGCGCGCCGACCTGGGCGACCTGCTGCGCCGATCCGACGCCGGGCGGTTGGAGAACTTGGAACCGCGCGCCGTCGCGGTCCAGACCTCGGCCTGGGACCGCGCGGGCGCCCGGGTGCTGGCCCTGGTCGGCGAGAGCGCGTTGCGCCTGCCCAGTCAGGAACTGGACCTGCTCGGGAGAACTCCCGCCCAGCACGTCGGCAAACGGCTGTCCTTCGCGCTGGTCGGGCTGCTCATGCCCTCCGTCACCATCGCCATGGTCGCGCTGGCCGGCATCTCCGTGCCGTTCACCCCGCCGGCGCTGGCCGCGATCGGTCTGGCCGTCCTGTTCTCCCTCATCCCCAACATCCAGGCACGCGAGGACGCCGCGACCGCCCGCCGCGAATTCCGCTACGCCATCGCCAGCTACCTGGAGATGGTCTGCCTGGAGCGCGCCGCCGACGCCGGACCCTCCGAAGCACTGCGCCGGCCCACCGAGTTGGGCGAGGGCTGGGTGTTCGCCCGGCTGCGCGACGCGCTCACCCGCGCCGAGCTGGCCGGCATCCCGCCGTGGGAGGGCCTCAAGCAGCTCTCCGAGGAACTCGGGGTGCCGGAGCTTGGGGCGCCGGCCGACATCATGGCGCTCGCCGGCGAGGAGGGCGCGGCCGTCTACTCCACGCTGCGGGCCCAGGCTCGCAGCCTGCGCGGCGTCCTGATGACCGACGCCCAGGCCGAAGCCAACGCCGTCTCCGAAAAGATGATCGTCCCGGTGACAGCCCTGGTGATCATCATGTCCATCTACATGGCCTACCCGGCCATCACGAAGATCATGGCCGCCTGACCGGCCATCACCATCCCCAAAGATCCCCACGGAAGGCTCGCACCACCATGATCTCCAACGATCCGACCCTGCAGTACCTGATCACCCTGCTGCGCGCCCGCTTCGCCGAACTGCGTGAGGAGAAGGAGCGCGGCGCCCTGTCCATCGAGATGGCCATCCTCGTCGCTGTCCTGGTCGCCGGCGGCATCGGCCTCTCCATCTTCCTGGCCGCCAAGTTGACCGAGAAGGAGAACGCCATCAAGTAGGCCCGGATGGCCCGCACCGACGCGGGCCGCCTGGGTCGGGCCCACCCGCCGCCGCGCTCGACCCCCTTGCCAGGGCCCGCGCCGCGCCGCCGGGCCCGGCAGGACGACACACCGCCCAAGACCGCACCACCGACTCGCTTCCGGGAGGACGCGTTGCCCCGACCGCTGCGCCCTCTCTCCTGGGCGCGTACCCGCTTCGCCCGCGCCGGCCGCGACCGCGGCGCCCTGTCACTTGAACTCGCCATCGTCTTTCCCTTCATCATCGCGGCGATCTTCACGGCCATCATGGCGGGCCTGTGGTACCACGCCCGCAACGTCGCCCTGTCCGCGGCCCAGCGCGGTGTGGAGACCGCACGTGTCCAGGGCGGCACCCTCGACCAGGGGCTGAGCGTCGCTGGCGACTTCCTCGACCGGGCGGGAAGCAGCATCAGCGGACGCGCCGTCACCGGATCCGACGGGGCAATTGTGAGTATCGAGGTCACCGGCCGGGTCGACACCTTCATCCCGGGGCTGAGCCTGTCGATCGACCAGCACGCCAGCGCCGCCCGCGAGCGTGTGACGGCGGTGCCGTGATGCGGCCCCTGATGCGGCGTCACCGGGACCGGGGAAGCCTGAGCCTGGAGGCGGCGATCCTGGCGCCCGTACTGCTGCTGGCCATTCTGCTCATTGTCGCGGCTGGCCGCAGCCACCTGGCGGGCAATGTGGTCGATGACGCCGCCCGTGAGGCCGCCCGCGCCGCCTCCCTGGAACGCGACGGCATCACTGCCCGCAACGAGGGCAGCCGGGTCGCGCAGCAGACCCTGCAGGACCAGGGACTGAAATGCGTCTCGCTGTCCGTCGACGTGCCCACCGGCGGCTTCGCCGCCGCGATCGGCACCCCGGCCAGCGTCAAAGTCACTGTCAGTTGCACCGTCGATCTGTCCGACCTGACCATCCCTGGCGTGCCCGGCAGCACCACCGTGACTGGTACCTTCACCAGCCCGATCGACCCTTACCGAGGCCGGGTGACGTCCCCATGACCGGTGTCATCGCCCGCCTGCGGGCCCGCCTGGCCGGTGGTGAACGCGACCGCGGGAGCATCTCGCTGTTCGTCGCCACCGCCTTCATCGCGATCCTGGCCGTCTTGGCCCTGGTCGCCGACGGCGCCGGCAAGCTCAGCGCCCTCAACCACGCCCAGGCCACCGCCCAGGAAGCCGCCCGCGCCGGGGCGGACACCGTCAACGCGGGAGCGGCGATCTCCGGCGACGGCATCACCATCGACCGAAACGCCGCCCAGCACGCCGCCACCGCCTACCTCGCCCAAGCCGGCGTCAACGGCAGCGTGTCCTTCGGCAGCGACGGCAGCATCATCGTCGACACCACCCAGACCTACACCCCGCAGTTCCTGCCCGTCGGCGGCGGAACCGTCACCGGCCACGCGAGCGCCAAGCTGATCCTCCAGGGAGGCTGACCCATGCCCCACCGCACCACCTCCCGCCTCGGCACCACCCTCCGCGGCCTGACCGCCCTGATGGCCCTGGCCGCCCTCACCGCCGGAGTACCGCTCGCGCTCGCGCGGGTCGGCATCCTGCCCGCACACGTCCCGTCCTGGCACGACATCACCACCGCGCTCACCTCGCCCGACAGCGGCGTGCTGTTCCTCGGCACCATCACCGTGATCGGCTGGGCGGCCTGGCTGTCCTTTACCCTGTCCGTGGTGGTCGAGGTCGGCGCGCTACTGCGCCACCGCCAGGCCCCGCGCATCCGCGTCCTGGGCCCCGCCCAACGGATGGCCGCCACCCTGGTGGCCGGCGTCGTCCTGCTCCTGCCGACCACCGGCGCGTTCGCCGACGCCCCCACCGCCAGCGCCGCCACAGCCACCGCACCCGCCGCCATCCAGGCAGGCGCCGCCGCGACCGCTGTCCCAACCTCGGCGGCCGCCGGCCAGCAAGCCTGGACCGGCCCGGTCCACCAGGTCGTACGCGGCGACACTCTATGGGACCTCGCACAGCACTACCTCGGATCCGGCACCCGCTGGCACGACATCGCCCAGCTCAACATCGGCATCCGCCAGACCGACGGCACCGTGCTGACCGCGGACGTCCTGGACCTACAGCCCGGCTGGACCCTGCACCTGCCCGCCGACGGCCAACCGGCAACCCCCGCCACCACGCCCGGCACGGTCCCGACAGCCGCGATGGCCACACCCAGCCCGGCCGCAACGACCGCTTCCCCCACGCACACCGTGCGGTCGTCCACCGAGACCCCGTGGGGCCTGGCGATCCGCTACCTCGGCGACGGGCAGCGCTGGGCGGACATCGCCGCCCTCAACCCGAACCTGCGCCTCGCCGCCGACACCGCCCTGCCCCAGGGCACCGTCATCACCCTGCCCGCCGACGCCAGCCCCGACAGCCCTACGGCCACGGCCGGCGCGAACGCACCGAAGGCAAGCAGCACCACAACCGCACAGCCTGCCGCCGACCGTACCGACGCCCCGACACAGGGCGCGGGACCAGGTGCAGGGACACGGCAGGTGACAGTGCACCAGGGCGACAGCCTCTCGTCCATCGCCGCCGCCGACTACGGCGACGGCGACAAGTGGCCGGTGATCTTCGACGCCAACCGCGGCGAAGCACTTCCCGACGGCGGACGCTTCACCAACCCCGACCTCGTCTACCCCGGCCAGCAGCTCTACCTCCCCGCCGCCCAGAACCCGACCGGCGGAGCGCCCAGCGCCCCCGCACCGGTGGCCCAGGCGCCGGCCGCCGCCCTGCCGACAACCGCTCCGGCGGGAGACGGCAGCCACGCGGACAACGGCCAGCAGCACGGCGGGCAGGAGACCGCTGCACCGAGCACAGCGCCGACACCAGCCCCGGCCGACACCCCGTCAGCCGCCCCCGCCACACCCAGCACCTCCCCCGCCACGCCGGACAACACCCCGATCCCGACACCCGCTGCCGCCGAGGCGGTCGTCCGCTCGCACGCCGCCCCCACCCATTCCCTCGCGCCGGCCGAGGTCTGGCTCGGCGCAGCGGCGATGGCCGCCGCCCTGCTCGGGGCGGTCGCCCTGCGCCGCCGCCTGCAGCAGCGCCGGGTGCGCCCCGGACGGCACATCCCGCTGCCCGCCGCCAACGTGGCCGCCACCGAGCAGTCCCTGCGCGCCACCCAGCGCCCAGGCGCCTTCGACCTGCTCGACCACTCGCTACGCACCCTGGCCCTGCACCTGACCCAGATCGGGCGCGAGCTCCCCGCCCTCGAGGCCGTCATCGTCACCGACACCCGGGTCGAACTCCACCTCGCCGACAGCGAGAACCCAACACCGGTGAGGCCGTTCACCGCCGGCGCCCGCCAGGGCGTGTGGGTCTGCGCCGCCAGCGCCGCGCTGGCCGGCGAGGACGAGCTGGCCGACACTGGCACCCCCTACCCTGCGTTGGTCTCGCTCGGCTGGACCGCCCAGGGCCACCTCGTCCTAGTCGACTTGGAGCACATCGGCCTCCTCCGCCTCGGCGGCGACCCCGTCTTCGCCCGGCACGTCCTGCAGGCCCTGGCCGTCGAGCTGGCCACCACCCCGTTGCCCGGCTTCCTGGAGATCACCACCCTTGACAGCACCGCGCCCGGCCTGGAAGCGGCCGTGCCCGAGCGCGTCGAGCGCACCTACCTGACCCGCACGGCGGACATCTTGACCGCCCACACCGCCGCACAGCGCCGCGCCCTGGCTGCCACCGGCACCGACAGCCTGCGGGCCGCACGGCTCGCGGACGAGGCCGGCGACTCCTGGACACCGCACATCGTCCTGGCCGCCCACCTGCCCGAGGGCCCCGACGCCGACCGGCTCACCCAGGCCGTGCTGCAGCAGCCGCACCCGGCAGCCGCGATCATCACCACCACGCCGGGTCCGGTACCCGACGGCGGCTGGACACTGGCCTGCGCCGGACCCGACCAGACGGTGGTCCTGCCCGGATCCGGCCTCACCGTGCACCTGCAGGGCCTGGCCGACGAGCACTACACCGACGCCCTCGACATCCTCATCCTCGCCGCCAGCAACGCCGACGCCCCCGCCCCCGCCTGGATCACCCAGGCCGCCCAGGCCGCCCAGGACGACCCCAACGACGTGCCGCTACCGGCCGCGCCCGCCCGGAACGAGGACGACGAAGACGAGGCTGCGGACGAACACGAAGACGGGGACGGGGACGGGCTGCCCGCCGAGTACGCCGAGCTGGAGCAGGAAGCGCTGGCCGATGGACCCAACGCACCCGGGGCGGCGCCCGCCGCCCCGAACCCGGTCGCACAGGAGCCGCTCGACGAGCAGCCGACCCACGGGGCTGGCGGTCCGCAACCCGCCACCGGCCCCTCCCTCGCGGACATCCTCGCCGAGACCGATACTTCCTCGAGCAACCCGCACCCCGTCGCCGTCGCCGTCGCACGGCCCGCGGTCCCGGCCCCGGCCCCGGCCCCGGCCACGCGGCTCCCCCAGCCCAGCGCCGCGCCTGACGGCCCGTCCGTCCTGGTGCTCGGCCCCATCGCCATCGAAGGCGCTGCCGGCCGCATCGACTCCAACCGGATCCGCCCCGCCACCGAGCTGATCACCTACCTCGCGCTCAACCCCGGCGTCGACCACCTGGCAGTCGACTCCGCGCTGCGGCCCGGACAAGTCGTCACCAAGGAAGTCCGCAACGCCCTCATCAGCAAGGCGCGCGCCTGGCTCGGAAAAGCCCAGGACGGCACCGCCCACCTCCCCCACATCCAGAACACCCCCGACAACCGCTACCGCCTGGCACCCACCGTCACCTGCGACTGGGACCACTTCCTGCGTTTCTCCCGCACCGGCCACGCCGACCCCGGCGAGGACGGCACCCTGGCCCTGCGCCGCGCACTCGCCCTCGTACGCGGCCGCCCCTTCGCCGCCACCGACCCCGGCCGCTACGCCTGGGCGGAGCCCGCCATCCAGGGCATGGTCTCCGAGATCACCCACACCGCCCATGAGCTATCCACCCGCTGCCTGGAGACCGGCGACATCACCGGCGCCCTGTGGGCAGCACGGCGCGGCCTGCTAGCCGCCGAGGAGAACGAGATCCTGCACCGCTGCCTCTTCCGCGCCCACCACGCCGCCGGCGACCTGGACGCGCTACAAGCCTCCGCCGCCGCCCTCACCCGCATCAACCACGAGCTGGGCGACTACGACTGCGAAGCCGAGACCGCCGCGCTGCTCCAGGAGCTGCTGCCCCGCCGGGTATCCGTTCGCTGACCGCGAGGCGGTAACAGCGACTGACGACGTGTGGGTCACCGTCCTTCCCCGCAGCGGCTGTCAGCTGGACGAGCAAAGGCGCGATGCCGGTGTCGCCGCTGGTGTATTGCGCGCCACGGATGAGGATGACGGGGCGTGCTGCGCCGGATTGGTCCGTGAGGACGGGGGCAGCGCCGGCGAGTTCGTGAACGCGGTTGATGTCGCCGGGGGTGGCGCTGGAGCAAGTGTGCGGCCGACTGGTCAGATCCTCCCACCGGGCCAGGACACCGCTGTGTCGACCAGGACTCCGTACTCCGCCCCGGGCACGTCCCAGCCATACAGCTCGCGGAACTGGCCGTAGAACCACGCCGGTCCCGCAGGGGAATCGGCCAGCACGGTGGCCGGGTCCTCCCACCGCTTGCGGACACGGTCCTGGACGTCCTGGTCCATCTCCCAGTCGTCCAGGCGGATGCGGCCCTGCCCGTCAAGGTTGAGCGGCCGAGTGCCGGCCAATTGCTTCCACAGGTCCTGCGCCTGGTCGGCCGTGGTGCGCCAGCCCTCCTGGCCCAGCACGGTACGCAGCAGCGAGGTGTAGAGGGCGATCGAGGAGATGGCGGTGGATGCCTGGGTGACGGCGGTTCCGGCGACACGGTGAAGGCGCGGCCGCGGCCGTCCAGCACGTCGGCGTTGAAACAACGTCGCGCTGCGCAAGGAACGCCTGGAGACGCCTGGTGATCCTGTCAAGCTGTGGGCGATCCTGTACGAGCCGGCGCTACGGTACGTGGTCGGCGACCCGGACCTGATGCGCGCCCAGTACGAGGAGATCACCCGGCTTCGATGTTCGACCACGTGACGGTGCAGGTCCTGCCGCAGTCCGTCCGCGGCTACCTGGCGCTCGGCGACTTCAGCGTTCTGGGCCTCGGCGACACGCTGCCGGCGACGGTCCAGGTCGACAACGCCGGGGCCGGGATGTCCATGACCGACAAACCGCGCGACGTCGGACGGTTCACGCGGATGTTTGAAGCGCTGTCCCGCTCGGCTCTTCCGGCCGAGTCGACACCGGATTTCCTGCAACAACTCACCCGAGGTACTCAGCACATGACCACCAGGCCCACCACCGACCTGGCCCAATGGCGCAAGTCGACCTATAGCGGCAGCGGCAGCGGCAACAACTGCGTCGAGGTCGCCGACCTCCGTGCCACCGAGCACCAGGCCGTCGCCGTGCGCGACTCCAAGAACCCCGACGGGGCGGCCCCGCGGCGTTCGGCGCCTTCGTGGCGTTCGCCCAGTACTGCACCATCTGACCCTCAATCGCAAGGGCTGCCTCCCCCGTCCGAAGCAGGGGGAGGCAGCCCTTCACTGTGCCGTGCCGGTGTTCCATTCCCGATGAGCGGCGAGATCACGCCACCCTCACAGGTCAGTGCAAGGTGAAGTCGATTCTTGGGAGTACTCGGCCCCGAGCCGCTTCTACTGTGGCTTCGGGCTGTGTCGCAGGCTGCGTTCCCTCGACCAAAGGAGTGCACCCACGGAACGGCGCGGTTCAGGCTGGCGCCCGCCGAGTGCGGCGCGGCGGTTCAGGACGTCAGATCGATGATCCGGACCGGCTGGCCCTTCCAGCGGATCGGGTCGACGGTGGCGACGACGGCGCCGTCCGGGCGCTCCGGGGTCGGTGCGGCGGCGTAGCGGGTGTGTGCTTCGGCCCAGGTGCTTTCGGCGGCCAGCGCCAAGGCGGCTGCGAGGTCGAGGTCGAGCACCGTCACGGCCGGCAGGGCTGCGAGGTGTTCGGCGGTGCCGGGGCGGGTGCGGTCGGCTTCCACGAGGGCGCAGGTGGGGGCGTAGAGGTACCAGCCAGCTTCGGCGTGGGCGCGGTAGATGAGGCGGGAGGCGAGGATGTTGCCGCGGCCGGCTGCGACCATCGCGGTGTCGTCGAGGACGACGTGCAGGGCGGTCACTGGCCGCCCGCCTGGGCCAGGCGCCGGTCGAGCTCGGCGTCCAACTGCTGGGCGCGAGCGGCGTCGGGGTCGTAGCCGTTCCAGGCGTGGAGCTTCTGGCGGGCCTGCTCGGCACGCTCGGCACGCTCGGCGGGGGTGAGCACGGTGTCGGCGAGGCGAGCCAGGTAGGCGCGCACGGACAGGTGCTCGGCTGCGGCGACCTCGGCGAGGCGGTCGCGCGTCTCTGCGGTGACGCGGATGTTGGCGTCGGGCATCAGGGTCCTCCTTCTCAGTCGCTTCCAGGATACGGGTACGTACCCGTATCCGTCTAGCGACGGGTACGTACCCGTACCCGTCATGATCAAGCCAGGGCAATACGTGCGCGCGCCCTTCCGGTCCATCCGTCAGATTGCGAAGTTCAGCAGGGAGCAGCGGTGAGCTTGTGATTTATCGTCTGACTTCGAACAAGCGGACCTGGTGATCACTCATCCGGGTGTTTCCAGGACGGCGGTACGGCCTTCGCGTGATCCTGAACTCGACTAAGAGGGGCAGGACTTGACGCGAAGGCCGTGATGGTGAGTCTGGTGGAACAGGGCGGGCAGTGCGAGCCGTTCGCGGAACTGTCACGCTTCCGGGAGGTCTTCTGCGACTGCCTGACCGAACGGCGCGACGCGCTGTTCGAGCTCGCCGACGCGGTGCTGTGCACCGACGGGCCAGTGAAGACCCTGGTGGATCTGGCGCTCGCGCCCGAACACGTCGCGGCCACGGCGCGCTGAACAAGGGCTGCCTCGACGTCGAGCAGTTCCGGACCGAGCTGGCCAGCCTGCCGCTACCGCGCGCCGCCGACGGCCGTCTGGTCCTGGCGGTGGACGTCACCCCGTGGCTGCGGCCGGATGCCGCCACCAGCAACGCCCGCTCGTTCTGCCACACCTACGGCCGCGGCGAGAACAAGCACCTGATGATCCCCGGCTGGCCCTGCTCGTGGGTCGTCGCCCTGGAATCGGGCCGGATCTCGTGGGTCGCACCGCTGGACGCCGTCCGGCTTCGGCCCGGCGACGACCTCGCCGCGGTGACCGCCTCGCAGCTGCGGGACTTGGTCGAGCGCCTGATCGCCGTGGGCCAGTGGCATCCGGGGACCCCGCGGTGTGGATCGTGGCCGACGCGGGCTACGACGTGATGCGCCTGTCATACCTCCTGCGCGACCTGCCCGTCGAAAACCTGGGACGCCTGCGCTCGGACCGGTGATGCGCCGTCCGGCACCGACCCGCGCGGAGTTCGCCGCGGCCAACCCCGCCGGGGGCCGGCCACCCAAGCACGGCAGCGAGTTCATCTTCAAGGACAGCCGGACCTGGGGCGCCCCGGACGCCGAGACGAAGGCGGAGACCACCCGCTACGGCACCGCCCACGCCCAGAGCTGGGACCGGCTCCACCCCGAACTCCAGCAGCGCGCCGCCTGGCGGGACCACCCCGGCAAATCATCCGCCTCCAGGTCGACCACCTGCCCAGCGGCGGCGACCCCAAGCCGCTGTGGCTGTGGTGGTCACGACCGACAGCCTGCCCGGCAGAGACCGATCTTGCCTGGCAGACCTTCTTTCGGCGATTCGACCTCGAGCACTTCTTCAGGATGATCAAGCAGACACTCGGCTGGGCCGCTCCGAGACTGCGCGCGGCCGAGGCGGTGGACCGCTGGACCTGGATCGTAGTCGCCGCCCACACCCAACTCCGCCTCGCCCGCCCCCCCTGGCCACCGACCTACGACGGCCGTGGGAGAAGCCGGCCGAACCGAACAGGCTCACCCCCGCCCGGGTCCGGCGCGGGTTCCGACACCTGCACGCCGGAACCTCAACACCAGCCGCAGTGCCAAAACCCTCCCGGCCCGGCCCCGGCCGCCCACCCGGCTCGAAGAACCGCCGCCCCGCGAACCACTACGACGTGGGCCTGATCCTGGCCACCGGCGAGCCCTACCGCAGGCCGGCCCACCACAAGGTCGGCACCAAGCCACGCCGCACCGGATAAATCACAAGGTGAGACGCTGTGTTCAAACCGTTCCTGCAGGTCATTGCCCTGACGTAGCAATGGCGCGTGACGTGGCGTTCGGATTGGCGTCACGGTAACGCTGATCCGAACGCCTGGTCACTTGGCGGCAGAGCCGTCGGCCTGATGTCAGTGGTGCATCCCGGGTCGTTCATTCGGTGTTCGTGCCGGGTGTCCTGCTTGCGGTGGGGTGTAGGTACCGGTCTGGCGACGGTTTGCTGCTGCTGTGCGCAGTCTGTTCAGGTTGTCCAGCGAGGCGTTGAGTGAGGGGTGGGCCGGGGCCGTCAGCTGGGGAAGGTTCCGGTTCTGGTGCTGCGTGGTGTTGTCGATCTGGGGTTGGGGGGCTGCGGGGAGGTCGGTGTGGGTCGGGGCGACGACTGGCGGAGGAGCCACCGGATGGATCTCGGGGGCGTGCTCCTGTGCGGGGCTGGGGTTGGTTGCGGGGGTGGGATTGGTCGCGGGTGGGGTTGAAGTGGCCGGCTGCTCGGGGGTGGGTGCGGTGCTGGGGTTGGTGCGTCGGAAGGGCTTGGTGGCGACTCTGTAGAGCCTGCGGGTGCTCTCGCCGATCTTTTCGGCTGCGTAGATCGAGTTCTGGCGGATGCCGCGTGGGGGTGGTTCGGCGGCGGACATGCGTCCGCCGCGGCCAGGGTAGAGGGTGCTGCCGTCCTCGAAGGTCAGAAACTGGTTCCCGCGCCTGGTCTCGCCGTAGGTCTGAAGCTTGTGCAGTCCCAGATTCTGGGGATCGGTTCCGCCGAAGAGGATGTCGTATCCCTGGTACCATGCTTGAGGTAGTAGTGCTCGTTGAAGTAGTGCCTGCCATCGTCGAGGTTCGGTTCGGCGCCACCGATCCTGCGGGCGCCTGTGTCGGCGACGATGCAGTCGCCGATCCGCTCGTGGCCCACTCCGTGCTCGGGGTCTTGTTTGCGGTCGGGGAAGCCGGCGGCCCGCAGCAGCATGACCGCGGTGCCGGTGAGGGTTCCGCAGTCCCCTTCCAGCTTCTCCCCGTTGAGGACCCCGTTGGGGCTCTCCTGTCGCTCGGTCACCCTGAAGCCGCTCTCGACGATGTTCCGTACCACGCGCCCGACGATCTGCCCACCCTCGCCACGCTGGTTCATCTCCTGCACGGTGTCCGCGTCCGGCACTCCGCTCAGGAGCAGGGTCCGCGCGTACTCAGGCAACTCATCCACACTCGTCGGAACCGGCATCACCCATCACCTCAACCCGAAGAAGACTCCACCAGGTAACACCAGCTTCTCTGCACAGGGCCTGGTCGTTAACCGTCGCACTACCGGTACTTCTACGTAGAGCTCTCCGGTGTCGGTGACGGCGGACCCCAGGGTTGAGGAACATCCAGATCATGGACTGGGCAGGAGCCGAGTCACGCGGCGAGCGCGACCTCAGATGCGTCTGAACCTGTAATGCCTGGTCAGGAACTCAGAGGACGTTAAGTCCGTCTTTGGTAGCGGCCGCGTCCGGGTTGGTCGAGGAGTCCCTGACGAACGCGTCGTCCCAAGCGGGAGCGGGTGGTGTTGATCGAGGGCTCGTCGGTGGGCAGCCCGAGTAGTTCGTGCAGGTCACGCACCCGGAAGGTCCGCCTGGGGTGCTCGTTGAAGGCGGTCACGATGCGCTGGTAGACGGTGGAGGGCTCTGCGGGGGCTTGTGTGGGTTCGGGCAGGGCGATGCCGTCGATGACCGTGCCGGTGGTGACGATCTCGGCGAGGCGGGCCTCGGCCAGGGCACGGGTGAGTTGGTCAATCTGTTCGCGCAGGCAGTCAGCGCGTGCGGCGGTCTCGTCGTGTTCGGCCTGCAACAGCCCCATGAGTTCGGTGACGTTCACGCGGCCAGCTTGATGTCGTCGCTGACATTCCCCTCGTAGCGTGGAGTCGTGATCAGAGGGGAAGTTGAGGGTCATGACGCGGAAGAGGCGCTCGTACGACGCGGAGTTCCGCGCGGGGGCGGTGCGGATCGTGACAGAGACCGGGAAGTCGGCTGCGGAGGTCGCGCGGGACCTGGGCGTACACGAGAGCACGCTGCAGAAGTGGGTCCACCGCACGCGGGCCCGGGCGGACGCGGAGGCGGCCGGGGGTTTGAGCGAGTCCGAGCGCGCCGGCTGCGCGAGGAGAACACCCGCCAGCGCAAGGAGATCGCCGAGCTGGGGATGGAGCGCGATGTCCTCAAGCGATCGGTGGTCCTGTGGGTGAAGGAGGCGATGAAGTGACGGTTGCGGGCTTCATCGCCGACCAGAGGACCGAGCACGGCGTCCCGCACATGATCGCCTGCCGGGCTCTTGGTGTCTCCGAGTACTGGTTCTACAAGTGGCGCCGGCGCCCGGCCGAGCCGACGAGGCGGGAGGTGCGGCGGGCCGAACTGGCCGATCGGATAGGCCACTTCTGCGCCGCTTCCGGCAACACCTACGGCTCGCCCAGGATCACCCCCAGGACCTGTGGGCGGAGGGCTGGCAAGTCTCGGAGAACACTGTCGCCAAGATCATGGCCGAGCTCGGGCTCCAGGGCCGCGAGCCCCCGCGCCGCCGGTCGCTGACTCAGCAGGGCAGACGCAAGGCGGCCCGCGACCTGGTCAATCGGCACACCGGGCTGCATACTCCTCCAGCGGACCCGGCGCGGGTGGACACGGACACCGTGCGGTCATCAGGAACCCCCTGCGGCCAGCGAAATCCCAACTTCAGACGTATCGCTGACCTGACCTACCGTCAACCCTTGTTACTCGCCGGTGCAACAAACCACCGGTAGCTACCCGGCCTTTGGGCTTGACCCCGGATGGGTTGGACACCTGACGGACTGACAACAGGCACTTCCCCGCGGGTAGGTGGCAACGCCGGTCCGACTGGCGGCGAAACGGCTGCCCCTGCCCCTCCCCCAGCCTTCGGCCGGGGATACCCCGATCGCGGGAAGCCGGATACCTCCCTGGCGTAGACGCCGGCATCCTCCGGTCCTCAGGTGACGCGTCGAGTGACTACCACGATGCTGGCGGTGAGCAGGACGAGGTTCTTGACGACGAACTCTCCAGTCATGGTCAGCATGAGCGGGTTGCCATGATCGAACGCCATCTGAGGCAAGAAGACCAGTACACCGAACGTGCCGATCATGTGGGCGACCAGGAGCGGCAGGGTCAGCTTGAGGAATCGGCCGGCGATGAGCCAAAGGCCGAGTATGACCTCGAACCAGCCCACTGCGGCGACAAACCAGCTGGGTGTAGGAAAGGGGACGGTACCGACGACGAGTGCGGCTGCGGGGCTCACATCTGCGACCTTGAGAGCGCCGAACCAGATGTACACCAGACCCAGACAGCCGCGTAGGGCGGTTAAGGCGACTCCGTGAAGCACGGGGGCGGGCTGGCTGGGTTGCCCGGTGCGGGGCGGCCACCACAGGTGACCGAGGGCAGCGTCGTCGTCGATGCGCGACTTCAGGAGTCGTTGGACTACGAGCACGGTGGCCTCCGGAGAAGTGGTTGAGGGATAGCTTGGAAAGACGGCGGGCCGCCGACCGGCTGACGCGTGCCCACTGGATCCTGGACTGATGTCTGCACCGCGCACGGTCCATGATTTGGTCGCTGGCACGGTCATGGAGCAGCGAGATTAAGCACGGACAGGTGGGCGCAGCTGGAGTCCGGACGTCCGAAGACGGGTCTACGTGGCGGCCGTGGCCCAGTAATCGACAGTGCTCAACAGCATCTGATGCCGCGTAGGTTCGTGGTTTGGGCCTGTTTGGAGTTGTGAATCAAGCAGTGGCGCTTAGCTGTCGGGCCTCTTTTCTCGCGTGTGGCCAGGCCCTGCCACGAATGGATCGTGTTGGTGGAGCGCGCCACTGTGTTGCGTGATCTGTCTTGCGTGGGATGTGGGAGACCGGCCGGCCGCCGGCGCTGCCGCGCTCCTTGCGGCCTGGTCGGCCTTCTCCGCCACTGCCACAGTCGGGCCTGCTGACGGCGTGGCGACCAGTGCGGCCAACACGCCGGCCTCCCACCGCTGACGAAGCGATCGCAGGCCGGTTACCAGTCCCCGAACACGCAGGCGTCTTACGCCACTGGCCGCCGGTGTGGAACTGCCGCCAGATCACGCCCTCGAACTGACCGCGCAGGCGGGCTACGGACAGGGCCGGACCGCCCCTACCAGCAGGAACGGGCTCAGCCAACCCAGCAATCGCGATCGTCCGGCTCACCCCGCGTCACAACAGCGCTCCACCGGCCTGACCCGGCCCACGGGATCGAACCGGACCACACCGATCGCACTCCGGACTAGCCTTGGTTGTGCGGACGCGGAGTCATCCACAGATGCCCCGCGACCGGCAGACCAACCGCCTGGAGCGTGGCAGCGGAGACTACGCAGGGCCGGTCTCCAGCTCGCCGTCGACAAGGCCGCGAAGGGTGGTGATCGCAGGTGTGAAGGCGTAAAGAGCGCCCTCGGTGCGGACGAAGGAACCGAACGACAGAGAGACGCCCCCGCTCGCGGACGCGAAGCTCACATCGCCCCCGGTGCCGATGACGGGATCATTTCCGGTCCGTGACCTCGGGAAGCCCGCGTTGTTGATCCAGGCGCGCTGGAGGAACTCGAACTGGCTCACCAGATCAGCCTGGTAGCTGACGAACATCAGGCCGCGCGGAGTGTCGGCGCCGCGGTCCGAAGACGCAGCGGCGGGGTCGAAGGCCGGCCCGAACGGGATACCCCGACGGATGAGGCGATGAGCGTCGGCACGGCTGAAGTCCACGGTGCCATCGCCCGGCTGTCCGAATCCGGCCCGGGGATTGGTCTTGCGCAGGTGTGAGAAGAGCGGGGTGTTCAGGCCGTCCTGGTCGTCGTGGAAGTCGATGCTGTTGTCGGGCGCCATACCGGGAGCGGGCGGAACGTCGGCCAGGGGACAGCGGGCGATCGGGGTGCCGGAGGGCCAGCGGCCCACAAGGCGGGCAGCGAGCCACTGGTCAGTGGCAGATTCGGGCGCGACACTGGCCTTCTTCAGCACGTCGAGCTGGGGTCCGAGCTGGGCGTGCCAGCCGGGGACGTCCTGGGCCAAGCGGCGTATCACCTGGAACGAACCGCCGGTGGCCCAGCGGGGCAGACCAGAGCGGTTGCTGCCCGTGCCGACGACGAACAGCTCGGGCGGCAGGATCCGGGTCCCCGGCCTGCCTAGGGCGTTCTGGCCGTCAGGGTCCGCCGGGTCGAAGCCGCGCACGGCGGGCTGGCTGACGCCGTCGGCGAAACCGAAGTGCTCGTGGCCCCTCAGCGGGCCCGGAAGTGTCGCACCGTCCTGCTCGAAGACCACCGACGCGTTGTGATCGCTGGCAAGCCTTCGGTGGCGGTCGACGGTGCTGCGCAGTCGCCCGGGGTCGTCCGAAGCCAGGGTCAGAACAGCATGGACGACCGGGCCGTCGCCGGCGCCGAACAGCCAGCTCTGTGGGGCGCTGGTGCCGGTGTCGCCTACGGTGTTGGCCCGCTGGGCGGGTCCCTGCCGAAATGCGTCGCCACCGCCGGTCGGGAAGGGTTCCGTATCCGCCAGCAGAGTCAGTCCACGATAGGTGAGGCTGAGGCCTGCCCAGTCCGCGGACATCGAGCCGGGGTCGCGGCCAGCGGCCTGCTGCCGGACCTTACTGAACTGAGCGTTGAAAGCGGCGACATCACGAGTGGTGGAGACCTCGGGGATGACCTGCCTGAGCCAGGCACGGGCGGTAGTCGTGTCCTGGAATCCGAGCATCAGAAAGGACTGCTGGTCCTTGCGGAAACCGGCGAGGATATCGCCTTGGATATCCTCACTGTCACGCAGCGGCAAGTCTTCGGAAAAAGCTGTTCGACCCTGCTTCGGCGGGGTCACGACCGACTCCGCTCGGGCCGCCGGGGCACCGGCCAGTATCAGGCCAACTGCGCCAAGTGCGGATAGGCCGGCGGCTGCGGTCACGGTCCGACGGGACGGTAGTGCCGAGCTGTCACCGCTGGGCTTGTCGTTCTCTGACAGCATGTCAATGCTCCCTCGTCGGTAGGATATCGGCTTGCAATTTTTCGATGGCTCTCTTGGGAGGCTGACGGCGTGCAGGGAACGCTGCGTGCGACAGTCGCGGCCACCAGCCCGGCTGGAGTTCCTTGCGGAGGGTCCTCTGAGCGCGATGCGACCATGCCCTGTTGTCCGCCGAGCCTTCACAGAGTTTGGCCACGCTGTATTCCCCCAGACGAGGAATGATCACAGAGGCCTGTCGGAAGGGGCCTTCCGCGGTGACAGCGAAGGCACCGCAGGCACTATGGAAGGACACACCGGCCGGTAGAGCGTGTCCCCGCGAATCCACGGACGAGTGTGGGCAATCCCCTCGTACACTGCTTGTCCTCACGTCCTTGTCCCCTGCCGTGCAGTGACGGCTTGCTCCAAAAGGCCTGTCTCATCTCTGGAGGCAGAGCTAAGTTAAGGCGCCCCGCAGGCAGGAGAGAAGCTACGAAAGGAGGGCTGACGGCAGCGGCCTTCGTCGTAGGAGAAACCAGCAGCAGTGCGGAAGCCTGTGTCCTTTGTGCGCAGTGCGAACTCGTCAACACCGAACATGCGCGGCGTAGTCGGTGCATTCTCGGGTAACTCGTATCAGCCGCAGCAACGTAGAGCGGCTCACCGGGGCTGCGAGCGTGTTCGCCAGCCGGGCGCCGGTATGGTCCGCGAGAATGAGGGTGGCACCTGCTTCAGAGCAGTCTGTAGGCCCTGGCTCCGCCGTCCGTGACGGAAGGTTGGGCCCGGTTCCTGCTCGACGAACGCTGCCTGCGGGTAGGCTTGTTGGCGCCGGAACCCGTCCGAACTGCAACTCGATGACCACACGGCGCTGGCCGCCGCGGTGTCATCAAGACGGCGCACGTATCGGCTGTGCACCCGCGTTGAGGTGGTTCCACACGCCGTGCACTTGGCCCGGCCGGTCGTCGTGGCGGCTTGGACGGTCACCAGCTCGTCTCGGATGGCAGAGCTGATGCAAAGTCGGATTTCAGTCGTGATACGCAGGTTACGGGGGATGCCGAAGAGGTCGAGCGGGGCTGTGTGTGGTGCGAGGGCCAGCCGGCGGCGTGCGTCGGCGATTGAACTTCCTGTCCTGCGCATGAAGTTCATCGTGATTGATCTCAACGTGGCCATGTTCTGGGCTCCGTGGCCGGTACGGATCCGGGAGGCGTCCTCACCCAGCGTCACGTCCCGCACATAGTGGACCGTGACCGGTTTGGTGGTCAGGCTGGGCGGGGATCCAGGCGCCTCGGCCGTCGAAGAGCCGGGTGATGGCGTCGAGGAGGTCGCGGCCCTGCTTCGCGAGGGTGGACAGGTAGCCGCGCACGTCGAAGAAGCGCTCGGCGCCGAGTACGGTGCGCCAGCCTCCGGAGATCTTCTGCTGGATCTTGGCTAGCCTGATGGCCAGCTCGCTGGCGTTGTCCGCACACCTGGACTCTGCCGGCTCTGGCGTGAGGCGTCCAACTGGGTCAGGACCAGGCCGGTGGCGTGTTCCAGTGCGGCGAGCCGGTGGATCTTCCGGCCGTTCGCCTTGGCCACGCCCCGCAGGCTCTTGCCGTCCACGGCAAGCAGAGTCGCCCTGTCAGTTGAGCCCGTGACTCTGGGTGGTTTGCCGGGTTCCGGCTGATTTTCTCGTCCTCTCCTGGTAGTTGGCCGACGTCTTCGCTTCTGGCCCCCGCGGGCGCGCACGGTTAGCGGCCTCTTCCAGCGCTGTGAAGTTCTCTATGCGCTGAGAGCAGGTCTGAACGAGCACGGCGGCTCCGGAAGTAGCGTCCGCGACGGCCAACATGGCTCTTTGAGCTGACATGGCGAGGACGGCACTCCCCTCGCGGACAGTCTGCTGCACCGCCCCACGCTGCTTCATGCGCTCTTCCAGGGTCTTTTTGACCATGAGTCCGACATCTTTGAAGGCAAGTACAAGTGGGCCCGCCACCGGGATGGCACCCACACCTTCGTTGACCAACATGTTCGCAACGGTCACACTCTCAAGGTTCGCCAGGTTCCTGTCGCGTCCCTCCTGGGCCTTCTGCCGTCCGGCAAGGCGCGCCTTGTGCTGCACATCGTGCTCTGCCTGGAGGGCGTCCACATCCGTCGGGATCCGGCGGAACTCCGGTCCAAGAGCCGAGCCTTCAGCACTTTCAGCCGCGCCCGCCCGCCCGTCCGCCAGGCGGAAGCCGCACTTCTCCAGCAGCTCCTTGCCATGCTGCCGGTCAAGGTGCAGGCGCGTGACAGGACCCGTGACCGGGTTCTCCAATCTCACCTGAAGCTCCTTGAACACAACCTCACGTGCAGCATCGACATCCCTGGCCGCCTGGTTGAAGTGTTTAGCGAACTGACCGATGGCGGTGTTTTGGTTGATTTCCACTCCGACGATCTGTTTGAGCTGCTGCTCCAGTTCCCCCTGCCCGGACCAGACGGCGTAGATGTTCCGGGCGAAATTTGCCCCGATAAATCCCGCGACTGAACCACCATGGGTCGCGGCGACCGTCACCGAATCGCCGAGTACACCTTCGCTGACCCGAAGCACAGACCCGATTGCTATGTCCCGGATATCGCTGTCCTTGACCCTCTCATCCTTGACGGACTGCTGCGCCTGGCGCATGTTGTGTTCGTCCGACATCGGTTTGGCATCAGGGTTGTCGAGCTGAGGCCGTTTTTCACTCGGCAGGACAACAGGGTCGTTGTCGCCGGTGACGGACCTCATCATCAGCGTGAGGTCGCGAAGATCGCGGAGCTGGTCGCCCAAGGCCTCGGAGAATATCTCGACAGTGCTGTTGAGAGCGACGTTCGTGAGCCCCACGACCTCCTTCGTGGTGTACCTGGCTTCGGCTGAGGTGTTCTGGGTGGCAGCCACGACAAAGCCAACAGCCGCGCTCAGCGGCCCTAAGAACGGCATCCGTAGCGCGGCAATAGCGCTCTGGCCCGCGGCGCCCAAGTACTGAGGCGCCGCGGACGGGAGGTAGTCCTGCGTACGACCGGCGACTGACATGCGGTCCAA
This sequence comes from Kitasatospora sp. GAS204B, assembly GCF_029892155.1. Classification (GTDB taxonomy): domain Bacteria; phylum Actinomycetota; class Actinomycetes; order Streptomycetales; family Streptomycetaceae; genus Kitasatospora. The sequence continues at coordinate 10,731 of NZ_JARZAG010000045.1, read as the reverse complement.
ACCTGTCAGCAGCTCACGCGGAAATATATTCCCGTCCTCTAGGTAGTCGATATCCGTCACGGCTCGCCGCCTCCTTGTCCATATCCAGCGAGCCAAACCCGGCAAGCCACGGACTACCCGGTCTGTGAGCCAGCCGCTCATCCCCGGCGTACACCTATTTTCCGCTCCCCATGCGAGCTCCTGCCTCGGGAGACATACCGAGGTGGGCCCGGAGAACTGGGCCTTCCCCGCGACGCCAACAACGGCAGCTGCGCGCCACCGGCGCGAACGGCGTCACCCGTTGCAACCCGTTTTCTGAACCCGAGGACCGGCGGGCTCTGTAGGCTGGTCGCAGGTGGCTCCAGGCCAAGTGCGCCATGGCGAACTTGAGAACGATCAAGGTTTCCCTGGGTCGTTCGGTCCTGCGCCACGCCCGCCCACCGGACGCACCATTCACCCCACCCACCCCCACCGGTTCCGTTCGCAGAGCGTGCGCTGAAACCGCTCAGCGAGCGGATGGCTTCCGCAACCAGCTCGGATCGGGGTGGCGGGCGGCTGGCGTCATGCTCCGGCAAGCCGGACGCGCGGCACCACTGAAGTGGGCCCGCGGTGCCCATCTTCCGGCCAACCGGCAGGGTCGCCGCGGCGGCGTCCAGGCCGAGCTCGGTCAGGCCCCCAGATCCCCGCGTTGGCGCTCTTCGAGGGGACCGGCTTGCGCCGCTTGGGCTGGGCGGGCTTGGGGGCCGCGGCAGCGGCGTCTTCTTCGGCGTGCCCCGAGCGTGCCCTGCTTCTCGGTCAGCCGGCTCTCATACAGCTCCATGTCCCGCAGCGCGCTGGCCGTGCTGTACCACTCCTACGGCGAGGGCAACGGCACGGCCCGCACGCATGCCGAGGAGATCCGAGGACGACGGTTGACGGGGCTTCGCCGAGTCCGGGACGAGGTAGTGGAGCGGCTGGACGACCGGGACGGGCCGAGGCCGAGCGCAGCGGAGCAAAACGCAACGGAGCAAGCTATCGCGGGGGGACTCCATGCCTGCGGTGCGGGGGGTCCGGCGGTGGGAGATGAGGTGGCGGAGAGCGGCGGGCGGTGTTGGGGGCGTGTGTGTCGGCGTCCTGCTGGCGGGCCACCGGGGAAGGTGCTGCCTTCTTGCGTGCGACGGTCAGCGCGGCCTCCACGGCCAGGTTCTTGCTGCGCTTGCGTACGACGGCATCGTGGCAGGCGAGGAGGAAGTCGACGATCGCCGGGTGCGGTCCGGCTTCGAGCCCGGGCTTCACCTTCCTGGGCGAATGGAAGGTCACGGACATCGGGCCGGCGTCCTCAAGGGCCTTGAGCGCCTGGCCGTCCCATGCGCGCGTTTCCGGGATGCTCACACGCGCGCCGGTCGGCGCGAAGCCCAGGACCTGGTGGTAGAGCGCTTCTCCTCCCCGGGCGTAGCGCTCTTGGGTGCTTCCGGAGACGTAGGCGTTGTATGCCTCGAAGTACTTCTGTCCGAGGATTTTTCCCATCACCGTCAAGTACCTGCCCAGATGCTCGACCTTCTTGACGGGGTCCCTCTCTTCCGCCAGCGGCGCGTAGAGCTCCGCGGCGTATTTCTGCTGCTCCGGCGACAGGTCCTTGGTATCGAACGGGTGCTTCAGCCTGACTGCGGGAGGGTACCTGTTGAACATGTTGATCAGCGCGACGACTTCCTCAAGTCGTAGGAGGGCTTCCTTCCTGCGCTCGATGTCGCGTAGCGCCGGGTCCGTTTGCTTGACCAGCCACCGTGTGTGCGGGCTGTCCTCCATCAGCTGAGGCCGCCATCGGTCGAGGCCGAGTTGGCGCCGGGTCCCTCCGTAGGTCCCTTCGTAGTGGCCCCGCAGGGCCTTCTTCTCCCCGGCATCGAGGGGAGGTTGCCGCAGAGCCGCTTCGATGGTCGGCAGGGGGAAGAGGGTCTCGGGGGAGTCGATGTAGCTGAGAGTGGTCTGGGTGTCCTTGGCCGTCAGTCCTTCGGCGAGTTGTAGCCGGGCCAGGTCCTGCTCCAGTTCCAAGTGGAACCACTCGTGCAGAGCGCCGATGGAGCAATGGACCGCTGTTGGGTCCGCCTCCAGAGGGCCCGGGGGGACTGTGTAGGTCGTCGTCCAGTTCCTCTGATCGAATTGCGAGCCGAATCCTTGGTCGGGGATGCCTTGCTGGACGACGGCGGTGGAGGGCCGGTAGCCGTATCGGAGGCCCTCACTGTGGACGAAGTTGTGCAGGGCCTTCATGAACGCTTCGACCCGGTGCTCGGGGATGATGACCGGGGGCGGCATGGCGTCCGGGCGCGGCCGTCCTCGGGGCGGGCCGCCTTCCGGGCGGGCCTCAGGGACGGTTTCGCCGAACTGGCCGACCATGGCGATGGTGAACTTCAGGTATTCCGTCAGGAATTCCTTGTCTCGCAGGACCGGCATCGTCTCCTCCTTGGGCTTCCGCCTGGTACGGCTCGCCCTGCGGGCCGGTTGCCGAGGCTGTGGGGAAGATATCCCCGTCTTGCCCCACTGGGCCGGCCCGCGGGGAGACAAAGCGGGGAAAGCCCCGAAGGGCGAGGTCCTGGTTGAGGGCGTGGTGCTGGCGCAGTCCTGGCGGCTGCCGGCCTGATGCCTGACCGAGCACGGCAAAAGCACGGTCACGCGCACGCAGGTGGCGTTCGTGGCCGGCGCCCAGGCGGCGGGAGACGAGTGCGCGCCGCTGGACTTCCTGCTGAAGGTCTACCACCGCTACGGCGAGGGCAACGGCGGCACGGTCATCCCGGACGGGCTGCTGACCTACACCGTCGGCGGGACGGCGCGGGCGTTCGTCGGGGTCGACCGCGGCACGATGGGCGGCGAGAGGCTGGCGGCGAAGTTGATCGGCTACGCCCGCTTCACGGCCACCACCCGGTCCCCTTTACACCTGCGCGAACAGCGGGCGCCCAAGGGCCCTGCCGGCCTGGCAGCAGCACTACGTATGGTTCCCCAGGCTGCTGTTGGCTGGAGCGCCAGCGCCGGCACATCGTCTGGGGCGTGGCCGCCTTCGCCCAGTACAAGACCCGCACCGGCACGGGTTGGATGACGGCAAGGGCGGCACCATGCCGTCAAGCTCGGTATCTGGATCTCCAACACCAACATCCGCCGCGCAAAGCTCACCGAGGAGCAACTGGCCACGCTCGCCGAGTTGGGCCTGAGCTGGGCGTAGGAAGCGGGGCTTCTGGGCGCGGCCGTCATCACTGCACCTATCGGGTGATCCAACATGCGGGCTGGGCGTCAGACAGGCGCGACCGACATGTCTCTACGAGCACAGCCATCGGCCAGCAGACGCTGTCCAGTCCGTCTCCCCCACCGAATATCGCGGTTCGCACTGCTCGGCCGCGTCCTGACGATCCTCGGAGCCCGTGATGTCCTCTCGCATCCGTCTGACCGCCGCCGGCCTCGGCATCGCTGCCGTCCTTCCCGCCCTCAGCCTGCCGGCCCAGGGGGCTCATGCCGAGCCGGACGACCGGACGGGGGCCATCGCCGTGCACAACACCGAGCGGGCGAGCGTTCCCGCGGTCGTGAACGAGAGTTCCCGCGCCCCGCTGCCCGCGCTGCGGGAGTCCCTCACGCTGGATGCCCAGGCTCAGGCATGGGCTGACAGCCTGGCCCTGCGCGATGGGGGTCTGGTGCACTCCACACAGACCCAACGCACTGTCGCCTATGCCGACTCGGAGGGTCGGACCGTCACTGGATACACCGGGGAGAATCTCGCCTACTTCACCGTCACCGTCACCGCCGACGACGCGAACGGGACCGCCGAGGTAGCCGCGACGCGGCGCAGGGTCATGACCGAGGCCGCCGAGCGCTGGGCCGCGGAGAAGTCCGCCTATGCACTCCTCCTCGAGGCCGACAGCGGGAGGTTCCCCACTGCGGCTCAGCTCCGGGAAGCGAACAGTACTCTGAACGGCGAAGTCGGCCATTACACCCAGATGGTCTGGCGGGCCACTACCAGCATCGGCATCGCCGTGGCGGAGGCCCCGGTGAAGGGCACAACCGTCAGCGACACCTGCTCCCCGCGGGGAAGCACGGGTTGCCCAGCGGACGGCCACCTGCAAGCCCCCGGTCAGCTGTACCAGTGGTACGTCGTGGCCCGCTACGGGCCTGGGGGCAACATCAGCGGCGACAAGCCCTACTGAGGGATCCCGCCGAATGCAGCTTCGGCGCGCTCGCCTGCGTGGCCCATACACCTCCCTGCCACAGCACAGGTCGCCGTCGGCTGCCTACCAGCCGACGGCGACCTGGTGCAGAGCATCGGGGCGGACGAGCAGAAGACAAGCCGTAAGAGCCGACAGCACAGCAGCCAGCCTGAACGAGTCGGCCTGCGCTCGACCCTCGTGAGAGCGAGCGCCATTTCGCACCGTTGTCGACGATGTACAAGATCGCGTCCATGATCTCGCGTCGCGGATGCGCCTCCGGGCGGCCGCCGCGGACGGTACGGCAGGCCGGAACAGGTGGCAGGGGCTCCAGGGCACACTCGGCGTCGGTGGTGTCCGAGCGGTAGCGGCGTTCGTGCACGCTGGTCACCGCCTTCCGATCCGTCTCGATCGATGCCACATGTCAGCGGCGGTTCTCACGGGCGTGCCCACCGACGAGGCGTCCGTCAACATCACCCGCAGCCGCCCTCGGACGCCTCACTCGCCAATGCTTCCTCACCCAACCCGGACGAGGCCGCTACCAGAAACGGGCTTAACGTCCACTCAGAGAGCGCCATCACCCCCTGGGTGTTCACATGAAGCACCGCCAGGAGTTCGGGGCGTAGAAGTCAACGAAACGGTCGACAGCGCGGTAGCCGCCGGATGACCAGATGCACACATCGGGCATGCTGATGCCGTACAGGCTCGCTCCGGCGCGGCTGTAGTCCACGCAGTGCCAGTCATAGACGGTCGCCCCGGTCAGCACCACTCCATCATGATGTAACGCCCGCTGGCAGTAGGCCGCCAGATTGGGGGGCACGTAGACCAGCGATGCCACCCGCCAGCAGGACACAGAGGTGGGATCGTAGAAATTCTCAATGCGATCCGTCGTGTTGCCCTGCCCGTACTGCTGCTGGCAGGCAACGTCGAAGTAGATCCGGGACCGTGCGCCTTGGGAAGTGACGCAGTGCCAGTCGTACGCGGTCGGGCCGTCGAGGACTGCGGCTGTGTCACCCCGCGAGGCGCAGTAGGCGTTCAGATCGGGGGTTCCGATCCGGTAGTGGGGTGGGATCGAGGCGTTGGCGCTGGAGGCGGCTGCCAGGAGTAGCGGTATGGCGCAGAGCAGAACGAGCAGGCGGCGTAGCACAGGCGATTCCTCTCCAATCGTGGGAGACAGGCAGTCTGATGGGCAGTCATGCACTGTCGTCCATTGGATGGCAGGAGCCTACCCACAGGTGCAAATTCTTGCAGAAAATTGCAGCAAGATGGCTGGAATACTCACCTACACCGCCACCTACAACGGCGACACCAACCACACCGCCAGCACCGCCCACCTCCTCTAACCCCCACCCCAAACCCCACAGCAACCGTGCCCCCGCCAAGCGGGGGCCACGGTCATACCGCACCCAGGCGAGGCCGTTGCGGCGCTTCCCGCCGAAGCCGTGTCGAAGGTGGCCGAGCAGGCCGCCGTCTCCCCGCGAGAGACCGCCGACGAGATCGCCCAGACCCTGTCACGAGCCGTGGACAGGCTCACGCCGGGCGGTGAACCTGTCCCAGGGCGGGCGCCTCCCCGGAAGATCTGATCAAGCTGCCACTCTGGCTGCTGCCTCGCACACGCGGACCGACCTCACCCCGTAGCTCAGCCGGTCCACGCTCCACGCCGCGTCCGCCCGCCACCAGCCGCCGACCCCGCCCCTGGAACCGCCGGTCCGACTGCGCCCGGCCACGAGCCGACGATCACCAGAGACCCGCGCGCTTGGGGCCGTCCTCTTGGGGCGCACCCGATTGCATCGCGACGTCTTCGCGGGTCAGGCTGTGGGCCGCGTACAGGACAGACAGGTGGAGGTCGAGGGCGGTGTGGTAAGGGCGGCACAGGAGGCTAGGAGGGCTGGCGCCAGCCTCGGGGGCTCCGGCGATCAGGTAGAAGCGGCCGGGCTGCAGGCCGCCCAAGGCCTGTCCGGGGCGGCGATCCCGTTCGCCGGACCCGCGTCGGGGATCGGGTGTTTCGCCGTTTGCTATGCGGTGGTATCAAGTGCTAGCTATGCTCGAGATATGAGCAAGCAGACCAACATCCGACTGGATGACAGTACGCGGGCGGCTGCCGAGGATCGGGCCAAGCGGCGGGGCCTGAGCCTGCAGGGGTACGTGGCCGATCTGATCGAGCAGGACGTGAATGAGTCGCGTGCTGCGTTCATGGCCGCCGCCCAGGCATTCCTGGCGTCCTATGCTGCGGAGTTCGAGGCGGAGTTCGGTGAGGACCGGTACCCGGGTCTCGGCGCCCGGGCGGCGGCGGACGCGCCAAGGAACGCCGCGTGAACCTGAAGGTCGATCTCGCGTGGATCCTGGCCGTTGCCCAGCAAATCCCCGGGGACCCGCAGGTCGTCGACTACGGCGTTCCAGTCGCGGCGGAGACCAGGCACCGCGCGGAGATCCTGGACCACGAGGTCTACCCCGAGCCGCACCACAAGGCTGCAGCGCTGCTGTGCGAGCTGGCCAGGAACCCCTCGCTGGAGGTGCGCAGTCTGCTGTACGCGGCCACCGTCACCGCCGCGTACCTAGCGGCCTGCAACCTGCCGGTCAGCCCCGGACTGGACACCGTCCTCCCGCTCGCGCGCGCAGCGCGGGACGGCCTTCCTGTGCGGGAGGTCGCCGCTCAGCTCAAGTCCTGGACGAGCTGAGGAGGCGTCCGCGGCAGCGCGCAGACCAGGCAAGGATGCTGCTTGAACCGCCCCGGGTTCGGTGGGGACTCGATTTCGTGTAAGGACTTCGAGTCATGGCACGTCCTTCCTCCTACCCGCCTTGGCTGCGCTGTCGTGCGGTGCGCATGGTCGCCGAGGTCCTCGGTGACTACCCGAACGAGTCGGCCGCATCGCGGGCCGTCGCGCAGAAGCTGGGCATCGGCTCCGCCGAGACGCCGCGCAACTGGGTGCGTCGGGACCAGGTCCACTCCAGGCAGCGTCCGGGGACGACCACGGAGGAGTCCGCGCAGATCAAAGGCGATGAAGAAGGAGATCGCCGAACTCAAGCGGGCCAACGACATCCTGAAGGCCGCGGCGAGTTTCCTCGCGGCCGAGCTCGACCGGCCACACCTACGCTCGTAGCGTTCATCGACGAGCACCGGGACCGCTTCGGCGGTGTCGAGCCGATCTGCCGCGTGCTCACCGAGCACGAGTGCAGCATCGCCCCCTCCACCTACTACGCCCACAAGAAGCGCCTCACCGAACCCTGCGCCCGTTCCGTGCGAGACGACGAACTCAAGACCTTGATCCAGCGGGTGCACGACGCCAACTACCGTGTCTAAGGGGCCCGGAAGATCTGGCGGGAGCTGAGCCGGCAGGGACACGCGGTGGCCCGCTGCACCATCGAGCGCCTGACACGCGAGATCGGCATCGCCAGCGCCGTGCGCGGCAAGAAGGTGATCACCACGATCGCCGACCCGGGCGCCGAGCGTGCTCCGGACCTGGCGGACCGCGAGTTCGTGGCCACCGCCTCGAACCGATGCTGGGTCGCCGACCTCACCCACATCGCCACCTGGGCGGGCGTCGTCTACGTCGCCTTCGTCGTGGACACCTTCTCGCGCCGCATCCTCGGCTGGTCCGCCACAACATCAAAGGAGGCCCAACTCGTCCTCAACGCACTGGACATGGGCCTGTGGCAGCACGACCACGAGGGCCGCCCGCCCACGCGCGCCGAAGGAACTGGTGCACCACCCGGACGCGGGTTCGCGAGGCGGATTCAACCAGTGGTCGCAACACCGAGTTGTTGGATCGATAGTAGGTGGTCGTTGAGGGCTTCGGCGGGAGTCTTCCAGTCGAGGCTCTTGCGGGGTCGGCTGTGAGCGTGGCAGCAACCGCTTCGATCTCCTCAGCCGTCCACCGGGACAGGTCGGTGCCTTTCGGGAAGTACTGGCGGAGCAGGCCGTTCGTGTTCTCGTTGGTGCCGCGCTGCCATGGGCTGTGCGGGTCGGCGAAGTAGACCGGGACGCCGGTCTCGATCGTGAACTGGGCGTGTGCCGACAGTTCCTTGCCGCGGTCCCACGTCAGCGATCGCCATAGTTGCTCGGGCAGGTGCCGATGGTCGTTGCAAGTGTGTCCTTCTACCATCGTCATGGCGCCGTAGCCGGCCAGTGGGTGGCCCGTTTTTGGTGCGGGGAACAAGGCCGCAGCCGTCCTGGCGGGGCAGGTGGACGAGCACCGTGAATCGGGTCGTGCGTTCGACCAGGGTGTCGATCGCCGATCGTTCGAGCCCGATCACCAGTCGGGTAGCGGGGACGCATTGCTGCGTCGCCGCCCCCTCAGAACCGTGCAAGCAGCTGTTCACCGCACACGGCTCAAGCAAGCCCCATGGGCTCGCGGGCAGGCGAAGTACTGGACTCGTCAGCTCGGCGGCTCCCTTCCGCCGTTGACACTGGTGTGGAGAAGACGGATTCGTTGATCGCCCGGCGTGCTTCCGCACAGGAATGCGACGTACTGCTTGGAGATCGCCTTCCTGATGACGGCCCGCCATGACTCCCATTCGTGGGGGCTTCGCGGCGGGTGGTCGGCGTGCAGCAGGAACCCTCCGCAGACCGGGCAACGACCGTGCTGGGCCTGAAGCAGGCGCACGGTGATGCCGTCGACCGGCGGAGGCGGTCCCTTGCGACGCCGCTCGGCCCAGTACGACTCCAGGGCTGGGTCGTCCGGAGACGCCCTGCCCTTGACCAACTGGTGCCGGACGATCTTCGTCCAGGAGAACTTGAGCAGGTAGGCACCGCTGTCGCGGTCGCCGAACACCCACCGGTCCTTCCTGGCCTTGTTGAACCGGCCGAAGTACTTGCTGGAGACCCAGTGCTTCGGCTTGTTCGGGTGGCTGTGCTTGGCCTACTTGTAGGCGAGCGTCCACATGTAGTTGTCCAGCGCCGTGAAGATCTCGCTGGACACCACCGTCCGGTAGTAGGCCGACCAGCCCCGCACGATGGGGTTGATCTTCTTGAGCACGGCCGCAGCGTTGGCCCCTCGCAGGGCCAGCATCTCGGCGTGCAGCCGTTCCCGGATCCGTCGTTGTGCCGCTGTGCTCGGCTTGATCAGCAGTTTGCCGTGATACCGGCGGACGTTGAATCCCAGGAAGTCGAACCCGACCTCCGCGTGGACGATGCTTGTCTTGTCCTCGTGGAAGGCGAGCCCCCTGGGCGTCAGCCATGCGGCCAGCCGTTCCTTGACCACTTCGGCCTGCTCACGACTGGTGCACATCGCGACGAAATCGTCTGCGTACCGCACCAGCACGGGACTTCCGCTCTGCGCACTGCCGGCGTCTCGGCCGGCGGTGTAGTAGCTGACCCCTGCGGCTTCCTCCATCCCGTGCAGGGCCACGTTGAAGAGCAACGGGCTGATCACCCCTCCCTGCGGAGTTCCCTCCTCGGTCGGGGCGAATCGACCTCGATCCACGCCCCCGGCCTTCAGCCACTGCCGGACCAGTCCCCGGGCGGGGAAGGTGCCGAGCGCGGCCATCAGCCGGGCGTGGTCGATACGGTCGAACGCCGCCGTCAGGTCCGCGTCGAGCACCCACACACGCTGCGGATTCTTCCCGTTCAGCGTGGAGTAGATGGCCCCGATCGCGTCGTGACAGCCGCGGCCGGGCCGGAAGCCGTACGACTTCGGCTCGAACCGCGCTTCCCACTCGGGTTCCAGTGCGCCCAGTGCCATAGCCTGAAGGCACCGGTCGACGATCACGGGAATCCCGAGGCCGCGCTTCTTCGCTGTCCCCGGCTTGGGGATGAACACCCGCTTGACGGGCTTGGGAGTCCAGGGTCGGGCCTGGTGCCGGACCCAGGGGGCCAGCGCGGCCTTTGACTGGGGAAGCAGCACCACCTTCCCGTCGACTCCCGCCGTCGCGCGTCCAGCGTTGATCTCCGTGACCCGCCGCACACTCAGGAGCGTGTTCGAACGGGAACGGAGCATCAGCTTCTGCAAGTTGCGGACCTTCTTGAGGTCCCCTGCCCGCGATGCCGTGAAGATTCTCTGCCGCAGACGCCGTACGTCCTCCTCGGCCCGGCGCCAGTCGATCGACACCCAGCCCAGGTCTTCGCCCTCGGGTCCGTTCACCGTCGCGGCGGCGGCCGGGACGGCCGAGGCCGCTCCGTCCGCATCCGTCATGGTGTCCAACTTGTCCCTCGGTTCCGTCGTCGTTGTCCAGTGAGTCCGCACAGGCTCACCCGGCCCACGTCAGCACCCTTTCGGGTCCAGGCAGCAGCCTGTATCCGGACGGTTATGCGGGGCGACCGGCGGAGAGGCCGATCATGCTGCCCCGGGTTCCCGTTTTCCTTTCGGCTTCCGGCGTTGGCTTCTTGGGCCGTCCTGTTCCCGCTGGGGAGTTGAGCCTTCCTCACGGTCGGCCGACCGAGCCACGACGGCCCGGACCCCAACGGGGTTTCCACGTTCCACACGAGTGAGATGCGACCGGGGTGGGTGCTCCCTATACCCCGAGGCGGCGGTGTCCACCTGGCTGGAGTGACCTCTACCTGAAGTTCCCCCGTTGATCTGGACAGCTTGATACTGGGACGGTTGGGTCCCGGAGGAAGCAGTCCAGGTAGTGAGTGGCAAGAGCAACATGAGCA
>NZ_JARZAG010000044.1 GCF_029892155.1 Kitasatospora sp. GAS204B | reverse complement strand
CGATCCGAGAACCGATCAACCCCCGACGACTTCAACTGACCCGGCCTTGGCATACCCCACCCAACGACCAGAACCCACCAAAGTCACCGGTATTGGCCCTAGATCATGTCCTCGGCCCGGATGCTCCCCTCCGCGATCGCCATCGCGCCCAGCTGGAAGCGGCTGTGGGCGCCGAAGCGGTCGGTGAGGCGATCGGAGAGCCGGCGGACGGTGCGCAGCGAGACGTCCATCTGGCGGGCGGCGGAGGCGTCGGTGAGGCCCTGGGCCCAGAGCCGAAGGATGTGCTGCTCCTGGAGGGAGAGGTGGCCGCCGGTGCGGGGGCGGGCCTCGGTGAGCGCGATGGCCTCGCGCCAGTGGGTGGCGAACAGGGCGGCGAAGGCGTTGACCATCGACTCGGCGGTGCAGACCAGACCGCCCAGCACGGAGCGGAAGGTGCTGACCGGCACCACCAGGTGCTGCCGGTCGATCAGGATCATCCAGACCGGCAGCGAGGGCAGCGTGCGCACACCACCGAGCGTGTCCGTCTTCCACCGCAGGTAGGGCATCGCGGAGTTGTCGTTGCGGGTGCTCTCCAGCAGGACGGCGCGGGAGCGCACGCCGCGCCGCAGCACGGTCTCGTCCAGCGCCCGGGCGGCCTCCAGGACGGAGTCGGTCAGTCGCTCGGTGGGGCCCAGGGTGAGCACCTCCTGCCGGCAGTCCTCGGCCAGTTCGGCCACCCGCCGCCACAGCGCCGCCTCGCCGGACACCCACTCCACGCCGGGCACCTGGCCCTGGGTGCGGCGGCCATGGGTGGCCAGCAGTTGCGCGACCGCCAATCGGCTGTCCTCGAACTGCTGCTGACGCTGCGCCAGTTCGGCCTGCTGGCGGGCCAGCATGGCGGGCAGCCCGACCTCGGGTTCGACCGGCAGCCAGCCGGTGGCCCCGTCGCCGGGGGCGATCAGGTCGAGCCCGGCGAGCTGGCCCAGCGCCTCTTCCACGGACTCGGGACGCCGGTCCAACCGCTCGGCCAGTTTGTGCACATCGGCGCGCGGCTCGGCCACCATGGCCAGGTAGACCTGCTGTGCCACTGAATCGATCCCCAGTGAGGTCCGCATTTCCTACGCTCCTCGATCGTGACCTGTGCGCCGTCGCCAGTTGACGGGCGACCGGCCTCCATGCACTTCAGTTAACGGGGCGTCGGATCGGCGCGGATGCGTAGCGACTACCCATGTTCGTCGGTCCAGCACGACCGAATGCCGCGACGAATGCCGCACGAGAGCCGGGCGGATCCGGGCGGATCCGGGCGCGGCGGCACGGCCCGGGACCTGCCGCAGTACCGCTGGAGAGCCGGCGCAGTCCGCGAATATGGGGTGCTTTCACCCATGCCAGCGGGCGGCGGAAGCGGCAGGTTGGCAAGCATGCACACCACCGCTTTCGCCGACATGCCCTGGGAGCGGGTCGACCTCTCGGCAGCCGAGCTGGATCTGCCCATCGCGGTCGGCGGCTCCACCGCGCCGCACCGTCTGCTGGAGGCGTACCGCCACGGCGCCTTCCCCTTCGCCCGCCATCAGCCGCACCCATCCTGTCCGTACCCGTCCTGTCCGCAACCGTCCTGTCCGCATCCGTCCTGTCCGCGTCCGTCCTGCCCGCGACCGCACTCCGCCGACGCACAGCGGGAGTTGTACGCCCGTCATGTCGCGGACGGCCGGATCACCGCGTTCCCGGGCGTCGAGGACCCCGACGCCTACGCGCTGACCTGGTGGAGCCCGGCCCGCCGCCCGGTGCTCAGGGTCGGCACCGGACAGCTGTCCCGGCGGCTGCGACGCTGGCCGCAGAGCGGGGGACGCTGGATCGCCACCTGCGACCACGCGTTCGCCGGCGTGGTCGACGGGTGCCGGACCGGGGCGGACGCGGGCTGGATCACCGAGCCGTTCCGGGCCTCGCTGCTCAGCCTGCACGCGGCGGGCTGGGCGCACAGCATCGAGGTCTGGCAGGGCGAGGAGTTGATCGCGGGCCTCTTCGGGATCGGGATCGGCCAGGTGTTCAGCGTGGACTCGGCGTTCGGCCGGCTGCCGCAGGCGACCTTGGTGGCCTTCGCCGATCTGAGCCGGCGGCTGCGCGGTCGGGCGACGTTCATCGACACGCAGGTGCCGCACCAGTACACGGCGGCGCTCGACACCCGCTCGATCAGCCGGGCCGAGTACCTGGACACGCTGCTGGCCGTGGACCTGCCGGTGGAACCGCGGCCGGGGGTGCTGGCGGTCGAGCCGTGGCCGACCGAGGCCGACTGACCGATGCCGCGCCCCACCCGGCGAGGAGCCCACTCCCCTACCCATCCCCCATGGGTGCCCGCTCGAAGATATGGGTGAGTCACACCCATGTGGCCGTTCACCTGCGCTGACAGGCTTCTTCTCGAAGCCGGATACGACAGAGAGCAGGCGATGACGATGAAGAAGTTCCAGCTGAAGTCCGCGATCTCCGCCGCCACCCTGAGCGCCCTGGTGCTCCTCGGCGCACTGGGCGCGACCGCCGCAAGCGCCGGTACCGCCTACGCGGACTCCACCTCCACCTGCGTCGTCACCACGACCACCAACTGCCCGGCCGACGGCGGCACCGCCAACGGCTGACGCAACCTCGCGACCGGAACTGAATGTTCGATATTCAAACGGATTCTCGCTGAAATAACCTCAGGACGTGCATACCCCAAGAGGTTTGGGGTAGGTTGCGCGGGTGCAGGTGTCGTCACCGATAGTGATCGGGCGGGAAGCGGAGCTCAGCCTCCTCGACAGCGCGCTCAGCGGAGCACGAGCCGGCCGCGGCGGGGCGGTCTTCATGGTCGCCGACGCGGGCCTCGGCAAGTCGCGGCTCGTTCAGGAGTGCCTCACGATGGCCGCCGACGGCGGGATGGCCGTACTGCGCGGCCGGGCCACCCAGGCCGGCGCGACGGTCCCCTACCGGCCGCTCACCGAGGCGCTGTTCTCGATCGTCCGCTCGGGCGCCGTACCGGACGATCCCGAGTTGGCCCCCTACCGACCGGCGCTGGGACGCCTGATCCCCGAGTGGCGCGACACCCTCCCGTACGAGAGCGACGATTCGCCGGTGGTGTTGGCAGAATCGGTTCTGCGCCTGCTCAACGTGGTCGGCCGCGGGCGCGGTGCGCTGATCTGCCTGAGCGATCTGCAGGACTGCGACGCCGAGACGATGAGCATCGTCGAGTACCTGGTGGACAACCTGGCCGACCTCCCGGTGCTGCTGCTGGCCACGGTCCGTTCCACCCCCTCGCCCGCGCTGAGCCTGGCCCGGTCGAGCGCCCGCCACCGGGTGGCCCGGCTGCTGGAGCTGGCGGCGCTGACGGATGATCAGGTGGCCGAACTCGCCGCCGCCTGCCTGGGCGTCGAGCCGGCCGAGCTGCCGTCGGGCCTGCTCGGCTGGCTCACCCAGAGTGCCGACGGCAACCCGTTCATCGTGGAGGAACTGCTCCGCGGCGGCATCGACTCGGGCGCCCTGGCCCGCACCCGTGAGGGCTGGCGGATGGTCGAGGGCGTGCCGCGCGACATGCCGTCCACGGTGGCCTCCAGCGTGAACGACCGCGCCCGGCGGCTGGGCACCGAGTGGCACACCGCGCTGCAGGCCGCCGCGATCATCGGACGCCGATTCCCGCTGGACGCGCTGCGCCAGGTCTGCGGCCTCGCCGAGGACGAGTTGCACGCGCTGGTGCGGGCCGGGACCGAGGCGCAGTTGCTCGCGCCCTCGTCCAGCGCGCCCGACTGGTGCGCCTTCCGCCACTCGTGGACCGCCGAGGCGCTGGCCAGCGCGGTGCTGCCGGCCCAGCGCCGGGCGCTGGCCGCCGCGGCGGCGAACGCGGTGGAGTCGCTCGACCCCGATCTGCCGGGCGAGCTGTGCCAGTTGGCCGCTCGGCTGCGGCTGGCCACCGGCGACCGGGCGGCCGCCGGGCTGCTCTACGCCCGGGCCGGGCGCCGGGCGCTCGGCGAGGGCGCGGCGGCCTCGGCGGAGCGGCTGCTGGACCAGGCGCTGGAGCTGGTGCCGGCCGACTCGCACCCCGATCGGCGGGCCGAGGTGCTGGAGTCGCTGCTCTACGCGCTGACCGAGGCGGGCGACGTCGAGCGGGCGCTGCGCCGGGGCGCTGACCTGTACGGCTCGGTGCTGCTCTCGCCGCAGCAGCGGGCCGAGTTGCTGACCCGGCTGGCCTGGGTCTGCGTGGTGGGCGGTCACTGGGAGAAGGCTGCGGAGCAGGTGGCGCTGGCCCGCCGGCTGCTCACCGACTCGGCCGTCCCCGGCCAGCTGGCGGCGCTGGACGTGGTCGAGGCGCATCTGCTCACGCTGGCCGGCAGCCAGGGCGACGACCGGGCGACGCGGGCCGAGGAGCTGGCGCTGCGCGCGGTGCGGACCGCCGAGCAGGTGCCGCTGCCGGCCACCGCCTGCCAGGGCCGCCAGGTGCTGGCGCTGCTGGCCCGGCGGCACAGCTTCGACGAGGCGGACGTGCACCTGCGCCACATGTTCGGCACGGCGGACGCGCACGGGTTGCCGATCTGGCGGCTGCGGGCCCAGATCCGGTTGGCCACCAACGAGTTGATGCGCACCGGGGAGGCTGAGCAGATCCAGCTGGCCCGCCAGGCGGCGCTCACCCTGGGCGCGGTCACCGCCGCGGCGCAGGCCGACGCCACGATCGCGATGCAGCAGGTGCTGTACTGCGAGTTCGACCAGGCCGAGGCACTGGCCGATCGGCTGCTGGAGTCGACGGTCCGCATGCACCAGGACGGCGAGTCGCAGTTCTGCCTGGTGATCAAGATCGCGGCGCAGGCGCACCAGGGCCGCCGCGAGGGGATGCGGGCGACGCTGGCCGAGTTCCGCAGGCGCGGCGGCGAGCAGTCCTTCCACGCGCCGGTGGTCTTCGGGCACCGGGCGATCTGCGCGTTGCTGGGCGAGGACCGGCCGGGTGCGGAGGCGGAGATGGCGCGGGTGCGCGAGTGGGAGCGCACGCACCCGACGATCTACTACCAGTCAGGGCGCTACGGGCTGGGCGTGCTGCTCGAGGTGCTGGCCGACCGTGCCGGCGAGGAGCTGCTGGCCGAGACTTCGGCCGCCCATGCCGCACAGCTGAGATGGAACCTGCAGTTCGTGCTGGCAGCTGAGGCCGTCCTGCTGGGCCGCACCGGACAGGCGGCCGCGGCCGCGGCGAAGCTGGCCCAGGCGCGCACCGCTGCCGCACCCTTCCCGATGGCCCGTCATCTGGTGCTGCGGCTGGTCGCCGAGGCGGCGCTGGCCGACGGCTGGGGCGCGCCGGTGGACTGGCTGCGGGCCGCCGAGGAGTACTTCCACGGCAGCGACGTGGCCGCGCTGGCCGGTGCCTGCCGCGCCCTGCTGCGCAAGGCGGGGGTGCGGGTGATGCAGCGCCGCACCGGCAACGAGGCCGTGCCGCCGCAGCTGGCGGGCAAGGGCGTCACCGCCCGTGAGTTCGAGGTGCTGATGCTGCTCGGCGAGCGGCGGGCGAACCCGGAGATCGCCAAGCTGCTCTTCATCTCGCCGCGCACGGTGGAGAAGCATGTGGCCAGCCTGATGGTCAAGTTGGACAGCGCGGACCGCCGGGCGCTGTCCGTCCTGGTGACCGGTCTCGAACTGTCCTGACCCGACTGCCGTTCGAGGTCAGTCGGCCACCGAGCGGACCAGCAGCAGCGCCACGTCGTCGGTGCGGTGCTCGGCCTGCCCCGACTGGTCGATCAGCGTGTCGGCCAGCTGGTCCAGGGGTTCGCCGCCGTGCCGGGCCAGCGTGCTGGTGAGCCTGGCCAGCGCCTGGTCCAGGTCGCCGCCCGGGGTCTCGACCAGGCCGTCGGTGTAGAGCAGCAGGGTGGTGCCGACCGGCAGCCGGATCAGCGTCTGCGGGTACTCGGCGGCCGGGTCGACGTTCAGCACCACGCCGCTGCGCGGGGCGAGCAGCCGGGCCCGGCCGTCGGGGCTGCGCAGCACCGGCACCGGGTGCCCGGCGTCGGCCAGCCAGGCCTGCCGGCGCGGCAGGTCCACCCGCAGGTAGGCGCAGCTGGCGAGCAGGTTGGTGCCCAGGTCGAGGACCAGCCGGTTGGTGCGGGCCATGACGGTGCTGGGGTCGGAGTCGGCGGTGGCGAAGGCGCGCACGGCGGTGCGGATCTGGCCCATCAGCGCGGCCGCGTTGACGTTGTGGCCCTGGACGTCCCCGATCACCACCGCCACCGCGTCGCGGTCGACCCGGATCAGGTCGTAGAAGTCGCCGCCGATGTCCATCCCCTCGGTGGCCGGCAGGTAGCGGGCGGCGGTCCGCAGGCCCGGGATGGTGGGCAGCACGCTCGGCAGCAGGCGGTCCTGCAGGCCGCGGGCCAGCCCCGATTTGGTGTCGTAGAGCCGGGCCCGGTCCAGCGCCTGGGCGATCAGGCCGCCGAGCGCGGTCAGCACGGCCCGCTCCTCCAGGGCGAAGCGGTGCGGCTCGGCGAAGGCCAGCACGCAGGTCCCGATCAGCCGCCCGGAGGTGACCAGCGGCAGGTAGGCCCAGGCCGCCATGCCGTCCTGCGTCTCGGGGCGTCCCGCGTAGAGCCGCTCCAGCTCGCCCCGGGTCTCGAAGAAGGCCGGTGCGGGGACGGTCGCGGCCTGCACCCCGGGGGTGGACTCGGTCAGCGGGGTGCCGTCGAACTGATCGACCAGCCCGGGCGGGTAGCCGCGGTGGCCGACCAGCCGCAGCTTGCCGCTCTCGGCCAGCAGCACCGCGACGGCCTGGCCGCCGAAGCCCGGCACGATCTGGTCGGAGACCATGCTCACCACGTCCTGCACGCTGGCCGCCTCGGTCAGCGCGGTGGCCAGGTGCAGGATGTGGTAGAGCGCGCCCGGGCGGGTGTGCGGCATCGGGTCGGCCAGCGGGTCGGACATCGGCGGAGCGTCCGGCAGCGCGCGGTCGGTGACCGCGGCGGCCGCGACCCGCACGGTGACCCCGTACGGGTCGGGGAAGAGCCGGAAGGAGAGCCAGTGGTCCGGCGGGCGCAGCGCGACGAAGGAGGAGGGCTCGCCGCTGATCATGGCGGCCCGGTAGTGGTACTCGTAGATCGGGTCGCGCAGCCACGGCAGCGCCGTCCACGGTTTGACCCCCAGCAGCTGCTCGACCGGCCGCCCGAGCAGGCGCGCGGCCTGCGTGGTGACCAGGGCCAGCCGCCCGTCCAGCCCCAGCGAGCAGACGCCGTCCGGCAGCCGCGCCACCGTCGCGAGGAGCGGGTCGGCGGCGCCGCCGGGCGGGCTGACCGGCACCGGGCGCGGGGCGGGCCGGATCGGCGGATCGGCGCGGGCCAGCAGCTCGGTCAGCCGCCGGGCGATCTCGGCCAGTCCGTGCCGCTCGCGCTGCGACAGCTCGGCGGGGTGCGCGGCCGGCCAGATGAAGAACACCGCCCCGTAGGCGCGCTCGGCCGCGACCAGCGGCGCGGCCGCCAGGCAGAACGCGTACGGCATGCCGACCGCCACTCGCGGGTACCGCCGCGCCATCTCCTCCCCGCCGCCCACCCAGATCCGCGCCCCGGTGCGCACCGCGTCCGTCACCGGGATCGTCGAGGCCAGCGCCACGTGCTGCCAGCCCCGGGTGAACTGGCGGATCGCCCCGAAGCTCAGCGTCAGCTCCAGCACGTCCTCGTCCGGGGAGAGCAGGTAGACCCCGCCCTGGTAGGCGCCGATCAGCTCGGGCGCCGACCGCAGCGGCTCGGCCAGCGCGGCGAGCCGGGCATCGGTCGACGGCTCGACGGCCCCTGCACCGAGCCGGGCACCGGTCGACGGCTCGACCGCCCCTGCACCGAGCCGGGCACCGGTCGGCGACTCGACCGCCCCTGCACCGAGCCGGGCACCGGTCGGCGACTCGACCGCCCCTGCACCGAGCCGGGCACCGGTCGACGACTCGACGGCCCCTGCTTCGAGCCGCGAGGACGTCGGCTGTGACCCGCTCACCGCAACCACCTCGCTCGCGCCGCCGGGCTGCACCCGCGCGACTCCTACCATCTTGGCCCGTCCGGGTGGCAGATGTCCCGGCGCGGCCGCCACGGATCACGCGGACTCGCCGATCGGCCCGGCGAGCGACCCGCTGACCTGCGGGTCGCCGAGCGCGGCACGCAGGCCGGCGGGCCCGCCGCAGACCGGGCGCTGCATGCTCATCGCACAGTCATACCAGCTGACAACAGGTCCGCCGGGCGAGGGAATTCTGGCCTGCGGCGTGTCACCCACCGCCGCCAGGGGCCGCCCGGCGCGAAGGTGGTGTCCCGCAGCCCGTTCGCCCCTGGAGGCCCAGTGCCCAGCATTCCGGCCCGGCGGCTGGCCGCGCCGCTCGCCGCCGTCCTCGTCGCGCTGCTGCTGACCGGCTCCGCACGGAGCGAGGTGCCCGCCACCGCGCCCGGCTCGCTCCGCGCGGACCTGGACCAGCTGCTCACCGACGCCCGGCTCACCGGGGCCGAGACCTCCGTCCTGGTCACCGACGCCGCCACCGGCGAGGTGCTCTACCAGCACGAGCCCGGCGCGCTGATGATGCCCGCCTCCACGCTGAAGACCGTCACCGCGGCCGCCGCGCTCGACCTGCTCGGCCAGGAGCACCGCTTCACCACCCAGGTCCTGGCGGCCGGCCAGCGCACGGCGGGGCAGCTCGGCGGCGACCTGGTGCTGCGCGGCGGCGGTGACCCCAGCCTGTTGCCCGCCGACCTGGACGCGCTGGCCGGCCGGGTGGCCGCCGCCGGGGTCACCGAGGTGACCGGCTCGGTGCTGGCCGACGCCTCCCGCTACGACGACGTCCCGCTCGGCGCCGCCTGGGCCTGGGACGACCAGGCCGCCTACTACAGCCCGCAGATCTCCGCCCTCACGCTGACCACCGACGGCGACGACGACGTGGACAGCGTGCGCCTGACCCTCACCCCCGACGCCTCACCCGGGCACCCGGCGGCGGTGCGGATCACCCCGCCCGAAGCACCGGTGCGGCTCAGCGGGCAGGCCGCCACCGGGCCGGCCGGCAGCGCGGACACCGTCGCGGTGGACCGCCACCCCGGCGGCAACGACCTGGTGCTCTCCGGCAGCCTGCCGGCCGACGCCGGCCCCACCGAGGAGTGGGTGGCGGTGGACGACCCGGCGCGCCTGGCAGCCACCGTCTTCACGGCGGCGCTGGCCCGGCACGGCGTGACGGTGCGCGGCGGGGTGCACACCGGCCAGGCACCGGCGGCTGCCACCGTGCTGGCCGCGCACGACTCGGCGCCGCTCGGCGCGCTGCTGGTGCCCTTCCTCAAGCTCAGCAACAACGGCATCGCCGAGCACCTGGTGAAGGAGATCGGCGTGGTCAGGTCCGGCGACGGCAGTTGGGCGGCCGGGCTGGACCAGGTGCGCGGCTTCCTGCGGCGCAACGGCCTGGAGACCACGGCGGCCCGCCAGGTGGACGGCTCGGGGCTGTCGCGGCAGAACCTGACGACCGGTCAGCGGCTGGTGTCGCTGCTGCGCTTCGCCCGCAGCCAGCCGTGGTTCACCGCCTGGTACGACGCGCTGCCGGTGGCCGGGGACCCGCGCCGGATGGTCGGCGGCACCCTCACCAACCGGCTGCGCGGCACCGCCGCCGAGGGGCGGGTGCACGCGAAGACCGGATCGATGACCGGCGTGGACGCGCTGGCCGGCTACCTGGACCGGGCCGACGGGCGCACGCTCGCCTTCAGCGTGCTGATCAACAACTTCGCCGCCGACAGCCCGCGCCCGGTGATCGACGCGCTGCTGGTCCGGCTCGCCTCCGACGCGGCGGCGGCGCCGCAGCGGGCGGTCCCCGCCGCCCCGCACGACTGGGAGTCCGCCTGCGCGGCGGCCGCCCGGTGCTGACCGGACGGCGGCCCGAGCGACGGTCCGAACGTGGCCCCGGGCGGCGGCTGCTGCCCCGCACGCTGCTGGCCTTCGCGCTGGTGGCCTTCGCGGGCGCCAGCTGCGCGCGCACCGCCGCCGAGGACGACCGGCCCGTCCCGGCCGTCCCCGGCGGCGCGTACTCGGTCGCGCTCACCGAGCCCGACCACCTCACCCCCGGCCGCACCACCAGCAGCTACGCCTTGCAGGTGTTGCAGGGCGTCTTCGACACCCCGCTCGCCCTGGACCCGCAGGACGGCCACCCCGTCCCGCTCGCCGCCAGCTCGCTGACCAGCACCGACCAGCAGGTCTGGACCATGACGCTCCGTCAGGGCGCCGTCTTCCAGAACGGCGAGCCGGTCACCGCCGCCGGCTTCGCCGCCGCCTGGGACGCCGCCGCCTACGGACCGAGCGGCTGGGACGCCAACTCCTACTTCACCCAGATCGCCGGCTACGACGACCTCAACCCGCCCGACGGCCGGCTGCCGACCACCCGCCATCTGAGCGGCCTCCAGGTGCTGGACGACCACACGCTTAGGGTCACCCTGAAGGCCCCGTTCAGCCAGTTCCCGATGCTGCTCAGCTTCCCCGCCTTCGCCCCGCTCCCGCAGGCCGCCTTCACCGACCCGGACGGATTCGACCTGCACCCGGTGGGCAACGGCCCGTTCCAACTGGACGGCCCCTGGCGGCACAACCAGCGGATCGACCTCAAGCGGGCCGCCTCCTACACCGGCCCGCGTCCCCCGATGGCCGATGCCGTGCACTTCAGGATCTTCACCAGCAAGGACACCGCCTTCACCGAACTGCGGGCCGGCCACGTCGACTTCGTCACCAGCGTGCCCGCCGCCCGGGCCTACGAGGCCAAGCGCACCTTCGGCCGGCACTACGCGGTGCGGCCCAGCGGCACGATGGACTACCTCGGGCTGCCGATCTGGGATCCGCGCTACGCGAACCCGCAGCTGCGCCGGGCGATCTCCATGGCGATCGACCGACCGGGCATCACCCGGGCCATCTACAACGAGGTCTTCACCCCGGCCGACTCGCTGGTGGGCGCCACCATCCCCGGCCACCGCGCGGGCGCCTGCGGCGAGACCTGCGAGTACCGCCCCACCGAGGCCAGGCAGCTGTTCCAGCAAGCCGGCGGGTTCACCGGCACGTTGGCGCTGTACTTCGCCAACTCCGATCCCACGTACCTGCAGTGGATGACGGCCGTGGCCAACGAGCTGCGGCAGAACCTGGGCATCCGGGACGTCGCGCTGCGCACCATGGCCGCCGCCGACCTCGGCCCGATCCTCAACCACCATCAGGCCACCGGGCCCTACCGGCAGAACTGGGTCGCCGACTACCCCAGCGAGCAGAACTACCTGGCCGGGCTGCTCGGCCCCGGCACCCGCTCGGGCTGGTCCGACCCCGCCTTCAACGCCCTGCTCGCCCAGGGCGACGCCGCCGCCACAGCCGAGCAGAGCATCGCCCACTACCACCAGGCCGAGGACCTCGCGCTCCAGCAACTGCCGCTGATCCCGCTGTGGAACTGGCAGGACCAGACCGCCTGGAGCGGCCGGGTGGGCAACGTCCAGCTCGACCCGTACGCGGCCGGGTTGCGCCTGGAGCAGATCACGGTCCGTCATTGACCGTCGTCAGAAAGAGATCAGAAAGAGAACTGATGGGTCGCTATCTGCTACGCCGACTGCTGTACACCGTCCCCGTGCTGTTGGCCACCACCTTCCTGATCTACACCCTGGTCTTCGTGCTGCCCGGCGACCCGATCCAGGGCCTGGCCGGCGACCGGCCGGTGCCGGCCTCGGTGCTCGCCGAGCTGCGCCACCGCTACCACCTGGACCAGCCGCTCTTCGTGCAGTACGCCGCGTACCTGCGCGGGCTGCTGCGCGGCGATCTGGGCCGCACCTTCACCGGCGAGCCGGTGGCCCAGGCGCTGGCCGGGCGCTGGCAGGTGACGCTGCGCCTGGGCCTGACCGCCTGGTTGCTGGAGGCCGGCCTCGGCACCGTGCTCGGGGTCTGGGCCGGGCTGCACCGGGGCCGCTGGGCGGACCGCCTGGTGCTGGGCGGCACCACCCTGGTGATCGCCGTGCCCGTCTACATCCTCGGCTACCTGGCCCAACTGGTGCTCGGCGTGCGGCTCGGCTGGTTCCCGGTCTCCGGCACCGACGCCGGCTGGCCGACCGCCTACCTGCTGCCCGGCCTGGTGCTGGCCTCCTTCGGGGCCGGCTACGTCGCCCGGCTCACCCGCACCTCGCTGCTGGAGCACCTGCGCGCCGACTACGTGCGCACCGCGACCGCCAAGGGGCTGCCCCGGCGGCGGGTGGTGGTGCGGCACGCGCTGCGCAACTCGCTGCTCCCGGTGGTCACCTTCCTCGGCGTGGAGCTAGGCTCGCTGCTGGCGGGGGCGGTGGTCACCGAGTACATCTTCAACCTGCCGGGGATCGGCCAGCAGGTCTTCCAGGCGATCCAACTGCGCGAGGGGCCGACGGTGGTGGGCGTCACCACGGTGCTGGTCCTGGTCTTCTGCCTGGCCAACCTGACGGTCGACGTGCTGTACGGGCTGCTCGACCCGCGGATCCGGCATGACTAGCCCGGCCGAGGTGCCCGCCGCGCCCGGCTCTCCCGAACTCGGCTCACCCGAACTCGGCGCGCCACCGCCGCCCGACCTGCTGCCACCGGCCCGGCCCACCCTGCGCCGGCCACGCCGGCTGACCGCCCGGCCCGGCCTGCTGGCCTGCGCCGCCTTCCTGCTGCTGGTCGCGCTGATGGCGCTCTTCCCGGACCCGTTCATCGCCCTGCTCACCCATGACAGCGGGCGCTGCGAGCTGATCGACGCCAGGGTCGGGCCGAGCCCGGGCCACCCGTTCGGCTTCGACACCCAGGGCTGCGACTACCTGGCGCAGATCGTCCGGGGCAGCCGCCCGCCGCTGCTGATCGGCCTCGCGGTGACCGCCGGGGCACTGGCGCTGTCGGTGCTGCTCGGCCTGCTGGCCGGGTTCTACGGCGGCTGGGTGGACGGCCTGCTCTCGCGGACCACCGACGTCTTCTTCGGCCTGCCGTTCCTGCTCGGCGCCACGGTGATCCTGGTCGCCTTCCCCGGTCACGGGCTCGGCGCCATGACGCTGGTACTGGTGGTGCTCGGCTGGACCACCATGACCAGGGTGATGCGGGCCCAGGTGCTCGGGGTGAAGGACGCCGAGTACGTCCGGGCCGCGCGCGCCACTGGGGCGGGCCCGCTGCGACTGATGCTCCGTCACATCCTGCCGAACGCCGTGACACCGGTGGTGGTGGTCGCCATGCTGAACGTCGGGAACGTCATCTCGGGCGAGGCCACCCTGGACTTCCTGGGCGTCGGGCTGCAGTATCCGGCCCTCTCCTGGGGGCTCCAGCTGAACGCCGCGCAGGCCTACCTGCTCGACTTCCCGCATCTGCTGCTGTTCCCGGCGCTGTTCCTGTCGGGCACCGTGCTGAGCCTGCTGCTGC
Organism: Kitasatospora sp. GAS204B; assembly: GCF_029892155.1. Lineage (GTDB taxonomy): Bacteria > Actinomycetota > Actinomycetes > Streptomycetales > Streptomycetaceae > Kitasatospora. Next base: position 28,701 of record NZ_JARZAG010000044.1, on the reverse strand, counting down.
TCGGCGACGCCGTCCGGGACGCCTACGACCCGACCCTGCGGTGACCGTCGACCGCCGGCGGCGCAGCATTGCCCTGTGGTGCCACCGTCAGGGAGAGTGGTGACATGGCGACGGACCCGCGGACGATGCTCTCGGTGGCGCTGGCGGAAGCCCGGCTCGGCCTGGCCGAGGGCGGCATCCCGATCGGCGCGGCGCTCTTCGGCGCCGACGGCGAGTTGCTCGGGCGCGGCCACAACCGCCGCGTGCAGGACGGCGATCCGTCCATGCACGCCGAGACGGCGGCCTTCCGCGCGGCCGGCCGGCTGCGCGGCTACCGGCGCACCACGATGGTCACCACGCTGTCGCCCTGCTGGTACTGCAGCGGACTGGTGCGGCAGTTCGGCATCGGGCGGCTGGTGGTGGGCGAGGCCGAGACCTTCCACGGCGGGCACGACTGGCTGGCCGAGCACGGGGTGCGGGTGACCGTCCTCGACGACGCCGAATGCGTCACGCTGATGCGGGAGTTCATCGCCGCCCGACCCGAACTCTGGTCCGAGGACATCGGAAGGTGACAGGTGCCCGCTGAACTCCCCCACTACGACGCGGTGATCGTCGGCGGCGGCCACAACGGACTGGTCGCCGCCGCCTACTTGGCCGGGGCCGGGCGCAACGTGCTGCTGCTGGAGCGGCTGGCGCACACCGGCGGGGCTGCCGTGTCCAGCCAGGCCTTCGCCGGCCTGCCCGCCCGGCTCTCCCGGTACTCCTACCTGGTCAGCCTGCTGCCACGCAAGATCGTCGACGAGCTGGGCCTGCGCTTCGCGGTGCGGCGGCGGCGCATCTCCTCGTACACGCCGGCCGTGCGCGAGGGCCAGGCCACCGGCCTGCTGGTGGACCACGCGGACCAGGCCCGCACGGCCGCCTCGTTTCACGAACTGACTGGCTCGGAGCGCGAGTTCAAGGCCTGGCAGGAGTTCTACGGGATGACCGGGCAGGTGGCCGAGCGAGTCTTCCCCTCGCTCACCGAGCCGCTGCCGACCCGCGCGGAGCTGCGCCGGCGGGTGGGCGACGAGGCGGCCTGGACGACGCTCTTCGAGCGGCCGCTCGGCGAGAGCGTGGAGCGGCATTTCGCCGACGACCTGGTCCGGGGCGTGGTCCTCACCGACGCGCTGATCGGCACCCAGACCTGGGCGCACGACCCGTCGCTGCGACAGAACCGCTGCTTCCTCTACCACGTGATCGGCGGCGGCACCGGCGACTGGGCGGTGCCGGTCGGCGGCATGGGCGCGCTCACCGACGCGCTGGCCGACGCGGCCCGGGCGGCCGGCGCCGAGCTGCGCACCGGCTGCGAGGTGACCGCGGTGGCCGCCGACGGCGCCGCCGCCGAGGTCACCTACCGTGACGAGGCGGGCGACCACCGGGTCGGCGCCCGCTGGGTGCTCTGCAACGCCGCGCCGCACACCCTGGCCCGGCTGCTCGGCGAGCCGCCGGCCGAGCCGGCCCCCGAGGGCGCGCAGCTCAAGGTCAACATGCTGTTGCGGCGGCTGCCCCGGCTGCGGGACCGCTCGGTGGACCCGCGCGACGCCTTCGCCGGCACGCTGCACCTCGCCGAGTCCTACCGCGAGCTGGCCGCCGCCCACCGGCAGGCCGAGGCCGGGCAGTTGCCTTCGCCGGCCCCCTCCGAGCTGTACTGCCACTCGCTCACCGACCCCTCGATCCTCGGCCCCGAGCTCGCCGCCCAGGGCTACCAGACCCTCACCCTCTTCGGCCTGCACCAGCCGGCCCGGCTCTTCACCGCGGGGACCACCGCGCAGGCGGCGTTGCGGGCGGTGCTGGCGCCGCTGGACGCCGTCCTCGACGAACCGCTCGCCGACTGCCTGGCCCTGGACGAGCACGGGCGCCCCTGCCTCGAGGTGAAGACCCCGCTGGACCTGGAACGCGAACTCGGCCTGCCCGGCGGCAACATCTTCCACCGCGACCTGGCCTTCCCGTACAGCGACGGTGACGGCGCCGCCGACCGCTGGGGCGTGGCCACCGCGCACCCGAACGTACTGCTCTGCGGCGCGGGCGCGGTGCGCGGCGGCGGCGTCAGCGGCATCCCGGGGCACAACGCGGCGATGGCGGTGCTGGAGCGCTGACGCGCTTCAGGGTGCCGGGTCTCGTGCCTCGGAAGGCTGCTCGATGCGGTAGTGCCGTGAGACCAGCGGGCCGGTCGCGGACCTCCCCGCTGCCGACCCGGCCCACCGGGCCAGCAAGCCGCGCAGCTCGTCCACTCCACCGGGATGGGCCTCCAGCCGGTGCTGGATGCGAATGCTCCACTCGGCAATGGCCACCTCAGCACGCGCGCCGACCCGTGGGCGGGCTGCGAGAGTCTGCATACGCAGCAGGTCAAGCTCCTCCGCTGCCGACGCCTGGAGGCGACCGGCCCCGTGCCAGAGCTGAAGCAGCCCGTCCCGACATTCCGGCCACTCGTCCGAATCCGCCAGGCGGACGAGCGAGACCGCTGCGGCGTGGGCGAGAGCGGCCGCTTCCGCCGTAATCCCACGGCCTGAGCGGCGGACCAGGTCTGCGACGCTCCAGCGTGGTCGCGCCGTGAGCAGCTCACCGGCCGTGCGAACCCGGTGTGGCAGGAGACCGCAGTCGGTGACCACCTGGAAGGCTGCCTCCGGCTCCGCCGCCACCCGCTGCGGTCCGACGATCGCCGAGAAGAGCGCCAGCGCCTCCCGAGGCGTCAGCACCGGGACTTCCACCAATCGCGCTTCATGGATGCCAGTGAGACTCGAAGGGCTGGTGGCCAGCACGATGCTGCCGACGCCCCTGGGGAGGAGCGGCATGAGCTGGTCCCGATCCTTCGCGTCGTTCAGCAGGATGAGCATCTGCCGGTCGGCGAGCAGTGAGCGGTAGAGCGTGACGCGCTGGTCAAGCCGGCCGGGAGGAGTCGCCACGCCCAAGGCCTCGAGGAACCCGCCGAGGACGGCCGCCGGGTCGGCCGGCCCAGCACCGCTGCCACCGAGATCGGCATACAGCTGTCCGTCAGGAAACGCCGATCGCAGGCGGTGCGCCAGGCGGACGGCAATGGCCTTCTTGCCCACCCCTTCGACTCCGACCAGCAAGGTCACCGCTGGAACTGCCCCGGATCGGCCGGTGAGGTCATCCTCAAGGCGACCCAGCAGTTCCGCCCGCCCGGTGAAATCGGCCATGTCGGGCGGAAGTTGGGCAGGCTTGGAGCGGCTTCGCGGTTCGCCGACGGGTGGCGGCGCACTCGGGGCCACGGCCATGAGATCAGGGTCTCCGGCCAGGATCCGCCTGTGCAAGGCTGCCAGGGCCGGGACCGGCTCGACTCCCAACTCCGCGACCAGCAACCTGCGGGTCTCCGCATAGACGGCGAGCGAGTCCGCCTGCCGCCCGCACCGGTAGAGTGCGAGCATCAGCAGCTCGCGCAGCCGCTCGTGCAGCGGATGCTCGCTGGAGAGCGCGACGAGTTCGACCGTGATCTCGTCGTGCAGGCCGAGTTCCAACGCCACCGCGAACCTCTTCTCAGCTGCGGTGATATGACGCTCCGTCAGAATCCTGCGCTGCCTGTCGACGTACGGACCCGGGATGCCCGCGAGCGGGCTGCCCTGCCACAGCGACAGGGCAGAGACCAACAACTCGTATGCGGTCCCCAGATCTTGGGCCTCCAGTGCCGCAGCAGCCTCGTCCATTCCTCGGTCGAAAGCGGACAGGTCGAATGCCGTGGGCGGAATCCGCAGCATGTACCCGTCCCGACTCGACAGCAGGACTTTCGCCGGCTCGCGAGGCGCCCGATCGGGTTCGAGGACCGAACGCAAACGCGACATATACCCCCGCAGCACCCCGACGGCCTGCGGCGGCGGCTGGTAGTCCCATAGGCCTTCAACCAGGGCCTCGGTCGTCACGGGCTTGCCGTGGTTGAGCAGGAGCGCGGCGAGCACCGCCTGCTGCCGCAGTGGGCCGAGGGCCAGCACCTGGTCTCCACGCCTGACCTCCAGCGGGCCGAGCACCGAGAAGCTCAGGCCTTGATCGTCGGACACGTCAGCCCCCGCCCAGGCTGCCGACAGGCCGGAGGGCAGCAGCAGGCCCGGGTCGCGGGCCAACATGCGGGCGTGCAGCCTGGCGAGCTCCGGTCCCGGCTCGGGGCCGAGTTGCTGGTTCAGGGCATACCGAGCCAGCGCTTCCTCCCGTCGGCCACTGCGGTAGAGCGCCAGCATCAGGAGGCCGACCAGCCGCTGCCGCCGCGGGTAGTCAGCAGCGAGCACCTCCAGCGCGACAACGGTCTCGACGGCCCGGTCGAGCAGCAACTCACACTCCATCCGGTCCTCTTGCGCGTCCAGCCAGCGCTCGACCAGGCGACGTCGCTCGCCTTCCGCGTACGGTCCGGGCACACCCTCCAGCGGCGTCCCGCCCCAGAGCTCGAGCGCGTCGAGGAGGTGCTGTCGGGTGGCACCCACGTCGCCCGCCGAGCGGGCCGCGTCAGCTGCAGCCAACTGCCGCTCGAAGAGCAGCGCGTCGACATGGTCCGGGTCGATCCGCAGGAGGCAGCCCCCGTCCGATACGACCAGCAGCCCACGCACCGCTTCCGGGAGTTCACCGCGCAGAGCAGCCCGCAGGGTCAGCACATGGTGCAGCGTCTCAGCATGCGTCCAGCTCTCTCCCAGCAGGCCGGCGAGGTCCTCGAAGGACACCTGACGGCCTGCGCTCATCAACAACGGGACGAGCAAGGCCACCTGGGCTGCGTCAAGGACGAGGAGGCGTCTCCCGCTCCAAACGCGGACCGGTCCGAGCAGGTTGAAGCTCGGCGTGCGCTCCGGAGCGTCGCCGGGTGCACGGAGGACGTCCCGCGCGGCAAGGCGGCGGCCCACCTCAGCCGCGTCAGCCGGCCGCAGGCGCGGGTTCTGCTGCAACAGGTCGAGGATGAGCAGCTCCAGGGTGTGGGACACCTCGGGCCGGAACTGGGCAACGGGCCTGAGGCGGCCCGGGACATGAGGGTCGCTGTACGGCCGCACGCCGGTGACCATCTCGTAGAGGACGCAGCCGAGTGAGTACAGGTCGCTGCGATGGTCGGGTCGTGCACCGCGCACATGTTCTGGCGCCAGGTAGCCGGTCTCGCCCGCCGCCGATCGGCCGATCCAGTCGAATCCGAAGTCGCGGATAACGGCTTCGCCGCTCGCGCGGAACAGGATGTTGGCGGGTGTGAGGTGACCGTGAACCACGTGCTGGGAATGGAGGTATTCCAGCGCGGCGGCCACCTGCTGCCCGATCGCCACCGCCTGCGCCAGCGCGATCGGCCCGCCGGCATCGTGCAGCACAGTCCGTAGGTCAGGCCCCTCGACTGCCTCCAGCGCGAGGAAGTACAAGTCGCCGTGGACTCCGGCGGCGTACGTCTCCACGACCCCTGGGTGGTGCAGCCCCCCGAGCGCCTCGGCCAGTCGGAGGAACGTGGCGGGCGACGGCACCGACCGGTCCGCAGCGCGTTCGGCCGACAGGCGGAAGAGCTTGACGGCGACTGGCTGCCCGTCCGCCTCGTCCACGGCCTGCCAGAGCTCGCCCATGCCGCCTCGGCTGATCCGCTCGACCAGCCGGTACTGACCGTCCACCAGGTCGGTTCGCCCCTCCCGCTCCGGTGCCGACCCCGCCGCCCCCCGCAGCAGCTCCACCGTCTCCGCGCTGACCAGCGCGAACGGCGCCCCGTGCGGCACGCCCTCGCCCGCTCCCCCGCCCCCGTCGCGCGCCGCGACCAGCGCCCGGAACTCCCCGGGGACCGCCCCCGCCCGCTCCTCGATCGCGCCGCTGACCCGCTCCAGTAGGTCGGCCGTGTGCGCGACCGCCGACCGCGGCAACGTCCGCAGCAGCACCGAGCGCACCCCGGGCCGGAACTCGTACCACCCTTCACTGCCCTGACCGGTTTTCAGCATCCCGCTGAGGATCACCTCCGCGAGTTGCTGCGGCTGCGGCTGCCGCTCGACCTCGGCCTGCACCAGCCGCATCAGCGGAAGGTACGCCTCCCCCACCGCGAGGTGGCCGGCGAGCCGGAACGCCTCCGGGGAGGCCAGGGCCCGGAACCGCAGCACCAGGTCCTCGGGGGCCAGGCTCGCGAAGTCCGCATCGTCCACCGCCTCTTCGCCGCCCACCGTCGACGGTGGCGTCGGGCCCAGCCAGGCCGCCGCACCCGGCACCTGCGTGCCGCCGTGCCCGGCGACGAGCGCGGCCCAGTGCGAGAGCCAGCCGGCAGTCGGCTCCAGCACCGGCAGCGGAACAGCACGGTCGGCGCGGCCCGTCCCACGGTAGGGGGTGAACCGGAGCGTGGATTTGGGCGCCGCCGGGCCTCGGGCGGCCAGCAGGCCGGCGACGGCGGGCAGCGCGGTGCGCCGCCACAGGCGCTCCGGCAGCGGCTGCACGACGGCGACCGGCAAGCCGGCCGTCCAGCGGTGCAGGGTGCGGTACCAGCGGTCACCGGCCGCGCCTGCCCGCCACTGCGGTCCCATGCAGTCGCTCAGCACGATCGCCACCGTCCGGCCCCGGGCAGCTCCGCCGCGCTGGTCGCCGCGCAGCGCCCCGTCCGCCGTGACGCGGGCCGAGCGGATGGTGCGGAAGGCGCCGGTCTGGGCGATGGTGCGGTGCAGATCACGCACCAGAGGGCGCCACATGTGCATGGTCGGGCCGTCGTCGAAGACGAGCAACAGGTCCAGCCAGCGCTCGCTGCTGGGGCGCAGGACCGGCAGCCAGGAGCCCGGCCCCGCCCCTTGCGCGGCGATCCGGTGGGCGGTGCGGTCCTCGTCGAGGTCCCAGCCGGCCGGTGCGGGGACCAACCGCTTGAGCGGGCGCAGGGCCCGCTGCAGCGGCAGGGGGTGGGCCAGCATCGGCGCAACGGGCGTGAGCAGCGGCTGGTGCGGGCCGGCGGGATCGGCTGCGGTGCGGCCGGCGGCCGACCGTTTGCCGACGTGCAGCGGCATCCGGGGCGCACCCGGCCCGGCACTCTCCCCCACCGGCGCGGGGGCCGGCGGCAGCCCCTCCTCGCCCCTCCCGTCCACCGTGCCGGCTCCGGTGCCCGGTTCACTCCCGGCCGGCGCACCGGCCGGTGTGCCTCGCCGCTGTCCGGCCAGCCAGATGAGCTCGGCCAGCTCGGTGCCGGTGGGCCGCCGCCCACCGGCCCGGGCGAGCAGATCGGCGAGCCGGGCCAGCGCCGGGAGTTCAGAGGCCATCGGAGTCCGCTTCGGAGCTCAGATAGGCCATCAGGCTCTCCGCCAGGCCTTCGCGCGACTCGGCCTCCAACCCGGCGGCACCGGTCAGATAGATCGCGTTGAGCAGTTGGTCCGTCGCCAACTCGCCGTCGCTGCTGCGCTCCAGGAACTTCTCGATCATCCAGTGGGTGTTCTCGTCCAACTCGCCCAGGTGCGCGCGGACGATCTCCTCCAGGTGCGCCGGTCCGGGGCGGCGCAGCCGCAACGTGACGCAGCGGCGCAGGAACGCGGGCGGGAACTCGCGCTCCCCGTTGCTGGTCAGCACGACGAACGGGAAGGCCCGGCAGCGCACCTGACCGCGCCGCAGCGGGACCCGCCGGTCGCTGCCGAAGGCCATCACCTGAGCCGCGGGGGCCTGGCGCGCGAGCCGGACGAGTTCCGGGATCTCGTACTCGCCCTCCTCCAGGATGTTCAGCAGGTCGTTCGGCAGGTCCAGATCGCTCTTGTCGATCTCGTCGATGAGCAGCACCCGGGGGCGCTCGTAGGGAAGCAGCGCGGTGCCGAGCGGGCCGAGCCGCAGATGGTCCTCGATGGCCTCGCCGTCGCCTCCGCTCGGCCCCTCACCGGGCGGGACAGCACCGGCCGCGCGGCTGGCGGCATACAGCCGGGAGAGCGGATCGTACTGGTAGAGCCCGTCGCCGAGCGTGCTGCGGCTGGTGATGTTCCAGCGGAGCACCGGTCCCAGGCCCAGTTCACGCGCCACCGCGTAGGGCAGGCTGGACTTGCCGCTGCCCGGCGGGCCGGTGATCAGCAGCGGGCGCCGCAGGTAGAGAGCGGCGTTGACCAGTTGCACGCTCTTCTCGGTCGGCTTGTAGGTGCGCGCCCGGTGCACCTGGTCCGGCGAGGCCTCGGTGTCCCCCTCCGCCGCGGGCGGCGGCAGCGCGGGCCCGCCGTTGAAGGCCCGCCAGGGCGGCGGCGGGGGCAACTGCGCGATGCCGTCGTGCGGTTCCGACGCACCGGTGAAGATCGGCCACAAGGACATGCTCTGCTCCAACACTCGCTCCAGGCATAGGACTTCGGGCTCAGCCGCACCGCGCCGGTCAGCTCACCGGGGACCGCCGGTAGTCGCCCGGCTCGGGGAACCAGCGCGGGTCCTCCCAGAGGAGCACCAGGTCCTGTGCCCAGTGCGGATGCTCGCCCTCCTCGACGAAGGCCCGCTCCCTGAGCTGCCGGACATGGCCGGGGAGGTCGGCCGGGCGGATGTCGACCAGCTGCTGTGACAGCTCGTCAAGAAAGGCCCGCCCCTGGCAGTCCCCCTCGCCCTCACCCGAATGACCTCCCGCGCAGCCGAGGCGCGGCCACACCATGATCGGCACGGCGGCGTTCAGCCCCGCCTCGAGCAGCCGCTTGGCGCCGGAACCCGCAGGCGGCGCTGCGAACCCCACCAGCTCGTGCTTCGATCGGAGTTGGACGGTCAGCTTCCCCGGATCCGGCCTGCTGCCGCATTCGATCCGGTGCACCACGGACGCGGATTCCCGGTCCAGCAGCTCCCACTTCTGCTGGATCTTGTACTGGAGTGCCCCGCTGCGCCGCCGGTCCAGGTCCATCAGGACAAGCGGTGAGAAGCACCCCAGCGGAGTCGCGTCGCCCTTGGCGCGGTGCCAGCGGTCGATCGGCTGGTTGACCCACTCGCGCGGCACGGCGAACGCGATCAGTTCCTCGCTGCCGCGGTCGAGTTCCCGGAACGCCTCGTCGATCTGCTCCAGCACGTATGCGCGGATCTTGCCCTTCGGGAGCGTCCGGGTGCCCACCACCCGGCGGCAGCCGTTCCGGAACGCCGACACCTCCACCAGGAAGGTGTTGCGGTCCGCCCCGCTGCGGTCGATCTCCACCAGGATCGGCGACCAGCGCGCTCCGGTCCGCGCGGGCCCGCCGGCCTCGGCGGTCGCGCCGGCCGCGGGCCGGGCCACCGGCTCCGGTCGGTGCCGCCGGGCCCACTCCCGCAGCCGGTACCGGATGCCCGGGTCCTCGATCCGGTCCGCCAGGCAGCCGGCGAACTCGGCCACCGGCGAGCGGTCCGGTGCCGCCGCCACCTCGGTCATCACGTACCAGGCGACGTCCCACAGTGAGCGGAACCCCTCGGACAGGTGCGCGGGGCCCAGCGGCCCGACCGCGCTGCTGTACAGGCTCTCCAGCGAGTACTCGGCTGGCAGCCCGCCCGCCTGCTCCAGCAGCTCGCGCAGCTGCTGCTTGCTGCCCGTGCCGAACCCCGGGGTCGGTATCGCATCCGCCAGCGGCGGCCAGTACCTGGCCAGGACCTGGACCGGCAGCATGCGCCCGACCCGGACGTCCGGCTCGTTCGAGGCGGCCGAGACCATGCCCGCCACCCGACCGGACTCCGCCAGGACCGCGGCCGCCCCGCTGAACCCCGAGGCGAGCGCGTGACCGTAGCCGGTCCACGCCTCCAGTTGCACCCACTCGTCGGCGCTCAACTGCCGCGTGGTGGCCCGGGATTCGGCCAGTGTTCCCTCGTCGTAGCCGACCGGGAAGCCATAGCTGACCAGTTTGGGCGACGGAAACGCGTACGCCGCCTGCGGGTCGGCGAAGTCGGCCGGCCTGATGTCGACCGGACGCTCGAGCTCCAGCACGGCGACATCGCCCGGATCCGCCGCCCCGCCCGCCCATTCGCCGCGCAGCACCACGGTGGCGCCGATGGTGCCCAGTTCGGCGTGGGCCGCGAAGTACGCATCCGCCCGGTCGTCCCCGGCGACCACGTGGGCGCACGTCATCACGTGCCGGTCGGAGATCAGGAACCCCGCCCCGATCTCGCCGCGGCAGACCACCTGAACGTGCCAGGAGTTGGCGCCCACCTGCTCACCGGCTCCCGGTCGTCGCCTCGCGCTCGCCGGGTGCCCATGAGAGCTTCACGACGAGATGCCCCTCCACCGCGCTCTTGGCGATCACCGCCCCGGCCTCGGCGGTCAGCTTGACCCCGAACTCGATCTCCACCGAGTCGGGCCGGAGTTCGCCCTCACGGAACACCCGCAGTGCGGACTCCGCCGCACTGTGGATGTTCCGCAGCGCCTTGTCGAAGGTCCCGGTGGCCTGCGCGAGGGCGTCGTCGGCTCGCGATACCGGCCGGGAACCCGGCCGCCGGTCGTCCATCTCGACGACCACGTCGGCGCCACTGTCCGTCTTGAACTGAACCAGCGTGTCCACCAGACCCCCCACCATTCCAAGCATCGTGTGCCCGTCATTCTGTCGGACGGTATGGCCTGCCGCCACCAGCTGGCTGACCGGCCGTCAGACGGCGTCGGCCAGGGCCTGGAACTCCTCGTCGGTCAGCGTCAGCAGCGCGGCCGCCGTGTTCTCCTCCAGGTGCGCGACGCGGGAGGTGCCGGGGATCGGCAGCAGCACCGGGGAGCGGCGGAGCAGCCAGGCGAGGGCGAGCTGGGCGGGACTGGCGCCGCGGTCCTTGGCGATGGTGTCGAGCGGGCCGCCGGGGCGGGCGAGGTCACCGGTGGCGACCGGGTACCAGGGGATGAAGGCGATGTTCTCGGCCTCGGCGTAGGCGAGCACCGCCTCGGAGCGGCGGTTGGCCAGGTTGTAGAGGTTCTGCACGGAGACGATCTCCGCGATCGCGCGGGCCTCGACCAGTTCCTCGACGCTGACCTCGGAGAGGCCGATGTGGCGGATCTTGCCCTCCTGCTGCAGCAGCACGAGCTCGCCGAGCTGGTCGGCCAGCGGCACCTGGGGGTCGATGCGGTGCAGCTGGTACAGGTCGATCCGTTCGACACCGAGGTGCCGCAGGCTCAGCTCGGTCTGCTGGCGCAGGTACTCGGGGCGGCCGACCGGACTCCAGGCGTCCGGTCCCGAGCGGGTCAGCCCGCCCTTGGTGGCGATCACCAGGTCGTCGGCGTAGGGGTGCAGCGCCTGGCGGATCAGCTGCTCGCTGACGAACGGCCCGTAGGAGTCGGCGGTGTCGATGAAGGTGATGCCCAGCTCGACCGCGCGGCGCAGCACCCGCACCGCCTCGGCCGGGTCCGCCGGGTCGCCCCAGATGCCGGGGCCGGTGAGCCGCATGGCCCCGAAGCCGAGCCGGTTGACGGGCAGGTCCCCGCCCAGGGCGAAGGTGCCGGACGCATCGGCGGGACGCGTGGTGGTGGCGCTCATCAGGAGACTCCCGAGCTCGGTAGGAGTGAATGGTGACGCGGGCAGCCTAAGGCCTGTCGTGGTGCCAGTCCCCGCGCCGGAGGGCGACCGGCTGACAAGCCGTCAAGATGGTCACCGAGCTGCCCCGGCGGCTTACAGCTCCCCGGTCCCCCGCCGGTGCCCGCGCCCCGACCAGCCCGGCTCGACCCGCTCCCAGGCCAGCTCCCAGTCGCGCTCGGCCCGGTGGTCCAGCGTGTGCCGTCGCACCCGGTAGCCGACCAGCGACACGGCGCCGAACCCGCTCAGCGCGCCGATCCCGTACAGCGCGGCGGCGGTCGCCAGCTCGCTGTCGGGCTGCGGCGGCGCGGCCGGAGCGCCGCCGTCGTCGACGAAGAGCGGCACCTGGCCGCCCCGCGGGGTGCCGATCGGCACCCCGATCACGCCGGTGTGCGGCACCGACTGCGGGTAGGTCCAGGCGGCATCGGCCTGCGCCGCCCACGGGGAGCGCGCGGGGCTGTCGGTGGCGGCGCTCAGCGTGGCGGCGGTGACCTGGTGGCGGTGCAGCGTGAGCTGCCGCGCCTGCGCCCGCATGCCACCGAGCAGGATCAGCGCGACCAGTGTCCCGACCGCGACCGCCAGCACCATCGCCGCCGCCAGCGCGATCAGCAGCCGGCTGCGCGAGCGGTCCACCGGACGGCACAGGGGGCTGTCGTCCCGGCCGAGCGCGCGCCGCACCTGGCGCGCCAGAGGCGTGCCGGCGCCGGCATGCCTGTGCGAGACGGATGCGCTGGACATGGCGCACCTCCTGACTGCCGGGTCGCGACCGGCAGGTTCCTGCTCCCGGACCCGCGGGGCGTTCGCCGCGCGGACCGGCAGCCGTCCCCTGCTCGGTCTCCACCTCTCAGTCTGTGCCCACCGGCCGCCTTCCTCCACGGGCGGCGGTCCCGGCCGTCCAGGAACGCCTGTCAGCGGTGCCGGCCAGGCCGACCCGCGACGGGCGCCCGGCCGGTCCACCTGCGCTCGCTACCCGCTGTGAGCGGTCAGATCTTGTCCGCAGCGATCATCAAGTAGTGGAAACTGCCCTCGCGATAGGCCGTCAGGAACGCGTCCTCGATGCCGCTCGCCACCTCGGCCTGGGCCCGCAACTCCCAGTAGGGGATGGTGGCGGCGGTCAGGTCGACCACGCTGATCGGGACCAGGTCGTTGGCCGACATCGCCGCGAAGTACTCGCTGCGCGGGTGGATGTCGCAGATGTAGTGCGCGTCGATCTGGCTGACCGCGCGGGACGGCTGCCGACCGTGCACGTCGTTGTAGCAGCCGGTGATCGTGACGTACCGGCCGCCAGGGCGCAGCACCCGGCTGTGCTCGGCGAAGAGCTTGTGCAGGTCGACGTACATGGTGCTCTCGTTGTTCCAGATCGCCTGGAAGGTGGCGTCGGGGAACTCGTTGTGCAACATGTTGCGGAAGTGGAAGGCCACCTTGTCGGCGACCCCGCGCTCGCCCGCCTGGTTGTTGGCGAACCGCACCTGCTCCTCGGAGATCGAGATGCCGTCCACCTGGCAGCCGAAGCGGAGGTTCGCCAGGAAGCTGGTGCCGCCCCGTCCGGACCCGGCGTCCAGGATCCGGTCCCCGGCGCCGAGCGGGCCGAGCTGGTCGAGCAGGTACTCGGCCTGGGCCGCCTCCAGGCGGTGCAGCTCCGCCACGATCCGCTGCTCGCGGGTGGCCTCGTCGCCCTCCAGCACGGACCGGTCGACCTCGCCGATGCCGTAGTGGTGGTGGAAGGTTCCGCTGACCTCACCGAGCCGCAGGTTGACCGGCGCCTTCTCGTTGTTCCAGTACTCGGCCACGGACTGCTGGTACTTGGTGGCCAGCACCTGGGTGGACCGGGCGTTCGGGGTGGCGCTGTCGAGCAGGGTCATGATGTCCGTCCTCAGGAATGGTCAGGAATGGTCGGGTGTGGTCAGGCATGGCCAGGAATGGCCATGCCTGGTTACGGCTGGTTGTAGCGGGGACTGCTGGCGTGCCACTCCTTGTTGCCGCCGAGCCAGGCCCACAGCGCGCCCAGGTAGCGGGTCAGCAGCGGGTCGCCGCTGGCGCTGAGCGCGGCGGCGGCGGCCTCGAAGGAGTGCACGAGCTCGTTGTGCAGGTCGGCGGCCCGGTGGGTGGCCTCGGCCAGCGAACAGCCCTCCTCCGCCGCGATCACGGTGGGCAGGTTGTACTCCAGGCCCGCCGCACCGCCCTCCTTGCGCATCGAGTAGACGTCGTTGAGCAGCACCGAGGCGAGCGCGGCCTGCACGGTGGCCCGGCGGACCGCGGAGCTGCCGTAGACGGTGGCGGGCAGCTCGTAGCCGCCCATCGTGTCCACCAGCGTCATGCAGGGCAGGAAGCTGTTCATCTGACGGTTCGCCAGGTACTCCCAGACGGCCGGCGGGCGACCGCCGATCCGCCAGCCGGCCTCGGCGTCCATGCCGAGGAAGAGCCCGGCGATCTCCTGGCGCAGGCGGGTGATCTGGGCGCCGCTGGCGTACTCGGCGAGCCGCTCGACGGAGTCGCGCAGCGCGTGCCAGACGGGCTGGGTGGTCATCTCGCGCTGGTAGGCCTCGGCGTGGCGCCCTGGCAGCTGGGCCGGGTCGATCGCCGACTGGGCGAGCATCAGCTGCGGCCCGAGGCGTTCGGGGTGGTCGCCGGTGGCGGCCTCGTCGCAGAAGTAGTCGTCGACGGCGAACTCGGCCGCCATGCAGCGCGCCGCGGCCAGCAGCCGGTCCGGGTCGTCGGTGTCGGGGTGGGTGAGCATGACCAGGCGTCCGTAGCCGGCGTGGCGGAACTTCTCCAACTGGCCGGCGTAGATGCCGACCTGCTCGGCCCAGCGGACCAGCCGGTCGTCGATCTCCTGGCCGAGCGCCGGATCGTCGCGCAGGTGCGGCGGGCAGTACAGCTCGGGCAGCGCGGCGTCGGAGGCAGGTCGGGCACGCTCGGGCCGCGCGGCGGCCGAACCGGCCGCCGCGCCGCGTGGCCGCAGCAACTCGCCGACGCGGGCCGCCGAGGTGCCCAGGCCGGTCGGTCCGGTCGGCAGCCGGCGGGCGACGGGAGGGGCCGGCGGCCGTCCCGGCCGGGCGGGGGGCAGGGCTTCGAAGACGGCCACCGGTCAGGACCTCGGCGCGGCGATGTCGACGTTCTCCAGGACCCCGACGGCGTCCTGGACCAGGATCGCCACCGAGTAGTAGGCGGTCACCAGGTAGCGCATGATCGCCTTGTCGTCGATCCCCATGAAACGGACGTTCAGGCTGGGCTCGAACTCGTCGGGAATGCCGGTCTGGTGCAACCCGATGACCCCCTGGTCCTTCTCGCCGGTGCGCATCGCGAGGATCGAGGAGGTGTGCCCGCCGGTGATCGGGATCTTGCCGCTGGGGAAGATCGGCACGCCGCGCCAGGCCGGCACCTGGTGACCGTCGACCGTGGTGCTGTCCGGGTAGATGCCGCGCTTGGTGCACTCGCGGAAGAACGCCGCGATGGCCTTGGGGTGGGCGAGGAAGAGGTCGGTGCCGCGCCGCATCGAGAGCAGGTCGTCCATGTCGTCCGGAGTGGGCGGCCCGGACCAGGTGTTGATCCGCTGGTCGTAGGCGGCGTTGTGGAGCAGGCCGAACTGACGGTTGTTCAGCAGCTCCCACTCCTGGCGCTCGCGGATCTCCTCGACGGTCAGCCGCAGTTGTTCCTCGAGCTGGTTCATCGGGTCGTTGTAGAGGTCGGCGACCCGGGTGTGCATCCGCAGGATGGTCTGGGTGAGCGAGAGTTCGTACTCGCGCGGCGAGAGCTCGTAGTCCACGAAGGAGCCGGGGATCTCCGCCTCGCCCTCGTGCCCGGCGGCGACGGCGACCTCCACCTCGCCCTTGGAGTTCACCCGCCGCTCGCTGTTGGCGACGAACTTGCCGACCTGCTCGCGCAGTTCGGCGGAGCGGTCGAACAGGTCGAGGAAGGCGTCCCAGCGCAGCACCAGCAGCGTCCCGGCGGTGGCGGCCCTGACCGTGGCACTCCAGCGCGGCGCGGCCCCGCGCGCGCTGCCGGCCCCCAGGTCCAGCAGGGCCTCGTCACCCAGGTGGTCGCCGTCGGCCAGGACGCCGATGGTCTTCTCCTCGTCGCCGTACTTGCCGGCCGCGATCCGCTCCATCCGGCCGTGCGCGATGACGAAGACCTCCTCCACCGGCCGGCCGCGCTCCGCGATCACCTCGCCCGCGCGGAACTCCCGCACCACGAACCGGCCGGCCAGCTCGGTCAGCAGCGCGTCGTCGCCGAACTCGCGCAGCACCGGCAGTTCGCGCAGCGTCTCGGGGATGATCCGGACGTCGTCCGCCCCGGACTGGACGAAGCCGACCCGGCCGCGGCCGACGGCCAGCGAGAGCCGCCGGTTGACCCGGTAGGTGCCGCCGGACACCTGCACCCACGGGAGCCGGCGCAGCAGCCAGCGTGAGGTGATGCCGCGCATCTGGGGCACGGACTTGGTGGTGGTGGTCAGGGTGCGCGCGGCGGCGGTGCTCAGGCTGAACTGGGTGGGGGCGGCGGCGGGGGTGGCGTCCGGTTCTATCGTCATCGAGGCGCTCCAGGGGAGAGAATGAGGGCATGCCCATGTCAATAGCGGCGGCGTACAGCAAGGGCAACCGCTCTCGATCACCCGTGCCAGGTGTGAGAACGATAAGCCCACCGGGAACAGCAGTACGGATCGAACGCGCCAACCTCCAGCCCTCGACCCGACGATCGCGAGTGGGGCATCGCGCCAGGTCAGAGCGGATATCAGGAGCTACACCGAGTACAGACGGAATCGATCATTCCGCTAAATGCCCGGGTGGACGCGATGATCGACAGTGGCTTGATCATGACGAGCCCCGAACACGGTGCGGCCCCGGCCCCCTACAATCCGCCACCACACCGCCGGGCGCGCCCAGCAGGTCGCAACCGGTTTCGCCGCACGCCTCCTGACGATCGCTCAGCGGGTCACCGCCCGTCGGCCCCGATGGTGCGTCACCATGGCAGGCCAGGCACACTGGGCGACAGCTCGCTCCTTGATGCGTTTCGCCCGAGGCGGCGCGATCATGGACGGAGTGCGGTTTTGCCCGCGGGGGCAGAGGTGCGGTTTTGCCCGCGGGGGCAGGAGGGCAGGAGAAAGACGGTGCACGCCGAGACCTCGGGCCAGAACGCCGACTCCGCACACGGCGAGCCGGCCGTCGCGGGCGAGGCCGCCCTGGTGCGCGCCGCGTTCGACAGCGCGCCGGTGGGCCTGGCCATCGTGGATCCGGAGCTGCGCTGGGTGCGGGCCAACCTCGCCTTTCTCGCCCTGACCGGCTGCTCGGCCGCCGAACTGCTCGGCCACCCGGTGGCCGACACCTCGCTGCGCGAGCTCGGGCCGGCGCTCCGACAGGCGCTCGCCGGGGCGCAGTCCGCCGAGCTGAGCCTGGGCCCAGGGGTGACGCTGCGCTGCCGCCGCCTGGAGTCCGACCACGCGGCGGCGGGGGTGCTGGTCACGGTCGCCGCCGACGAGCAGGTCCGGGCCCGGCTGACCCTGCTGAAGACCGCCGCCGACCGGATCGGCAGCACGCTGGACGCGGACACCACCTGCATCGAGCTGGCCCGGTTCGCGGTGGACACCGGCATCGCCGAGTTCGCGGCCGTCGACCTGCTGCCGGGCAGCCACTCCGGTACTGTCACCGGCCGGATCCGGCTGCACCGCGCCGCGCTGGCGGCCACTCCCGCGCTCACGCCACGGCTGGCCGGCCTGGCCCAGCCCGGCGAGAGCGTGCGGTACGGCGACGACTCCGTGGCCGCCCAGTGCCTGACCACCGGCCAACCGGTGCTCGGCGAGGCGCCCGCCGAACTCGCCGCGCCGGGCGGCGCCGAGCAGTCGCTGGCCGTCCCGCTGATCGCGCGCGGACGCACCGTCGGCATCCTCTGGCTGGCCCGACCGGGCGCCGCCGCACCGGAGTTCGGCGGCGAGGGCCTGGTGCTGATCGAGGACCTGTGCGGGCACGCCGCGCTCAGCATCGACAACGCGCTGCGCTACACCAGCTCCCAGGGCGTCGCGCTGGACCTGCAGCGGGCCCTGCTCGCCGACCCGGCCACCCCGCACCCCAACCTGCAACTGGCCACCCGCTACCTGCCGTCCGGCAGCAGCTCGGTGGTCGGCGGCGACTGGTACGAGGCCGTCCGGCTGCCGTTCGGGCGGACCCTGCTGGTGATCGGCGACGTGATGGGCCACGGCGTCGAGGCGGCCGTCGACATGAGCACCTACCGCTCGATGCTCCGCTACACCGCCAGCATGGACCTGCCGCCGCATCGGATCCTGCGTCAGTTGGACGCGCTGATCTCGGAGAACGAGACCGCCCGCCCCGCCACCTGCCTGCTCGCCCTGGCCGACCCCAACCGCCGACGCTGGACCTTCGCCAGCGCCGGCCACCTGCCGCCCGCCCTGATCACCCCCGGCCTGCCCACCGAACTCGTTGAGTTGCCCACCGGTCCACCCCTGGGCAGCGGGCTGGCCGACTACGCACAGGTCACCCGCCCCCTGCTGCCCGCCCAGGTGCTGCTGCTCTACACCGACGGCCTGGTGGAGCGCCGCCACGAGGACATCGACGTCTCACTGGCCCGGCTCGCCGACCTGCCCCTGCAAGCCGGCGCCGACCTGGAGGACCTGCTGGACACCGTCCTGCACCAACTCGCCGCCACCCCGGCCCAGGACGACACGGCCCTGCTCGCGGCCCGCGCCCGGCCACCGCAGGAGCCGGGTCGCGGCTGACGGGGCCCGGCAACCATGACGGCGGCCGGCCGCACCCCCCTGCGGGAGTGCTGCCGGCCGCCATCGGCTTCGCGGTCCGTCGTCGGTCAGCTCACGGTGAGGGTGAGCGGGCCGGCGAGCGCCGTGTAGCCGTCGTTGTAGAGGTACCAGACGTCATAGCTGCCCGGACCGTTGAGCTTGGTGGTGTCGAAGGTCAGGCTGCCGCTGCCGTTCGGCGCGTACTGCCAGGTGATCGAGGACTGCGAACCGGGCGTCGCGCCGGCCGGGTAGATGCCGATCCAGTTGGTCGAGCTGGTGGTCGCGGCCGGCGTCGCGTACTGGAAGGTGACGCTCGAGCCGTTGGCGACGCTCGGCGTGCCGGTGGTCAGCGTGGTGGTCGGCGCCGGGGCGGTGGTGGGCGCGAAGGCGTCGTTCAGCGGGGTCGCGTAGGTGTCGTTGGCGGTGATGCCGGGCAGGCCCAGCGCCGCCTCGATGGTGCGGGCGGTGCTGTAGTGGTCGTAGCGGCTGGCGCTGGTGGTGCCGGCCGGGACGGTGCCCTGCGAGCCGTCGACGACCGCGGCCACCTGGTTGTCGGCGTTGCTGGTGTCCTCGTCCCAGGTGAGGATCAGCAGCGACTTCTGGGTGGTCCAGGCCGGCGACTGCATGATCGGCGCCAGCGTCTGCTTCAGCCAACCGTCCTGGGTCTGCAGGCTGGTGGTGTTGCCGTTGCCGGAGGCCTCGCCGTCGTAGTAGTCGTCGGCGGCGACCCAGGAGAAGGCCGGGGTGGTGGCCGCGCTCTTCAGGTCGGTGGTCAGCTGAGTGGTGTCGAACAGGTGCGCGGCGCAGCGGGACGCGTTGCCGCTGACATCGGTGTAGTTGATGAACGGGGCGTCGTCCGGCTCGTACTTGGCGTCGTACTGGGTGGTGGTGTTGCAGGGGGTGCCCATGCCCTGCTCGTACGCCTTCCAGCTCTTGCCGGCGGCGTCGAGCTTGTCGCCCAGGTTGGTGCCCGGCGCGTTGATGTTCGGCCAGTAGGTGGCACCGGTGGTGTAGGTGTCACCGCCCGCGACGGCCAGGTAGTTCTCGTCGCTCGGGTGGTACACGGCGTGGTAGTTGTTCATCGACGCGCCCTGCGCCATCAGACTGTGGATGTACGGCGTGTCGGTCGGGTCGCCCATCACCGCCGAGTAGTCGGTGTTCTCCATCATGACCATGAAGACGTGGTCGTAGCCCGGCACCTTGGAGACCGGCGGCGCCAGGGTGGCGGCGGTGACCGGGGTGTTCAGGGTCAACGAGAGGTTGTCCAGGTAGCCGGACTCGCCCGAGCTCTGCAGGAACTGGGCCTCGACCTGGATCGAGCGGGTGCCGGCCGGGACGGCGCCGGTGCTGGCGCGGGCCAGGAACTCGGTGGTGTTGGAGCGGTCCGCGGCCGAGACCGTGGGCAGGTTCGCGGTCGAACCGAGCTGCGCGCCCGAGGCGTCCTGGAACTTCAGCGAGACCTGGACGTTGCCCGCGTAGCTGGTCCAACCGCCCAGCCAGCCCGAGAGGTTGTAGCTGATGCCGCCGCCGTCGATGGCGCCGGCGGCGGAGGAGACGTCCACGGTCTGCTCCATCGCGCCGTCACCCTGGTTGCCGGGGGCGAAGAAGGCGTTGCCGGGCGCCGGGCTGGCCGGGTGGCCGAAGCTGCCGACCGAGTAGCAGACCACGTCCGGGCTGCCGGAGAGCACCGTCCAGCCCGGCATGGTGGTGGCAGCGGTCCAGTCCTTGGTGCAGTAGCCCGCCTCGGCACTGCCGTTCACGATCAGGTTGCCGCTGGTGGCAGCCGCGCTCGCGGGCTGCACCGTGATCAGCGCGCCCAGCAGGGCGAGAACCGCGCCCAGTGCTCGCCAAAGTCGTCTCATATGTCCGCCGACCCTTCAGTCGTTCGCCATCGCGCCGAGTTGCGTCGATGGCAACTCTCTTGCCCGTGCCACGTCATAAGTAGCGCTCCGGGCTGTCCTCGCGGCTAACGGTCGGCCAACGCATGCTGGCCGAAATGGCCGGGATCTGAGGTGAGTTGTATAGACAAGATGGCCTCGCCCTGCCGCCTGCCCGGTTTCGGACACGGATGCCGGTCCAGCGGTCGGGCGCTCGCCCACCCAGCCGCTCGCCCACCCAGCCGCACAGGCACCGAGTCGCTCGGCCACCCAGCCGCGCAGCCGGTCGGCCCAGTCGAAACGCCCACCCCCGGGTGACGAGCAGCCCGGGCCGTCGCCCCGCGCTGCTAGAACGGGACGCCCCGAGGGGGTGAGGTTCATGAAGATCCCGGCCATCAGCAACGTGGCCCCGCAGCAGCTGACCACACACCAGCCGGCCACCCATCAGCTCGCCGACGCCGGCCTGCGGCTGAACGCCAGGCCGATCGACTACGCGCTGCTCGCCGTCTACTTCGCCGTCGTGCTCGGCATCGGCGCGCTCGCCCGGCGCTCGGTCTCCTCCAGCCTGGACTTCTTCCTGTCCGGCCGCTCGCTGCCCGCCTGGCTGACGGGTCTGGCGTTCATCTCCGCCAACCTCGGTGCGGTCGAGATCTTCGGCATGACGGCCAACGGCGCCCAGTTCGGCGTGCCGACCTTCCACTACTACTGGATCGGCGCGATCCCGGCCATGGTCTTCCTCGGCCTGGTGATGATGCCCTTCTACTACGGCTCGAAGGTGCGCAGCGTCCCCGAGTTCCTGCTGCGGCGCTTCGGCAGGTTCGCGCACCTGGTCAACGGGCTCAGCTTCGCCGTCGCCCAGGTGCTGATCGCCGGAGTCAACCTCTACGCGCTGGCCACCGTGGTCAACCTGCTGCTGGGCTGGCCGCTCTGGGTGTCGATCGTGGCCGCCGCCGTGATCGTGCTGGCCTACACCACGCTGGGCGGGCTGTCGGCGGCGGTCTACAACGAGGTGATGCAGTTCTTCGTGATCGTGGCGATGCTGGTGCCGCTCACCCTGGTCGGCCTGCACAAGGTCGGCGGCTGGCACGGGTTGACCGATCGGATCAAGGCCACGAACAACGACGCGGCCGCCCAACTGCACTCCTGGCCCGGCAGCAACCTCACCGGCATCGAGAACGCCGCGCTCTCGGTGATCGGCATCGTCTTCGGGCTCGGCTTCGTGCTCTCCTTCGGCTACTGGACCACCAACTTCGCCGAGGTGCAGCGCGCGCTGGCCGCCCGCAACACGTCCGCCGCCCGCCGCACCCCGCTGATCGGCGCGTACCCGAAAGCACTGATCGCCCTGGTGATCGTGATCCCCGGGATGCTGGCTGCCGTGCTCTCCCCGGAGCTGGCGGCGTACAAGGCCAGCGACGGCACGCTGAAGAACGGGGTGACGTACAACAACGCGATCGAACTGCTGATCCGCGACCTGCTGCCGACCGGCATGCTGGGCGTGGCGATCACCGGCCTGCTGGCCGCCTTCATGGCCGGCATGGCCGCCAACGTCAGCTCGTTCAACACGGTCTTCACCTACGACCTGTGGCAGGCGTACGTGGTCAAGGACCGCCCGGACGCGTACTACCTGCGGGTCGGGCGCACGGTCACCGTGCTGGGCTGCGCGATCGCGATCGGCACGGCGTTCATCGCCAGTGGCTACAACAACATCATGGACTACCTCCAGACCCTGTTCTCCTTCTTCAACGCCCCGCTCTTCGCCACCTTCATCCTGGGCATGTTCTGGAAGCGGACCACTCCGATGGCGGGCGGGGTCGGCCTGATCGTCGGTACCGCCGCGGCCGTCACCGTCGACCAGCTGAACCGGCACCACGTGCTGCACATGTCCGGGCAGGGCCCCAGCTTCGTCGCGGCCAGCGCCGCCTTCGTGCTGGACATCACGGTCAGCGTCGTCGTCTCACTGGTCACCGAACCCAAGCCGGACCGCGAACTGGCCGGCCTGGTCTGGTCGCTGACCCCACGTCAGACGCACCGTGAAGCGCTCGCCCCGGAGGACTCCGGCTGGTACCGCAACCCCGTGCTGCTCGGGGTCGGAGCACTGGTGCTGGCGACCGTGCTCAACGTGCTCTTCTGGTGAGAGGGACTCCCCCATGTTCGACCTGCGCTGGATCCTCGCCATGCTCTTCACCCTCTACGGCACCGTCCTCACCGTCCTGGGCGCCGCCTTCACCACCGATCTGGACCTGGCCCGGGCCGGCGGCGTGAACGTGAACCTCTGGGTGGGCATCGGCATGCTCATCGGGGCGGCCCTGTTCGGCACCTGGGCCGGCCTGCGCCCGCTCCGCCTGCCGGAACGGAGCGGGACGGAGCAGGCGGAGCAGGGCCCGACCGAACAGGGTCCGACCCCGAGTTGATCGCACTGACGCTTCTTCAGTACGCTGACGCGCAACCACAGTTCGTGGACCGGTGAGTCCCCGGACGAGATCGCAGCGACCGCGAGAATCAGTCAAACGGCAGCAGTGAAACGTCGAACGGTGGCGAACGGGAAAATTGACGGTCCCGCCGCGAAAGGTTCCGCGGCGCACGGCAGGCGGACGACAGGCGGACGGCATTCGCCTTCCCAGAAACCTTGCAGATTACCGTCATAACCAGTAATAACCCACCCCGAGCAGCGACTTGACCTGCCCCGGAACGGACACCAGCGGTTTCACAAATGCTTCACCGGTCGCTGCTTGCCAGGCCCAGCGCAGCTGTGGGCAGAATCGAATTGTTTCTGGCCGTACAGCGACAGCTCCGGGGGGAGGATGAGCTGGACAGGAGAGCTCCACCGTGAAGTTCCGCGCCAAGCGCGCTGCCGGCGAGGTCCGCAAGCCCTCGATTCCGGAGAGCGGCTGGCAGCCACCGCTTCCGCAGCCTGCCGTGGTGCCGCCGCAGCGGCCCGTTCCGGCCGGCGGGGCCGTACTCCCGAGCAATTCGGCCCAGTCGGCGAATGCGCCGACGGCCGGGCCGTTCGCCCCGCAGCCTGCCCCGGTGGATCAGGCCGCGAACGACAGTGCGCTGATCCGGGCCAGTCTCTCCGTGGTCGAACCGCATGCCGCGAACCTGCCGGGCTTCTTCTACGCGACCTTGTTCGGGCGCTATCCGCAGGTCCGCGAACTGTTCCCGCCCGACATGGACGTCCAGCACGACCGCTTGCTGCGGGCCCTGCTGATGATCGTCGATCTGGTGGACGATCCCGCCAATCTGGCGAGGTTCTGCGAACACCTGGGCCGCGACCATCGCAAGTTCGGCACCGAAAGCGCACATTACGCGGCGGTCGGCGAGTGCCTGCTGGCCACCCTGGCGCACTACGCGGGCCCCGCCTGGAACGCCGGGACCGCCGCCGCCTGGTCCCGGGCGTACACCACGGTCGCCGAGGTGATGGACCAGGCCGCCAGGGCCGACGCGGCGATCCGCCCCGCCGTCTGGGGCGCCCAGATCGTCGCGCACCACCGACACGGCGACGAGATCGCCGAGTTGACCGTGCGGACCGACCAGCCGTACCCCTTCGTCGGCGGGCAGTACGTCAGCGTGGCGACCCCGTGGTGGCCGAAGCTGTGGCGCTACCTCTCCCCCGCCAACGCCCCGCGGCCCGACGGCACCATCACCTTCCACGTCCAGCAGGTACCCGGCGGCCGGGTCAGCGGCGCGCTGGTGCAGCGTGCCGCGGTCGGCGACGTGCTGCAACTGGGCGCGCCGCAGGGCGACATGGTGCTCGATCCGGCCTCGGCCAGGGACATCGTCTGCATCGCGGGCGGCACCGGACTCGCCCCGATCCGCGCACTGGTCGAGCAGGCCGCACTGAACGGCCTGCGCCGACGGGTGGACGTCTTCCTCGGTGCCCGCACCGCCGCCGGCCTGTACGGGCTGGACGACCTGCTGCGGATGTCCCAGCGCCACCGCTGGCTCACCGTGCGCGCCGCCGTCGCCGACCAGGAGGCCCGCGACGGCGCCGCCTTCCTGCCCAAGGTGCTCGCCGATTCCGGTCCCTGGAAGCAGCACGACGCCTACCTCAGCGGACCCGCCCCGATGATCGTCACGGCCGCCCGGGTGCTGGCCCGGGGTGGGGTACCCCTGCACCGGATCCACCACGACCCGTTCGTGGCGCTGGACGACCTCGCCTGACGCGTCAATGTCCGTGCGTCGGCCACAAAGTCGGCCATAAGGACGGCCGGTGCACGGACGTTGACGAGCAGTCGGCTTGAGAACCGGCGGCTCAGGGCTTGAGCGCCACCCCCGCATACACCGAGGACTCCTCGTCGCTCACCATCGCGCCCTCGGGGCTGTCCGGGCGCCAGCGCTGGGTGGGCACGATGCCGGGCGCCACCAGCTCCCAGTCGCCGAAGAAGCGGGCGAACTCCGCCTTGCTGCGGGCCTGCAGCGGTGTGCCGGCGGACTGGTAGATCTGCACCAGCCGGGCGATCTCGGTGGGCGCGAAGTCCTCCGTCACGTGGGTCATCGCGACGGCGCTCCCGGAGACCAGAGCGCCCTTGAAGTGCTCCACGATCCCGTGGGTCCCGCGGTCGTCGGGGATGAAGTGCAGCAGGGCGTTGAGGCTCAGCGCGATCGGGCGGTCGAAGTCGAGGGTGTCGCGCAGCTCCGCCGAGGCGAGCAGCGCGGCCGGGTCCGTGACGTCGGCCTGGACGTAGGCGGTGCGGCCCTCGGGGGCGCCGATCAGCAGTGCCTTGGCGTGTGCCAGGACGATCGGGTCGTTGTCGGCGTAGACCACCCGGGCCGCGCGGTTGACGCTCTGGGCGATCTCATGGAGGTTCGGCGAGGTGGGGATGCCGGTGCCGATGTCGAGGAACTGGTCGATGCCGGCCTCGGCCAGCGCCCGGGCGGAGCGGTGCATGAAGGCGCGGTTGACCCGGGCGGTGGTCTGCACGAACGGCATCACGGCCTTCACCTGGCCCGCCGCCTCGCGGTCGGCGGCGAAGTTGGTGACGCCGCCGAGGAAGTAGTCGTACATCCGGGCCGAGTGCGCCCGGTGCAGCTCCAGGTTGACACCGTCGTAGTCGGTCATCGAATCCCCCTCCGTGATCCCGGTGGCCGCACGACCGCCGGTGGTGCTCCGCGGCGGCCCCGCAGCCGACCGCACAACTGGACGAGCACCATGATTCCCCACTCGGCAACGCATCATCCGGGCAACCCTGAAGTAGCTATGCCATGCGCATATGACACCATGTCAGTTAGTGGGATCATCTGAGCATCACAAACAGCTCTTCTCCTACACCGGGACGAGCCCACTCTGGTTCCATGGTCGTCGAGGGTGGGCACGACTCCTCCTGCGGCGGCCCGGCCGCGCCGCGGCTCGAACACCGAGCACGCAGAGAACGCTGAGAACGCCGAGAACCTTGACGAAGGCAGGACCGATGACGATGGACAAGGGCGGCCGCACAACCGGGCGCCCGGGAGGGCCTGCGGTGGACAGCACCGGTGAGGGCGCGGCCAATGCCCGGCTATGGCTCTCCTACCAGGTGTTCTGCGAGGTCCACGGCCGGGCCTGGCTGGCCTTCGCGCGCACCACGATCGGCAACCGCGCCGACGCCGAGCTGGTGGTGGCGGCGATGACGGCCGAACTGGCCCGGCAGTGGCCGCACGCGCTGCGCCACCAGGTGCCCGCCGCGTACGCCTGGCGGTTACTCAAGTCCCATCTCAACGACTGGGCTTGGAACCAGGACCAGGTGGCGGTCGAGGCCACCACCTTCGCCGTGGTGATCGACCGCTTCAAGGAGCTGGCCGGCGACAGCCTGCGCAGCGAGGCGGACCAGGTCGGCCTGTACGGCGCCATCCTGGCACTGCCGGACCGGCAACGTGACGTGGTGATCCTGCGTTACGTGCTCGACCTCGACGACCCGGAGATCGCCGCCTACCTGGACCGCCCGGTGGAGACCGTCCGCAGCAACCTGCGGCACGCCCGCGAGCGGCTGGCCCGGCGGCTGGGGATCGGCGAGCTGCCGGATCGGCGGGCCGAGCGGTGACCCGGCGGCCCAGGTCGGCGGCGCTGCCCGAGTGGCTCGGCTGCGAGCCCGACGGCACCGACCAGGCGGGCGCGCGGCTGGAGCCCGCGCTCTCGGTTCCCGCTCCCGTCCGCCCCTACGAGGAGCTGATCGCGGCCGCCCGCCAGGCCCGGCTCACCGCTGCCCCGGCCAACCTGCCCTCGGAGCACGAGCAGGCGAAGTTCGAACTCGGCCTGGTCGTCGCGCTGATCCTGGACGCGCCGGAGGCGGCCCGCGGCCTGGACCTGCTGGTCAACAGCCGGCAGATCCATCCCGAGGGCGCCGAGGTGTTCGCCGCGCTGCTCTACGCCAGCGAGCGGGTCGACGGCGCCGAGTTCTGGTGGCGCTTCGCGGCCGGCTCCGGCAGCCGGATCTCCGCCTACTGCCTGCACCTGCACCACCTGCGGCTGGGCGAGTCGGGCGACGCGGACTACTGGCTGGCCTGGTCCCGCGACCTCGCCGAGCGGGCCCGCCCGACCCCGCCGCGGCCGCTGCGCTCCAGCCAGCCGCTGCTGCCCGAGGCCGTCCGCCGCGACATCCTGGCCCGCTGCCACCGCGGCCTGGCGCCCCGGCTCCCGGCGGCCCTGGAGGCGGTGATCAACCAACTCCCGGTCAGGGCCGACGATCCCGACTTCGGGCACGTGCCGCGGCCGGACGCGTTCGCCATCGACGGCCTGGAGCCCCGGACCGGGCCCGCCCGCACCGCACCCGCAGCCCCAGCACCCGACGCACCCGCACTCGACGCCGCAGAGCTCGAGGCCGGAGAGCTCGACGCCGCAGAGCTCGAGGCCGGAGACTTCGAGGCCGCCCCCAGCTGCCGCACCCGCCCGCCCCGCCCCGCCTAGACTGGCCCCATGGCCCGTCTCAACGACGGGGTCGCGGCACTGCTGCAGGAGTACGCCGACCTCATCCTGCTGACCGGCGGCGACGCCTACCGCGCGCGCTCCTACGAGAAGGCCGCCCGGGCGGTGGGCGGGTACCACCGGGACCTCGCCCAGCTCGACGCGGCGGGGCTGCTGGAGATCCCCGGCGTCGGGAAGTCGACCGCGCAGAAGATCACCGAGTACCTGACCCACGGGCGCATCGCCACCCTGGAACAGCTGCGCGCGAAGGTCCCGCCCGGCCTGCGGGAGATCATGGCGATCCCCACCGTGGGCCCCAAGAAGGCCGCGATCATCTACCGGGAACTGGGCATCGCCACGGTCGACGAGCTGCTGGCGGCGACCCGGGACGAGCGGTTGAACGACCTGCCCCGGCTGGGGCCGCGCACGGCGGAGAACATCCGGCACGGCATCGAGCAGCTGCGCCAGGGCGGCGGGCGCACCCTGCTGAACGTCGCGACCGAGCTGGCGGACGAGCTGGTGGCCCGGCTGGCCGAGGTGCCGGGCTGCGTGCGGTGCGGGTGCGCGGGCTCGCTGCGCCGGCTGCGGGAGACCGTCGGCGACCTCGACATCCTCGCCGCCGCCAAGGACTCCGCCCCGCTGATGGCGGCCCTGAAGGCGCTGCCCGGCACCGCGGAGGTCCTGGTCAGCGGCCCCACCAAGACCTCGATCCGGACCACCGACGGCCTCCAGGTGGACCTGCGGGTGGTCCCGCCCGAGGACTGGGGCGCCGCGCTGGTCTACTTCACGGGCTCCAAGGCGCACAACATCAAGCTGCGCGCCCGAGCCGTCAAGGCCGGCCTCAAGCTCTCCGAGTACGGCCTGTTCGAGGTGGCGGGCGGCCGGAAGCTGGCCTCCCGGACGGAGCTCGAGATCTACCAGGCACTCGGCCTGCCCTGGATCCCGCCCACCCTTCGCGAGGACCGCGGCGAGATCGAGGCGGGCCTGAGCGGCGAGCTGCCGGACCTGGTCACCGAGCGCGAGGTGCGCGGCGATCTGCACACCCACACCGACCTGACCGACGGCCTGGCCACGCTGGCGGACATGCTCGCGGCAGCGGCCGAGCGCGGCTACGCGTACTACGCCGTCACCGACCACGCGCCGGACCTCTCGATGCAGCGGATGACGGACGAGAAGATGCTCGCCCAACGTGAGCGGCTACGCGAACTCGACGGCCACTTCGGGAAGATGCGCCTGCTGCACGGCACCGAACTCAACATCGGCCCGGACGGCGACGTCGACTGGCCGCCCGAGTTCCTGGCCGGCTTCGACCTCTGCGTGGCCTCGATCCACTCCCACTTCCGGGCCGACCGCGCCGAGCAGACCCGCCGCCTGGTGCGGGCCTGCGAGAACCCGTACGTCCACATCATCGGCCACCCCACCACCCGCCTGCTCGGTCGGCGCCCACCCATCGACGTCGACCTCGACGCGCTCTACGCCGCCTGTGCCCGCACCGGTACCGCTCTGGAGGTCAACTCCTCGCCCGAACGCCTCGATCTGAACGACGAACAGCTCCTGGCGGCCCGCCGCCACGGCGTCCGCTTCGCGGTGAACACCGACGCGCACTCGATCCCGCACCTGGCCAACCTGCGCTACGGCATCGGCACCGCCCAACGCGGCTGGCTCACCAGCGACGAGATCATCAACACCTGGCCCCTCACCCGCCTGCGCCGATTCCTGCGCCACGCCTAGTAGGGCTTGGTCAGGTGTACTCGCTGTGGCGTGTCTTTGTCCCGGTTGGCGCGTTGATGGTGTGTGACACCTGGGGAGATGGCCGAGGTC
>NZ_JARZAG010000043.1 GCF_029892155.1 Kitasatospora sp. GAS204B | reverse complement strand
GGCGCGTTCTCCGAGCCGGCCTGCGCGGCCGTGGGACCCAGCGCGTCACGCAGCGCCTGGTGGGTCAGGTGGGTGGCGCTGTGCGCACGGGAGACGGCCCGACGGCGCTCCAGGTCGAGCCTCGCGTAGGCGCGGGCGCCGACCACCACCTCGCCCACCAGCACCGAGCCCTTGTGCACGATCACCCCGGGCACCGGCTGCTGCACGTCGTGGATCTCCACCACGGCACCGGAGTCCAGCCGGATCCGGCCGTGGTCGGCGAGCTGGCCACCGCCCTCGGCGTAGAACGGGGTGCGGTCCAGGACCAGTTCGACCTCGTCGCCCTCCTGCGCGGCCGGCGCCGGCACGCCGTCCACCAGCAGGCCCACCACGGTGGCCTCGCCCTCGGTGGCGCTGTAGCCGGTGAAGACGCAGGCGCCGGAGCGGTCGGCCACCGCGCGGTAGGCGGAGACGTCGGCGTGGCCCAGCTTCTTGGCCCGGGCGTCCGCCTTGGCGCGGTCGCGCTGCTCCTGCATCAGCCGGCGGAAGCCGTCCTCGTCCACCGCGAGGCCCTGTTCGGCGGCCATCTCCAGGGTGAGGTCGATCGGGAAGCCGTAGGTGTCGTGCAGCTGGAAGGCCTTGGCACCGGCGAGCACCGTGGCGCCGCCCGACCTGGTCTCGGCGACGGCCGTGTCCAGGATGGCGGTGCCGCTGCGCAGGGTCTGCAGGAACGACGCCTCCTCGGCGACGATCACCGTCTCGATCCGCTGCCGCTCCGCGAAGAGCTCCGGATACTGCGGGCCCATCGCCTCGATGGTCACCTCGGTCAGCGACCGGGCGACCGGCTCGGTGGCGCCCAGCAGGCGCATGTTGCGGATCGCGCGGCGCAGGATCCGGCGCAGCACGTAGCCGCGGCCCTCGTTGCCCGGGGTCACGCCGTCGGCGACCAGCATCACCGAGGTGCGGATGTGGTCGGCGACCACGCGCAGCGAGACGTCGGCCTTCTCGCCGGCGCCGTAGCGGTGGCCGGTCAGCTCGGCGGCCCGGCCCAGGATCAGCCGGCTGGTGTCGATCTCGAAGAGGTTGTCGACGCCTTGCAGGATGGTGGCCAGGCGCTCCAGGCCCAGGCCGGTGTCGATGTTGCGGGCGGGCAGGTCGCCGAGGATCTCGAAGTCGTCCTTGCCGGTGCCGGCGCCGCGCTCGTACTGCATGAAGACCAGGTTCCAGATCTCCATGTACCGCTCGCCGTTGACGGCCGGACCGCCCTCCTCGCCGTAGGCGGGGCCGCGGTCGTAGTTGATCTCCGAGCACGGGCCGCACGGACCCGGCACGCCCATCGACCAGAAGTTGTCGGCCTTGCCCAGGCGTTGGATCCGCTCGGCCGGCACGCCCACGACCTCGCGCCAGATCTGCTCGGCCTCGTCGTCGTCCTGGTAGACGGTGATCCAGAGCTTCTCCGGCTCCAGGCCGTAGCCGCCGTCGGCCACCGAGGAGGTCAGCAGCTCCCAGGCGAGCTTGATGGCCCCTTCCTTGAAGTAGTCGCCGAAGGAGAAGTTGCCGCACATCTGGAAGAAGATGCCGTGCCGGGTGGTCTTGCCGACCTCCTCGATGTCCGGCGTCCGCACGCACTTCTGCACGCTGGTGGCCGTGCTGAAGGCAGGCTTGACCTCGCCCAGGAAGTACGGCTTGAACGGCACCATGCCCGCGTTGACCAGCAGCAGGGTGGGGTCGTCGGCGACCAGGGACGCCGACGGGACGACGGTGTGTCCGCGCTCCTCGTAGAAGCGCAGCCAGCGGCGGCGGATCTCTGCCGACTCCATCAGTGGTTCCTCCAGATGAACAAGGTCGCGGGTGTCACTAGGGCCTGTACGGCGGATCTTTTCGGATCGGCGCGCGGGCCACAGGCCTTCGGCCCGAAGGTGCCCTTTCGGGCCGAAGGCCGGGGGGAGCCACGGGCCCGGAAAGATCCGCCACACACGCCCTAGGGCGTGGCCACGGCGTCACGGCGCCGAGCCCGGATCGCCCGCGCCATCTCGTCGCGCCCCTCGGCGAGCAGGCGGCGCAGGGCCGCGGGCAGGTCCGCGCGGGCGAGGCAGGCGTCCGCCGAGGCCAGGGTCGACTCGCCGATCGCTCCCGAGGGGAACGCGTCCCGGGCGAAGCGCTGGGCCATGCCGCCGGCCCAGTCGGACCAGACCTGGGCGATCTCGGCGAAGTAGCGGTCGGCGAAGGGCACCAGCAGGTCCCGGTGGTCGGGCTCGGCGAAGCCTTCGAGGGTGGCCCGCAGCAGGCTGTTGGGCAGTGCGCCGGAGCGGATCCGCTGCCAGGCCGCCTCCTTGGCGTCGGCGGTCGGGATCGCCGCGGTGCAGACGACCGCGTGGCGCTCACCGGCCGCCGAGCCGTCGGCGCGCAGCTCCGCGTCGATCTCGGCGGCTCCGGCGGCCCCGCACGCGACCAGCCGGCGGAGCACCGCCCAGCGCAGGTCGGCGTCGACCGTCAGGCCCTCGGGCCGCCAGGTGCCGTCCAGGATGCCGCGGAGCACGGCGAGCTGCGCGGGCGCCACGGCCACCCCCAGGAGCGCCTGTAGGTGGACCAGTTGCAGGTCGGAGCCCGGCTCGGCCGTCTCCAGCAGCTGGTGGGCCGCGGCCGCGAGCGTCTGCCGGCCGATCGGCTGCCAGTGCGGCGCCGCGTAGTCGTGCACGGCCTTGCGCGCCTGGTCGACGAGGGTCTGCGCGAGCGTCGCGTCGGTGACCGAGCGCAGGCCCGACACGACGAGGCGGACGTAGTCGCGGGCCGGCAGTTCGCCGTCACGGGTCATGTCCCAGGCGATCGTCCAGGCCTGTGCCGCGGCCAGCGGATCACGGATCTCGCCGAGGTGGCCGAGGAGGGTCGCCAGCGACCGCTCGTCGAGCCGGACCTTGGCGTAGGTCAGGTCGTCGTCGTTGAGCAGCGCCAGGTCCGGACGCGGCTCGCCGACCAGTTCGGGCACCTCGGTGCGGGCCCCGACGACGTCGAGCACGACACGGCGCCGCCGCACGATGCCGCCGGGCCCGCGGTCGTAGAGGCCGATCGCCATCCGGTGCGCGCGGAGCACCGGTTGCTCCTCGGGGGCCTCCTGCACGACGGTGCAGCCGGTGACCCGGCCGGCCTCGTCGTACACCCACTCGGCCCGCAGGGTGTTGACGCCGGAGGTCTCCAGCCACTGCTTCGACCAGGCGGCGAGATCGCGCCCCGAGGTCTCCTCCAGCGCGGCCAGCAGGTCGGCCAGCGTCGTGTTCCCCCAGGCATGGCGGCGTACGTACCGCCCGATCGCCGCCAGGAAGTTGTCCCGACCGACGTAGGAGACCAGCTGCTTGAGCACCGAGGCGCCCTTGAGATAGGTGATCCCGTCGAAGTTGACCTCGGTGGCCGCGATGTCGGGGATGTCCGCGGCGATCGGATGCGTCGAGGGCAACTGGTCCTGCCGGTACGCCTCCGCCTTGCGCAGGTTGGCGAACGTCGTCCAGGCGCCGGTCCACTCGGTGACCTCGGTCTGGGCGAGCACGCCCGCGTAGGTGGCGAACGACTCGTTGAGCCACAGGTCGTCCCACCACCGCATGGTCACCAGGTCGCCGAACCACATGTGCGCCATCTCGTGCAGCAGGGTCTCGGCCCGCCGTTCGCGCAGCGCCGCGGTGGCGCGCGAGCGGAAGACGTACTTCTCGTTGACCGTGACGCACGCGGCGTTCTCCATCGCGCCGACGTTGAACTCGGGTGCGAAGACCTGGTCGTACTTGGCGAACGGGTAGGGGGTGCCGAAGACGTCGTGGAAGAAGTCGAAGCCACGCTTGGTGATGTCGAAGAGGACGTCGGCGTCGAGGTGCTCGGCCAGCGAGGCGCGGCAGAGCAGCCGCAGCGGGAACTCCCGTCCGTCCTGCGCCCGGTAGTGGTCCCGGGCGACCGCGTACGGGCCCGCCACCAGCGCCAGGGCGTAGCTCGGCAGCGGCTCGGTGGGCGGGAAGTGCCAGGTCGTGGCGGACCCGGCGGACTGCGCCGGCCGGTCGGGGGCCGCGTTGGAGAGCACCTCCCAGCCGGTGGGCGCGATCACGGTCAGCTCGAACTTCGCCTTGAGGTCGGGCTGGTCGAAGCAGGCGAAGACGCGCTGCGCGTCGGCGGTCGCGAACTGGCTGTAGAGGTAGACCCGGTCGTCGACGGGGTCGACGAAGCGGTGCAGGCCCTCGCCGGTGCGCGAGTAGCGGCAGTCGGCCTCGACGCGCAGCTCGTTGCGGGCGGCGAGGCCCGGCAGCGCGATCCGGCCCTGTTGCGCAGTGCCCGCCAGCCGCTCCCCGTTGAGGACGACGTCGTGGACGTCGGCGCCGGCGAGTTCGATGAAGGTGCCCGCCCCCGGCTCCGCGCAGGCGAAGCGCACGGTGGTGGTGGAGCGGAAGCTGTCCGGGCCCCGGGTCAGGTCGATCAGGACCTGGTACGAGTCGACGGAGAGGATCGCCGCGCGCTCCCGTGCCTCACCCTGGGTCAGATTGCCTGCCACGCCGCCTCCTTCGTGGCGGTCGCCGACCCGGCCCGGTCCGCCGGAGCCGGATCGGGGGTGTGGAACACGGTCGTCGTGCGGAAGGTCCCGGCGCGCACGACGCCGGCGGAGTCCTCCAGTGCGCGGACGTAGGACCCGGCGTAGCCGGAGGGGAGCAGGAACAGGCCCCAGGTCGCGGTCCACTCGCTGAGCTCGCCGGTGTCGGGGTCGACGACCGTCTCGGGGCGGGCGCCGACCCGGCGCTGGACGATGAAGCCCGCGTCGACGGAGGCGTCGAGCGTCTCCTGCCACTCCCGGTCGGTGCTCTCCCAGCCGGCCACGATGCCCGCGCCGCCGTAGTCGGCGCGCGGCTTGAGGATCAGCTCGTCGCGGTACTGGCGGCAGTGGTCGACCAACTCGGGCGTCAGCATCCGGGTCCAGGGCAGGATCCGGTCGACCAGTGCCGTCTCGGCGTCCGACAGGCCCGCGCGCACCCGTGGGTCCGACATCAGCGCCATGGCGCCCTTGTTGCCGAACAGCGCGCTCTGCGGTGTGGTCCACAGGACGACGCGGCCCTCCTCGTGGGCGCGCAGGACCGGTTCGAGGTCGCGCGCCCCGTCCGGGTCGTCCACGATCTCGTTGGGGGTGAAGTACCGCAGCACCACGTCGATCCGGCGGCCGTGCAGGTGCAGGCGACCGTCGACCTCCTCGAGCTGCCCGATCTCGCCGACGACCAGGTCGATGCCGGCGCGGGCCATCATCTCCGCGAAGGAGCGGGCCAGGTGGTTGGTGCCGGTCAGGCCGCCGTTGTGCTCGACGTAGGCGACGACCGGCTCGGCGCCGTCGGTCAGCGGGAGTGCCACCTCACGCAGCGTCTGGGCCAGCCGTTCGCCGGTGTGGACGTAGCCGAGGCCCTGCTCGTCGGCGAAGTCGCGGAAGGCCGGCACCTCCAGCAGCGTGCGGGCGAGTTCGGCGCGGTCCGTCCCGCCGAGCGTGCTGCCGACGTTCAGCTCGAAGAGCTTGAACGACTCGCCGTCGTGGCTGAGGTCGGCGCGCCCGTAGAGCGCGGGCCGGTCGGCCAGCCGGCGCATGACGGCCGCCCGGGGCCGGTCGATGCCCAGCGCCTCGCAGTAGCGGCCCAGGTCGCCGTCGAAGAGGCGCTGCGGGATCGAGAACAGCAGCTCGAAGAAGACGGCGAGGTCGTCGGCGAAGGAGCGGATCTCGGTCTCGGGGACGAAGAACGGCCGCGGCAGCAGGACCTTGCCGAAGGCGTTGGCGAACGCCTCGGGGAGCTTCGCGTCCCGCACCGCGTCCAGCAGGCCGCGGTCGCCTGCCAGGGTCCGTCGCAGGTAGGTCTCGTTGACAGTCACGGGAGTTCAGTCCTGTCCGTAGGGGTTGTCGTTGCGCCTCGCTCCGGCCGGCGACGTCACAGCGCCGGCTCCAGCACCTTGGTCTCGGCCTGGGGCGGGTTGACGCGCCGCTCGACGGCGGCCGTCAGCCGCACCGTCGCGGCGGCGGTGATCAGGCCGACCACCGCGCAGCCCCACCAGAGGGCGGCCGGGCCGACCGTGGTGAACAGGCCGACGGCGATGATGGGCGCGGCGAGCCGCGCGGTCGACCAGACCCAGCTGAGCGCGCCCTGGTAGCGTCCGCGCGCCTCCTCCGGGGCGATGTCGGCGACGATCGCGCCGGCCACCACGCCGTTGACGACCTCGCCGAGCGACCAGATCGCGACGGTCGGCAGGTACTGCCAGGCCTGGTGGGCGAGCCCGGTGGAGGCCACGCCCAGACCGATCAGAGCCCACGAGGCGGCCAGCACCTTCACCCGCGGCAGCTTGGAAAGCCGCCCGTAGAGCACCGGCTGCAGGGCCACCACCAGCGCCGCGTTGGCGACACCGACGAGCCCGTAGACCGCGGGTGACAGGCCGTTGTCGCGGATCGCGAGCGGGATGGTGAACTCGGTCTGGGTGTAGATGGTGATGCCCAGCACGCTGAGCCCGAGGTAGGCGACCATCAGCCGGTCGCGGAAGACCACGCCGTACCCGCCGCTCGCCTTGGCGACCTTCGGCCTGGGCAGGTCCTTGGGGATGCCGACCAGCACGATCGCCGCGTAGAGCAGGCAGGTCGCGCCGTCCAGCAGGAACAGCAGCCAGAAACCGCGCGCCGCGAGGTAGCCCGCGCCGGCGCTCGCCACCGCCGTACCGATGTTGAATCCCCAGTGCAGCAGGCTGAACGCCTTGCCGCGCAGCTCCGTCCCGACCACGTCACCGACCAGCGCGGAGGCGGCCGGACGGTAGATGCCCGAGGTCAGCCCGAGCAGCGCGGCGGCCACGCCCAGCGTGAGCGGACCGGGTGCGGCGAGCAGCGCGCCGAGACCTGCGGGGGTGGCGACCAGGCCGATGATGACCGCGGGCCGGCGGCCGATCCGGTCCGCCAGCGAGCCGCCCAGCATCGGGCCGAACATCCCGCCGACCCCGAGGGCCACCACGATGCCGCCGGTCTGCGCGGTGGTGATGCCGCGTGAGCCCAGGTAGAAGACCAGGAACGGGACGACCATGGTGCCGATCCGGTTCGCGATCATCCCGGCGAAGACGATCCAGAACGGGCGGGGCAGGCCGCCGAAGTTGGCCGCCAGCGCGCTGCGCAAACGTGGTGAGCTGCTCATTTCGCTTCCTTGTGGTTGATGGGAGTTGGCATGCCCGCTCCAGTGGCCAGCCTCCCTCAGGTCCCAAGTCGGGGGCCAGCGCCGGCCGGTGGTGACAAGTCGGATCGCACTTCTTCCTACCGTCGTCGTCCCGACGGGAGCCGGCCCGGCCGCGCGCCCCACCGGGGAGGAGCGGAGCGCGCGGGCCGGGCCGGCTCAGGGGGCTCAGTAGTGCAGCACCCCGGCGGTGCGGGTGTTCTTGTACGCCGTGACGCCGATCACCGGGCTCTCGAAGGCCGGCACCGCGCGCGCGTACGCACCGGCGTAGCCGCCCGGGGTGTAGAAGAGACCCCAGGCCGCCTGCCAGTCCTCCTGCTGGCCGGTCAGCGGGTCGACCACCGGCTCGGAGCGCGGCACCACCCGCTCCTGCACGATCGCGCCCTCGACCACGCCCCGCTCCAGCGCCTCGGACCACTCCTGCTCGGTGCTGGTCCAGCCCGCGATGACGCCGACACCGCCGTAGAAGGCGTTCGGCTTGAGGATCAGCTCCTCGCGGTGCGCGCGGGCGTACGCGAGCAGCTCGTCGTGCTCGATCGACGGCTCGCCCTTCAGCGAGCGGGTCCACGGGAGCACCCGGTCGATCAGCGTCAGCTCCTCCTCGGAGAAGCTCGACCGGTGGCGCGGGTCGGAGAGCAGCGCCAGGCACGCCTTGTTGGCGAACAGGTTGCTCTCCATCGGGGTGAACAGGAAGACGGTGCCGGCCTCGTGGGCCCGGAAGACCGGCTCCACCAGCGCGGCGCCGTGCTCGTCCCCGATGATCTCCTCGACGGTGAAGCAGCGCAGGATGACATCGACCGGCGTGTCGCCGAGGTGCAGCTTGCCGTCGCGGTCCTCGACGTCGCCGATCTCGGCGACGTGGAAGTTCACGCCGAACCCGCGCATGACGTCGCGGAAGGTGTTCCAGTGGCTGGCGTAGTTGGCGAGCCCGCCGGGGCCTTCGAGCAGGGCCACCACCGGCTCACGACCGGCGGCGATCGCGGCACCCGCCTGCACCAGGGTCTCGGCGACCGCGCGGCCGGTGTGGGTGTACCCGAGGCCGTGCTGCGCCGCGAAGGCCGCGAACGGCTCGGCGTCCAGCAGCGCGCGGGGGATCTCGCCGGCCCGGTCGGCGCCGCCGACCTCGCTGGCGATCCCGATCTCCAGGAGCTTGAAGGAGGTGCCGTTGTGGTACATGTCCGCGCGACCGTAGCGGGGCGGGGTGACGCCGCCGAGCCGGATGATCAGCTTCTTGCGCTCCTCGTCGATGCCCAGGGCGTCGCAGTAGCGGTCGAGATCACCGTCGAACAGCCGCTTCGGCAGCGAGGTGATGATGTCGAACAGCCCGAGGACGTCGTCCGCGAACGCCTCGATCTCGCGCTTCTCGATGAAGAGCGGCCTGGACAGGTACGACCCGGTCCAGTTGGCGAGCGCCGGGTCGCGCTCGACCTCGCCCATGATGCCGGGCAGCGCGCTGCCCTCGGCGAGGCTCTCCTTGTTGTACAGCTCAGTGATGCGGTCCGTCATGACGAACCCTCCGGTTCTGCTCGGCCGTTGACTGGTGGGGGTGCAGCGGGTCGTCAGTCGACGACGTGCATGCGGGTGAGGTTCGGGACGAAGTACTGCGCGCTCAGGAAGAGTCCGCCGACCCGCGGGCCGAACAGGGTGAACTGGCGCTTGTAGTAGACCGGGATGACCGGCGCGTGCTCGGCCATCAGGCGGCGGTCCAGCTCGGCGTAGCCCTCGGCGACGGCCGCCCGGTCCGGCTCCTGGGCCAGGCGGGCGATCTCCTCGGTGATCGCGGCGTCGTCGAAGTAGGAGAGGTTCATGTTGCCGCCGTCGGTGATCCGGTCACCGCGGAAGAGCACGTCGAACACGCCCGAGGCGTCCGGGAAGTCCGGCCCCCACACGCCGTAGATCAGGTCGCAGTCGTTCTCCGGGTCGCCCATCAGGCTGTAGAAGGCGGCCTTGTCGACCGGCCGCAGGACGATCTCGAAACCGGCCCGCTCCAGGGCCTGCTTGACCGCCGGTGCGACCGGACGGTTCGGGTCGGTGTCCGGGTAGGCGAAGACCAGCGGTCGCAGCTCCTTGCCCGCGATCAGCTCCTTGGCCTTGACCGGGTCGCCGTTGGGCCCGGACGGGTAGACGTCGTGGTGCCGGTAGCCCGGGACCATCGGCGCCAGGATCGTGGTGCCCGGCTGCGCCCCGGCCTCACCGCCGGCCAGCTCGACGCAGGTGCCGCGGTCGAAGGCGTAGTTGAGCGCGCGCCGGACGTCGACGTCGGTGACCCGGCGGGTGTTGAGGTAGACGTACTGGAGGTAGGCCGTGGGACCGGCGATCACCCGGCGCAGCAGCTCGGGATCGGCCGCCACCTGGGCCACCTTGTCCTCGGCGACGTCGAAGGTCGCGATCGACAGGGCGTCGGCCTCGGTCGGCTCCAGCAGACGGTCCGTCTGCTGCTGCCGGGCGACCCCGAACTCCCAGCGGATCTCGTCCGGGTACTGGCTGCGGATCGGGTCGCTGGCCGGGTCCCAGTGCGGGTTGCGCTCCAGCAGGTAGTGGTCGTTCGGGACGAAGTCCCGGACCCGGTACGGCCCGGTGGCCAGCCACGAGGTCTCGTACCCGTCCCGGGTGTCCCGGTCCGCCGGGACCGGCGTCGTGGTGGTCGTGGTGGCCAGGAAGGGGAAGCCCGGGGTCGGCTCGGCCAGCGCGAAGACAATGGTGCGGGCATCGGGGGTGGTCACGCCCGGGGCGGGGGTGCCGTCCTGGTACGGGCCCTGGTAGCTCCGCTCCGGGTCCAGCGCCTGCTGGATGAACTGGGGTCCGTAGACGCCGTTCGAGGAGAACGACCGGGCCACCGCGTGCGCCACGTCGTACGAGGTGATCGGCGTGCCGTCCTCGAACTTCAGCCCCTCGCGCAGGGTGTAGGTCCAGGTCAGGCCGCCGTCGGTGGTGCGCCCGGTGTCGGTGGCCAGGTCGCCGACCAGCTTGCGGGGGCCGCCGTCCCAGCTCTCCAGGTAGCCGGTCAGGGTGCGGTGGAAGATGCCGGTGGCGACGCCCAGCGTGGTGCCGATGTACATCTGCGTCGGGTCCACGTGCTCCGGCGGCGCGTCCGCGAGGAGGGTGATCCGGCCGCCGCGGCGGGCTCCGGGCACTGCGGGAGCCGGCGTCGGCGACTGGCCCAGGTGGTCGATCTCGAACTGGTCGGACATGGCAGGACTCCAGTGGGGAAACGAAGGTACGGGTCGGCTGGTGCTCAGCGCGCGACGAGCGGGTCGAGCCGGTCGAGCCGGTCGAGGGCGGACAGCACGGCCGGCAGGTCCAGGCCGAGTTGGCCCATCACCTCGTCGTGGTCGCCGCCCTGGACGGGCCAGTCGTGGCCGGCGTTGACGCCGGTGACCTCGCACTGCGGCAGCAGCAGGGCCAGCGCCTCGGCCACCCCGCCCTCGCGCCGGTGCTCCTCGACGACCGTGAAGCGGGTGTGGCGCCGGCTCAACTCGGCTGCCGCGGCGGCGAGATGATCGTGATCCAGGTAGGTGAGGTGGGCGTGTGCCAGCTCGGGGCGCAGCTCGCCCGCGGCCAGCGCGAGCCTGGTGCCCTCCTCGCCGACCGAGACCAGGCAGCTCGCGCCCGCCTCGCCCGGCTGCGCCCAGTTCACCAGCGGCAGCTCGTCGCCGTCCCGACTCAGGCTCTGGTACGTGGCGTTGCGGCCGGTCCTGAGGTAGTGCGGACGGCCCGAGCGGGCCGCCGACCGGATCACGGCGCGCATGTCCGCCTCGCCGTACGGGGCCGCGATGGTCACGCCCGGGATGCTGCGCAGAACGGCGAAGTCCTCCAGGCAGTGGTGCGTGGTGCCGAACCAGGCGCCGGAGACACCGGCGTAGGGCGCGACCACGGTGACCCCGGCGCCCAGGTAGCCCAGGGTGAGCTTGAGGCTCTCGGCCGCCCGGAGCGCGGCGAACGGCGCGAAGGTGCTGACGAACGGCTTGTAGCCGGCCACGGCGAGCCCGGTCGCCATGTCGATCATGGCGCCCTCGGCGATGCCGAGGTTGAAGAACCGGTCCGGGTGGGCGGCCTGGAACGGGTGGCCCTTGCCGCCCAGATCGGCTTCCAGGCAGACGATGGTGGGGTCGGTGGCGGCCAGCCGGGTGAGTTCGTCCCGGTAGGCGTCACGGCCGGAGAGGGTCATCGGATCATCCGCTTCCACTTGGCGGCGCGCGCGGCGTCGATGGTGACGTAGTGGGAGCCCGCCTTGCCCTCGACGGCGGGCACACCCTTGCCCTTGACGGTGTCGGCGATCACGGCGAGCGGCCGCTCGGCGGTGGACCGGTCGCCGGACAGCACCGCGCTCAGCGCGGTCAGGTCGTGCCCGTCCACCTCGGCCGTCTCGAAGCCGAAGGCGGCGAACCGCGCGGCCAGGTTGGGCAGCGGCGAGATGTCCCGCACCAGGCCGTCGTTCTGGCCGCCGTTGCGGTCCACCACCAGCACGAAGTTGCCCAGCCGCTGGGCGGCGGCGACCTGGCAGGTCTCCCAGACCAGGCCCTCCTGCAGTTCGCCGTCCCCCGCGACGGCGATGCCGAGCCCGCCCTGGCCGCCGAGGCGGCGGGCCAGCGCCCAGCCCGCCGCGTACGGCACACCGTGGCCCAGGCTCCCGGTGGGGAAGAGCACCCCGGGCACCTTGGGGCCCGGGTGGCCGGTGTACGGGTGGCCGAGCTGCCCGTACAGCGGGGCCGGGTTCTGCGGCAGGATCCCGCTGACGTGCAGTGCGGCGTAGAGCCCGGCGGCGGCGTGGCCCTTGCTGAGCACCACCTGGGTGCCGTCGTCGAGCTCGCAGCGGTGCAGCGCCGCGATCAGGATGTCCAGCACGGACAGGCTGCCGCCGAGGTGGCAGCCGCGCGGGCTGGCCGCCATGTCGATGACCAACTTGCGGGCCTGGACGGCCCGTTCGGCCAGTGAGGTATCGAGATCCAGCGTTGCGGTCATGCCCGGCTCCCTTCCGGGCGGGCGAACCACCGGGCGACCGCGTCGCTCAGGACCGAGCGCGCGGCGCGGTAGTCGGTGGCGGTGATCCGCTCGGCGTCGGTGTGGTCCAGCGTGGAGTCGCCCGGGCCGTACGCGACCATCGGGACGTCGCGCCAGGTGGTGGCGAGGGTGTTCATGTCCGAGGTGCCCTTCTTCACGACGTAGCGGGGGCGGACCCCCGACTCGCCGAACGCCCGGGTGAACGCCTTGACCAGCGAGGTCGACCGGCCGCCGGCGAAGCCGGGGGTGGCCCGCAGCACCTCGATCTCGACCCCCGGCCCTGCCTGGGCCAGCGCCGCCTCGCGCAGCGCGGCCAGGTCGGCGAGCGGCGGGATCCGGAAGTTGAGGATGCCGACGGCGCGGTGGCTCTGCCGGCCCGGCTCGCAGCGGATGTCGATCACCGCGCTGAGGGCGTCCGACGCCTCCTTCTCCACCGCCTCACGGATCCGCTCCAGCACCCGGACCAGGGCGTCGGGAGCGGAGACCGCGTCCATCCCGGCCGAGTGCCCACTGGTCACCGAGGCGGTGACGCGCAGCTTGAACAGCCCGAAGTACCCCAGCGTCAGCGTCTGCGAGCCGCTCGGCTCGCCGATCACGACGGCGTCGGCCGGGTAGTGGTCCCGGGCGTGGAAGGCGCCCTTGGAGGAGGAGATCTCCTCCTCGACCGCTCCCACCACCCGCAGTTGGCCGTCCGCGGGCAGTTCGGCCGTGGCCAGCACCTCCAGGAAGTTCACCAGGCAGCCCTTGGCGTCCACGCTGCCCCGGCCTGACAGTTCCTCACCGAGCCACTGGACCGGCCAGCGGTAGGGGACGGTGTCCAGGTGGCCGAGCAGCAGCAGCCGGCGCGGGCCGCTGCCGCGGGTGGCGACCAGGTTGCCGACCTCGTCGATCCGCGCGTCGATCCCGCGCTCCTCGCACCAGTCGCGCAGGTACCCGGCGAGCTCGTGCTCGTCACCGGAGACGGACGGCACCGCGACCGCGCGGCTGAGCAGCGTCAGGTCGGCCGCCGGCTCGGTGGTGCGCCAGAAGCGCGTCCAGCCGGCCGGGTCCGCCATGGTGTGCGGTCCGGTGATGGCCACGTCGGCGGCCCCGGCCAGGGCCAGTTCGGCGGCCCGCACCTTCTGCCGCATCCGGCCGCCCGCGTAGCCTGCCGCCTCGCCCTGGTGGGCGTGCCGCAGCGTCGAGGACGGGTCGGACGGGTCGGTGAGCAGCCCGGCGGTGCCGGTCACCAGCCGCAGGTGGTCGGCGTCCAGCGCGTTGCTGAGCACCGCCGCCAGGACGTCGGCATCCACGTTCAGCGGGCTGCCGCCGTCCCGGTCCATGACCGGCGGCGAGAGGCAGACCACGTCGTACGCGTCCAGCAGCGCGTTCAGCCGCACCGTGTCGACCTCGTCCGGCAGGCCCACCCGGTGGTCGCGGACCACGCTCGGG
Organism: Kitasatospora sp. GAS204B; assembly: GCF_029892155.1. GTDB lineage: Bacteria > Actinomycetota > Actinomycetes > Streptomycetales > Streptomycetaceae > Kitasatospora. The sequence continues at coordinate 29,732 of NZ_JARZAG010000043.1, read as the reverse complement.
CGGCCCTGCGCGTTCACCGTCTTGAGCGGCCGGTTGGCCCGCCCGGCGACCAGCCCGCTGCGGGCGGCCACCGAGGTGAAGACGGTCAGGCCGAGCGCGTGCAGGCCGGCCTCGACCGAGGGCAGCGTGACCCGCTCGTAGGCGTCCACCAGGTGCGGCATCTCGGCAGGCGGGCAGTAGCGCACCAGATCGCCGTTGGCGAGCCGCAGTTCGGGCATCGGACGGCCGATCGCCCGGTAGTGCCGCTCGATCCCGACCGCACCGCCGGCCACCAGGAGCACCCGGGCACCCCGGGCGACCAGCGCGGCCAGCTCCTGGTGGATGGCGCCCCGGTCGAGCGTGGCGCTGCCCACCTTGACCACGTACAGCGGCCTCACGGTGACACCGCCGTCCGGGGCAGGCCCGCCGTCTCCTCGAACCCGCTGACCAGGTTCATCGCCTGGATCGCCTGCCCGGCAGCGCCCTTGATGAGGTTGTCGAGCGCGGTCACCGCGACGCACTGGTCGCCCTTGACCGCGATCGCCACCTCGGCGACGTTCGAGCCGACCACGGCCTTGAGCATCGGGAAGTCCTGCGGTGCCTTCGGCGCGGGCCGGACCCGGACGAACGGCTTGCCGACGTACGCCTTGGCGAACGCCCGCTTGACGTCCAACGCCGAGGTCTCGGGCCGCAGTTGGGTGTAGGCGGTGACCATGATGCCGCGCGGGACATCCAGGCTGTGGGTGGAGAAGCGCAACTCGGGCGCGGCACCGGTGAGTTCGGTGAGCGCCTGCCGGATCTCCGGGGTGTGCCGGTGACCGTGCAGCTTGTGCACCCGGAAGTTCCCCGAACGCTCGGCGGGTTGCTCCGTCCCGCCCCGACCGCCGCCGGTGGAACCGGTCTTGGCGTCGACCACGACGCCGGGCAGCACCAGCGAGTCGGCGAACAGCGGGTACAGGGCGTAGATGGTCGCCACCGCCATGCAGCCTGGCAGGTTGATGAAGCGACCCTCCGGCACGGCGCCCGACAACTCGGGCACGTAGTAGGCGAACTCCTCCGGAGCCGGCTGGGCGGCCGTCTTCGGGTAGTGCGTGCGGATCTCCTCGGGGTCGCGCAGCCGGAAGTCCCCGGCCAGGTTCAGCACCCGCTTGGCCCGCTCCGCGAGCAGCGGCAGCCGGGCCGGCAGGGTGCCGGTCGGCAGGCAGCCGAACGCCACGTCCACCTCGTCGAGCTCCGCCAGCGGACGGAACTTCAGGCCCGCCGCCCCCGGGTGGTTGCGCAGCCAGGGGTGCACGGCACCCACCGGGGTGCCGGCGCTGCGCTCGGCCGACAGGAAGGCCAGCTCCACGTTGGGGTGGTCGAGCAGCAGCCTGATCACCTCGCCGCCGGTGTATCCGCTGGCGCCGGCGACGGCGACCCGGATCTTGTGCTCAGCCAAGGCGAGCCGCCTTCTCGTACGGACGGCGGTAGTCGTTGTCCGCGACCAGCTTGCGGATCGCGTCGGGACGGCGGGCCACCTTGGCGAACGCGTCGGCGTAGCGCAGCGCCCGCTCGTACTCGACCGGCGAGCGCAGCTCGCGGCAGAGCACCAGGGTGCTGTCCAGCATGCCGACGGTGACCGGGAAGTCCTCCGGGCGGTGGTCGCGCACGGCGCCCGGGTTGAGCGAGAACGGGTAGCCGTTGCCGAACCCGGCCCGGTGCTGGAAGGGCAGGTGGCACGGGATCGGGGAGTTCTGCCACTCCCGGGCCGGGACGCCCTCGGCGACCAGCAGCTCGTGCACCGCCTCCTTGACCGCGTGGACGGGCAGGTCATCCAGCCCGACTGCCTCCGGGAGCAGGGTGATCCGGTACATGTTGTACGCGTGGACGTGGCCCTCGGGGACGTACGGGGCGCGGAACAGGCCGGTCCCGTCGAGGATCTCGCCCAGCAGCCGCGCGTTGCGGGCCCGCACCTGGTCGTAGTACGGCAGGCGCTTGAGCTGGCTGGCGCCGAAGGCCGCCGCGACCCAGGACATCCGGTAGTCGATGCCGTGCCGCTCCACGTAGTCGGCCGCGCGCCGGTAGGCCTCCTCGGTGGCGAAGAAGGCGATGCCGCCCTCACCGCCCAGCGGGAAGTTCTTGTCGGCCATCAGGCTCTGGCCGGCCGCGTCGCCCAGCGACCCGGCGGTCGCCGAGCCGATCTTCGCGGAGTGGGCGTGCGAGGCGTCCTCGACCAGGGCCAGGCCGTGCTGGTCGCACAGCGCCCGCAGCGCCGGGACGTCGGCCGGCAGACCGTGCACGTGGACCGGCATGATCGCGCGGGTCCTGGAGGTGATCGCGGCGGCGGCGGCCTGCGGGTCCATGCAGTAGGTCCGCGGGTCGATGTCCACGAAGACCGGGATGGCGTGGGCCGCGACCACGGCCTGCGCCGTGGCGATGAAGGTGAACGCCGGGACGATCACCTCGTCGCCGGGCTGCACGCCCGCGCCGATCAGGGCCAGGTGCAGGCTCGACGTCCCGCTGGCCGTGGGCAGCGCGTGGTTGGCGCCGACGTAGTCGCGGTAGGACTCCGCGAAGTCGGCCACCACCCGCTCGGGCAGCGCCCGCTGAGCGAGCATCAGGTTGAAGACGTCTTCCTTGGTGATGACCGGGAAGATGGTGCGCCGCATCTCCTTGGGGATCATCGCCCCACCGCCGAACGCGGCCAGCTCGGCGGCCAGCTCGGCTTCGTCGGGAAGCGGCAGCGGCGCCGCGGGGAAGTCAGTGATCACTTCGTCGCTCCGGAGGTGGTGTGGGGCCGGGCCGCCTGGCTGAGCGCCATCCGGACGCAGGCGGCGACCAGCGGGCTGAGCCGGTAGTTGAACTGGACCCCGGGGACCAGGTTCGAATCGGCCTCCTCCTGCGTCCACATGGTGCGCAGGTCGTAGGCGCCGAAGATCTTCAACCGCTCGGCGCGGGCCCAGAGGTCCGCGTCGTCGGTCAGCACCGCGGCGGCCGGGCCGAAGCCGAGGCCGGTGAGGTCGACTACCAGGGCCGGGGCGGTGGACCGGCGGGCCCACTCGCCGAGCTGGTGCGCGTTCTCGGGGTCGAGTGCCAGGTGGTCGAAGGCGACGGGGCCTTCCTCGACCCCTCCCTCGACCCCTTCCTCGATCACGCTGATGCCGAGCCAGTTGACGAACGCCAGGTCCTGGCGCCCGAGGCCGGGCCGGTTGATCCGGTCGCCGTGCCCGATGCCCTGGCCGGCCAGCGCGGCGTGCACCGCCGCGCTGCGGCTGTTCAGCAGGACGGCCTTCGCGCGGCCGGTCTGCTTGGTCAACAGCCTTTCCAGACCGGGGAGTTCACGGTCGCTCTTCTCGATGCTCATGACCACGCCCGAGGTCAGGACCCGGGTCAGCACGGTGGCCGTGTCAAACAGTTCCATAGCTCTTCTCTGTCTCAGGCGGCCTGGGCGGTGGGGACGGACGGCCCGTACGATTCCGCGACGTACGCGGCCAGCAGACCGGCCACGTCCACGCCGTGCTTGGCCGAGGAGCGGGCGAACTCCGGGTTGGCGTTCACCTCCAGGACCATCAACTCGCCGGTGGAGCGGTCCTCGACGAGGTCGACCCCGTAGAAGCCGTCCCCGAGCACGTCCACCACCTGCGCGCAGGACTTCTCGATGGCGTCGGTGATCTCCACGCGCTTGACCTCGGCGCCGAGGTGGGTGTTGGTGCGCCAGTCCTGCGAGACCCGCTGGATGGCGACCACCGGGGTCCGCCCGACCACCACGACCCGCAGGTCGTGCCCCGGCTTGTCGATGTACTTCTGGACCAGCACCGGGAAGAGCTTGCCGGCGGCGTCGGCGGACTCACGGCCGCCGACCCACGCGTCGACGCACTCCTCGTCCACCATCTTGGTGACGCCCCGGCCCCACGAGCCGCTGACCGGTTTGAGCACCGAGGGCCAGCCCAGCTCGCCGACGGCCTCGCGGACCTGGGCATAGCTGAAGGCGTGCAGGGACCGCGGGTGCGCGATGCCGTGCTGGGCGAAGAGCAGGGCCTGCAGGCCCTTGTCGTTGCAGGTCTCGATCGTGGCGGCGCGGTTCAGGGTGGTGACCCCGATGTACTCCAGCCGGCGGGCCACGCCGATCGCCTCACGGTGGGACAGGTTCCTGATCAGGGCGAGGCCGGGCGGGGCCGTGTGCCCCGCCACCACCCCCGCCAGATCCTCCAGCAGCACCGGACGGACGGCCACTCCCTCGGCGCGCAGCGCCTGCAGCAGCAGCTTCTCGTCCGGTCGCAGCATGGTGACCGAAAGCAGTACTTCGAGCTCGGGAGCGGTCACTCGCCCCAGTCCTCCTCGACCTCGGGGGCCAGCTCGATCCGGACCGTGGCGTCGGTCTTCTCGACCACCTCGTGCTCCTGGCCGCAGGCCCCGCACTCGGTGATCTCGCCGGTCTCCCAGTCCTCCTGGACCTCGAAGTCGGTGTCGCACACCAGGCACTTGGGTGCGGTGATGGCTGTCGTCATCTCTCTCGTTCCTCTCACGGGTGTTGTGCGTCAGGGTGTGCTGCCCGAGGGCAGCGGGACCGGGTTCAGACCGGGTCCACCAGGAGCGTCACCAGTTCGACGGCCTCCTTGGTCACCAGGTCGAGATCGGTGTCCAACGGGGCGTCGACGATCACGGACGCCGACCGGTGGCCGGAGTCCAACTGCACGCCCAGCACGTCGCCGGGCAGTCGGCCGACCAGGACGGCGCGCGGCTGGGCCGGCGCGAGTGTCCCGACCGGAGTCAGTACGGGCCAACGGTCGTCCCGGCTCGGCCAGGACACCTCGACCCCGTCCGCCGTGACGTCCCGCAGGACGCCGTGCGGGTGGTCCACGAAGTGCTGGCGGGCGCGCCGCCGCGGGGCCGGGTAGGAGGCCGGCTCGCCGAGCGCCAGGTCCAGCATCACCGGCTCGAAGGGCTCGCCGGTCGCCAGCTCCCAGAGGAAGGTGATCGCGTCCCCGGGCAGCCGGGCGGCCACCTCCATCAGGACCACGCCGTCCTCGGTGAGCCGGTACTCGGCGTGGGTGATGCCGTCCCGCACGCCCACCCGGCGCAGGATCTCGGTGTTGGCGGCGAGCAGCGCCGCCGCCTCCTCGGGATCGATCAACGCCGGGCTGGTGTGGGACAGTTCGGTGAAGAACCGGCCCTCGTGCTCGTTGGTCTCCTTGCCCGTCACGGCGGACCAGAAGACCTCGCCGTGCTGGACCAGCGCCTCGACGGAGAACTCGCGGCCGATCACCCGGCTCTCCACCAGGGAGATCTCCTCGGCGCTGAACTGGGCCAGCGCGTCGGTCAGTTCGGCCTGGTTCTCGACCTGGCGAACGCCCGAGCTGTAGAACCGGCCGGCGGGCTTGACCACGGCCGGGAAGTCCCCGTCCGGCAGGCTGAAGCCGGCCCGCTCCTCGAGGGGCACCACCTGCCAGCGCGGCGAGAACTCCGGCACGGTGGTGCGCTGCAGCAGCTTGTTGCGGCAGATCACCGAGGCGGCGGTGCCGGCGCCGGGGAGCCCGAGGCAGTCGGCGAGCACGCCCACCGGCTCGACGAACACCTCGCCGACCGAGATCACGCCGCGCACGTCGTAGCGGCGCAGCAGCGGCTGGACGGCCGGCAGGACGGTGCCGATCCTGGCATCCGACACCTGGACGACCTCGGCGAGCTCGCTGAGCGGGTGGGTGCCGTCCGCCCGGACGGCCGCCAGCCGCGCCAGGTCGGTGTCCAGGCTCACCACCGCCACCGGGGCGTAGCCCCGGCGTCGGGCCTCCTGGATCAGGCGGCCCTGCCGGGCGAGGACGACCAGGTCGCCCATGAAGAGCACGGCTCCGGGCAGGGTGGAACGATCAATGGGCATGCTGAAGGGCTCATTCCTGTTCGGGGGTCCGGGCGGCGTCCGATCAGCGGGTGGTCAGCGTGATCGGGGTGATCGTCGTCGTCGGGTGATCAGCAGAAGGGTGCGAAGAGGTCCGTCTCGAGCGCCTTCGCGACCGCCGGGGAGATGTCGCAGAGCCGGCTCACCTGAGCGGAGTTGTGCTCGCGGATCTGGTCCCCCCGGTCGGCGAGAACGCTGTCCTCGGAAAGATCGAGAAGCCACAGCGGCCGCAGCCGCGCACCGCGAAGAGCCTTGGCGTCCGGGGATTCGATTCCGGGGTGCAGCCGGCGCAGCCCGCTCTCCGCCGCTATCCGGACCGGCGTGTAGTACACGAGGTTGAAATACTCCGCGGCGCCTCGGATCAGGCGTTCGTAGTCGAAACCGACCGCACGCACGGACAGGGTGTCGCCGTGCACGTAGAAGAGGCAGAAGCCGACCGGCGGCTCGCCCTGCCGGGCACAGAACAGCACCTCCGCCTTGGCACCCATCGCCACCGCCTGCAAACGGAAGGATTCGGTGAGTATGTCGATGTCATATGCGTGCCCGTAACGCTTCTGAGTGCCCGCCAGGAGTTCGGCCGCCTGCCGGTAGCACTCCAGCAGCGGCACCCGGGTGATCTCGTACCCGGCCGCCGTGAAGGCCTTGACCTCCTGCTTGATCGAGTCACGGCGACCCTTGGAGGGCAGCGTGCGCAACCACTCCGACCAGCCGCCCTCCGGCACCGACACCCAGGCGTCCGTGGCCAGCAGGACGGGCGTCGTCCGCACTCCCGCCGACCGCAGGGCGAGGACGTCCTGGGTGGTCACGAAGCTCGCCACGCAGGGGACCGGGCCGGGCGGCAGGGCGGGCAGCACCGCGCTGCCCGCCACCTCCTGGCTCAGCGCCCGCAGCCGGTCGAGCAGCGCCGGCGCCACCTGCTGCGCCGTGACGCCCTCCCGGGTGAGCAGATGGGTCTGGTAGCCCCGGCGCTGGCCGACCAGCAGGCCGGCCGGCGCCGGGGCGGGCAGCCCTCGGGCCGTCAGCTGGGTCTGCCACTGGTAGAAGGAGTTCGGCTCCTCGGCCACCGCGGTGACGGCCACCGAACCGCCGTCCGCGTGCACCGCGCCGGTGACCGTGCTGCCACCGACGTCGGTGGCACAGAACCGCAGCCAGTCGTAGCTGGAGTAGAGCCGGTCGCCGGCCAGGGCCTCCCACTCCTGGGCGGGCAGGCCACCGGTGATGTCGTCGAAGGCGGAGAGCTCGCTCATGCCGCCGTCCCGACGCGTCGGGTCGGCGCCGCGGGCTCCGGGCGGTCCGCCGCCCAGCGCACGTCCTGCGTCGAACGAGCCGCGCTGACGCGGTTGTAGAGGTCGAGGTAACACACGTCCGAACAGTCGGAAGCCGTGCAGTGCATCAAGCAATCGCTTTCTGTTCCTGATGCCGCGAACCTGACCGGAATCATCTGCGCCTCCTGGTCGGCGTCCGGCCGGGGACTACGGCCAAGTAAGGTCGTTGGGCAGCACGGGCGCCGACGCGGTGGCGGCCACAACCGGCGACGTGGTGGCCGAAACGGTCACCGCCGAGGACGGCTGGGCGGCGAGGACAACCGCGAGAGAAAGAGCGGAAAAAACGGCCATAATGGCAAACTTGAGCTTCACTGTGACTCCCCCTGAGTACCGTTGCACCGGCCGATTCCCTGCCAGCCGGCGCCTTTGCTGCGTTGGCACAACCGTGCCTCGCCGCACCTCCCTGGCGCCAGGGGGTTACCGGTGATAAGAACTTGCAGGTGACTACCACTCACCGACGAACGGCACGAAGATGACCAAACCGACCTCAGTGGGGAGCGAACCTCCCCCTTTGGGAGAGCTGCATCTGGCCCTCTACCGATGGGCCCTCGAGCGGGGCCGGCTGGATCCGGCGAAAGCCGCCCTCCGGCTGGCGGTGCCGATGGCGGCGGTGGACGCGGCGGTGGCCGATCTCACCAGCCTCCACCTGCTGCGTCACGAACGGGAGGAAGGCGACGAAGGGGAGAGCGGGGACGGTCCCGACAACTCCGGCGAAACGCGCTCCGCCAGCTACACGCCCTGCAGCCCGGATGCCGCGGCGGCTCACCTGACCGGTCCGATCGAGGCCGCGATTCGGGAGCGACATCGTGCGGCGGAACGGTTGAAAAGCCATGTAATGGCCCTCAAGCCGGTGTTCGACGAGTCCTGGCAGGGCCATTCGATGCAGAACGGCATCGAATATCTGACCCTGCCGGACACCGTCCGTTCCACCCTGGAGCGGCTTTCCGCGAGCGCCCGCGTCGAAGCGGCGGCGGCCCATCCTCAACTGGCCTCGCCACAGGCCCTGGAGGAGGGGGTCGCCCGCACCGCCCGAGTCATTAATCGCGGCGTCGCAATGCGTACCCTCTACCCGCATTCGGTATTGGCGCATCAGTACATGCAGCAGCATCTGGCCCGGATGACGGCGATGGGCGCACAGGTGCGGACCACCAGTCATATCTCGGATCGAATTCTCTTCTTCGACCAGGAGGTCGCGGTCATCGCCGACGGAAAGAGCTCCCCCGGGAACGGTGCGATCGCCATTCGGGAACCGGCTCTGGTCGGCCACCTCTACCGGGCCTGGGAGAGCAGTTGGGAATCCGGACTGCCCTTCAAGGCGGCGCCGAGCGGCATGGGCTACGGCTCCGCCAAGGACGAACTGCGGCGGTCCATCGTGCGGTTGCTCGAGTCGGGGATGAAGGACGACCTGGCGGCCCGGCGACTGTCGATGTCGACCAGCACCTACCGCAGGCACGTCACCGACCTGATGAACGAGCTCGGTGCCGAGAGCCGCTTCCAGGCGGGCAGCTACGCACGGCAGAACGGGTGGCTGGACGACTGAGCCCGCTTCGGCGGACAAGCCCCAGCGCCCCCCTGGCCGCGAGCGGCGCCGGACCCTGCTCCGGCGCCGCGAGAACGCGGGCCGCGGCCGCGGTGGTTCCTCAGACCTGCAGCACGACCTTCCCCACCTGCTCCCCCGCCTCCAGCGCCCGGTGCGCCTGCGCCGCCTCCGTCAACGGCAGCACCCGGTCGATCACCGGCTTCACCACCCCCGACTCGATCAACGGCCAGACGTGCTCGCGCACCGCCGCCACGATCGCCGCCTTCTCCGCCAGCGGACGCGGCCGCAGCGACGTCGCCACCACCGCGGCCCGCTTGCGCAGCAGGGTGGCGAGGTCGACCTCGGCCTTCACCCCGCCCTGCAGGCCGATGATCACCAACCGCCCGCTGACCGCCAGCGCGTCCAGGTTCCGCTGCAGGTACTTCGCCCCCATGATGTCCAGGACCACGTCGGCCCCGTGCCCGCCGGTGGCCTCCCTCACCACCTCCACGAAGTCCTGCTCGCGGTAGTTCACCCCGACGTCCGCGCCCAGCTCCGCGCACCGCGCCAGCTTCTTCGCGCTGCCGGCGGTCACGATCACCTTCGCGCCCACCGCCTTGCCGAGCTGCGTCGCCATCGTCCCGATCCCGCTGGCGCCGCCGTGCAGCAGCAGCGTGTCCCCCGGCCGCAGGTGCGCCACCATGAACACGTTCGACCAGACCGTCGCGGTGACCTCGGGCAGCGCCGCGGCGGCGACCAGCCCCAACCCGCGTGGGATCGGCAGCAACTGGCCCACCGGCACGGCCACCTGCTCCGCGTAACCGCCGCCCGCCAGCAGGGCGCAGACCTCGTCGCCCACCGCCCAGCCGGCCACCCCGGCCCCGAGCGCGACGATCCGGCCCGAGCACTCCAGGCCGGGGTAGGGCGAGGCTCCCGGCGGCGGGCTGTAGTTGCCCTGACGTTGCAACAGGTCGGCGCGGTTGACGGCGGTGGCGGCCACCTCGACCAGCACCTCGCCCTCGCCGGGCACCGGATCGTCGACCTTGGTCCAGGTCAGCGCCTCGGGCCCGCCCGGCTGGGGAATCGTGAATGCGTACATGGCTCGACGCTACTCGGCGCACCCCGCGAGCGGGCCGATCGCCACCCGCTGGAAGTCAGGGCCTGTCCTACGGCAGTGGGGTCGGTGCCGCCAGGTAGGACTGGGTCCGGGTGGCCCAGTAGCCGAAGTCGCCGGGCCCGCTCTGGTCGGTGCCCGAGGTCTCCGGCACGCCGTAGGTGCTGGTCCCGGTGCCCGCGCCGAACAGGACCGCCACCACGCCCGCCGCGGCGGCCTCCGGCAGGTGGGAGCCCCAGGTGACGGTCGATCCGCTGACCGAGACCTTCGGGTCGGCGCCCGGATTGCTGCCGTAGAAGGCGAGGTTGTTGCCGCTGGAGGTGAAGGAGTCGCCGTAGAAGAAGGTCGAGGCGGAGTCCTCGTTCTGCTCGGCGGTGGTGTTGTCCAGGTCGGGGAAGCTGCCGGAGGCGTTGAAGTAGCCGGGGCTCGGCGTGTGCGTGGAGTTGAGGTGGCCGACCGCGATCTGCCAGAGCACCGCCGGCAGGCCGAGCGACTGACGGATCGTCTGCACGTAGAGCAGGTAGTTGCTCCAGTGCGCCGCGTTCAGGTACCGCACGTCGGCGGCGGGGTTCGGGTCGCGCAGGATGCCGAAGTCCTGGCCCCACTGGTCGAAGGCGACGAAGTCGGCCCGGTAGCCGATGTCCGCGCTCTTCAGGAAGGCGGCCACCTGGTCGCCGGTCGAGGCGACCGACTGGCGGCCCGCCGTCCAGCCCATGGTGTCGGTGTCCTTGAGCGCGTCCCGCACGCCCCAGGTGTTGACCTGCCAGCCCAGGAAGGCCGCGGGGTCGTACTTCTTGACGGTGTAACCGATCGCCTCGACCAGGCCCTTGAGGCTGTCGCCGAACGCCGGATCGCTGCCGCTGCTCAGCACGCCGGCGGCGTACGCGGCGCTGGTGGCGGCCGGGAACTTCGACGCGTCACCGCCGTACTGGGCGGCGTAGTTCTGCTGCAGGTAGCCCAGCATGTCGGGCTCGATCACCCAGCCCACCGGCTTGCCGGGCGCGGCCGCGTTCGCCGCCGTGGCGGCGTTCTTCAGCGCCTGGAAGTACGAGGTCAGCCAGCTCGCGCTCTGCATGTTGGTGTAGTCGACGCCGGTGCCGTCGACGTTGCCGTTCATCCCGTACTCGACCATCACCGGAGTCATGCCCAGCTGCTCGGAGTGCTGGACCATGGTCGTGGTGGTCGCCGCCCAGTTCAACAGGTCGTCGCCGGTCAGATATTCATATCCGTAGTCCGGCAGCTTGCCGTGCGTCGCGAGGCCGCTGAAGAAGCCGTCCACGTTGCCGCCGGGGGTGTAGACGCTGCCGATCGACAGGTAGGACGGGTGCCAGCTGGAACCGCCGCCCGGGCCACCGCCGCTGGTCTGCGTCACCCCGCTCACCGGGGCGCTCGGCGCCGACGCGTGGCCGGCCGCGTCGAGCGCGGTGACGGTGTAGGTGTGGCTGCTGCCGGCGGCCAGGCCGGACACGGTCGCCGTGGTGGAGCCGCTGGTGGCGACCACCGTCGAGCCCTCGCCGACCTGGTACGAGGTGGCGGTGGAGCCGGTGGACGGCTCGGTCCAGGCCAGCGAGATCGAGGACGCGGTGGTGGCCGCGACGGTCAGCCCGGCGGGGGTGGCCGGGCTCTGCGCGGGGCCGCCACCGGGACCGGTCAGCGAGACGTCGTCGGCGAAGTACGTGCCCTGGCCGTACCAGCCGTGCAGGTAGAGGGTGACCGAGGTGGTCGAGGCGTCCGTGCTGAAGCTGGTGGTCAGCTGCTGCCAGCCGTTGGTGCTCGGCGTCCAGGTCGAGCTGTGGTCGGTGGCGCCCAGGTAGACGTAGCTGCCCTGGACGTATGCCGAGAGCGTGTACGTCGAGTTCGGCTGGACGGCGACGGTCTGGGTGCACTGCGCGTCGTCGCTCGCGGTGGCCGCGCCGGCCAGCGCGTGCGCGCCGGAGTGGACCGGGGAGCCGACCACGGCGCCGGTTCCCGGATCGCAGCTCCAGCCGGTCAGATCACCGGTCTCGAACCCGGAGTTGACCACCGGATCGGTGCCGTCGGCCCGCGCGGGAGCGGCCAGCGCGAGCAGTCCGCCGGCCAGCAGGGCAGCCGAACTGATCACGGAAACGGCAGAGTTGAGCTTGCGCACAGAGTCCTCCGGTGGGGGCGGCAGGGCGATGCGACGCGTACCGTCACGACGATGGACTAGACCTCTTGAGACGTCAAGGGCCGCGGTTCACCGAACGGCCTCGCCACCGTGCCGAGCCGCCATCTGACGGTCGATCAGCTATGCGAGAATGCGCCCTACCGACCCCCCTGCAAGGAAGAGCCGCCGTGCGCGACGACACAATCAGCGAGTTCCTGGACCGCCTGGCCGATCGGGTCCCCGCCCCGGGGGGCGGCGCGTCGGCCGCGCTGCACGCCGCTCAGGCGGCGGCGCTGCTGGCCATGGTGGCCCGCTACAGCACCGGGGAGAAGTACGCCGCCCACCAGCCGGTGGTGGAGCGGATCCTGCGGGAGAGCGACACGCTGCGCGGCCGGGCCCTGACCCTGGCCGAGCAGGACGCGGCCGCCTTCACCGCCGTCACCGACGCCTACCGGCTGCCCACGGACGACGACGCGGCCAAGGCGGCCCGCACGGCGGCGATCGCCCAGGCACTGGTCGGCGCCGCCCGCCCGCCGGCCGAGGTGATCACCGCCGCGCTGGACATCGTCGAACTGGCCGAGACCCTGCTGCCGATCGGCAACCCCAACGTGATCACCGACATCGCCGCCGCCGCCGAGGCGGCCCGGGCGGCGGCCACCACCGCCCGGGTCAACGTCGAGGTCAACCTGACCGGCATCCGCGAGGAGCGCACCCGCGAGGCGCTGCTGGCCGACACCGCCCGGGTGGACGAGATCGCCGCCCGCGCCGAGCGGGTCACCGCCGCCGTCCGGGCGGAGCTGGCCAAGTGACCGCCACCGTGCTCTCCGGCACCGAGCTGGCCAACGCGATCCGGGCCGAAGCCGCCGCCCGCGCCGAGGAGTTGGCCGCCGCCGGCCGGCGCCCACAGCTGGCCGTGGTCACCGCCACGGCCGACGAGTCCAGCGCCTGGTACGTCCGTTCGATCGTGCGCGCGGCCAAGAAGACCGGCCTGGAGTGCACCGTCCACGACCTGGGCCCGGACGCCGAGCCGAACGCGATCAGCGCCCGGCTGGCCGAACTCAGCGCCGACCACGCGGTGCACGGACTGATGCTGCAGACCCCGCTGCCGCCCGGCACCACCCTGGAGGAGCTCGCCTCGGCGATCGCCTTCGAGAAGGACGTCGACGGCGCCAACCCGCTCTCGCTGGGCCGCCTGGCCAGCGGGCTGCCCGCCTTCGCCCCGGCCACCGCCGAGGCCGTGGTCGCGCTGCTGGATCACTACCGGGTGCCGCTGAGCGGCCGTCAGGCCGTGGTGGTGGGCCGCTCCACGGTGGTCGGCAAGCCGGCCGCGCACCTGCTGCTCGACCGCGACGCCACGGTGACGGTCTGCCACTCGCGCACCGCCGACCTGGCGGCGGTGACCAGCGGCGCCGAGGTGCTGGTCGCGGCGGTGGGCCGACCCGGGCTGATCACGGCCGACCACGTGCGCCCAGGCGCCGTGGTGATCGACGTGGGCACCAACCCCACCCCGGACGGCGGCCTGGTGGGCGACGTGGCGCCGCAGGCCGCCGAACGGGCGGGCGCGCTGACCCCGGTGCCGGGCGGCGTGGGTCCGGTCACCACCGCGCTGCTGCTGCGGCACACGGTGCTGGCCGCCGACCGGGCCGGCTGACCACCACCCCGCTCACCCCGGCACGCCCAGCAGTTCCACCCGCTCGCCCGACGCCACACCGCCCGGCGGGACCACGGCCAGCGCCTCGGCCAGCGCCAGGCCGCGCAGCATCGCCGGGCCGTCGAAGGCCAGCGGCACCGGACCCCGCTCGCCCAGCCGCACCGGCAGCAGCCGGGTGTCGGCGGGGTGCCCGGGCAGCGCGGCGGCGGTCCGCACGATGCGGCCCGGGCCGGTCGGGCGCCCGGCGAGCGCGTCCAGCAGCGGCAGCGCCAGGGTGACCATGCCGGCCACGGCGGCCAGCGGGTTGCCGGGCAGTCCGACCAGATGACGCACCGGCCGGTCGGGGCCAGCCGGTGGCAGCTCGGCCAGCAGCATCGGGTGTCCGGGACGGACCGCCACCCCGTCCACCAGCGGCCGGGCACCGCAGTCGGCCAGCGCCGCGTGCAGGAAGTCCACCGGCCCGGACGCCGTACCGCCGGTGGTGACCACCACATCGGCCGGCGAGTGCCGCACCGCGTCCCGCAGCAGCGCGAAGTCGTCCCGCACCGTGCGCCGCCCCAGCACCTCGGCACCGGCCGTGCCCACCCAGGGCTGCAGCAGCGGGCCGAGCGCGTCGCGGACCAGCCCCGGCTCCGGCAGGCCGGACTCCAGCAACTCGTCGCCGAGCACCAGCAGTTCGACGGTGGGGCGGCGACGGACCGCCAGTCGGTCGTAGCCGCAGGCGGCGGCGAGGCCGAGGACGGCCGCCGTGACCGGCGTACCGGCCGGCAGCAACTCCTCGCCGCTGCGGCACTCCTGAGCACGCGGGCGGACGTCCTGGCCGGGCGCGGGCTCGCTGGGCACCATCGAGTGCAGCGTGCCGGGGCCCCTGCCCGGGCGCTCGACCCGGCCGTGCTCGCGGCGCAGCACCGCGGTCGCGCCGGGCGGCAGTTGGGCACCGGTGGCGATCTCGGTGGCCCAGCCGTCGGCCAGCGGCGGCGGGGTCCGCCCGGCCAGGACCCTCCCGGCCAGCCGCCACGGGCCCGGGCCGGCCACCGCCCAGCCGTCCATCGCGGAGGTGTCGAAGGCCGGCAGATCGGTGAGCGCGGCCAGCGGGACGGCCAGCGTGTGGCCGAGCGCGGCGTCGAGCTCGCGTTCGACAGCGGGCAGCGGACGCGCCGGAGCCCGGCCGGCGATCGCGCGCGCCCGTGGCCAGGACGCCACGGGGGTGGGGGTGGCGGCCCCCTGGGTGCCCAGCGGCGGCGCGGCGGCGCTCACGGCTGCTCCACGGCGGGCGGCGGAGGCGTCTCGGACGGCTGCGGCGCCGCCGGCCGCTGCGCCTCCTGCTCCGCCCCCGGCCCGGCGGCCCAGCGCTCGGCCAGCGCGGTCACCTGCCGCACGGCCTCGCCGACCGCGCCCGCCCCGCCACCACGGGCCGCGGCGGCGTAGCCGACCAGGAAGGTGGTCAGCGGGGCGGCCGGGCGGTCCACCCCGTGCGCCACCACCCGGGCGAGGTCGAGCAGTTCCCGGATCTCGGCCTTCGGGTCGATACCCAGCTCGGCCGCGGCCTCGGCCATCCAGTCGTCCAGCGTGCGTTCCATGGTGGTCCATGCTGCCTGATCCACGGCCCGCCACCGTGTCGCGCGGATCAGCGCATCGGGTCGTTTCGCTCACGGGGCCGCACCGGGGCTGTGAGCGAACAACCGTCGAGGGGCCCCGGGGTCGGTCCTGCCGCTCAGTCCTGCCGGTCCGCCCGGCTGCGGGCGGCAGCCAGCTCCTCCCAGGTGTCGCAGTCCTGCGACACGCCGTCAGGATCGGCCAGCCGGACCGTGCGCAGGCCGCCGGTCAGGCGCCGCAGCGGCAGGCCCGCCGGGTCGCCGAGGCCGGCCAGCGCGGCGCGCAGGGCCGACGTGCGGTAGGCGGCGGCCAGCGGCTGGTCGCGGCCCTCGGCATCGACCAGCACGGCCGCATCGACCTCGGCGACCTCGGCGACCTCGGCGACCTCGGCGATGAGGGCGGCCGCCAGCCGGCGCACGGTCGCCGCGTCCAGGAACGGCAGATCGGCGGCGAGCAGCAGCACCACCGGCGCGCGCACCGCCGGATCCGCCAGCCCGGCCGCGACGGCGGCCACCGGCCCGCCTCCGGGCGGCTGCTCCCTGGTCCACCGCGGCCCACCGGTCGCCGCCGGGCCGCCAGGGCGCATAGGCGCCGGCCCCACCACCACGGTGCTCCGAGCCCCCGCACAGGCGGCCAGGACCCGGTCCAGCAGGCTGCGGCCGCCGACCGTCAGCCGCGGCTTGTCGGCGCCGCCGAGCCGCCGGGCCGCGCCACCCGCGAGCACGATCGCGTCGTACCCGATCGCGCCGTCGTCCGCACCGCCGTCCGTGCCCTTCCAGTGAGCCGCTGCTCTGGTCATGGCCCCCAGTATCCGCGCTACGCCGGCTGCGCTACTCCGCGGCGGCCGGCCCGGCGTGCGCCTGGGCGCCGGCGGCCAGCACGGTCGGCAGGGTCAGCTCGCCGTACCGCTCACCGACCGCGGCGATCAGCGCGTCCGGATCGTGCGGGTGCCGCGCGAGCAGGTGGTCGAAGTCCTGCAGGTACTCGCCGGTGAAGGCCAGCACCCGGCCCGCGTCGTCGTCCTGCTCGGGCGCCCGGTGCCCGGCGATCACCCGGTTCACGCCCAGGTCGGCGATCCGGCCGAGATTGCGGATCCAGGTGGCGCGCTGCTCGGGCGTGGTCTCGACGGTCCACACGTGGGTGCCGTTCCAGACCAGGTCACCGGCGATCACCGTGCGCGAGCCGGGGACGTGCACCACGGTGCTGGTGGCGCAGTCGCCCTGGCCCAGGTAGAGCACCCGGATCAGCTGACGGTCGATCATCAGCGGCTGCGGCCGCAGCGGACGGGGCAGGATCGGGGCCTCGGGGATGTCGGCACCGTAGATCGGCCGCCACTGCCGGACCTTCTCGGCGGCCGTCGCGGCGATCGCCTCCACCACCGGCGGAGCGGCGAGCAGATGCGCCTGCGGGAAGAGCCGGAGCACCTCCTCGACCCCGAAGTAGTGGTCGGGATGCGGGTGGGTGATCACCACGGCCAGCAGGTTGCGTCCCTTGCCGGCGATCCATTCGGCCAGCTCGCGCCCGGCGCTGCGGGTCAGCTGGGCGTCCACCAGGATGGCGTCGCGCAGGCCGAGGATCAGGCTGGAGGTGGCGAAGAAGGCCGACTCCGGGCCGGTGAAGACCTCGATCGCCAGCGGCGGGCCGGGTGGGGTGGTCGCGGTGGCACCCACCGGCACGGGGGTGAGGCCGTGCCCGCCGGTCCCGCCGTCCTCGCCGTTGCCGCCGCCGCTCCCGCCTGATCGAGCGGGCTGGTTCGGCGATGACGGCGGTGGCGACGAGGTCACTTGGCTCTCCCTGATCCGCGGCGGTCCTCGCGCCCCGCCGGGCGGGGGCGCTGTCGGGACCAGCATGGAAGCCGACCCCCCGCGTCGCCCGGCAGGCGCGCCCGGGCGAGTGAGCCTCGACGGGCCGCTGCCACGGTCCGCCGGCCGGCCTTCGACGGACCGTCAGCGACGGCCCGCCGACGACGAAGTGTGGCGACACAGTGGCAACGGGGCGTCAGGCGTCGACGCGCTCCGCCAGCCGCCCGGCCAGCGCCTTCGCCTTGGCCGCCGCGTCCTCGTGGGCCTGCGCCTTGGAGGCGTCCGCGTGCTCGATGAACTCGGCGAGCGCGGGGTTGACCCGGGCCAGCGTCATCTCCGCCACGATGAAGTCCACGTCCATGCCCAGCAGCCCGGTGAAGGCCTTGCGCAGGTAGCTCTGGACGAACTCGAACTCGGCGCGCGGGGTGCCGGGCCCGTAGGCGCCACCGTTCGAGACGGCCACGGTGACCGGCTTGCCGGCGACCGAGCCGCCCTCGCCGCCGGTGCGGCCGAACAGCACCACCTGGTCGAGCCAGGCCTTCAGCGTGGAGGGGATGGTGAAGTTGTACATCGGGGCGCCGATCAGCACCGCGTCGGCCTGCTCCAGCTCGACGATCAGCTCCTCGCGCAGCGCGGCGGCGGCCCGCTGCTCCTCGGTGTGCGTCTCGGCCGGGGCCCACTGGGCGGCGATCGCGGCACCGCTGAGGTGCGGCACCGGGGTGACGCCCAGGTCGCGGTGGATCACGGTGCCGTCCGGGTTCGCGGCCTGCCACTCCCGGGCGAAGGTCGCGGCGACCTCACGGGAGACCGAGCCCTGGGTCACGGCCGAAGAGTCGATGTGCAGCAGCGTGGGCATGGCAATCCTCCATACATCGCGATAGGTACTGCCGTTTTCTTGGCAGCTGTCATTACCGTAGCAGCTAACTTTTCCGCAGTCACGATGGAATGGCCGTACCCTGGACGGCATGGGTGAGCCAGAGCTGGATCCGACAGGCTTGAGCACCACCGGGACCGTGCCGGAACCGAACGAGCTGTGCGAGGTCGCCTCGGTGGCGGCCGCGGCGACGCTCGGTCCGTGCACCAGCGTCGACAACGCGCTGACCCGGGTCTTCACGCTGCTCGGAAAGCGCTGGTCGGGGCTGGTGGTGGCGGTGCTCAGCAACGGCCCCGCGCACTTCTCCCAGCTTCGCCGGGCGATCCCCGGGATCAGCGAGCGGATGCTCTCCGACCGGCTGACCGAACTGGCCGAGGCCGGCCTGGTGGTCCGCCTGGTCGACGACGGACCACCGCTGCGGGTCAGCTACCGGCTGACCGAGGCGGGCCGGGCGCTGCGCCCGGCCCTGGACGAGCTGCGCAACTGGGCCGCCACCCATCTACCGGAGGCCGTCCCACCCGGCTGCTGAGCGGCCGCAGCGGACCAGCGGTTCGAGGGGCCAGCGGTTCGAGGGGCCAGCCGATCAGCGGTCGTTGGTGAAGCCGAACTCGCTCCACCGCACGTCGCCCCGCCCGTGCAGGTCCCCGCGCTCGTCCTGGTGCACGGCGCGCAGCCCCGCCGCCCGTGCCTGGTCGAGGACCTCCTCGGCCCGCACCGTGAACATCCGCCGCCCGGCCGGCACCGGACCGTGACGGACGGTCAGCAGCAGCATCCCGCCGGGGCCGAGCAGCCCGGCCACGGTGCGCATCGCCGTCGCCCGCTCGGCGGGTGCCAGGTGCATCCAGACCGCGATCACCGTGATCAGGTCGAAACGGGCGCCCTCGGCCAGCAGCGCCGGCAGCCCGGGCAGCGCGTCGTCCACCCAGCGGATCCCGGCCCCCTGGTGCAGCCGCTCGCCCGCCGCGCGCAACGCGGCGGTGGGCTCGACCGCGGTGACCTGGTGGCCCAGCGCCGCCAGCGCGGCGGCGTCCCGGCCGGAGCCGGCGCCGAGGTCCAGCACCCGGGCGGGCGCCGGCGGCAGCAGGTGCAGCCGTCCGTGGTGAACCTGCGCGAAGCTGACGCTCTCGTACTGCTCGACCAGCACGGCGGCCTCGTCCTGATAGCCGGCCGTGCCCGCGGCGGCGCCCCGGTCCGCCCCGCGCGCCAGGTCCGCGAGCAGCCCGGGCAGCTCGCGCATCTCGTGGAAGACCTGCTGCGCGCCCGCCTCAGCCAACGACTCCGCCGAGGTCAGGCCGCCCGCGTAGCCGAGCACCCGCATCCCGGCCGCGCGGGCCGCCCGGACGCCCGGGCCGCTGTCCTCCACCACCACGCAGCCCGCCGCCGGCACGCCCATCCGCCCCGCCGCGTGCAGGAACAGGTCAGGGGCGGGCTTGCCCCGGTCGACCTCGGTGGCGCTGAAGATCCGACCGTCGAAGTAGTCGTACAGGCCGGTCCGCCCCAGGGTGTGCCGCATCTTCTCGTGACTGCCGCTGGAGGCCACGCAGGACGGCCGGTGCAGCGCCGCCAGCGCCGCCTCGATCCCGTCGACCGGTGCCAACTCCCGGTCCACCGCCACCCGGTGCCGCTCCTCGAAGGCCCGCTGCCAGTCGGCGGCCACCGCCGCGCCCAGCCGCTCGGCGACCTGCTCGCCGATCGAGGCGGTCGAGCGGCCGACGAACCGCGCCACCACCTCCGCCCCGGTGAGCGGCCAGCCGAACTCGGCACCGAGTGCCACGTGCAGCCGGACCGCGATCCGCTCACTGTCCACCAGCACCCCGTCGCAGTCGAAGATGACCAGGTCGACGCGATCGTTCGTACGGCTGTCGGTTTCTGTCATCGGGTCAGACTAGGCATGTCCCCCGCACACCGGTCACCGGCCTACCTATGGCTGACCGATTCGCCCGGACCGCGCCGTCCGTACTGTCGACAGCGGAACGAACGAACCGGTCGCAACCTGGAGGACACCATGACCGCCTACGCCCTCGGCCACCTGCACACCGTCGACTTCAACGCCGGGATCGTCGAGTACCTGGAGCGGATCGACGCCACCCTCGACCCCTTCGACGGCCGCTTCCTGGTCCACGGCAACCCCGTCGACCTGCGCGAGGGAAGCTGGTCGGGCGACCTGGTGCTGATCGAGTTCCCCGACCTGGCGCGGGCCCAGGCCTGGTACGACTCCCCCGCCTACCAGGACATCCTCGCGCTGCGCACCGACAACGCCGTCTGCGACGTCCTGCTGGTCGGCGGAGTCGACGCCGGCTACCGCGCCGTGGCAACGCTCGCCCACTGAGGAGCACCTGCGGAGCCTGGTCGCTCGAGGCCTGCGCCGGTGTGTCGGCCCGTCAGTTCGACTGCCGGGCGCACT
Source organism: Kitasatospora sp. GAS204B (assembly GCF_029892155.1). Classification (GTDB taxonomy): domain Bacteria; phylum Actinomycetota; class Actinomycetes; order Streptomycetales; family Streptomycetaceae; genus Kitasatospora. The sequence continues at coordinate 9,471 of NZ_JARZAG010000043.1, read as the reverse complement.
CCGCCGCCCGAGCCAGCAGCAACGCGTGCTCCCGGCCGTTGCGGGTGAGCGCGGCCGCCTGTTCGAACTCCGCCCGGGCCTCGGCCACCCGACCCAGCTTCGCCAGCAGGTCACCGCGGACGGCGGGCAGCAGGTGGTACCCACGCAGTGCGGGCTCGTCGCGGAGCTGGTCGAGCAGGTCGAGTCCGATCGCCGGGCCGAACGCCATGCCCAGCGCGACCGCCCGGTTCAGCTCCACCACCGGGGAGGGCGCCCGGCGGGCCAGCGCCTCGTAGAGCGCGGCGATCCGCACCCAGTCGGTCTGCTCGGCGCTCACCGCGCGGGCGTGGCAGGCGGCGATCGCGGCCTGCAGCGCGTACGGGCCGGGCGGGCCGGCGGCCAGCTCCTCGGCCCGGGCCAGCGCCGCCAGGCCGCGCCGGATCAGCAGCTGGTCCCAGCGTGACCGGTCCTGGTCGAGCAGCAGCACCGGGGCACCGTCCGTGCCGGTTCTGGCCTGCGCCCGGGAGGCCTGGACCTCCAGCAGCGCGACCAGCCCGTGCACCTCCGGCTCGCTCGGGACCAGCCCGGCCAGCACCCGCCCCAGCCGCAGCGCGTCCTCGCAGAGGGCGGGGCGCATCCAGTCGTCGCCGGCCGTCGCCGCGTAACCCTCGTTGAAGATCAGGTAGATCACCTCGAGGACCGAGTCCAGCCGCTGGGCCAGCTCCGGACCGCTGGGCACCTCGAACGGCACCTCGGCGCTGGCCAGCGTCCGCTTGGCGCGGACGATCCGCTGGGCGACCGTCGACTCCGGGACCAGGAAGGCCCGGGCGATCTCCTCGGTGGTGAGCCCGCCGAGCAGCCGCAGGGTCAGGGCCACCCGCGCCTCGGTGGCGAGCACCGGGTGGCAGGCGATGAAGACCAGGCGCAGCAGGTCGTCCTCGATCTCCTCGGCCTGCTCGACGAACTGCTCGGGGCCCGGCGCGGGCTCGGCGGCCAGCTGGTGGCCGAACTGGTCGAGCTTGCCGGCCAGCCGCTGCTCACGGCGGACCAGGTCGATCGCGCGGCGCTTGGCGGTGGTCATCAGCCAGGCGCCCGGGTTGCGTGGCACGCCGTCCCTGGGCCACTGCTCCAGCGCGGCGACCAGCGCGTCCTGCGCCAGCTCCTCGGCGAGGTCGAGGTCCCGCACGATCCGGGTCAGCCCGGCGATCAGCCGCGGCGACTCGATCCGCCAGACGGCGTCCACCGCGCGGTGCGCGGCCGGGTCGGCATCAGGGTGGTGCGGCTGGGCGGTGGTCACGGCTACCCATCAGAGCAGCGGGCGACGGGGGGTCGCAAGCGCAAGCTACGCCCGGCTCGGGGTGTGCAACCTTTGCAAACCCCGAGCCGGGCGTAGCTCACCTGCTCAGCAGCTCACCCGCTCGGCGCCCTTACCGAGCCTGCGCCTGCTGGCGCCGCACCTCTTCGGCCAGTGCCTGCTCGCGCTCCAGCGCGTCCGGCGGCAGCACGTCGGCCGGGAAGTCGGTGGGCTCGAAGATCTGCCGCAGCTCCACCTCCCCGCCCTCGCCGAACGGCACCCGGCAGGCCCACTCGACGGCCTCCTCGCGCGACTTCACCTGGATCAGCCAGTAGCCCGCGATCAGCTCCTTGGCCTCGGTGAAAGGCCCGTCGGTCACCTTCGGCTTCCCGCCCGGCCAGCTGACCCGGAACCCCTTCGAACTCGGGTGCAGCCCGTCGGCCGCCAGCAGCACCCCGGCCTTCACCAGTTCCTCGTTGTAGCGGCCCATCTCCTCGAACACCTCCGGCGGCGGCAGCACGCCGGACTCGGTGTTCTCATCAGCCCGGACGATCATCATGTAGCGCATCGCAGTCTCCTTCTCGGCCCGGCTCCCGAGCGGCCTCTCCACCCGGTTCCATCCAGCCTTCACCCATGCGTCGAACGGCGGCACGCCGAATCGACACCGCGGCTGAACTTTTTCCGAACCACCCGCCGGTGCGCCTCCTCCCCCGGCGTCACCCCCAGCCGGCGCCAGCCTGCTCCCGCACGCAGAGGTCTGGCCTCCCTGGACCTGACCGTCCTCGACTGAGCCACCGCTCAGCTGGTCCGCCCGTCCAGGGCGCGCACGATCCGGGCCGGGTTGCCCACCGCCAGCACCCCGGCCGGCAGGTCCTTGGTGACCACCGCGCCGGCCCCGACCACCGTGTTCTCGGCGATCGTCACACCAGGACAGACGATCACCCCGCCACCGAGCCAGACGTTGTCGCCGATCGTCACCGGGACCGCCCGCTCCCAGCCGACCCGGCGGCGATCCGGATCCAGTTCGTGAGTCGGCGTCAGGAGCTGGACGTTCGGCCCGATCTGCACGTCCGCCCCGATGGTGACGGGCGCCGCGTCGAGGAAGACCGCACCGAAGTTGACGAACGTACGGGCCCCGATGCTGATGTGGTAGCCGAAGTCGCACTGGAACGGAGGCCGGATCCGCACCCCGTCGCCCACCGAGCCGAGCAACTCCTCCAGGACCGCCCGGCGCTCGCCCGCAGCGAGCCGGCCGGCCGCGTTGTACGCCGCACAGAGCGCGGCCCGCCTCTCGGAATCCGCGCCCAACTCGGGGTCGTCGGGGAGGTACCAGTCCCCGGCCAGCATGCGCTGCTTGTTCTCGCCCACGGGTCTCCTCTCGGATCGGGATCAGCCACGCTCCGCACCCGCCGCCGCCTCAGTCCCGCGTCATGTCCACGAACCGCGAGTAGTGGCCCTGGAAGGCGACCGTGATGGTGGCCGTCGGACCGTTACGGTGCTTGGCCACGATCAGGTCGGCCTCGCCCGCGCGGGGGGACTCCTTCTCGTAGGCGTCCTCGCGGTGAAGCAGGATGACCATGTCGGCGTCCTGCTCGATGGAGCCCGATTCACGCAGGTCGGAGACCATCGGCTTCTTGTCGGTGCGCTGCTCGGGGCCACGGTTCAGCTGGGAGAGCGCGATCACCGGGACCTCCAGCTCCTTCGCCAGCAGCTTCAGGTTTCGCGACATGTCGGAGACCTCCTGCTGACGGCTCTCGGCCCGTCTCGAGCCGCCGGACTGCATCAGCTGGAGGTAGTCGATGACGACCAGCTTGAGGTCGGCGCGCTGCTTCAGGCGCCGGCACTTGGCGCGGATCTCCATCATCGACAGGTTCGGCGAGTCGTCGATGTAGAGCGGAGCCGCCGTCACGTCCGGCATCCGGCGCGCCACTCGGGTCCAGTCGTCGTCCGTCATGTTGCCCGAACGCATGTGGTGCAGCGCGACCCTGGCCTCCGCCGAGAGCAGGCGCATGGCGATCTCGTTGCGGCCCATTTCGAGCGAGAAGATCACGCTCGGCAGGCCGTTGGTGATCGAGCAGGCCCGGGAGAAGTCCAGGGCCAGTGTCGACTTTCCCATGGCCGGGCGCGCCGCGATCACGATCATCTGCCCGGGGTGCAGCCCGTTGGTGAGCGCGTCCAGGTCGGCGAAGCCGGTCGGGACGCCCGACATCTGGCCCTGCCGGGAGCCGATCGCCTCGATCTCGTCGAGGGCGCCCTCCATGATGTCGGCCAGCGGCGCATAGTCCTCGCTGGTGCGCTGCTCGGTGACGGCGTAGATCTCGGCCTGGGCGGCGTTGACGATCTCGTCCACATCGCCCTCGGCGGCGTAGCCCATGCCGGCGATCCGGGTGCCCGCCTCGACCAGGCGGCGCAGCACGGCGCGCTCGTGGACGATCTCGGCGTAGTACTCGGCGTTGGCGGCGGTGGGGACGGAGTTGACCAGGGTGTGCAGGTAGCCGGGGCCGCCGACCCGGGTGAGCTCGCCGCGCTTGGTCAGCTCGCTGGCGACGGTGATCGGGTCGGCCGGCTCGCCGCGGGCGTAGAGGTCGAGGATCGCGCTGTGGATGAGCTCGTGGGCCGGGCGGTAGTAGTCGAGCGGCTTGAGCACCTCGACGACGTCGGCGATGGCGTCCTTGGAGAGCATCATGCCGCCGAGCACGGACTGCTCGGCCGGCAGGTCCTGCGGTGGGACCCGCTCGAAACCCTCGACGCCGCCCTCCCGGCCGCCGTCGCGCCCCCCGTCCCGACCGCCGTCACGCCCGCGCTCGCCGTCACGCTTGCGGAACTCACCCTTGCCACCACCACCGCCCCCGGCGGCCTCGCCGCGGTTGCGGGTGACCGGCAGGCGGTCGCTGGGGCCGGCGGCGGGGAATGAGGGGCCGAACGCGTCGTCGGACGGCTGCCAGTCGTCCTCCGGGGGCGGCGGCACGTCGTGGTCGTCGTACTGGGGGCCGGTCACGCTTGTTCCCCGTTCAGCGAGCGGTGCGAGTCTGGTGCAAAGACGAGGTGGCCTGGGTGGTGGAAGGGCACCATCACGGTCCGCTCCACCTCCTTCATACGCCACACGGCCGACAGAACGGCGGCCGGGTGCGGGCGCGGCGCGTCGGGTGAGCGACCACGCTAAGGCGCGCGTGGGCCTAGTTCCAAGAAAATCCGGGGCAGTTATCCACAGGGGGTGGGGATGAACTGCATATCACTGTGGACAACTGCCCGAAACCTGTGCACAAGCTTGGGGAAAGTCCTGTGGATAACCAGACGATCCGCCCGGTGTCAACTCGCTGACCTGGGATGACTCTTTCCACCGGCTGTGCATGAGAAAAACTTCACACAGCTGGGCACCCAGCAGCCGTAATGACCAAGACTCCATGTACTGCTTACCGGTGCATGCCTTACGGTATCCGCATGACTGCTGGCCCCTCGACCGCTGAGCCGACTCCCCCCGCGCCCAGCACGCCCGGCACCGAGCGGCCGGCCGCCGCCGAGCTCCGGCACGAGCGCCGCCGGCACGACCGGGAGATCCTCGCGCTGGCCGTGCCGGCCTTCGGCGCGCTGGTGGCCGAGCCGCTCTTCCTGCTCGGCGACTCGGCGATCGTCGGCCACCTCGGCACCGCCCAGCTGGCCGGCCTCGGCGTGGCCGGCACCGCGCTGAGCACGCTCGCCGGGATCTTCGTCTTCCTGGCCTACGCGACCACCGCCGCGGTGGCCCGGCGGATCGGCGCCGGCGACCGCAGGGCGGCCGTCCAGCAGGGCATCGACGGTGTCTGGCTGGCCCTGCTGCTCGCCGTCCCGGTCGGGCTGCTGGCGGCCCTGCTGGCCCCACGGGTGGCCGACCTGCTCGGCGCCTCGGCCACCGCCGCCCCGTACGCGGTGACCTACCTGCGGATCAGCGCCTTGGGCATCCCGGCCATGCTGATGGTGCTGGCCGCCACCGGCGTGCTGCGCGGCCTGCAGGACACCCGTACACCGCTGCTGGTGGCCGTGGCCGGCTTCACCGCCAACCTCGGGCTCAACTTCGCCCTGGTCTACGGCGCCGACCTGGGCGTGGCCGGCTCGGCCTGGGGCACGGTCCTGGCCCAGAACGCGATGGCCGCGGCCTACCTGGCCGTGGTGGTCCGCGGCGCCCGCCGCGAGCGGGCCGCGCTGCGTCCCGACCCCGCCGGGATCCGGGCCTGTGCCCGGGCCGGCGGGCCGTTGATGATCCGTACCCTCAGCCTGCGCGCGGTGCTGGTGCTGGCCACCGCGGTGGCCGCGCGGCTCGGCGACCGCGAGGTGGCGGCCCATCAGATCGCCATGGCGCTCTGGAGTTTCCTGGCTTTCGCGCTGGATGCCATCGCGATAGCCGGGCAGGCGATCATCGGCCGCTACCTGGGTGCCGGGGACCGCGCCGGTGCCCGGGCGGCGACCCGGCGGATGGTCGAGTGGGGGCTCGGCTCGGGGCTGCTGCTCGGCCTGCTGGTGGTACTGGCCCGGCCGCTCTACGTCCCCCTCTTCACCGCCGACCCGGCGGTCCGCGCGCAGCTCTCCGTGGTCCTGCTGCTGGTCGCGCTGACCCAGCCCGCCTCGGGACCGGTCTTCGTGCTGGACGGGGTGCTGATGGGCGCCGGCGACGGCGGCTACCTGGCCTGGGCGATGCTCGGCACGCTGGCCGCCTTCGCGCCGCTGGTCCTGGTGGTGCCCTCGCTCGGCTGGGGGCTGGCCGGCGTCTGGTGGGCGCTGAACCTCTTCATCCTGCTGCGCTGCGCCTTCCTGCTCGGCCGGTTGCGCACCGGCCGCTGGCTGGTGACCGGCGCGGTCCGGGCCTGAACACCCGAGGCGAACCGCCGCGCGCCAGGCGGCACCGCAGACCGGCACGCGGACCGGCACCGGAGACGCGAAAGGGCCGGCCCTCCCCTGCGGGAGGCCCGGCCCTTTCGTTGACGCGTTACCGCAGCCTGGATCAGGCGGCGACGACGGCGACGTCGAGGTCGGCCTTGACGTCGGCGTGCAGCTTGACCGAGACCTTGTGGGTGCCCACGGTCTTGATCGGCGAGGCGATCGTGACGGCGCGCTTGTCCACCGCCGGGCCGCCGGCGGCCTTGACGGCCTCGACGACGTCGGCCTGGGTCACCGAGCCGAACAGGCGGCCGGCGTCGCCGGAGCGAACGGCCAGCTTGACCTGCAGACCCTCGAGCTTGGCCTTGAACTCGTTGGCCGCCTCGATGGTCTGGATCTCGTGGATCTTGCGAGCGCGACGGATCGCGTCGACGTCCTTCTGGCCGCCCTTGGTCCAGCGGATGGCGAAGCCACGCGGAACCAGGTAGTTACGGGCGTAACCGTCCTTGACCTCGACGATCTCGCCGGCGCCACCGAGGCCAGGGACCTCGTGAGTGAGGATGATCTTCATTTTTCGGTCACCCTCTCTTAGCGCGCGGTGCTGGTGTAGGGCAGCAGCGCCATCTCACGGCTGTTCTTCACGGCCGTGGCGACGTCACGCTGGTGCTGGGTGCAGTTGCCGGTGACCCGGCGGGCACGGATCTTTCCGCGGTCGGAGATGAACTTCCGCAGCAGGTTCGTGTCCTTGTAGTCAACGTAGTTGACCTTGTCCTTGCAGAAGACGCAAACCTTCTTCTTCGGCTTGCGAGCAGGCGGCTTCGCCATGGTGTGCTCCAAATGAGGATCACGATCCGGGGCCCGCATCGAGTGCGGGAGTCCCGGGTCGCACGAAATCTGTCAGCTCTTAGAACGGGGGCTCTTCCGAGAAGCCGCCACCGGACGGGGCACCCCAGCCGCCGCCACCCTGGTTGCCACCAGAGGGAGCGCTGGACGCCCAGGGGTCGTCGGAGGGACCGGACTGGCCACCCGAGGCGTTGCCGCCCCAGTTGCCACCCTGGCCGCCACCGTTGCCACCCCAACCGCCGCCCTGGCCGCCGCCGCCGGCCTGCTGGCCACCGCCGGCAAAGCCGCCGCCGGCACCACCAGGAGCGCCGGACCGGTTGGCCCGGGTCACCTTGGCGGTCGCCGAGCGCAGGCTCGGTCCGACCTCGTCGACCTCGACCTCGAAGACCGTCCGCTTCTCGCCTTCCTTGGTCTCGTAAGACCGCTGGCGCAGTCGGCCCTGCACGATCACGCGCATGCCGCGCTGCAGCGACTCGGCCACGTTCTCCGCCGGCTGACGCCAGACGTTGCACGTGAGGAAGAGGCTCTCGCCGTCCTTCCACTCGTTGGTCTGGCGGTCGAAGGTGCGGGGAGTGGACGCGATGCGGAACTTCGCGACCGCCGCACCCGAGGGGGTGAAACGCAGCTCGGGGTCGTCGACGAGATTGCCGACGAGGGTGATGACGGTCTCGCCTGCCATGGTGTGCTGACCTCTCGGGAGGAAGAGTTCCGTTCAGCGATGTTTCACGTGAAACATCGGACATGAGCCTTCGGGACTTCAGAAGTCCCGAGGGTGGCTCAGTGGGTGTCCGGGCGCAGGACCTTGGTCCGCAGAACCGACTCGCTCAGCGACATCTGGCGGTCGAGCTCCTTGACGACCTCAGGCGTGGCCTTGAGGTCGATGACCGAGTAAATGCCCTCGGGCTGCTTCTTGATCTCGTACGCCAGGCGGCGACGACCCCAGGTGTCGACCTTCTCAACGGTGCCACCGCCGGTGCGGACGACGTTGAGGAAGTTCTCGATCAGGGGGGAGACAGCGCGCTCCTCGACCGAGGGGTCGAGGATGACCATCACCTCGTAGTGACGCATGGGTAAACCCACCTCCTTTGGACTCAGCGGCCACGGTCTCTCCGTGGCAGGAGGGTTGTACGGCGTCGGCACTGGAGCCGTGCCGACCTCGGACCACTGTGGTGGGACCACGGTAGTGACCAGGTCTGACAGTCGGACCCCGCCGGACCCGAAACGGGCCACCGACCCGCGAGCGGGCAGGCGAGGACGCAGATACACCAGTGCAGATCGCTCAGCCTACCCGCACCCATCCGGACGAACAAAACACCCATGGATTGCCGGGACGTCTGGAGCGGCGCAATCTTGGGCAGAACGGGTACACACACCGCGCTCGCCCTCCGCAGGAGGTGGGTTCCATGGCACAGACCATCCGCCGATTCCCCGCGCTCACCCTCAACACCGACGGTCACCGGCACCCCAGGGAGAACACCCTGGTGGGCCTGACCGTGATCCTGGGCCTGGTGGCCTTCAGCACGTCCTTCGTGCACAGCCTGCACCTGCTGAGTTCCTGGACCGGGCTCGCCGGCGTCATCGTCGGCCTGTGGAGCCAGTTCATCTCAGTGACCACCGCCGAGCGGTTCGTGACGGTGATCGCACTGGCCGCCTCCGCGTTCGGTCTCGGCATCGGTCTGGCCCATGGCGGCCTCTTCGGCTGACCTCCGGGGCAGCCGCCCGGCGGCAGCCCGGTTCACAGCCGGCGCATCAGACGGCGCTCTCCCCTCGGAGGGCGCCGTTCGCGCCGTTCCGGCACCCGATCGCGGACCGCACCCCTAGGGTTCCGTCAGCGCGCCGCGTGTGACCCGGCCGAAACGGACCATTCGGACGATAAGGTCACAGAGCCATCGATAGGGTCACACAGCCATAGGGTCGCGAGGCCGACACCCGCAGTCCACTCCAAGGAGCACCCCGAGCATGAGCCTGCGTCTGAGGACGATCACCCGTGAGGAGCATCTCGCCTTCATCCGGAGCCTGCCGTCAGCGAGCCACATGCAGGTGCCGTCCTGGGGCGAGGTGAAGTCGGAGTGGCGCAGCGAGTCGATCGGGTGGATCGATGCTTCGGGTGCGGTGGTCGGTGCCGGTCTGGTGCTCTACCGGCAGTTGCCCAAGCTCAAGCGCTACCTGGCCTATCTGCCGGAGGGGCCGACGATCGACTGGTTCGACCAGGATCTCGACCGGTGGCTGAGCCCGATGCTGGCGCATCTGAAGGCGCAGGGCGCGTTCTCGGTGAAGATGGGGCCGCCGGTGGTGATCCGCCGTTGGGAGTCCACCACCATCAAGGAGGCGATCGCCGGTGGTCAGGCCAAGCGGCTGCGGGACCTCGACCCCGACTGGTACGAGCCGCAGGCCTTCGAGCTGGCCGACCGGCTGCGCCGGGGCGGCTGGCTGCAGGGCGAGGACGGCGGGGCCGGTTTCGGTGACGTGCAGCCGCGCTACGTCTTCCAGGTGGCGCTGGCCGG
>NZ_JARZAG010000042.1 GCF_029892155.1 Kitasatospora sp. GAS204B | reverse complement strand
TGCTCATGTTGCTCTTGCCACTCACTACCTGGACTGCTTCCTCCGGGACCCAACCGTCCCAGTATCAAGCTGTCCAGATCAACGGGGGAACTTCAATCCACCCGGCAGACTGACGTCCGCCACCAGCCCGAGCGCCCCGGAACTGAGTCACGCCAGCCCCCGTGACCAGCCAACTTCACGATGCACAGCGCTCACTGGCTTTGTTCACGAGAACCCGCTCTCGTGAACAAAGCCAGTCAGCACCTCTTGGGGCATGCCCTGCCCCCTTGGCCACACCGGAATCTGACCAGAAAGGGTCCCCCGGCGCCGTCGTCCCACGACTACGCTCCTAGCTGCCGTCGGGGGAAGGCAGCAGGGCCGCCCCCGCATGCCTAAGACGGGGGACTACCTCATGCGTACCATCGCCAAGCGCGCCGCTCAGAGCCTCGCGGCCACCGCGCTCGCCATCGGCGGCATCGCCGCCGCCACCGGCACCGCCAACGCCGCCACCGACCAGTACTGCCAGCACGGCACCTGTATCAGCGGCAGCAACTACAGCGGCTCGGCCCTCGGCGAAATCTGCAACGGCCAGAGCTCCGCGAACGACTTCTACCTGTGGCTCACGGACGACGCCAACGGCAACACGGTGAGGGTCACCACTCCGATGCTCAGCCCCGGCCGCTGTGACCTGATTGCCATGAACGTGGGCAACGACCCGGTGCAGGTCTTCGCCAGCTCCGCCGGCAACTGGACCTACGGCACCAACCCGATCTACCCGAACTGACCAACACCAGCACCGGCTCCGCTGCGCCCCGCCCGACAGACACCCCGTTCGCGGCGGGGCGCAGCCCTGTCCGTACACAGGAACAACGCGCACGCGGATGCGTCGAACCTGCAGGCCTGCTCCCGAAGATGTCGCACAGGTCGTAGCCGAGGCGCGGGTAGTGCTCGTGGAGGATCGCGACGATGCAGCGGTTGTCAAGGACGGCATGCGGCACCAACGGCACCCACTACGGCTGGCCGATGCCTCGGAACGCTTGTCTGACTGAACCCGGCCACGGATGGCCACACCTGAGGCTCGTGGCCGACCACCGGAGCCGCCACTCGGAGGTTCGAGCGTCCTCCCGGAGCGGTGGATCGCAGACGCCCCGGACCGCGAGCCACAGCAACTCCGCGCAACCTTTCTCTGGTACATGGTCCCAGGTCAGCGCATCCTTCCCCGTGGCTTCAGGGGCAGTTGGGGCAGCTCGGGAGCAGCCAGCCGGTCGCCGTCGTAGCCGTGCACCTCACCGAACCGCGCACCGGTCATCCAGTCCTCGCGCGCCTGCCTGATGTCCTCTTCGGTCCGGCCGATGAAGTTCCACCACATCAGGATCTCCTCCTCGAACGGCTCCCCGCCCAGCAGCAGCAACGAGCTGTCGGTGCGAGCCAGCATGGGCAGTTCGCGACGGCCGCAGCCGAGGTAGAGGATCGCGCCGGGCTCCAGGGCGACCCCGTCCACGTCGACGCTGCCGGTCATCGCCAGCGCGGCGTACTCGAAGTGGGGCTCCAAGGGCAGCTTGGTGGAACTTCCCTGACGCAGCGTCAGATCGACGCCGACCAGTGGGGTGTACGTGGTGCCCGGGGAGGTTGTGCCGTCGAGCGAGCCGAGGATCACGGTGCCGTGCAGGCCGGGTGCGGTGATCTCGGGGAGTTGGTCGTGGTGTTCGAAGGTCGGGGTGGTGTGGCGGTGGGTGTCGGGGAGGGCGACCCAGAGTTGGGCGCCGTGCAGGAGGCGGGCGTGCGGGCGCGGGGATTCCTCGGAGTGCGAGATGGCGCGGCCGGAGGTCATCAGGCCCAGCTCGCGCGGTCGCACGGTCTGCAGGTTGCCGAGGCTGTCGCGGTGCAGGACTTCGCCCTCGTGCAGCCAGCTGACGGTCTGCAGGCCCAGGTGCGGGTGCGGCGGGACCTGCATGCCGGGCTCGTCGGCGATGTCGTCAGGGCCGTAGTGGTCGACGAAGCACCAGGCGCCGACCATCCGCCGCCCGAGGTTGGGCAGCAGCCGGCGGACCTCGGTGCTCTCGCCGAGCCGCACGTTGCGGCCGGTCAGCAGGTCGCGAACCGGGCCGGTGCTCGCATCGCCACCGCACAGGGTGGCGACGGGCTTGCGATCAAGGTTGCTCATCAGCCCACCGTAGCGGCAGCTCCCCCGTGGTGGGCCGACGCGCGAGCCGGCCCACCCGCGAGCTGACGCATCCTCAGTCGCCGGTCCGACTCCGCAGGTTGCGCCCGAGGTCCGAGTCGGCCAGCTGCCGCAGGCCCTGCTGCGCGAACGCCGCGGCGGGCTGCAGGACGGCCACGGCGCCGACCCGGGTGCCGGACAGGCGGTCGGCCACCGAGCGGCGCTCCCCGGCCAGCGCGGGGAGCGCGTTGACCCAGAAGACCAGCACCGCGACGGCCCAGAGCACCGCCGCGAGCACGAACGCGCCGGCGGCCAGCGCGCAGCAGGCCGCCGCGAAGCAGCCGATGTCCGCCACCGTCGTCACCGCGCCGCGGATCGCGGCGGGGCGACGGTGCAGGCCGCGCCGCAGCCCGTGCGGCGCGGCGCCGTGCACCCGAAGGCCGAACAGCGCCTTGCCCAGCGTCCGGCCGGCCAGGGCCAGCGTCGCGAACTGGTAGAGGAAGGTGAGCAGCACCAGGGCGACGAAGCCCTGCTGCACATCGGAGATCGCCGAGTGCCAGAGCGACAGCCCCAGTCCCTCGCCGGCCCCGACGTAGTTGCCGCGCGATTTGATCAACTGCCACACGCTCTGCCCGGCCAGCCCGGGGACGCTGATCAGCATCGCGCCGATCCGATGGAAGGTCAGCACGCCGAGCAGCATGGCCAGTCCGAGGACCACGGTGAAGTCGACCAGCCAGGCGAACCCTCGCCGGAACACCCCGGTGCGCGGGGCGACCGCCGCAACGCCCGCGACGGGGCCGGGCTGCGGAAAACCGGCCGTGGGGCCCTGCTCGGGGAAGTTCAGTGTGCGCATGCCCACCCCGCACCCGCCGTGGCCGCCTCGGCCTGGGCCCGCAGCGAGCGGACCGCCTCGGCCGGGTCCGCGGCCCCGTAGACCGCCGAACCGGCGACGAACACGTCCGCGCCGGCCTCGGCACAGCGCTCGATGGTGCTGGCGGAGACGCCGCCGTCCACCTGGAGCCAGAGTTCCAAGCCGTGCTTGGCGATCAGCTCCCGGGTGCGGCGGATCTTGGGCAGCATGATGTCCAGGAAGGCCTGGCCGCCGAAGCCGGGCTCGACGGTCATGATCAACAGCATGTCCAGCTCGGGCAGCAGGTCCTCGTAGGGCTCGATCGGGGTGGCGGGCTTCAGCGCCATCGAGGCACGGGCGCCCATGGCCCGGATCTCCCGCGCGAGCCGGACCGGCGCGGCGGCCGCCTCGACGTGGAAGGTGACCGAGCCGGCACCGGCCTCCACGTACTGCGGCGCCCAGCGGTCCGGCTGCTCGATCATCAGGTGGCAGTCCAGCGGCGTGCTGGTCGCCCGCGCGAGCGACTCCACCACCGGGACGCCGAGCGTGAGGTTGGGCACGAAGTGGTTGTCCATCACATCGACATGCAGCCAGTCGGCGCCGCGCACCGCCTCGGCCTCCTGGGCCAGGCGGGCGAAGTCCGCGGACAGGATGCTGGGGTTGATCTGGGCCATTTCCGGAAACCTTCACCACTCGTCGAACCGACCACCACCGGGGCCGCCTGGGCCCATCATCTCCCGAAGGCCGGACTCAGGCCCCGACCGGGGTCCGCTCCAGGACGATCACGTCGTACCGCTCCAGCACCGGCGCCGTCGCCCCACCGTCCCCAGTGGCCCCACCGTCCCTAGCGGCCCCAGTAGCGCCAGCACCGCCGCCACCCGCGAGTTCCGCGTCCAGCCGGGCCAGGCCCGCAGCGAACTCCGCCTCGCTCAGCGCGAGGAACTTCGACTGCGCCCGCCCGCCGATCCGCTCCCGCCACTCCCGCAGGTCGGACGCCACCGGCCGGCTGAAGGAGTGCACCCGGTGCACGGCGAACCCGGCCGGGGTGAAGTCCTCGACGATCTGGCGCTCGCTCGGGAAACGCTCGGCATCGGTCTCCAGCAGCCGCGGCCAGTAGCGGTACACCGGCGCGTCCAGCCGCTCCCGCACGGTGGTGCGGATCACCAGCCGTGCGCCGGGGCGCAGCACCCGGGCCAGCTCGCGGGCGGCGACCGGCCGGTCCGGCAGGTGGTGGACCACCCGGGAGAGCAGCGCCAGGTCGAAGCCCGCGTCCGGCACCGGCAGCGCCTCGGCCGGTCCCGCGAGGTAACGCACCCGCGGGTGGGCGTTGTGCCGCTCGGCCTCGGCCAGCATCGGCGCGGACGGCTCCACCCCGGTCACCTCGGCGGCCGGCAGGACCTCGGCCAGCGCGGCGCAGAACATCCCGGTCCCGGCCCCGACTTCCAGGACGGCGCGGCCGCCCGGCGCGTACCCGGCGATCAGCTCCGCCCAGGCTCGCAGCGAGGCGGCCGGCATCTCGTTGCCGCGCTCGTAGACCGATGCGAGCCGCGGATCCTGGTACGCGGCGCCCGTCCCGTCCATCGTCCCCATCGCCCCGTCGTCCCCTCGTCATCCCCGCGTCGATCCCCTCGGCCGACCGCGAGTTCCGACACGAGTTCCGATACGAACTCCCGCCGGACTCGCTAGGTTTACCTCTGAACCGTCGCGACACTTCCGTTACGGACTACGGAGCTGACACTATGTCACCCACTTCATCCCTGACCACCATCATGATCACCGGTGCCACCGACGGCCTGGGCCGGGCCCTCGCCCTGCGGCTGGCCGCACCGGACACGCTGCTGATCCTGCACGGGCGTTCGGCCGAACGGGCCGCCGAGGTTCAGCGGCAGGTGCGGGCTGCGGGCGGGGCGGCCGAGGTCCGACTCGCCGACCTGGCCGACCTGCACCAGGTGGACCGGCTCGCGGACACCGTCCTGGCCGGCTTCGACCGGCTCGACGTCCTGGTCAACAACGCCGGCATCGGCTTCGGCGCCCCGGGAACGGGCCGCCAGGAGTCCGCCGACGGCATCGAACTGCGCTTCGCCGTCAACTACCTGGCCGGCTACCGGCTGACCGAGCGGCTGCTTCCCCGGCTCGCCGAGTCGCCCGGCGGCGCGGCCCGGATCGTCAACGTGGCCTCGGCCGGCCAGGAGCCGATCGACTTCGCCGACCCGCAGCTGAGCAAGGCGTACGACGGGGCGGTGGCCTATCGGCGCAGCAAGCTGGCCCAGATCACCGCCACCTACGACCTGGCCGACCGGCTGGCCGCCGACAACCGGCCGGTCACCGTGAACGCCCTGCACCCGGCCAGCCTGATGGCCACCACCATGGTCCAGGAGGCCGGCGTGACCCCCTGGAGCACGGTGGAGCAGGGCCTGGAAGCGACGCTGCGGCTGGTCACCGGTGCCGCCGGTGCCAACAGCGGCCGGTACTACAACGGCACCCAGGAGGCCCGCGCCGACGCCCAGGCCTACGACCCCGAGGCGCGCGCCCGACTCCGCGCCCTGTCCGAGGAGTTGGTCACCGAGGCACTCGGCCGGGCGAGCTGAGCGAGCCGAACGAGCCGCTGATCACCAGGCGTACGCCTCCGGCGCGGGCCCGAACCCGGGGAAGATCTCGTCCAGCCGCGCCAGGGCCTTCTGATCGAGCGTCACACCCAGCGCGCGCACGGCCGCGTGCAACTGCTCCAGGGTGCGCGGCCCGACGATCGGAGCGGTCACGGCCGGCCTGGTGAGCAGCCAGGCGAGCGCGATGTCGCCCGGCTCCTGGCCGAGTTCGGCGGCGAAGTCCTCGAACGCCTGGATCTGCTCGCGCTTGTCGGCCAGCACGCTCGCCGCCCGGCCACTGACGCGTCGCACCCCCTCCCGCTCCTTGCGCAGCACGCCGCCGAGCAGGCCGCCGTTCAACGGCGACCAGGGGATCACGCCCAGGCCGTAGGCCTCGGCCGCGGGCAGCACCTCCAGCTCGACGGTGCGCTCCAGCAGGTTGTAGAACGACTGCTCGCTGGTCAGGCCGAGGAAGTTGCGGGCCCTGGCGGCCTCCTGGGCCCGGGCGATGTGCCAGCCGGCGAAGTTGCTGGAGCCGACGTAGATGATCTTTCCCTGGGCGACCAGCACCTCCATCGCCTGCCAGATCTCCTCCCACGGCGTGGCCCGGTCGATGTGGTGCATCTGGTAGAGATCGATGTAGTCGGTGCCCAGGCGCTTCAGGCTGGCCTCCACCGCCCGCCGGATGTTGAGCGCGGAGAGCCTGCCCTCGTTGGGCCAGTCCCCCATGTCCCCGTAGAGCTTGGTGGCGAGCACCGTCTTCTCCCGACGCCCGCCGCCCTGGGCGAACCAGTTGCCGATGATCTCCTCGGTGCGCCCGAGGCTCACCTGCCGCCCGTAGGTGTTGGCGGTGTCGAAGAAGTTGATGCCCTGCTCGTGCGCGACGTCCATGATCTGATGGGCGTCGGGCTCCTCGGTGTGCGGGCCGAAGTTCATCGTGCCCAGGCAGAGACGTGAGACGCGAAGGCCGGTGCGGCCGAGGTGGGTGTACTCCATGACCCCACCCTCCGCCGCACCGCTCCCCGCTGTCCAGCACTTCACTGAAGACCGACCTGATGGACCATCAACTGAGAGGTCCGCTGAGCCGTGCGCGTCACCGACCGTGCTGCTGGTAGCTGCGCACCGCGAGCGGCCCGCAGACCGCGATCAGCAGGGCCGACCAGAGCAGCGTCGCGGCCACCGGGTGGTGCAGCGGCCAACCCTGGCCGCTGCCGGCGGGGTTGCCGAACAGCTGCCGGGCCCCGGCCACCACCGAGCTGATCGGGTTCCACTCGGCGATCACCCGCAGCCAGCCGGGCAGGCCGCCGGTCGGGACGAAGGTGTTTGTCACCATGCCGATCGGGAAGGTCAGGATGGCCAGTTGGCCGGCCACCTCCTCCCGGCCCGCGGCCAGGCCCAGGCAGGTGCCGAGCCAGGTCATCACGAAGCGGAAGAGCAGCAGCAGCCCGAACCCAGCCAGCGCGTCGCCGAACCCGCGGTGGGCCTGCCAGCCCACCAGCAGGCCGACCACCGCGAGCAGCGCCAGCACCACGGTGCTGACCAGCAGGTCGGCCAGCGCGGTGCCGAGCAGCACGCCGAAGCGCGAGACCGGCATCGAGCGGATCCGGTCGGCGGCGCCGCGGTCCAGGTCCCGGGCCGCGCCGACCATGGTCGGCATCACCCCGTTGACGCTGACCATCGCGAACAGGCCCGGCATCAGGAACTCGCGGTAGTTGCCGCCGGGCACCCGCATCGCACTGCCGAAGACGTAGCCGAAGACCACCACCATCACCACCGGCACCACCAGTGAGGCGGCCATCAGGCCGGGCGAGTGGCGGTAGTGCAGCAGGACCCGGCGGGTCGAGGTGAGCGCGTCGGCGAGCGGATCGGTGCGGCTGCGGCGCCGGCTCCCGAGAGCCGGCCGGCGTACGGTGCCAGGAGTCGCGACGGACATCAGGCCGCCACCTCCGCCGCGACACCCGCATCGCCGACAGCCGCGTCGCCGACACCCGCATCGCTGATACCCGCATCGCTGATACCCGCACCAGGACCCGCGTCGCCGGTCAGCGCGAGGAAGACGTCGTCCAACGTCGGAGTCCGCAACGCGACGTCCCGCGCGGCCACCCCGTCCTCGTCCAACGCCCGTACCAGGCGCGGCAGCGAGACCTCGCACCCGGGCAGCGAGACCACCGAGACCAGCAGCCGGTCGGCGTCGGTCTGCGGCTCTCCGCCGGTCAGCGCGGCCAGCACCCGTGCGGCGGCGGGCAGTTCAGCCACGTTGCCGACCGCCACCTCCACCCGGGCGCCGATCGAGGCCTTGAGCCGGTCGGGTGGGCCGTCGGCGATCGCCCGACCCTGGCCGATCACCAGGACCTGGTCGGCCAGCCGGTCCGCCTCGTCCAGGTACTGGGTGGTGAGCAGCACCGTGGTACCGGTGCCGGTCAACTCCCGCACCGCGTCCCAGATCTCGCCGCGACTGCGCGGGTCGAGGCCGGTGGTCGGCTCGTCGAGGAAGAGCACCGGCGGGCTGGTGACCAGGCAGGCGATCAGGTCGAGGCGACGGCGCTGCCCGCCGGAGTAGGTGCGCACCAGGCGGTCGGCCACCTGCGCGAGCCCGAACCGCTCCAGCAGCTCGGCGCTGCGGCGGCGGGCCTCGCGGGCGCCGAGGTGGTGGAAGCGGCCGACCAGCTGCAGGTTCTCCCGACCGGTGATCCCCTCGTCGACGGCGGCGTGCTGCCCGGCCAGGCCGATGCTGCGCCGCACCTGCTCGGCCTCGGTGACCACGTCGTAGCCGGCCACCGTGGCGCTGCCCTGGTCGGGCGCGGCGAGCGTGGCGAGGATCCGCACGGCGGTGGTCTTGCCCGCGCCGTTCGGGCCGAGCAGCCCGTAGACGGTGCCGGCGGGAACTGCCAGGTCGAGTCCGGCCAGCGCGTGGGTCTTGCCGTAACGCTTGGTCAGACCCTGGGCGCGGACGGCGAGGTGTTCTCGGGACATGACGATTCCCTCCGGAATCTAGGTACGTTGTACGTAGAAGCGTGCTGCGCAACAGCGTACTACGTACGTGGTACGGAATAGAAGGCTGCCCGGCCGGCAGTCGAACCGCTCCCTACTGGCGGCCCCTCTAGGATGGGGACCCGAGAGGTGATCCGTCCGTGCCGTCCCGCAAGTCCAGCCCCACCCCCGACGCCACCCCCGAGCCCGGTGCCGAATCGCCGGAGCTCATCTGGCTGCGCCCCGAGCGCACCGGACGCGGGCCGCGCCCCGCGCACAGCCGCGCCTCGATCGCGCGCGCCGCGATGGAGATCGCCGACGCCGACGGGCTGGACGCGGTGACGATGCGCCGGATCGCCGGCGAGCTGGGCGCCGGGACCATGTCGCTCTACAACTACGTGCCGAAGAAGGAGCAGTTGCTCGACCTGATGCTCGACGCGGTCTGCGCCGAGTACGAGCTGCCCGACCAGCCGTCCGGCGACTGGCGCGCCGACCTGCGGCTGCTGGCCGGTCAGCAACTGGCGATCCTGCGCCGCCACCCGTGGGCCGTCACGATCATCCGCACCCGGGCCTCGTTCGGCCCGAACAGCCTGCGCTACACCGAGTTCTTCCTCGGCGCGCTGGCCGACACCGAGTTGAGCGGCGGCCAGAAGATGGAGGCGCTGGCCATGCTGACCGGCTTCACCTGCCAGTTCGTCGACTGGGAACGTGCCACCGTGGCCTCCGGGCAGGACGTCCAGCAGTGGCAGCGCGACCTGGTGACCTACCTGACCGGCGTCGTGCTGACCGGCGACTACCCGAACATCGCCGGCGCGCTGGCCTCCGGCAACGCGCCACTGGACCCACAGGCGTCCTTCGAGCGCTTCCTGGACAAGCTGCTGACGGTACTGGTGGAGCCCTGACCGCCGCCGCCCGCCGTGGAAGCGGGGCACCAGTCCAGCGTCAAGTGCCGTACCCTCGACCTGCGTTCGTGATCCGCTGACACGACGGGGCGGCCCGGGACGAGATGTCCCGGGCCGCCCCGTCGTGTGCGTCGCTACTTGGTGGCGACCGGGAGAGCCGTCAGGCCGCGCATCAACGTGCTGTTCCGGTAACGGAGTTCCTGCGGCTGCCGAGCCAGTCGCAGCTCCGGGTAACGCTCGAAGAGCCGGCGCAGCGCGATCTCGACCTCCATCCGGGCCAGCGGCGCCCCGACGCAGTAGTGCACGCCGTGGCCGAAGCTCAGCACACCGGTGTGCTTGCGGGTGACGTCCAGGACCTCGGGCTGCTCGAACTTGTGCGGGTCCCGGCCGGCCGAACCCAGCGAGAGGACCAGGATCTCCTCGGCCGGGATGGTCACGCCGTCGCTCAGCGGGATCGGCTCCTTGGTGAACCGGAAGCTGGCAATGCTGACCGGGCTGTCGTAGCGCATCAACTCGTCAAAGGCCGACCCGTACAGCTCCGGGGCGCCGGTCAGCTTGGCCAACTGCTCCGGGTTGCGCAGCAGCGCCAGGATGGAGTTGCCGATCATGTGCGTCGACGCCTCCTGGCCGGCGACCACCAGCAGGAAGAACATCGCGACCAGTTCCGCCTCGGACATCGACTCGCCGTCATCGGTGGCGTGCACCAGGCCGCTGAGCAGGTCGTCCTGGGGCTGTGCGCGCTTGCGCTCCATCAGTTGCTTTGCGTAGTCGATGACCGCGGTGGAGGCGGCCTCCACCTCCTCGGGCGCGTGGTCGGCCCCGACCAGCGTGGTGGCCCAGCCCAGGAACAGCGCCCGGTCGTCAGCCGGGATCCCCAGCAGCTCCGCGATCACGGTGATGGGGATCGGGACCGCGTAGTCGGCCACCAGGTCGACCTCGTCCCGCTCTTCCATCCGGTCCAGCAGCTCGTCCACCATCGCGACGATCCGCGACCGGATCTGCTCCACTCGGCGGGTGGTGAACTCTCGGGCCACCAGCTTGCGCAGCCTGGTGTGCTTGGGCGGGTCCGAGTTGAGCATGTGGGCCGTCAGGTCGTCGTTGAAGCTGGTCGACGACTCGTCGGCCCCCGAGTGTCTCGCGTAGAGCTGGTTGACCCGTCTTCCGTCCTTGCTGACCCGATCGTCGGCCAGTAACATCCGCACGTCGTCGTAGCGCGTGACGATCCAGACCTTGACGCCGTGCGGCATCACGATCTCCTTGACCGGGCCCTCGGCGCGCAGCCTGGCGTAGAGCTCGTAGGGCCGGTGAATGAAATCGGCGGCAAGGCGCTCGATCGCCTCTGGACTGCTCATCACTGTGGTCCTTTCAGGACTGACTGAACTCACTTGTCCACGTGGCTGATTGACAGATTCACGGTTGAAAGACAGTACCGTCAAGGGGATCGACACGTGTACGGATACGAACTTCGTGCAGCAGCCTGACTTGGGCGATTTCGTCCCGGTCGATGCTTCCTGTCGAAGAGCGCCGCATTGACAATGGGCATTCAACTTTGCCCGATGGCCGTCGGACCAACGGAACTCCGACATCGACAGAAGTGACATGGCCCTGGAGATACGCGATCGCCGCGAAGAAAACCGGACCGCAGTCCTTTCGCACGCCTCGATCGCCCATATCTGCTTGCATAAGCGCACATTCCGCGCGCCGCAAGGTGACGCGATGCGGGACATTTGCCCCAACCGCGATGGTGAACTCGTCGCCCGCCCTCGCGGTATTCCGGCCTCGGTCGGCGAAGTCGCCTAAGTGATCAGTTCAGAATGAGTTGAGCTGCGGGTCTTGCGCTCGATGATCTGCCTCCGGCGGCTCCGAACGGCATTCTGAAACGATCATTCAGGCTGACCGCATGATCACCGTCCTGGTCAACCGGCTCCCCGGCGCCGACGTCCCGGCCCTGGCCATCGCCCTCCGAGCGGGGTAGCAGCCGGTCACCGCACGCGCGGCAGCCCGAAGCCCGACATCCGCTTCTCCTCGAACGACATGAACCCCAACCCGCGGTAGAACGCGTGGTTGCGCGGTCCCTCGGGGGTCGACTCGTGGTCCGTCGAGAGCAGGAAGAACCGGCAGTGCCGGTAACGATCCGTCAGATGTGCCATCAGCGCCCGCCCGATCCCCTGCCGCCGGCAGCGCGGATCCACCAGCAGGTCCTGCACGTAGCAGACGTGCTCGTCGTCCGAGATCGTCCGGGCAAGCCCGAGCAGCGTGCCCGCCTCGTCCCGGGCGGTGATCACCAGGTGCGAGTTCGCCAGGCCCCGGACGAGCCTGTCGACGTCGCGGGTGTACCCCTCCCACCCCACCGCCTGGTAGAGCGGGAGCACCTCGTCCGGGTCGAAAGCCGTCTCAGGCCCGATCCTCATGTCACAGCCCTCATGTCACAGCCCTCATGTCACAGCCCTCGTGTCGCAGCCCTCGTGTCGCAGCCCTCACGCGGTGCGCCGCAGCAGCGCCAGGTACATCGCGTCCGTCCCGTGCAGGTGGGGCCAGAGCTGGACGTCCGGGCCCTCGCCGAGTGCCGGGACGCCGGGCAGCAGCGGCCGGGCGTCCACCCATTCGACGTCCGCGCGGCCGCGCAGCACGTCGTCGACCACCGCGCGGGTCTCGGCCAGGTGCGGCGAGCAGGTCGCGTAGCCGACCACGCCGCCGACCCGGACCGAGGTCAGCGCCGAGCGCAGCAGGTCGCGCTGGAGCTGGCCGAAGCCGGCCACGTCCTCCGGGCGGCGCCGCCAGCGCGACTCGGGACGGCGGCGCAGCGCGCCGAGGCCCGAGCACGGCACGTCGACCAGTACCCGGTCGAAGCTGCCCGGCCGCCAGGCGGGCCTGGTGCCGTCGGCGGTGATCACGGTGTACGGACCGGGGTTGCCGTCCAGCGCCCTGGCCACCAGTCGGGCTCGGTGCGGCTGGCGCTCGCTGGCCACCAGCGCGGCGCCCCGCTCGGCGGCCAGCGCGCCGAGCAGCGCGGCCTTGCCACCGGGGCCGGCGCAGCCGTCCAGCCAGAGCCGGTCGCTGCCCTCGACGGGCGCCGCGGCCAGCGCCAGCGCGACCAGCTGGCTGCCCTCGTCCTGGACGCCGGCCAGGTTCTGCTGGATCGCCGGCAGCGAGCCGGGGTCGCCGCCCTCGGCCAGCCGCACCGCGTACGGGGACCAGCGGCCGGGCGTGCTCTCCGGCAGGTCGGCGGCCAGCTCGTCGGCCGCGATCCGGCCCGGGCGGGCCACCAGGGTGACCTCGGGACGCTCGTTGTCGGCCCGCAGCAGTTCCTCGACGGCCGAGCGCCCGGCGGCCTGCGGCTGCCAGCGGCCGAGCGAGTCCCAGAGCGCGGCGACCACCCAGCGCGGGTGCGAGTGGACCACGGCGAGGTGGTCCTCGGCGTCCGCCTCGTACGGCGGGGCGACCTGGGCGATCCAGGCCTCCAGGTCCTGGGCGCTGATCCGGCGCAGCACCGCGTTGACGAACTTGGCCCGGCCGTCGCCGACCTCGGCCCTGGCCAGCTCGACGGTCGCGGAGACGGCGGCGTGGGTCGGGATCCGGGTGGCGAGCAGCTGGTGGGCGCCGAGCGACAGGACGTCCAGCACCGGCGGGTCCACCTCGCGCAGCGGGCGGTCGATGCAGGCGGCGATGATCGCGTCGTAGGTGCCCTGGAGGCGCAGCGTGCCGTAGACCAGCTCGGTGGCGAGCGCGGCGTCGCGGCGGTCCATGCCCTTCTGCTCGGCCTCGCGCAGCAGCGAGGGCAGGATCAGGTTGGCGTAGGCGTCGCGCTCGTCGACGGCACGCAGCGCACGGAAGGCGACGCTGCGCGCCGGGTCCTTCTTCGGACGGCGGTGCGGGCGGGGCGCGCCGCGCTTGGCGGGCTTCGACGGGGTGGCGGGGGTGCTCATGGGGACCTCAAGGTGCTGCGGAGTTATCAGAAACGGTAACGCTAAAGCTGAGGCTCAGACCTCAAGCCCAGGTCTGGGGCTCAGGCCGCGCCCAGCTGCTCGCCGCTCTCGATCCGCACCCCGCGCGCCCAGTCCGCCGCCCGCATCGGCTTCTTGCCCTGCGGCTGGACCTCGCCGAGCTCGATGTCGTGGCTGCCGGTGCCCGCCCGCACCGCGTTCTTGCTCACCGCGAGTTCGCCGGGAGCCAGCTCCGCGCTGTCGGTGAGCAGCTTCACCGGCCCGGAGAGCTTCAGCCGCTCGCCCCGGAACATCGTCCAAGCGCCCGGCGCGGGCGCGCAGCCGCGCACCAGGCGGTCGATCCGCAGCGCGGGGTGGTTCCACTCGATCCGGGCGTCCTCGACGTTGATCTTCGGGGCCAGCGTGATGCCGTCGGCCGGCTGCGGAACGGCGAGCAGGCTGCCGTCCTCGATGCCGTCCATGGTCGCGGCCAGCAGGCCGGCACCGGATCGGGCCAGCCGGTCGAGCAGTTCGCCGCTGGTGTCGGTGGGCCGGATCTCCTCGGTGATCACGCCGAAGACCGGTCCGGAGTCCAGGCCGCGCTCGATCCGGAAGGTCGAGGCGCCGGTCACCTCGTCGCCGGCCAGCACCGCGTGCTGGACGGGCGCCGCGCCGCGCCAGGCCGGCAGCAGCGAGAAGTGCAGGTTGACCCAGCCGTGCGCGGGGATCTCCAGGGCCGGCTCGCGCAGCAGCGCGCCGTAGGCGACCACGGGGCAGCAGTCGGGGGCCAACTCGGCCAGCCGCGCCAGGAACTCCGGCTCGCTCGGCTTGGCGGGCTTGAGCACCTCGATGCCGGCCTCCGCCGCCCGTTGCCCGACCGGGCTGGCGACCAGCTTGCGCCCACGCCCGGCGGGGGCGTCGGGACGGGTGACCACCGCGACCACCTCGTGCCGCTCGGAGGCGAGCAGCGCCTCCAGCGCGGGGACGGCCACCTCGGAGGTTCCGGCGAAGACGAGACGCAAAGCAGGTGCCTTTCATTGCGGGCGAGTTGGTTGTGGGTGAGTTGGTTTGTGGGTGAGTTGAGGGTCGATCAGCGAACCGGGCCGAAGGTGCTGTGCGGCGATATCCGCACCTGCGGCGCCGGCCCGCCGCCCCAGTCGGCCTCGCGGATCGCCCGCATCGCCTCCCTGCGCAGCTCGCGATCGAGGCGGTCGATGAAGATGATCCCGTCCAGGTGGTCGGTCTCGTGCTGGATGCAGCGGGCCAGCAGCTCGGTGCCCTCGACGGTGACCGGGTCTCCGTACTCGTTGAAGCCGCGAGCCACCACGCCGTACGCGCGCTTGGTGTCGAAGCGCAGCCCGGGCAGCGACAGGCAGCCCTCGGGGCCCTCCTGCTCCTCCTCGGTCAGCGACAGGTCGGGGTTGATCAGATGACCCGTCACCCCGTCCACGTGGTAGGTGAAGACCCGCAGCGAGATGCCGAGTTGGGGCGCGGCCAGGCCCGCGCCCGGCGCGTCGAGCATGGTCTCGGTGAGGTCCTTGACCAGCGTGCGCAGTTCCTTGTCGAAGGTGGTCACGGGCTGCGCCTTGGCACGCAGCACCGGGTCACCGAAGATCCGGATCGGCTGGATCGCCACGGCGGCGGCTCCTTCTCGGGTCAGGTGGTCACGCGGGCAGCACGTCAGTCTATGCGGTGGCGTCCCACCGCCCGGGCCCCGCCCGGCTCGCCCGCCGCAGGCCGGATCCCGCCGCCCGGGCACCTGCCGAGCGGCAACCCGAGCACGGCCCGAGCACACGCTCAACACTGACGCCCGGAACCGGACCTGTCGGACGCGTGACCCCGGACCCTGCTTCGGCGTTGGTCAAGGCAGATTGACCGTGAGTTTCACCGGGCCGGCGCGAGGCCCCATCACTTGCACGGAAGGTGGCCTGAGCACGATGGCCGAGCAGATCAACCACGACACCCGGGCACGGGCGAGCCTGCACCTGCTGGTGCGGGACATCGAACGGGTCCGCCGCCAGGTCGACGCCCTGCGGACGCTGACCGCCCAGCTGGGCAACGTCTACCGACCGCGCCGCCCCAGCAGCTCCGGCGGCTTCGTGGTGTACGGCCGGGCGCCCGCGCCGACCGTTCGCCTGGCCCAGGAGCTGCGCGAGAGCGTGGAGACGCTGGTCGCGGCGGCGGTGGAGTTCGACCGGGCGCTCGGCTTCTCCTGGGACTCGGTGGGCTCCGCCCTCGGGGTGACCAAGCAGGCGGTGCACCGCCGTTACGGGATGCGCCGCTCGGCCACCGAGCTGCTCGGGGCGGCGGGCGGCACGGCCGCTGCCGGGCCGGCGCTCGGCACCTCGCTGCCCGCCCCCACCACCTCGCGCGACGATCGCCTCGTCGAGGAGCCGGCGCCCGCTCCGGAACCGGCCTCGGCGGCGCTGGCCCGCTCGGTGCCGGCCGCCCGCCAAGGCGGCCTCGACCGCTCCGGGGTCCCGCTGCGCGGCTGACCTCGCCGCCGACGACCCGTACGCACCACCCGCGCGGCGCGCGCCTGGCCGGCCCCCTGCGGGCCCCGGCCAGGCGCCAAGGCCGCCCGGTGGGGCGGCCGACACCACCTCAGCCGATGTCCAGCGGATCGATCCGCACCTTCACCGGCTCCGCCCCGCGCAGCGCCACCCGCGCGATCTGCGCCGCCTTCAACGCCCCTGCCAGCGCACCGCCCTGACCGGGGCGCACCCGCAACAGCGCGCGCTCCTGCTCCTGACCGCGCAGCGGCGGCAGCGGCACCGGGCCGAGCACATCCGCCCCCTCCGGCAGCCGGGTCACCGCCAGCAGATCGGCCACCGCGCTCGGGGTCCCGGTGACCGCCGCCATCCGGGAGACCGGCGGGAAGCCGAGCTGGGCCCGCTCCGCCAGCTCCAGATCGGCGTGCCCGGCCGGATCCCAGCGGACCAGTGCCTGCACCGGCCGCGCGGTGGGCTCGGCCACGATCACCACCAGCCCGCCCTCCCCCGCCGGGCGGACCAGCGCGGCGGCCGCCAGCCAGAGCCGCAGCGCCTCCTCACCCGAGCGCAGGTCGGGGCGGCCGAGCAGCGCCCAGCCGTCCAGCAGCAGCGCGGCCGCGTACCCGCCGCCGTCGGCCACCGGTTCGGCCCCGGGCGTGGAGATCACCAGAGCCGGCTCCCCCGGCACGCTCGCCAGCACCGCGTCCCGGCCCGAGGTGCGCACCGGGATCCCGGGAAACGCCTTGCCCAGCTCCTCGGCCGTCCGCCTCGCCCCGACCACCTGCGCGCGCAGCCGGAACGAGCCGCACTCCTCGCAGTGCCAGTCCTCGGCGACGATCCCGCACCAGGCGCACCGGAGCGCCTGCTCCGCGCCGAGCGCCTCCAGCGGCCCGGCGCAGTGCCTGCAGCGGGCCGGGGTGCGGCAACGCCCGCAGGCCAGCCGGGGAACGTAGCCGCGGCGCGGCACCTGGACCAGCACCGGACCGCTGCGCAGCGCCTCCCGGGCCGCCTGCCAGGCCACCGTCGGCAGCCGGGCGGCCTGCGCCGCGGCGTCCCTGGCCTGGTCGCCCTCCTCGACGGTGCGCACCCGGGGCGCGGTCTCGCGGACCGTCGCCCGGTCGGCGGCCAGCGGGCGCGCCCAGCCGGTGCGCAGCAGTTGCGCGCCCTCCACCGTCATCGCGAGCCCGCCGAGCAGCACGGCGGCGCCCTCCTCGGCGGCGCGCAGCAGCGCGACCTCGCGCACGTGCGGGTGCGGGGTGCGCGGGTCGCTGTGGCTGCTGTCGCCGTCCGACCAGACGATCAGCAGGCCGAGGTCGTGCACCGGTGCGAAGACCGTGGCGCGGGTGCCGATCACGGCGCGCACCGAACCCCGGCTGACGGCCAGCCAGTTGCGGTAGCGCTCCTTCGGGCCGAGGTCGGCGGTCAGCACGGCGTGCCGCTCGGGGCCGCCGAGCAGCTCGGTCAAGGCGGCGTCGACCCGGGCGACGGCCCGTCCGTCGGGCAGCACCACCAGCGCGCCACGACCGCCGGCCAGCGCGGCGACGACGGCGGTGGCGATCTCGCGCGGCCAGTCGGGCCCCGGCAGTGCCGTCCAGACCGCGCGCGGGGCGTGCCCGGCCGTGACCGCGGTCAGGTACTCGGGGCCCTGCGGGTAGCGCTGCCAGCCGCCGGCGGCCGGGGCGGCGGGCGGCGGCAGCGGGGCGGGCGAGGGCTCGGCCTCGGCCTCGGCCTTGGCGTGCCGGGGCGGCACGGCGAGCTGCAGCACGTCGGCCAGCGTGCCGGCGTAGCGGTCGGCGACGGTCCGGCTGAGCTTCAGCAGGTGCGGGGTCAGCACCCGCTCGGGCGAGAGCACCTGGGCCAGCGGGGCCAGCGGCCCGGCGTAGTCGGTGCCGGCGAGGCGGGCGACGATGAACCCGTCGTGCAGCTCGCCGCCCTCCCGGCGGCCGCCGGCGCCCACCCGGGCCCCGAACCGGACTCGGACCCGGACGCCCGGCTGAGCCTGGTCCGCCATCGCGACGGGCACGGCGTAGTCGAAGAACTGGTCGAGATGGAGCAGGCCCTTGTCGACCACGACGCGGGCCACCGGCAGCTCCTCGGCCAGGTGCGCCCCGCGCCAGGTGCGCGGCTTGGCCCGGCGGACCGTCTCGCGGATCAGCGCCAGCTGCTCGGGCGGCCCGCCGGGCGGGGTGTCGTCGCCGCTCATCTGCCTCTCCACCCCCTTCCTGCCGAGCTTGATCGCTCCAGTCGTACCACGCCGCACCGACAGCCCCGGACCACCGCACCCAGGGTCTGTCCGGACACGGACAGACCGCAGCGGCGGTGCCCCCCTGCCGGGAGGTCACCGCCGCTGCGGTCTGTCGAACAGGCGCGGCCTCAGGCCTGAGCGGCCGCCTTCAGCTGCTCGGCGCGGTCGGTGCGCTCCCAGGTGAAGTCCGGCAGCTCACGGCCGAAGTGGCCGTAGGCGGCGGTCTGGGAGTAGATCGGGCGCAGCAGGTCCAGGTCGCGGATGATCGCAGCCGGGCGCAGGTCGAAGACCTGGGTGACGGCCTCCTGGATCTTCAGCACCGGGACGGTCTCGGTGCCGAAGGTCTCCACGAACAGGCCCACCGGCTCCGCCTTGCCGATCGCGTACGCGACCTGCACCTCGGCGCGGGTGGCCAGGCCCGCGGCGACGATGTTCTTGGCGACCCAGCGCATCGCGTAGGCGGCCGAGCGGTCGACCTTGGACGGGTCCTTGCCGGAGAAGGCGCCGCCACCGTGGCGGGCCATGCCGCCGTAGGTGTCGATGATGATCTTGCGGCCGGTCAGGCCGGCGTCGCCCATCGGGCCGCCGATCTCGAAGCGGCCGGTCGGGTTCACCAGCAGGCGGAAGTCCGAGGTGTCGATGGTCAGCCCGGCCAGCACCGGCTCCACCACGAACTCGCGGATGTCGGGCGCCAGCAGCGAGTCCAGGTCGATGTCGCTGGCGTGCTGGGTGGAGACCACCACGGTGTCCAGGCGCACGGCCTTGTCGCCGTCGTACTCGATGGTGACCTGGGTCTTGCCGTCCGGGCGCAGGTACGGGATGGTCCCGTTCTTGCGCACCTCGGTCAGCCGGCGCGACAGGCGGTGCGCCAGGGTGATCGGCAGCGGCATCAGCTCGGGCGTGTCGTCGCACGCGTAGCCGAACATCAGACCCTGGTCGCCGGCGCCCTGACGGTCCAGCTCGTCCTCGTCGCCCTCGACGCGGTGTTCGTGAGCGCTGTCCACACCCTGCGCGATGTCCGGGGACTGCGACCCGATCGAGACCGAGACGCCGCAGGAGGCGCCGTCGAAGCCCTTCTTCGAGCTGTCGTACCCGATCTCCAGGATCTTCTCCCGGACCAGCTGCGCGATCGGCGCGTACGCCTTGGTGGTGACCTCACCGGCGACGTGCACCTGGCCGGTGGTGATCAGCGTCTCCACGGCGACCCGGGAGGTCGGGTCGTCCTTGAGGAGGGCGTCGAGGATGGTGTCGCTGATCTGGTCAGCGATCTTGTCGGGGTGTCCCTCGGTGACGGACTCCGAGGTGAACAGGCGGCGAGACACAGCGCTCCCTGGGGTTGCAGCGGCTGCTGACTGAACGCTCCCGGCCGGGCCGGGGCATCCGGAAAGACTTGATTCCTGGAGTGTAACGGTCGGCTATCGCCGATCAACACTCCCCAGCACGTTTATGGACGCGTTGTCTCAGTGGCTGGGCACCCCGAGCCGCGCGGCCACCAGATCCCAGATCGCGTCCGCGACGTCCTCCTTGGGCCCGGGCGCGATCGGCGTCTCGGAACCGTCGGCGCCCAGCACCACGGCCTCGTTGGTGTCCGTACCGAAGGCCCGGCCCTCGCCCACCTCGTTCACCACCAGCAGGTCGCAACCCTTGCGGGCCAGCTTGGCCCGACCGTTGGCCAGCACCTGGTCGGTCTCGGCGGCGAAGCCGACCACCAGCTGTCCGGGGCGCGCCCGGCTGCCGGACAGCTCGGCGAGGATGTCCGGATTGCGCACCAGGGCGACCGGCGCGGGCTCCGCACCGTCCTTCTTCTTGATCTTCACCGCGGCGTACTCGGCCGGCCGGAAGTCGGCGACCGCGGCGGCCATCACCACCACGTCCGCCTCGGCCGCCGCCTTCACGGCGGCTTCGCGCAGCTCGAGGGCGGTGGTGACGTTGACCACAGCCACCCCGGCCGGGTCCGGCAGCTCCACGTTGGCGGCCAGCAGGGTGACCCGGGCGCCGCGCGCGGCGGCGGTCACGGCGAGTGCGTAGCCCTGCTTGCCGGAGGAGCGGTTGCCCAGGTAGCGCACCGGGTCCAGCGGCTCACGGGTGCCACCGGCCGAGACGACCACGTGACGGCCGGCCAGGTCGGCCTGCCCCGCGCGGCCGGACAGCACCCGGCGGCAGGCGGCGAAGATCGCGTCCGGATCGGGCAGCCGGCCCTTGCCGGTGTCCACCCCGGTCAGCCGGCCGACCGCCGGTTCCAGCACGATCGCGCCGCGCCGGCGCAGGCTGGCGACGTTCTCCTGGGTCGCGGCGTGCTCCCACATCTCGGTGTGCATCGCGGGTGCGAAGACCACCGGGCAGCGGGCGGTCAGCAGGGTGTTGGTGAGCAGGTCGTCGGCCAGGCCGTGGGCGGCCTTGGCGAGGAGGTCGGCGGTGGCGGGCGCGACCACCACCAGGTCGGCCCGCTGCCCGATCCGCACGTGCGGGACCTCGTGCACCCGGTCCCAGGTCTCGGTGGCGGCCGGCCGGCCGGAGAGCGCGGCCCAGGTGGCCTCGCCGACGAAGTGCAGCGCCGCCGCGGTCGGCACCACGGTGACCTGGTGCCCGGACTCGCTGAACCGGCGCAGCAGCTCGCACGCCTTGTAGGCGGCGATCCCGCCGCTGACACCGAGGACCACCTGGGGCTGCCGCGAGGGGCTCGTCTCACTCACCAGCTCACCTTAGAGCCACCAGCCCCCGGACATGCCAAGGGGCCCACCGGACGGATCCGGTGGGCCCCTTGAAGGCACATCAGCCTGTGCGCATCAGACGCTGCCGTCAGGCGACGTCGACGGCCTCGGCGGTCAGCATGCCGGCGTTGATCTCGCGCAGCGCGATCGACAGCGGCTTCTCGTGCACGTGGGTGTCGACCAGCGGGCCGACGTATTCCAGCAGACCCTCGCCCAGCTGCGAGTAGTACGCGTTGATCTGACGCGCGCGCTTGGCCGCGTAGATCACCAGGCTGTACTTCGAGTCCGTGGCCTCAAGCAGCTCGTCGATCGGCGGGTTGATGATGCCCTCGGGCGCGGTCATAGAAGAGGACACGCGAAAACCTTCCGAAAGATGGAAAAGAAAAGGTCAGGCTACACCGAGCAAGGCTAGCAGCTCGGCCGTCACCTGCTCGACCGAGTTGTTCACCAGCGTGGTGTCGAACTCCGGCTCCGCCGCCAGCTCGACCTTCGCGGCGGCCAGCCGCTCGTCGATGACCTCCTGCGGTTCGGTGCCGCGCCCGGTGAGCCGGCGCACCAGCTCCTCCCAGCTCGGCGGGGCCAGGAAGACCAGCTGCGCCTGCGGCATCGACTCCCGCACCTGGCGCGCACCCTGCAGGTCGATCTCCAGCACCACGGGTACGCCGCGTTCCAGCTTCTCCTCGACCGCCGCGCGCGGGGTGCCGTACTTGTTGCCGGCGAAGACGGCCCACTCCAGCAGTTCGCCGTTGGCGACTAGCTTGTCGAACTCGTCGCTGTCGACGAAGTGGTAGTGGACCCCGTCCTTCTCGCCGGGCCGCGGGTGCCGGGTGGTCGCCGACACCGAGAGCCAGACCTCGGGATGCTGCTGCCTCAGATGAGCGACGACCGTGCTCTTGCCGACCCCCGAAGGGCCGGAGAGCACGGTCAGCCGCGGACGTTCACTCATGCCCCGATTATCCCGGATTCTGGACGAACCGGAGACCACCGGGAGGCGGTCGGCCGAACGACCGGCGAACCGGTCGGCCCCCGATCAGGACGGCGTGCCGCCGAACTCCCGCTCCAGGGAGGCGATCTGGTTCGTGCCGAGGCCGCGAACCCGACGGCTCTCGCTGATGCCGAGCCGCTCCATGATCTGCTTGGCGCGGACCTTGCCGACGCCCGGGAGGCTCTCCAGCAGCGCGGAGACCTTCATCTTGCCGATGACCTCGTTGTCGGCCTTGCCGGCCTTGATCACCTCGTGCAGGGAGGCGCCCGAGTGCTTGAGCCGGTTCTTCACCTCGGCGCGCTCCCGGCGAGCCTCGGCGGCCTTGGCCAGCGCGGCCGCGCGCTGTTCAGGGGTAAGGGGCGGAAGAGCCACGCCGTTCACCTCAGGGTCTGGAAGGAATTGAAGTGCTAGGACATTGGTCGAACCAGGCGCCTGCCACAGCCTGTTGAGGCTGCGACCGCAGTGGAACCTAGCCGCTCTGACCTGCGAGAGCAACGAGAAACTCACCGCCGTGGGTACCTACCGCCGGACACTACCCGGATTGCGCGCCCACGTCAGGAAAAGAAGCCGAAAAGTCCTGGTCAGCACAGGTAGGCCAGGACTTTTCGGGAGAAATCGGCCCGGTTTGGGCCCTGTTCGTCAAGCGAGTGTGACAGCCCTCACATCGTCGACGAAGCGCTGTGCGGCCTCCCGCAGCGCCGTGACCGAGGGTCCGTGCTTGAGCACATCGCGGCTGACGCTCGGTACCACGTCGGGTACGGCCGCCCCGAAGACCCGCGGCAGGTCGGCCATGGTCGCGCCCTGGGCGCCGATTCCGGGGGCCAGCAGCGGGCCGTTGATCGCCAGGTCCACGCCCGCGTCGGCCAGCGTCGCGCCGACCACCGCGCCGAACGAGCCGAGCGGCCGGGCGTCGGCGTTCTCGGCCGCCAGGTGGCGCAGCACCCGCTGCGCCACGCTCACCCCGTCCGCGGCCACGGCGCGCTGCACCTCGAAGCCCTCCGGGTTGGAGGTGAGGGCGAGTGCGAAGATGCCGCAGCCCTGCTCGCGGGCCAGGTCGAGCGCCGGGCGCAGCGAACCGAAGCCGAGGTAGGGGCTGACCGTGAGGGCGTCGGAGAAGAGCGGGCTGTCGGGCCGCAGGAAGGCCTCGGCGTAGGCGGCCATGGTCGAGCCGATGTCGCCGCGCTTGGCGTCCATCAGCACCAGCGCGCCGGCCGCCCGGGCCTCGGCGACGGTGCGCTCCAGCACGGCGACGCCCTTGCTGCCGAACCGCTCGAAGAAGGCGGCCTGCGGCTTGAGCACGGCGACCCGGTCGGCGAGCGCCTCGACCACGGTGCGGCTGAAGGCCTCCAGGCCGGCCAGGTCGTCGCCCAGACCCCAGGCGGAGAGCAGGGCGGCGTGCGGGTCGATGCCGACGCAGAGCTGGCCGCGGTCGTCCATGGCCTGGCGCAGCCGGGCGCCGAAGGGGGCGAGAGTCATGACGTCCTTTCAGGACGGGTCGGGGCGGTGGGCGAACCCCACCGCGTCGGTGTACTTGGCGAAGCCGCGGGCGGCCAGCTCGGTGCGCAGCTCGGCGAGGATCCGCCGCGGCGCGGCCGGGTCCTGGAAGAGGGCGGTCCCCACCGCCACCCCGCTGGCCCCGGCCAGGGTGAACTCCAGCGCGTCCCGGCCGCTGCGGATGCCGCCCATGCCGAGGATCGGCACCTGCGGGATCCGCCCGGCGAGCATCGCGGCGTGCACCTCGTAGACGCAGCGCACCGCGATCGGGCGCAGCGCGGGCCCGGAGAGCCCGCCGGCGCCGGCCGCCAGCGCGGGGCGCATGGTGTCCAGGTCGACGGCCAGGCCCAGGGCGGTGTTGATCATCGACAGGCCGTCGGCCCCGGCGTGCCCGCAGGCGGCGGCGATCTCGGTGATCGAGGTGACGTCGGGCGAGAGCTTGGCGTAGATGGGCAGTTCGGGGTCGGCGACCTTGCGCACGGCGCGCACCACGTCGTACGAGGTGGCGGGATTGCGGCCGAAGACCAGGCCGCGGTCGGCCAGGTTGGGGCAGGAGATGTTGAGTTCCAGGCCGACCAGGCCCGGCTGTCCGTTCAGCCGCTCGGCCGTCTCGGTGAACTCCTCCAGGCGCTGACCGGCGATCGAGACCAGCACCCGGGCGCCGCGCTCGGCCAGCCAGGGCAGCTCGTGCCGGACGAAGTGCTCGATGCCCGAGCCCTGCAGCCCGATCGAGTTGAGCATCCCGGCGGGCGTCTCGGCCATCCGCGGGGTGGCCTCGCCGGACCGGGGGTAGGGCATGATCGTCTTGGTCGTGACGGTGCCCAACTCGTCCAGCGGGACGAATCTGGCCAGCTCGCGCCCGTAGCCCGCGCAGCCGGAGGCGGTGCTGAGCGGGTTGGGCAGGGTGAGCGCGCCGAGCGGGGCGCTGAGGTCGACGTCCTGCGGGTCCATCAGGCCTCTCCCCCCGTCGCACCGCGCATCGCCGCGGCGCCTTCCAGGTCGGCGGGCACCGTCCCGATGTCCGCCCAGCGCACCCTGGCGCCCTCGAACACCGGCCCGTCGGTGCAGGCCCGCACGAAACGGCTGCGGCCGTCCTCGCCGACCACCGGCAGCACGCAGGTCATGCAGATCCCGGTGCCGCAGGCCATCGCCGCCTCGACCGCGACGTGGGTGCGCACCCCTTGCTCGGCGGCGATCTCGGTGACCTGCCGCAGCATCCCCATCGGCCCGCAGGCGTAGACCACGCCGGCCCCGATCGCCCGGATCGCCTCGGCCAGCGGGTCGGTCGCCCGGCCGGTCAGGCCGAGCGAGCCGTCCTCGGTGAGCACCAGCACGTCCTGGGTGAGCGCCCGGGCCTGCTCGACCCCGTACAGCCGCTCGGCGGTGGCAGCGGCCAGCAGGAAGCCGACCTGCCCGCCGCGCCGCTGGATCTCGGCGCCGAGCGCGAAGAGCGGCGCGCCGCGGTGGCCACCGGCCACCAGCAGCGCGCTGACCGGGCCGTCCGGCAGCGGGAAGGGGGTGCCGAGCGGGGCGATCAGGTCGAGCCGCTCGCCCACCCGGGCAGCGGCCAGCTGCCGGCTGCCGGCCCCGCGAGCGGCGATCACCAGCTCGACGGTGCCGGCCGCCGGGTCGGCCCGGTGGATCGAGAAGGCCCGGCGCAGTGGCAGCGCCGAGCTCTCGTCGCCCACCGCCAGGGTGGCGAAGTGCCCGGGCCGCACCCGCTGCGGCACACCGGGGGCGTGCAGCACCAAGCGGTGGCAGGCCCCTTCGGGGTGGTTGGCGAGCACCTCGGCCCGCAGCTGCAGGGGGTTGGCCATCCTTGGGCCCCTTTCGACCGGTCCTGTCGGTTCGCTGGCTCCCGGAACTCTCCCAAACCCGTCCGGCGAATGTCACATTGCCCCGATTTATGACAGATCATCAGATGATCATGTCAATTCGGGTACGGCCCTCAGGCGCCCGAACCCACCGCCTCGGCAATGCTCTTGAAGCCCGCCTGCCGCAGCCGCCGGCCCAGCCCCTGGTGCACCCGGCGCATCCAGAACGGGCCCTCGTAGATGAACCCGGTGTACCCCTGGACCAGGTCGGCGCCGGCCACGATCCGCTGCCAGGCGTCCTCGGCGGTCTCGATCCCGCCGACCGAGACCAGCACCAGGCGCCCCTCGGTCCGCTTGCGCAGCCGCTTGAGCACCTCCAGCGAGCGGTCCTTCAGCGGCGCCCCGGAGAGCCCGCCCATGCCGATCTGCTCGATCCGGGCGGCCGGCGCCAGCAGGCCCTCGCGGCCGATCGTGGTGTTGGTGGCGATGATGCCGTCCAGGCCGAGCTCCAGCGCCAGATCGGCGACCGCGTCCACGTCCTCGTCGGCCAGGTCGGGCGCGATCTTCACCAGCAGCGGCACGTGGTGCGCGGTGGCCTGGTCGGCGGCCGCGCGCACGGCGCTCAGCAGCGGGCCCAGGTGCGAGACGGCCTGGAGGTTGCGCAGCCCCGGGGTGTTCGGCGAGGAGACGTTGACCACCAGGTAGTCCGCGTGCTTGGCCAGCCGCTCGGTGCTCTTGACGTAGTCGGCGACCGCGTCGGCCTCCTCCACCACCTTGGTCTTGCCGATGTTCACCCCGACCACCGGCGACATCGAGCCGCGCTGGCGCTGCGCGAGGCGGGCCGCGATCCGGGCCGAGCCCTGGTTGTTGAAGCCCATCCGGTTGATCAGCGCGCGGTCCTCGACCAGCCGGAAGAGCCGCGGCGCCGGGTTGCCGGGCTGCGGCTCACCGGTGACCGTGCCGATCTCCACGTAGTCGAAGCCGAGCATCGCCAGGCCGTCGATCCCGATCGCGTTCTTGTCGAAGCCGGCGCCGAGCCCGAACGGACCCGGCAGGTCCAGGCCGAGCGCGGTGGTGCGCAGCGCCGCGTCGCGCGGCGCGAGCACCAGGGCGACCAGCTGGCGCAGGCCCGGCACCGAGGCGGCCAGCCGGATCCAGAAGAAGGCCAGGTGGTGGGCCTTCTCGGGGTCCATCTTGCGGAAGACCAGGTTGAAAAGCTGCTTGTACACGCGCGCGGCGCCTTCCTCACATGGGTGTGGGAGGCACCCAGACTGGGTGCCTCCCACACAGGATCCTGCTACTTGCGGCTGGAGTTGATCAGCGCCGCGTGCTCCTGCAGCGACATCACCCCGACGTCGCCCCGGGTCATCGCGTCGATGCCCTGCACGGCCGCGCCCATCGCCTGCACAGTGGTCAGGCAGGGCACGCCCCGGGAGACCGCGGCGGTGCGGATCTCGTAGCCGTCCAGGCGGCCGCCGGTGCCGTACGGCGTGTTGATGATCAGGTCGACCTCGCCGTCGTGGATCAGCTGCACGATGGTCCGCTCGCCGTTCGGGCCCTGGCCCTCGCTGTGCTTGCGCACCAGCGTGGACGGGATGCCGCCGCGCTGCAGCACCTCGGCGGTGCCGGCCGTGGCGAGCACCTCGAAGCCCAGCTCGACCAGCGCCCGGGCCGGGAAGACCAGGTTGCGCTTGTCCCGGTTGGCCACCGAGACGAAGACCTTGCCCTTGGTCGGCAGCGCGCCGTAGGCGCCGGCCTGGGCCTTGGCGTAGGAGGTGCCGAAGACCGTGTCGATGCCCATGACCTCACCGGTCGAGCGCATCTCCGGGCCGAGCACGGTGTCCACGCCGCGCCCGTGGATGTCGCGGAAGCGGCTCCACGGCATCACGGCCTCCTTGACCGAGATCGGGCAGTCGGCCGGCAGCGTGCCGCCGTCGCCCTCGGCCGGCAGCATGCCCTCGGCGCGCAGCTCGGCGATGGTGGCGCCGAGCGAGATCCGGGCCGCCGCCTTGGCCAGCGGCACGGCGGTCGCCTTGGAGGTGAACGGGACGGTCCGGGAGGCGCGCGGGTTGGCCTCCAGGACGTAGAGGATGTCCCCGGCCAGCGCGAACTGGATGTTGATCAGACCGCGCACCCCGACGCCGCGGGCGATCGCCTCGGTGGAGGTCCGCAGCCGCTTGATGTCGTAGCCGCCCAGGGTGATCGGCGGCAGCGCGCAGGCCGAGTCGCCCGAGTGGATGCCGGCCTCCTCGATGTGCTCCATCACGCCGCCGAGGTAGAGCTCGGTGCCGTCGTAGAGCGCGTCGACGTCGATCTCCACCGCGTCGTCCAGGAAGCGGTCGATCAGCACCGGGTGCTCGGAGATCAGCCCGGCGTGCCGCTCCAGGTAGGAGGCGAGGCTGGGCTCGTCGTAGACGATCTCCATGCCGCGCCCGCCGAGCACGTAGGACGGGCGGGCCAGCACCGGGTAGCCGATCTCGTCGGCGATCGCCTTGGCCTCCTCGAAGGAGAAGGCGGTGCCGTGCTTGGGGGCCGGCAGGCCGGCGTCCCGCAGCACCCGGCCGAACGCGCCGCGCTCCTCGGCGAGGTCGATCGCCTCGGGCTGGGTGCCGACGATCGGCACGCCGTTGTCCTTGAGCGCCTGCGCCAGGCCGAGCGGGGTCTGGCCGCCGAGCTGCACGATGACGCCGGCCAGCGGCCCCGCCTGCGACTCGGCGTGCACGATCTCCAGCACGTCCTCCAGGGTGAGCGGCTCGAAGTAGAGCCGGTCGGAGGTGTCGTAGTCGGTGGAGACGGTCTCCGGGTTGCAGTTGACCATGACGGTCTCGTAGCCGGCCTCGGCGAGCGCGAAGGAGGCGTGCACGCAGGAGTAGTCGAACTCGATGCCCTGGCCGATCCGGTTCGGACCCGAGCCGAGGATGATCACCGCGGGCTTGGTGCGCGGGGCGACCTCGTTCTCCTCGTCGTAGGAGGAGTAGAAGTACGGGGTCCTGGCGGCGAATTCGGCGGCGCAGGTGTCGACCGTCTTGAAGACCGGGCGGATGCCGAGCGCGTGCCGCACCTCGCGGACCACGTCCGGCTTGAGGCCGCGGATCTCGCCGATCTGCTGGTCGGAGAAGCCGTGCCGCTTGGCGTGGCGCAGCAGCTCGGGGTCGAGCTCGGCGGTCTGGGCCAGCTCCGCGGCGATCTCGTTCAGCAGGAAGAGCTGGTCGACGAACCACGGGTCGATCTTGGTGGCCTCGAACACCTCCTCCTGGGTGGCGCCGGCCCGGATCGCCTGCATCACGGTGTTGATCCGACCGTCGGTCGGGACCTGAGCCTTCGTCAGCAGCTCGTCCTTCTCGCCCGGTTCGCCGATCCAGCTGAACTGGGAGCCCTTCTTCTCCAGCGAGCGCAGCGCCTTGTTCAGCGCCTCGGGGAAGTTGCGGCCCATCGCCATGGCCTCGCCGACCGACTTCATGGTGGTGGTCAGCGTGGCGTCGGCCGACGGGAACTTCTCGAAGGCGAACCGCGGGACCTTGACCACCACGTAGTCCAGGGTCGGCTCGAAGGAGGCCGGCGTCTGCTCGGTGATGTCGTTGGGGATCTCGTCCAGGGTGTAGCCGACGGCCAGCTTGGCGGCGATCTTGGCGATCGGGAAGCCGGTGGCCTTGGAGGCGAGCGCCGAGGAGCGGGAGACCCGGGGGTTCATCTCGATCACGATGACCCGGCCGTCCTCCGGGTTGACCGCGAACTGGATGTTGCAGCCACCGGTGTCGACGCCGACCTCGCGGATCACCGCGATGCCGATGTCGCGCAGGATCTGGTACTCGCGGTCGGTCAGCGTCATGGCCGGCGCGACGGTGATCGAGTCGCCGGTGTGCACGCCCATCGGGTCGAAGTTCTCGATCGAGCAGACGACCACGACGTTGTCGTTCTTGTCGCGCATCAGCTCGAGCTCGTACTCCTTCCAGCCGAGGATGGACTCCTCCAGGAGCACCTCGGTGGTCGGCGACAGGGTCAGGCCCTGGCCGGCGATCCGGCGCAGGTCCTCCTCGTCGTGCGCGAAGCCGGAGCCGGCGCCGCCCATGGTGAAGGAGGGGCGGACCACGACCGGGTAGCCGCCGAGCGTCTCGACGCCCGCGATCACGTCGTCCATCGAGTGGCAGATCACCGAGCGGGCCGACTCGCCGTGGCCGATCTTGGCGTTGACGGCCTCGACGACCTCCTTGAACAGCTGGCGGTCCTCGCCCTTGTTGATCGCCTCGACGTTGGCGCCGATCAGCTCCACGCCGTACTTCTCCAGGGTGCCCGCCTGGTGCAGCGAGATCGCGGTGTTCAGCGCGGTCTGGCCGCCCAGGGTGGGCAGGAGCACGTCGGGGCGCTCCTT
Organism: Kitasatospora sp. GAS204B; assembly: GCF_029892155.1. Lineage (GTDB taxonomy): Bacteria > Actinomycetota > Actinomycetes > Streptomycetales > Streptomycetaceae > Kitasatospora. The sequence continues at coordinate 22,624 of NZ_JARZAG010000042.1, read as the reverse complement.
GGCGATGATCTTCTCGACGAACTCGGGGGTGATCGGCTCGACGTAGGTGGCGTCGGCGATCTCCGGGTCGGTCATGATCGTCGCCGGGTTGGAGTTCACCAGCACGACCCGCAGGCCCTCGGCCCGCAGCACGCGGCAGGCCTGGGTGCCGGAGTAGTCGAACTCGGCCGCCTGGCCGATCACGATCGGGCCGGAACCGATGACCAGAACGGACTTGATGTCAGTGCGCTTGGGCACGGGTCAGCTCCCTGCGGTGGTGCGGGTCATCAGCTCTACGAACCGATCGAACAGGTAGGCGGCGTCGTGCGGACCGGCCGCCGCCTCGGGGTGGTACTGCACGCTGAAGGCGGGCGTGTCCAGGCACTGCAGGCCCTCGACCACGTCGTCGTTCAGGCAGACGTGGGAGACCTCGGCGCGCCCGAACGGGGTCTGGCTCACCTGGTCCAGCGGTGCCTCCACGGCGAAGCCGTGGTTGTGCGCGGTGACCTCGACCTTGCCGGTGGTGCGGTCCTGCACCGGCTGGTTGATGCCGCGGTGGCCGTACTTGAGCTTGTAGGTGCCGAAGCCCAGCGCCCGGCCGAGGATCTGGTTGCCGAAGCAGATCCCGAAGAACGGGGTCTTGCGGCTCAGCACCTCGCGCAGCACCGCCACCTGGTGGTCGGCGGTGGCCGGGTCGCCCGGGCCGTTGGAGAAGAAGACGCCGTCCGGGTCGACCGCGTAGAGGTCCTCGACGGTCGAGTTGGCCGGCAGCACGTGCACCTCGATGCCGCGCTCGGCCATCCGCTGCGGGGTCATCGCCTTGATCCCGAGGTCCAGGGCCGCGACGGTGAAACGCTTCGCACCGATCGCCGGCACCACGTAGGGCTCGGTGGTGGCGACCTCGGCGCACAGGTCGGCGCCCTTCATCTCCGGGGCCTGAAGCACCCGGGCCAGCAGCTCGGCCGGCTCGGCCAACCGCTCGCCGGAGAAGATGCCGACCCGCATCGCCCCGCGCTCGCGCAGGTGGCGGGTGAGCGCGCGGGTGTCGATGCCGCTGATCCCGACCACGCCCTGGGTCGCCAGCTCGGCGTCCAGCGAGCGGCGCGAACGCCAGTTGGAGGGCACCCGGGCGGGGTCGCGGACCACGTAGCCGGCCACCCAGATCTGCTTGGACTCGTCGTCCTCGTCGTTCCAGCCGGTGTTGCCGATCTGCGGAGCCGTCATGACCACCACCTGGCGGTGGTAGGACGGGTCGGTCAGGGTCTCCTGGTAGCCGGACATGCCGGTGTTGAAGACCGCCTCGCCGAAGGTCTCGCCGGTCGCGCCGTAGGCCTGGCCGCGGAAGGTTCGACCGTCCTCCAGGACCAGCACGGCAGGCACACGCTCCCGCCAGGGGCGCGGCGTGGTGGGGGCAGGTGCGGTCATGGTGTTACGCCTTCCGTCTTCGTCGTACGTGTTGCGAGTTGAGCCACGGCCGTGACCCAGGCCGCGTGCTCGTCCGGGCGGTCCAGCCGGAATCCGGAGTCCAGCGCGGTGCCGGCGAGCTGCCAGCCGACCACCAGCAGCCCGGACGGCACGACCTTGCCGGCGATGCCGGAGTCGGTCCGAGCACCCGTCAGGTCCTCGACGGGCAGCCAGAGGTCCTCGGCCCCCGGGCGGCGGGCCAGCAGCCCGCGCTCGGTCAGCGTCAGCTCCGCCAGGCTCCGGCTGCCCAGGCCGTGGGCCACCACCCGGTCGAGCCAGTTCCCGGCGGTCGTGCTGCCGTGGTAGCGGCCGCTGCTCTCCAGGATGGGTGTGCCGATCTCGCTCGGCACGGCGGGCAGCTCCGGAAGATCGGACTGCAGGGTGCGGCGCCAGTTCCAGCCCTGGCGCATCAGCCAGTAGACGACCGCGACCACGATCAGCAGGCCGACCGACCAGCCGATGTAGTCGGGCCAGTTGTGCACCTGCGCCTTGTGCATGACGGCCAGCTCGGTGCCGTTCACGCCAGCTCGCCCGGCTCGACCAGCTCGCCGGCCAGCACGGTGGCCGCCCCGCGCAGGAACGTGGCGTGCACCCGACCGGGCAGGTCCAGCCCGCGGTAGGGAGTGTTGCGACTGCGGGTGGCGAAGCTGTCCGGATTCACGGTGCCACGGTACGCGGGATCGAAGAGCACCAGGTTGGCCGGCTCACCGACCGAGACGGGGCGTCCGTGCCCGCTGAGCCGGCCGATCCGCGCGGGGCGGTGCGACATCCGGTCCGCCACGCCCTCCCAGTTCAGCAGGCCGGTCTCGACCATCGCCTGCTGGACCACCGAGAGCGCGGTCTCCAGGCCGACCATGCCCATCGCGGCGGCCGCCCACTCGCAGTCCTTGTCCTCCGCCGGGTGCGGGGCGTGGTCGGTGGCCACCGCGTCGATGGTGCCGTCGGCCAGCGCCTCGCGCAGCGCGTGCACGTCCTCGGCGGTGCGCAGCGGCGGGTTCACCTTGTAGACCGGGTCGTAGCTGCGGACCAGCTCGTCGGTGAGCAGCAGGTGGTGCGGGGTCACCTCGGCGGTGACGTCCCAGCCCTTGGCCTTGGCCCAGCGGATCAGCTCCACCGAGCCGGCCGTGGAGACGTGGCAGACGTGCAGCCGGGAGCCGACGTGCGCGGCGAGCAGCACGTCACGGGCGATGATCGCCTCCTCGGCGACGGCCGGCCAGCCGCCGAGACCGAGCTCGCCGGAGACCTGGCCCTCGTTCATCTGGGCGCCCTCGGTGAGCCGGGGCTCCTGCGCGTGCTGGGCGACGACGCCGTCGAAGGCCTTCACGTACTCCAGCGCGCGGCGCATGATCACCGCGTCGTCCACGCACTTGCCGTCGTCGGAGAAGACCCGCACTCCGGCGGCGGAGTCGTGCATGGCGCCCAGCTCGGCGAGCTTCTTGCCCTCCAGGCCCACCGTGACGGCGCCGACCGGCTGCACGTCGCAGTAGCCGGAGGCCTGGCCGAGCCGCCAGACCTGCTCGACCACGCCCGCGGTGTCGGCGACCGGGAAGGTGTTGGCCATCGCGTGCACGGCGGTGTAGCCGCCCTTGGCGGCGGCCTGGGTGCCGGTCAGCACCGTCTCGGCGTCCTCCCGGCCCGGCTCGCGCAGGTGGGTGTGCAGGTCGACCAGGCCGGGCAGCGCGATCAGGCCGTGCGCGTCGATGTCGACGTCGGCCTCGATCGCCAGGCCGGTGCCGATCTCGCGGATCACGCCGTCGGCGATGTGGATGTCCTGCGCGGGGCCGCCGAGGAGCTGGGCGTTGCGGATCAGGTAGCTGGTCACTGGGCGGCCTCGTTCGTCTCGGTACGTGTTTCGGTGCGGGCTGCCTCGGCGGGGCTGTCGGTGAAGACGGCGCCGCCGAGCAGGAGGTACAGCACGGCCATCCGGATCGACACGCCGTTGGCGACCTGCTCGACCACGGTGCAGCGCGGCGAGTCGGCCACCTCGGCGGTGATCTCCATGCCGCGCACCATCGGACCCGGGTGCATCACGATGGCGTGCTCGGGCAGTTTGGCCAGGCGGCCCGCGTGCAGGCCGTAGCGGCGCGAGTACTCGCGCTCGGTGGGGAAGAACGCGGCGTTCATCCGCTCGCGCTGGACCCGCAGCATCATCAGCGCGTCGGTCTTGGCGAGCGCGGCGTCCAGGTCGTAGGAGACCTCGCAGGGCCAGTTCTTGATGCCGATCGGCAGCAGCGTGGGCGGGGCCACGAAGGTCACGTGGGCGCCCAGGGTCTGCAGCAGCAGCACGTTGGAGCGGGCCACCCGGCTGTGCAGCACGTCGCCGACGATGGTGATCCGGCGCCCGGCGAGATCGTTGCCCAGCCCCGGGTTGAGGTGCCGACGCATGGTGAAGGCGTCCAGCAGGGCCTGGGTCGGGTGCTCGTGGGTGCCGTCGCCGGCGTTGATCACGCTGCCGTGCAGCCAGTCGGACTGGGCCAGCCGGGCCGGGGCGCCGGAGGCGTGGTGCCGGATCACGACCGCGTCGGCGCCCATCGCCTGCAGGGTCAGCGCGGTGTCCTTGAGGCTCTCGCCCTTGGCCACCGAGGAGCCCTTGGCGGCGAAGTTGATCACGTCGGCGCTCAGGCGCTTCTCGGCGACCTCGAAGGAGGTCTTGGTGCGGGTGGAGTCCTCGAAGAAGAGGTTCACGACGGTGCGGCCGCGCAGCGTGGGGAGCTTCTTGACGGCCCGTCCGGAGAGCTGGGCCAGCTCCTCGGCGGTGTCCAGGATCAGCAGCGCGTCGTCGCGGCTGAGGTCGGCGGCGGAGACGAGGTGGCGCATCACGGTGCTTCTACTCCGGGAGGGTGGGGGCGGCCAGAGCCTGCGAGCTGCGGGCGGCGTAGTCGCGGTCGCCGACCAGCACGGCGTCCATGCCGTCGGCGTCGGAGAGCCGGACCTGCACGGCCTCGCGCAGCGAGGTGGGCAGGTTCTTGCCCACGTAGTCGGCGCGGATCGGCAGCTCGCGGTGGCCGCGGTCGACCAGGACGGCGAGTTGCACCGCGCGGGGCCGGCCGATGTCGCCGAGCGCGTCGAGTGCGGCGCGGATGGTGCGGCCGGAGAAGAGCACGTCGTCGATCAGGATCACCAGCTTGCCGTCGATCCCGCCGGCCGGGATCTCGGTGTGCTCCAGGGCGCGGGCGGGCTTGAGCCGCAGGTCGTCCCGGTACATGGTGATGTCGAGCGTGCCGAGCGGGATCTCGCGGCCGGTGATCTGCGTCAGCCTGGCGTGCAGCCGGCGGGCGAGGTGGACACCGCGGGTGTGGATGCCGAGCAGCACCACATCGTCGGCGCCCTTGGCGCGTTCGACGATCTCGTGCGCGATCCGGGTGATCACCCGGGCGATGTCCGCGCCGTCCAGCACCTGGTGGGGCGGACGGGGAGCGTCAGTCTGTGTGGTCATGCCGAAGCGGACCTCCTTCCCCGCCTCACTGGACGGGCCTTAAAGGATGTCTGAAAGTGTTGGCCGCCCGAACGTGGCGCGAGCCGCGTCCATGCTACCAGGGCGATCATGGGCCGCCCGACACCCTTTGTGTCGTGTTCACGTACAGGTAGCAGACCATTCGCACGGCTGCCCCATTCGGCTTGACGGAGCTACCTTACTCTACGTAACCTCACAGTGAGTTACGGAATAGACGTCGAACCCACCGGTAGGACGCCTTGGGAAGCCGGGCCATCCCTCGCTCCCCCCGTGACCGACATGATCAAGAATTTCTCGTCCGGGGAGAACAATGTCCAGCGACTACGCGAAGCAGCTCGGAGGCAAACTCCGAGCTATCCGCACTCAGCAGGGTCTCTCCCTGCACGGCGTCGAGGAGAAGTCCCAGGGGCGCTGGAAGGCGGTCGTCGTCGGCTCCTACGAGCGTGGCGACCGTGCTGTGACGGTGCAGCGGCTGGCCGAACTGGCCGAGTTCTACGGCGTCCCGGTTCAGGAGCTGCTGCCCGGCGGCACCCCTGGCGGCGCGGCCGAGCCGCCGCCGCGCCTGGTGCTGGACCTGGAGAGACTGACCCAGGTCCCCTCCGAGAAGGCCGGCCCGCTGCAGCGCTACGCCGCGACCATCCAGTCGCAGCGCGGTGACTACAACGGCAAGGTGCTCTCGATCCGCCAGGACGACCTGCGCACGCTGGCCGTGATCTACGACCAGTCGCCGTCCATCCTCACCGAGCAGCTGATCAGCTGGGGCGTGCTGAACTCTGACGCCCGCCGCGCGGTGCGCGAGGAGGACGCGAGCTGACCCGCTCGCCCCTTCGGCAACTGAAGAAACGTCACGGCGCGGTCCCGGGGGACCGCGCCGTCGGCGTCTGCGCACTCCCGGCGTGCGCCCGGGCGTGCGCGGCGTCAGGCCTGTGCGCGGGGCGCGCGGGCCAGCTGGCGCGACTGGGCAACCAGGCGGCCGGTCGAGTCCCAGATCTCGCAGTCCTCCTCGAAGTGGCCGCCGGCCAGGTTCCGGGTGGCGTGGCTGACCCGCAGCCAGCCCGGGGCCGGCCGGGCGCGCAGGTGCACGGTCAGCTCGATGGTCGGGGCCCAGCCGGGCATCCCGAGGTCGAAGGTGACCGGCGGCAGCGCGTCGGCGACCAGCAGCAGCGAGAGCGGGTCCGGCTCGCGCCCGTCGGCCAGCTTGAACCAGCCCTGGATCCGGCCCAGCTGAGCCGGCTGCCCGACCGCCCAGCCGACCGTGCCGGGGTCCAGCCGCAGGTCGAAGCGCTCCAGCAGGGCGGCCTGGTCGAGCAGCCCGGGCGGGGCGTGCTCGATGCCGATGCACCGCTCGACCGGCGGCAGCTCGGGCGCGACGGCCGAGGTGCGCACCTCGCCGTCCAGCGCGGCCAGATCGCCGTAAGCGGCCAGCACTCTCAGCCGCTCGACCTCGGTGCCGTCCGCGTCCCGCTGGTGGAGCGAGGCGGTCGCGTTGGAGAGCGTGCGGCCCCGCCGGACGGTCTCGGTGCGCACCGAGAGCGGGCCGGGGACCGAGGCGGAGAGGTAGTAGCAGCTGATCGAGAGCGGATCGGGGTGCCCGGGCAGTTCCCGGCGCAGCGCGTTGGCGGCCACGGCCAGCAGTAGTCCGCCGTTGATCCCGCCGCCGATCTGCCAGCCGGCGCCCAGCTCACCGAGGTGGTGCCCGGCGCGGTCGGGGTCCGGTTCGAGGGCGATGGCCCGGTCGAACTCGCTGTCGAGCACGGTCGCGGTGGTCGCAGTGGTCACTCTGGTCATGGGAGCGGCGCCCTTCGGGTTAGCTACTGATCAGTAACAAGATATGCGTAATGGCCGCCGGACCGGAAGGTCCGACGGCCATCGAAGGGCATGAGCGCGCTGTTCAGAGATCCCGGCGGATCGACGGCTTGAGCTCCATGAAGCGGGCCAGCAGCCCGTTCACGAAGGCCGGCGAGTCGTCCGTGGAGAACTCCTTGGCGATCTCCACCGCCTCGTCCAGGACGACCGCGTCCGGGACGCCGTCCTCCCAGATCAGCTCGTAGGCGCCGAGCCGCAGGACGTTGCGGTCCGCGGCCGGCATCCGGTCGAGCGTCCAGCCGACCGCGTAGGTCGAGATCAGCTCGTCGATCCGGCGGGCGTGCTTCACGTAGCCCTCGACCAGCTGCATGGTGTACTCGCCGACCTGCGGCACACCCTCGTCCGGCTTGGGCTCCCGGGCCCGGGCGACCCAGCCGGCGAGTACCGACAGCGGGTCGACGCCCCGGCCGTCGGCCTCGAAGAGGATCTGGAAGGCGTGCGTGCGCGCCTTGGTGCGTGCGGACGCCACGGTTACTTGTTCACCCGGCCGAGGTAGCTGCCATCACGGGTGTCGACCTTGATCTTCTCGCCCTGGTTGATGAAGAGCGGGACCTGGATCTCGGCACCGGTCTCCAGGCGGGCGGGCTTGCTGCCGCCGGTGGAGCGGTCGCCCTGCAGGCCGGGCTCGGTGAACTCGATGACCAGCTCGACGGCGGCCGGCAGCTCGATGTAGAGCGGAGCGCCCTCGTGCACGGCGACCAGGGCCTCGAAGCCCTCCAGCAGGTACTTGGCGGCGTCGCCGACGACCTCGGGGCCGATCATCAGCTGGTCGTAGGTGTCCATGTCCATGAACACGAACTGCTCGCCGTCCTTGTACGAGAACTGCATGCCGCGCTTGTCGACATTGGCGGTCTCGACCTTGGTGCCCGCGTTGAACGTCTTGTCGACAACCTTGCCGCTCAGCACGTGCTTGAGCTTGGTGCGCACGAAGGCGGGGCCCTTGCCCGGCTTGACGTGCTGGAACTCGACGACGGACCAGAGCTGGTCGTTGTCGAGCTTGAGGACCATGCCGTTCTTGAGATCGTTCGTGGAAGCCACGGGCGCACTTACTCCTGGATATAGCTGTCAAGGAACCAAGGGTGCGCGCCTGCCCCCACCGGGACCGGTGGTCACAGGGCGAGGAGCTCCTTGGTGGTGATGGTGAGCAGCTCGGGACCGCCCTCTTCGAGGGGGCGCACCACGAGCGTGTCCTCGATCCGGACCCCGCCACGGCCCGGGAGGTGTACCCCTGGGCCGACGGTGACCGGCACGCGATTGTCCAGTTTACCCATCTCGGCGGGTCCCAGCTGCGGCGCCTCCCGCACCTCCAGGCCCACACCGTGCCCGAACGGTCTGGGCAGGTCCTCCTGATGGCCACCGGCCAGTAGCACCTCGCGGGCCGCCCGGTCCGGCGCGCTGCCCGGCACGCCCGGGAGCAGCGCCTCGCGGCCGGCCCGCTGGGCCTCGAAGACCAACCGGTGCAGCTCGACCTGCCAGGCCGCCGGAGCGGCGCCGATCACGAAGGTGCGGGTGGTGCAGACCGAGTAGCCGCGGTACTGGGCGCCGAGCGAGACGGTCAGGAAGTCGCCCTCCTCGACCCGGCGGTCGGTCGGCTGGTGGGCGCCGCGGCCCGAGTGGCTGCCGGTGCCGACCGAGACCGGGTAGCCCGCCCGGTCCGCACCGTGGTCGATCATCCGGCGCTCCAGCTCCATTGCCAGGTGCCGCTCGGTGCGGCCGACCAGGATCGACTCCAGCAGCTCGCCGAGCGCCTGGTCGCCGATCTCGGCGGCGATCCGCAGCTCGGCGATCTCCCGCTCGTCCTTGACCACCCGCAGCCGCTCCACCGCGCGCTGCAGGTCGGCCAGCCGGGCGCCGCCGACCCGCTCGGCGATCGCCCGGTGCCGGCTGACCGTCAGGTCGTGCTCCTCCACCGCGAGGTCCGCCACTCCGAGGCGGGCGGCGGCCTCGGCGGCGGCCTCTGCGGTGTCCTGGTCCGGCCCGGCCACCAGGTGCGGCAGCTCGGCGGCGTAGGGGTGCTCGCCGGTGTCGTCGGGCGGCAGCTCGGCGGGCAGCACCAGCAGTGCGCGCTCGCGGGTGAGCAGCAGGGTCGCGCCGCACGGGGCACAGCCGGTGAGGTAGCGGACGTTTGCGGCCTTGGTGATCAGCGCCGCGTCCGCGCCGCCCGCGCTGCAGTACTGGCTCAGCCGTTCCCGGCGGGCCGCGTGCGCATCAGACATGTCAGGAAGCCTAGGCAGCCGGGGCCCCGGGCGCCCGTTCTGCTGGGCCGGGCGGCGTGGCGGTGGCTTGGCGCATCGCTGCGGCGCGGTGGGCCGCGAGCCGGGCGCGGCGGTGGTCAGATGGGCGGGTGGAGTGGTTCACGGCGCCCGGGTACGCGCTCAGCCGGCTGGTGCTGCTGCGGCTGCTGGCCGTCGTCTACCTGGTCGGCTTCCTGGCGGCGGCCCGGCAGTTCCGGGCGTTGATCGGCTCGCGGGGCATGCTGCCGGTGCCGCGCCATCTGCGCCACCGCACCTTCTGGGAGGCGCCGAGCCTCTTCCAGTTCGGCTACTCGGACCGCGGCTTCGCTGTCGTCGCCTGGGGCGGGGCTTCGCTCGCGGCCGCCGTGGCGGCGGGGCTGGCGGACCTGGTGCCGCTCTGGGCCTCGATGCTGCTCTGGGCGCTGCTCTGGCTGCTCTACCTGTCGATCGTCAACGTCGGGCAGACCTGGTACTCCTTCGGCTGGGAGTCGCTGCTGCTGGAGGCCGGGTTCCTGGCCGTGTTCCTGGGCAACGCGAAGGTCGCTCCCCCGGTCCTGGTGCTCTTCCTGTTCCGCTGGCTGCTCTTCCGGGTCGAGTTCGGGGCCGGGCTGATCAAGCTGCGCGGCGACCGCTGCTGGCGGGACCTGACCTGCCTGCGGTACCACCACGAGACCCAACCCATGCCCGGGCCGCTGAGCTGGTACTTCCACCACCTGCCGATGCCGCTGCACCGGGTCGAGGCGGCTGCCAACCACCTCGCCCAGCTGGGCCTGCCGGTGCTGCTCTTCACCCCGCAGCCGATCGCCTCCTGGGCGGCGGGCGCGATGGTGGTCACCCAGCTCTGGCTGGTCGCCTCCGGCAACTTCGCCTGGCTCAACTGGCTGACCATCACGCTGGCCTTCGGCGCGCTGCGGCTGCCCGGTGCCGGACACCTGGCCACCGCGCGGGCACCGCTCTGGTACGAGGTGCTGGTGCTGGGCGCGACCGCGCTGGTGCTCTGGCTGAGCTACCGGCCGGCCCGCAACCTGCTGTCGCGCGGTCAGCTGATGAACTACTCGTTCAACCAGCTGCACCTGGTGAACACCTACGGCGCGTTCGGCAGCATCAACCGGATCCGCTTCGAGGTGGTCGTCGAGGGCACCGACGAGGAGCGGCTGACGCCGACCACGGTGTGGCGGGAGTACGAGTTCCGCGGCAAGCCCGGGGACGTGCGGCGGCGGCCGCGCCAGTTCGCGCCCTACCACCTGCGGCTGGACTGGCTGATGTGGTTCGCCGGGATCTCCCCGGCGTACGCGCGCCCGTGGCTGCGGCCGTTCGCCGAGCGGCTGCTGGCGGGTGACCGGGCGACGCTGCGGCTGCTGCGGCACAACCCGTTCCCGCACGCGCCGCCCGCCCAGGTGCGGGCGGTGCTCTACCGCTACCGGTTCACCACCTGGCCGGAGCGGCGGGCCACCGGGGCCTGGTGGCACCGCACCCGGCTGCGGGTCTACCTGGCACCGGTGAAACGGCTGTGACCGGGGCGATCGAGGGCCGCGCCTGACCGGTCTGTCGAACTTAAATATCTTGACATCAAGATATGTGTCGGCCAAGCTGCTGCGTGCTCGCCTCGGGGGTGACCGGGCGCGGATCGGAGCGGGGGCTTGGCCATGCGGCGGGGTGAGAACGGACTGGTGGCGCAGCTGCGCCGGCCGCCGGGTGGGCGGGACGCCCGGATCATGCTGCTCGCGCAGTTCCTGGACCGGACCGGGACCGGGGTGTGGGGCGCGGCCTCGGTGCTGTACTTCACCTTCGTCTGCCGGCTGACCGCCCAGCAGGTGGGGGTGCTGCTCGGCGCCGCCGCGGTGGCGGGCATCGCCGGGTCGCCACTGGCGGGCCGGCTGGCCGAGCGGCTGCCGGTGCGCGGCCTGCTGATCGCCTGTCACCTGGTGCGGCTGGGGACCATGGGCCTGCTGCTGGCGTGCACCGGCTTCGGCGCGCTGCTGCCCGTGGTCGCCGTCACCTGCCTGGGCGAGCGGGCGGCCAAGACGCTGGAGATGCTCTTCGCCACCCGGGTGGGGGGCGAACGGCGGGCCACCTACCAGGCGCTGTCCCGCAGCGCGGGGAACGCCGGCATCGCGCTGGGTGCGGGGATCGCGGCGATCGGCCTGGCCGTGGGCAGCCGGGACGCCTATCGGGCGCTGATCCTGGCCGACGCACTGTCGTACGCGGTCGCCGCAGCACTGGTCCGGCTCACCCGGGAGCCGAGCGCCGGCGAGCGCGCGGTGGCCCCACCCGGTGCCGAGGTGCCGGCGGAGCCGCCCGGGCCCGCGCCGAGCCCCTGGCGCGACCGCGGCTACCTGCTCTTCGTGCTGCTCGACATCCCGATGAGCCTGGACGACTCGCTGCTCAACGTGGGCCTGCCGCTCTGGCTGGTGAACCACACCTCGGCGCCGCACGCCTTCGTCCCGCTCTGCCTGGTGCTCAACACCGTCCTGGTGGTGGTCCTGCAGCTGCGGGTGTCGGCCCGGGCCGAGGGCGCCCAGCGGGCGGCCCGGGCGGTGACGCTGCTGGGTCTGCTGATGCTCACCTGCTGCGTGGTCCTGGCGGTCGGCACCGGGAGCGGGGCCTGGACCGGTTCGGTGGCGCTGCTGGCCGCGGCGACGCTGGTCACCATGGCCGAGCTGATGCGCTCGGTCAGCTCCTGGGAGCTGGCCGTGTCGCTGGCGCCCGCCCGGGCCCGGGCCTCCTACCTGGGGGTGGCGGGCATGGCGCAGTCCATCCAGAAGTCGGTCGGGCCGCCGCTGCTGACCGGCGTGGTGCTCGCGGCCGGACCGGTCGGCTGGCTGGCCCTCGGCACGGCGGTCGCCGGACTCTCCCTGGTGCAGCGGCGGGCCTGCCTGCGGCGGTTGGCGGCGCTGGGCGGCAAGCCGGCGGCCGCGCCGGTCACGGCGCCTGCCTGACGATCCGTCAGGAACGCTGGCAGCGCGGGCACCAGAAGAGGTTGCGGGCCGCGTGCTCCTCGGTGCGCACCTCGCTGCCGCAGACCAGGCAGGGCTGCCCGGCCCGGCGGTAGACGTAGACCTCGCCGCCGTGGTCGTCCACCCGGGGCGGGCGGCCCATCGCCTCGGGCGTGTGCTCGGGGCGGACGGTGTCGATCCGGCCGATCTCGGCGCCGGCCCGCATCAGCTCCACCAGGTCGTGCCAGATCAGCCGCCACTGGGCCGAGGTGAGCTCGCGCCCTGCCCGGTGCGGATCGATGCCGTGCCGGAAGAGCACCTCCGCGCGGTAGACGTTGCCCACCCCGGCCAGCACCTTCTGGTCCATCAGCAGCGCGGCTATGGTGCTGCGACTGCGCGCGATCCGCTGCCAGGCCCGGTCCGGGTCGGCGTCGGCGCGCAGCGGGTCGGGGCCCAGCCGCGCGTGCACGGCGTCCTTCTCGGCGGGCGTGAGCAGTTCGCAGGTGGTCGGGCCGCGCAGGTCGGCGTAGTGCGCCTCGTTCGCCAGCCGCAGCCGGATCAGGCCGACCGGGGCGGGAGCCGGGGCCGGGCCGAAGGTGAACACGCCGTAGAGGCCGAGGTGGATGTGCAGCCAGGCCTCGTCGAACTCCAGGAAGAGGTGCTTGCCGTCGGCCTCGGCGCCGCGCAACAACTGCCCGTCGACCAGCCCGGCGCCGTCGGCGAACCGGCCCTGCGGGCTGGCGACGGCGACCGGGCGGCCGCCGAAGGCAGCCCGGTGCTGGGCGGCGAGCCGGTGCAGGATGTGGCCTTCGGGCATGCGGGGGCTCTCAGTTCTCAAGGGCTGTGCGTTCTCAGGGGCTGGACGCCTCAGCGGACGGGCTGGCCGGCCAGCCGGGCGGCGATCACCCGGTCCAGCGTCTCGGCGGTGGCGGTGACGTCGAGTTGGGAGTTGTCGATGATCGGCAGCCCGGAGTTGTACCAGCCCGCCATCCGGCCGTGGATCAGTGCCACCTCCTCGTCGCTGAGCCGCCGTCGGCCGCTGCGCCGGGCGTTGCGGGCCAGCACGGTGTCCAGGCCGGGCAGCAGCACCACGGGGATCATCCCGGGGCCGATGTGCCGCTTCCAGCCGCCCAGGCCGATCGCCGGACGGTCGGGGAAGACCGCGTCGTCGATGATGCAGGAGATCCCGTTGGCCAGGTAGTTGCGGCAGGCGAAGCCGCAGGTGCGGCGGGCCAGCCGGTACTGGGCCTCGGAGTCGTTGTTCCAGCCGGACTGCGGGCTGGCGAAGCCGGACTGCACCCACTCGCGCACGTCGTCCAGGCTGATGTGCGCGGTGGGGGTGGGGCGGCGCTCGGCCCAGTGCCGGGCGACCGTGGTCTTCCCGGCTCCGGCCGGTCCGATCAGCAGCACCGCGAGCGGACCGGTCTGCTGCTGGGCGGCGACGGTCGGCCGCTGGACCGGGGCGCCGGTGGGCATCACGAAGTGCCCGGTCGCGCTGGGCGGGACCGCCGCGCTCGGGGCGCCGACCGGCGCCCTGAGCGGGACCGTGCCGGGCGGCGGTGGCTGACTTGCCGTCAGGGGGTGGGCGGGAGCCGGCGCCGCGCCCGGCACCGGTGGCGGCACTGCCGGGCGCGGGGGCATCCCCCCGGCGTACTGCTGCGTCACGACACACCTCCCGCCGGGGAGATTACACGGCGGCCCGGCCGAGAGCCCAGCTCAGCTTTACTGCGCGCCTTCTCACCGGCCAGGTCAGCGGGTGGTGAGCTGCTCGGCCAGGGCGCGCAGGGCCAGCTCGTAGGAGCCCAGGCCGAAGCCCGCGATGGTGCCGGAGGCGATCGCGGCGATCACCGAGTTGTGCCGGAACTCCTCGCGCGCGTACGGGTTCGAGATGTGCACCTCGATCAGCGGCGCGGTGCGCTGGGCCGCCGCGTCGCGCAGCGCGTACGAGTAGTGGGTGAACGCGCCCGGGTTGATCACCACGGGCGTCTGCTCGTCGGCCGCCCAGTGCAGCCACTCGATCATCTGCTGCTCGGAGTTGGTCTCCTTGACCTCGACCTCGAAGCCGAGCTCCTTGCCGAGCGTGGTGCAGCGCTCGACCAGGCCCGCGTACGAGGTGGCACCGTAGACGTCCGGCTCGCGGCTGCCGAGCCGGCCGAGGTTGGGGCCGTTCAGCACCAGGACGCGGCTCACGAGGAGACCTCCGCGTAGGCCGCGACCAGCAACGACGGGTCCGGGCCCTCCAGCACCGAGGTCTTGGCCAGGCCGTCGAGCACGATGAAGCGCAGCAGGTCACCACGCGACTTCTTGTCGACCTTCATGGCGTCGAGCAACTTCGGCCAGGCGTCCGCCCGGTAGCTCAGCGGCAGGCCGACCGAGGCCAGCACGGCGCGGTGCCGGTCGGCCGTCTCGTCGTCCAACCGGCCCGCGAGCCGGCCGAGTTCGGCGGCGAAGACCATGCCGACCGAGACCGCCGCGCCGTGCCGCCACTTGTACCGCTCGTTGCGCTCGATCGCGTGGGCCAGGGTGTGGCCGTAGTTGAGGATCTCCCGCAGGCCCGACTCCTTGAGGTCGCCGGAGACCACGTCGGCCTTGACCTGGATGGCCCGCCGGATCAGCTCCACGGTGTGCGGGCCCGCCGGGGTCCTGGCACCCTCCGGGTCGGCCTCCACCAGGTCGAGGATGACCGGATCGGCGATGAAACCGCACTTGATCACCTCGGCCAGGCCGGAGACGTAGTCGTGCTTGGGCACGGTCTCCAGGGTCGCCAGGTCGGCCAGCACGCCGGCCGGCGGGTGGAAGGCGCCGACCAGGTTCTTGCCCTCGGCGATGTTGATGCCGGTCTTGCCGCCGACCGCCGCGTCGACCATGCCGAGCAGCGTGGTGGGCATCGCGATCCAGCGCACGCCGCGCAGCCAGCTCGCGGCGACGAAACCGGCCAGGTCGGTGGTCGCGCCACCGCCCAGACCGATGATCACATCGGAGCGGGTGAAGCCGGTCTGCCCGAGCACCGACCAGCAGTAGGCGGCCACCTCGGCGCTCTTGGCGTCCTCGGCGTTCGGCACCTGGAGCGCGATCGCCTCGTAGCCCTCGCCGGCCAGGTCCTCGCGGATCGCCTCGCCGGTGGCTTCCAGCGCCTCGGGGTGGATGATCGCCACCCGCTTGGCCTGATTGCCGATCAACCCGCTGAGCTCGCCCAGCAGTTGATGCCCGATCAGCACGTCGTACGGGGCGTGGCCGGCCGCGCCGCCGACGTGGATGGTGACGGTGTCGGTGCTCATGCGTCCTTCGTTTCCAGACCGGATGTCGGATTCAGGGAGGTCAGTACCGCGTCCGCGACCTGCTCGGGGGTGAGCCCCTCGGTGGCGACCGCGGCGGCGGCCACCTCCAGGTAGAGCGGGCGGCGACGCTCCATCAGCTCGCGCCACTGCTGGCGCGGGTTGACCGCGAGCAGCGGGCGCGGGGCGTCCAGGCCGACCCGCTTGACGGCGTCGTGCAACGCCACCTCCAGGTAGACCACCGGGCGTCCGGCCAGCAGCGCCCGGGTGGCGTCGGCCATGACCGCACCGCCGCCGAGCGCGAGCACGCCGTCGTGGTCGGCCAGCGCGGTGGCGACCGCCGCGGCCTCCAGCGCGCGGAAGTGCGGCTCGCCGTCCTCGATGAAGATCTCCGGGATCGGCTTGCCCGCACGCTGCTCGATGTCGGCGTCGGTGTCCCGGAAGGCGCAGCCGAGCCGCTCGGCGAGCAGCCGGCCCACCGTGCTCTTGCCCGCACCGGGCGGGCCGACCAGGACGACCTTGGGACCGCTCATCGGACGATCAGGTGGTCGAGGTAGCCCTGGACGTTGCGCCGGGTCTCGCTCACGTGGTCGCCGCCGAACTTCTCGCTCACCGCGTCGGCCAGCACCAGCGCGACCATCGCCTCGGCGACGATGCCGGCGGCCGGCACCGCGCAGACGTCGGAGCGCTGGTGGTGCGCCTTGGCCTCCTCGCCGGTGCGCACGTCGATGGTGCGCAGCGCGCGCGGCACGGTGGCGATCGGCTTCATCGCGGCCCGCACCCGCAGCAGTTCACCGGTGGACAGCCCGCCCTCGGTGCCGCCGGAGCGGCCCGAGGCGCGCCTGACACCGTCCGGGGTCGGCACGATCTCGTCGTGCGCCTGCGAGCCGGGGATCCGGGCCAGCTCGAAGCCGTCGCCGACCTCGACGCCCTTGATCGCCTGGATGCCCATCAGCGCGGCGGCCAGTCGCGCGTCGAGGCGACGGTCCCAGTGCACGTGCGAGCCCAGGCCCACCGGCACGCCGTAGGCGAGCACCTCGACCACACCGCCGAGCGTGTCGCCGTCCTTGTGGGCCTGGTCGATCTCGGCGACCATCCGCTTGGCGGCGTCCGCGTCCAGGCAGCGCACCGGGTCCTCGTCGAGCCGGGCCTCGTCGGCGGGCAGCGGCAGGACGCCGCCCGGAGCCTTGGCGGCGCCCAGCTCCACCACGTGCGAGACGATCTCGATGCCGCAGGTCTCCTTCAGGAAGGAGCGGGCCACCACGCCGAGCGCGACCCGGGCGGCGGTCTCCCGGGCGCTGGCGCGCTCCAGGATCGGGCGGGCCTCGTCGATCGAGTACTTCTGCATGCCGGCCAGGTCGGCGTGGCCGGGCCGGGGGCGGGTGAGCGCCTCGTTGCGGGCCAGGCCGGCGAGGATCTCGGGGTCGACCGGGTCGGCCGACATCACCTGCTCCCACTTGGGCCACTCGGTGTTGCCGACCATGATCGCCACCGGGCTGCCCATGGTCTCGCCGTGCCGCACCCCGCCGAGGAAGGTGACCTCGTCCTGCTCGAACTTCATCCGGGCGCCGCGCCCGTAGCCGAGCCGGCGGCGGGCCAGCGCCTGCGCGACGGCGGCGGTGGTCACGGGCACGCCGGCGGGCAGGCCCTCCAGGGTGGCGACCAGGGCGGGGCCGTGCGACTCCCCCGCCGTGAGCCAGCGCAACGTACCCAACGGTGCTCCTTCGTCAGCGGTCCGGTCGCGGCACTCGCACCGCGCTCCCGGCCAGGGTTCGGTCTGCGGGCCCGCACCTGTCGAGCCCTGCTCCGATCCTTTCACGTTCGCGAACGCGAACGGGCCGCGGTCCGGGGAGCGGACAGTCGCGTCCCATCGCTGACCTGGCCTGTTCCACCCAGGCTTTCGAACCCTTGACCGGCTGGGGCACAATGGAAGGCGACCGCGGCACCGCGGCCACCGGACGAGACGCGCCGTACCCGGACCGACAAGACGACGCAACCCGGTAGGAGGGTGCCGCCATGGAGCAGCTCGTCCAGGTCCTCGGTTCGATTCTCATCCTGATCCCGTTCGCGCTGGCCCAGTGGGGCCGGCTGGACGCCCGGGCCCGCAGCTACCTGCTGCTCAACCTCTGCGGCTCGGCGATCCTGGCCACCCAGGCCGCGCTCACCGCCCAGTGGGGGTTCCTGCTGCTCGAAGGCGTCTGGGCGGTGGTCTCACTGACCGGGCTGATAGCCGTACTGCGCGGCCGCGCGCCGCGCTCGGCGCACTGACGGTCCGTCAACCCCGCTGTCCTGACGGACCGTCGACCGGCCGGGACGGTCAGGCCCGGGTCTGCGCCAGCGCCGCCTCGCCCGCCGCCCGCATCGCGGCCAGCGGGCCCGGGGTGACGCCGGTGAACCGCTCGCACTGCAGCACCGCCTGGTGGACCAGCAGGTCGAGACCGCCGAGCACGGTCGCCCCGCGCTCGGCGCAGGCGGCCGCCAGCGGCGTCGGCCAGGGGTGGTAGAGCACGTCGAACAGGGCACCGGGGGTGGCGGTCAGCCGCGCCGCGAAGGCATCGGTGGCGCCGACCGGCGTGGTGGCGATGGTCAGCGGGCCGGCCAGCGCCTCGGCGCCGTACTCCCAGTCGGCGGTGCGCACCGCCACCCCGAGCCGCTCGCCGAGTTCGCTCATCTCCCGCGCGCGCTGCGGACCGCGGACGTACACGGTCACCTCGCCCGCCCCCAGCCGGCCGAGCGCGGCCAGCGCGGAGGCGGCGGTGGCGCCCGCCCCCAGCACGGCCGCCGCCGGCACCCGCTCGATGCCGCGCTCGCGCAACGCCGCGACCAGGCCCGGCACATCGGTGTTGTCCCCGGTGCGCCGCCCGTCCGCCTCGAACACCAGGGTGTTCACCGCGTCCACCGCCAGCGCCGTCGCGCTCACCTCGTCCAGCAGCGGGATCACCGCCCGCTTCAGCGGCATGGTCAGCGAGAACCCCGCCCAGCCGCCCGGTTCCAGGTCGGCGAGGAAGCCGGGCAGGCCGGCCTCGTCCACCTCGAAGCGGCCGTACTCCCAGCCGTCCAGGCCCAGCGCCCGGTAGGCCGCGTTGTGCAGCACCGGCGAGAGCGAGTGGGCGATCGGCGAGCCGAGCACGGCGGCACGGCGTGGCCGGTTGGTCATCACGGGGCCTCTTCAGGGCAGGTGCAGTTTCGGTGATCAGGCACGGCCGATCGGGCGCGACCGGTCAATTACAGGTCTGACGCGACGCGTTGTAGGTCTGACCGTGCTGGGTGCAGTAGTCCTTGACGTTCTTCTTGAAGTCGTCCCCCGAGGCGGAGAAGATCGTCTCGGTCGGGCTGACCGCGAGGAAGAACAGCCAGTTGCCCGGAGTCGGGTTGAGCACCGCCTGGATCGCGTCCGCGCCCGGGTTGGAGATCGGGGTCGGCGGCAGGCCCGGGTTGATGTAGGTGTTGTACTTGTTCGAGCCGTCGTTGATCTGCGCCTCGGTCAGCGTCTTGGAACCGACCGCGTACTGCAGCGTGGTGTCCATGCCCAGCGTGTGGTGCACGTCGGGCTGGTTGGCCAGGCGGTTCTGGATCACCCGGGCCATCTTGCCGAAGTCGGCGACGTTGTTGCCCTCGGCCTGCAGGATGCTCGCCTCGGTGATCACGTCGTACGCGTTCTTCAGGCCGATCGACGCGGCCGCGCTGTCCAGGTTGAGCTGGGAGTACTGGCTGAGCGCGTTGCTGACCATCTGCTTCAGCAGGTCCTCCGGCTTCATGCCCGGGGCGACCGAGTACTTGGTCGGCCACAGGAAGCCCTCGGGGTTGTTGCCCGTGTAGGCGGGCAGACCCAGGTTGGCCGCGTTCGCCTTCTCCGCGGCGGCGGTGCTGCCCGGGGCGAGCTTCAGCTTGGTGTCGATCATCGCGTAGATGTCCGAGGCCTTCTTGCCCTCGGGGATGATCAGCGAATCGCCACCGGCCTCGCTGATCATCAGCGCCACGGCCGAGTCGCCGGACATCTCCTTCTGCATGTCGTAGTAGCCCGGCTGGATCGGCTTGTTCGCCTTGGTGTAGGCGTTGTTGAAGGCGCCGGTGCTCTTCACCACGTCCGCGTCCTTCAGCACCTGCGCCATCTGGCTGGCCGAGGCTCCGTCCGGGATCTGGATCTGCACCTTGCCGGTGCCGGCGCCCTTGAAGTCCGCCGGCGGCCCGAAGGTGCGCTGGTAGAAGCCGTAGCCCCACCAGCCGGCACCGCCCATGCCGCCGAGCAGTACCAGGGCCACCAGCAGGCAGGCGCCGCCGTTGCGGCGGCCGGTCTTCTTGCCCTTCGCCTTGCGCTTGGCCAGGGCCTCGTCGCTGGTGTCCTCCGCGCCGAGGAAGGAGTCGTGCTGCTCCTCGCCGTCGGCGTAGTCGTCCTCGGCGTGCTCCGGGTACTCGCCGTCCTCGGCGAACTCGCCTTCGGCGTACTCGGCCTCGTCGTACTCGCCGTCCTCGGCGTAGTGCTCCTCGGCGCCCGGCTCGGCGGGCGCGTCCAGGGCGGCGGCCGCGGCCTCCCAGTCGATACCGTCGGGACCGGGACCGGCCGGCTGCTGCTGCCGGACCTGCTGCTGCGGGAACTGCTGCTGGCCAGCCTGCTGCTGCGGAGCCTGCTGCTGGACGAATCGCGGCTGCCCGAACTGCTGCTGAGCGGCCTGCTGTTGCTGAGCGCCCTGTTGCTGCGGGAACTGCTGTTGCTGAGCGCCCTGTTGCTGCGGGAACTGCTGCTGCGGAGCCTGCTGCTGGAACTGCTGCTGGGGAACCTGCTGCTGCGGGACCTGCTGCTGGTAGCCGCCGCCCTGCTGCGGATACCCCTGCGGCTGGGCGTACCCGTTCTGCTGCGGATAGCCGCCCTGCTGCGGGTACTGCTGGTAGCCCTGCTGCTGCGGCAACTGCGGCTGTTGCTGCTGCCACTGCTGCTGCGCGTACGGATCCATCGGCACGTACGTCTGCTGCTGGCCGTACTGCTCCTGGCCCTGCACCGGGTACTGGTGCCCCTGCCCGTACGGATCCTGCGGGAGGTACTCCTGGTCGCCCGGGGAGGCGGCCCGCTGCGGCTGCTCACCGTAGCCGGGCTCGGCGGGGTGCCACGGCTGGGAGCCGTAGCCCCGACCCAGTTCAGTCATCGATTCCCTTAGGCCGACGGAGACGGACGGTTGATCGGACCGACCGTCCGGGACGGCGTCCCGGCAGTATCTCGAACCGGCGTGCTAAGCGCAGCGCCTGGGGGGAGACGTTACCGTACCGCACGGTACTCCCCCCGCCCCTCATCCTCGCGCTGCGTGCCCGATCGGCGTGGTCAGCGACCGCTCACGCCGAGTGAGTCGCCGGGAGAACCACTGGGTGAGCCACCGTGCTTGGCCTGGTAGGCGTTGAACTCGTCGACGTTCTTGCGGTGCTGCTGCTCACTGTCAGTGAACCTGGTGTCCCCCGGGCGGACTGTGACGAAGTAGATCCAGTCCCCGGGCGAGGGCTGCAGGGCCGCGTGCAGCGCGTCGTGCCCGGGGTTGTCGATCGGGGTGGGCGGCAGACCGGGCGCCCGGTAGGTGTTGAACGGCGAGTCCAGCTGGGTGTCGGTGACCGAGGTGTGCAGCGTGCTGCGGCCCAGCGCGTAGTTGATGGTGGAGTCCAGTTGCAGTGGCATCGAACGGGCCAGCCGGTTGTAGATCACCCGGGCCACCTTCGCCATGTCGTCCGGGTTGTCCGACTCCCCCTGCACCAGGCTGGCCAGCACCAGCGCCTGATAGGGCGTCAGCCCGCCGACCACCGGGTGGTCCAGGCCCTCGGCCATGTACTCGCCGGTGCCGCGCTTGATCATCTCCTGGAGCAGGCCGAGCGCGGTGGTGTCCTTGGTCACGCTGTAGGTGGAGGGGAAGAGCAGGCCCTCGATGTTGCCGCCCGCGTAGTCGGGCAGGTTCAGCTCGCTCAGGTGCTGCGCGGCGGTCTGCTGCGCCGTGCCGGCCGGCAAGCTGAGCCGCTGATCGATCGCGGCGTAGACCTGGCCGGCCCGGAAGCCCTCCGGGATGGTCAGCGCATTGGCGTTGGCCGGGTCGTCGAGCACCCCGAACGCGGCGTAGGAGGACATCCGGTGGCGCAGCGCGTAGGTGCCGGGCTGGATCCGGCCGGCGTTGTCACCGGCGGTCGAGATGAACGCCTGCACGCTGGCCACCACGCCGTTCTGCTGCAGCAGCCTGCCGATCTGGGTGAGGCTGGCGCCCTGCGGGACGGAGACCTCCAGCACGGTGCCGGTGCCGCCGCCCGCGTAGTCGGCCGGCCTGGTGGGGGCGGTCCGATCGAGGAGCGCGCCGGCGACCAGCAGCGCACCCCCGGCCAGCAGCCCGAGCAGCAGCAGGCTCAGCCCGAGGGCCAGGCCGGTGCGGTCGGGCCCGGTGGGCGGCGGCTGGTCCGCGGTGTCGAAGGTCCAGCCGAACGCGCCGGTGACCGGCTCACCCTCGTGGTGGTCCGCCGGGCTCACGGCCTGCGGCGGCAGCGGTTGCGGCGGCGGCTCCTGTGCCGGAGCTCCGAGATGGCCCGGCGTCAGGCCGGGCAGCGCGTCCTGGTCCATCGCGTCGCCCCTGGTGTCGGCCTACCCACATGCGATGGGGGCTCGTCCGGACGCGTCCGGACGAGCCCCTGATCACACGGTAGGACCGGCTGATCAGCCGACCGGCACGACACTCTCGCCGGGCGCCCGACCGCTCACTCGTTCGGCCTCCAGGGCGCTCTGCAGGATCACCACGGCGGCGGCCTGGTCGATCGCCGCCCGGCCCTTCTTGGCCTTCACGCCGGAGGCACGCATGCCCTGGGCCGCGGTGACCGTGGTCATCCGCTCGTCCACCAGCCGGACCGGCACCGGGGCGAGCAGCGCGGCGAGCCGGCCCGCGTAGCCGCGGACCTTCTCGGCCGCCGGGCCCTCCTTGCCGCTGAGCGAGCGCGGCAGGCCGACCACCACCTCGATCGCCTCGTACTCCTCGACGATCGCCTTGAGCCGCGCCTGGGAGCGGCCCCCGGCGGGGACCGTCTCCACGGGCGTGGCGATCAGCCCGTCGGGGTCGCAGGAGGCGACCCCGATCCGCGCGTCACCGACGTCGACGGCGATCCGCCGACCCCGGCGCCAGGGCTTCGGCTCCTCGGCCTGCGAGGAGTGCGGCAGCTGAGGCTCCATCAGGCGGTGCGCTCCGCGACCAGGGCGCGGACGGCCTCGATGGCCTCGCCGACGGCGGCCGGGTTGCTGCCGCCGCCCTGGGCCACGTCGTCCTTGCCGCCACCGCCACCGCCGAGCGTCTTGGCGGCGGTGCGGACCAGCTCACCGGCCTTGACGCCGCGCGCGCGGGCCTCCTCGTTGGTGGCGATCACGGTCAACGGACGGTCGTTCACCACCGTGAAGGCCGCGACCACGGC
>NZ_JARZAG010000041.1 GCF_029892155.1 Kitasatospora sp. GAS204B | reverse complement strand
CTCGTCGACCAGCTCCGGAGGAAACGCCCGCGTCAGCACTCCCAACGCGATCCGATCCGAGAACCGATCAACCCCCGACGACTTCAACTGACCCGCCCTTGGCATACCCCACCCAACGACCAGAACCCACCAAAGTCACCGGTATTGCGCCTAGGCGGAGTGCACTTGACTATCCAGCGCATCCCCGGATGGCTCATCGCCACAGCCACAACAGGAGGTGGAGCCCTCGCGGCGTGGTGGGCACACAAGTAGCGGCCGGCGGTCACCGCTCAGAACGGCGGGTTCCTCGCCCCGAAGTCCTCGCGCGTCTTGGCCTTGTGGCGACGAGATCCCGCCCGGTGCACCGGCCATTGACCGACTCCAGCGGGCGCGTGCGGAGGCATGAGCGGCTGAGCGAGTCTTTGCCGAACGGTTCATGGAGCTGGACCGAACGGACGGGCGGGCGTAGCTGAGCGTCACGACCGCCGAGCGTTCCACAAACGATGGTTAGTGGAACGGTCGAGCCGGACACCTGATCGGGACTCAGATCCGTTCCAAAAGTCGTTCCAGAACATGCCTCAAACCCCTTGGGTTTCGGAACGAGTTTTGGAACGATCGGGGCATGGCGACGAAGACCGCCACCGGCCACCTGATCGGCTACGCCCGAGTCTCCACCGACGACCAGGACGCACAGCTCCAGCACGACGCGCTGACCGAAGCCGGCTGCTCCCGGATCTTCACCGACAAGGCCAGCGGCAAGAACACCGACCGGCCCGAGCTTGCCGCCGTTCTGGACTACCTCCGCCCCGGTGACACCCTGGTCGTCTGGAAGCTCGACCGCTTCGCCCGCTCGCTCATCGACCTTGTGACCACCGTGGACGCCCTCACAGCGCGCGGAATCGGCTTCAAGATTCTGACCGGCGCACTGGCCAGCATCGACCCGAACACGCCGGACGGACGGCTCATGCTCCAGGTGGTCGGTGCCATGGCCGAGTTTGAGCGGAGCCTGATTCAGGACCGGACCCGCGCCGGACTGGAAGCCGCCAAGGCCCAGGGGCGCACCGGCGGACGACCGAAGGCCATGACACCGGACATGCTCGCCGCCGCACAGCGCCGCAAGGCCGCCGGAGAGTCCTACGGCGAGATTGCCAAGGCTCTGGGGGTCGGCAAGGGCACCGTGCACCGGGCGTTGACCGCCGAGTAGGCGCAGCAGGACCGAGGGACCACCTACGCGAAGCCGGTAGGTGGTCCCTTCGTCGTTCCGGGACGCTTGGGACGCTTTCGGGGGGTGGTTGCCTGAACCTGCTCCATACGCGTGTTGGGGAAGGTTGGTGCAATGGCCTCTCAAAGTGTCCGAAGCGTCCCGGCTGGAGTCCTCCCGCTGTCTAGCTGGGCTGGCCGAAGATGTCCGCTGCCAGGGTGCGCACGCCGACCACCCCGCGCTTACCGGCCCGCTTGCTGACCTCCGCACCGAACTGGCGGGCCACGGCCTTCGACCACGCTTGCGGCTGCCCCGGCAGCTTCGGGTGCACCCGTTCGCCTCTCTGCTTGATCTCGCTGCTGGGCACGAAACCGCCCGGGTCGGGCTCGAAGTTGGCTACCACCCAGTCCGCGAACGGGTCGGACTCCTCGCGGTACTCATCCGTTGCCCTGGTGACCCGCTCAGGCTCGTTCAGGCCGTGCCTATGCCACTCAACAACACCCCGGACCACCCACGCCGCGATGCCCTCTGCTTCGGCCAGCAGGCGGCCCTTGAGCCCCTTGTCCTCCCTCCCGATGAACGACTCATCCCACGGCACGCAGCGGAACCGGCGCCAGATGCCTTCGTCGGTGCCCGGATGGTCGGCTTGTCGTTGCCGGACATGATGAGCAGCGCCGTGGGGGTGAAGTCGTAGGCCGGCTTGTACTTCTGGTTCGCGGTGAGCAGGTCGGCAGCGGTGAACAGCTTCACGAACGCTTCGTCCAGACGGGCCGCTGTCATCTCGCTGGACAGCACCACCCGGGCCCCGTGGAGCTTGGCCACCAGCGACCCGTTGCGGCCGTTGCGCTGCTTCTCCCAGAATTCGGCCTCCTGAGCCGTGGTCACGGCTGCGAAGACCTTGCCCAGCGTCTCCGTGAACACCCCCTTGCCGTTGCGGCCTGACCCGTAGAAGAACGCCAGGCACTCCTCACGCGTCGAGCCGGGCACGGCATAGCCGGCCAGCCGCTGAAGGAACGAGTGCATCTCCGGATCGTTCGGTTGGGAGCTCTCCAGGAACCCCAGCCAGGAAGGACACTCGGCTTCCGGCCGATAGTCCAGTTCCACGAGTCGTGTGATCAGATCAGCAGGGTCATGGGGGCACAGCATGCCACTGCGTAGGTCCACGGTGCCGTTGCGGAAGGTCAGCGCATACGGGTCGGCGTCCAGGTCGGCCACGCTGCGCCGGATGGCGGGCATGGCCTGCATCTCCAGCAGCGCCGCCGAGATGTGCCGAGAAGTGCGCAGTGCCTTTGCCGCGTCGATCAGCGCATCGCTGCCCGTGCTGGCCGCCTCCTGCAACAGCTCGCCGGACACGTCGTGCACCATGCGGCGCGCCACCGCGTCACGAGTTGAGTCGTTCGCCCAGCGCCGCCCGTTTCACGCGTACCACCCTGGCCCTTCCACGTAGATCAGCTCCCCGCGCACCCGGCCAGCGATGAACTCCGCACGGTCCACGTCCGTGCCATCCCGCAGGGTCAGAAGACGCACAGTCTCCGTCGCTGTCGTCACTGTCCACCCTCCCGGTTCGCCGTCCAGGCAGCTAGGTACGCGCTGTTGCGCCCCTTCTTGCTGCTTTCCTCGATCTCTTCCGCAGACGTCCCGGGTCGAAGCGCTGTCCTCGGCCACTCGCCGGAAGATCTCCCGGAGCACGTCCGCCCGGGACGGCATCCCCTCGGCGGCCGGGGCGGTGTCCGGCACCAGCATCCGGTCACGGGTGACCGAGTAACCCCACGGCGCCCGCCCGGCGACCCACAGCCCCGAATCGCGCTGCTCTTCCTTGGTGTCCCGGACCCGGCGGGAAGGTTCTCGCTGTACTCCCGTGCTTCCTCGGCCCGGTTGATGATCCAGCGCCGATCGCGCGGTTCGTTGGAGTCGAGCCCGTCCATGTCGAAGATGACCTGGGCCTTCCCGATCACCTTCAACAGGTCCTCGGCGCCCTTGCGGCTGAACCGGTCCACCGCGTAGGCCCACAGCGCCGGTACGTCCCCGCCCGCCAGCGCCTTCAGCGCCCGGTCGAAGTCGGCCCGCTCAACGTCCTTGTAGCCGCTCGCGATGTCCTTCCAGACCTTGCGGACGGCGTACCCCTCGCGGTGCGCGCGGCGGTGCCCCTGCTCCTTCTGGGCGTCCGTGCTCAGCTCCTGCCGGTGGCCCCGAACGAGCTTCGACTTCCGGCAGTAGAGATCGATGCTCTGTGCCTCAGGCTGGCCGCACAGAACGCATATGTAGGTGTCGCTGCCTTCCAAGGTGGTGCTCCCGCTGACCGTTTCCGCTGGTCACAGCATGGTATGCATGTGTCCACGCCTCCTCGGCGAGTAGGACACGGATGGTCACGGTCAGCCCTTTCGGCCGGCGCGGAGCGGCAGTTCGGCGTTGATACGGAAGCCCCCGGTCGGGCGCGGTCCGGCGGTGAGGGTGCCGCCTGCGGCTCTGGCCCGTTCGTGCATCCCGATCATTCCGTGTCCGGTGCCGGTGCCGTGGGCTTCGTCGGTGGTCGTGGTGGCGGGTCCGCTGCTGCTTCCCCGGGTGCCGGGGCCGTCGTCTTCGACGGCGATCCGCAGGGCGTCGGTGCGGTAGTCCAACTGGACCCGCGCCGGTACGAGGCCGACGTGCTTGCGGGTGTTGGTCAGGGCTTCCTGGATGATCCGGTACGCCGTCAGGTCGGTGATCGGCAGCAACTCGTCCGGTTGCCCGGTGCGTTCGAGTGTGATCTCCAGGCCGGAGTGGCGGAAGGAGTCCAGCAGAGGCTCAAGATCGGCGAGGCCGGGCGCTGGTTCGCGAGGTGCGGCCGGGGCGTCGCTGTACCGGAGCAGTCCTACCGTGGCGCGCAGCTCGTCCAGTGCCGCCCGGCTGGTGTCCCGGATGCGTTCGAGGGCTTGGTAGGCGTGGTCGGGGTCGGTGCGCATCAGGTGGTGGGCGACGCCTGCCTGGGCGTTGACCAGGGTGATGTGGTGGGCGACGATGTCGTGCAACTCCCGGGCGATGCGCAGGCGTTCTTCGGTGACGCGGCGGCGGGCCTCGTCCTCTCTGGTGCGCTCGGCCCGTTCGGCTCGCTCCAGGGCGGAGGTGAGCAGTTTGCGGTGGCTGCGGACGGCGTCGCCACTGGCCACGGCCAGGCCCAACCCGGCGATCTGGGCCAGGTATTGCCAGACGTCTTCCAGGCTGGGACGGGAGATCAGCGACGCGCCGACGAGTGCCACGGTGGCGCACGCGGCGATGCGCCAGGCCGTACGTCGGTCGGTGCGCATCGCCACCGTGTGGAGCGCGACCGCGATGGGGGCGGCCGTCGGTCCGGCGAACGCGAGGACGAGGATCTGGGCGATGTTCACGGCCAGAGTCGCCGCGACCACCTGGATCGGCCAGCGCCTGCGGGCGACCAGCGGTACGCAGGCGACCGCCAGGCCGCTGAGGTACCAGGCGACCGAGGCGCGGTGGACGTAGGCGACGGCTACCGCCACGGGGGTGGACAAGATGAAGCAGCCGACCGCGACGACCAAGTCGCCCCTCCACGGCTGGGCCCGCAGCCACTGCGTGAGCCGGTTGATCATCTGCACTCCTCTACCGTACGCAGTCCGGCCGGACCGGCTGATGACGCCGATCCGGCCCCGCAGTGTTCGCGGGGTCGTCGGACGAGCCTGTGGATCGCCGTCGACGGATTCGACGCGCGCCGCCGCCGCGGCACCGTCAGATCCCCGATTCCAGCGCACAGGCCGTCCGGCGACGGTCGTCAGTTCGCTACCACGGCCTGGTCTTCGTGCGCCAGCAGCTCCTGCAGCCGTGTCTTCTCGGCCTGCAGGCCCTGGAAGAGACCGGTCCGCTGTTCGTCAGGGAGCGAGCCGATCTCGTGTTTCGTCAGACGCGACGCATCGCACCAGGCGAGGAGGTCGGGGTCCGCGGACCAGCGCAGGAGCAGGTCATCGGCGTGCACCATGCCGCGCAGCCAGTCCAGGGTGGTGCCGGGGTGGGGCGAGGCGACGCACAGCTCGTTCTTCTCGGTGTCGTCGCCGTATGCCGCCTCGACGTGGGCGGCGAGCGCGGCGCTGAACACCTGCTGGCACGGGACGATCGCCTGAAGTGTGATGCGGGAACCACTGAACATCGGCACCGCCGGCCGCGCCTCGAGGCCATCCGCGGTGCAGTCGATGTAGAGGGTTCCGGGACGGGCGGAGACGGTCGCCCCGTCGAGTTCCACGGTGTCGGCGCCGATCCGCTTGACCCTGCCGTGGCGGACGATGCCGGGGATCCGCCGGAGCTGTTCGAGTTCGGAGCGGGTGACGGTCGCGCAGCGAAACGCCGTCGGCGTGACGTCCGAGGACAGCCGCAGCAGGAGGCCGCCGGCGTCCAGCCGCTGAAAGAGCTCCTCGACCGTGTGGGACCCGAGGACCGCTCCAACGCGGGCCTTGAGCAACTCGGCGTTGATCGCGGCGAACTCCGGTCCGGGCTGGATCTGCGCACGGTCGAGCAGCCATGCGTCGCGCGGCATGATCCAGGTGATGCCGGACGGGTCGACGTCATGCTGCAGCAGCCAGAGGCACGCGTCGATGCCGGTCTTTCCCGCTCCCACCACGGTGTAGTGCGACGACGGATGATCCTGCGCCGGCAGTTGGTTGGGAGTGATCAGCCGGACTCCGGAATCCACCTCGTACTTCGGCGGGCACATCGCGGGAACCGTGACGTTCATGTAGGTGGCGTCCACGGTTCGCCGGCGCACGTGGATGTCGAACTCGCGGCCGGTGACGACGGAGTGACACCGCTGGACATCCGGTCGCGCCGGATCCGCGCCATCGTGACTGGACATGGGGAAGTACGAGACGCGACCGGTGGGCAGGAGGGTTTTGCGCATCACCTGGTCGAAATAGGTCAGGATCTCATCGGCCGACGCCAGCTCGTGCAACCCCGCGTTCCAGCCGTGCCGGTCCACTTCGCCTGTTCCCAGTTCACGAGAATTGACGCCGTAGAACGACGAAGGCTGATGCAGGCGCACGAACGGGTAGGCGACCGTCCAGTGGCCACCGGGTCGACCGTAGCGATCGACGATGGCCACGGTCGCGTCCGTCTCGGTCACCAGAGTGTCGGCGAAGGCCATGCCCATGGCTCCGGCCCCGATGATCAGGTAGTCGACCTCTATGGATTCCCGCTCTGACAACGTATTTCCTCTCTCTGTGGTGGTGTGGAATTCGCCATCGCGCTGGCAGAACGACGCCTTCGTCGCCGCTCACCAGTGCGTTGTGTCTCCGCTGGATGCTCGTGCACGCGCGGCAGGACAGCGGCCCCGTCTCGTCAGGACTCGCGCCCGAAGGCGGCTCGCACGGCTTCGCGGTGCGCTGCGGGGTCCACGGCTGCTCCAGGCTTCGACAGATGGTGCTCGTTTCGCCGCTCGCGGCACTGTCCACCGTGCCGTCTCGCCCCGAGGCTGTCGTCGTGCGCCTGCAGACTCTTGACCTACCGCGCGCGCAGTACGAGGTGTGCAGCGCCTACCGCAGGGGCAGACGCCGTCCGAATGCCTGAAGGGTTCCTGAAGTCCCATGCACGCGCTGATCTGGGCGTGCAGGCGTGGCCTGTCCCCCTTTCGGGTAATTCCCAGCGCATTCCGCGGCCCGGGTATCTCGGCGGCCGGATGATCCTCCTGGGGGTCGTGTCCTGCGGCCCGAGGAAGGATGGTGCGCACACCGATGAGCACGACGCGACGAGTGGTGCTGAGCGCGGCTTTGGCTGCGCCGTTGCTGGCCCAGTTCACGGGGACGGCGTCCGGCGCCACCGCGGACGGCAAGTGGGGCACGGTCTCCGACGGCTGGGTCGAGGTCCGCTGGACCGCGCAGGCCCAGGCGCAGCTGGACCGATTCGAGGCCGTGGTCGAGGCGGTGGCTCCGGCCCAGCTGGTCAGGGACTCCGGTGGTTCGGCGGTGCGGTTCCCCGTGCGGTCGGGCACCGGCGATGCGTCGCTGACGAACCTCCCCAAGGCCCAGGGGGACGGTGTCCTCGACGGCGGGGTCGCGGTGCGCACGTCGAGCGGCACCTTCCAACTGGTCAACTTGGAGAGTGTTCTGCAGGACGGGGTGGCGTCTGGGAAGTGTGTGGTCAACGGCGTCGACGTCGGGCACCACGCGGTGGTCCGTTGCGGTCTGGCCGAGGGTCTGCTGACCGCCGACACCGTGCCGGTGGGCCTGCCGCTGAAGGTTCAGCTCAGCGAGGTGCCGCTGCGCGCCACCCCCGAACTGTTGGAGGTGTACACGGCCACCTTCGGCACGCCCGCGTTCACCGCTGACACGGTGTTGGCGTACGTGACCGCTCAGGGCGTGTACACCCCGCCGAAGCCGTGAGGTGACGTCCGGCCGGCCCCGGGCTCAGGAGATCGGGGCCGACCGCACCGGGCGGGCAGGGGCGGGAAGGTCGCCGCCGAAGCGGCGCCGGCGGCCGGCGTACGCCGTGACGGCCTCCTGCAACTGTGCCAGGCCGAAGTCGGGCCAGGGCGTCGGATCGAAGACCAGTTCGGCGTAGGCGAGGTGCCAGGGCAGGAAGTTGCTGATCCGCTGCTCGCCGGAGGTGCGGATCAGCAGATCGACGTCGGGTAGACCGGGTACGTACAGGTTCCGGGCCAGGTCGGCGGGGCCGATGTCCTCGGGCCGGATCGTCCCCGCGACCGCCTCGGCGGCCAGCGCGCGGGCGGCGGCGGCCAGTTCGTCCCGTCCACCGTAGTCGACGCACAGGGTCAGCGACAGCACGTCGTTGTTCGACGTCAGGCTCTCCACCAGCGCCAGGGCGGAGGCGAGCGAGGGCTCGATGCGGTCGCGTCGCCCGCACCAGCGCACCTGCACGCCGAGTTCGTGCAGCCACGTCGCGCCTTGGGCGATCCCGTCGGCCAGGGTGTCGAACAGGGCGGCCAGTTCCTCCTGGGAACGGTCCCAGTTCTCGGTGGAGAACGCGTAGATGCTCAGGTGCCGCACCCCCAGCCGCAGGGCGGCGTTGACCAGGCGCATCGCGGCCCGCTCGCCCGCGTGATGGCCCTGGGCGGTCGGCAGGCCCCGCAGCGCGGCCCACCGCCGATTGCCGTCCATGATCACCGCGACATGGCCCGGCACCGCAGCCACGTCCGGCCGGGCCGGGCGGCGGCGCGCCGCACCGGCCGCCGTCAGCGGCTCGACACCGTCGACGAAGACCCGAGCCTGCTGGAGCGTGACCTCGTCGAACTGCAACTGCGCCCCCAGCAGCAGGCCGTACAGGAACGGCTGGTACTCGGGACCCACCGTCGCCGTCACCGGCACCGCCTGCTCCAGCAGGCCGCGCCAGCGGCCGAGCTGGACTCCCACCAACTCCTCCAGCGCCTCCCGCCGCACGCCACGTTGCAGGTCGTCGACCTCCAGTCCCAGCCCGCGCATATCCTCGCGCGGCAGGTAGCAGCGGCCTGCGGCGAGGTCGACCGGCAGATCCTCGAAGATGTCCACCAGCTGGCACACCTCGCCCAGCACCGAGAACAGCGACGACACCTCCGGTCCCCTCGCGCCCAGCAGCGGAGTCCACAGCTCGGCAACCGCCCCCGAGGCTCCCCGCAGATAGCGCCGCTGGTCCGCGAACGTCTCGAACATCGGCGGGCGGACACAGTCGGCCCAGATGGCATCGAGGAACTCCTCGACCATCCCGCGGTCCAGATCCCACTGCCACACCGTGTCCACGAACGCCCGCCGCAACGGGTGCTCGCTGTGCCCGGAGCGGAGCTCTTCCAGGGTGTCGCGGCGCCAACGGGTGGTCCGCTTCTCGCGGTCGGCCTGTGCTCCCTCGTCGGCGAGGCGGTCGGTCCGTGCCATGAAGGCGTGTACGGCGTGGAAGTGGGGGCGGATCGCGGTGGGCACCAGCTCGGTCGCCGTCCACATCGGTGCCAGGAACTGCCTGGTCTCGGCCGCGCACAGCTCGTAGGACCCACGCAGTTCGGGCGAACCGTTGAACGCCGCCTGGTTCCTCAACACTTCTGGACCTCACCTTCGAGCGCGCTGCCGGGACGAGACCCGCAGTCCCTGCAGCGCGGCGGGCGTCGACACCTCCTCGCCAACTCACGACGGGGGTCTCTGCCATCACTAACGACCGGCCGGCCGACTGGTGCCGATCTCGGTGACGGATCGATGGCAGAAGTAACAGCTGTCGCGCGTAGGCATATTGGCCCGTCCCCTGAGCGGGCGACCGCAACGTGGAACTCCTACCACAAGGTAGGACCCCATTGGCGTGCTTTGTCCGCGAAGTAGCTGGTTCGAATGACTCCGGGGTGATCCCGTTCCGTGCCGGGGCAGGATCGCCGACACTTGCGGTGCAGTGCACCGCCGTTCGGCGGACAGTCGCCGCGTCGGTACCTCTGGGGAGGGTGGGGACAGTCGTGTCAGTGCAGGGGAGTGCGGGAGCGCGCGCCGACCGGAGCGCCGAGGCGCTCCAGCTCATCGCCGGTGTCGTCGACTTGGGGCTGGAGCAGGCGGAGGGGCTGTTGCGCCGGATGCGCGGTGTGCTGGGCCGGTCCGACCTGCACGAGGTGGCGGCGGACGGGCAGGAGGAGTTACGGGCACGCGGCGAGTTGCTTCTGGGTCGCCTCGCGTCCGCTTCCGAGTCGCACTTGGAGGCTGTGGCCCGGCGCGCGGCAGCGGCCCGCAAGCCGTCGCCCGATGCCTGAGCAGCTGCAGGCCCCGGCGTTCAAGTCCCGGGTCGACCAGGCACTGCTCGCCTTCGTCCGGGAGGAGACTGGGCTGCTGGTCGCCGTCGATCCCGAACTGAAGCCGGTGGCTGAGCAGTTGCGTGCTGCGGTGGCCGAGGGTAAACGGCTGCGGGCGGCGTTCGCGTACTGGGGCTGGCGCGCGGCCGGCCAGCCGGACAGTGCGGCGATGGTGCGCGCCGCTTCGGCGATGGAGTTGGTGCACGCGGCGGCCGTGGTCCACGACGACCTGATCGACGACAGTCCGATCCGCCGCGGCGCGCCCACCGCGCACCTGGCCCTGCGCCGGGCCGTCGCAGATGGGCCCGAACGCGAGACCCAGGGACGTGCGTTGGCGATGCTGGTGGGTGATCTGCTGATGTCCTGGGCGGGGCAGCTGTTCGCTGGTTGCGGCCTGCCTGCCGCCTACCTCGCGCGGGCCCGCCCGCTGTGGGCCACCCTCGCCCGCGAGCTGATCGCCGGGGAGTGCCTGGAGATCCTGCGCACCCGAGCAACACCCAGCGCGGAGAGCTCACTTGAGATCATCCGCTACAAGACCGCGAAGTACACCGTCGAGCATCCGCTGCACCTGGGCGCCCTGCTCGGCGGCGCTCCGCCCGCCCTGCTCGCCGCCTTCACCGCCTACGGTGTGCCGCTGGGCGAGGCGTTCCAGCTCCGGGACGACCTGCTCGGCGTCTTCGGCGACCCGCGGCGCACCGGCAAGTCCAACTTGGACGACCTCGCCGGCGCCAAGCCCACGGCGCTGCTCGCCCACGCCCTCACCAGTGCGACACCCGCCGACCGCGCGCGACTCCAGGCCCTGGTGGGCCGTGACGACCTCGGTACCGCCCAACTCGACGAGTTGCGGGAGATCCTGGTCCGTTCCGGAGCCCGCACCCGCGTCGAGGAGATGATCGACGAGCGGGCCACCGCCGCCCGCACCGCGCTCACCCGGGCCGCGCTCCCGCCACAGGCCGCCGGCGCACTCGCCGACCTGGTCGCCGCCGCGGCCGAACGCACCTCCTGACCCACAGCACCGAACGAGGGGGCACCCCATGACCGTGACACCCGAAGCGATGGACGCCCTGCGCCTGACGGGCGACCCGCTCGCCGACGCCGTGGTGGACGCGCTCTTCGAGCGCGGCGACATCGGCAAGTTCAACACCCTGATGCGCTGGTTCGCCCAGAGTGGCCAGCCCTTGCCCGACGACGTCCCCGACGAGGCCCGCGACTACCTGCACACCACCGCCACGCCACCCGACTGGATCGACTGGGACCAGCTGGAGCGGGCCCGGCTCTTCTTCATCCGCAACAACGTGCACATCTCCACCGCGCTGTCCTTCGCCGCGATGCCCGCCTGCTACGTCGTCCCGCACGTCGCCCGCCTGCTCAGCGCCACCCACTCGCTCGACTATCCCTCCAAGCGGATGGCCGAGACCGGCCAGTTCACCGTCTACCTGATGCGCCCCGACGCCTTCGAGGCCGGCGGCCGGTTCCTCCCGGCCGCTCAGAAGGTCCGCCTCCTGCACGCCTCCATCCGCCACCACCTGCGCCGTGAGAACCACTGGGACGAAGCCGCCCTCGGCGTGCCGATCTGTCAGGAGGACATGATCGGCGGGCAGATGATGTTCTCCATCCAGGTGCTGGACGCGCTGCACCGGATGGGCATCCACATCTCCAACGAGGGGGCCGAGGCCTACTTCTACGCCTGGCGGGTCGTCGGCGCCATCCTCGGTGTCGACACTCGGGCCGCACCCGCCGACCTGGCCGAGGCACGCGACTTCTCCGACCTCTACATGGCCCGCCACATGGGCCCCTCCGAGGAAGGCGTCACGCTCACCCGCCAACTCATCGACCTCTACGAGCAGGTCGTGCCCGGCACCCTACTCGACCCGGTGGTCCCCGCGCTGATCCGCTACCTGATCGGCGACACCTGCGCAGACTGGCTCCAAGTCCCGCGCTCCACCTGGGACAAGGCCATCACCCTCGCCCCCACCCTGCTCGGCATCCTGGAACGCATCGAGGACTCCTCCCCCCTCGGAGCCTGGGCCCTGGACCGCCTCGGCGACCTCACCACCCGCTTCGAGCTCAGCTCCCTCACCCGCGGCCGGGTCATGCAGTACGCCATCCCCGAACACCTCCACGACGAACACGGCGTCACCTCCACCAAACACCGCACCGACCCCTGGATCCCGCCCCCGCTCTCCAACAGACTCCCCGCCTGACCACCGCCTGTGAGCGCGGAGTTCACGGTTCGCAACATCGGCCGCGCCGGCTGGAAGCCGCTCTGACCTGACGGATCGTCATTGGCGCCAGGGTGGAATCTCACCGTGCATCTGCTCGCCGCTGGGCAGGGAGAGGAGGAGGCCGAGGGGGTGGAGGCGGCTGAGGCGGACGGCGGCCGCGGCAACGCCGCACAGGACGAAGAGCGCGATCAGGGTCCAGGCGATCCCGAGTGCGATGCAGGCGAATGCCAGGCCCACGACGGAGCCGAGCAGGAGGGTGAAGCCCACCGCCGTGGTGATCGCCTCGCGCAGGCGGCGGCCGCGGCTGTGCGTTCGTTCCCAGGTGGCGCCCGTACCGGTCAGTATGTCGATGAGTGCCTTGGCGTAGATCAGGTTGAGGAACTGGTCGAAGAGGACTTCCGGCACGAGCGCGGCGGCCAGGAGCAGGGCCTTCCATCCGCCGCGTTTGGCGGCCCAGACGCGTTCGAAGGCGGCGACGGAGGTGATCGCGAGCCAGAACCACGGCCACCCGGGGAAGCCCTTGCTGACGGTGTAGTACAGCAGGACGGTGAGGAAGAAGGGGACGAAGGCCACGCTGAGGTACGTGAGCAGTTGCCGGCAGACGTAGGGCAGCGTGACCCGGGTGACGCCGTAGGCCTTGAGGTTGTCCAGGGCGCCGCGTTGCCAGCGCAGCCGCTGGTAGTACAGCCGGGACCAGGTGGGCATGAGTTCGGTGCCCACGATGCAGGCGCACGGTGATACGCACCGGTAGCCCAGGTGTTTGAGGGCGAGGGTCAGTTCGTTGTCCTCGGTCAGCGACTCCACGTCGTACACGTCCCGCCCTCGGGGCAGGGAGCCGTGGGCGCGGGCCTCGTGGACCTGGCGCAGGGCGTTCACCGGGTAGAGGGAGGCGGTGCCGGTCAGGACGTCGGCGCGGCCGTGGCGGCGGTGGAGTTCACGCGCGTAGCGCACGTACTCGTTGTTCTGCAGGTGGCAGACCAGACCGCGCAGGGGGTAGCCGAAGAAGATGGCGCCCACGCCGCCGATGGGCGCTTGGTCCGTTTCCTGGTGGCGCAGGCGCCGGCCGGCCTCGGCGATGAACTGGGGTGAGAGGGAGGTGTCGGAGTCCATGACCATGACGGCGTCGTCGTCGGACAGCTGCGGCAGCAGCCGGGCCAGGACCTGGTTGAGGGCGCCCGCCTTGTCCTGCGTGTTGCCGACCGTCTCGACGGCCTCGGCGCCGTGGGCGGCGCTGATTTCAGCCGTGAGGTCGGTGCAGCGGTCGGCGACCACGATGATCTCGTCCGGGGGCCTGGTCTGGGCCGCGAGCGACTCCAGGGTCTCGCCGATGA
Organism: Kitasatospora sp. GAS204B; assembly: GCF_029892155.1. Taxonomy (GTDB): domain Bacteria; phylum Actinomycetota; class Actinomycetes; order Streptomycetales; family Streptomycetaceae; genus Kitasatospora. Next base: position 39,615 of record NZ_JARZAG010000041.1, on the reverse strand, counting down.
GCGCCTCTTCGTTGTGCGCGGGCACCAGCACCACGATCCGGCCAGGTCCCGCATGCCGCAGGTCGGAGATGTGGCCGGGCTTGGTGCGGCCCTCCCGGGTCAGGTTCCTGGGCCTGCGCACGAACGCGGGCCCCCGCGCCTCTCTGCGCGCCTGTCTCCGCATCGGTCCGAACAGGCCCACCAGCGACTCCTCAGCATTCCGCGGCGCCCAGGCGGTCAGGCCGAAGCCAGGAGGCGCACCCAGTGGATTGTCGTGCCGTGCCGCGTCGGTCGTAGCGGCTGTTGCCCCGAACGGAGCATCATGTTCACCATTGGGGGCTGCCGCGGATCTGTACCCCCGCCTCACGCGGAGGTGTAGAGCGGGGCTGCGATGCCGCTGCGAAAGGCGCTCAAGGCTGCGCGAGAGGACCAGACGCGCCAGTCGGTCTCCTTGTCGGCGTTGAACCACACCAGAGCGCTGATCCGGTCGTCGCCGTCGATGGCGGCGAACATGGCCGTGATCCAGGCGGCCTTGTCGCCGCCCAGCTCCGTGCAACCGACCTCCGTGAGCCAAAGCGGCTTCGGGGTGAAGGTACGGATGGTGGCGATGGTGGGATCGAAGACCTCGGTGAAGGTCTGCCAGGTGCTGCCGCTGCGGGAGGTGCCCCAGTTGTAGCCGTCGACGCCCACCAGGTCCACGTACCCGTCGCCCGGGTAGAGCGTGGACAGCGGCGTCGAGCCGGCGTACTGGTTGATCGGCGTCCACAGCCACTTCACGTTGGTTGCGCCGACCGTGGTGAAGATGGCGCGGATGTGTTTCCACGTCGCCACGTACTGCGCGGTGGTGTTCCCGTTGACTCCCGGATCCCACGGGTTCCAGTTCCCGTTCATCTCCGCGCCCCACCGCAGGTAGACGGTGGTGCCGAAGGCCTTCGCAGCGGTCGCCCACCGCGTGATGTAGGCGTCGAAGCTCCCGGCGAGGATGTTGGAGAGTGCGTAGGCGGGCTGGTTCGCGTCGCCGGTCCAGTCCCAGGACTCCCACGTGATGAGCGGCGTCTGGTCGCGCGAGCGGACGTAGGCGGCGTCCGAGGTGGGGAACGGTTGCCGTCCCTCCCACTGGACGTACCACTGCACCACGCTGGGCCGCCGACCCACGGCAGCGTCGTAGCGGTCCAACTGGTCGTGCCATCCGGCAGGATCCCCGAAGGGGTCGGGGACATAGGCCCCGCTGGTGACTTTGCGGACCGTGAAGGAAGTCTCCCCACGCGAGGCAGGTCCGAGATCGGTGCCGGTGGAGACCAGTGCCAGCAGCATCACCCACCAGATGACTGCCCGGATCGGCCGCGCTGCGAACGGTGGACGATTCACCGGTTCGGACATCTGCCGCCAACCCCGTTCTTCGCAAGTCGAGTTCCATGTTCCCCAGGCGCGATCCGGGGATGTCATCGGGCCAGCCAGACGGCCGCATCGCCGGGCAGCAGCCCGTCCTGCAGGCGAACGCTGCTCAGCAGCACCTCCCGGTGGTCCGCCAGGGGAACCGCCTGCGGGCCGAAGTTGACGATGCATTGGAAACCGGAGGGGCGTGTGAACGACAGCAGGTCGGGTACGGCCGTACGGTCCCAGACCAACGCCCCGTCGCCCAGGGCCGGATGGATCCGGCGGATGTGCAGGGCCCTGCGGTACAGCTCGAGCATCGACCGCTCGTCGCCGCGCTGTGACTGGACGGTGAGCTGCTTCCAGCGCGGCGGTTGTGGCAGCCATGGAAGTGCGCCGGCGCGTTCGGGGCTGAAGCCGAACGGCGGGGCGTCGCCGGACCAGGGCATCGGCAGGCGGGAGCCGTCGCGGCCGCGGTCGGTGCGCCCCGACCGCTCCCAGGTGGGGTCCTGCAGGGTCGCGTCGGGCAGGTCCTCGACCTCCCACAGACCCAGTTCCTCGCCTTGGTACAGGTAGACGGAGCCCGGAAGTGCCAGCATGAGCAGGGCGGCCGCCCGCGCGCGCCGCGTGCCCAGGGCCAGGTCGACCGGACCGGGCGGGGAGTGGTTGGCGAGGGTGTGGACCGGGCCGTCGGGCTGCGGCCTCCCGAAGCGGGTGAGGTGCCGCACGACATCGTGGTTGGAGAGCGCCCAGGTCGCCGGGGCACCTACGGCGCCCATCGCGGTCAGGGAGCTGCCGATCGCGGTTCGCAGGTGTGCCGCCCGCCACGGGGCCGTCAGATAGTCGAAGTTGAAGGCGGTGTGCAGTTCATCGGCCCGGACGTAGCGGGCCAGGCGCTCGGAGTTTCGGGCGCACGCCTCGGCGACGAACACGCGAGGCTCGGGGTAGGAGTCGGCCACCGCGCGCCAGCCGCGGAAGATCTCGTGGACACCGTCGCGATCCCAGTGGGGATGATCGGCATGGGCCGCCGACGCGACGAGTTCCATGTCCAGGGGACCCAGGTCGGGTAGACCCGGGGCCTTGACCATGGCGTGCGCAACGTCGATGCGGATCCCGTCGACGCCCAGATCGAACCAGAACCGCAGGATCGACTCGAATTCACGGCGGACCAGGCGACTGTCCCAGTTGAGGTCGGGTTGCTCGGGCGCGAACAGATGGAGATACCACGGGCCGGCCCTGCCGTCGGGTTCGACGATGCGAGTCCACGCGGAACCACCGAAGACGCTGCGCCAGTTGTTGGGCGGGGCGTCACCCCCCGGGCCGGTGCCCGGCCTGAAGATGTAGCGGTCGCGCCCGACGCAGTCCGGGCCGCCCGCCAGCGCTTCGCGGAACCACGGGTGATGGGAGGAGGTGTGGTTCGGCACGATGTCGATCAGGATTCGCAGGCCCAGAGCGTGGATCTCCTCGATCAACGCCCGGGCATCGGTCAGGGTGCCGAAGACCGGATCGATGGCCCGGTAGTCGGCGACGTCGTAGCCTCCGTCGACCATCGGCGAGGGGAACCACGGGTTGACCCACAGAGCGTCCACCCCCAGATCGACCAGGTGGTGCAGGCGTTGGTGGAGCCCGGCGAGGTCCCCGACGCCGTCACCGTTTCCATCGGCGAAACTGCGCAGGTAGACCTGGTAGCAGACCGCGTCACGCCACCAGTCGAGGGCCTGGGCAGACGATCGGTTCCCGGAAACGCCCAGGACCCGCCCTGGCGAGCGCTCGCGTCGTCGATCTGCTCTCACCGGCCCAGGATGCCCCGCAGATGACGGCCCGTAGCGCTGGCACGCCGGGATGACGCGCGAGGGGATGTGCCCGAGGGGGAGATGCAAGGCATCCGGCGCCCCGGGGAACGGCCGGGCACCTCGAGCACTCCTTCTGCCTGTCGTGGCGTCATGAACGAGAAGTCGACAGTGCCACCACGAACCAACCGCGCGAGGGAATCCCGAATCCCTTTACGGGGAATGACTTATCCATTACGCTGAGTAGGCGCAGTGAAATCGCACCCCGGCGTGGCACGTCGACGAACGTGCCCTCGCCTGTTCCTGGCCAGCCCGTACCGGATTCCATGACCGAGGTACTGCTCTGACGCGGCCGGGCTCCCATCGCGGATTCAGCTTGAATCACTCTGATCGACCGTTGGGGCTGGCCACCGGACCCTGGTGAAGTGCCAGTCCCAGCTGCAGCACCCTCCACCAACAGTGCGAGCTTGGACGGAGATCATCATGGCCACCAGTTACTGGTTCAACGTCCTGGACTACGGCGCGACCGCCAATGGCGTCACGGACGACACCACCGCGATTCAAACCGCGATCAACGCGGTGCCCTCCTCCGGCGGAACGGTCGTCTTCCCCGCGGGTACCTACAAGATCTCCTCGGTGCTGGTGGCCCGCTCCAACCTCGTGCTGGAGGGGGTCAGTGACGGCTCGTCAGTGATCGCGCAGAGCAGCACCACCGCCAACGGGCTGACCGGCTCGGACATCACCCGGTTGACCGTCCAGGACCTCACCATCCAAGGGCCGGGCAGCGGCAGCGGTAAAGGGATCGTGCTCACCCGATCGGCCAACCCCGCGACCGTCTCGCTAGCGTTCGCGCGGATGACCGTGAAGTTCTTCGGCGACACCGGAATCGACCTCTCCAACCCGATCGTGTCCACGTTCGAGGGCGTGACCTCGGCCGACAACGGCAACCACGGCTGGAGCATCCACGGTGTCTCCGGAGGTGCCGCGGGGACGAGTTGCTCGTTCTCCTCCTGCTACGCCGACACCAACACCAACGCCGGCTTCCACATCGACACCATGGCCTACTGCTCCTTCGTCGGCTGCGCCGCCGACAACTGCGGCATCGGCTACGAGGTGACCGGCATCGGCAGCCAGGGCATCAGCTTCACCGGATGCGGCGCCGAATCCGCGGTCAACCGCGGCACCGGATACAACGGCTACAGCTGGAAGATCAACGCCGCCATCGGTGTGGGCCTGTACAACTCCTTCACCTACAACAGCCCGAACATCAGCATCTGGGTCACCGGCGCCGCGCGAGCGGTCAGCATCCTCGGATTCGCCGAGAACACGCCCGCCGTCTCGGCGGTCAACTCGGTCACGGTCGACGCCGGCTGTTCGGCCACCCTCGGCGACTGCAGCAACGTGAAGCCCCTGTCGCTGGCGGGCTACACCAACGTCATCAACGACACCGCCGGCGGCACGGTGGCCAGCGGCTTCGTCTACGGCTCGAACTCCGCCTACTACGAAGGCAACGTCTCCACCACCGCCGCACCGACGTCGGCCGAGCACCTGACGCGCAAGGACTACGTCGACGCGAAGGTCAGCCCGGCCCCCGTCACCCTCACCGACGCGGCCACCATCGCCACCAACGCCGCACTGGGAAACCTCTTCCGCGTCACCCTCAAAGGCAACAGAACGCTGGGCACCCCCAGCAACCCCACGGATGGCCAACGCCTCACCTGGGAGCTCATCCAGGACGGCACCGGAAGCCGTGCCCTCATCCTCAGTTCCGCGTTCGGTCTGGGTACCACCATCTCCTCGACCACGCTCACCACGACGCCGAACAAGCGGGACTTCCTCACCGCGGTCTACAACGCCACTGCCGCCAAGTGGTACGTGACCAACTTCGTCAAGGGGTACTGAACCGCTGCGAGCGAGTGCCTGGCGATGTCGGTGTCGGGCTCAGGCGAGGGCTTGGGCAGGTGGGCGTGGGAGGGGCTGCTCGGCCCAGATGGTCTTGCCGGTGCCGGTGTACCGGGTGCCCCAGCGTTCGGTGAGCTGGGCGACCATCATCAGGCCGCGTCCGCCTTCGTCGAAGATGCGGGCGCGGCGCAGGTGCGGTGCCGTGCTGCTGGCGTCGGAGACCTCGCAGATCAGCGTCCGGTCCTTGATGAGCCGCAGCTGGATGGGCGTGGTGGCGTAGCGGATCGCGTTGGTCACCAGCTCGCTGACCGCGAGTTCGGTGACGAAGGCCAGCTCGTCCAGCTCCCACGTGTGGAGCTGCGCGGTCGCCTTCGCGCGGATCTCGGCGACGATGGCCGGATCGGCGGGGACGTCCCAGCTGGCGACGTGCCCGATGTCCAGGACGCGGGTGCGGGCGATGAGCAGTGCGACGTCGTCGGTGGGGCGCTGGTCGAGCATCTCGGCCAGGACGGTGTCGCAGGTGGTGTCGAGCGAGGGGACGGCAGCCGCGGCCAGGGCCGTTCGCAGGGCGCTCAGGCCGGTGTCGACGTCGCGACCACTGGCTTCGATCAGGCCGTCGGTGTACAGCGCGAGCAGGCTGCCTTCGGGAAGTTCGCTCTCGACGCACTCGAAGGGCAGGCCGCCCAGGCCCAGTGGCGGGCCGGTGGGCAGTTCGATGAAGTCCACGCTGCCGTCGGGGGTCACCAGAGCGGGCCAGGGGTGGCCGGCGTCGGCGAGCGAGCACTTACGGGAGACCGGGTCGTAGACCGCGTACAGGCAGGTGGCTCCGAGCTCTCCCGGTGGTACGTCGGCACGCTCCTGCTCGGTGCCGAGCCGGATGACGAGGTCGTCCAGGTGCGCGAGCAGCTCGTCCGGGGCCAGATCGACGTCGGCGAGCGTGCGTACGGCCGTGTGAAGGCGCCCCATGGCGGCAGCGGCGTGGATGCCGTGGCCGACGACGTCACCCACCACGAGGGCGACCCTGGCTCCGGAGAGCGGGATCACGTCGAACCAGTCGCCGCCGACGCCGGCCTGCGAGCCCGCGGGCAGGTACCGGCCCGCGACGTCGACGGCGGTCTGCGCGGGCGTCCCGTCCAGCAGCAGGCTCTGCTGAAGAGCCAGGGCGGTGTTGTGCTCACGCGTGTAGCGGCGGGCGTTGTCGATGCAGACCGCGGCGTGCGCCGCCAGCTCCTCGGCGACCCGCAGGTCGTCCGGCCCGTACGGTGCGGCAGCGGGGTCCTGACGGGTGAGGAGGACGACGCCGAGATTCGTGCCGCGGGCACGCAGCGGCGCGGCGATCAGCGAGTGCGGGCGGTGCCGGCTCACCCAGGCGGCCCGGTCCGGATCCTCGGCCAGCCACTGGGCGATCTCCGGGTCGACCATCCGGTGGACGACGGCGCGGCCGGTGGCCAGGCAGCGGGCGGTGGGGGAGGCCGCCGGGTAGCGGGCCGGCTCGCCGACCGCGACGACGCCCCGCAGGTCCGAGCGGACGGCCGCGCGCCGCAGGACCAGCGGGCCGCCGGCCGGGATCGGCGCGGGCTCGTCCCCCTGCAGCACGGCGTCGAGCAGGTCGACCGAGACGAAGTCCGCGCAGGCCGGCACGGCCACATCGGCCAGCTCCTGGGCGGTGCGGACCACGTCCAGGCTGCTGCCGATCCGCCTGCTGGCCTCGTTGAGCAGCGCCATTCGCTCACGGGCCGCGTGCTGTTCGGAGAAGTCGAGCGCAACCTGCTGCACACCCCGGACCAGGCCGGCCGGGTCCTTGAGCGGGGTGAAATGGCTGGTCCAGGCGTGTGGGCGGGCCTCGCCCGGCACCCGCACGTAGTTCTCGAGCTGCTCCGGCTCACCGGTCGCCGCCACCCGTTCGACGCTGCGCTGCGGGTCCTCGAACAGCGGATCCGGCATGTGCTCGGTGATCCGAAGCCCGCGGAGCTCCTCAGGCGAGGCTCCGAGCTGCCGCGTCATGGCCTCGTTGACGTGCAGGAACCGCCCCTCGGTGTCGTAGATCGCCAGGGCGAACGGGGACTGGTCGAACGACCAGGGGAGCAGCATGGCCTCATCGAGGTCGCCCGCCTGCCGCTCGACCCCGGCCTGGAGCAGCCAGTCGACCCGCCCGTCATCGCCGGCCAGCGACCGCACGCGCAGGCGGCATTCCACCGGCCGTCCGTCGCGACCGCGCAGCACGACGCTGCCGGCCCAGCCCTTGGGTGAACCGAGCTCCTCGCGAGCGGCCCCGGGAAGCGGCGAGGCGAGCAGGCCCGCTGCCGGGCGACCCACCGCTTCGGAGGCGGAGTACCCGAGCAGCTGCTGGGCGCCGCGACTCCAGTGCGTCAGTACTCCGTCCGCGGATGCCACGGCCACGGCCAGGGTCGCACTCGTGGCGAAGGCCTCGCTCGGATGACTGTCGCCGGTCGCTGACGTGTCCATGGTTGACCATCCCGCTTCGGGGCTCCGTTGGTTCAAGGATTCCTCGGGTATGGCCCCATTTCACGTCGATCACTCGTACCAGAGCTGTCAGCCGGGAGCGCTGCAACTGATGCTCCTCAGCGCTGGTGCAGTCTTCTCGCGCCACAGCGGTGTCGCCCGCAGCCTGGCGGGCTGGTACCACCGGATCCGCCCGGTCGCGCAGCAGCGCGGAGACGGACTCAGGGGAGAAGGGGCAGCGTCTCGAGGCCCCGCATGAGTCGTGTGTGTCGCCACTGCAACTCGGCGCTGGGTACGGCGAGCCGGAGCCGGGGGAAGCGAGTGGCGATGGCCCGGAAGGCGATCTCGCCCTCGGCGCGGGCCAGCGGGGCCCCGAGGCAGCGGTGGATGCCGTGCCCGAATGCGAGGTGCCCCTTGGTGTTCCGGTCAAGGTCGAGCCCGTCGGGTTCGGAGAACTGGGCGGGATCGCGGTTGGCGGCTCCGGGTGCGATGAGCACGGGTGAGCCGGCCGGGATCTCCACGCCGCCGAGGCTGATGGCCTCGGTGGCGAAGCGGAAGGTGGCCATGCTGACGGGGGAGTCGAACCGCAGCAGCTCGTCGACGGCTGCGTCGACCAGCTCGGGTTCCTTGCGCAGCCGATCAAGCGAACCCGGAGCCTGGAGCGCGGCCAGCAGCCCGTTGCCGATCAGGTTGGTGGTGGTCTCGTGTCCGGCTACCAGCAGGAGGACGGCGAGGGAGAGGAGTTCGTCTTCGCTGAGCCGGTCCGCGCCGTCGCGGGCCCGGATGAGGTCCGTGAGCAGGCTGCCGTCGGGCGTCCGACGCTTGGCTGCGATGAGGTCGGCCAGGTAGTCGGCGATGGTGTGGGACGCGGAGTCGATCCGCTCGGGCTGCCCGGCCGCGAACAGCTCGTTCGACCACACGCGTACGTCCGCACGGTCCGGCTCGGGTACGCCCAGCAGCTGGCAGATTACGGTGACGGGGAGCGGGACGGCGAAGCTCTCGATGGCGTCGGTCTGCTCGCCGGGCGTCCACTGGTCGAGCAGCTTGTCGACCACGCTCTCGATGTACGGGCGGAGCCGTGCAACAGCCCCTGGGGTGAACGCCTTTGTGACCAGGTGCCGCAGTCGGGTGTGCTGCGGAGGATCGGTGGCGAGCATGCTGTGGGACACCGCCGGGTGCAGGCGTCGCCCGGTGTCCTTGCCGGCGAAGAAGACGGCCGTGTCCTTCGACAGCCGAGAGTCGGCGAACGCCGCTCGGGCTTCGGCGTAGCCGGTCACCAGGAAGCTGGGCCGGCCTTGGCCGCCGGGCATCTTCATCACCGGCGCGGAGCTCCGAAGGGCTGCGAAGGTGGGGTAGGGGTCCTGGAAGAAGGCAGGGTCCTGGAGCGGATTGCTCATGCTCATCCCTTCGCTCGTGGCGTACGCCTGGGCCACCGAGCGTAGCCAGCGAGCCAAGGCCGCGTCACCGTCGAGGATGATCTCGGGCAGCGCAGCGGTGAAGTCCCGCCAGGGCGGGCCGAGATCGGCGGCCGGGTCAGTCACAGGCAGGGCAGGCCGCGCACGGTGAGGCTGAGGCCGACGGCGAGGACGACGCCGGCGGTCAGCAGGGAACTGTACGGAGCGAAGCGGCGCAGGGTGGGCAGCCGGCGGGCGGTGAGGCCGGCCAGCCGGGTGCTGCCGCCGGCCAGCAGGACACCGGCTGCGGCGAGGGCGAGGGCCATGCCCACGCCGTACCCGATCACCAGCAGGACGCCGAACAGGGTGCGGCCCAGGGCGACCGCGCCGAGCAGCACGACCAGTGCGGAGGGGCTGGGCACCAGACCGCCGGCCAGGCCGATGCCGAGCAGCGAGGGGAGGTTGGCCAGTCGGCGCCGGTGGGGGTGCTCGGCGTCGTGCGCCGGGTCGTGGTTGTGCGGGTGGCTGTGCCCGTGCGGGTGGGCGTGGTCGTGCCCGTGGTGATGGTCCTGTTCCGGTGCCTGCCGGCGCAGCGCGCGGATCGCGCGCAGCAGCAGGCTCGCGCCCACCACCGTGATCAGCGCCCCGCCCACGGCACCGAGCCAGCCCAGCACCCGCTCGCCCGCCAGGCCGACCGAGGCCGTCAACGCCAGGCCGACCAGCAGCACGCCGGCCGTGTGCGTCGCGGTCACCGTGGCGCCGACCGCCAGTGCCGCGCGCAGACCGCCGCGGCGTTGGGCCAGGCAGGCGGCCACGGCGAGCTTGGCGTGGCCCGGCAGGGCCGCGTGGCCGGCGCCGAGCAGCAGCGAGAGCGCGACCGCGAGCAGACCGACGGGGACGGTCAGGTCGCGGGAGCCGACCAGGGCGCCGAGCCGCCGTTCCAGCCCGGGGAAGAGCACCCAGCCACCGTTCGCGGTCGGCAGCGCGCCGGTGGCCGGTTCGTCGGCGGCCGGCAGGGCGCCGGCGTCGCCGGGCGCGCTGTGCAGCTCGGCGCTGAGCACGCCGAGCGGCTGATCGAGCAGGCCCTGCGGGTAGGCGGTGAGGCCGCCGCTGATGTTCTGGCCGGGGACGGAGGAGCCGGTCAGCCGGACTCGCTCGCCGGCCGTCGCGGTGATCTCCTTCCAGCCGATCCGTCCGCCGTCGGCGCCGGAGGCGAAGGTGACGGCCGCGGGCCGGGTGAGGTCGGCGTCGGCGGCGAGGGCGCAGGCGAGTTGGGCGGTGGGCAGGTCGGCCGCGCCGGGGCGGTAGGAGAGCGCGCTGCTGACGACCCGCCAGGTGATCTCGCGGCCGTCCACCGACGTCCGGATGCCCGAGGCCAGGTCGGTGCACCGGGTGGCGGCCCGGGCGGCCGCCTCGGTGGGGCTGATCCGGCCGTCGTGGTCGGTGTCGGTGGCGTCCTGGTCCTGGGCGGTGGGGATCTCCGCGCTGTCCACCAGGGCGGTGTCCTCGATCCGGTCGGGGAAGAGCCGCAGTTGGTCGAGCCGGTTGATCGAGAAGTTGCCGAGCGGGTGGGCCTGCGCGGTGGTGACGCCGGTGGTGAGGGTGAGGAGGAGCGTGGCCAGGAGGCAGAGCGCGGCCTGCTGCGGGCGGTTCACGGGAGTTCCTGACGGTGACGGACGGGGTTCCTGACGGACGAGGTTCCTGACGGACGGCTGGCGGGCAAGAGGGCGGTTCAGGGGTCACGGCGCGGACGCCGTCGCCAGCCCGGCGAGCAACTGCCGGGCCAGCGGGGCGTGGTAGGGCGAGAAGTGCGGGTTGAGGGCGAGCGCCTCCCGCAGGTCGTCGGCCGCCTCCGGCCGGCCGAGGGCGGCCTCGACCGCGCCCCGGTGGTAGGCGAAGAGCGGGTTGTGCCAGCCCGTGGCGGCCGCCTGGTGCAGCAGGTCGAGCGCCTCGTCGTCCTGCCCGGCGCGGTGCAGCGCCCAGCCGAGGGCGTCCGCGACCAGGACGCTGCGGCGCCGGTCCCACTCCCCGCGCAGCAGCCGCACCGCCGCCGCCGGGTCGCCGTAGTCGGCCTGATAGAGCATCAGCGCCGGGTCGACGGGCGCGTTGCCATCGCCGGCAGCCAGCAGTCGCACCTGGGCCGCGAGTGCGGACAACTGCCCGGCAGCGGCGCCGTCCTGCCGCTGGGAGAGCTCCAACTCGGCCAGCTCCAGCAGGAACTGGGGCAGCGGAGCGCGCGCCACCAGCCGCTGGTAGTCCGTCACCGCCTCGGCCACCCGGCCGCCGGCCGCCAGCACCCGGGCGTGCCCCGCCTGGGCGTAGTAGTCGTCGGGGGCGAGCGCCAGGGCGCGCTGGTAGTGGCCGTCCGCCTCGTCCAACCGGCCGTGGTCCCAGGCGAGGTCGCCGAGCCGGTGCTCGCAGAACGCGGTGTCGCCGGGTGTGCTCGCGCTGTCCAGCGCACGTCCGAGGGCGATCCGCGCCTCCTCCGCCCGCCCGTGGGTCTCCAGGTCGTAGGCGGCACGGGTGTAACCGGGCACGGTCGGCGCCAGATCGAGCAGGCGCTGGGTGGCGGCGGTGGCGGCCGGGTAGTCGCCGAGCTGGATTTCGGCGTCGGCCAGCACCAGGTAGCCGGTCGCCCGGTCGGGGGCCATCGCGGTCGCGCGCTGCCCGGCGTCCCGGGCGGCGGCGAACTCGTGGCGGGCGTTGGCGAGCATGCCGGTGCCGGTCAGCGCGCCGTAGTTGGCCTCCGGCTTGAGCGCCAGCGAGCGTCGGAACGCCTGGTCGGCGTCGGCGAGGCGGTCCGCGTCCAGGGTGAGCCGGGCCTGGTCGAGGTCGGCCATCCCCAACTGCTGCCAGGCGTACGGGTCCGCGGGTCGATCGCGGACAGCCGACCGGGCGCTCTGGAGCCGGTCGACCGTGGGCTGCGGCTGCGGCTGCGGCTGCGGCACGGCGCCCGGGCCGGCCGTCGGCGGTGCGAGCGGGCCGGTCGGTCCGAGGGCGAGCAGGCCGACCGCGCACCCGAGCACGACCGCGGCCGCGCCCGCCGCCCGGCCCGCCGTGCGCCACCGGGAGGGGTGGCGCACGGTGAACAGGCGGCGAACGGGCCGCTGTTGGGGATCGTCGGAGGTCACGGCAGGGCGTGCGGCAGGTTGAGGTACGGGAAGCTGTCGGTGGCCGGCTTCGGCTGGAGGTCGAAGAGCGGCGACGGCAGCAGCCCGGCGGCGGACGGGCCGCCGGGCTCGCCCTCCAGCATCCGCAGCAGCGAGTTGTCGATCATGTCGTTGGGTCGGCGGCCGTTCGGGTAGCCCTGGAGGTCGCCGTCCAGCACCCCGAACCGGTTGGGATTGGCGCTCACCGGCGTGCCGAGGTTGAGCCGCAGCTCGTCGGCCCAAGCCAGCGCGCCCGGGTCGGCGTCGGCGTTCATCGCCTGGGTGTTGAGGTCGAAGCCGAACTTGGCGCCGTTGTTCTTGCCGATCCCGCCGAGGAACAGGGCGCGGATGTCGGCGCGCGGGGTGGGCGGGGCGGGGAAGTTGCCGGCGGCCGCGATCTTGTGCGGCGGGGCGGGGTCGAGCGCGGAGTCGAGGAACGCCTGGTCGTGCTGGTCCTGGTCGGCCGGGCGGCCGTTGAAGCGGTCCTCGGGGCCGCCCGGGGTGGCGATGCCGCCGAAGGTGCCCCAGAGCGCGAACATGATGTGCGGGTTGCCGAGCCGGCCGACCTGACGGTACGAGGCGTCCTGGGCGCGCAGGTCCTTGGTGAGGTCGGCGCCGGGGCGGGACATGGTGGCCCATACGCCGACCACCGGGTTGCGGCTGACGTCGCCCTTCAACGCCAGTTCGCTCTTGGGCACTTGCAGGATCAGGCTGCTGACGTTGACCGCCGCGAGCGGGTTGGCGGCCGGCAGGTAGCCCGGCACCGGGCCGGCCGTCCCGAGGATGAAGTAGCCGAAGACCCGGGAGTCGGCCTGGAAGGACTCCGCGGTCTGGGCGGCCACCGAGCGGCCGCCGCCGGGGAGCGCGGTGGTGGCCTGGTCGCGCAGCGTCCGGTAGTCGGGCATCAGGCCGCTGCTCTGCTGGGTGGGGGCGACCGGGGCGTCCCTGACCAGGACCTCGGGCGCCTGGCCGGCCCGGATCCGCTCCAGCGTGTAGTACTGGCGGAACAGCAGCGTGCTGTCGTTCAGCGAGCGGACCGGGCCGACGGCGATCGGACCGGCGCCGAACAGTCGCCGGTCCTCGGTGCGGAAGGTCCACCGGTAGGTGATGTCGGAGCCGCCGGTGCCGCGCCCGTCGAGGTGGATCTCGTAGCGGGCGCCGCCGGTGGCGAACGGGTAGTTGACCGGCGCCGGGGTGCTGCCGGGCAGCTGGGTCGGCTGGACGTCGGCGATGATGGTCGCCATGTCCGGGTTGTCCGGGCTGCTGAAGGCGTAGATGTCGGTGAAGTTGGCCTGCGGGTCGGCGATCACACCGGGCGCGTCGAAGTGGCCGCCGGCCTGGCTGGTGCCGACGTAGGGGCCGGCCATCGCGGCGGTGGTGAGCAGCGCGGTGGCGGCGGCGAACGCGAGCCGTCTGGCGCGGCGGGCAGGGTGGCGGGGCATCGGCAACTCCAGGGCTGGGAGGGGGCGGTGCGGACTCGCCGCGCAGCACGAGGGACGGACGGTGACTCGCCGGGAACCACTGCGGCGGGCTGTCCGTGACCACACCCTAGGGCCGCTGTGGATCATGGATTGGCCAGGTCGCGGGGGCGCCAGTCGAACGAGTGATGATCTTCACTCGGCCGAGTGAGATCGATAGCCGCGGCCGCGTCAGGTGCGCTAGAGATGGGCCTGCTTCGCCGACGAAGCATCAACTTCGCATGAAAACTGGAGAACTGACCATGCGTCTGTTCCACACGGTCGCCGCCCTCGCCCTGGCCGGCGCCCTGGCCCTGTCGGCCGCGCCGGCCAACGCCGGCGCCGCCGCGCTGCCGGGCGGCCCGGCGGCCCCGGCGGCCACCGCCGCGGAAAGCCCGAACGGTCCGGCCGCACCTGGCATCTACATCTCCCCGTGGGGCAGCGCCCACGTCCGGGTCAGCGCCGAGACCGCGGCCTGGCTGACCCGCAACGGCGTCAAGCTCGGCGCGATCGCGCCGTTCGTGCTGGACCCCGACGGCCTCGGCTTCGACATGCCGATCGGTTCCACGGCCGGCGACCACCTCGACTCCCAGGGGCGGATCTTCTACCCCGGCGGGATGACCCTCGACCAGGCGAGCAGCGGCACCCACGTCGAACTCGAGCCCACCTGGATCCGGATCGTGCCCCAGCCCGGCTACTCGGCCGGTGTGCGGGTCAACGGGCAGAAGGTCAGCGACGAGACCCTGCTCGCCTACACCACCCCCGCCGAGGTGCTCGCCAACGGCCGTCCCACCCTCACCGGCTTCAAGCTCGACCGGGTGCCGTTCCACATCACCCAGGAGACCGCCGCCCTGACCACGCAGTACTTCGGTGAGGGTCTGAAGGCGGATTCCATGTTCGGCACGCTGACCCCGCGCTTCGACTACGTGCCCAGCTAGGGCGTGTTTCATAATTCGCGCCGGTGACGTGCGACGGGAACCGGGCGGGTCGCGCGAGGTGTCGTTGGAGTGACGGCGGCTTTCGCGGTATGCGAGGGTCGGGGTCGGCAGGGTGCCGGCGCGCGCCGGGCCGACACCGCGAAAGCAGCGTGACCATGACCGAGAGCTCCACCCCCTCGTCCGCCGCCACGCGGCTGTCCCGCCGCGCCGCGCTGCGGCTCGCCGCGGGCGGCGCGGCCGCGGCAGCCGTGGCCGGGTGCGGCCCGAGTCGGCCCGGCTCCGCGGCCTCGTCCGCGCCGGGCCGGTCGGCCGCTCCCACGCCCGTGCCCGCCTCGAGCGGTGGCGGCGCCTCGCCGAGCGCTACGGCCCCCAAGCCCTCGGCTTCCGGCGGCAGCGCCGGCCCGGCCGACTGGGCCGCGCTCGCCAAGGATCTCCAGGGCACGCTGGTGCGGCCCGGCGACGCCGCGTACCCCGAGGCGAGCCGGCTCTACCAGCCGCAGTTCGACACCCTGCGCCCGGCCGCGGTCGCCTACCTGGCCGGCGCCCAGGACGCCGCCAGCTGCCTGGCCTTCGCCCGCCGGTACGGCGTGCCGATCGTGCCGCGCAGCGGCGGGCACAGCTATGCCGGCTGGTCGGGCGGGCCCGGACTGGTGCTCGACGTGGGCAGGCTGAACGGTGTCTCGGCCTCCGGCGGCACGGCGACGGTCGGCGCCGGGGCCCGGCTGATCGACGTCTACAGCGGGCTCGCGGACCGGCAGCTCACCGTGCCGGCCGGCTCCTGCCCCAGCGTGGGCGTCGCGGGGCTCGCCCTCGGCGGCGGGCTCGGAGTGACCTGCCGGGCGTACGGACTGACCTGCGACAGCCTGACCGGCGCGCAGATCGTCACCGCGGACGGCCGGATCCGCGAGGTCTCGGCCGACAGCGACGCCGACCTGCTCTGGGCCCTGCAGGGTGCCGGCGGGGGCAACTTCGGCGTGGTCACCTCGCTCTCGCTGCGCACCCACCCGGCCGTGGACTGCTCCTACGGCTTCCTCAGCTGGCCCTGGTCACAGGCGGCGGCGGTGGTCGCCGCCTGGCAGCAGTGGGCGCCGGGCGCGCCGGACCAGCTCTGGGCGGACCTGCACCTGCAGGCCTGGCCGGACGGCCGCCGCACCGTCAGCAGCACGGTCAACTACCTCGGCCCGCAGAGCGAGTTGGCGAACCTGGTGGACCAGCTCGGGGTCCGGCCGCAGTCGGCGCCGCTGCACTCCGCCTCCTACCTCGCGACCATGCAGGTGATGGGCGGGGTCGCCGGCTGGTCGCAGGGCGCCGCCCATCTGGCGGGCACGCTGCCCGGACACTCCCCGCAGGGCCGGCTCACCCGGGAGTCGTACGCCGCCCGCTCGGACTTCTACACCCGGCCGATCGACCGGACCGGCGCCGCCGCCCTGGTCGCGGCCGTGGAACGGTACGCCCGCACGGTGCCGCAGGGAGGCAGTTCCTCGGTCGCGTTCGACTCGCTCGGCGGCGCCGTCAACCGCGTCGGGGCTACGGACACCGCGTTCGTCCACCGCAGCGCCCTGTTCCTCGCCCAGTACATAGCCAACTACCCTGACCCCGGCCTGGGTTCGGGCCCCGGCGTGGATCAGTCGCAGGCCTGGCTGCGGGACGTCTGGTCCACCATGCGCCCGTATGCCAGCGGCGAGGCGTACCAGAACTACGCCGACCCGCAGCTGGCCGACTGGGAGCAGGCGTACTACGGCGCCAACGCGCCACGGCTGCGCCAGCTCAAGCAGAGCTACGATCCCGACGGCCTGTTCCGCTTCCCCCAAGGCATCCCGGCTGCCTGACGCCGCCCCGCACCGATCCACGAATCCTGCGCCTGGCCCGTGTCGATTTCGCCGGGTGCCGTTCGTGTAGGGGGTGAGAGCGATCGGCGCCAGGCCGGTCGCCGAACCCGAGGAGAGTGTGCGATGGCCAGGATCGTGGTCACCGAGAGCGTGACGCTGGACGGCGTGATGCAGGGGCTGGGCCGCCCCGACGAGGACACCCGGGGCGGATTCCGGCACGGCGGCTGGGGGACGGGCTACCAGGACCAGGTGATGATGGCGGCGATGGGCAAGGAGATGGCCGGCACCGGCGCGCTGCTGTTCGGGCGGCGGACCTACCAGGACTTCCAGCAGGCCTGGGCCGAGCGCACCGACGGCAACCCCTTCACCGAGAAGCTGAACAACACCCGCAAGTACGTCGCGTCCGGGACCTTGGCGGAGCCGCTGCCCTGGCAGAATTCGACACTGCTGACCGGCGATCTCGCGCATGCCGTCGGGCAGCTGAAGAAGGAGCTGGAGCAGGACATCGTGGTGCTCGGCAGCGGCGAGCTGGTCCGCTCGCTGGTCGCGGCCGGGCTGGTCGACCGGTTCGTGCTGTCCATCCACCCGCTGCTGCTGGGGTCGGGGCGGCGACTGTTCCCCGAGGACGGCTCGTTCAGCCGGCTGCGGTTGGTCGACAGCGTGGCGACCACCACCGGTGTGCTGCTCGCGACGTACGAGACGCTCTGAGGGAAGGCGCAGGACGATGAAGCAGTACCTGCTCAGCATGTACCAGCCGCAGGGCGGCATTCCCGAACCGGAGTTCCTGGAAGCGGTGATGGCCGATCTCGGCGTGCTGCGCCGGGAGCTGGAGTCCACCGGCTGCTGGGTGTTCGGCCAGGGCCTGCACGACCCGAGAACCGCCACGGTGCTGCGGCCCGGCGACGGCGAGGTGCTCGTCATCGACGGCCCGTTCACCGAGGGCAAGGAGTACCTCGGCGGGTTCACCATCATCAAGGCCCCCGACCTGGATGCCGCGCTGGCGTGGGGTCGCAGGTACGCCCGGGCCACCCGCCTGCCGGTGGAGGTACGGCCGTTCCAGGGCGAAGCCGAGGACTGACGTGACGTCAGCGACGGAGATCGAACAGGTCTTCCGCCAGGAGTACGGGCGTGCCGTGGCCGTCCTGGTCCGTCTCGTCGGCGACATCGACAGCGCCGAGGAGGCGGTCCAGGAGGCGTTCACCACGGCGGCCCAGCAGTGGCCGTCCGCCGGGCTGCCGCCCAGCCCGGCCGGCTGGATCATCACCACCGCCCGCAACAAGGCGATCGACCGGCAGCGTCGGGAGGCGTCCCGTGCGGGCCGGCACGCCGAGGCGCAGCTGCTGCACACCCGCGACGAACCGGCCGAGGAGGGACCCGTGCACGACGACCGGCTGCGCCTGATCTTCACCTGCTGCCATCCCGCCCTCGCCGAGTCCGCACAGGTCGCGCTGACCCTACGGCTGCTCGGCGGGCTGACCACCGCCGAGATCGCCCGCGCCTTCCTGGTCGGCGAGTCGGCCAT
Source organism: Kitasatospora sp. GAS204B (assembly GCF_029892155.1). Taxonomy (GTDB): domain Bacteria; phylum Actinomycetota; class Actinomycetes; order Streptomycetales; family Streptomycetaceae; genus Kitasatospora. Next base: position 21,818 of record NZ_JARZAG010000041.1, on the reverse strand, counting down.
GGCGCAGCGGATCGTCCGCGCCAAGGGCAAGATCCGCGACGCCCGGATCCCCTACCGCGTCCCGGCCGACGCCGACCTGCCGGACCGGCTGCGTGCGGTGCTCGCCGTGGTGTACCTCGTCTTCAACGAGGGCTACCTGAGCGGCTCGAGCGCGGAACCGTTGCGCGAGGAGCTCTGCGCGGAGGCGGTCCGGCTGGGTCGCCTGCTCGCCGAGCTCATGCCCGACGAGCCGGAGGTCCTGGGGCTGCTCGCCCTGCTGCTGCTCATCCAGTCGCGGCGGCCCGCCCGCACCACCCCGGACGGTGCCCTGGTCCTGCTCGCCGACCAGGACCGCTCCCGGTGGGACCGCGAACTCGTCGCCGAGGGGCAGGCGCTCGTCCGGCGCTGCCTGCGGCTCGGCCGCCCGGGCCCCTACCAGCTCCAGGCGGCGATCAACGCCGTGCACAGCGACGCGCCCACCGCGGCCGCCACCGACTGGCGGCAGATCGTCCAGCTCTACGACCAGCAACTGGTGCTGGCCCCCACCCCCGTGGTGGCCCTGCACCGCGCGGTCGCCGTGGCCGAGGCCGACGGCCCCGAAGCGGCGCTGGCCCTCGTCGAGGCCCTCGACCTCGACGCCTACCACCTGAGCCACGCCGTCCGCGCCGACCTGCTGCGCCGGCTCGGCCGCGACGCCGAGGCGGTGCGCGCCTACGAAGCGGCGCTGGCCCGCACCGAGAACCGGGCCGAACGCGCGTTCCTGGAAGGCCGGTTGCGGGAGCTGCGGTAGGGCGGCGGGTACGTTCATCCCCGTGCGCTCTCGGCAGGACACGCCCTAGATGAGCCGGTCGTGGTTCTGGGCGGCGACGGCGCGCACGGCTGCGGCGAACTGCGCTCGGCTGTGGTGCTGGTGGCGCTCGGCCGCTTCGTCGTCCGGTTCCTCGGTGTCCTCCGCGTCCTCGTCGGGCAGGGGTTCGGCGTACTCGTCGTGGATGAGCCAGCAGCCGTGGATGCCGGTGAGCAGGTCTTCGAGGAGGTCGCGGGCGGGCCGGCGCGGGTCCAGCGGTGTCAGGCGGATGCCGGTGAGGACGGCGTCCGCCTCCTCGGCGTCGTCGGCATCGTGGTCGGTGTACTCGGCGATCATCTCCTCGGCCTCGTCGAGCTGTTCGCGGAAGGCCGCCGGGTCGGGCAGGACGCCGTCGGCGACCTTCATGGCGTGGCGCACCAGGCCGGTGACGGTGTCGTACGGGGAGACACCGGCGTCGAGGAGTTCCAGGACGAGGGTGGGCGTCTCGTGGGGGAGGGCCTCGATGGCGTCCGCCTCCCGGACCACCTCGGCCAGCGGGTACCCGGACGCCTCCGCGACGGCTTCGGCCGCGGCTTGCAGCCAGTGGGCCGCGGCCACGGCGGCGGCGGTCGGGTCGACCTCGGAGTAGAGCGCGGCCGGGCCGAACGGGTCCTCCTGGAGCAGCCGGTCGGCGGCGGCGACCTGGACCGGGGAGGCGCCCTCGCGGCTGAGCAGGACGGCCTGCTGGGCCCGACCGGTGAGGTCGCCGAGCTCGGCGCCTTCCACGGCGGCCAGCTCGGCCGCGGTCTCGGCCTGGACCGCCTGCGTCAACTCCGCCAGGTCCAGGGCGAGCAGGGCGCGGCCGACGCGGTGCGCGTTCTCCAGCACGGGGCTGTAGGAGACCGTCATGGTGCCGCCGTGCGGGAGGTTGGGCGCGGCCACGGCCTCGGCGACGTCCTCGAACGCCTTGCGCTCCTGCTCCCGGCGCCAGCCCTCGCTCTCCACCTCCAACGAGTCGGCGGCGCTGGCCGGGTGGGTGTAGGTGCGCCAGGCCGCCGAGGACAGCTGGGTGAGGGCGGCGGCCAGCCGGGACAGCGTGGCGATGTCGGTGCCGGCCGGTGCGACGGCGATCCGGGCGGCCAGGTCGCCCCGGCCGGTTCCCCAGGTGGCGATGAGTTCGTGTCGAACAGGGTCGACGCAGTAGCGGGTCATGGCGGACACCTCCAGCTCGGCTCCGTCATATCACCTATCGGCCGGTGGGTGGCCGCTGCGGTGAACGGGCCGGTGGTCGATCGAGCCGGGTGACCAGCTTGTCGATCACGCCGCCCAGGGTGTCGAGCTCCTCGTCGCTCAGCGCGTCGAAGACGAGTTCACGCACCGTCCGGGCGTGTGCCGGTGCGGCCCGCTCGATGGCGGTGCGGCCGGCCGGGGTGAGGACGATGAACGCGCCTCGGCCGTCGTCCGGGCACTCCTCGCGCTCCACGAGCCCGCGGCCGGCCATCCGCTTGATGTGGTGCGAGAGCCGGCTGCGCTCCCAGTCCAGCGCGCCGGCCAGGTCCGACACCCGCAACCGGGCCTGGGGGGTGTCGGTGAGCTGGACCAGCACGTCGTAGTCCGGCAGTGACAGCTCGGAGTCGGCCTGGAGCTGTCGGTGCAGGGCGGCCGGCAGCCGGCTCTGCGTGCTCAGCCAGCCGCGCCAGACGCGCTGCTGCTGCTCGGTCAACCAGGGGCTGTCGGCGGTCATGGTGTCACCGTAGCCGGGAATGATTGACGCGTCACCTAAGTTCTCCTCCATGTGCGTGACGCGTCACCTATCGGCGTCGCGCAGGATGACCGGCGGCGGCACTCGCTCGCCAGGCATCCCCGAGTGAGAGGACCGCCTCATGGGCAGCACGACCGTCACTCCTGGCGTCGACATCCGGCGTGCCGCGGACCGCTTCAAGAGCAACATCGACTGGCTGGACTCCAAGCACTCCTTCGCCTTCGGCCACCACCGCGACCGCACCAACACCCACCACGGGCTGCTGCTGGTCAACAACGACGACCTGGTGCAGCCGGGCACCGGTTTCGAGACCCATCCCCACCAGGACATGGAGATCGTCACCTGGGTGCTGCAGGGCTCGCTCGTCCACCAGGACTCCGAAGGTCACAACGGCGTGATCTACCCGGGCCTGGCCCAGCGGATGAGCGCCGGTCGCGGGATCCTGCACTCCGAGAAGAACGACTCCTGGCGGCTGAGCGGGGACGTCCACCGCGATCCGGTGCACTTCGTGCAGATGTGGGTCGTGCCGGACGAGGACGGGATCACCCCCGGGTACGAACAGCTGGAGATCGAGGACGAGTTGCTGACCGGCGGCCTGGTGCCGGTGGCGTCCGGCATGGCCAAGTACGACGGCGCGTCGGCGATCCGGATCAAGAACAAGTACGCCGCGCTGCACGTCGCCCGGTTGCGGCCCGGCCAGTCCGTCGAGCTTCCGCAGGCGCCGTTCCTGCACCTGTTCGTGCCGCGCGGCGCGGTCGTCCTCGAAGGCGCCGGGGAGTTGGCGACGGGTGACGCGGTGCGGTTCACCGCCACCGGCGGGCAGCGGGTGACGGCCACCGAGCCGGCCGAGATCCTGGTCTGGGAGATGCACGCCACCGTCCGCGCCTGAGCCTCGCGGCACAGGCACAGGCACAGGCACAGGCACAGGCACAGGCACCGGCGCGGGCGCAGGCAGAGGCGCGGGCACCGCTACCGGGCGGCCACCCGGTAGCGGTGCTCGGGGCGCCCGGTGGTGCCGTAGCGCAGGTCGAGGCGGACCAGGCCCTCGCGCACCAGGTACGAGAGGTAGCGCTGGGCGGTGGCGCGGGAGATGCCGGTGCGTTCGGCCACCTGGCTGGCCGACAGGTCGCCCGGCTCGGCGCGCACCGCGGCCAGCACCACCGAGAGGGTCGGCGCCGAGTGGCCCTTGGCCGGGATCGTCGGCAGCGCGGCCGGCCGCACCGCGCTGAACAGCGCGTCCACCTCGGCCTGGCCGTGCTCGGTGCCGCCGTCGAGCGCCGCCATCCGCTCGCGCAGTTCCCGGTAGCCCGCCAGGCGTTCGGCCAGCACGGCGAAGCCGAAGGGCTTGACCAGGTAGCCGGTGGCGCCGAGCTGCATCGCGGCGCGCACCGAGGCGGTGTCGCGGGCGGCGGTGATGACCAGGGCGTCGGGGCGGCTGTCCGGGCTGTCGGCGGTCAGCCGGCGCAGCACGTCCAGGCCGCTGCCGTCGGGCAGGTAGACGTCGAGCAGCAGCAGGTCGGGGCGCAGCTCGTGGACGGCCGCCACGGCGTCGGCCACGCCGGCGCGCTGTCCGGCCACCTCGAAGCCGGGCACCCGGCCGACGTAGGCGGCGTGGATCGCGCTGACCCGGAAGTCGTCGTCCACCACCAGGGTTCTGATCACAGCGCGCCCTCCAGCACGACGGGGGTGACGGTGAAGACGGCGCCCAGTGGCGCCGGGCTGTGGTCGGGCAACGGGAAGCGGACGGTGAAGACCGCGCCCGGGCCCTGGCTGACGGTGATCGTGCCGCCGTGCCGCTGGACCAGCCGGTGGACCAGCGCCAGGCCGAGGCCGCGCCGGGCGGTGCCGCGGTCGGGGCTGGTGGACCAGCCGTCCTCGAAGATCTTCTCGGCCGCGCCGGGTGGGATGCCGGGTCCGCTGTCGGCGACCCGGAGCAGGATCTCCCGCTCGTTCTCCACCAGGGTCAGCCGTACCTCGCCGGCCCCGCTGCCCGGGCCACCGGCCGGTCCACCGCAGTGGGCGGCCTCGACGGCGTTGTCCAGCAGGTTGCCGGTGATGGTGAGCAGCCGGCGCAGGTGGCCCGGCTGTTCGGTGAGCCGGGAGTCCGCGGTGAGCTGGATCCGCACCCCGCGTTCGGCGGCGACCGTGGTCTTGGCCACGATCAGGCCCGCCATCAGCGGGTTGCCGATCCGGTCGCGGATCTCCGCGGCCGGCGCGGCCTCGGTCTGGCCGAGTTCGACGGCGTACTCCAACGCCGCCTGGTGGTCGCCCAGTTCCAGCAGCCCGGCCAAGGTGTGCAGCCGGTTGGCGAATTCGTGCTGCTGCGCCCGCAGCGCGTCGGTGAGGCCCCGGACGGAGTCCAACTCGCGGAGCAGGCCGACCAGTTCGGTGCGGTCGCGGACGGTGACGACGGCGCCGAGTTCGCGGCCGTGCAGGACCACCGGCATCCGGTTGACGGCCAGGCAGTGGCTGTCGGTCAGCACGGTGAGGTCCACGCCCTCCAGGGTGCCGTCCAGCGCCCGGCGCAGCCGTCCGTCCGGCAGCAGCTCCGGGAGCCGGCGGCCGAGCGCGGTGCCCAGGCCCAGCAGGCGGCGGGCCTCGTCGTTGACCACGCTGATCCGCTCCTGCGGATCGAAGGCGATCACGCCCTCCTTGATGCCGTGCAGCATCGCCTCGCGGTCCTGCAGCAGGCCGGCGATCTCCTCCAGCTCCAGGCCGAAGGTGGTGCGCTTGAGCCGGCGGGCCAGCACGTAGGAGGCGACGCACCCCACGGCCAGCGCGATCGCGGCGTACAGGGCGAAGCTGGACAGCTCGCGGCGCAGGTCCCCGAGCACGTTCCGCTCGTCGATGCCCACCGAGACCTCGCCGGCCAGCGCGCCGCCAGGCCCGTACAGCGGCGCCTTGGCGTTGGCCGAGCGGCCGGTCGCACCGCTGTCCATGCCGGTGTGCGCAGCGTGGTCCAGCACGGCGATCGGCTCGCTGACCCGCTGGCCGACCAGATCGGGGTGCGGGTGCGAGTGCCGGACGCCGTTCAGGTCGATCACCACCACGTAGGAGGCCTGGGCGGCGTCACGGATCCGGCCGGCGGCCCGCTGCACGACGCCCCCGTCGGTGCCGTCCGCCATCGCCTGGACGATCTGCGGATCGCGGGCGGCGATGGTGGCGATCGCCAGCGCGTGCTGCTCGGACTCGTGGTCCAGCTGCGCCCGCTGTGCGTAGCCCAGCAGCACGAAGCCGATGGCGCTGGTGATCGCCAGGATCACCAACTGGCTGACCAGGATCCGCGCCGAGAGCTTGCGGCCCTGCCCGCTCCTTCGGGCCATCGGGCCCCACCTCCGTACTGCTCCGCCCCCCGTCCGCTCTGCGTGTGCCCGGCGATTGTGCCTGGTGAATCGGCCTTTGCCCAGCCCCACGACCGTGCGCAGAACGAGCAGAACCCACCGGAACGCGGTGAAGGCGCGCAACGCTCGCAAGACTCCCGCCGCCGTCGGGCCCGGCTCTACCTTCTCGTCACCGCGCAACACCCCGGAAACACGCCGGGGGTGGCGGCGGAAACGACGGCTGGTCCGGGCACCCGGCGCGGCCGGCCAGGCAGCGAACTGGTCCGGACGCCCGGCGTGGCCGACCAGGCAGAGAAGGAGAGGGATTCGATGGCTGCGCGCAACGAGGTCGCGACGAGCCCGGCCGACGGCCGCACCGACCCGGGCAACGCCCGGATCGAGCTGTCCGGTGTCACCAAGAGGTTCCTGACCCCCAGCGGCGAGGCCTTCACCGCCACCCGCGACGTGACCTTCGCGGTGGAGCCGGGCCAGTTCTGCGCGGTGGTGGGGCCGACCGGCTGTGGCAAGTCGACCACGCTGAGCCTGGTGTCCGGCCTGGACAAGCCCAGCGAGGGCTCGGTGCGGGTCGGCGGCCGCGAGGTGTCCGGCATCACGGACGGCATCAGCTTCATGTTCCAGGCGGACGCGCTGCTGCCGTGGAAGACCGTGCTCGGCAACGTGGCGATGGGGCCGATCTTCCGGGGCGTCGGGAAGGCGCAGGCGCACGCCTCGGCGCGGGACTGGCTGCGCCGGGTGGGTCTGTCCGGCTTCGAGGACCACCACCCGCACCAGCTCTCCGGCGGGATGCGCAAGCGGGTCGCGATGGCCGCCGCGCTGATCAACGAGCCGTCGATCCTGCTGATGGACGAGCCGTTCGGTGCCCTGGACGTGCAGACCAAGGCGATCATGCAGAACGAGCTGCTGACCCTGTGGGAGCAGTTGCGCCCGGCCGTCATCTTCATCACCCACGACCTGGAGGAGGCCGTCGCACTCGCCGACCGGGTGGTCGTGATGACCTCCGGGCCCGGGTCGGTCAAGGCGGTCTACGACATCGACCTGCCCCGCCCGCGCGGCTCGGTGCAGACGATCCGCTTCGAGCCCCGCTTCCTCGAACTCCACCACCAGATCTGGGAGTCGCTGAGCGAAGAGGTCCAGCGCGCCTACGCACGTACGACGGGAGAGACGTCATGAGCAGTGCCGCCACCACCACTGACACGAAGACGACTGACGCAGCGTCAGATCAGGCTGCCGGAGCCGGAGTTCGCGCGGTGCGGCGGCGCAGGCTGCTGGTCCTGGCGGCCCGGCTGGCGGTGGCCGCCGTGGTGATCGGCGGCTGGCAACTGGCCACCACGGTGGGCTGGCTGGACCCGTTCTTCTTCGGGCAGCCCAGCGGGATCGCCGGCCGGCTGGGCGACTACTTCTCCCAGGGCAGCCAGGCCACCGAGTTCGGCTCCTACTGGGCGCAGATCGCGACCACGCTGCGCGAGGCCGTGTTCGGCTTCGTGCTCGGCGCGGTGACCGGCATCGTCTTCGGTGTCGCGCTCGGCCAGAACCGGTTCCTGGCCGACGTGTTCGGCCCCTACATCAAGATCGTGAACGCGATTCCGCGGATCGTGCTCGGCTCGATCTTCGTGGTCGCCTTCGGCATCGGCGAGACCCCCAAGGTGCTGCTCGCCGCGGTGCTGGTGTTCTTCGTGGTCTTCTTCAACGCCTTCCAGGGCGTGCGGGAGGTGGACCGCAACATCCTCGCCAACGCCCGGGTGCTGGGCGCCTCCCCGCTGCAGATCGTCCGGCACGTCGTCGTCCCCTCGGCGCTCACCTGGATCATCGCCAGCCTGCACACGGCCTTCGGCTTCGCCATCGTCGGCGCGCTGGTCGGCGAGGTGCTCGGCGCGCAGAGCGGACTCGGGCTGGTCATCAAGACCGCGCAGAACAGCTTCGACCCCAACGGCGTGTTCGCCACGATGTTCGTGATCGCCGTGATCGCGCTCACCGCCGAGTGGCTGATCACCAAGCTCGAACGCCGCCTGCTCTCCTGGCGTCCGCCGGCGCCCTCCGAGGCCGCGGCCATCTAGTCCGATCGCCTGCCCCCACCCCCACCCCGTAGTACCCCCACCCGCAGTACCCCAGGAAAGGAACGTGGCCGCCATGTTCAAGCGGACCCTCACCAGCTCGCTCGCCGGCGCTCTCGTGCTCTGCGCCGGTCTCACCGCCTGCTCCAGCGGCTCGTCGACGGCGAGTTCGGGCACCCCGACGGTGAAGCTGATGGTCGGCGGCATCGACAAGCAGATCTACCTGCCGTACCAACTGGCCCAGCAGCTCGGCTTCTACAAGAAGTACGGCGTCAACGTGGTGCTCAGCACCGAGATCGACGGCGGCGTCGGCGCCGAGGACGCGATGGCCTCGGGTCAGGTCGACATGGCGGGTGCCTGGTACGTCCACACCATCGACTTCCAGGTGAAGGGCAAGGCGGTCGAGGACATCGTCAACCTCTCCGGCGCACCCGGCGAGCGCGAGATGTGCACCACCAACAGCGGCGTCCACTCGCCCGCCGACTGGGCCGGCAAGACGCTCGGCGTGACCGACCTCGGTTCGGGCACCGACACCCTGACCCAGTTCCTGGCCGGACAGAACAACCTGAAGACCGACCAGTACAGCCGGATCGGCGTCGGGGCCGGCGCCACCGCGGTCGCCGCGCTCCAGAACGGCAAGACCGCCTGCGTGATGACCACTCAGCCGACGGTGCTCGCGATCGAGAAGAAGAAGCTCGGCTACTCGGCGGTGGACCTGGCCACCACCGCCGGCGCCCAGCAGGCGATGGGCGGCACCTGGCCCTCGGCGGGCGTGCTGGCCCAGACCTCCTGGGTCAACTCCCACAAGGACGCGGCCCAGAAGGTGGTCGACGCGCTGGTGGCCACCATGCACTGGATCGACACGCACAGCGCCGCCGACATCGCGAACGCGCTGCCGCCGTCGTACGTCTCCAACGGCACCGTCACCAAGGACGACTACATCGCCGCGCTGACCGAGGACAAGGGCCAGTTCATGCCGGACGGCATCATGCCGGCGGGCGGGCCGAAGACGGTGCTGGCGACGGAGAAGCTGGTCGGCGTGAAGACCGACTCGGTGAACCTGGGCACCACGTTCACCAACGAGTTCGCGGTCGCGGCCAACAAGCTGGAGGGCTTCACCCCGACCACGACGGGTGCCGACTCCAACGGCTGACGGTCTGCGCGAGCGGCCACCGAGCCGGACGTCCGGGCGCGCCCCCCATCGCGCCCGGGCGTCCTCGGCGTTCGGCGCCGCTCGCCTTCGTGAAGCCGCCGGCTCAGGCCGGGATGGCCGCTGCGTCCGGCAGGTCGGGCGCCGGCGCGGCTGCCGGGGTGCCCGGGTGGGCCGCGCCGTCCGCCGCGAGTACCTCGTCGAAGGGCAACTGCCCGCCGAGCACCAGGCGGGACCGGTCGTGGTCCAGTTCCCCGGTCCAGTGGCCGATCAGCACGGTGGCGACCGCGTTGCCCGCGAAGTTGGTCAGCGCGCGGGCCTCGGACATGAAGCGGTCGATGCCGACGATCAGGCCGACGCCGTCCACCAGTTCGGGGCGGTGCGACTGCAGGCCGCCGGCCAGGGTGGCGAGCCCGGCGCCGGTGACGCCGGCCGCGCCCTTGCTGGCGATCACCATGAAGATCAGCAGGGAGATCTGCTGGCCGAGCGAGAGCGGCTTGTCCATCGCCTGCGAGATGAAGATCGAGGACATGGTCAGGTAGATCGCGGTGCCGTCCAGGTTGAAGCTGTAGCCGGTCGGCACGGTGATGCCGACCACCGGGCGGCTCACCCCCAGGTGCTCCATCTTGGCGATCAGCCGGGGCAGCGCGCTCTCGGAGGAGGAGGTGGAGAGGATCAGCAGGAACTCCCGGCCCAGGTAGCGCAGTAGCGCGAGCACGTTGATGCCGGCGACCAGGCGCAGCAGCAGGCCGAGCACCACGACCACGAAGATCGCGCAGGTCAGGTAGAAGCCGAGCATGATCACGGCGAGGCTCTTCAGTGCCGCGACCCCGGTGGCCCCGACCAGGGCCGCCATCGCGCCGAAAGCGCCGATCGGCGCCACCCACATGATCATCGACATGATCCGGAAGACCAGCCGCTGCAGGTGCTCGACACCACGCAGCATCGGCTGTCCGGCCGGCCCCATCGCCTGCAGCGCGAAGCCGGTCAGCAGCGCGATCAGCAGGGTCTGCAGCACCTGGCCCTGGGTCAGCGCCGAGACCAGCGTGGTCGGGATGATCCCGAGCAGGAAGTCGGTGGTGCTGGTCGCGCCGGCCGCCACCTGGGCGTGCCCGGCCTTGGCCAGTGCCTGGGTCAGGTGCAGGCCCGAGCCGGGCTCCAGCAGGTTGCCGACCACCAGGCCCAGGGCCAGCGCGATGGTGGACATCACCAGGAAGTAGCCGAGCGCCAGACCGCCGACCTTGCCGACCTTGGCGGCTTTCCCGACCGAGCCGACGCCCAGCACGATGGTGCAGAAGATCACCGGACTGATCATCATCTTGATCAGGTTGACGAACCCGGTGCCGACCGGCTTCAACTGGACGGCGAAGCTCGGCGCCGCGAATCCCACGACCACACCGGCGACCACGGCCGCGAGCACGACGAGGTAGAGAACGTGGGACCGGTCGGCCGGTCTCGGGGGAGTGGCTCCGTCGGATGGCTTCGGCGTGGGGGACGGCATGGGGGAGGCTCCTTTGCCTGGGTGGGAGCTCTGACTATCGGGCCACCGCGTGACGGCCGTCACGTTTGCGTTCATAGAGTTCACGCCGGGCGCCTGAGGCAGACTGGCCGGCATGTTCCGCCGTCCCCCCGAGCACCCGCCCGCGAGCTCACCGGCGAGTCCCGCGAGCCCCGCAACATCGCCGCGTCGCCGCCCGGGCCCGCTGCGTCGGCTGCTGCGCAGCCTGGCCGGGCAACTGTTCGTGATGCAGGTGGTGATCGTGGCGGTCGTGGTGGTCGGCGGCGCGGTGCTCGCCTACTTCGCCACCGCCCGGTGGGCCGAGGACACCGCGCGCCAGCAGGTCATCGCGGTGGCCCGCCAGGTGGCGGACGCTCCGAACGTGCGCCAGGCGGCGCTCGGGCCCGACCCCTCGGCGGCGCTGGAGCCGTACGCCGAGCGGGTCCAGGCGGACGCGGGCGTCGACTTCGTCACCGTGATGGACACCCACGGGGTGCGCTGGACCCACCCGGACCCGGCCCGGATCGGGCAGCACTACCTCGGCACCATCGATCCCGCGCTGCACGGGAGCACCTTCACCGAGACCTACACCGGCACGCTCGGGCCCTCGGTACGGGCTGTCACCCCCGTCCTGGACGGCCACGGCAAGGTGATCGCGCTGGTCAGCTCGGGCATCAAGGTCCAGTCGATCAGCCGGCGCACCCAGGGCCCGCTGCTGGCCCTGGTCGGTGTCGCGCTCGCCGCGCTGGCGATCGGCGCGGTGGGCAGCTACCTCGCCAACGCCCGGCTGCGGCGGCACACCCACGGCATGGGCGCCGCCGAGCTGAGCCACCTCTACGACTACCATCAGGCCACCCTGCACTCGGTCCGCGAGGGCCTGATCCTGCTCGACCCGGCCGGACGGGTGGTGCTCTGCAACGACGCGGCACGCGAACTGCTCGGCGCCGACGAGGTCGAACCGGGCTGCCCGTTCGCCGAGTTGGGCCTGCCCGAGTCGCTGACCCGGGCCGCGCTCGCCGCGCTCGGCGGGGAACCGGTGCTCGGCGAGCTGCACTTGACGGCGGAGCGCGTGGTGGTGGTCAACACCTCCACCATCGGTTCGGGCCTGGGGGTCGTGGTGACCCTCCGCGATCACACCGAACTCCAGGCGCTCTCCGGTGAGTTGGACACCGCTCGCGGCTTCGGTGAGGCGCTCGCCGCGCAGGCCCACGAGGCGGCGAACCGGCTGCACGCCGTGGTCTCGCTGGTCGAACTCGGCCGCCACCGCGAGGCCGTGGAGTTCGCCACCACCGAACTCGCCCTCGCCCAGCGGCTCACCGACCAGGTGGTGGGCGCGGTGGCCGAACCGGTGCTGGCCGCACTGCTGTTGGGCAAGGCCGCGCAGGCCGCCGAGAGCGGCGTGGAGTTCACCCTCACCGAGGACAGCCGGATCGACGACGCGCTGCTGCCGCCGGGGTTGCCCGCGCGCGACCTGGTGACCATCCTCGGCAACCTGATCGACAACGCGCTGGAGGCGGCACTGGCGAACGCCGCGCACACCGCCGGGCCGCCCGAGGTGGCGGTCACCGCACGCGTCGACGACGCCGAACTCCTGCTACGGGTGGCCGACAGCGGCGCCGGGATCCCGCCCGACGCGGTCGGCCAGGTGTTCCGGCGCGGCTGGTCCACCAAGGAACGGGCCGGCCACGGACTGGGGTTGGCGCTGGTCGCGCAGACGGCCCGGCGTCATGGTGGCACGGTCGAGGTCGGCACGGTCGAGGTCGGTGCGGTCGCGGTCGGTACGGTCGACGTCGGGCGGCAGCACGGCGCGGTGCTCAGGGTGCGGCTGCCGCTGCGGTCGGGACGGGCTGGTGCAGTGGTGGGGTCGGAGGAGGCCCGATGATCGAGGTCCTGGTGGTCGAGGACGACCCGTTGGCGGCCGACGCGCACACCCTCTACGTGAACCGCGCCCCCGGCTTCCACGCCGCCGGGACGGTGCACTCCGCCGGGGCGGCGCTGCGCTTCCTGGAGCGGCGGCGGGCCGAAGGCGGCACGGTCGACCTGGTCCTGCTCGATCTGCACCTGCCGGACGGCCACGGGCTACAGCTCTGCGGCCGGATCCGCACGGCCGGCCACTCCTGCGACATCATGGCGGTCACCTCGGCCCGCGAGCTGGCGACGGTCCGTCAGGCGGTCTCGGCCGGCGTCGTCCAGTACCTCCTCAAGCCGTTCAGCGCGGCCACGCTGCGCGAGCGGCTGGAGCGCTACGCCCGCTACCGCGAGAGCCTGGCCCGCTCCGGCGAGGCCACCGGCCAGGCGGAGGTCGACCAGGCCTTCGCCGTGCTGCGCACCGCCGACCGCAACGCCCTGCCCAAGGGCTTGAGCGCGCCCACCCTGGACGCGGTGGCCCGGGTGCTGCGCGCCGCCGAGGGCAGCCTGTCGGCCGCCGCGGTCGGCGCGGCGGCCGGCGTCTCCCGGATCACCGCCCGGCGCTACCTGGAACACCTGGTGGACGCCGGACTCGCGGTGCGCGAGCCGCGCTACGGGCAGGTCGGGCGGCCCGAGCTGTGCTACCGGGGTGTCGGGCGGTAGTGCAGCTCAGGCCGATACCTGCGGTCCGGTGTCAGCCGCTGATGCTCGCCGCGCCGGTCTCCAGGTGGCCGACGGCCCGGCGCGACCAGCTGCTGTCGCCGCTGACCGTGACCGTGAAGTCGTACCAACCCTGCGCGACGGTCACCGCGTTGAAGTAGTCCGCGACGGTGGCGCCGGGGGCGACCTGGTACGTCCACACGCCACCGCGGTAGTTGTTCGAGGTGATGGTGTAAGTGACGCTGCTGGAACCGGTGTTGACCATCTTGAACCAGACCGCCTGCTGGCCGGTGTCCGGCGCCGGTGCGTAGTACGTCGAGGCCTCGGCGCTCTTCCCCGCAGTCGTCGCGTTGCCCGTGAAGTGCCGCAGGAAGCGGTTGGGGCCGACGACCGTCAGGTCGTACTGGCCGTTGCCGTAGTTCGCGCCGATGTTGAAGAAGTCGCTGGCGCTGCCGTCGGTGCGGGTGGCGGCGTCGTAGGGCGCGACCGTGTACTGCCAGGGGCCGCCGCTGCGGTAGGCGTTGGCGTAGATCGAGTAGTGCGCGTAGGCGGTGGCCTGCGGGCCCTGGTTGGCCATGTCGATCCAGAGCAGGATCTGGTTGTTGGCGTCGTACTCGATCCGGTCGACCCAGGCGTTGGGCTGGTAGGGCAGCGCGCGGGCGGGCTTGGTGCCGCTCTCCTGCCCGGGCATGGCGTTGTTGCTCGGACCCGGGTTGATCTGCGTGTTCGCCGTCGCCTGGCTGATCGTGGCGCCGGTGCCGGGCAGGCCGCCGGGGAGCCCGTAGACCGGGTTGGCGAAGTCGAACGCACCGGTGAGGTCGCCGCAGACCTGGCGGCGCCAGGCGCTGATGTTCGGGCAGCTGGCCGGGGTGCCGAGGGCGGTGGTCCAGGTCTCCAGGAACCGGATCACGCTGGTGTGGTCGTAGACCTGCGAGTCCACGAAGCCGCCGCGGGTCCACGGCGAGGCGATGATCATCGGGACCCGGAAGCCGAGGCCGATGTTGGTGCCGGAGTAGAACTCGTCGGCGGTCCCGGCGGGCGCGACGGGCGGCGGCACGTGGTCGAAGAAGCCGTCGTTCTCGTCGTAATTGAGGAAGAGGACGGTGGAGTTGAAGGTGTCGGCGTCCGCCGCCAGCGCCTGCAGCACGAGGTTGACGAAGTGCGCCCCGTTCTCCGGCGGGCCGTCCGGGTGCTCGGAGAAGAGCTGGTTGGCGACCACCCAGGAGACCTGGGGCAGCGTCCCCGCGAGCGAGTCGGCCTTGATCGCGGCCGCGATGTCGTCCGGCGTCGAGCCGGTGCTGGGCACCGAGCCCATGCCGCGCTGGCTCAGCGGGCTCGAACTCGCCGCACCCGTGAACTGGTTGAAGTAGGCCAGCGCGTTGTCGCCGAAGTTGTCGGAGGCGTTCTGGTAGACCTTCCAGCTAACCCCGGCGTTCTGCAGCGCCTCCGCGTAGGTCTGCCAGTGCAGGCCGCTCTCGCTGCCGCCGTCGTAGGCCGCGCCGCCCGCGGTGCCGTTCGGGTCGATCGTGCCGGACCACAGGTAGGTGCGGTTGGGGCCGGTCGCCGACAGGATCGAGCAGTGGTACGCGTCGCAGATCGTGTACGCGTCGGCCAGCGCGTAGTGGAACGGGATGTCCGACCGGGTCATGTACCCCATCGTCCGGTTCGAGCCCTTGGCGCCGATCCAGGAGTCCATCTTCCCGTTGTTCCACGCCTGGTGCTGGGTCGACCAGGAGTGGTCGAGCGACCCGTCGCACTGCGCCAGCAGCTCGCCGCTGCTGCCCCACCACCAGGTGTTGGTGGCGCTGAGCTGCCACGGGTACTGCCGCCCGCTGCCGTCGGGCTGGTTGAAGACGCTGTTGCCGCCCGCGAGCTGGATGGTCGAACGGTCGCCGAACCCGCGCACGCCCTTCATCGAGCCGAAGTAGTGGTCGAAGCTGCGGTTCTCCTGCATCAGCACGACGACGTGCTTGACGTCGGTGATCGTCCCCGTCGTCGCGGCGGCCGCGCGGGGCGCGACGCCGGGCAGGGAGTCCAGACCCACGGCAGCGCCGAGCGCGGCGGCGGAGCCGAGGAAGGTACGACGGGTCACGGGCGACACGGGGGGCCTCCGAAAGTAATCTATACAACTCCAGCTGTGAGACTCTGTGACAGTAAGGTTTCGACCGGCCCCTGACAATATGTCGGCCAGATGAAGTGCGGCGGACCATTGCACAGGTTCGCCGACGACGCTTCAGCGAGTTCGGGCCCGGACGCGGCGATGCCGCCCCCCTGGACGCGGCGATGCCGCCGCACCCTGGCGGGCCCGGCGACCGGGTGGTCAGACCCGGCGGATGGTGGCGATGGGGAGGGCGTTGGCCGGCATGATCCGCACCACGGCGCCGCGGTGCGGCGCGTGCGCCACTTCGCCGTTGCCGATGTAGATGCCCACGTGGCCCTCGGGGCCGTCCTCGGCGTTGTAGATCACCAGGTCGCCGGGCTGGGCCTGAGCGAGGCCCGGCACCGCGGTGCCCACCGTGGCCTGCTCCTGGGAGGTGCGCGGCAGTTGGATGCCGGCCTGCTCGTAGGCCCACTGCATCAGGCCCGAGCAGTCGAAGGCGTTCGGGCCGCTGGCGCCCCAGTAGTAGGGGTCGCCGAGCCGGCTGAGCGCGGCCTGCACCGCGGCTCCTGCCTGGCCGGAGGCCTGCGGCAGGGCGGCGAGGTCGGCCCGGGTGCTGCTGCGGGAGACCTCGCCGCCGTCGGCCTGCTGCTGGGCCGCCAGCAGTTGGGCCCGCTGGCTCGCGGTGAGCGAGTTGAACAGCGACTGCGACTGCTGGAGCTTGGTCTGCACCTGGGTCTTGGCGTTGTTCAGCGCGGTGGTGGTGGTGTCCAGCTGGGCGAGCGTGGTCGCGGCGTCCTGCTTCTGCTGGTCCAGGCTGCGCTCGGCCTGCTGCAGGGCCTTCAGTGCCGCGGCCTCGCTGATGCTCGCCTGGTGCTGGGTAGCGGCCCGGTCGAGGTAGCCGGACGGGTTGGCGCTGAGCATCAACTGCACCGACGGGTCGATCCCGTCCTGCATGTACTGCTGACCGGCCACCGAGGCCAGCCCCTCCTCCAGCTGGTCCACCTGCGCCTGGGTGCGGGCCACCTCGTCCTGGAGCTGGGAGGCCCGCTGGCGCAGCCCGTCCGCCTTCTCCTTGGCGCCGTCGTACTGCTCGGTGGCCCGCTCCGCCTGCGAGTTCAGGCCGTCCATCTGCGCCTTGACGTCACCGACGGACGGCTGCGGATCGGCCCACGCACTCTGTGCGGAGAGGGCGACCGCGGCCGCGGCAGCGGCGGTGAGCACGACGACCCGGGCGTGGCTCGGCGGCTTCGGACGGCGGTGGGTCGCCACGGCGTTCCTTCTTCCCGAGGGGTCGCTCGGTCGAGTGAGTCGGCCGCGCAAAGGGTTTGACGTCAGACCATACGCTACTTCTCCAATGATCGAACCGGCTCGCTCCTGAAGAACTCGCAGGTCAGGCAGGCTTGTTGAGCCTTCAGCAACAAAGTTGGCACTTTAGGGCAAGGTTGTCCGAGACGGTTCGTCAGGCGGATGACTCCTGCACGGCCGAGCTGGACGATCCGGTTACACGGCCAACTATCTGATAGGAGCCACTAGCTGGACTCGGTCAAAGGTGGTGCAGGCACTCGGAAGGCGTTGAGCAGGGCCGAAGTCGCGAGGTATGCGCCGATCAGGTTGACCATGTCCAGGACGCCGGTCTGCCCCACCGCCTCGACCGCGAGGCGGTACGTGTCGTCACAGACGGACCGCGTGCGTGCCAGTTCATCGGTGAATCGGTGGACGGCTGCCTCGGTAGACGAGAAGTCGACACTCGAGCGCCCGGCGAGGACGGCCTCGATCACCGGCTCCGCGACGCCGGTGTGCCGGGCCATCGCGGTGTGGACGTAGATCTCGTACTCGCAGTTCCACACCGCCCCGACGGTGAGGATGACGATCTCACGCAGGGGTGCGGCCAGGGACGACTGGTCCTGGTCGGTGAGGACCCAGGCCAGGAAGGCCATGCCGACGGCGGGACGGTGCACGAACGCGTTGAACGGGCCGATCGGATCTCCTTCGACCGTGGCCGCGGCGGCCCCCGCCTCCCGGGCCCACGGCACCACCTCGGCCCGTATTCGTCGCTGCGCGGCGAGCTGGTCCTCGGTGAGCGGACCGCGGGAGGCCAGGGGCAGCCGCCCGCCCCAATCCCGGTCTCCGGTCGAGGGCTGAGCGGCGCCGGTCATGACGCGGCGAAGGCGGTGATGAGGTCGGACAGGGCCTGCGGCGCTTCCAGCGGCACCTGGTGGCCGGAGTCGACCGATGCGATCGTGACGTTGGACAGGTGGGGCACCGTCAGTTTCTTCTGCATCTCCAGGCCCCAGACCGGGTCGCTGTCGGCGACGATCAGTAGGGTCTCGACGTCGATCGGCGCGGCGCGCTCGGTCCAGTCCTCGTAGATCCCCTTGTTCAGCCATGCGTCCCAGGCCTTGCGGTTCATCCGCGCGTAGTCCTCGCAGGTGCGGTCGAACACCGCCGGCGTCAGTGGCACCGCGGTGCGGTCCAGCACGAACTTCTCCGCGTCAGCGTGGTCCCTGCGGCTCTCGAACAGTTCGCGCGGCAGGTCCTCGCCGCCGACCTCCTGCCCGAGCGGGGTGGGGGTGATCAGCACGAGCTTCGCCGGGGGATGCTCGAGCCCCAGCCCCGCGCCCGCGCGGCTGGCGAGGATCTGCATGACCTTGCCGGTCATCGAGTGGCCGACCAGCACGTAGTCGGTCAGGCCGAGTTCGTTGATCGTGGCGGCGAACGCGGCGGCCATCTCGGCCATCGTGTAGCCGGGGATCTCGCGCGCCTCGCCGTGGCCGGGCGCGTCCACGGCGACGACCCGGAACTGCTCCGACAACGGAGCGCTGGCCTCGATCCATTCGCGGCGGGCGAAACTGAACGAGTGCGAGGCCACCAGGGTGCGCCCGGGGCACTTCGCATGGGGCTGCTGAGGAGTGTCGGTGATGGGAAGCATGGTCCTAACCTCCGGTTGCCTTCGGTGCGAGGGATGGGGTGGTCGGTCGAGTGAGGATCAAGCCCCGCAAGGCCGTGCGGGCCAGGTGCACGCAGGAGTCCACGTCGACCGGCTGGTGGCCGAGCAGCAGGCGGAACGCTGCCGGGCCGAACAGCAGATCGATCGCCGCATCGGGCTCGACCTGCGGGTCGAGCTCGCCGCGCGCGACCCCGCGTTCCCACAACTCGCGCAGCGCCGCCCGGCGCGGCGCGAAGAACCGGGAGTTGAGCAGGTCGGCGGTACCGGGTTCCAGCACGGCGGCGGCGACCAGCTGGGCGAAGACGACGCCGTCGCGACCTTGGTAGTACTCGGCCAAACTGGCGACGGCCTGGACCAGGTCGTGCGCACTGTCCCCGGTCTCGACCAGCGGCACCAGGCGGCCGATGTGCGCGGCGAAGGCCTCGATCGCCAGCGCGGTGCGGTGCGGCCAACGCCGGTAGATCGTGGGCTTGCTGACACCGCTGCGGCGGCTCACCGCCTCGACCGTGCAGGCGGCGACGCCGCCTTCCAGGAGCAGTTGCGTGGCGGCGGTGAGGACGACCTCCTCGTGCGCGGACTCGCGAGGCCGTCCCCGGCCGCGGGTCTGCGGGCCGGTCACGGCTGAGCCGGGGGTCGGACGGCCTGCAGCGGGCCGTGCCGCTCGCCGGAGACTTGAAGTGATCCGAGCGTGGTGTGGCGCATCGTCATCTCCTTTACGTGACGACACGTAATCTAATACGGGTTCCGCCGATCCGCAACGCCCGGGCTCCGGGACGCGGGCGGCATGGCGCCGAACCGCCCTGGAAAGGTCCAGGTCCGAGGCGTGGTCCGGGCGAGGACGATGCGCGCGGACCACGGATGCCCGTGATGGCCGACATAACCGGGCCAACGATCTGGGCAATGCCACTAGCGGGGACGGAGGTCTGGCCAGTGCGGGGGGTGGCCGGACCAGGCGGAGCGCACCCGCACCCGGTGCACGTAGCGTCCCGCGCGTTCGAAGCCGTCCACGCAGTAGGGGAGAGTCACCGGGCCGGTATCGGTGGTGATCTGGGGGCCGGGGGCGACCAGGGTCTGCCGGTCGCAGCAGACGCACCAGCCGAACCGCCACTGGTGCCGGGGCGGCAGCGGGATGGGCCCGCTGGGTTCGGCGTCGGCGGCTTGGGCGGTCAGCATCGGCGGTCCTCGGCGGCGGGGGCGCGAACGGCGCGCAAGTCCGGCGCGCCAGTGACCGGTTGGATCTCGCTCGCCGGCGTCTCCCACTCGCACCCGCCGCCCTCTGGGCGCAGGTAGACGGTGGGGTACTTGCCGTAGCCGGGACCCATGTAGTGGCCGGTCAGGCCGTGCTTCTCGTCGCGGACCAGCTCCCCGACCCGCGGGATGTACAGCGCCGGCGGGGGCGTTTTGCGCGCGGTCACGGCGACTCCTTTCCGTAGTCGTTCCACTACAAGAATCGGCATCCGTGGCTACGATCGGAAGGGTCTCCTACTTGACACTTCATGGCTGGGGGACTCGGATCCGAAAGGGTGATCGACCATGCGACGTACGGAACTTGACCCCTCGTCATCGCCTGCAGCCGCGTTCGGTGTGCAGCTTCGCAGGTCGAGGGAGTCGATGCGGCTCTCGCAGGTCGGCCTGGGCAGGATCATCGGGTTCAGCGACACGCTCATCTCGTGCATCGAAAGAGCTACACGCAATCCCACATTCGAGTTCGCCACCAAGTCCGACGTTGCCCTCCTCACCGGTGGGACGCTGGAGCTGATGTGGTGGAACCTCAAGCACAAGGGCCTTCTCGAGGGCTTCCCGGAGTACGCCTCGCACGAGGCCAAGGCCGCCGAGATCCGCCACTTCGAGATGGGGATCGTCCCCGGTCTCCTCCAGACGCGGGAGTACGCGGCGGCGTTCGCCCTGGCGGCGGTTCGCCGGGGCAGCATCACCAAGGACCAGGCCGAGGAGCGGATCGAGTTCCTGGCGTCCCGTCAGCGGCTGCTGCTGGAGCGGCCTTCCGCGCCGCTGTTGCACGTCGTCTTGGACGAAGGCAGCATTCACCGGACCGTCGGAGGCGCGAAGGTGATGCGCAAGCAGCTCCAGCACATCGAAGAGCTGGCAAACCGGCCGAACGTGACCATCCAGATCGCACCGTACAGCCTGGCCGAAGAGCTGCCCTTCACCATGATGGTCACCCTGCTGACCATGTCCGACCGTGCCGTCCTCGCCTACTCGGAGTGCCAGCTGCGGGGCTTCCTGGAGCGGGGCGGGGACACGGCCCGGGCCTGGGAGAAGGATTACCATCAGCTGCAGGTGGAAGCCCTCTCCAAGGGGGCGACTCTGGAACTGCTCCGCAAGGCGTGAAAGGAACTCGTCCATGACCCCCGATCTGTCCGGTGCTGCCTGGTTCAAGTCCTCCTACAGCAACAACGGGGGGTCCTGCGTCGAGGTCGCCCCGAACTTCCCCGGCATCGTCCCGGTCCGCGATTCCAAGGACCCGAGCGGGCCCGCCCTCGTCTTCACCGCCGAGGCCTGGCACGCGTTCGCCCGCAGCACCGCTGCCGGGGACTTCGGCACCGTCTGATCAACCGTCACCACCGGGCCCCGCCACTTCTCTCGCCGGAGTGGCGGAGCCCGCGTGTGCGCGGCCGTGACCGCTGTTACTACTCAAGACCGGTCCTCTCCGCCACCTTGTCTCTCGTCGGGCGCTGTCGAGTCAGGTGCCCAGCGGGCAAGGTACGACCCGTGAGACCGTGTCCGGCCGCGCAGTACACCGCCGGACCGGACGCCCCCGGCTGGAAGAGGCGAACATGCTCGGTGAGACCGCCTGTACCTGGCTGCGGCGATGGGACCGGCAGCAGGAGCGCTACAGCCTCGACTGGGACAACGCTTCCAGGTGGTCGTCGACACCGTCGGCTGGTTGCTCGAGCGTACCGAGGTGGCCCGGCCTCGCCTGGTGGACCTGGGCTGTGGCACCGGATCACTGACGGTCCGTCTCGCCCGCGCCTTCCCGCATGCCGATGTCGTGGGCGTGGATGCCGATCCCCGCCTCCTCGGCCTCGCCGAGGGGGCCGTCAGCGGCACGACTGCTCGGCTGCTCGCGCGTGACCTCACCACGCCCGGGTGGGCCGACGAGGCCGGCCCACCCGCTCCCTGGGACGCGGCGGTGTCCTCCACCGCCCTGCACTGGCTGACCCCCGACGAACTCGCGGCGCTCTACTGCACGCTGGCCGGGCGCCTGCGCCCCGGAGGGATCCTGGTCGACGCCGACAACCGTGCTCCCACCGCAGACCCTGCCCCCCTCGGACTCGCCCGTCAGCTGCGCGCGCGGCGTGCCGACCGGGCCGGGCGTCATGGCCACGAGGACTGGGCCGGCTGGTGGCAGACCATCCTGTCCGCCCAGGAACTCGCCCCCTCGCCCAGGCCCGCTCCCCGATCGCGCAACGCACCTTCACCGAGCCCCACGATCTGACGACCGCCGAACAGATCCGCCTCCTTCACGAAGCAGGCTTCACGCTGCCGCCACCGTCTGGCAGCGCGGCGACGACAGCGTTCTAGGTATAAAAATGCCGGACATTGGTGACACATGGGTCTCCGACTACTACGGAGATCTCTCATGCCTCCTTCGTTGCAACAGCAGCAGGATCGT
>NZ_JARZAG010000040.1 GCF_029892155.1 Kitasatospora sp. GAS204B | reverse complement strand
AGCAACCCCGCCCCTTCGTCTGGACCAAGACCGCCGACGAGATCCTCGACAAGGTCGCCGCCTACTGCCGACGAATCTCCGACTCAGGTCACTAGGGCCTGCACGGCGGATCCTTCCGGGCCCGCGACGCCGGGCATCCGCCCCCAGCCTGGCGGCCGGGGGTAGCCGCGGCCTGATCCGACAAGGTCAGCCGGCCAGGGCCTGCGCCGGGGCGTAGCGCCAGAAGGCGGGGACCGCCGCGACGGTGCCGAGCATCACCAGCACCACCAGCACCCCGCCGCCGCTGATCGCCCAGCCGGTGCCGAAGGCGGCGCCCGCCGTCCCGTGCGCCAGCCCCGCGAGTCTGGGCCCGCCGGCCGCGATCACGGTGTCCGCGCCCTGCAGCCGACCGCGCATCGCGTCGGTGGCGGCGCCCTGGAGGATGGTCTTGCGGAACACGCTCAGCACCACGATCGCCGCCCCGCCGAGTGCGAGCAGCACCGCCGCCGGCCAGAGCGAGTGGACCAGGCCGAAGCCGGTGATCGCCAGGCCCCAGCCGCAGACCCCCAGGGTCACCAGCGCGCCGTGCCGCCGCAGCCGGGTGAAGCTGCCGGAGCAGGCGCCCGCGAGCAGCGCGCCCAGCGAGATCGCGGCCGAGAAGACCCCGATCGCCGGTGTCCCGAGGCCCTGCTGGGCCAGCTGCGGGAAGAGCGCGACGGGCATGCCGAAGAACATCGCGGTGAAGTCGGCCAGGTAGGCGACCAGCAGGATCCGTTGCCCCGTCAGATAGCGCAGGCCGGCCGCGATACCGCGCAGCGCCGAGCCGTCCGGCCCGCTGCCGGTCGCCCCGCCGCCGGTCGGCGGCAGCGCCGGCAGCCGGTGGGCGAGGATCAGCGCGGCGAGCAGCGCGAGACCGTCCAGCAGGTACAGCGGACCGAGGCCGGTGACCACGACCAGGGTGCCCGCCAGCAGCGGGCCGCCGATGCCGCCCAGCCAACTGACCGTGGACTGCAGCGCGTTGGCCGCCGGCAGCAGCTCGGCCGGCACCAGGCGGGGCACGATCGCGCCCCGGAGGGTGGAGTTGGCGCCGAAGCAGGCCTGCTGCCCGGCGATCAGGAGTAGCAGCACGGTGGCCGATCCCAGGCCCGCGGCCGCCTGGGTCCAGAGCAGCAGCGAGCAGAGCGCGATCCCGGCGTTGCCGAGCAGCAGCACCCGGCGCCGGTCCACGCGGTCGGCCACCGCCCCGCCCCAGAGCGCGGCGAGCACCATCGGCAGCAGGCCGGCCGCGCTGCCGAGCCCCACCCAGAGGGAGGAGCCGGTGAGCCGGTAGAGCTGGATCGGGACGGCGAACGCGGTGAGCTGGCCGCCGACGGCGGTGACCGCGGAGGAGAGGAAGAGCCGGCGGAACGCGGGCAGTCGAAGCGGGCGGACGTCGAGCAGGGCGAGGCGCGGCGGCACGGCGTCAGCCCTCGGTCACCACATCGGTCACCACATCGGCCACCGCGCAGGCGATGTTGTCCGGACCGCCCGCCCGGTTGGCGAGGCCGATCAGCTGCTGCACCGCCTGTTCGGGGGCGGCGACGGTGCCCAGCACCGTGTGCACGACGGCTTGTGGGACGACCGCGCTGAGCCCGTCCGAGCAGAGCAGGTAGCGGTCGCCGGGCCGGGCGGTGTGCAGCGAGACATCGGGCCGCGCCTCGGCGTCCGGGCCGGTGAGCGCGCGCAGCAGCATGCTGCGCTGCGGGTGCGAGGCGGCCTCGGCGGCGGTGATCCGGCCCTCGTCGACCATCGCCTGCACCAGCGTGTGGTCGTGGGTGATCTGGAACAGCTCGCCGTCCCGCAGCAGGTAGGCCCGCGAGTCCCCGATGTGCACCAGGGCCAGCCGCGAGCCGGACAGCAGCAGGGCGGTGAGCGTGGTCCCGGTTTCGTCCGGCGCTCCGTCGACCCCGGCCCGCACCGCCTCGGCCAGTGCGTTCAGCAGGTCGCCGGGGCCGACGGCGGCCGGGTCGAAGCGCTTGAGCGCCTCGACCGCGGCCCCGGCCGCCTCCGGTCCGCCGAAGCCGTCCGCGACGGCCAGCAGCCCGCCGTCCGCGTAGGCGGCGTCCTCGTTGCGGGCCCGGACCAGGCCCTGATCGGTGCGGGCCGCGTAGCGCAGCCCCAGTGTGGTGTTCATCCCCGTACTCCCGGTGAGGTGATCGAGGAGGAGGGTGACCAGGTCCTGCCGCGCGGCCGTGTCGGCCAGCACACCGTCCCAGTAGGCGCCGAGCTCGGCGGCCGCCTGACGGGGCGTCAGCTCGCAGAGCGGCTGGATCCGGGCCAGCGGCAGGCCGATCCGGCGCAGGTGGGCGACCAGCCGGGCGCGGTCCAACTGCTCGGGCGCGTAGAAGCGGTAGCCGGAGAGCGGGTCCACCTCGGCCGGGCGCAGCAGGCCCAGCTCGTCGTAGAGCCGCAGCGCTTTCGGCGTCAGCCCGCAGGCCCGGGCGAAGGCCCCGATGGTCAGCCGGTCCACCTGCTCGTCCCCCTCTTCCTCCCGGGCACCGTGCCCGGTACCGAGGATGCTGGGGCTTCCCCCTGGGGCAAGGTCAACCCTCAGGATCGCCGCCGGGTCGGGACGAACCGTACCGGTGTCCCCGGCCTGGCCTGCCCGGCGGCCGCCAGGTCGGCCTCCGGCACCACGCCGAGCACGGGGTAGCCGCCGGTGGTCGGATGGTCGGCGAGGAAGACCACCGGCTGCCCGTCCGGCGGCACCTGCACCGCGCCCAGCACCATGCCCTCGCTCGCCAGTTCCTGGTGCCGCCGCCGAATCAGCCCGGGACCCTCGGTGCGCAGCGCGACCCGGTTGCTGGCCGGCGCCACCCAGTAGCGGGCCTTGGCCAGCGCGACCAGCGAGTCCGGCAGGAACCAGTCGGCGCGCGGTCCCGGCAGCAGCCGCAGCACCAGTTCGCGCGGCATCTCGGGCAGCGGCAGCAGGTCGATGCCCGGCACCCCGGGCCCGCCGGCGGCCGCGCCGACCGGCAGCAGGTCGCCGACCCGCAGGGGGGCCGGCCCGAGCCCGGTCAGCAGATCCGCCGAGCGGCTGCCCAGCACCGGCGGCACCGCGATCCCGCCGCGCACCGCGAGGTAGCTGCGCACGCCGAAGTCGGCCGGTCCGACGTCCAGCGTCGCGCCCGCCGGCAGCCGCACGGCCGCGCCCCAGGCCACCGGATGCCCGTCGATCCGCACCGCGGCCGGCGCGCCGGTGACGGCGACCACCAGTGGGGCGTCCACCGCCCGCACCGCGAGGCCGCCGAGCGTGGTCTCCACGGCGGCGGCGCCGGGCGGGTTGCCGACCAGCCGGTTGGCCGCCGCGTACGCGGGCTGGTCCAGCGCCCCGGCCCGGGGCACCCCCTGGTGCGCGACGCCGAACCGGCCCAGGTCCTGCACCGTGCTCAGCGGCCCGGGGCGCAGCACGATCAACTCGGCCACGGACCGCCCCCGACCGGGACGAACCTGACCCGCACGCCCGGCGTCAGCAGCGCGGCCGGTTCGCGCGCGGTGTCCCAGAGCACCAGCCCGGTGCGGCCGAGCAGTTGCCAGCCGCCGGGGGAGGAGCGCGGGTACACCCCGGTGTACGGGCCCGCCAGCGCCACCGAACCGGCCGGGACGGCGGGGCGCGCGGTGGCCCGGCGCGGCACCTCGCGCTCGGGCGGCAGGCCGGTCAGGTAGCCGAAGCCCGGCACGAAGCCGCAGAACGCCACCCGGTACTCGATCCCGCTGTGCAGGGCCACCGCCTCGGCGGGCGTGACTCCCCAGTGCGCGGCGACCTCGGCCAGGTCGGCGCCGTCGTAGACGGTCGGCACCTCCAGCAGTGGCCCGGCGGGCGGGGCCGTCGCGGGCACCCGCCAGCCGGCCAGCAGCGCGGCCACCTCGGCCGGCCGCGGCAGCCCGTCCAGCAGCACCGTCCGCGCGGCGGGGACGATCTCCGTCACCGGGCCGAGCCCGCCCCGCTCCCGTTCGGCCAGCAGCCGCTGGTACAGCGCGGCCACCCGCTCGCCGCCGGCCACCTCCAGCAGCAGCGCGTGGCTGCCGACCTGATGGATCATCAGTTGATCAGTCATCAGGTGAACGCTTCCACCCGGATCCCCGCCGACGCCAGCGCTCCCCGCACCCGCCAGGCCAGTTGCGCCGCCCCGGGGGTGTCCCCGTGCACGCAGAGCGAGCGGGCGTCGACCGCCACCGGCTCGCCGCCGATCGCGGTGACCAGCCCGTCCCTGGCGATCCCCACCGCCCGCGCGATCACCGTCTCCGGATCGTGCACCACCGCGTCCGGCTCCCGGCGCGGCACCAGGGTGCCCGCCCAGGTGTAGGCGCGGTCGGCGAACGCCTCGGTCACCACCGGCAGTCCGACCCCCTCGGCGACCTGGAGCAGCTTGGAGCCCGGCAGTCCGAGCACCGGCAGCGGGCCGTCGCAGACGGCCCCGGCCCGGAGCACTCCGGCGACCACGGCCTCGGCCTGCTCGCTGTCCGCCACCACTTTGTTGTAGAGCGCGCCGTGCGACTTGACGTAGCTCACCCGGGATCCGGCGGCCCGGGCGAACACCTGCAACGCCCCGATCTGGTAGGCGATCTCGTCGGCCAACTCGTCCGGCGGCACCTCCATCGCCCGCCGCCCGAAGCCGGCCAGGTCCCGGTAGGACACCTGGGCGCCGATCCGCACCCCCCGTTCGGCCGCCAGCGCGCAGACCCGCCGCATCGTGGACGGGTCACCGGCATGGAACCCGCAGGCCACATTCGCGCTGGTCACCACCGAGAGCAGCGCTTCGTCGTCGGTCAGCGTCCAGCGTCCGAACCCCTCACCGAGATCCGCGTTGAGATCGATCACCCCATCGGTCACGAGCCACTGCCTCCCAGAGCTGCTGTGGATGCCTGAGGGGATGTTAGGGCTTCCCGGTTGGCCCGGTCCGCTCCGGTCACCCCGTTCGGCCGCACCCGGTTCGGCCGGGTGCCCGCCGACGCGTGCCGCCTATCATGCTCGGCATGATGGACCAGGTCACCCAGATCCTCCGCGAGGCGGCGGCCGTCGCGATCCTGCCCCGGTTCCAGGCGCTGGCCGAGGGGGAGGTGAGCGAGAAGAGCCCGGGCGAGGTGGTCACCGCCGCCGACCGGGAGGCCGAGCAACTGATCACCCGTCGGCTGCGCGAGGTGCTCGACGCGCCGGTGGTGGGGGAGGAGGCGAGCGCCGCCGACCCGGGCCTGCCGGCCGCGCTGCGCGCGGCGCCGACCGCCTGGTTGGTCGACCCGCTGGACGGCACCGCCAACTTCGTCGCGGGGCGGCCGCATTACGCGGTGATGGCGGCGCTGGTGCGGGCGGGCGAGGCGGTGGCCTGCTGGATCGTGCAGCCCGCGACCGGTCACGCCTATCTCGCGGAGCGGGGCGCGGGCGCCTGGCGCGACGGCGTGCGCCTGCGGCGCGCACCAGCGCCCGGCGCGCTCGACGAGCTCCGCGGGGCGGCGCTCAGCCGGTTCCTGGATCCGGCCGCGCGCGAGCGGGTGGCGCGGGCCGCCGAGCGGGTCGCCGAGTTGGGTTCCGGCACCGGCAGCGCCGGTGTGGACTATCCGGAACTGGCAACGGGGCGGCTCGACTTCCTGCGCTACCACCGCACCCTGCCCTGGGACCACGCGCCCGGCACGCTGCTGGTGCGCGAGACGGGCGGGGTGGCGCGGCGGCTGGACGGCGCCGAGTACGGGGTGGCCGACGAGCGCACCGGACTGCTGGTCGCGGCCGACCCGCACTGCTGGGACACGGTGCGCTCAGCCCTGGAGGACTGACCCGCACGGCGCCTGAGCCCGTTCCAGGCGCCGGATCGCCCGCAGCACCAGCAGCAGCGGGATCGCCCCGAAGACGCCGAACGACATGTCGATGAATCGCCAGAACACCGGGATCCCGCGCAGCGGCCCGCAGATCAGGGCGAGCGGCAGGATCGCGACGCAGGCCCCGAGTGCCCACTGCACGACCCAGACATTGCGCACCGGATCGCGCAGCGGCCCCCAGAACGCCCCCGCGATGACCAGATGGGCGAAGGCCAGCCAGTCCGTGCCGTAGGCGATGAACGGGTAGCGGGTGCCGGTGTCGGCCAGTCCGGCGCGGATCCGGTCCAGCCAGGCCAGCAGCGGCTCCGGGGTGGGCGCGTGGTGGGCCAGCCTGCCCAGCCAGTCGGTCTCGGTGCGCAGCGGGAACGCGGTCAGGCCGCTCAGCGCCAGGCAGACGATGAAGATCCAGAGCCAGCGGCGGACGGTGCGCAGCTCGGCGGCCCCGACAGCTTCGACGGGCATGAGATTCCCCCCTCGGGCCGGACCCGTTGTCCGGCGAGGCTGACTGTAGACCTGGATTTGAACACGTTCAACTCGTGCCGCGCCGGCTCGCCGGCTCGCGGACAAACCAGGATGACCACCCCATTTCAGGCCCTGTCGGTCCATGGCCCTAGGCTTGTCCACCGTGACCGTCATCGCTGATCAGCCCGCCGAGCGCGAGTTCCGCGCGCCCACCGGCGGCGCCCGCCCCGCGCCGGGCCCGGCCGCCGACGAGGGCCTGGCCCGGCGGCTCAAGGCGCTGGCCTGCACCGCACCGCTGCACGACCTGGACAACCGCAAGGTCAACCTGGCCGGTGAGTACGGCGGCTACGCGATGGCCGAGGTCGGCCTGGCGGCGATCGACCTGGTCACCCTGCACATGGACTTCGACACCGGCGCCGACCGCGAGATAGTGCTGGCCCGCCTGCTGCCCCGGGTCGCCGCCCAGCGCCCCGAGCGCCCCGGCGGCGAGCACCAGCGGGTGGCCCGCTGGGTGCTGGAGTCGCTGATCAACGTCGGCAGCGTCGACCGCGGGTTCCGCGCCGTCTACGGGACCTTCGGTGCGGACGGCGGCTACATCCGCCGGGACTACGACTTCAAGCTGATCGAGGAGGTCCCGGGCCCGGACGGCGGGGTCTACCTGCGCACCACCGACGAGGCGGTCAACGTCCTGGTCGGCGCGCTGGACACCGATGTGACCTCGGCGCAGATCGCCGCCGAGGTCAAGCTGGAGGTGCTGATCCGCCGCGGCCGCCTCGCCGACGCCCAACTCGCCGCCGAGCAGGCCCGCTACCGCACCGTCCAGTACGCCGAGACGCTGCGCCGCGCGCTGGACGCCACCCGGCGCAACGTGCGCGCGGTGGACTGGATGCAGGCCATCCCCGACCTGATCGACGAGGCGCTCGACCACATCGCCGACCGCTACCGGCACGAGAACGCGATCCTCACCAACATCCGCCGGGCCCGCGACGAGGCCGAGGGAGCGGACCACAAGCGGCAGGCCGCCGAGCTGGTCGACATCGTCAAGGACTGCATCCGTCGGCACACCCAGCTGCAGACCCGGCTGCTCGAAGCCGGCCCGCTGTTCCGCGCCGAGCAGGACCGCCAGGCCTTCGCCGCGCCCGCCGCCCGCTCCGGCGTCGACCTCTACGGCCAGCTGCTCGCGCCCGTGTTGCGGCTGCCGATAGAGCAGGCGCTCCGGCCCACCGACGCCTTCTTCGCCCGTGGCATCGGCCTGCGCACCCCCACCGCCGTGCGGCTGACCGACCTGGTCGATCTGCTGCTCACCCCGCCGGTCGAGCGCGAGCACCTGGGCGCCGAGCTGCCCGACCCCGACCTGGTCGCCACGCCCGACGACAGCCGGTTCTCCGAGGCCCAGCTGGAGGCCGCCCTGGTGCTGCTCGACCTGCCCGCCGACGCGCCCCGCCGGCTCTCCGGCCTGCTCGCCGACGCCCGCGACCAGGACCCCGAACTGCCCTACCTGGTCGCGCTGCTCGCCGTGCACGCCGCCAGCCCCCCGGTCGGCACCGCCTATCGCCAGGGCGAGGAGCGACTGCTCTTCGCGGTGGACGACGGCACCCAGCTGGCCGACCCCGAGTTCGGCGGCGCCGACCTGATCGTCGGCAGCGCGCTGCTGGACGCGGTGGGCATGGCGGCGGGTCGGCAGGACGCGCAGTGACGTTGCATCAGTACGACCGAGGAGCAAGCCACGTGACCACCCCTCAGGACGAGCTGCCGCGCGAGGCCGCGGTCACCCCCGCCGACGTCGCCGACGCCGCCCGGCTGGTCTCCTTCGGCTTGCAGGCCAAGCTGCTGCCGGCCCGGGACGCCGAGTACGCCGAGCTGGTCCGGCGCCACCGCGAGGACCCGCCGTTCGCCCGGCTGGCCGACGCGGTCGCCGCCGGGCTCGGCTTGGTGGTCCTGGAGGTCTCGGCCCGGGCCGGCATGGCGGTGGCGGCCGCCGAGGACTCGGTCTTCGCCGTCAAGATGGGCGACTACTCGCGCCGCGCCGCCTCCGAGACCGCCGACCGCTTCCTGCACGGCCTGGCCCACCTCGCGGTCGCCGCCCTCGCCTTCCCCCGCCCCGAGGACCTGGCCGACGACGGCTACCTCGGCCGGATCACCGTCAACGGCGTGGATGCTTTCGTGCGCCAGGCCTGCCGCCGCCTGGAGGAGCAGGCCGAGCAGGCCGGCGACAACACCGACCCGACCACGGACGCGCCCGGCCTGGAGGCCGCCTGGCGGGTCTGGGCCCGCCGCTCCACCACCGGTGCCACCAAGGACGCCCGCCGGCTCGCCGGCTCCACCATCGGCATCACCGGCAAGGCGGTGGCCTTCCTGGTCGACTCCGGCTTCCTGCAGAAGACCTCGGACGACGCCGGCGGCACCTACCGCACCACCGCCCGCTACCAGCTCCAGGTCCGCGACCTGGCCGGCAGCGCCGCGATGGCCGAGCTGCTCGACCTCGGCGTGGTCCCGGTCAGCGACGGCACGGCCACCCTGCTGCCCGCCGACCACTCCGAGGAACTGGTCGCCGACGCCGGCCTGCCGTTCCACTCCCTCTGAACCTGCTAAGGGCAAGACTTCATGTACGAGCTCAACCGGGTCCGCCTCTACTCCATCGGCCCGGCCGGCGCCCGCTACGCCGACACCGTCCTGGACCTGCGCGGTGTCGGCGAGCCGGTGGCCGACCCCGCCCCGCAGCAGCCGGGCCTGTTCGGCGAGGAGCCCGAGGGGCCGCAGCGCCGCCCGGCCCCGGCCGGCGTGCTCTTCCTGGAGAACGGCGGCGGCAAGTCGGTGCTGCTCAAGCTGATCTTCTCGGTGATGCTGCCCGGCCACCGCAACACCCTGGGCGGCGCCAGCTCCGGTGTGCTGCGCAAGTTCCTGCTCGCCGACGACTGCGGGCACGTCGCGCTGGAGTGGCAGCACACCGTCACCGGCGAGCTGATCGTGGTCGGCAAGGTCAGCGAGTGGCGCGGCCGTCAGGTCTCCTCCGACCCGCGCAAGTTCGCCGAGACCTGGTACTCCTTCCGCCCGGGCCCCGGCCTGACGCTGGACTCGCTGCCGGTCGCCGAACGCGCCACCCTCGGTGACCCGAACGCCCGCCCGCGCGGCCGGCGCCGCACCATGAAGGGCTTCCGCGACGCCCTGACCGAGGCCGGCAAGGCCTACCCGTACCTCGACCTCACCTTCGAGGACGGCCACGACCGCTGGACCGAGCACCTCGGCGAGCTCGGCCTGGACCCCGAACTCTTCCGCTACCAGCGCGAGATGAACGCCGACGAGGGCGAGGCGGCCGGCCTCTTCGCGGTCAAGCACGACGCCGACTTCACCGATCTGCTGCTGCGCGCCGTCACCGACACCAGGGACACCGACGGCCTGGCCGACCTGGTGCACGGCTTCGCCGCCAAGCTCGGCCGGCGCGCCGAGCTGACCGCCGAACGCGACTTCACCGGCGGTTCGTTGGAGCTGCTGGAGCGGATCGTGGCCGCCACCGGCGCGCGCGAGAGCGTGCGCGAGGCGCACCGCGTCGCCGAGCGCCGCACCCGCCGCCTGGCCCAGGCGCTAGCCGCCCGGGCCGGCGCCGAGCGCGAGCGGGCCCAGGACCTGGCGATCGAGGTGGCCGCCGCCGCGAGCGCGGTCACCGCCGCCGAGGCCGACCGCACCCGCCACGCGCTGATCACCGCCGAGCTGACCCACCGGCACGCCACCCTCTCGCTGGCCGCCGCCACCGCCGAGGCCGCCGGGCTGCGCCGCGAACTGCTCGACGCCCGCACCCTGCACGCCGCCTGGCAGGCTGCCGAGGCCGCGCTGCGCCACCGCGCCGCCGCCGACCGGGCGGCCCGGGTCGCCGCCGCGATCCGCGAGGCCGAGCTGGACGCGGCCCCGGCGCTCGCCGCCCGGGCCCAGGCCGCCGGCGCGCTCGCCCACGCGCTGGAGGCCGCCGCCGGCACCGCCGAGGAGCGCGCCGAGGCCGAGGAGACCCGCGCCGCCGAGCTCCAGCAGGACGGCGCGCGTGCCCAGGCCGACTCGGTGGCCGCCGCCACCGCCGGTCAGAAAGCCCGCTCCGACGCCGACCACCTGCGCCAGCGGCTGGCCGAGGTCGAGCAGGAGACCCAGGCAGCGGTGGCCGCCGGCTGGATCGACACCGCAGGAGACGTTGACCCCGCGCGCGCCGCGCTGCACGCCGCCGACGCCGAGAAGGCCGCCACCGCGGGCCTGGAGCAGGCCCGCGCCACCGCCGAGCAGGCCACCGCCCGCACCCGCGAGGCGGCCGCCGCCGAGGGCCGGGCCGAGCTGGCCGCCGCCCGCGCCAGCGACGCGCGCGCCGCCGCCCAGCGCGCGCTGGCCGCCGAGCGCCGCACTGCCGCGCAGCTGGCGGGGGAGCCGCGGCTGGCCGAACTGCTCGGGCTGGCCCCGTACTACGACGGTGACGCCGACGAGACCTCGGACGCCCTGACCCCCGACGTCCTGGACCGCGCCGCCGAGGACCTCACCGAGCTGCTCGAAGGCGCCGTCGCCACCGCCGAACGCACCCTCTTCGACCTGCGCACCACCGCCGCCGACGACTCCCGGATCCTGGCCGCCCTCGGCGACGGCGGCCTGCTGCCGCCGGGCCCCGACGTGCTCGCCACCGTCGAGTACCTCGGCGAGCAGGGCATCCCGGCGCTGCCCGGCTGGCGCTACCTGGCCCAGTCCGTCGACCCGTTGGACCACGAGGCGATCCTGGCCGCCCGTCCCGAGCTGGTCGACGGCGTGGTGGTCACCGACCCGTCCTCGCTGGACCGGGCCCGCGAGGCGCTGCAGGCCGCCGCGCTGCTGCCGCGCTCCACCGTCGCGGTGGGCACCGCCGCCGCGCTGATCGCCCCGATCACGGACGAGCCGGCCTTCTTTCTGGTGCCGCCGAACCCGGCCATGCACGACGAGTCCGCGGCCGACACCGAGCGCCGCGAGCTGCGCGCGCGGGCGGGCGCCCGCGACGAGCACATCCGCGAGCTGGCCGCCCGGCTCGGCGCCGACCGCGCGCTGGCCGCCCGGCTCGCGTCCTGGCAGGCCAGTTGCCCGCCCGGCACGCTGGCCGAGCTGACCGACGCGGTGTCGACCGCCGCCGAGCAGGCCGAGATCGCCACAGCCCAGCTGGCCGCCGCCCGTGCCGAGCACACCGAGGCCGAGGCCGACCGGGTGAGCGCGGTGAGCGTCCACGAGGAGCGCCGGGAGGCCGCCCAGCAGACCCGCCGCCGCGCCGACGCGCTGGCAGGGCTGGCGTTCCGGCTGCGCGAGCGGGCCAGCTGGACCAGGTCGCTGCGCGAACTCGCCGAGGACGCCGCCGAGTGCGAGCGCCGCCAGGCGGCCTGCGCCGAGCGGGCCCAGGCCTGCGACGAGGACCGCCGGGCCGCCCAGCGGGCCGCCGACGACGCCCGCCGCACCGCGCGCACGCTGCGCGCCGAGCGGGCCGAGCTGTCCGGCACCGTCGCGGTCAGCGACGAGCTGCCGACCGCCTCGCTGCCCGCGCTGCGCGAGGCCTACCGGGCCGCCGCCCAGCTCTACGAGAAGGTCGGCGTCGGGGCCGACCTGCGCGCCGAGCAGGCCCGTGCGGAGAGCGACGAGACCGCCGCCCGGGCCGAGTTGGACCGCCTGACCAACAAGGTCAGGACCCGCGCCGAGGAGTTGCTGAACAGCCCCGACGGCGCCGACGGCCCGGCCCGCCAGGCCGCCGCCGCCCGCGCCGAGGAGCTGGTCGCCACCATCGAGGCCCGCTCCGCCGCCGCCAGCGAGCAACTCGGCCGGCTGCGCGCCGAGGTGGAGCGCTCGGCGCCCGCCGCCGGCGAGGCGCACACCGAGCTGCCCGAAGAGCTCGTCCCCACCGACCCCGAGCACGCCCAGCAGCTGCTGCGCGTGGCCACCGGCGAACTCGCCGAGCGGCGCGAGGCGTTGGAGAGCACCCGGATCGAGCACAGCGAGCTGCTGCGCACCCTGCAGTCCGCGCAGTCCGCCGCCGCCGATTTCGACGAGGCGGCCGCCCAGCTGCGCGACGGCCTGCGCGACCACACCGCGGAGGACGGCGAGGCGAGTGCCGAGCCGTACCTGGACTCACTGGCCGAGGCCCGCACCGCCGCCACCGAGACCCGCCGCGCGCTGCGCACCGCCTCCGCCGAGCTGTCCGCCGCCGACCTCGCCGTCCGCGACGCCAGCGACGGGCTGGTCCGGCACGCCAACGCGGCCCGCTACGAGGCCGTCCGCACCCCCGCCCGCCAGCAGATCCGCGAGCTGCCGGCCGCCGCGCTGCCCGAGCACGCCGCCGCCTGGGCCGTCGCCTTCGCGCCCCGGCTGCGGGTGCTGACCGACGAGCTGACCCAGCTGGAGCGCAACCGCGGCTCGATCGTGGACCGGCTGCGCGGCCTGGTGGAGACCTCGCTCGCCACCCTGCGCGCCGCCCAGCGGCTCTCCCGGCTGCCCGAGGGCCTGGGCGAGTGGTCGGGCCAGGAGTTCCTGCGGATCCGCTTCGAGGACCCGGACCAGACGGTGCTCGCCGAGCGCCTCGGCGAGGTGATCGACGAGGCCACCCGCGCCGCCGTGCGGAAGAACTCCGACCTTCGCCGCGACGGCATGTCGCTGCTGCTGCGCGCGGTGGCGGCGGCGATCGGCCCCAAGGGCGTCTCGGTCGAGATCCTCAAGCCCGACGCGGTGCTGCGCGCCGAGCGGGTGAGCGTGGGGCAGATGTCGGACGTCTTCTCCGGCGGCCAGTTGCTCACCGCCGCCATCGCGCTCTACTGCACGATGGCCGCGCTGCGCGCCAACGACCGCGGCCAGTCGCAGCTGCGGCACGCCGGCACGCTCTTCCTGGACAACCCGATCGGGCGCGCCAACGCCACCTACCTGCTGGAGCTCCAGCGGGCGGTGGCCGACGCGCTCGGCGTCCAGCTGATCTACACCACCGGCCTCTTCGACACCACCGCGCTCGCCGAGTTCCCGCTGGTCATCCGGCTGCGCAACGACGCCGACCTGCGGGCCGGGCTCAAGTACATCTCCGTCGAGGAGCACCTGCGCCCCGGCCTGCCCGCCCCGCAGGACCCGGACGGCCCGGCGATCCACGGCGAGATCACCGCGACCCGGATGTTCAAGCGGCCGGCGGAGGTACCGGCGACGGAGTGACACGGCGCTTGCTGTCGGCCAGATCTGACGGACCGTCGGACCTGACGGTCCATCATGTCCGCATGACGACCATCGAGTACATCCGCTACCGGATCCCGGAGCCGCGGCGCGCGGAGTTCACGGCTGCCTACCGGCGGGCCGCCGTCCCGCTGGCCGCCTCGCCGTACTGCGTGGACTACGAGCTGACCGAGAGCATCGACGAGCCCGGCGCCTACATCCTGCGGATCCGCTGGACCTCGGTCCGGGACCACTTGGAGGGCTTTCGCGGCTCGCCGGAGTTCGCCGCCTTCTTCGCGGAGATCCAGCCGTACGTCGAGGCGATCGAGGAGATGCGGCACTACGCGGAGACCGGCGTGCGCGGCGCCGGACCGCAGCCGGCCGAGCCGCCGACCCTCTACGAGTACCTCGGCGGCGCTCCCGCGCTGACCCGCCTGACCAGTGCCTTCTACGCCCACGTCGTGACGGACGAGCTCCTCGCCCCGGTCTTCGCGGGCATGGACGACGAGCACCCGCAGCGCGTCGCGCTCTTCCTCGGCGAGGTCTTCGGCGGCCCGCCCGCCTACTCCGCCGAGCGCGGCGGCCACCCGCACATGGTCTCGCGCCACCTCGGCCGGAACCTGACCGAGCAGCAGCGCCGCCGCTGGGTGAGCCTGTTGCAGGACACCGCGGACGAGGTCGGACTGCCGGACGACCCCGAGTTCCGGGCGGCGTTCACCGGCTACCTGGAGTGGGGCACCCGGATGGCCAAGATGTTCTCCGCCCCCGGCGCGGAGCGCGTGGTCCAGACCCCGATGCCGCACTGGGGCTGGGGGCTGACCCCGCCGTACGTCCCCGCGTGACCCCTGGCCCCGGACCCCTGGCCCCGGACCCCGGCGGGCCGTCAGCCGCCACGCCCTGCTTGGATGGTCGCCTCTGACCGGGGGAGAGACCATGCCGACCGCCAAGCGCTTCCTGCCCACCGCCCTGCTCTGCGCCGCCCTCGCGGCCGGGGCCACCGCCTGCGGGACGGGCTCCGCCGGCCACCTGGCGGCCTCCCCCGGCGAGCGCGGGGTCAGCCCGGTCCCCGGCACGCCGCTTGCCGCGCCGAGCGTCAATGCCCTGCCCTCGCTCTCGCCGGACCACTACTTCGCCTCGCTCAGCCCCGACGAGATATCCCAGCAGATGCAGACCGCGATGGCCGCGGTGACCTCGCTCCGGATGACCGGGACGGTCACCACGAACGGTCAGACGGCCACCATGGACCTGGCCGCCAACCTCAATGGCGACTGCCAGGGCACCATCAGCACGGCCTCGTTGGGCCAGGTGGAGCTTCGGCACACCGCCGGGCAGACCTGGATGCAGCCCGACGCGACCTTCTGGAGGTCCATCGCCGCCAAGCAGGGCCACCCGCAGAACGGTGACCGGGCCGCCGAGCTGTTCAAGGGCCGCTACCTCACCGGTCCCGCGGACGACCCGAGCCTGAAGCAGATGGCCGCCGCCTGCGCCTTCGTCGGCACGCTCGCCCAGAGCCCCTCCGACAACCTGACGCTCGGCAAGGGGACGCTCAGCGTCATCGACGGCGTCAGCGTCATCAGCCTGGCCGGCGAGGACACCTCCGGCACCGCCACGGCGCTGTACGTCGCGGCCGTCGCCCCGCACCACCTGATCCGGATATCCGGCGAGGGCGGCGGCGATCCGCAAAGCGTCGACCTGAGCGACTTCGACAAGCCGGTCACCGTCCAGGCCCCGCCCGCCGACCAGGTCATCGACATCAGCCAGTTCCAGCAGCAGCTCAAGACCGCCTGACGAACAGTCAGCCATCGCCAGCCGCGCGGCGAGTCCATGCGTAGATGGTCCCGCCGGGAGCGAACCACCCCGCCTTCTTCCGCACGGCCGGGCTCGGGTCCCGAGCGTGGGACGCCGTCAGGGCCGCGACGGCGCGGGCGTCGGTGTGCACGAACTTGCCGACGAGCTCGGCGGCCCTCGTCCGGACCCCCGCGTCGGGGTCGGTGGCCAGGTGGCGCAGCGCCTGTTCGAGGACCTGGTCCGCGCCCGGCGCGCAGCTGTCGCCCTTGCAGCGGTCACAGGCCAGGGCATGGAACGCCGCGATCCTGACCTTGGCGTCCGGGTCCTCGGTCATGGCGATCAGCCGGCTCATGGACTCGGTGTCGACCAGGTGGTCCAGCAGGCGGCAGCAGCCTTCCCGGACAGCCGGGTTCTCGTGGTCCAGGCCGGCGCGAATGGCGCCGACCGCAGCATCCTTGCGGCGCAGCAGCTCCCGGTAGGCCGCCACGGTGCGTTGTGGATCGCCCAGGCAGGAGACGAGGGCTTCGTTGTCGGTCCTGACGAATCCGAGCATGCCCCCCAGTGTCGGGACGTTCGTCCGGCCCGGCAACGGGATTTCGCCGGCCCGTCCCCGAGCGGAGCCCGACCCCGGCATCCTCCAGCCGCCCGCGCTCCAACTTCCCACGCCCTACGGCCGGCACGCGGCGATGCCGCGGCGCCCGGTTGGCAGGCCGGACGCCGCAGCCGCGCACGTCACGCCGGCGAGGTGACCGCCGGGCCGAAGTGCCGGGCGAAGAACCGGACTGCGCTGTCCGCCTCGAACCTGGGCAGCTCCTTGTGCTTGCCCGCGTTGGCGTGCAACGTCTTCTCCGTCGAGGCGAAGGCGTCGAAGAGCGCGAGACCGGCCTCGCGCGGGATGTGCTCGTCGTCCCACTGCAGGTCGAACTCGATCGGGATGGTGATCTGCTTCGCCTGCTCGGCCAGGGTGTCGGGCCAGTGCTGGCCGAAGACCGCGGCGGTGATCCGGGGTTCGATCGCCACGAGCGGTAGGCCGATCGCGGTGCCCATGTTGATGCCCCAGAAGCCGACCGGCCCGTCGGTGCCGATCTCCGGGAGTTCCTGGAGGGCGTCCAGGGTCGCCTGGTACTCGGGCACGGCGAGCTTGGCCAGGTGGTCGTTGTAACGGACGACGATCGGGCCTTCCGGCTCGCCCGCCGCCCTCGCCCGGAACAGCTCGGCGATTTCCGCCTCGTCGTGCGCGGTGCGCGGCCGATCGCCGTGACCGGGCGCGTCGATGACGGCGACGTGGAAGCCACAGCCGGCCACGAGGCGCTGGGCGCGGCCGGACATCGCCGGGTGCTTCTTGTGGTTGCCGCCGCCGTGGGCCATCAGGATCAGCGGCGCGTGATCGGCCGCGTCGGAGGCCGGCGACCAGAGAACCCCGGGGACGTCGCCCACGGTGAAGTCGCGCTCGAGCACGCCGTTCGACGACGACTCGGTGGTGAACCGCAGAGAGTACATGGGTGTTGCCTTTCGGGAGTGCCTTGTTGTCGAGGCGCTCCCGGCGACACCTACGTCAATCGCCGGCCGTGACGGCAAGGGGGAGCACCCACATCGATGTAGCGTTCATGGGTCTCACCTCCTCGGGCGGTGTCACGGTCGAGTGAAAGCTAGCAGCCCGATGATCGCCCCTCAATCCCTTTTGACGGAGGAGGACGCCCGGGAAACCCCGCAGCGCTCCGCCCGTCCGGCTGCCAGGATGCCCTGATGAGCACGGACACGCACACCCTGGTCGACCAAGCCCTGGCAGCAGCACGCCGCGCGCTCGAGACGGACGACGACGACCGCTGGCACGACTACCACACGCTGCTGCACCAGGCGTCCGCCGAGCCGACGGTCGCGCTGCCGCTCGGCCTGGCGCTGCTCGGTGCGCCCGACCCGATCGACCGCGCGGCCGGCTGTGACCTGCTGAAGGACGTCTGCGACCGGCACGAAGCCGCCCGCCCCGAGGCGCTGACCGCGTTGCTCGCGCTCGCGCAGGGGGAGGCCGAGGGCCGGGTGCTGAGTTCGCTGGCCGGCGCGCTCGGCCGGACGCAGGACCGGCGAGCGGCCCCCGTGCTGGTCGGCCTCGCCCGGCACCCGGACGCCGAGGTGCGTTTCCACGTGGCCGTCAACTTCGCGGTGGCTCTCGGCGACCGGGCGGAGGGTCAGGAGCTCGAGGCCCTGCTGGCGCTGACCCGCGACGCCGACCCGGACGTCCGCAACTGGGCGACCTTCGAGCTGGGCTCCGTGGCCGAGCTCGACAGTCCCGAGATCCAGGCCGCGCTCTGGGAGCGGACCACGGACGAGTACCCCGACGCCCGCGCGGAGGGCGTCAACGGCCTGGCCCGGCGGCACGACCCGCGCGCTGTCCCGCTGTTGGCGGAGCTGCTCGCCGACCCGGCCGGCGAGCACACCCTCAGCCTCGGCGCGGCGGAGATCCTGGGTGCCCCCGAACTGCTGTCCGTGCTGCGGGAGTTCGAGCCCGGTGACTCGTGGGTCGAGGCCGCCGTGCGCTCCTGTGATCCCGAGCAGCGCGCTCAACTGGCTTGCCGCGCCTGGGAGCTGGTGGAGGCGCTGCACCGGCTGCGCCCCGAGCTGGACGCGGCCGTCAGCATGCCGCGCTTCGACTACGAGCTCCGTCTCACCGGCGCGCCGCCCGAACTCGCCTACGACATCGGGGCGCTGCTCGCCCGCGCCGACGGCGACCCGACCCGCGCCGCCGACCTGGTGATCGCCGACCTGGTCATCGCCGACCTGGCCGTCAGCGACCGGGGCGCAGCGGCCGCCTGAGCAGGCTCAGCGGACCACCGGCAGCGCGCGCCGCCGGCTCTGCCGCCACCCCCGGCAGCGGTGTCACCGAGGCGACGACCGCCGCCGGTGCCGCCGGCACCGGCAGTTCCGGCAGCGCCCCGTCGAAGAGCCAGGCGTCGAACAGCTCCACCAGCGAGCCGCCCACCGCCGCGTACCGCTGCGCGTGGGCCATGAAGTCGGCCGTGGTCACCACCCCGTGGCGGCGGCCAGTCGCCCAGTCGCGCAGCATCCGGAAGAAGGCCTCGTCACCGAGGGCGCAGCGCAGCGCGTGCACCGTCAGGCCGCCGCGCTCGTACAGCCGGTCGTCGAACATCTGCTTGCGACCGGGGTCGGCGATCCGCAGGTCCTGCGGGAGGGCGCTCAGCTGGCGGTGGGCGTCGGCGGCGTGGGCCTGGGCGTCGCGGCCGCCGGAGCGTTCCGCCCAGAGCCACTCCGAGTACTTCGCCAGGCCCTCGTTGAGCCAGATGTGCCGCCAGTCCGCGATGGTGACGCTGTTGCCGAACCACTGGTGGGCCAGCTCGTGCGCGACCAGGCGCTCGGAGCCGCGCACGCCGTCCACGTGGTTCGTGCCGAAGGACGACAGGCCCTGCGCCTCGACCGGGACGTCCAGCTCCTCGTCGGCCACCACCACCGCGTACTCGCCGAACGGGTAGGGGCCGTAGAGCTCCTCGAAGAGGCGCATCATCTGCGGCTGGCGGCCGAAGTCGCCGGCGAACCGCGGCACCAGCCGGGCCGGCACGTAGCCGGTCTGCGGGACCGCGCCTGGTTCGGCGTCGACCAGCAGCACCTTCTCGAAGGCGCTGATCGCGATCCCGACCAGGTAGCTGGAGGTGGGCGCGGCCTGCTCGTAGACCCAGGTGGTGCTGCTGGCCTTGGTGGTCCGGGTGAGCAGCCGACCACCCGTCACCACCGTGTAGGGGGAGGGGGTGGTGACCGATATCTGGTACGCGGCCTTGTCAGCGGGCCGGTCGTTGCACGGGAACCAGGACGGCGCGCCGACGGGCTGACTGGCCACCAGGGCACCGTCCGTCAGTTCCTCCCAGCCCAGGCCGCCCCACTGGCTGCGGACCGGCTTCGGGTTGCCGCTGTAGTGCACCTCGACGGTGAACGCGGCCCCCGAGGCGAGCGCCCTGGCCGGCTTGACCCGCAGCTTGCCGCCCCGGTGGGTGTAGTGCGCGGCCCTGCCGTCCACCAGGACCCGGCCGATCCGGAACTCGGCCAGGTCCAGGGCGAACTCGCGCAGCGGCTCCGGACCGGCCAGCGCGCTGATCCGGGCGGCGCCGGCCAGCCGGTTGGGCCCGGGACGGTAGTCGAGGGTCAGTTCGTAGCGGTGTACCCGGTAGCGGGTGTCGCCGTTGCCCGGAAAGTAGGGGTCGACCTGCTTGGGGCTCACCGCTGCGTCCACTCCCTGTGCCACACGGACCTCTGCCGTACCGAGCATCTGTTACGCCTGCCAGGCCTCGATCGGGTTGCCCAGCCAGCGGGTGTCCGCCGGGACCGACTCGGCCCCCATCACCAGCGAGGCCGGGCCCAGCGTGCTGCGCGCCCCGATGGTGCTGCCGGGCAGCACGATCCCGCCCGGGCCCAGGGTGGCGCCCTCGCGGAACACCACAGTATCCATGCGCATGATCCGGTCGTGGAAGAGGTGGGTCTGCAGCACGCAGCCCCGGTTGATGCTGACCCCGGCGCCGAGGGTGACCAGGTCGGCCTCGGGCAGCCAGTAGCTCTCGCACCACACGCCCCGCCCGATCCGGGCACCCAGGCCGCGCAGCCAGAGCGTCATCAGCGGGGTGCCGGGCACCGCGCCGATCAGCCACGGCACGGCCAGCACCTCGGTGAAGGTGTCGGCCAGCTCGTTGCGCCAGACGAACCCGCTCCACAGCGGGTGCTCGACCGCCTTGAACCGGCCGATCAGCAGCCACTTGGCGGCCAGCGAGACGACGCAGGCGACGGCGCCGGCGGCCAGCAGGACCAGGCCGGAGAGCAGCGCCGCGAGCAGCGGCGAGCCGGTCGCGGCCAGCGCGCAGAGCGCGGCGGCGGTCAGCAGGGCCAGTGCGGCCGAGCAGAGCACCGGAACCAGCCGGCAGACCTCGACCAGGCCGCGGGCCCAGAGCAGCCGGGTCGGCGGGTCGTAGGTCAGGCTCTGGTCGGCGACGTCGGCGGCGCGCGGCAGCTTCATCGGCGGCATGCCGAGGTAGGAGCTGCCCTTCTTGGCCTTCTTCGGGGTGGCCGAGAGCACCCCGACCAGGCCCCGGTCCGGCACGGCGCGCCCGGGCGCGGTCATCCCGGAGTTGCCGAGGAAGGCCCGGTCACCGATCTCGGCCCGGCCGATCCGCAGCCAGCCGCCGCCCAGCTCGTAGGGCGCGATCAGGGTGTCGTCGGCCAGGAAGGCGCCGTCGCCGACCGTGGTCAGGCTGGGCAGCGCCAGCACCGTGGAGACCTCGGCATTGCGGCCGACCTTCATCCCGAGCAGACGCAGCCAGATCGGGGTGGCCAGACCCGCGTAGAGCGGGAAGAGCGTCTCGCGGGCCAGGTCCATCAGCTGGCTGACCGTCCAGGCCTGCCAGCCGACCCGGCCGTGCAGCGGGTGGTAGCCGGTGCGCAGGCCCAGGCTGAGCAGCCGGACGGCGGCCAGCACCAGCAGCGCGTACGTGGTGCCGTAGGCCAGCGTGGCCGGCACGACGGCGAGCAGGGCGCCGCGCAGCGCCGCGCCGAGCCCGTCGCCGGGAGCGACGAACTGGACGGCCACCAGCAGCGCGGGCGCGGCGGCCAGCGCGGGCAGCACGCTCAGCCCGAAGCCGGTCACGCCGTACAGCGCGGACCAGCGGCGCAGGTGCGGCGGCCGCTGCTTGGGCCAGCCGTGTTCGGCCTTGCCGAGCTTGACGGCGGGCGCGCCGGCCCAGCGCTGGCCGGTCGGGATCTGCCCGGTCACGCCCGAACCGGGCGCCACCTCGGAGCGCTTGCCGACCCGGGAGCCGGGGAACAGCGCGCTGCGGGTGCCGATCACCGCGCCGGCGCCGACCCGGAGCTGGCCGATCTCCAGCCGGTCGCCGTCCAGCCAGTAGCCGGACAGGTCGACCTCGGCCTCGATCGCGCAGCCCTTGCCGAGCCGCAGCATGCCGGTGACCGGCGGCAGCGAGTGCAGGTCCACGTCGTCGGCGATCCGCGCGCCGAGCGCCCGGCCGTAGCGGTTCAGCCAGGAACCGGACAGCTCGGTGGCGCCGCTGGCCTCGGCCAGCCGCTCGGCCGCCCACAGCCGCAGGTGCACGCTCCCGCCGCGCGGGTGGCTGCCGGGCCGCACGCCGCGCAGCAGCAGGCGGGCGCCGCCGGCCGCGATCGCGAGCCGGCCCGGCGCGCTGAACAGCAGCAGGCCCGCCGAGGCCAGCAGCCACCACGAGGCGGTCGGCGCCCAGGTGTAGGCGCCGAACCAGTGCAGCACGTTGCCGAGCGCCAGCAGCGCGGTCGTCCAGCGCAGCCCGACCAGGGTGAACAGCGGGAGCATCAGCAGCAGCTGGACCAGCTTGGCCCGGGTCGGGGTGGGCGCGATCTCGCGCCTGGCGCCCTCGCCCTGCGCCGAGCGCTCCAGGTGGCGGGCCAGCTTGCGCAGCACCGGCTGCTGGTAGATGTCCAGCACGGCGGCGGCGGGGTAGCGGGTGCGCAGCAGCGTGGTCAGCCGGGCGGCGGCCAGGCTGCCGCCGCCGATCGCGAAGAAGTCGTCCTGCGCGCTGGTCACCGGGATGCCGAGGATCTCGCTCCACTGCTCGGCCAGCCAGGCTTCGGTGCCGTACAACTGCTCGACCGGTCCGCTCGGCGCCAGCTCCAGCGGCCAGGGCAGCGCGTTGCGGTCCACCTTGCCCGAGGTGCGGGTGGGCAGCTCGGCGACCGGCGCGAGCAGCGGCACCAGGGCGGCCGGCAGCTCGGCGCGCAGCTTCGTCACGGCCGCCTCGTGGTCCCAGCCGTCCTGGGTCACCAGGTAGCCGACCAGCAGCTGGTTGCCGCCGCGCGCGGTCCGCACGGCCGCCGCCGCGCCCGCCACGCCGGGCAGCGCCTGCAGCGCGGCGTCCACCTCGCCCAGTTCGATCCGGCGCCCGCCGAGCTTGATCTGCTCGTCCGCGCGGCCCAGGAAGATCAGGCCCTCGGGCTCGGCCCGGACCAGGTCACCGCTGCGGTAGGCCCGCTCCCAGCCGAGCGAGGGCAGCGGCGCGTACTTCTCGGCGTCCTTGGCCGGGTCCAGGTAGCGGGCCAGGCCGACGCCGCCGATCACCAGCTGACCGCTGTCGCCCATCGCGACCGGGCGGTCCTGCTCGTCGACCACGGCCAGCTCCCAGCCGTCCAGCGGCAGGCCGATCCTCACCTGGCCCTCGCCGGTCAGCAGCGCGCCGCAGGCGACCACGGTGGCCTCGGTCGGGCCGTAGGTGTTCCACACCTCGCGGCCCTCGGTGACCAGCCGC
Source organism: Kitasatospora sp. GAS204B (assembly GCF_029892155.1). Classification (GTDB taxonomy): domain Bacteria; phylum Actinomycetota; class Actinomycetes; order Streptomycetales; family Streptomycetaceae; genus Kitasatospora. The sequence continues at coordinate 32,758 of NZ_JARZAG010000040.1, read as the reverse complement.
TCGACCAGCTCGGGCGGGCAGGCCTCGCCACCGAAGATCAGCAGCCGGACGTCGCCCAGCGACTCGGCGGGCCAGAGCGCGGCCAGCGTCGGGACGGTGGAGACCACCGTGATGTCCTGCTCGGCCAGCCACGGGCCCAGGTCGGCGCCGCTGCGCACCTGCGAGCGCGGCACCGGCACCAGGCAGGCGCCGTAGCGCCAGGCCAGCCACATCTCCTCGCAGGAGGCGTCGAAGGCGACCGAGAGCCCGGCCATCACGCGGTCGCCGGGGCCGATCGGCTCCTCCTGGAGGAACATCGCGGCCTCGGCGTCCACGAAGGCGGCGGCGTTGCGGTGGGTGACGGCCACGCCCTTGGGCTTGCCGGTGGAGCCGGAGGTGAAGATGATCCACGCGTCGTGGTCCGGGGTGGGTCGCCCGGCGCTGCCGCTGCCCGGGCGCAGTGCGGTCAGCTCGTGGCCGGCGCCGAGCACGGCGGTCACCTCGGCCTCGCCGAAGACCAGGTCGGCGCGCTCCTGCGGGTCCTCGGCGTCCACCGGCACGTAGGCCGCGCCGACCGCGAGGACGGCCAGGATCCCGATGTAGAGGTCGTTGGTGCCGGACGGGACGCGGATGCCCACCCGGTCGCCGAGCCCGACTCCGGCGGCGGCCAGCTTGCGGCGCAGCGCCTCGACCTCGGCGGCCAGCGCGCGGTAGCTGAGCTGGGTGCGCCCGTCGTCCAGCGCGGGCTCCTGGGGGTGGGCGTGCACGGCGGCGTCCAGCACGTCGACCAGCGTGCGGGCCACCGGGGCCGCGCCGGTGCCGAAGAGCGCGGGCACGGCGGGTGCCGGCACCTCGGGGGATTCGGGCACGCCAGGAGGCGTGGCCGGCCCCTGCCGGTCACCCTGTGTGCTGATCTGCGTCATGATAGCCATGCGATCCTCGTCCCTCGTCCCCCCACGGGGCCGCCACCGCACCGTCCCTGACCTGCGACGATTCGCGGCCCTTGGGCGGTCGGCCCCGACCCGGAGCACAACAACGTGATCGATGGTAGTCCGAGGTCGAGCTGAACCACGAGTGAACGAGAAGTGGCCTGGCGGCCAACTGGCCGGTTTCGGACGAAAACTGACTGATCATCAGCTTTTCTATTCGGGGCCTGCCAAGGGTCCTGACGGACCGTCAGTCGAATTGACGGTCCGTCAGGTGAAATCTGACGATGTGACTCAGGTAACAGAGCGTGGGCCGATCGGGCGCCTGCGTTGTGGCGTGGGCCGCATGCGGGGCGGGTTGGCGGCATCCGGTGGTGTCAGAAGTGGAAGACCGCATCCGTCTTGGTGTGCAGCCCGCACGGGTTGGCGAAGGCGTGCTGCCAGGCCACCGGCCGCCCCTGCCAGGCGCCTTGGGCGAAGGCGGTTACCGGCTGGTAGAGGTCGTTGCAGAGGACGCCGGGCCGCCCTTTCAGCAGGTCCAGGTCGCCGCCGGTGGGTTCGATCGCGGCGCAGGCGTCCTGTGGCTGCGGGTGGCTGCCGCCGGCCGGGTCGCAGTGCAGGTCGACGGCCCGGGCCGCGCCGGTGGTGTCGTCCTTGATGGTCAGTCGGAGGTAGGAGGCCGGGCCGGCGGGCTGGGCCTGGGCCGGCGTGGGCACGGTGAGGAAGGCGAGGGTGAGCGCGGCGAGTGCCGCGCGGATGCGCAGGGAGATCACGCCGACAGGGGTACCAGCGGGTCACGCGGCACGCCCAAGCCGTCACTCCATCGTGGGCGTGGCGGCTGCCGCGAAAGTCGACGGCGCGGCGGCGGTGGTCGCGTCGCCGGGCGCGGCGTCTCCCGGCGCGGCGGTCGTCGGTTCGGTGGCGGTCGGTTCGGTGGTGGTCGGGTCCCGCAGCGCCTCGGCCTCGGCGGCGGCCAGCAGGTGGTCCAGCAGCCCCGGGAAGAGCGCCGCCAGGTCCGCCTCGCGCAGCGTGCTCATCCGCGCGGTGCCGCGCCGCTGCTGACGGATCACGCCCGCCTCGCGCAGCACCCGGAAGTGGTGCGTGCTGGTCGACTTGCTGACCGGCAGGCCGAACGCGATGCAGGCCATCTCGGCATGACCGGCCGCCAGCTCGCGCGCGATCCGCAGGCGCAGCGGATCCGCCAGGGCGTGCAGCACCGCCGCCAGGCGGATCTGGTCGACCGGCGGCTCGGGCAGGCGGAGGCTGGTGTCTTCGGTCACGGCCCCAGTGTACGGCGTGGTACGGCAACAGTCGTACTTCGATGAGTTTCGTAGTACGGTGCTTCTCGTACCAATCGCCTAGCGCTCCGAGGAGCCTGCCGTGTCTGCCGTGTCTGCCTTGTTCGAGCCCATCACGCTGCGCGAACTGACCATCCCGAACCGGCTCTGGATGGCTCCTATGTGCATGTACTCGGCGGCCGGCGAAGGCCCGGACACCGGCGTGGCCACCGACTTCCACTTCACCCACCTGACCAGCCGGGCGGCCGGCGGCACGGGTCTGATCCTGGTCGAGGCGACCGCCGTCACCCCCGAGGGGCGGATCAGCCCCAACGACCTCGGCCTGTGGAACGAGCGCCAGCAGCAGGGCCTGGTCCGGGTGGCCGCCGGGATCAAGAGCTACGGCGCGGTGGCCGGCATCCAGCTGGCGCACGCGGGCCGCAAGGCCTCCACGGACTCGCCGTGGGTCGGCGGCCGGCCGATCCCCGAGGGGGAGGGCGGCTGGCGCACCGTCGGCCCGACCGCCGAGCCCTTCGGCGACCACCCGGACCCGGACGCGCTCACCGTCGCGCAGATCGGCGAGACCGTGCGGGCCTTCGCCGAAGCGGCGAAGCGGGCCCTGGCGGCCGGCTTCCAGGTGGTCGAGCTGCACGGTGCGCACGGCTACCTCATCCACTCCTTCCTCTCCCCGAACTCCAACCACCGCACCGACGCGTACGGCGGCTCGTTCGCGAACCGGACCCGCTTCGCCCTGGAGGTGGCCGCCGCCGTACGCGCCGTCTGGCCCGCCGAGCTGCCGGTCTTCTTCCGCACCTCGGCCACCGACTGGCTGGCCGAGAACCCGCAGGACGAGCGCGCCGGCTGGACCGGCGAGGACACCGTCCGGCTCGCCAAGGAGCTGCAGGCCGTCGGGATCGACCTGCTGGACGTCTCCACCGGCGGTCTGGTGCCCGACGCCCGGATCCCGGCCGGCCCGGGCTTCCAGGTGCCGTTCGCCGAGCGGGTCCGCGAGGCCACCGGGCTGCCGGTCGCCGCGGTGGGCCTGATCACCGAGCCCGCGCAGGCGGAGCAGATCGTCGCCGAGGGGCGCGCGGACGCCGTCCTGCTCGGGCGCGAGCTGCTGCGAAACCCGTACTTCGCCCAGCACGCCGCGCGCGAGCTGTCGGCCGAGCGGCGCTGGCCGAGCCAGTACGCCAAGGCGATCGGCGACCGCGGCTGAGCCGTCGGCACGCCGAGCTTCCGTTCCGCCCGGCTCCCGCTCCGCCCGGCCCGCAGACGATTCAGCGAGCCGGGCGGCTGCCCGTCAGCGGCCGGTCACGGCCGGGGCCGCGCCGCCGCTGGGCGGCGATCTGACGCGAGATCACGATCTCCAGCAGGCACCAGACGATCCCGAACACCCCGATCCCGCTGACCAGCATCATCAGCGTCAGCGCCTTCTTCGCGTGCGCGAACGAGGCCAGCGTGGCGACCGTCAGGCCGACCAGCGTGAAGGCTAGGAAGACCACGGTGCGTACGGCGGCCGCGCGCACCTCGTCCGGCATCCGTCTGCGTGCAGCGGCCATCGGCGCGAACCCCCACAGGACTGAGCGGGGCGGACCCTCACGCCCCCGCCCACTGCCTGCCCGCGCGCGCCGAGCGCAAACGCCGGGGCCCGCGTCCCGCCCCCCGACGCGCTACCCCAGCTCGGCGGCCAGCTCCTGCATGGCTCCCGTCACGATGGTCCGCATCGCCTGCTCGGCCCGCTCCGGCGCCCCCGCGCAGATCGCCTCCGCCACCTCCCGGTGCAACTGCACCGCGTACGCGCGCGGCTGATGCGGCATCAGCTTGTGCTCGGTGCGCCCGGTCAGCACCGCGCCCACCGTGTCGCCCAGGTGCGCGAACATCTCGTTCCCGGAGGCGCGCAGCACGGTGGCGTGGAAGGCGATGTCGTGCCGGAGGAACGCGGTGAGGTCGGCGGCCCGCGCCGTGACGGTCAACTCCACGGCCAGCGAGCTCAGTTCACGGCAATCGTCCGGGCTCGCGTACTGCGCGGCGAGCGCCGCCGCCGCCGGCTCGACGGCCACCCGCAGCGAGCCGAGCGAGCGCAGCTGGGCCGGCCGGTCGGCGCCGGCCAGCCGCCAGCGGATCACCAGCGGATCGAAGACGTCCCAGTCGCGGCGGGGCTGCACGGTGATCCCGACCCGCCGCTTGGACGCCACCAGCCGCATCGACTCCAGGATCCGTACCGCCTCCCGCACCACCGTGCGGGACACCCCGAAGCGCGTCTCCAACTCCTCGATCCGCAGCACCGCCCCCTCGGCGAGTTCCCCCGACGCGATGGCCGGTCCCAACTCGGCGAGCAGTTTGCCGGGCAGCCCCTGGATCTCCATCGGTCCAGCCTAGATGACCCGGCACCGGCCTCTGACTGCCCCAAGTCCTAGTCGACAAGTATGACGATTTGATGTCGCCGTCTTGAATAAGTCATACCTTTGGCGCGATAGTGGCGTCACCGCAGCCGGTGGCCGCGGCCGGCAGCGAAGTGTCAGGAGCAGAACCCATGGCTCTCAGCGACGAGAACCACCGCGACGGCAACCAGTCGAGCCGTCCCCGCCCGCTCATCGTGGTGATGGGCGTCTCGGGCGTCGGCAAGACCACGGTCGCGCAGCTGCTCGCCGACCGCCTGGGCCTCCCGTACGCGGAGGCAGACGACTTCCACCCCGCCGCCAACATCGCCAAGATGACCGCCGGCATCCCGCTGGACGACGCCGACCGCGCCCCCTGGCTGCGCGCCCTGGCCGCGTGGCTGCACGAACGCGGCGAGGCCGGCAGCGGGGGAGTGGTCACCTGCTCCGCCCTCAAGCGCCGCTACCGCGACACCCTGCGGGCGGGTTGCCCGGCCGCCTTCTTCCTGCACCTGGACGGCGGCCGACGCCTGGTCGCCGGCCGACTCGCCCTGCGCACCGGCCACTTCATGCCGTCCTCGCTGCTCGACTCCCAGTACGCGCTGCTCGAACCGCTCCAGCCGGACGAGCACGGCGCGGTCCTGGAAGTCGGCTCGCGCACCCCCCACGAACTCGTCGAGCTGGCCGTCACGCTGCTGCGGCCCGTCAATGGAGACCTCGATTGAACCCCCACCACCTCGCCGCAGCCCTTCCGCACGCCCACAGTGACGGGCGGCTGCTGCTCGCCACGCTGCTCAGCATCGGCGTCATCGTGCTGGCGATCAGCAAGCTGAAGCTGCACCCGTTCCTGGCGCTGACCGTCGGCTCCGGCCTGCTGGCGGCGCTCGCAGGCGCGCCCTTCGACCAGCTGACGACCAGTTTCGCCACCGGTTTCGGCGCCACCGTGACCAGCGTCGGCCTGCTGATCGGCCTGGGCGCGATGCTCGGCAAGCTGCTCGCCGACTCGGGCGGCGCGAACATCATCGCGGACACCGTGCTGGCCCGTTCCAGCAAGCGGCTGCTGCCCTGGGCGATGGCGCTGATCGCGGCGGTGCTGGGGCTGCCGCTCTTCTTCGAGATCGGCGTGGTGCTGCTGATCCCGATCGTGCTGCTGGTCGCCCGGCGCGGCAACATGAGCGTGATCCGGGTCGGCATACCGGCGCTGGCCGGTCTCTCGGTCCTGCACGGATTGATCCCGCCGCACCCCGGCCCGCTGGTCGCGGTCGACGCGCTGAAGGCGAACCTCGGCGTCACGCTGGCGCTGGGCCTGCTGATCGCGGTGCCCACCCTGATCATCGCCGGCCCGCTCTTCGCCCGGGTCGCCGAGCGCTGGGTCGGCCCGCTGACCGCGCCGCAGGTCGTCGCGGCCGAGCCCGAACGCTCCGGCCCGGCCCCGTCGTTCGGCGCGGTGCTCGCCACCATCCTGCTGCCGGTGGTGCTGATGCTCGCCAAGGCACTGGCGGACGTGGCGATCGACAACCCCAAGGACCACGCCCAGCGCATCCTCGACTTCATCGGCTCCCCGCTGATCGCCCTGCTGCTGGCCGTTCTGCTGGCGATGCTGACGCTGGGTCGGGCCGCCGGGTTCAGCAAGGCGCGGATCTCCGAGACCGTCGCGTCCTCGCTCGGCCCGATCGCCGGCATCGTCTTCATCGTCGGCGCGGGCGGCGGCTTCAAGCAGACCCTGGTCGACGTGGGCGTGGGCGACGCCGTCAGCCACTGGGCGGGCAAGCTGCACATCTCGGCGCTGCTGCTCGGCTGGCTGATCGCGGTCCTGATCCGGCTCGCCACCGGCTCGGCCACGGTGGCGACCATCACGGCAGCGGGCATCGTCGCGCCGCTGGCGGCGGGGATGAGCACCTCGCACACGGCGCTGCTGGTGCTGGCGGTGGGGGCGGGGTCGCTCTTCTTCTCGCACGTGAACGATGCGGGATTCTGGCTGGTGAAGGAGTACTTCGGGATGAGCGTGGGGCAGACGCTGAAGAGCTGGTCGGTGATGGAGACGATCATCTCGGTGGTGGCGATCGCGCTGATCCTGCCACTGAGCCTGATCATCTGACGATTGACGACCCGAAGGTACGCGGCCGCTCAGCCCAGCTGAGCGGCCGTCCGCGCGTCCAGGTCCGCCGGGCGGATCCGCACCTGGTGCATGGAGCCCGCAAACCTGAACAGCAGCGCCCTACCCCCATCACGCTTGAAGCCCTCAACCGCCAGAAGTTCCGCGTCGGGACTCGTCAACATGCACTCCAGCCAGATGCGCTCGAATCTGCTCAGTGGCAGCACCTTCACGGACTCCCAGGCAGCGGCCAGCGCATCCGGCACCCGCGCGAACGTCGCGGGCTCCGTGATGCCGGTCAGCTCCACTGCCACCGGCTCGTAGGCCGCCGCGAACCGTGTCTCGCCGCTCACCACGCCACTTCTCCAGGGCGCTTCGGGTGATTCTGATGAACCCCGGCCGACGCGCGTCAACCGCCACCCCGTTCCGCCACCACGATCTCCCATACGATCTTGCCGAAGCCGTACGGCCGGGAGCCGAACCCCCACTCTTGCGCCAGCGCCACGACCACACGCAGTCCTCGCCCGTGCTCCTCCAGCGCGTCAACCTCCCGCACGACAGGGCGCACCCTGCTGGCGTCATGGACGTCCATCCGCAGCCGCGCGGCGTTCACGTCCAGCCGAACGAACACCCGCTCCCCGCGCCGCGACCCGTGCTTGACCGCGTTCGACACCAACTCCGTCACGATCAGCGCGCCCGCCTCGGTGAACCGCTCGCCGCCCTCGGTCCGCCGCAGCAGCCCGAGGAGCCGCGCCCGCGCCTGCGTTGCCGAACTGTCGCTGCGCAGCAGCCAGAACGCGCTGACCCCGTCCAACACGGCCGGTCTCCCTGCGAGATCGGTACCGGAGATAGCCACACCTGTTCCCGCCACATCGGCCACCAGGCATCAGGTCCGTCTATGCCTGCGCCAAGAACGTTCCTCTGTGGGAGTTGGAAGTTCTTCCCCGGCGAGGGGGTACCCATGGTGGGTACACTCGCGGTCAGCAGCTCGCCACAGAACGTCATTTCAGCTCGCGGGGTCACGGATGACTGCCCAGGTCTCACCGGCAACACTGCCGGCACACGTACTGGAGCGCGCGGACATGCGCGCAGCTCTGGCAGCGCACGACTTCGGTGCCGTCTTCTCGCTGGCTCGCAAGTGGGCTGGCATCAGCTACTCGAAGATCGCCGAGTCCTGTGACATCAAGCCCGAGCGGGTTGGGAAGCTCGCGCGGGGTGACGGCAGCATCACCACCTACGACAAGATCACGCAGATCGCCGACGCCCTCCGCGTGCCCGGGCATTTGATCGGGCTCGCCCCTCGTCCATGGGAACCGGCCCTACCACCCCATCCAGCGCCAGCGATTCCCCTCGGATACTCTCTGGGTCTCACCCGCACCGCCCCTGCCTGACCGCTGGAGAAGTCGAGCAGGCCGCTGTGGTGACCAGCCGAGCACTGGAGCTTTCCATCGGCGTGGCGTCCATCCGCCCCCGCCAACGGATCAACTCCGTCATCCGGCGGCTCGAAGCGCACGCCGAGAATCCGGCAGTGGCCGAAGCCTTGGAAATGGCCCGAGGATGATCTGACTCAGCCGTTCTCCTTGTCGCTCGTGGCCTCGCGAAGCCAGCTCAGGCACGCCTGCGAGCCGGCCACGATCGGAACCGCCACGATCTCCGGGTTGTCCCAGGGGTGCTTCTCCAGCAGATGGGCCTCGAGCAGTGGGTACCTCTCGGCGCTCGTCTTGAGGAGCAACTGCCACTCCTCCCCTGTGCCGAACTCACCCAAGTGCCAGAATGCGGAACCCACCGGCCCGATGATCTGAGCACTGCCCGCGAACCGAGCCCGCACCGCAGATCGGGCCAGCGCCTCGGCCTCCTCACGAGTCGCCGTCGCGGTGGACACCTGGAGGTAGTCAGCCATGTCCTCGATGGTAGCCCTACCGATCTTCGCCCCGTCAACCCTCCACGCCCGCACTCCACTTGCGTCACCGGGCGTGCGAGTACGCGGCCTTGGAGAGCAGCGGTCAGGAGGACATGCACGGAGGCGAGTTGGCGGTATCCATCCTGCTGCACGGCGCGCCGGAGCTGGTCCGCGGCGGAGTCGCTCACGATGACCGCGTGGCAACCGACCGGCCGCACCTGCTGACTCTGGGCATGGCCGGCTACACCCGGAACGGCATCGTCGGACGGCCGTCACTGGGCACGGCAGCCAAGGGCAAGGCGATCCTTGACAGCCTCTCTCCCACTCAGACCTTCGGGGCGGTGTGCGCAAACGGCTGGCCTGCTGCCGGCTGCCCGGCTGGCTGCGGCGGCCTGGGAGCGGACAGTGCTCCGGCGAGCAGGAGCCCGAACCCGACCAGCTGGAACGGGAGGACGATCACGGTCAGCACGTTCGACACCATGAGGGGCCCGAGGCCGCGGATCAGGCTGCCGGACCACAGCGCCGGGCCGAACGTGGACAGGATCGGCTCCGGCAGCATGACCAGGCACCCCGCGAAGGCCAGGCGGGCGTTGCGCCCCCTGCGGCGGATGGCCAGGGCAGCCACGACGGCTCCCACCAGGGGCGCAAGGGTCTTGATGGCGAAGAGGAGCAGGCCGGTGAGGCCAGCGGCGAGCTGGTCGGTCAAGAGACTCCGTCCGGGGAATGTGTGCACGGGAAGCGCGTGCAGCGTGAAGATACCTGGGCCGGCGCAGGCGCGTACAGCTGACTACCGACAGGTGGCAGCCCGGGGCCGGCGGCCTGCAGGGATCTGCTGGGTGCTGGAGACGATCATCTCGGTGGTGGCGATCGCGCTGATCCTCCCGCTGAGCCTGATCATCTGACGATCCGAAGGCGGACGGCCGCTCAGCTGAGCGGCCGTCCGCGTGTCCGGTACGCCCGGGCGATCAGGCGCCGCCCTCCGCGAAGGGCCCGCCCCCACCGAAGGCCAGCTCGGCGAAGCGCTCGCCCATCCTGCGATGCGTGGCGGCGTCCGGGTGGAGCTCGTCGGGCAGCGGCAGCTCGGCGAAGTCGGCCTGACCGTAGAGCTCGCGCCCGTCGAGGTGGTGCAGCTGCGGGTCCTCGGCCGACCGCTGTGCCACGATCCGGGCCAGCTCGTCCCGGATGACGCCCAGGCTCAGCTTCCCGCTCGCGCGCTCCGCCGGGTCGCCGGCGGCCCGGAAGCGCAGCTGGCCGGCGCTGAGTGCGGCAGGGTCAGGGAGGCTGGGGCCGGGCGTGTCCTCGTGGATCGGGCAGAGGATCGGCGAGACGACCAGCAGCGGTGTGTCGGGATGGCCTTCGCGGACGGTGTCGAGGAAGCCGTGCACGGCGGGGGTGAAGGCGCGCAGGCGCATCAGGTCGGCGTTGACCAGGTTGATGCCGATCTTGACGCTGATCAGGTCCGCGGGAGTGTCCCGCAGGGCGCGCGCGGTGAACGGGTCGAGCAGGGCGCTGCCGCCGAGGCCCAGGTTGATCAGCTCCACGCCGCCGAGGCCGGCGGCGAGCGCGGGCCAGGTGGTGCTGGGGCTCGCGGCGTCGGAGCCGTGGCTGATCGAACTGCCGTGGTGCAGCCAGACCTTGCTGCCCCGGTCGGGTGCGGGCTCGATGGGGGCGTCGGTGCGCAGGGCGAGGAGTTCGGTGCGCTCGTTGTGCGGCAGCCAGATCTCGACGTGCTTCTCGCCCCCGGGCAGGCCGGTGAAGCGGACGGTGCTGGGCGGGCCGGCCTGGTGCTCGGCGCTCCCGGTGGCCATGTCGATGGTCAGGGTGTTGCCGCCGGCCACCGTGGCCTGGCCGGTCAGGCGCCCGTCGACGAGCAGGTCGTACACGCCGTCCGGGCGGGGCGGGACGCCCAGGTAGACCCGCTTGGTCGGCAGCGTGTCCAACTCGACGGCGGTGGCCCGGGTGCGGAAGGCCAGCCGCACGCCGGAGGGTTGAGCCTCCGCCATGGCGAGCTGTCCGTCGGCGCACTGCGCGCGGGCCCTGGCGGGCAGCCGGTGCGGCAGCAGCCCGTGCGCGGTCTGCTCGAGTTCGAGAGCGCCGCGCACGATGGCCGCGGTGACGGGAGTGGTGATCCAGTGGTGCTGAGTGGGCATCGTGGCAGCCTGCCGATCGGGGTGTGCGGATTGCGGCTCTGAGGACCTGCGGCTCTGAGGACCTGCGGCTCCGAGGACTTACGGCGCGGGCCAGTTCCGCAGCAGGGCGTCGAGGGCGTCGAGGGAGCGCGTCCAGGTCTCCTGGGTGTCGGGGGCGCTGTGACTGAACCCGCCCCCCAGCTCCAGGCTGACGTAGCCGTGGAAGACGCTGCCCAGCAACCGGACCGCGTGCGTCTGGTCCGGCTCGGTCAGGTCGTAGCCGCGCAGGATCGCCCGGGTCATCTGGGCGTGCCGGACGCCGGCGCTGGCGGCCGCGGTCTGCGGATCGAGTCTGAGCTGAGCCGCGGCGTAGCGGCCCGGATGCTCGCGGGCGTAGTCGCGGTAGACGTTCGCGAGGGCGGTCAGCGCGTCCTTGCCGGCCCGGCCGGCCAGCGCGTCGGCGGCCCGGTCGGCCATTTCCTCCAGCGCGAGCAGGGCGATCCTGGTCTTGAGGTCCTGGGAGTTCTTGAGGTGCGAGTACAGGCTCGCGACCTTGACGTCGAACCGCCTGGCCAGCGCCGAGACGGTCACCTGGTCGAATCCGACCTCGTCGGCCAGCTCCGCTCCCGCCTGGGTCAGGCGTTCCGTGGTCAGTCCTGCGCGTGCCATAGCCTCTCCCTCCTTCGACAGGACCGATTATGCATTTGCCTAAAACCTTTAGGCAAATCAGTAAGCCCCTCGTGATTCAGCCATGTGACTCAGATCACATGGAATCCTGCGGCGTCGGCGACGGATTCTCCGCCGCCGGCTGGTCTTGATGTCGACCGAACCTCCCGCCCACCAGCCCCACGGAGCCCCCGATGTCAGACCCCATCCAGACCGCAGTCGTCACCGGAGCCAGTCGCGGCTTCGGACGCGCGATCGCCGCCGCGCTCGTCGCGCGCGGCACCCACGTCGTCGGCATCGCTCGCGACGAGCGGGAACTGCGCACCGTGCGCGACGAACTCGGCGACCGCTTCACACCCGTCGCCGCCGACGCCACCGACGAAGCACTCGCCCAGCAGGTGATCCGCGAGCAGCGCCCCTGCCTGCTCGTCCTCAACGCCGGCGCCACGCCGCACGTGGCGCCCGTGCAGGAGCAGACCTGGGAGACCTTCAGCCGCAACTGGGAGGTCGACACCCGGCACGTGTTCACCTGGACCGGGGCGGCGCTGCGGGAGCCGCTGGCACCGGGCAGCCTGGTCCTGTCGATGTCCAGCGGGGCCGCTCTGGGTGGCTCCCCGCTCAGCGGCGGGTATGCCAGCGCCAAGGCTGCCGTCCGCTACCTGCGCCAGTACGGCGCGGAGGAGTCCGAGCGGGCCGGGTTGGGGATCCGGTTCGTCACGGTGCTGCCGAACATGACCCCGGTCGGCGGGGTGGGCGAGGCCGGGATCAAGGGCTACGCCGCGCGGGCGGGTGTCGATCGGGAGACGTTCATCGAGGGACGGCAGCCGATCCTCCACCTGGAGCAGGTCGGGAAGGCCGTCGTCGAACTCGCCGGGAACCGGGACAGCGGCGCGGAGTACCGGCTCGGCGGCGAGGGTCTGAGCCTGATCGGTTGAGCCGCCACCCGGCCCCACCGCCGCCTACAGTGGCCCCGCCGCACTCCGAGGAGGATCCGCGATGCCGTCGAACGCCGATTTCACCGCCCTGGCCGAGCCGTTCCGGCCGGAACTGCTCGCGCACTGCTACCGGATCCTCGGCTCGATCCACGACGCCGAGGACCTGGTGCAGGAGACCTACCTGCGGGCGTGGCGTGGGTTCGACGGCTTCGAGGGGCGCTCCTCGCTGCGGCGGTGGCTGTACCGGATCGCCACCATGGCCTGCCTGACGGCACTGGAGACGCGCAAGCGCAGGCCCCTGCCGTCGGGGTTGGGCGCGCCATCGGATGACCACCGGGTCGCGGTGGCTCCCCGCGAGCCGACGGTGGCGTGGCTCCAGCCGGCGCCGGACGCCGGGTTCGGCGCCGGCGACCCGGCGTCGGTCGTGGTTGCGCGGACGGGCGTGCGCCTCGCGTTCATCGCCGCGCTCCAGTACTTGTCCGCCCGCCAGCGCGCCGTGCTGACCCTGCGCGACGTGCTGGGGTTCCGGACGGCCGAGGTCGCCGAGATGCTGGACACGACCACTGCGGCCGTGGACAGCGCGCTCCGCCGCGCCCGCGCCCGCCTGGCCGACGCCGGACCGGTCGCGGACGAGCTGGCCGAGCCCGACGAGGGGATCCTGCGCGGCCTCCTCGAGGACTACGTCGACGCCTTCACCCGCGCCGACCCCGCCGCGCTGGTCGACCTGCTGCGGGCCGACGTGGAGCTGGAGATGCCGCCGACCCCGACCTGGTTCACCGGCCGCCGGGCCGTCCTCGGCTTCCTGTCCGCCCGCGTCCTGCGGCCGGACCTGTGGCGGATGACACCCACCCGCGCCAACGGCCAGCCTGCCTTCGTCGTCGACCGCCACGCGGGCGACGGCCGGTACGAGCCCTACGGCATCCACGTCCTGACCCTCAACGGCGCCCGGATCAGCCGCATCACGGCCTTCAACGACCCGAGCCTGGTGCCGACTTTCGGCCGCGCACCCGCGATCACGAACTGAACGGCCTGCTGGTGCGGCGAGTTGCCCGACCCTTCAGTACGGCCACTCCTCCTCCGGGAACACCCGCCCGAACCAGTGCGGTTGCACGTCCCGCAACCGCAACGACCGCCAGCGTCGTGGATCCGCGCCCGCCGGTACCCCGACCGCCACGTCGCGGCCGTAGGCGAAGAGCCGCTCCTGGCAGACCCCGCAGGGCGCCAGGATCCAGTAGCCGCGCGCCTGGTCGGCGAGCGTCACGCAGACCGAGGCCACCACCCGGCGCCCCAGCTTGAACGCCTCGCAGATGGCCCCGGTCTCGTGGCAGAGGCGTACCGCGTTGTTCGGGACCTCCGGTGCGGTGCTGGTGAGGATCGCACCGTCGTCGAGCCGCAGTGCCGCGGCTCCCGACCAGTCCTGCCCGGGAAACCGGGCACGTGCCAACTCGATCGCGGCATCCACCAGTTCTTGGTCAACGGCCATTCAGCGGATGTTACCGGCAGCCCGCCGGACCTGTCGGCGGTGGTAGACGGGCCCGCCGAAGGCGACCACGAGCGCGATGGCCGCCGCGATCGGCAGATCGGGGTGGGCCAGGTACCGGCCGAGCAGCGCGCCGGCCGCCAACGCCACGGCCATCAGCGCCAGTTTGGCCAGGACCAGCCGGCCGATCGGCACCCGGTGGGCCGGCGTCGCACCCGCGCGCCGCTCCCGCCGACGCCGCAGCGTGTGCGCCACCGGCGGGACGACCAGGACCAGCGCCGTGACCCGCACCAGGTGCTGCCACCACGGATCTCCGCTGCCCAGCGCCCAGATGCCGCCGAAGAGCAGCCCGCTCGCGGCATACCCGATCCGGAAGGCGACCCCCGAGCCGGGCCGCCGCCTACTGATTCCCCGTCCCCAGCAGCCCGGCCGCCGGGCCCTGTGCCGGGCCGTCCCCGCCCGACAGTCGGCGGGACTCGGCGGCGGCCCAGCTGAAGATGCCCCGAGCCATCAGCGAGGATTCGGCCTCGGCGCGGGCCTGGTTGATCTCCGCGCGCACCGCGTGCGGCGCGGTGTCCTGCGGTGCCGCCTGGACCGCCAACTCGGCCAGGTGGCCGGCCAGTCGCAACTCGCCGGCGTCCGCGTAACGCCGGGCGGCGTCCGTCAGCGACCGCGCCCCGCCCGCCAACTCGGCCAGCGCACAGGCGAGCTGGGCGTCGGGCGCGGGCTTGAGGTGAGCCGGGTTGCCGTCGTACCAGCCGGCGTAGCCCCGCCACGGTTGCGCACGATGAACTCCGGCTCGTCGTACTTGGCCTGGAGGTAGACCCGGTCGGCCAGGTGCGCGGGCGGGCGCACCGACTGGACCAGGTCGTCCAGCCGGGCACCGGAGTTGAGGCCGTCCAGGGTCTGCTCGATCAGGCTCTCCAGCCATTCGGCGGTCTCGGTGAGCGCCTGGCGGATCCGGTCGGCGCCGAAGACCGGGGCACCGTGCGAGGGCAGCATGATCTCCGCGCCCAGGCCCGCCATCCGGCGCAGCGCCACGGCCCACTCGCGCGGGTAGCGCTGGACCTTCTGCGGATTGCCGCAGTTGGGGGTGACCCAGATGAACATGTCGCCCGGGCACAGGATGCGCTGCTCGGGGATCCAGGCCACCGTCGCGTCGTCGGTCTCGCCCCGCACGTGGAACAGCTCGAAGGTCAACTCGCCCCGGGTGACGGTGATCGCGTCCCGGTAGGTCACCTCGGGCCTGCGGTACTCGGTCGGCCAGGTCAGGCTCGGCGCCTGGAACTGCCGCTGGTTGATCACCGCGTTGTAGCCGTTGGTCAGCAGGTACCGGTCGAACCGCTCGCCGATCCGCTCCTGGGCGATCACGGTCGGCCGGGGCGCGTCCTCGGCGTCGAAGCCGCCCATGCCGAAGACGTGGTCGATGTGCCCGTGCGAGAAGATCGCGGTGCTCACCGGGTCGCGGCTCCACGCGCGCACGGCCTGGTGCAGCGGTTCGGCGGCCAGCGGGTTGCCGGTGTCGAAGAGGACGATCTCACCACCGGTGCGGAAGGTGATCACGTTGCCGAAACCGGGGTACCAGCCGACGCCGTCGGTCACGTCGAGCACACCCGTGCCGGCCTGACCGGTGTGCGCGATGCTGTCGTCGACCGCGCCCTGCCAGACCTGGTCGGCGTATTCGGTGAGGGAGAAGCTCATGTCACTTCCTGTCGGAGAGTCCAGGCACCGCCGGCCTGGTGACAGCGCGAGACGAAGATCCGCTCGCTTTTCCCCACCCTCACTCGGCCGGGCGACCCGGACAACCGACCGGACGGACACCCTGAGCGGCCTATCGTTGTGACATGTCACAACGCGACGAGTCACCCCTGCTCGACGACCACGTACGCGAGCAGGCGATCCGGCTCGCCGCCCGTCTCGAACCGCAGGTCAACCAGCTGGCCAGGGAGATCGTCGAGCGCCAGTGGGCCGAGATCCCCGGCTTCGACCGGCTCCCGGGGGACATGCGGGACCTGGAGATCGCCGCGACCACCCGGCACGCCATCCGCGGCTTCCTCCGCTACATCCACCCACCGGTGCCGGACTCCAACTCCGGCACCCACGTCGATGCCGAACTCTTCCGGGAACGAGCGGCCCAGCGCGCCGAGGAGGGGCTCTCGCTGGCCAAGCTGCTCAGGTCCTACCACATCGGCGTCGAGCGGCTGATGGACGCGTTCGCCGCCGCCGCCCGCCCCGGCGAGGAGGCGGCCCTGTGCTGGCTGGCCCGGCGTCAGCTCTCGGCGCTCAACGCCACCGTCGAGATCGTCACCGAGGCCTACCTCGCCGCGCTGGCCGACCAGCAGGTGGCCGCCCGCGAGTTGGCCCGGGCGTTGATCCACGGCGAGGACCCCGAGCAGGTGGCCGCCCGCTACGGCCTCGTCCTCGAACCGGGCTACCTGGTGCTCAGCGTGCGCGCCCCGGGGCCCGAGGGAGTCCAAGGGCCGGTAGCGGTACGGAGGTTGCTCCGCCAGGTGGTGGCGCGGCTCGCCCCGCTGGCCGAGGGCCGCGCGCACAGCCTGCCGGACGAGCACGGCGGCCACCTGCTGCTGCCCGGCGAGACCCCGCACGCCGACCTCGCCCGGTGCCTGGCCACCGGCCTGCCGCAGGCCCCGATCGTCGGTGCCGCCCGGGCCGCGACGCCGGCGGACGTCCCGGCCGCCGCCGACCAGGCGCGCCGGGTCGCGGCCATCGCCCCCGCCCCCGGGCTGTACCGGCTCCAGGACCTGCTGCTCGACTACCACCTGGCCCAACCAGCGGACAGTGCGGCCGAGTTGACCGCCCTGCTCGAACCGCTGGAACAGCACGCCGGCCTGCTCTCGACACTCGCCACCTTCCTCGCCCGCGACCTCGACCGGCGCCGCACCGGCCAGGAGCTCCAGGTGCACCCCAACACCGTCGACAACCGCCTCGCCCGGATCACCCAGCTGACCGGCGTCGACCCGCACACCACCCACGGCGTACAGCTCTTCGGCGCCGCCCTCACCCTGCGCCGGCTCGCCGACGGCCCGGGCGGGTCAGATCGCCCGGCTCGGTCGGACCGCCCGGACGGCCCATAGCCCGGCCGCGCGAACCGGCCTGTTGTCAGTCCTCTCCGGCACACTTCCCGCATGGCTACCTGGCAGCAGTTCGCAACCGAAGCACCCGACCTGGCCGCCGTCATCCGGGCCCGCTTCGAGTCGGCCAAGACCCATGTGCTGGCCACCCTCCGCCAGGACGGCTCGCCCCGGGTATCGGGCTCGGAGGTCGAGTTCACCGGCGCCGACCTCACCTTCGGCTCGATGCTCGGGGCGGTCAAGGCCCGCGATCTCCAGCGCGACGGCCGCTGCGCGATCCACGCCCACCCGGGCGATCCCGAGCAGGAGGGCGACGCCAAGGTCTCCGGCGTGGCCGTCGAGGTGACCGACGCCGTCGAGAAGGCGGCCGCCGCCACCGGAGCGGAGCCGGCGGGCGGCTTCCACGCGTTCCGGCTCGACCTGCGCGAGGCCGTGCACACCGCGGTCGAGAACGATCAGCTCGTTATCCGGCTCTGGCGCCCCGGGTGCCCGGTGCAGGTGTTCCGACGCTCCTGAGCGCGCCGCGACCTCGTGGCCTCCCTCCGGGCCGCGGGTTCTGGTAATGATGGAGGCGGCAGATCCAACCGATGGCCTATGGCGGTTGACCTCGGGTCAGCCGCTGCGAGTCCTCAGCTACGGGACGGGAACAGCATGCCTCTTACCGGTGACTACCAGCCGAGTCCGGAGCAGTGGGTGCGCGACCAGGTGGCCGCGTACGAATCCTCCGGCGGCACCGAGGGGACGATGATGCGGGGCAAGCCCGTCATCATCCTCAGCAGCCTCGGAGCCAAGAGCGGCAAGATCCGCAAGAACCCGCTGATGCGGGTCGAACACGACGGCCGGTACGCCGTGGTGGCATCCCAGGGCGGTGCGCCCAAGCATCCGACCTGGTACTTCAACCTGGTCGCGCATCCGCGGGTCGAACTGCAGGACGGGCCGCAGCGCCAGGACATGACCGCCCGGGAGGCGACCGGCCAGGAGCGGGACCAGTGGTGGGCGCGCGCGGTCGAGGCCTGGCCGGACTACGCCGAATACCAGAAGAAGACCGACCGGGTGATCCCCGTCTTCGTGCTGGAGCCGGTGGCCGGCGGCAACTGACCCTGGTTTCCCGGCAGTTCCTGCAGCCGGGTGGGGACGCACGGCCCCCACCCGGCATCCGCCACTACTCGTTCTCGTAGGTCGCCGTGATCGTCGCCCGGCCGACCGCCTTGAAGCCGAGCGTGGCGCCGATCGCCGCCGCCGAGGCGTCCTCGTCCAACCCCAGCTTCGCGCTGCCCACCGCCGTCACCGAGAAGACGTAGCGGTGCGGGCCGTGCCCGGCCGGCGGCGCGGCACCGCCGAAGTCGTTCGTCCCGTAGTCGTTGCGCGCCTGTACCGCGCCGGCCGGCAGACCCACGAAGTCGCCGTTGCCCGCGCCGGTCGGCAGACCCACGAAGTCGCCGTTGCCCGCGCCGGTCGGCAGCGAGGTCACGGAGGCGGGGATGTCGAACACCACCCAGTGCCACCAGCCGCTGCCGCTCGGGGCGTCGGGGTCGAAGCAGGTGACCGCGAAACTCTCGGTCTCGGGCGGGAAGCCCGACCAGCTCAGCTGCGGGGAGATGTTGCCGCCGGCCAGCACGTGGGCCTCGGGCAACTCGCCGCCGTCGGTGAGGTCGGTGCTGGTCACGGTGAAGCTCGGGACGGGGCGCTGGAAGTCGTGCGGAAGCGGTGGCCTGGTCACGTCGGGGATGCCTCCTGAGGGTCGGGACAGGGTGCTCCGAGCTTAGAGGTCCGGCACAGACGACGGGCGGCCGACCCGGTGGGGTCGACCGCCCGTCAGCTGATCAGGCGTCAGCTCGGTCCGTCAGCTGACGTGACCTCAGCCCTGGTCCCGCTTGGCCAGGAACTCGGCCACCTGCTCCTGGATCTCCGGCGTGTCCAGCCCGCGCACCGTCATCGTGGTGCGGCGGCGCAGCACGTCGTCCGGCGTGTAGGCCCACTCGTTGTCGGCCGCGAAGGCGACCTGCGCCCACACGTCCGGGCCGTCCGGGTGGATCGGCTCGCCCAGCGCCGGGTCCTCGGCGATCATGCGGGCGATGTCGAAGGAGAGCGTGCCGTAGTGGCTGGCCAGGTGCTTGGCGACCAGCGGCTCCATCCGGGAGCCGGGCTCACGGTCGACCAGCAGGCGGTGCGCGACCGCGTTCGGCGCGCCGACGCCCGGCAGCGGGACGGTCGCGGCGATCGGCGAGATGTCCTCGGCGATGCCGGTGCCGCGCACGTGGGCGAGCTTCTCCAGCACGGTGCGGCCGATGTGCCGGTAGGTGGTCCACTTGCCGCCGGCCACCGACAGCATGCCGCCGCGGCCCTCGGTCACCACGGTCTCGCGCTTGGCGGAGGCGGTGTCGCCGGGGCCGCCGGGCAGCACCCGCAGGCCCGCGAAGGCGTAGGTGATCAGGTCGCGGTCGAGGTGCTCGTCCTTGATCGCGTGGCCGGCCTCGTCCATGATCTGGTTGATGTCGGCCTCGGTGGCCCGCACGTCGCGCGGGTCGCCGGTGTACTCCTCGTCCGTGGTGCCGAGCAGGACGTGGTCCTCCCACGGGATGGCGAAGGAGACGCGGTACTTGTCGATCGGGATGGTCAGCGCGGCGCGCCACGGGGCGCGGCGCTTGACCACCACGTGGGCGCCCTTGGACAGCCGGATCGACGGGGCGGCGCCCGCGTCCTCCATCGCGCGCAGGTGGTCGACCCAGGGGCCGGTGGCGTTCAGCACCAGGCGGGCGTTGACGCCGAACTCGGTGCCGTCCAGCCGGTCCTTCAGGTCCGCGCCGGTGACCCGGGTGCCGGTGAAGCGCAGGCCGGTCACCTCGGCGTGGTTGAGCACCACGGCGCCCGCGTCGACGGCGGCGCGCACCGTCATCACGGCGACCCGCGAGTCGTTCATCTGGTGGTCGCCGTAGACCGCGACCGAGCGCAGGCCCTCGGTCTTCAGCGCGGGCACCTGCTGGGCGGCGTGCGCGGCGGTGGAGACCCGGCCCATGCCGTCACGGAAGGCGGAGAGCGCGGAGTAGAGGAAGACGCCGGCGCCGAGCTTGGGGGCGCTGTGCGGGCCGCCCTTGTAGACCGGGACGAAGAAGGTCAGCGGGTTGACCAGGTGCGGGGCCACGTCGGTGGCCAGCGCCCGGCGCTCCTTGTGGTTCTCCGCGACCAGCTTGACCGCGCCGGTCTGCAGGTAGCGCAGACCGCCGTGGACCAGCTTGGAGGAGGCGCTCGACGTGGCGCCCGCGAAGTCGCCGGCGTCCACCATGGCGACCTTGAGGCCCGCCTGGGAGGCGGTCCAGGCGACGGCCGTGCCGAGGATGCCGCCCCCGATCACCAGCAGGTCGTAGGTGGCCTTGCCCAGCAGCTCACGGGTCTCGGCGCGGGAAGCGGTGCGGCCGGGGGTGCGCTCGGCGCCCAGGGTCGGGATGGTTGCCATGGTGTGTGTTCCGGGGCCGCGGTGCGGGCGGCGCCGGAGTCTCCTCTCACAGTGCGGTTCGGCCTCAACAGGGTTGGGGCCGGGGAAAACTCGCGAGCCGGCCGGGGCTGCGCTGCCCCGGCCGGCGGCTTGCTCAGCTCTCCTGGTCGTCCTCTTCCACCCAGCCCATGGTGCGCTCCACGGCCTTGAGCCACTTCTTGTACTCGCGCTCGCGCGTGGCCTCGTCCATCCGCGGCGTCCACTCGGCGGCGCGGTGCCAGTTGGCCCGCAGGGTGTCCAGGTCGTTCCAGAAGCCGACGGCCAGGCCGGCCGCGTAGGCCGCGCCGAGCGCGGTGGTCTCGGCCACGAACGGGCGCTCGACCGGGGCGTCCAGCACGTCGGCGATGTTCTGCATCAGCAGGTTGTTGGAGGTCATGCCGCCGTCCACCTTGAGGGCGGTCAGCGTGACGCCGGAGTCCTTCTCCATCGCGTCGACGACCTCGCGGGTCTGCCAGGCGGTGGCCTCCAGCACGGCGCGGGCCAGGTGGCCCTTGGTCACGTACCGGGTCAGACCGGCGATCACGCCGCGCGCGTCGGAGCGCCAGTAGGGGGCGAAGAGACCGGAGAAGGCCGGCACGAAGTAGGCGCCGCCGTTGTCCTCGACGGTGTTGGCCAGGGTCTCGATCTCGGCCGCGGTCGAGATGATGCCGAGTTGATCCCGCAGCCACTGCACCAGCGAGCCGGTGACCGCGATCGAGCCCTCCAGCGCGTAGACCGGGGCCTGGTCGCCGATCCGGTAGCCGACCGTGGTCAGCAGGCCGTTGTAGGAGTGGACCACCTTCTCGCCGGTGTTCAGCAGCAGGAAGGTGCCGGTGCCGTACGTGCTCTTGGCCTCGCCGACGTTGAAGCAGGTCTGGCCGAACAGCGCGGCCTGCTGGTCGCCGAGCGCGGAGGCGACGGGCACGCCCGCCAGGTCGCCGACGGCCTCACCGTAGACCTCGGCGGAGGAGTGGATCTCCGGCAGCACGGTGAGCGGGACGCCCATCGACTCGGCGATCTTCTCGTCCCAGGCCAGGGTCTGCAGGTTCATCAGCATGGTGCGGCTGGCGTTGGTGACATCGGTGATGTGCTTGCCGCCGTTGACGCCACCGGTGAGGTTCCAGATCACCCAGGTGTCCATGGTGCCGAACAGGATGTCGCCGGCCTCGGCACGCTCGCGCAGGCCCTCCACGTTGTCCAGCAGCCAGCGGATCTTCGGGCCGGCGAAGTAGCTGGCCAGCGGCAGGCCGGTCTCGCGGCGGAACCGGTCCTGGCCGACGTTGCGGCCCAGCTCCCGGCAGAGCGCCTCGGTGCGGGTGTCCTGCCAGACCAGCGCGTTGTGCACCGGCTCGCCGGTGTTCTTGTCCCACAGGACGGTGGTCTCGCGCTGGTTGGTGATGCCGATCGCGCGGATGTCGTCCTTGGTCAGGTTCGCCTTCTCCAGCGCGCCGCGGACCACGGACTGCACCCGGGTCCAGATCTCGGCGGCGTCGTGCTCGACGTAGCCGGGCTGCGGGAAGATCTGGCGGTGCTCCTGCTGGTCGACGGCGACGATCCGGCCGTCGGCGCCGAAGATGATGCAGCGGCTGGAGGTGGTGCCCTGGTCGATCGCGGCGATGTAATTGGCGGTCATATGACTCAAGTCCTCGGCTCTGAGGGGTGGGTGGGGGCGTGACGCTGTCAGCACGGTGCCGTTAGAACAGGCCCTTGTACAGCAGGCCGGAGAGCAGGCCGCCGATGACCGGGCCGGCGACCGGTATCCAGGCGTAGCTCCAGTCCGAGCCGCCCTTGTTCGGGATCGGCAGCAGCGAGTGCACGATGCGCGGGCCGAGGTCGCGGACCGGGTTGATGGCGTAGCCGGTCGGGCCGCCGAGCGAGAGGCCGATGCCGACCACGGTGAACGCGGTGATCAGCACGCCGATGCCGGACAGGCCGATGCCCTTGGTCAGGCCCTGGGTCAGGATCGCCATGCAGAGCACCATGGTCGCGATGATCTCGGTGAGCAGGTTCTGGATCGGGTTCCGGATCTCGGGACCGGTCGAGAAGATGCCCAGCGTGGGCTCCTCGTTGGCCTGGAACTGGCCGAGGTAGCTCAGCCAGACCAGGACGGCGCCGATCATCGCGCCGAGCAGCTGGGAGCCGAGGTAGAGCGGCACCTGGCTCCAGTCGCCGCTCTTGACGGCGAGGGCCAGCGTGACGGCCGGGTTCAGGTGGGCACCGGACTTCGGGGCGACCATGTACGCGGCGACCATGACCGCGAAGCCCCAGCCGAAGGTGATGGCCACCCAACCGGCGTTCAGGGCCTTGGACTTCTTCAGCGTGACGGCGGCGCAGACGCCACCGCCGAGGAGTATCAGCGCGGCCGTGCCGAGCGTTTCGCCGACGAAGACATCGCCGTTCGAGAAGGCGGACACAAAGACTCCTTTGTCCAAATGGCCGGTGCCTAGTGGGCCGAGCCCGTGGCAGGCAGGGTGGGGGAGAGTGCCACGGCGGGGGAGACCGTGGCGGGTTCGGGCTTCCCGTCGTTGGGAGGCGGCCCTGCGGTGGGGTGACGACCGGTGTGCGGCTGATCGGGCTGAGCTCGGATCTTCCGGCGGCCACCGTTCGACATTGTCGACCGCTATGCGGGAGTTTTCCCCTTGGCGGCGGTTACGTCAAGGCCGGGTGACCTCCCTGTGACCCTCCACTCGCCCGACCGGGCCCGCGGCCTCGCGAAGCTAGCAGTCGAATGGCTGAAAATGCGGACAAAACACCGAGGGTGGACAGGAATCCTGTCCACCCTCCGTAATCGTCCGACGGTCGTTCCGGTCCGGCGCCGGCTCGCGTCCGGCCCGCTCAGAACCGCCCGGCGCCCAGGTCGCGGGAGATCGCCCGGGCCGCGTCGCGCACCGAGGCGACCAGCTGCGGCCGCACGAAGCCGTCCTCGCAGACCCGCTCCACGGCCCCGCTCACGCAGACCGCGCCGACCGGGTTGCGCCGGCGGTCCTGGATCAGCGCGCCGATCGAGGCCACCCCCTCCCAGGTCTCCTCGATCGCGTCCGCCCAACCGCGCTCGCGGATCAGCGCGCACTCGGCGTCGATGTCCTCCAGCGAGGTGAGCGTCCGCGGGGTGTAGGCCTCCAGCGGTGCGTCACCCAGCTCGCCGCGGGCCACCGGGTCGTAGGCCAGCAGCACCTTGCCGAGCGCGGTGCTGTGCAGCGGGTGCATCGAGCCCACCTCCAGCACCTGGCGGGTGTCGTCGGGGCGGAAGACGTGATGCACGATCAGCACGCCGTGCTGGTGCAGCACCCCGAGGTAGACCGTCTCGCCGCCGGCCCTGGCCAGGTCGTCGGCCCAGACCAGGGCGCGGGCCCGCAGCTCGTGCACGTCCAGGTAGCTCTGGCCGAGCCGCAGCAGCTCGGCGCCCAGTTGGTACTTGCCGCTCTCCGGGTCCTGCTCGACGAAGCCCTCCTGCTGCAGGGTGCGCAGAATGCCGTGTGCGGTGCCCTTGGCGAGGTCGAGCGAGGTGGCCACCTCGGACAGGCCCAGCCGGCGCTCGCCGCCGGCCAGCAGGCGCATGATCGCGGCGGCCCGGGAGAGCGACTGGATCGGGCCGGGCATGGGGGACCTCCACTGGCAATTCTGGCAAACGGTTCGGGAGACAGTCTGGCGGGTGTTCGACAATGTCGCACAGTTCGTGGTCATGTCGACTGCGGGGGTATCGTCCTGAGTCTGCCAGGCGCGGCCGCTGATTCGCACGTCGCCTACCGGTTCTCGGCCGTTCTCTTCGCCGTCACCTGCCGGGGCCATCAGCGACGACGGCCGCGCCCGCCTGCTCGCCAACCGCCCAGCCGCTCCCGCAACTCGGCGATCCCCGCCGGGCCGACCCGGCAGCAACCGCCCACCAGCCGTGCCCCGTCCGCCACCCAGCCGGTGGCGAAGTCCGCCGGCCCGGTGGCCGCGCCCAACCAGCACCGGGTGGCGGGATCCCAGCGCTCACCGCTGTTCGGGTAGGCCACCACCGGCTTGCCGGTCACCCGCGCGGCGATCCGCACCGCCGGGCCCACCTCCTGCGGCGCGCAGCAGTTGACCCCGACCGCGACCACCTCCGGCGCGTCGAGTGCCACCGCGAAGGCTTCGGCCAGCGGCTGCCCGGCCCGGGTCCGGCCGTCGGCCACGGTATAGCTGAGCCAGGCCGGCACCCCGAGACCACGCACCGCGCGCACCAGCGCCCGGGCCTCGACCACGTCCGGCACCGTCTCCAGGGCCAGCACATCCGGCTCGGCCGCCACCAGCGCCTCGATCCGCCGCCGGTGGAAGCGCTCCAGCTCGGCCACGCTCAGCCCGTACCGCCCCCGGTACTCCGAGCCGTCCGCCAGCACCGCGCCGTACGGCCCCACCGAGGCCGCCACCCAGCGCCGCCGCCCACCGGCCGCGGCATCCTCAGCTCCGACACCGTCGGCCGCCACCCGGGCCAGCGTCACGCTCGACGCCAGCAGCCGCCGCGCCGCGTCCGGCCCGATCCCGCGCCGGGCGAACCCCTCGAAGCTCGCCTGGTAGCTGGCCGTGATCACCACCTCGGCGCCGGCCGCGTAGTACGCCCGATGCGCCGCCACCAGCGCCTCGGGCGCGTCCGCCAGCAGCCGCGCCGACCAGAGCGCCCCGTCCGCCAGGTCCTCGCCGGCAGCGGCCAACTGGTTCGACAACCCGCCGTCCAGCACCAGCACATCCGCCGCCAGCGCCTGCCCGAACTCCGACCGCCCGAACTCCGACCGCACCGCCATCACCTCTCCTGACACCTCTCATCCGCACCGTAGCCCCGCCGTCAGCCGTGCGGACTACCATCCACCCCATGACCATTCACCAGGCTGCTGCTCAGGGCCGTCCCGCCACCTTCGGCCCCTGGGCGCACTGCCACTGGTGCGGCGCCGCCTACCCGGCCGGCACCACCGACTGGCCGCGCACCTGCGTCGGTTGCGGCGAGATCAGCTACCGCAACCCGCTGCCCGTGACGGTCAGCCTGCTCCCGGTCAACCGCCCCGACGGCGGGCAGAGCCTGGCGGTGATCCGCCGCACCATCGAGCCGGGCTACGGCCTGCTGGCCCTGCCCGGCGGCTACGTCGACTTCGGCGAGAGCTGGCAGCAGGCCGCGGTGCGCGAACTGCGCGAGGAGACCGGCATCCACGCCGACGCCGCCGACGTCACCCTGGTCGCCACCGACTCGGACAGCGCGGGCGGCTTCCTCTGCCTCTTCGCGCTCCTCCCGGCCCAGGACCTGACCGCCCTGCCGCCCTCCGTGCCCACCGACGAGACCGAGGGCTGGCAGCTGATCGACGCCCCGATCCAGCTCGCCTTCCCCTTCCACACCAGGGTGGCCGCCGCCTGGTTCGCGGGGGAGTACCGGCCCCGGAGCTGACCCGCCACCGGCGCCACCCCCTCGCCTATTCCGCCGGCAGCGCCACCGCGTCCCGCAGCTGTGCCAGCTCCGCGGCCGGCCCCGTCACGCTCAGCCGCGCCTGCGCCCCGCGCCCGAACGCGAAGAGCAGCAGCTCGGCCGGCTCCCCGGTGACCCGCACCGAGCCGGGCCGCCGCTGACCCACCGTCAGATTGCGCCCGTCCGGCAGGCAGAGCAGCAACCGCACCGGCGTGCGCCGCCCCACCTCGAACCGGGCCGGCATCGGCAACCGGCGCCAGAGCAGCTCCGCCAACGCCGGATCCACCGCCCGCGGCTCCCACGGCACCGCCCGCCGGACGTCCTCGGCGTGTACGAAGTACTCCACCGCGTTGGCCAGCTCGTCCACCCCGGGCAGCGCGAACGGCGACAGCTGCGGCGGCCCGGCCCGGAACCGCGCGACCAACTCGGCGTACGGGCGCGCCGCGTACCCGGCCTGCACCCGCGCCGTCCAGCCCGCGAAGAGCGGCAGCTGGATCCCCGGCCCCGCGTCCGGACGGCCCTCGCGGACCAGCAGGTGCGCGGCCAGGTCCCGGGTCAGCCAGCCGGCGCAGAGCGTCGGCGCGTCCGGTCCCGCCGCCGCCAGCAGCTCCGCCAACCGCTGCCGCTCCCCACGCGCGTAGTTCGACATACCGTCAGGGTAGCGGCGGCGGCCGGTGGCAGATCCGTGCGCGCGGCAGCCCGTCACGGCGAGATCCGTGCGTCCGCCGCCGCCCTGCCGGCCGCCGAGGCAGCATGACCAGATCACGATCGCACCCGTCCCGCGAGGAGTACCGCCATGACCTCGACCCTGCGTGAATCCGCCGCCCTGCTGCAGCCCGAGCTGGTCGCCCTGCGCCGCGCGCTGCACCAGGACCCGGAGATCGGTCTCGAGCTGCCGCTGACCCAGGCCAAGGTGCTCGCCGCGCTGGCCGGCCTGCCGCTGGAGATCACCCTCGGCAAGCGCCTCAGCTCGGTCACCGCCGTGCTGCGCGGCGGCCGGCCTGGCCCGACCGTGCTGCTCCGCGCCGACCTGGACGCGCTGCCGGTCCAGGAGGCCACCGGGCTGCCCTTCGCCTCCACCATCCCCGGCGCCATGCACGCCTGCGGCCACGACCTGCACACCGCCGCCCTGGTCGGCGCCGCCAGACTGCTGGCCGAGCGGCAGGCCGAACTGCCCGGCGCGGTGATCCTGATGTTCCAGCCCGGTGAGGAGGGGGCCGGCGGCGCCCGGGTGATGATCGACGAGGGCGTGCTGACCGCCGCCGGCGAGCCGCCGGTGGCTGCGTACGCGCTGCACGTGGGGGCCGCCCAGCTGCCGTTCGGCCTGGTCGCCACCCGCCCCGGCCCGGTGCTGGCCGGCTCCGACACGCTCACCGTCACCGTGCACGGCCACGGCGGCCACGGCTCCAGCCCGCACCTGGCGCTCGACCCGGTCCCGGTCGCCTGCGAGGCCGTCCTGGCCCTGCAGACCCTGGCGACCCGACGGTTCGACGTCCAGGACCCGGTGGTGCTGACCGTCGGCAGCTTCCACGCCGGCACGGCCGCCAACGTGATCCCGGACCAGGCGGTCTTCTCCGCGACCATCCGCTCGTTCTCCCCGCAGGCCCGCGAGCGGGTGCTCGCCGAGGCGCCCCGCCTGGCCCGCGGCGTGGCGCAGGCGCACGGGCTGACCGCCGAAGCCGTCGTCGAGGAGGGCTACCCGGTCACCGTCAACCACCCGGCCGAGACCGAGTTCGCCGCCCGCACCGCCCGCGAACTGCTCGGCGCCGAACGGTTCTTCGAGCTTCCGCACCCGATCGCCGGCTCGGAGGACTTCGCCGTGGTCGCCGAGCACGTCCCCGCCGCCTACCTGATGGTCGGCGCCTGCCCACCCGGCACCGACCCGACCACGGCCGCCTACAACCACGCCCCGCAGGCCGTCTTCGACGACGCCGTACTCGGCGACACCGCCGCCCTGCTGGCCGCCCTCGCACTGGAGCGCCTCGGCCAGGCCTGAGGCCGACCGCCAGGTCGCCCCTGGCGCACCGGACGATCACGTGGCAGGGTCTGCACCGTCCGTACGCACGGGGAGGGGAACCGCCACCAGCGCCACCCCGCCCCCATCCTCCGGCCGGGAGACCACCACCGTGAGCACCCCACCCAAGGACCAGGCCCCCGCCGGAGCGGCGAGCGAGCCGCTCTGGCGCCCCACCCCCGAGGTGGCCGCAGCCACCCGCCTGGTCGCCTTCCAGGCCTGGGCCGCCGAGCACCACGGCGCCCCCGCCGCCCCGCTCGCCCCCGTCCCGGACGACGCCACCGCCGCCGCCCGCTACGCCGACCTGCACGCCTGGTCCACCGATGACCTCAGCCGGTTCTGGACCGCGGTCACCGAGTACTTCGACGTCCGCTTCGGCACGCCGCCGCAGGCCGTGCTCGCCGACCCGGCGATGCCCGGCGCCCGCTGGTTCCCCGGCGCCACCCTCAACTACGCCGAGCACGCGCTGCGCTTCGGCGCCGACCCGGCCCACGCCGAGCTCCCCGCGATCCTGCACCTGGACGAGACCACCGCCGAGCCGACCGCCCTCAGCTGGGCCGAACTGCGCCGCCAGGTCGGCTCGCTGGCCGCCGCGCTGCGCGCCCAGGGCGTCGGACCCGGCGACCGGGTCGGCGCCTACCTGCCCAACATCCCGCAGGCCATCGTCGCGCTGCTCGCCACCGCCTCGATCGGCGCGATCTGGACCTCCTGCGCCCCGGACTTCGGCGCCCGCAGCGTGCTCGACCGCCTCCAGCAGATCGAGCCGGTCGTCCTGTTCGCCGTCGACGGCTACCACTACGGCGGCAAGAACCACGACCGCACCGAGGTGGTCGCCGAGCTGCGCCGCGAACTGCCCACCCTGCGCGCGGTGGTGCACGTCCCGCTGCTCGGCACCCCGGCTCCCGAGGGCGCCTTGAACTGGGCCGAGCTCACCGCCGCCGACACCGCGCCGGTCTTCGAACAGCTCCCCTTCGACCACCCGCTCTGGGTGCTCTACTCCTCCGGCACCACCGGCCTGCCCAAGGCCATCGTGCAGAGCCAGGGCGGCATCCTGGTCGAGCACCTCAAGCAGGCCGCCCTGCACCTCGACCTCGGCCCGGACGACCGCTTCCTCTGGTACACCTCCACCGGCTGGATGATGTGGAACTTCCTGGTGGCCGGCCTGCTGGTCGGCGCCACCGTGGTCACCTACGACGGCAGCCCGGGCCACCCCACCACCGGCGCCCTGTGGGAGGTGGCCGCCCGCACCCGCGCCACCGTGCTCGGCACCTCCGCCGCCTACGTGATCGCCAGCCGCAAGGCCGACCTGCACCCGGGCCGCGACCTCGACCTGTCCGCCGTCCGCTGCATCGGCACCACCGGCTCCCCGCTGCCCCCCGACGGCTTCCGCTGGATCTACGACGAGGTCAAGCCGGACGTCTGGCTCGCCTCGGTCAGCGGCGGCACCGACGTCTGCAGCTGCTTCGTCGGCGGCGTCCCCACCCTCCCGGTCCACCTCGGCGAGATCCAGGCCCCCTGCCTGGGCGCCGCCGTCGAGTCCTGGGACGTCAACGGAAAGCCGCACACCGACGAGGTCGGCGAACTGGTGGTCACCAAGCCGATCCCGTCCATGCCCACCGGCTTCTGGAACGACCCCGAAGGCACCCGCTACCGGGACAGCTACTTCGAGATGTTCCCCGGCACCTGGCGCCACGGCGACTGGATCACCATCACCTCGCACGGCACCGTGGTCATCCACGGCCGCTCCGACTCCACCCTCAACCGCCAAGGCGTGCGGATGGGTTCCTCCGACATCTACGAGGTGGTCGAACGGCTGCCCGAGATCGCCGAGTCCCTGGTGATCGGCCTGGAGGAGGACGGCGGCGGTTACTGGATGCCGCTCTTCGTCGTCCTCGCCCCCGGCGCCGAGCTGAACGACGAGCTCCGCGGCCGGATCCGCACCGTGCTGCGCGAGCAGCTCTCCCCGCGCCACGTCCCCGACGAGGTGATCGCCGTCGACGGCCTGCCGCACACCCTCACCGGCAAGCGGATCGAGGTCCCGGTCAAGCGCCTGCTCGCCGGCACCCCGCTCGACCAGGCGGTCAACCCCGGTTCCGTCGACAACCTCGACCACCTGCGCTTCTTCGAGCGCCTCGGCCGCGAACGCCGCGGCTGACCACGACGAAGGGGCCCCCGCCACGGCGGGGGCCCCTTCGCTACGCCTGCCTCCGGCTCACTCGCCGGACAGCACCTGCTGCGCGGCGGTCCGCGCCTCCTCCGCGCTGTCCGCCGACCGAGCGGCCGCCGCGGCCCGCTGACACTGCGCCAGCGTGAAGGTCGCCAGCGAGGCCCGGACGTACGGGATCGAGGCCGAACCCATCGACAGGCTGGTCACGCCGAGACCGGTCAGCACGCAGGCCAGCACCGGGTCGGCGGCTGCCTCGCCACAGACCCCGCAGCTCTTCCCGGCCGCCTGCGCCGCCGAGGCGGCCGCCGCCACCAGATCCAGCAGCGCCGGCTGCCACGGGTCCTGCAGCCGAGCCAGCGCACCGACCTGACGGTCCGCCGCGAAGGTGTACTGCGCCAGGTCGTTGGTCCCCAACGAGAGGAACTCGACCTCCTCCAGGATCGAGCGCGCCCGCAGCGCGGCCGACGGGATCTCCACCATCGCGCCGAACTTCGCCTCCAGCCCCGCCTCCCGGCAGGCCAGCGCGAACGCCTTGGCATCCGCCCGGTCCGCCACCATCGGCGCCATCACCTCAAGGTGCACCGGCAGGCCCGCGGCCGCCGTCGCCAGCGCTCGCAGCTGGGTCCGCAGCACCTCCGGGTGTTCCAGCAGCGTGCGCAGACCGCGCACCCCGAGCGCCGGGTTCGGCTCGTCGGCCGGGGTCAGGAACTCCAGCGGCTTGTCAGCGCCCGCGTCCAGCACCCGGACCACCACCCGACCCTCCGGGAAGGCCTCCAGCACCTTGCGGTAGGCCTCGACCTGGGTCTCCTCGCTCGGCGCCCGCTTGGAGTCGTCGAGGAAGAGGAACTCGGTACGGAACAGCCCGACGCCTTCGGCACCGGCCTCCAGCGCCGCCGCCACGTCACCGGGACCGCCGACGTTCGCGAGCAGCGGCACCAGATGCCCGTCCGAGGTCCGCCCCGGACCCGAGGACGCCGCCAGCGCCGCCTTGCGCTCGGCGGCCAGCGCCCGCAGCTCGGCCTGCTCCGCCTCGCTCGGGCTGATCAGCACCTCGCCGCTGCTGCCGTCCACCGCCACCACGACGCCCTCGGCGATCCCGGTCGCCCCCGGCAACGCGACCACGGCCGGCACACCCAGGGCCCGCGCCAGGATCGCCGAGTGGCTGGTCGGCCCGCCCTCCTCGGTGACGAAGCCGAGCACCAGGGTCGGGTCGAGGAGCGCGGTGTCGGCCGGCGCCAGGTCCCGGGCGAGCAGCACATACGGCTCGTCGCTGTCCGGCACGCCCGGCATCGGCACGCCCAGCAGACGGGCCACGATCCGGTTGCGCACATCGTCCAGGTCCGCCACCCGGCCTGCCAGGTACTCACCGGCCGCCGCCAGCAGCGCCCGGTAGGCGGCGAACGCGTCGTAGACACCGCGCTCGGCGCTGCTGCCCACCGCGATCCGGCGCTCGACATCCGCCATCAGCTCGGGATCCTGCGCCATCAGCGCCTGCGCCTCGAGCACCGCCTGGGCCTCACCGCCCGCCAGGTTGCCGCGCGCGATCAGATCGGCGGCCACCGCGTCCACGGCCGCCTTGGCCCGCGCCTGCTCGCGCGGCGCGTCCTCGGTCGGGATCCGGGTGGTCGGGGGCTCCAGCACCGCGGTCCCCATGTGCCGCACCTGACCGATGGCGACCCCGTGGCTGACACCCACGCCGCGCAGCGTCTTCTCCATCTGCTTCATTTCCTCTCGCCCGCATCGCAGCCCCGCCCCACCAGACCACGAGGGACGGGGCACTGTCCGGCGTTCCGTAGGGTCCGTCAGTTCCAGGTGAAGAGCTCGCCGCCGGTGGCGACCTCGCCGGATTCGGCCACCGCGCCGAGCTGCTCCAGCGAGGCCTCCAGCGCCACGATCGGCGAGATCGGCGACTTGCCGGCAGCCTCCACCGCGGCCGGATTCCACGAGATCACCGGCTGCCCGCGCTTCACCTGGTCGCCCTTGCTGACCAGCAGCTCGAAGCCCTCCCCGTTCAACTGCACGGTGTCGATCCCCAGATGGGTCAGCACACCGTGGCCGTCCGCGTCCATCACCACGAACGCGTGCGGGTGCATGGAGACGACCAGCCCGTCCACCGGCGCAACCGCCGTAGTGGGTTCACGCACCGGGTCGATGGCGGTACCAGGACCCACCATCGCGCCCGAGAAGACGGGGTCGGGGACATTGGCGAGTCCAATGGCGCGGCCGGTCAGCGGCGACGTCACTGTGGTCATGGTGGAGCCTCCCAGGTGCGGAGTACGTACAGCGTGCTGCCGCGGCCAGCGGCGGGATGTGTCGGCTGAAGCCTAAATCATGTCAACTTCGGACAGACCGTCATATAAGGCATCACCCACCCAGGCAGTCCCGCGCGACCCGCCGCACTCACTCCGGCCACGGCCGCCGCCCGGATCCCGGGCCGGACAGGCCCTCAGGTGACACAAGTGGTCTAGTCCTCTTGGTCGACGCGCCGCACTCTACGGCATCCGAGTGAGTCCGACGATCGCTCCGGCGCGCCAGGTCGCGCGGTGCTGGCACTCGGTTGGCCCAAGGTGCACCATGCCCGATTAGGCGCACCGGCCCAGAGGGTCTATGGTTGGCCGAGTCGCCGCGAGGCGGTTGTAAATCCAGCGCCAACGCTGAGTGAATGTCCGGTGAAATCCGAACGAAACTCGCGTGATACGCTGAGGACACGAAAGAACGCAGTAACACTGAAACGAATGCCCGGAGAGCTTGCGAGAGCGGCTTGAAGGAAGTGTCCGTTCCTTGAGAACTCAACAGCGTGCCAAAAGTCAACGCCAGATATGTTGACATCCC
>NZ_JARZAG010000039.1 GCF_029892155.1 Kitasatospora sp. GAS204B | reverse complement strand
TCAGATCCGGCTCAGTGCCTTTTCCGCTTCGCTTTCCGCATTTCGCTTCCGGCCTTTCGGCTTTCCGCTGTCCCAGACTCTAGCAGAGTTTCTGTTTCGCAATTTCCTTCGAAAAGGGCATGCGGAACCATCGCTCAGCTGTTCCAGGGGGTTTCGCCTCCGAACCACTCGCGCGGCCGGGGCAACTCGGAGAACATTACGCACCCGTGCCCCGAGAGTCAAACCGGCCCCGCGCAGCCGAGCTGCCCGGGGCCGGTTCACGGTGACGAGCGTCGTCAGACCTCGACCACGACCGGCAGGATCATCGGCCGGCGGCGGTAGTTGTCCGCCACCCACTTGCCGATGGTGCGGCGCACCAACTGCTGGACCTGGCGCACCTCCAGCACGCCGTTGTCGGCGGACTTGCGCAGCGCCTCCTCCAGCTTCTGCACCACCGGGCTGAACGCACCGTCGTCGATGCCGGAGCCGCGGGCCTGGATGGTGGGGCCGCTGACGATCTTGCCGCTGCTGGAGTCCACCACGACGAAGACCGAGATGAAGCCCTCCTCGCCGAGGATCCGGCGGTCCTTCAGCGAGGACTCGGTGACGTCGCCGACCGAGCTGCCGTCCACGTACACGTAGCCGGCCTGCACCTTGCCGACGATCCGGGCGACGCCGTCGACCAGGTCGACCACCACGCCGTCCTCGGCGATCACGGTGCGGTTCTTCGGGATGCCGGTCTTGATGCCCAGGTCGGCGCAGGCGCGCAGGTGGCGCCACTCGCCGTGCACCGGCATCAGGTTCTTCGGCTTGCAGATGTTGAAGAAGTACAGCAGCTCGCCCGAGGAGGCGTGACCGGAGACGTGCACCTTGGCATTGCCCTTGTGCACGACGTTGGCGCCCCAGCGGGTCAGGCCGTTGATCACCCGGTAGATCGCGGTCTCGTTGCCCGGAATGAGCGAGGAGGCCATGATCACGGTGTCGCCCTCGACGATCCGGATCTGGTGGTCGCGGTTGGCCATCCGGGAGAGCGCGGCCATCGGCTCGCCCTGCGAACCGGTGCAGACCAGCACGACCTCCTTGTCCGGTAGGTCGTCCAGCTGCTTCACGTCGACGATCAGGTTGCCCGGCACCTTCAGGTAGCCGAGGTCGCGCGCGATGCCCATGTTGCGCACCATCGAGCGGCCGACGAAGGCGACCTTCCGCTTGTACTCGTGCGCGGCGTCCAGCACCTGCTGGATGCGGTGCACGTGGCTGGCGAAGGAGGCGACGATGATGCGCTTGTCCGCGTTGGCGAAGACGTTGCGCAGCGCGGCGGAGATGTCCCGCTCGTGCGGGATGAAGCCGGGGACCTCGGCGTTGGTGGAGTCCACCAGCAGCAGGTCCATGCCCTCCTCGGCCAGCTTGGCGAAGGCGGGCAGGTCGGTGAGCCGGCCGTCCAGCGGCAGCTGGTCCATCTTGAAGTCACCGGTGGCCACGACCATGCCGGCGGGGGTGCGGACGGCGACCGCGAGGGCGTCCGGGATGGAGTGGTTCACCGCGATGAACTCGCAGTTGAACGGGCCGATCTGCTCGCGCTCGCCCTCCGCGACCTCCAGCACATAGGGCCGGATCCGGTGCTCGGTGAGCTTGGCCTCGATCAGCGCCAGGGTCAGCTTCGAACCGATCAGCGGGATGTCGGGGTTCTCCCGCAGCAGGTACGGGACGGCGCCGATGTGGTCCTCGTGCCCGTGGGTCAGGACGATGCCGTCGATCTTGTCGAGGCGGTCCCGGATCGAGGAGAAGTCCGGCAGGATCAGGTCGATGCCGGGCTGCTCGTCCTCGGGGAAGAGCACGCCGCAGTCGATGATGAGCAGCCGGCCGGCGTGCTCCAGCACCGTCATGTTGCGGCCGATCTCGCCGAGGCCGCCGAGCGGGGTGATCCGGATCGCGTTCGGCGCGAGCGCCGGGGGCGCACCGAGGTCGGGATGAGGGTGGCTCAAAAGACTCTCCTTCGCGCCGCGCGCCACATGCCCGGGGTTCTCCCGCTGACATATGGCGCGCGACTTCGCTAGGTACCTGTCAGGTCGGTCCGCTCGTCACCGAGCGGCTGGCTTGTTGTGCCTCGCGCCGGTCTTCTCCGGTCCAGCGGCGGATCCCCGGGTCTTGCGGCATCGGGGTCCGGCGAGCCGGAGGGCGCGCACGTCTTCTCGCTACAGGTGTACCCCGCCGGCGGCGAGATCCTCCTTCAATCGCGCGATCTCCTCGGGTGTGGCGTCCACCAGCGGCAGCCGCAGCGGACCGCCGGGGCGGCCCTGCAGGGTGAGGGCGGCCTTGCTGAGGATCACGCCCTGGGTGCGGAACATACCGGTGAAGACCGGGAGCAGGCTCTGGTGGATCGCGGTGGCCTCGGCGACCCGACCGGCGCCGAAGGCGTCGATCATGGCGCGCAGCCGGTCGGCGACCACGTGGGCGACCACGCTGACCACACCGACGGCCCCGACCGAGAGCAGCGGCAGGTTGAGGATGTCGTCACCGGAGTACCAGGCGAGCTCGCTGCGGGCGATCGTCCAGGCGGCGGCGCCGAGGTCGCCCTTGGCGTCCTTGTTGGCGACGATCCGCGGGTGCTCGCCGAGTCGGACCAGCGTCTCGTGGCTCAGCGCGACGCCGCTGCGCCCGGGGATGTCGTAGAGCATCACCGGCAGCTCGGTGGCGTCGGCGATGGCGACGTTGTGCCGGTAGAGCCCCTCCTGCGGGGGCTTGCTGTAGTACGGGGTGACCACCAGCAGCCCGTGGGCGCCGGCAGCCTCGGCCTGCCGGGCCAACTCCAGGCTGTGCGCGGTGTCGTTGGTGCCGACGCCCGCGATCACGTGGGCACGGTCCCCGACCGCCTCGAGCACGGCGCGCACCAGCTGCGCCTTCTCGGCGTCACTGGTGGTCGGCGACTCGCCGGTGGTGCCGTTGAGGACCAGGCCGTCGTTGCCGGAGTCCACCAGGTGGGCGGCCAGGCGCTGGGCGCCGTCGAGGTCGAGCCCGCCGTCGGCGGTGAACGGGGTCACCATCGCGGTGAGGACCCGGCCGAAGGGGGCGCGGGGTGTGGAGGTCGGAGCCATGGGTCCAAAAATACTCGTAGCCGATGAGGAGGCCGTGACTCCGGTCCATGGTTCGGACAGCGGGGGTCCTGACGGCCGGCCAGAATCCGGACAAACCATAGGATTCCGGTGCTACCTGCTCGGGGGTTCAAGCAGCACCGGAATCCGTGCCCTGAGCCTAGGGAGCGGCCGAATCGGTCGCAATCCAGACATCCCGGGCAAATACATCCATATGCCTATCGGCCCAGGTCAGGGTGCGACCCGGCCGTGCGCGTTGAAGGCCGCATGGGTGAGCGGCATCAGCTGCGCCCACTGGGCCTCCATCAGCTCCGCCACCATCTCGATCTCCCGCTGCGGGAAGCTCGGCACCTTCGCCCGCTCGTCCTTGGTCCGCAGCGACAGGAAGTGCATCAGCGAACGCGCGTTGCAGGTCGCGTACATGGAGGAGAAGAGACCCACCGGCAGCACCGCGCGGGCCACCTCGCGGGCGACGCCCTCGGCGAGCATCTCCTGGTACGCCTGGTACGCCTGCTGATACGAGCGCTGCATCGCCTCGGACGTGAGCTTGTACTGCTCGGGCGTGCCCTCGACGAACTCGTACTTGCCCGGCCGCCCCTGCTGCACGAGCCTGCGGTCCTCGCCCGGCACGTAGAAGACCGGCTGCAGCTCGCGGTAGCGCCCGCTCTCCTCGTTGTACGACCAGCCGCTGCGGTGCCGGTGGAACTCGCGGAAGACGAAGATCGGCGCGCTGATGAAGAAGGTCATCGAGTTGTGCTCGAAGGGGGTGCCGTGCCGGTCGCGCATCAGGAAGTTGATCAGACCCTTGGACTTCTCCGGGTCCTGCTGGACCGCCTCCAGGGACTGCTCGCCAGCGGTCGAGACCCGGGCGGACCAGACCACGTCCGAGTCGGCGGCGGCGCTGCGGACCAGCTCCACCGTGACATCGCTGCGGAAGGTGGGGGTGGCCGCTGCTTCGTCGGTCACGGGTTGCTCCTCAACTTGATCGCGTGGTGCATGGTCTTGCGGGCCCGCGGGGTGTCGCCGGCGTCAGCGTAGGCGACGGCCAGCCGGAACCAGACCCGCCAGTCCGCCGGTTCGGCCTCCGCCTCGGCCTGCCGCTTGGCGAAGATCTCGTCGGCCGAGTCGCGGTCGATCCGGCCGCCCGAGGTGCGGCGCAGCTCGTCCACCGGCAGCCCGCCCTCGGCCGCCAGCTCGCGGGACATCGCCTCGGTGGTGCGGCCGAAGCGGATGGTCTGGCGCAGGAACCAGACCCCGATGCCCGGGATGATGAAAGCGCAGACGCCGATGCCGATGCCGAACGGCTTGCCGGTGGCGATCAGCTGGACTCCCTCGGCCATGCAGACCAGGGCGACGAAGAAGAGGGTCGCGGCGAGGATGAAGAAGCCGGTGCGGGAACTCATCTGGTGCTCACCCGGCTCACAGGTCGAGGAAGTGTTCGAGGCCGAAGGTCAGCCCCGGCGTGTCCACCACCCGGCGCACGCCGAGCAGGATGCCCGGCATGAAGCAGCTGTGGTGCAGCGAGTCGTGACGGATCGTCAGGGTCTCGCCGGTGTCGCCGAGGAGCACCTCCTGGTGGGCCAGCAGGCCGCGCATCCGCACCGCGTGCACCGGCACCCCGTCCACGTCGGCGCCGCGCGCGCCGGGCAGGCCGTGCGTCGTCGGGTCCGACTGGCGGGGCAGGCCGGCCGCGTCGCGGGCGGCGGCGATCAGCTGGGCGGTGCGGGTGGCGGTGCCGGAGGGGGCGTCGGCCTTGCGGTCGTGGTGCAGCTCGACCACCTCGACCGACTCGAAGTAGCGGGCCGCCTGCTGGGCGAACCGCATGCTGAGCACCGCGCCGATCGAGAAGTTGGGCGCGATCAGCAGGCCGAGCTCGGGGTTGGCGGCCAGCCAGTGGTCGACCTCGGCGAGCCTGGCCTCGTCCCAGCCGGTGGTGCCGGTGACCACGTGGATGCCGTTGTGCAGGCAGAAGTCCAGGTTGCGCATCACCGCGTCGGGGTGGGTCAGTTCGACGGCGACCTGGGCGCCGGACTCGACCAGGGTCTTCAGCTCGGTGTCCCGGCCGAGGGTGGCGACCAGTTCCAGGTCCGCGGCGGCCTCGACGGCCTTGACCGCCTCGGAGCCGATCCGCCCGGTGGCGCCGATGACGGCCACTCGGAGAGTCATGGGGGTGTCCTTTCAGGCCAGGCAGCGACGGTTAGAAGAGCTCCGCGAGCTTGGCCGCCCGCTTGTCGGTGATCGGCCCGATCAGGGCCAGCGAGGGCCGGTGGGCGCCGAGCACCTCGCGGGCCACCGCCTGGACGTCGTCCAGCGTGACGCCGGCGATCTTCGCCAGCATCTCGTCCACCGAGAGGTGGTGGCCGTAAGCGAGTTCGGCCTTGCCGATCCGGTTCATCAGCGAGCCGGTGTCCTCCATGCCGAGCACGGTGGAGCCGGAGATCTGGCCGATCGCGCGGCTCAGCTCCTCCTCGGTGATGCCCTCGGCGATCACCTTGTCGAGCTCCTCGCGGCAGATCCGCAGCACCTCCTCGACCCGCTTGGGCTGGCAGCCGGCGTAGATGCCGAACAGGCCGCTGTCGGCGTAGGAGGAGGAGTAGGAGTAGACGGAGTAGGCCAGGCCGCGCTTCTCCCGCACCTCCTGGAAGAGCCGCGAGCTCATCCCGCCGCCGAGCGCGGCGTTCAGCACCCCGAGCGCCCAGCGCCGCTCGTCGTGCCGGGGCAGTCCGGGCACGCCGAGCACCAGGTGGGCCTGCTCGGTGGAGCGGTTCAGCACCTCCAGGCGGCCCGCGGTGCGCACCGCGCGCAGGCCGCGGCGGGCCTCGGCGGGGGCCGCGTCGGACTTGGCGAGCAGGCCGGCGAAGGCCTCCTCGACCTGCTTGACCACCACGCGGTGGTCGAGGTTGCCGGCCGCCGCGACCACCAGCTGCTCGGGCTTGTAGCGGCGCTTGAAGAAGCCGGCGATCTGGTCGCGGGTCAGCCCCTTGACGGTCTCCTGGGTGCCGAGGATCGGGCGGCCCAGCGGGGCGTCGCCGTAGATCACCTTGGCGAACAGGTCGTGCACCACGTCGCCCGGGTCGTCCTCGGCCATCGCCATCTCCTCGAGGATGACGCCGCGCTCGGCCTCCACGTCCTCGGGGCGGATCAGCGAGCCGGTGAGCATGTCGCAGACCACGTCGATGGCCAGCGGCAGGTCGGTGTCCAGCACCCGCGCGTAGTAGCAGGTGTTCTCCTTGGCGGTGAAGGCGTTCATCTCACCGCCCACCGCGTCCAGCGCGGCCGAGATCTCCAGCGCGCTGCGCCGCTCGGTGCCCTTGAAGAGCAGGTGCTCCAGGTAGTGGGTGGCGCCGTTCAGCACCGGCGTCTCGTCCCGGGAGCCGACGCCGACCCAGATGCCGAAGGTCGCCGAGCGGACCGTCGGCAGGGTCTCGGTGACGACCCGCAGGCCGCCGGGGAGCACGGTGCGACGCACCACGCCGGCGCCGTCCACGCCCTTGAGCAGGGTGCGGGTGGTGCCGGGGCGCTGCTTGGCCGCCGAAGCCTGGGCCACGGGCCGTCCTTCTTTCACTCAGGAGAACAACAGGGTGCGGCCCGTACGCCGCGAGGGCGTACGGGCCGCGGGTCCAGCTAGTGACCGGTGATCACTCGGCGGCGGCGGTCTCGCCGCCCTCCTCGTCCTCGACGACCGGGATCAGCGAGAGCTTGCCGCGCGGGTCGATCTCGGCGATCTCGACCTGCACCTTGGCGCCGACGGCGAGCACGTCCTCGACGTTCTCCACGCGCTTGCCACCGGCGAGCTTGCGGATCTGCGAGATGTGCAGCAGGCCGTCCTTGCCCGGCATGAGCGAGACGAACGCGCCGAACGTCGTGGTCTTCACCACGGTGCCCAGGTAGCGCTCGCCGACCTCCGGCATGGTCGGGTTGGCGATCTGGTTGATCGTCGTACGGGCAGCCTCCGCCGAGGGACCGTCGACCGCACCGATGTAGATGGTGCCGTCGTCCTCGATGGTGATGTCCGCGCCGGTGTCCTCCTGGATCTGGTTGATCATCTTGCCCTTCGGGCCGATGACCTCACCGATCTTGTCCACCGGGATCTTGATGGTGATGATGCGCGGCGCGTTCGGCGACATCTCGTCCGGAGTGTCGATCGCCTCGTTCATCACGTCCAGGATGTGCAGACGCGCGTCCTTGGCCTGCTTCAGCGCGGCGGCCAGCACCGAGGCCGGGATGCCGTTGAGCTTGGTGTCCAGCTGCAGGGCGGTGATGAAGTTGCGGGTACCGGCGACCTTGAAGTCCATGTCGCCGTACGCGTCCTCGGCACCCAGGATGTCGGTCAGCGCGACGTAGTGCGTCTCACCGTCGATGTCCTGCGAGATCAGGCCCATCGCGATACCGGCGACGGCGGCCTTCAGCGGCACACCGGCGTTCAGCAGCGACATGGTGGAGGCGCAGACCGAGCCCATCGAGGTGGAGCCGTTGGAGCCCAGCGCCTCGGAGACCTGGCGGATCGCGTAGGGGAACTCCTCGCGGGTCGGCAGCACCGGGATCAGCGCACGCTCGGCCAGCGCACCGTGGCCGATCTCGCGGCGCTTGGGCGAACCCACCCGGCCGGTCTCGCCGACCGAGTACGGCGGGAAGTTGTAGTTGTGCATGTAGCGGCGACGCGTCTCCGGGGAGAGCGTGTCGAGCTGCTGCTCCATGCGGAGCATGTTGAGGGTGGTGACGCCCAGGATCTGGGTCTCGCCACGCTCGAACAGGGCCGAGCCGTGCACCCGCGGGATCGCCTCGACCTCGGCGGCCAGGGTGCGGATGTCGGTGACGCCGCGGCCGTCGATCCGGATCTTGTCCTTGATGACGCGCTCGCGGACGATCTTCTTGGTCAGCGCGTTGTAGGCGGCGCTGATCTCCTTCTCGCGGCCCTCGAACTCCGGGAGCAGCTTCTCGGCGGCAACCGCCTTGACCCGGTCCAGCTCGTTCTGGCGCTCCTGCTTGCCGGCGATGGTCAGCGCCTTGGCCAGCTCGTCCTTGACGGCGGCGGTCAGCGCGGCCAGCACGTCGTCCTGGTAGTCCAGGAAGACCGGGAACTCGCCGGTCGGCTTGGCGGCCTGGGCGGCCAGCCGGGACTGCGCCTCGCAGAGCACCTTGATGAACGGCTTGGCGGCGTCCAGACCGCCGGCGACGACCTCCTCGGAGGGCGCCTCGGCGCCGCCCGCGACCAGCTTGATGGTCTTGTCGGTGGCCTCGGCCTCGACCATCATGATCGCGACGTCGCCGTCGGCCAGCACCCGGCCGGCCACGACCATGTCGAAGACGGCGTCCTCGAGCTCGCTGTGGGTCGGGAACGCCACCCACTGGCCGTTGATCAGCGCGACGCGGACGCCGCCGATCGGGCCGGAGAACGGCAGGCCGGCCAGCTGGGTGGAGGCGGAGGCGGCGTTGATCGCGACCACGTCGTACAGGTGGTCGGGGTTGAGCGCCATCACCGTGACGACGACCTGGACCTCGTTGCGCAGGCCCTTGACGAAGGACGGGCGCAGCGGGCGGTCGATCAGGCGGCAGGTCAGGATGGCGTCCTCGGAGGGACGGCCCTCACGACGGAAGAACGAGCCGGGGATCCGGCCCGCGGCGTACATCCGCTCCTCGACGTCCACCGTCAGCGGGAAGAAGTCGAAGTGCTCCTTCGGCTGCTTGGAGGCGCTGGTGGCCGACAGCACCATGGTGTCGTCGTCCAGGTAGGCCACGGCGGAGCCGGCGGCCTGACGGGCCAGGCGGCCGGTCTCGAAGCGGATGGTACGGGTACCGAAGGAACCGTTGTCGATCACGGCCTCGGCATAGAACACGTTCTCTTCCACCTGGAAGATCTCCTCTTTCGTACGTCTCCTGGAGAGCGCCCCCGCGCTTGCCTGCCGGTGTGGCCCTGACCTGCCGGGCCGGTCTTCGATCGAAGCCCCCGGGCTCTCCCGCTGCGTTTGCGCGGGACTCCCGGCGGCCACTACCGAGGACCGGCGCCTCTCGGCGGCCAGGCCTTTCGGCGGCGGGCGTCTGGACGCTCTCCTGGATGCGGGCGGCTTCCGTTTGAAGCCTGCGGCCCGCAAGGGGGTTGTGTCGCTCGGGTGAAGCACCAGGCGGTGCCATCACCGGGCATGCCCACAACCCTACGGTGCGAATCTCGGCCGCCTCGGGAGGCGGCCCGGAAATTCTGCGGCCGGTACGCGCGAGGGGCGGCTCCCCTTGGTGGGGAGCCGCCCCGGGCGGCGGTCTTAGCGGGCGCCGCCGGCGGCACCGCGGCGGATGCCCAGACGGTCGACGAGCGTACGGAAGCGCTCGATGTCCTTCTTGGCCAGGTACTGCAGCAGCCGGCGACGCTGGCCGACCAGGATCAGCAGGCCACGACGGCTGTGGTGGTCGTGCTTGTGGAACTTGAGGTGCTCGGTCAGGTCCGAGATACGGCGGGAGAGCATGGCCACCTGGACCTCGGGGGAGCCGGTGTCGCCCTCCTTCTGGCCGTACTCGGCGAAGATCTGCTTCTTGACGTCAGGGGCGAGAGCCACTGCAACTCCTCTGGGATGACCGAGCGATCCCGGTATGTGGCACAGGATCTTCTGAGACTCGGAAGCCCAAGGGTACCAGCAGCCGCGCAGCCCTCAGCGCCGGTGTCAACCGGTGGCGCCGCGGACCAGCGCGTAGACGTTCAGCACCGCGAGTGACAGCGGGACCAGCGCCATCATCAGCAGGCTGTCCACCATGTCCAGGATCCGGCCCCAGAAGGGTGACACGCCCAGCCGCGGCACCACCAGGGCGATCGCGACCAGCAGCGTGGCGCCGAGCGCGATCGAGCCGCCCAGCCAGAGGGTGCGCAGGTCGACGGCGGTCGTGCTGGTGGCCTTGATGATGAACAGCGGGGTGTGCAGCGACAGGCCCAGGATCAGCAGGCCCAGGCCCAGCAGGCCGGCCACGGTCAGGCTGAAGACCTGCGCGGTGTAGCGGAACAGCCGGGCCCGCAGCATCGTCGCGATGCCCAGGGCCAGCGCGAGCAGCTGCGGGAACATCTGGTCGGTGAAGCCCAGCACGGTGCAGGCGCCCACGATCACCGCGGCGCAGCCGCCGACCAGGCCGACCAGCACCTCGTGGCCGCGCCGGGCCTGGTGGGCGATCCGCTCGTACTGCAGGGCCTCGGCCCGGCTGCTCTCCTCCATCGCCCGGCTGCCGCGGGTGCGGGTCTGGCCGGGGGCGCTGAAGCCGACCGGGAGGCGGGCGAAGCGGGCCGAGAGGGCCGGCAGGAAGCCGATCGCGGCGAGCGCGGCGACGCCGGCCACCGCGGCGATGTGGTTGGCCGGGGTGCCCGGCATCAGCACGGCGGCGAAGGTGGCCAGGGTGCCGCCCGCCGCGAGCACGGCGGCGGCCACGAAGACCGAGTCCTTCTCCGGCAGCAGACCGACCAGCAGCACCGCGACCACCAGCATGGTGGCGCAGCCGACCAGGAACTGCAGCCGACCCGGGCCGTCGTACTTGTG
Source organism: Kitasatospora sp. GAS204B (assembly GCF_029892155.1). Lineage (GTDB taxonomy): Bacteria > Actinomycetota > Actinomycetes > Streptomycetales > Streptomycetaceae > Kitasatospora. The sequence goes on along the minus strand of NZ_JARZAG010000039.1, from coordinate 49,717 downwards.
CGCGACGCCGAGGATGCCGGTGCCGGCGATCAGCGCGTGCGGCAGGGCGCCGATGCCCAGGGTGAGGGCGGCGACGTCGTCCCGGTAGACCCGGGCCCGCACGCCGGCGAAGGCGACCAGCACCAGGGCGGTGACGCCGCAGAGCACGCCGGGCAGGCCGTGCATGTTGTGGGTCAGGTCGGAGAACCAGAGCGCGAAGCCGAGCAGCACGATCAGCAGGCCCGCGCCGATCAGGCCGAAGGCCCGCATCAGGTCCGGGCTCCAGAACCGCCGGTCGGCCTCGACCGCGCTGGCGATCGCGTCGGCGACGTCGTCGTAGACGGCCGGCGGCAGCGACTCGGCGAACGGACGCAGGCTCAACAGGTCGCCGTCGCGCACCTGCTGGGCGTTCAGCGGCAGGCCGCTGTCCAGCACGGTGCCGTCCCGGCGGACCAGATGGAAGCCGGTCGCGGCGCCCTCCGCCTGAGTCTGGCCGGAGAGCCGCAGCACCTCGGGATAGACGTCCGCGAGCGGCACGTCCTCCGGCAGGGCCACATCGATCCGGCTGTCCGGTGCCACCACGGTGACCCGACAGAATCCGGTCGCTGCGTTCGAACTCACCGGTGCTCCCCCTTGCTCGCTTGTCCCGGTCGACACGCTTCGCGCCGCCCGTGCGCCGCGTCCACCGGAGTTGGCGCTGCGTCACCCTATCGTCCGCCCGGCCTGCGTGTGCGACGGGTAGGTGTGCACGCGCCCTCTCACCGCGTGACGGGGCTCGGTAGGATCGGCCCCTGCGCAGGGCGCAGTACCGGGGGCGGGTTGGATCGCCGCGGTGTCGCCTGCGGTCCGCGGCGGGGGCAGGGCAGTCACAGGGGCGCCTCCTCCGGGGCCTGACGAGTCGCGTGAGGGCTGGTGCGGAAGTAAATGAGTGTCGTGACGGTCAAGCGTCCGCCCCGGGCGTATCCGCCTGTGGTGCCGGACGAACCGGTGGAGCTGGTCACCCCGCCCGAGCTGCCCCGAGGGGGTGGCAACGACTGGATGATGAGCATGCTGCCGCTGCTCGGCATGGGCGGTTCGGCCGCGTTCTTCTTCATGCCCGGCACCGCGCCGATGATGAAGATCATGGGCCTGCTGATGATGTGTTCCACCGCCGGTATGGGTGTGGCGCAGGTGGTGAAGGCCCGTAAGGGCGGTGGTGCGGGCCTGGCCGACGAGCGGCGCGACTACCTGAAGTACCTGCAGCAGATGCGCCGTCAGGTCCGGCGCACCGCCGAGCGTCAGCGCGGCGCGCAGCTGTACCTGCACCCCGAGCCGGACCAGCTCTGGTCGATCGTGGCCGAGGGCCGCCGGCTCTGGGAGCGCCGCCCGAGCGACCCGGACTTCGCGCAGATCCGCCTGGGTCGCGGCGCGCAGCAGCTGGCCACGCCTCTGGTGGCCCCGCAGACCGCGCCGATGGACGAGTTGGAGCCGCTGGCGGCGGACGCGATGCGCAACTTCCTCCAGGCGCACGGCACCCTGCAGGAACTGCCGCTGGCGGTCTCGCTGCGGGCGTTCTACCACATCACGGTCTGCGGCGACCCGGACGGCGTGTACGGCAACGTGCGGGCGATGATCGCCCAGTTGACCACCCTGCACTCCCCCGACGACCTGGTGGTCGGGGTGGCGGCCGCCCCCGGCTCGCTGGAGGAGTGGGAGTGGGTCAAGTGGCTCCCGCACAACCAGCACCGCAAGCAGAACGACGGCGCCGGCTCGCGCCGGCTGATCGCGGCCGGCCTCGGCGAGCTCGAACTGCTGCTGGAGGACGAGCTGGCGGGCCGGCAGCGGTTCACCCGCGACGCCGGGCCGCAGTCGGACCAGCCGCACCTGGTGGTGATCCTGGACGGCGCGGCCGTCCCGCAGGACTCGCTGCTGGCCTCAGCCGACGGCGTGCACGGGGTGACCGTGATCGAGGTGGTCCCGGGTGACCTGGACGAGCCGACCGGGCACCTGGTGGTCACCGTCGGGCAGCGCGAGCTGCTGCTGGAGTCGGCCTCCGGCGCCTCCTACTCGGGCAAGCCGGACCTGCTCTCCGCCTGGCAGTCCGAGGCGCTGGCCCGCCAGCTGGCGCCGTACCGGATCTCGGCCGGCGGCGACGACGAACCGCTGCTCTCCAACCTCGACTTCACCGATCTGATGGGCGTCGGCGACGCCGGCTCGGTGGACGTCTCGCGCACCTGGCGCCCGCGCGCCCAGCACGAGAAGCTGCGGGTGCCGATCGGCGTCGGGGCCAACGGCGAGCTGGTCCAGCTGGACATCAAGGAGGCCGCGCTGGAGGGCATGGGCCCGCACGGCCTGTGCGTGGGCGCGACCGGTTCCGGCAAGTCGGAGCTGCTGCGCACGCTGGTGCTCGGCCTGGCGATGACGCACTCCTCGGAGACGCTCAACTTCGTGCTCGCCGACTTCAAGGGTGGCGCCACCTTCGCGGGGATGGCGGACATGCCGCACACCTCCGCGGTGATCACCAACCTGGAGGGCGAGCTCACCCTGGTCGACCGCATGCGCGACGCGATCGAGGGCGAGCTGAACCGCCGTCAGGAGCTGCTGCGTTCGGCCGGCAACTACGCCAACCTCAACGAGTACGAGCGGGCCCGGATCGCCGGCGCGGCCCTCGACCCGCTCCCCTCGCTGGTCCTGATCATCGACGAGTTCTCCGAACTCCTCACCGCCAAGCCCGACTTCATCGACATGTTCATCCAGATCGGCCGGATCGGCCGATCCCTGGGCGTGCACCTGCTGCTGGCCTCGCAGCGCCTGGAGGAAGGCAAGCTGCGCGGCCTGGACACCTTCCTGTCCTACCGGATCGGTCTGCGCACCTTCTCGGCCGCCGAGTCGCGGGCCGCGATCGGCGTCCCGGACGCCTACCACCTGCCGCCGGTGCCCGGTGTCGGTTATCTGAAGTTCGGCACCGACGTGATGGACCGCTTCAAGGCCGCCTACGTCTCGGGCCCCTACCGGGCGCCGGGCCAGCAGCGTTCCAGCGGCCGGATCTCCACCGTGCAGCCGATGCTGTTCACCGCCGCCGAGGTGGCGATCACCGAGCCGGTGGTGATGGAGGTCGAGCCGGAGCCGGAGCAGCTCGACGACGCGCTGGTGGACACCGTGCTGGACGTGATCGTGCAGCGGATGGTCGGCCAGGGCCCGCCGGCGCACCAGGTCTGGCTGCCGCCGCTGGACGAGGCGCCGAGCATGGACCAGCTGATGCCGCCGCTGCAGGCCACCCCCGAGCGCGGCCTGACCTCGCCGGAGTTCGGCGCGCTGGGCCGCCTGGTGGTGCCGGTCGGCATCGTCGACCGGCCGCGCGACCAGCGCCGCGACGTGCTCTACCAGGACTACTCCGGCGCGGCCGGCCACGGTCTGGTGGTCGGTGGTCCGCGTTCCGGCAAGTCGACGATGATCCGCACCATGGTGACGGGCTTCGCGCTCACCCACACCCCGGTGGAGGCCCAGTTCTACCTGCTGGACTTCGGCGGTGGCGGTTTCCAGTCGCTGCAGGACCTGCCGCACGTCGGCGGGGTCGCGGGGCGCCTGGACGTCGACAAGGTGCGCCGGATGGTCAGCGAGGTGCACGGGGTGCTGAACCGGCGCGAGGAGCTGTTCCGCGCCACCGGCATCGACTCGATCACCACCTACCGCACCCGCCGGGCCGCCGGACAGCTGCCGGACGAGCAGTTCGGCGACGTCTTCCTGATGGTCGACGGCTGGCTGACCCTGCGGCAGGAGTTCGAGGTCCTGGAGCCGGTGATCACCGACATCGTGGCACGTGGTCTGGGCTACGGCGTGCACGTGATCCTGACCGCCGCCCGCTACGCCGAGGTCCGCCCGGCGCTGAAGGACGCGCTGCAGAACCGCACCGAGCTGCGTCTCGGTGATCCGATGGAGTCGGAGATCGACCGCAAGGTGGCCCAGAACGTGCCGGTCGGCGCGGCCGGGCGCGGCCTGACCGGCGCCAAGCTGCACTTCCTGAGCGGACTGCCCAGGCTGGACGGCTCCTCGGCGGTGGACGACCTGGTGACCGGCGTGGCCGGGCTGGTGGAGGCGGTCGACGCCGCCTGGAGCGGCCCGCGCGCGCCACAGGTCCGGATGCTGCCGGCGGTGCTGGACGGGCAGTCGCTGCCCAAGGGCTTCGAGCAGCCCGAGCGCGGTGTCGCGTTCGGTGTGGACGAGGTCGAGATGGCGCCGATCTTCGTCAACTTCGAGACCGACCCGCTCTTCATCGTCTTCGGTGAGAGCGAGTCCGGGAAGTCGGCGCTGCTGCGGATGCTGATCAAGCAGATCACCGAGCGGTACACGCCCGACCAGGCCGGCATCGTGATCGGCGACTACCGGCGCGCGCTGCTCGGCACCGTGCCGCCGGAGTACCTGGTGGAGTACGCGGCCGCGCAGCCCGCGATGACCGCGATCGTGGACATGCTCCGCGGCGCCTGCGCCCGCCGCCTGCCCGGTCCGGACGTGACGGCCGAGCAGCTGCGCAACCGCAGCTGGTACAGCGGCAAGGACATGTTCGTGATCGTGGACGACTACGAGCTGGTCGCCACCTCCTCCGGCAACCCGATGTCGCCGCTGGCCGAGTTCCTGCCGTTCGCCCGTGACATCGGCCTGCGCGTGATCATCGCGCGCAGCTCGGGTGGCGCGGCGCGCTCGCTCTTCGAGCCGGTGATGCAGCGGATGCGCGAGCTGGGTGGGCAGGGCGTGCTGCTCTCCGGCAACAAGGACGAGGGCGTGCTGCTCGGCACGGTCAAGCCGCAGCCGCTGCCGCCGGGCCGCGGGCTGTTCGTGTCGCGCCGGATCACCAGCGGGCAGATGGTCCAGACGGGCTGGCTGCCGCAGCAGCAGTAGTCACCGAGCGTGAGGAAAAGGGCCGGGTGCGAGCAGTCGCACCCGGCCCTTTCGGCTGCATACCCGTCCAGCTGCTGGAAAGTTATGAACCAATTTCGGCCGCCGGGCTGCGGTTCTCGTGGTGCGGCCGACGCGGGCGCGGAGGCCCGCGAGCGGTTCCGGCCAGCCTGGAGCAGCGACGATCGCCGCCCGCAAATGCCTTTGAATCGTGCTGGCACTGGCCAGTTCACCTTTGATTCATGCCCTGTTGGCCAAAGGTAACAAGTCGGACATCAATCCCGGCAACCCATCATGATCACTGATCGGAAGCTTGTGCCCCGTTAGCGCGACGGATTCCGAAGGTCAACCGCCATTGACGCAAGCTTTACGCCCCCGCACCATGGCGACTCGGGAGCGACAGGCAGAACCGAACACCGGGCGACCCTCGCGGAGGCGATACCGCTCCCCACCCCAGCACCGCACAGGACCGCGCACTCCAAGCGCTGAGCCGATCGGACCCCCCTGATGACCGACACGCTTCGCCCACCCGCCACCTCCCCCTCGGTGACGGTCAGTACCGCCGAAGCCCCGCGCAAGCTCCAGCGCTCGCTGGGCGTCGTGGGCGGAACGCTGCTCACGCTCTCCTGCGTCACCCCGGCCTCCTCGCTCTTCGTCCTGGTTCCGACGCTGTTCAACTCGCTCGGCACCGCCACCGCGCTGACCATCGGCATCGGCGCGATCCTCTGCGTCGCGGTGGCCTTCTGCTACTCCGAGCTCGGCACCCTGATCCCCAGCGCCGGCGGCGAGTACGCGATGGTCGGCACGCTGGCCGGGCGGTTCGCGGGCTGGCTGGTCTTCATCCAGTCGCTGATCGTGGTGATGATCGTCCCCTCGGTGATCGCCATCGGGACCGCCGCCTACCTGGCCCCGATCGTGCACGTCAGCGGCCCGGTGGCGGGTGCGGGCGTGATGCTCGCGGCCACCGTGGCCGGCCTGCTGGACCTGCGCGCCAACGCCTGGATCACCGGCGTCTTCCTGGTCCTGGAGGTGATCGCGGCCGGTGTGGTGTCGGTCCTCGGCTTCGCGCACGGCCAGCGCGGCGTCTCGTCCCTGTTCCACGGCGTGGTGGCCGGCGACCACGGGGTGACCAGCCCGGTGGGCCTGGGCGCGATGCTGGCCGCGATGGGCACCGCGCTCTTCGTCACCCAGGGCTTCAGCACCGCGATCTACCTCTCCGAGGAACTGGAGAACCCGCGCCGCAACGTGGCCCGCACGGTGCTCTGGACGCTGGGCCTGTCCGCCGTGGTCATCATGGTCCCGGTGATCGCGATCACCCTGGGCGCCCCGGACCTGGCCACCCTGACCGGCGGCGACATCTCCGGCATGGTGGCCGGCTGGAGCAACTCGGCGCTGGGCACCTTCATCAGCCTCTGCATCGCGCTGGCCATCATCAACGCCGGCATCGTGATGGTGATCCAGAACTCCCGGGTGCTCTTCGCCTCCGGCCGCGACCGGGCCTGGCCCGAGCCGATCAACAAGGCCTTCGGCACCCTGAACCGGTTCAACGCCCCCTGGGTCTCCACCCTTGCCGTCGGCGTCCCCGGCGCGGCGCTCTGCTTCGTCCCGGGCCTGCTGCTGACCAACATCACGGGTGTCGCGGTCGCCGCCCTCTACCTGCTGGTCGCGGTCGCCGCCCTGCTCTCCCGCCGCAGCGCCCACAAGGACACCCCCGCCTGGCGCCAGCCGCTGTGGCCGGTGCTGCCGGTGCTGCTGATCGCGATGCTCTGCTACGTGCTGACCCAGCTCGACCACACCGCGCTGGTCTGGACCGGCGCGATCACCGTCATCGCCTCGCTCTACTGGGTCCTCTACCTGCGCCCCCGCCAGGAGACGCGCTGGGTGATCACGCTGCCGGAGGACGAGCAGCTCTGACCCGACCTGGCTCGCGAAGCGGCCCGGACACCCTGCTGGGGGATGTCCGGGCCGCTTCGCGCTGCCGGGGTGCGCAGAGGACCGTCAGGCCCGCCCGCGGCGGCGGTAGTCGCGCAGCACGACCGAGCCGCCGAAGAGCAGCGCGACCGCCAGCAGCACGCCGGCCAGCACGTAGGTGGCGGTGCGCCGGTCGCGGTCGGCCTGGGTCTCGCCGAGGCCGAGCGGCTGCGGCATGATCGGGACGCCGGCCAGCTTGACCGTCGCGTCGGCGCTCGGGGCGTTGGCCGGCGGGTCCGTGTCGTCGACCGCCTTGACCGGGTCGATCACGCCCCAGCCGATGTACTTGTTGGCGCCGTGCTCGGTGCGCTGCGCGGTCTGCTCGATCCGGGTGCGGATCTGCTGGGCCGTCCAGTCCGGGTGCGCACCGCGCAGCAGGGCGGCCACGCCGGCCACGTACGGGGCGGCGAAGCTGGTGCCGTTGTCCACGCACTGGCCGCGGCCGGGGACGGTGGAGAGCATGTCGACGCCCGGGGCGGCCACCTTGACGAAGTCGCCGTACTCGGAGAAGGAGGCGCGTTCGTTGTTGCGGTCGGAGGCGCCCACCGCGAGCACCGAAGGGTAGGCGGCCGGGTAGACGGGGCCTTCCAGGCCGTCGTTGCCGGCGGCCGCGACCACCACCACGTTGTGCGCCTCGGCGTTGTCGATCGCCTGCTTGAGCGTGCCGCTGTCACCGAAGCTGCCGTCGGCGTTGGTGCCCCGGACGTCCTGCGAGATGTTGATCACCTTCGCGCCGTCGGCGACCGCGTTGTTGATCGCCTTGGCCATCGTCGCGACGTTGCCGCTGCCGGCGTCGTCGTTCTGCCGGATCGACAGGATCTGGGCGTTCGGCGCGAGCCCGACGAAGCCGACACCGGAGAGCGGCGAGGCGGCGATGATGCCGGCCACCTTGGTGCCGTGGCCGACGGTGTCCTGGGTCGCGGGCCCGACCGACTGGTTGGCGTTGTTCGGGTCCGTCAGCAGGGTGCCGCCGTCCTGCACCTTGCCGGCCAGCTGCGGGTTCTGGTTGTCCACGCCGGTGTCGATCACGGCGACCAGGACCCCGGCACCCTTGTTGTTGTTCTGCCACAACTGGTCGAGCAGCACCCGCTGCAGCGCCCACGGAGTGGCCGCCACGTCCTTGGCCGGGAACTGGCAGTCGCCGGCCGCGGCGATGCTCAACGGGGACCAGTGCACCCCGGGCGGATCCGCCGCCGCGGGCCCGGCGGCCGTCCCGCCCAATACCCCCAGCACCGCGCCGACCGACGCGATCCGGCTCAGCCTTCGCCCCAACGCCACCTGGTACCCCTCGACTTGCTGCGCTATCCGGACATGCGGCAGGGCGGGCACCCAACGGCACCCGCCCCGCCAACGCGGTTCACCCGACGCCCATCAGGGGCGGAGGTGAATCAGCCCGCCCAGATCTGGGCGTTCGCGTTCTCGGTCGAGGTGTAGCTCTGGTGCGCGTTGTCCAGGGCGGCCGCGATCTGGTTCAGCGTGTTGTGCAGGTCGGCGGCCTTCTGGTCCCAGGTCGCCTGGCGGGCCTGGTAGCCCTCCTGCGCCGAACCGGTCCACGAGCTGGCGATCCGCTGCACGCCGGCCTTGAGGTCGTCCAGCTGCTGCTGGATGCGGCCGGCGGTGGCGCGGACCTCAGAGCCCGCGTCCTGGATGGTGGAGAAATTGACCTTGATGTGTCCGTCGGACATGGTGGCTCCTTGTCAGGGAATCGGTGGATCGGGGCGCCCCGGTCCGGGGCCGCCCCGTACGGTCTACGCGGCTGTGCGGCCGTGTACCGACGCTCAGGCGCCCTGGACTCCGCCGAGCGAGGAACGCTGCTCCTCTTCGGTCTGCGAGTACTTCGAGGTGGTGGCGTCGATCGCCCCACGAATCTCGTCCAGCACCGTGTTGAGCGCCTTGGCGTCCTCGTTCCAGCGCTCCTGCAGCTGGTGGTACGCCGTCGCGGCCGCGCCCTGCCATCCTCCGGCGATCGAGCTGACCAGCGCGTTGAGCTTGGAAAGCTCGCCCTGGATCTGCTGGTTGACCTCGTTGATCTTGCCGGAGAAGGCGCGCATCTCCTCAGCGGTCGTCGTGAACTGACTACCGGCCATGTTCCACCGTCCCCCATGAGACAGACTAAATATCCGGGCGTATGGTCACCCAGGCCACCCGAACGGCACCACGGTGTGATGCCTCGGCAGCACTGTAGTCGCCACTGCCGACACTCCCAACACCGGGAGCTGTTTGGTTACCAACCCATGACGTTGCGCGGGCCTTGGGGGCAACCGTTGCTGACCACGGGTCAGGAGTTCTGCACCTGGGTGGCCGCGTTGGTGTTCAGCTCCGGGCCGGCCGGGATCAGGTTCGACCAGGCCTTGGGCACCAGCACCGGCGTGGTGTTCTGGTAACCGAGCCGGTCCTGGGCCTGGTTGACCTGCTGCTGGGCCGGCGCCGGGCTCGCCGAGGCAGCCGCGGTCGGCGTCGGCGAGGCGCCGGCCACGGTGCCCTCGCTGCTGGCCGGCACCGAGTAGCGCAGCCCGGTCTCGGTGATCAGGTAGTCGCTGCCGGAACCGTCCGCCGTGTTGTCCATCGCGCGGTAGAACAGCCCGTGCCCGGGGCTGACGTAGGCGCTGGCCGCGCCGGGCGTGAAGGCGGCGGGGTAGTCCGTGCCGGCCCAGACGCTCTGCGCGATGCCGCTGCCCGACAGGCCCTCGAACGTCGAGCAGACCACCTGGTGCGCGGGACTGGGGCCGGGGCCGCCGGCGTTGACCGAGGCGCCGGGCTTGGCGGTGGGCCAGTCGGCGTCGTTCGCCAGCGGGGTGACGGTGTTGTAGTACTTCGCGTTGTCGGCCGGGGTGATCTCGGAGTAGCCGGGATTGCCCTGCTGGTTGCCCTGCTTGTAGGCGTTGGCGGTGATCGGTGCCTGCCGCAGCAACTCGGCCTGGAACGGGGTCACCTTGTACAGCTGGCTCTTGCCGACCACGTAGTCGGTGCCGTCCGAGGTGACCAGCCGCCCGACGTACCGCTGGCTCTGGTCGGAGAGTTGGACGTCGGAGGGGGTCGGGGCGCCGGCGGACATCCCCGGCACCTGCGGGAAGCCGATCGGGCTGCCCGGGGCGAGCGTGGCCAGCCAGTCGTCGCTGACGTGCTCGGGCTGGGCCCCGTTGCCGAAGAGCGCGATCCGCAGCGCCGTCAGGTCGTTGTCGGACATCCCGGATGTGCCGATTGGGTGTGCACGACCCTGCGGGTCGACCAGAAACTGGGGACCGGGCACACCGTTCTTCTGCAAACCCTGCACCCAGAGCGACTGGCCGTCACCGAGCTTGCGGTCAGGGCGGGCCAGGGTGGCCGCGTCCGCGCCGGCCGTCACGAAGACCGCCTGGTTGGGGTGGTCGGCATCGGAACCGGGCCGGTCGCAGACCGACCACTTCTTCGCCGTGCCCGCGTCGGTGGCGCTCGGCAACTTGTCGGGCGCGTACGGGATGCCGATGGTCGGGCCGTGCGACGCGTAGTTGTCGATCGCCGAGTCGGCGACGATGACCACCTTGGAGTTGACCGGCAGGACCAGCTTCGCCGACGCCATGTTGAGCACCGGGTGCAGCATCTTGGTGCCGTCCGCGCTGGTCAGCACGACGTAGCGGGTGGTCGAGTCCTTGCCCAGGATCACGTTGCTGCCGTCGGCCCAACCCTGCGGCGCGGTCGGCTTGATCAGCCCCCAGGCGCCGAACCCGGCCACCAGCACCGCGGCCACGACGAGTGAGGGCACCACCGCGCGGATCGGCCGCGGCGCGTCCTCGTCACTCCCGCCACCGACCGGTTGCAGGAAAGCACCCACCGTGCGCTTTCGCGCGAACGTGTAGGCGTTCAACTCGTCCCTGCGTGATGCCATGCTGCTTGGCCCTCCCCTGTTCCAGGCCGCCCGCCCGCCTCCGGTCCCTGCTGACCCTCTACGATGCGGCAGACGGTGATTACGGTACGGGTACTGTTCTACGCCCGGCCAACCGGGCCGTGACAGCGAATCAGAGAGGGTCACCCGGGGGAATGCCAAGCCAGACCGCGCAAGGGCGACGCAGGGCGGCACAGGGCGGGAAAGCGGGCCCGCGCGGCGCGACTGTCCGACCGGCCAAGGGAATCCAGGACCAGGGCGGCGGGCCGGCGGCCGTGCCGGTGAAGGTGCATCCGCGCCCCGGGCTGCTCGGGAGTCGGCTGCGCCTGCAGCAAGTAGTGCTCATCGAGGTGGCGGTGGCCCTGGTCGCCGTCGGCTGGACCGTCAACCGCATGGTCGCCGGCGCCTTCGCGGTGCCCGCCGTGCTGCTGCTGGTGCTGGCCCTGGTCCCGGTGCGCGGGCGCAGCCTGCCCGAGGCGCTGCGGATCCGCACGGCCGCCCGCCGCCGGCGTCGTGAGGCGGCCGGCAACGTGCCGCCGCCGGGCACCGACCCGGGCCTGGCACCCGCGCTCGAACTCGAGCCGGCGCTGCGCACCTACACCCACGCCACCGAGGCCGACCTGGGCGTCGGCCGCCCGGTCCGCCGTGAGACCGGCATGATCGGGGACGGCACCTTCCTCACCTCGGTGCTGCTGGTGCAGGCCAAGGACCAGCCGCTGCGGCCGATGCGCACCGCGCTGCCGCTGCCGCTGGACGTGGTCTGCTCGGCCCTGCGGGTGGACGACATCGCGCTGGAGTCGGTGCAGTTGGTCCAGCACACCCAGCCCGCCCCCGCCCCGCACCTGCCCGACCACGCGCTGGCCAGCCGCGCCTACCAGGAGCTGCGGGACGGGGTCACCACCCCGGCGCTGCGGCTGACCTGGGTGGCCCTCAAGCTCGACCCGCAGCGCGCGGCCACCGCCGTGCTGGCCCGCGGCGGCGGCGAGGAGGGCGCCCGCAAGGCGCTGCAGCGGGTCACCGACCAGCTCGCCGGACGGCTCAACGGGGCCGGCTTCAGCGCCACCGCGCTGGACGAGCGGGAGCTGATCGGCGCGCTGTCCATCGCCACCTGCGCCAACCCGCTGGCCACCGCAGGACGGCAGGGCACCGGCAGCGGCGGCAGCGGCACCCGCAGGACCCAGGAGAACAGCCGGTTCTGGCGGATCGACGACCGCTTCCACACCACCTACTGGATCTCCAAGTGGCCCCAGCTGAGCCGCTCCGGCGGGTCCGGCCAGGGCGTCTCGGCCGCCGAGCTGGTCAACCTGGCCACCGGCACACCGGCGCTGGCCAGCGTGTTCAGCCTGACGGCGCGCCCCGGCACCGGCGACTCGGTGGCGATCACCGGGCACGTGCGGGTGGTCGCCCGCAGCGAGGCCGACGCGGCCCAGTACGGCCGGCTGCTGGAGCAGCGCGCGCAGAGCGCGGGCCTGGGCCTGTCCCGGCTGGACCAGGAGCAGGCGCCCGGCCTGCTCGCCACCCTGCCCCTGGGGGGATGTGCCTGATGGCCTACCAGACCTACTCCGGCCACGGCCGCCCGCAGCCCGGTGACGAGCGGCCCAGGCCGCTCACCCGGATCCGGGCCGGCTTCGGCCTGCGCGGCCCGCGCCGCGAGCAGCACGTGCTCAACCCCGAGGAGCTGGCGGCGCTCAGCGTGCCGGTCGGCGACGACGGGGTGGTGATCGGCGAGGACCCGCAGCGGCAGACCGCGGTGCTGGGCCTGTTCCGGCCCACCTCCTACGACGTGGTGCTGGTCGGCGGTGTCTGGACGGCCCAGGTGGTCGCGCTGCGGGCGGCGGCGACCGGGGCCCGGGTGGCCGTGGAGACCGCCCGACCGCAGCTCTGGGCGCCGCTGGCGCAGGCCGCGGGCGGCGGACAGCCGTGCGTGACGGTCCACCAGATCGGCCGGCTCGGCGCGCAGGGGGCCTCGGTCTCGGCGCCGGTCCTGGTGGTCCGCGACCTCGGACCGCGCCCGCCGCGCAGCCGGCTCTCGGCCACCCCGTGGCAGTCCACCCTGACCCTGCTGCCCTTCCTCGGCCCGAACGCGGCCCGGGTGCTGAACGCGGCCGACCTGGTGGGCGTGCAGCGGGTCGCCCCGCAGGAGGCGGAGCTGATCGGGCGGGTGCTGTCGCTGGGCGGCCAGGACGTGGCCGCGCTGCCGACCCTGGGCGACGACATCACGCTCTGGGCCACCCGGATCCGCCGGCAGTACGTGCGCACCGAACCGGGCGCGTCCGAGCACCAGTTGCTGGGTCCGGCCCGCCGGGTCGACTGATCCGGCCGCGCTGTCACCGGTCCGGGTGACAGCGCCGATCGGTCGGCCAGACGGACTGCGGCGGGGTGCGGGTGACCGTCGGCTCGGACCAGAACCGACGGCGCACTCAACGTGGCGAGGTGCAGGTTCTAGTCTTGTGCCTGACCGCACCGCGAAGAGCGGCAGCGAACACGAGGGAGCCCAAGGTGAGTAGCGATCGGGACGGCGTCTACGTCGGCGACAATGCGGCGGAGGACGACGACGACTGGTCCGACGCCCCCGACTACACTCCCCCGTCCTGGTACACCCAGGGCGAGGCGGCACCGGCTGCGCCGGCCGTGGCGACCCCACCGGTGCCCGCGGCCGCCTCGGCGCCGGAAACCGTAGCGACGCCGCCCGCGGCGCCGGCGGCCGACCTGCCCGTGGCGCCCGCGCCGCAGTCGAGCGCGCCGGTTGCGGCGCCCGCACCGGCACCGGCCGCCGAGTCGGTACCGGCCGCGCCGGCCGTGACCGCGGCCACGCCCCCGGTCGTGCCGAGTGCGCCGGTCGCCGTCGAGCCGGTCGCCGCCGCCCAGCCCGCGGCGCCCGTGCAGCCCGGGCCGCCTGCCCAGCCTGTCCAGCCCGGCCCGCCCGTCCAGGCGGGGCCGCCCGCCCAGCCTCAGCCTGTCCAGCCCGGTCCGCCCGGCTGGCCCGGCCCCGAGCAGGGTGGCTACCAGGCCGGCCCGCCGCAGCCCGGCTACGGCTACCCCAACAGCGCCTACCCGCCCAGCGCCTACCCCGCGCACCTGCAGCCGGGCCAGCAGCAGCCGCAGCAGGGCCAGCAGCAGCACGCCCAACCGATGGCACCCGCCCAGCCGCAGCCTGCGGTCGAGGTCGCGCCGCCCGGCCCCGGCGCCCCGTGGGCGCAGCCGCCGGCCGCCCCGCAGCCGGGCATGCCTCAGCAGGGCATGCCGCAGCCGGGCGTTCCTCAGCCGGGTGTGCCGCAGGCCAACGCCCCGCAGGCCAACGCCCCGCAGACCGGCCCGGTCGACCCGCGCCAGGGCGGCTGGCCGGCGCCCGGCACCGGCCAGCCCGGGCAGCTCCCGCCGCAGGCGGGTCCCCCGGTCGCCCAGCCCTACCCGGCGCCGGTGGCCTACCCGCACCAGCAGGCCGTCCCGCAGCCACCCGCAGCCTTCCAGCAGCCGGGCGCCCAGCAGCCGACCGCGCACGGCGCCCCGCTCGGCTACACCGCCGCCGTGGAGCTCTCCTCCGACCGCCTGCTGCGCAGCCAGCCCAAGCAGCAGCGCCAGGCGCCGCGGCTGAAGTTCGGCGGCAAGGCCGCGCAGGCCGAGCGCGAGCGCAAGCTGACGATCATCCGCACTCCGGTGATGAGCTGCTACCGGATCGCGGTGATCAGCCTCAAGGGCGGTGTCGGCAAGACCACGACCACCACCTCGCTCGGGGCCACCCTGGCCAGCGAGCGCCAGGACAAGGTGATCGCGATCGACGCCAACCCTGACGCGGGCACCCTGGGCCGCCGGATCAAGCGTCAGACCGGCGCGACCATCCGCGACCTGGTGACCGCGATCCCGCACCTGCGCAGCTACATGGACATCCGCCAGTTCACCTCGCAGGACCAGAACTCCGGCCTGGAGATCCTGGCGAACGACGTCGACCCGGCGGTCTCCACCACCTTCAACGACTCCGACTACCGCCAGGTGATCGACGTGCTGGGCCGCCAGTACCCGATCATCCTGACCGACTCCGGCACCGGGCTGCTCTACAGCGCGATGCGCGGGGTGCTCGACCTGGCCGACCAGCTGATCATCGTCGCCACTCCGAGCGTGGACGGCGCCAGCAGCGCCAGCACCACGCTGGACTGGCTCTCCGCGCACGGCTACGCGGACCTGGTCCAGCGCAGCATCACCGTCGTCTCCGGGGTGCGCGAGACCAGCAAGATGATCCGGATCGAGGACATCGTCGCGCACTTCGAGACCCGCTGCCGCGGCGTCGTCGTGGTGCCCTTCGACGAGAGCCTGGCGGCCGGTGCCGAGGTCAACCTGGAGATGATGCGGCCCAAGGTCCGCGAGGCCTACTTCGAGCTGGCCACGCTGGTCGGCGAGGACATCGTCCGGGCCCAGCAGGCCGCCCACCAGAGCAGCGGCTGGCAGCAGCAGGCGCAGCAGCAGCCGGGGGTGCCGCCGCAGCAGCAGTGGACCGGTCAGCCCGGACCGGTGTCGCCGCAGCAGCAGCCGTGGGGGCAGCCGGGTCCGGAGGGCCAGGGCTACCCGGCGCAGGAGGGCGGCCAGCCGTGGGGCGCGCCGCCGCCGGCCCAGCCGTGGGCACCCCAGCCGGGGCAGCCCGGACAGCAGGGCCCGCCGCCGGGCTACGGTTACCCTCCGCCCGGTGCCCCGCAGCAGCCGGGCCCGCCGCAGCAGGCGCTGCCGCCGGAGTGGGCGCAGCAGCAGCCCGACCACGGGCAGCCGCAGCCCCCGCAGCAGCCCGGCTACGGTTACCCGCCGCCGCCCGCGCAGCAGTGAGCCGATGCCGCGGCGCCCGCCCCGATGCGTATCGGGGCGGGCGCCGCGGGGCGTTCTGTTGACGGACCGTCAGCTCTGCTCGGTCAGCTCGCGGGCCTGCTTGACGTCGTCGGCCATCCGGTCGAGCAGCGCCTCGATGGTGTCGAACTTCTCCATCCCGCGCAGGAAGGCGAGGAAGTCGACCGCCACGTGCAGCCCGTACAGGTCCAGGCCGACCCGGTCGATCGCGTAGGCCTCCACGGTGCGGGCGGTGCCGTCGAAGGTCGGGTTGGTGCCGACCGAGATGGCGGCCGGCATCCGCTCGTCCCCGACCGTCAGCCACCCCGCGTACACCCCGTCGGCCGGGATCGCGCTGTGCGGCACCGTGTCCACGTTCGCGGTCGGGAAGCCCAGGTCGCGACCGCGCTGCGCACCGCGCACCACGATCCCCTCGACCCGGTGCGGACGGCCGAGCACCTCACCGGCCCCGGCCATGTCGCCCGCGGCGACCAGCCGGCGCACCAGCGTGGAGGAGAACGGCTCGCCGCCGCCCGCCGCGCCGCGCACCTGCAGGTCGACCAGCTCGACCTCGAAGTCCGCGGCCCGGCCCAGCTCGGCCAGCAGCGCGACATCGCCCGCCGCCTTGTGCCCGAACCGGAAGTTCGGGCCCTCGATCACCAGTCGCGCGTGCAGGGCGTCCACCAGCACCTGCCGGACGAAGGTCTGCGGCGACTCCTTCGAGAACTCCATGGTGAACGGCAGCACCAGCACGGCGTCCACGCCGAGCGTCGCCATCAGCTCGGCCCGACGCGGGTGCGGGGCCAGCAGCGGCGGGTGGCTGCCGGGGCGGACCACCTCGCTCGGGTGCGGGTCGAAGGTCACCACCACGGCCTTGACGCCCAGTTCACGAGCCCGGGCGACGGCCCGGTTGATGATCAGCTGGTGCCCGAGGTGCACACCGTCGAAGGAACCGATGGTGACGACGCTGCGTCCCCAGTCGCCGGGAATATCCTCCAGGCCACGCCAGCGCTGCACCCTGACCGCTCCTCTTCTTCCGCCACTGCTCACATGCTCGAACTCGATCCCCTATAGCGTGCCATGCGCCGCTCCGCGCCCCGGCACCGGAACACCCGCTGCGTGCGGCAGCACGGCCGTCACCGCCCGCACCGGCGTGCGCTCGGCCTCGGCCGCCGCGTACTGCGGGTCGCGGCCCTGCGCGAGCAGCCCGCGCATCCGGGCCAGCAACGGCCCGCCGGCCAGTGGCCGGGCAGTGGCGGGCCACTCGGCGAGCAGCTGCGCGAAGTCGGCGCTGCGGCCCGCGCAGCGCACCAGCAGCGCGTCCCAGCGCTCCGGCCCGCCGTCACCGCGCTCCCAGGCGTCCGCGATCCGGCAAACCACCGCGCGGGCCCGCCCCGGGTCCTGGCGGGCGGTGCCGTTGGCCAGCCGCTCCAGGACCGGGGCCAGCACCGCCGGATCCCGCTCGGTGGCCAGCAGCCGGTCCAGGAGCTCGCGGCGCAGCGCGTTCGCCGGCTCCGGATCGTGCCGCCCCGCGGCGTCCTGCGGTGCGGCCAGGACCAGCGCGAAGGCGCGCCGGACCGGCGCCGGCCGCTCACCGGGCGCGCCGAGCAGCGCGGTCAGGTCGCCCCGGCCCGCCGTCCCGAGGGTCAGCCGCCGGTTCAGGTACTCGGCGACCAGCTCGGCCCGCTCCGGACGGTCCCGCAGCAGGCGCCCGGCCAGCCGGGTGGCCGGATCGGGCAGCCCGCCCGGCGCCCCGGCTCCGGCCCCGGTGCCCTGGGCCGGGGCGTCCGCGAGCACCCGCAGCACGGCTGCCGCGCCGGGTCCCGGACGCGCCAGGCGGGCCTCGAAGGCGGCCAGCACGGCAGCGGCATCGGTGGCCAGCGCCAGGCCCAGCACCTCCGGGCTGACGAATGGGTCGTCGGCCGCGTACGCCGCCAGTGCGGCGGTCAGGTGCCGGGCCCGGCTGACCGGATCACGGACCAGCAGCGCCAGCGCGGCTCCGTGCAGGCCCGGTTCGGTCTCCCGGGCGAGCAGGGTGAGCGCGGTGTGGCGCAGCAGCTCGCGCCCCGCGCCGGTGGCGTACGGGGCGGCGCGCAGCGCGTGCACGGCGGCCGCCACGTGGCGCTCGGGGCGGGCGTCGTGGCTCCACCGGTCGACGGCACGGCAGAGCGCGGAGGGTTCCTCGACCGCGAGCACGGTCAGCAGTGCGTCGGCGCGCGGGTGGGCGGTGGCCACCAGTGCCTCCGTCAACTCGTCGACGCCCAGGGCCCGGTGGGCGAAGAGCAGGTCGTGCGCGAGGTCGGCGACACTCGCCCCGGGACGGGCGGGCAGGGCGCGGCCGTCCTCGAACCAGCGGCACAGCGGTGGGAAGGCCGCCGCCCCCGTCGCGGCGAGCCGGGCCACCGCCGCGGCGAGGAAGCCCTGCTCCGGGCCGTCCGCCCGGACCAGCAGCCGTAGCAGCGCCCAGCAGCGCTCCGGCGGCAGGGCGAGGTCGGCCCAGAACCCGAGGCCGAAGCGGGCCTGCGACCCCGGCGTCGTCGCCGTCCGCGCCGAGCCCGTCCGTGCCGAGGCCGCCGACTGCGCGATCCGCTCCGCCAGCAGCTCCAGCAGCTCCTGGTGCGTTTCGGGGTCCGGGCTGGCCCGCAGGCCGGCCGCCAGTAGCCGGGCCGCCCACCAGTGCACCTCGCCGGCCTGCTGGTCATCGCCCAGTTGGTCACCGTCCGCCGCGTCCGGCCGGGCCAGCGGGCGCCAGAGCCGGCGCAGCCACGGGTCGAGCCCGGCCGCCCCGCGCACTCGTGCGAGCGAACGCAGCGCCGCCTCCACCGCGCCCACCCGGTGCCGGGGCATCGTCCGCCGGGCGCCGGGGCGGTCGTCGTCCGCCAGCAGCAGGCGCAGCGCCGCGTCCAGGTCCAGGTGCTGGCCCTGCAGCCAGTCCGCGACCTCCTCGTGCGCCAGCCGGTAGCCCTCGCCCGCCGGCACGAAGAGCCCGTCCGCGAGCACCGCCGCCGCCCAGCCGCCGGCTGCCGGGAACAGCTCCTCGAACACCGCCGGCGCCAGCCCGCCCTGCCCCGGCCCGAGCATCCGGCGGGCCGCCTCGTGCACCCGTCCGGCCGCCGCCATCGCGAGCCGGCGCACCCGCTGCGGCGCGATCACGGTAACCGGCGCCGTGCCGCCCTTGCGGTGCGAGGCGGGGCGCACCCCCTCGCGGGCGAGCCGCTCGGCGATCCGCAGGCAGCGCAGGTCGAGCCACCCCTGGTACAGCTCGGCCGGGCCCGCCCCCGTCGGGTCGGCACCGGCGGCCCGCAGCTCGCCCGCCAGCCGGAGCAACAGCGGGCTCACCGACTGCTGACTCACCGTCACCCCGTGGCTGCGCGCGGCAAGTTCCAGGGCCGGCCCGCCGAGCGGGCTGAGCCGGTGCAGCCGCACCGACCCGTCCGGCCCCGGCGGCGCCGGGTCGAGGGCTGCCGCGTACTGCTCCCAGCTCTCCGGACGGCAGGCCACCAGCAACCGGGCGGGCGCCTCGGTCAGCCAGGCCAGCGTCGCCGTCCACCAGGCCGCTCCGAGCGCTCCGGGCGCCTCCTCCGGCGCGTCCAGCACCACCAGCAGCGGCCGACCGCCGGCCGCGCAGACCCGGGCCAGCGCCGCCTCGTCCACCCCGGCGGCGAGCCGGGCCAGCGTCCTGGCCAGGGCCGCGCGCAGGCAACGGTCCGGCGCCCGCAGGTCGGCGCCGCGCAGCCAGAGGGTCGGCAGCGGCGTGGCGACGCCGGACCGGCGCACCGTGAGCGCCGCGAGCTCGGTACTGCGCCCGCTGCCGGGCTCGCCGACCAGGACCGTCAGCGGCACCCCCGGCTCCTCGCCGCACAGGCCGTCGGCTCGCTCCACCCGGTCGGCGGCCAGCTCGGCGATCCGGCCCGGTCCGGCGCTCGCCGCCGCGAGCTGGCGGGACGCCAGGCGGAGCGCCCCGCCCAGGTTGAGCGCCGGCCCGTAGGCGGGCGCGGCGACCGCGTTGCGGCCCAGCAACGCGGCGAGCTCCGCCGGGCCGGCGGCCCGAGCGGCGGCGGCCAGCGGGATCGCGCCGGCCCGGTCGGCCGGCAGCCCGCGCAGACCGGGGGCCAGCAGGCCGAGCACCACGCCGGTCGCGGGGTCGAGCACCGGCAGGCCGGCCACCGGATCCGTCCCGGGTGGCAGCTCGAGCAGCAGCACGCCCGACAGCAGCCCCGCCTGCCGGCCGGGGCCGCCGGTCAGCGCGCCCGCGGTGCCGATCAGCGCACCGCGGCCGATGCCGGGCAGCAGCACGTCCTGTCCGGGCGCCGGGGCTGCCTCGGCCACCGGCAGCGGTGCGCCGGCCGTGCCCTGACTCGTCGTCAGCCAGGCCAGCCCGAGGTCGGCGCAGCGGGTCAGCGCGCCCGGCCCGACCGCACGGGACTCCCCGGCCGCCGTCCGCACCCGCAGCCCCTCCCCGCGCGCGGCGGCCTCGGCCACCACCTCGTCGGCGGTGAGGACCGTGCCGGTCAGGTCGGCCCAGAACCCGTGCCCGAGCGTGCGCCCGGCGCTCGTGCTGATCCCGACCAGCGCCCCACCCGGCTCCGCCGGGTCGCCGCCCCACAGGTCACCAGCCATCCGTGCTGCCCTCCCCGGCGGCCCCGGTGGACACCCGTCGGGCCCGTCACCGCTGCCGTGCTCGCCGCGGGGAGCTTGCCCGCGCCAGGCCCCGCGCGACCCCGACCGCCCCTTTCACCACGCCCCTTCACCTCGCGCGCTCTACCATCCGGGTGAGAGGTGAGCTGTGTCACCTCGAGAGCAGACGGGTGGGGCGGGGGGGGGGGGGGCGAGGGACGGCCCGAGGCGGGCCCCCCCCCCCCCCCCGCCGCCCCCCCCCCCCCGCCCCCCCCCCCCCCCCCCCCCCGGGCCCCCCCCCCCCCCCCCCCCACCCGTCAATCGCCCGTCAGCCACCCGTCACCACCCGTCAGCCGCCCCTACCCCACGAAGACCGCCACCGGCCGCGCCTGGCCGTCCTTCTCCTCCACCAGCGCCAGGAACTGCTCCTCGGGCCCGAAGACCGCGATCGGCCCCGCCACCCCCAGGCCGGGCGCCTTCAGCCGGGCGCCGGTGGAGAGCAGCCGGGCGTCGTCCGCCTCGATGTCCCAGCGCGGGAAGGCCGCCGCGGCGGCCTCGCCGATCGGCAGCACGGCCAGCTGCTCCTCCAACTGCTCCAGGGTGTGCGCGGACTCCACCCCGTACGGGCCGACCTTGGTGCGGCGCAGGGCCGTCAGGTGACCGCCCACCCCGAGCGCGCCGCCCAGGTCGCGGGCGAGCGCGCGGATGTAGGTGCCGGAGGAGCACTCCACGGTGACGTCCAGGTCGATCACCGGCGTGCCGTCCTCGGCCACCGCCTGCCGCAGCTCGTGCACCGTGAAGGAGTACACCGTGGTCGGCCGGGCCGGCAGCTCGAACTCCTCGCCCTCGCGGACCCGGTGGTAGGAACGCTTCCCGTCGATCTTGATCGCGCTGACCTTGGACGGCTGCTGCATGATCTCGCCGGTCAGCAGCGCGACCTGTTCGTCGATCGCCGCCCGGGTCACCGCGTCGGCGGGCATCGAGGCGGTGACCTCGCCCTCCCGGTCGTCGGTGATCGTGCTCTGGCCGAGCCGGATGGTCGCCTCGTAGGTCTTGGCGGTGAGCATCAGGTGTCCGAGCAGCCGGGTGGCCCGCTCGACGCCGATCACCAGGACCCCGGTGGCCATCGGGTCCAGGGTGCCGGCGTGACCGACCTTCCTGGTCCCGGCCAGCCGGCGCAGCCGGGCGACCACGCCGTGGGAGGTGATGCCCTCGGGCTTGTCCACGATGACCAGACCGTCAGGGCCGGTGCCTTTGCGCTTCATCATTTCTTTCTCTGCAACGTTTGCAAACCATCGATACGGAGCTTGCAGACTTTGCAAGCCCGACATTCAACGACCCGAGCGGCACGCCGCCCGGCCTCGTCACCCCAGCGCGTCCCGGAACCGCGCCACCGCGCTCGGCACGTCCTCCCGCGCCGAGAACCCGGCCTGGAAACTGTGCCCGCCCCCGCCCAGCCTCGCGCAGACCGCTGCCAGGTCGACCGCGCCCTTGGCCCGGCAGGACCCGCGCAGCGTGCCGTCCGGGTCCTGCTTGAGCACCAGCGCCACCTCGGCCTCGGCCGGCTTGCGCAGCACGTCGATCAGGCCCTCGATCTCCTCCATGGTGACGCTGAACAGCACCAGGTCCTGGTAGGGCACCCAGGTCCACACCAGCCCCAGCCCGCCCGCCGCCGCGGGCTCGTACACCGCCCGCTCCAGCGCGGCGCCCAGCACCTTCAGGTACCCGAAGGAGGTGGTGTCCCAGAGCTGACGGGAGATCAGATCCTGCCGGATCCCGGTGGCCAGCAGCCGACCGGCCAGCTCGTGGGTGGCCGGCGTGGTCCCGGCGTACTTGAACGACCCGGTGTCGGTCGCCACCCCGGTGTACAGGCAGGTGGCGATCTCCTGGTCGAGCGGCACCCGCAGCCGCCGCAGCAGCTCGTCCACCAGCACGGCGGTGGCCGGCGCACCCGGGTCGATGATCCGGTGCGTCCCGAAGCCCGGGTTGGAGGCGTGGTGGTCCAGCACCACCAGCGCCCGCGCCGCGAACGCCTTCTCCCGCAGCAGCCCGAGCCGCCCCTGCGAGGCGACGTCGAAGCAGATCACCAGCTCCGGCCGGTCCGGCAACTCGGCGGCGGGCACGATCAGTTCCTGCCCGGGCAGGAAGGAGAGCGACTCCGGGATGATCTGCGGGTCGTCCCCGAAGGAGACCCGCACCTGGTGCCCCAGCGAGCGCAGCGCGAGCCCGGCCGCCAGCGCCGAGCCGAGCGCGTCACCGTCCGGGGTGACGTGGCAGATCAGGTCGATCGTCGGGCACTGCCCGATCGCCGCCACGATCCGCCGCCACTCCGCCTCGAACCCGCCCCGGGCCCCCGGTGCCTGCGCACCCGGCGCCCCCCGCTCCCCCGCGAAACCGACCGGTGACTCCTCGCGCTGCCCCGGAAGCACCGCGAGGGCGTCTGTCACCGGGTCGGTGACAGACGCCCTCGCCGAACCGGCCGCCGCCGGCTCACTGGCCATGACTACTCGTCCTCGTCCGCGTCGTCGTCGCGGTCGGCGGCCGGCACCTTGTAGGGGTCGGCCTCCCCCGCGTACTGCGCCCCGGTCGCCGCGGTGCGTACCGCCGCGTCCGAGAGCCGGACCCGCTCCAGCAGGTCGTCGATGGTGCGCGCGTTGTCCGGCAGTGCGTCCGCGACGAAGGTCAGCGACGGGGTGAAGCGCACCCCGGTCTGCTTGCCGACCTCGGAGCGGAGCACCCCCTTGGCACTCTCCAGCGCGGCCGCCGTCGCCTCCCGCTCGGTCTCGTCGCCGAAGACCGTGTAGAAGACGGTGGCCTCCCGCAGATCGCCGGTGACGCGGGTGTCGGTGATGGTCACGAAGCCCAGGCGCGGGTCCTTGATCCGCCGTTCCAGGGTCTCGGCGACGACCACCTGGATTCGATCGGCGAGCTTGCGCGCCCTTGCGGTGTCGGTCACGTTGCCTCCTCGTGCAGTGGGCACGGTACGCCGGGCGCCGTAGCGCCCCTAGGGGCCCACGCCCCAACGTACCGGCCCGCGCTCAGCCTTGTGAGCGCTCTCGGTCCTCGTCGGTGTGACGGTGGCGACGTTGCACCACCGGCACGGCCGATCTCATTCATCCTCGTCGCCGTAGTACCTCCGCCGAGCGGAGAGCAGCTGCACTTCGGGGCGGCCGGCGACCAACCGCTCGCAGCTGTCCAGGATCTCGGTGACGAACCGGTGCTCGCCCGAGACCACCGCCAGGCCGATCTCGGCCCGCCGGTGCAGCTCCTGGTTTCCGACTTCCGCAGCGCACACGCTGTACTTGCGCTGCAGTTCGGCCACGATGGGCCGCACGATCGAGCGCTTCTCCTTGAGCGAGTGAACGTCGCCGAGCAGCAGGTCGAAAGTGAGTGTTCCCACGAACATGTATGACAGGTCTCGCCGACCTGAAGGCCTCGAAGGACGCCCCGAACGGGGCTCGTAGCGCAGGACCTTACACAGCGAGACCGGGGCCGGTCGACGGGAAATCCCGCCGACCGGCCCCGACGGTGCCAGCCTTTGCCGCTTAGTGGGCTGCTCCTACGCTGCGGGCGGGTGCCACCTCGTTCCTCGGTGGCCCCCACCCTCCGCTGCGTCGCAGCCCAGTCGCGGGGCCTACGAGCGCGGCTTCTCGCGCATCTCGAAGGTCTCGATGACGTCGTCCACCTTGATGTCGTTGAACGACCCCAGGGTGACACCGGCCTCGAAGCCCTCGCGGACCTCGGTCGCGTCGTCCTTGAAGCGGCGCAGACCCTCGATGGTGAGGCTCTCCGCCACGACCTTGCCGTCGCGGATGAGGCGCGCCTTGGCGTTGCGGCGCAGCAGGCCCTCGCGGACGATGACACCCGCGATGTTGCCGAACTTGGAGCTGCGGAAGACCTCGCGGATCTCCGCGGAGCCGAGGCGCACCTCCTCGTACTCCGGCTTGAGCAGGCCCTTGAGCGCCGCCTCGATCTCCTCGATCGCCTGGTAGATGACCGAGTAGTACCGGACGTCGACGCCCTCGCGCTCGGCCGCCGTGCGAGCACGGCCCTCGGCGCGGACGTTGAAGCCGATGATGATGGCGTCCGAGCCCATCGCCAGGTCCACGTCGGACTCGGTGATGGCACCCACACCGCGGTGCAGGATGCGCAGCTCGACCTCTTCGCCGACGTCCAGCTTGACCAGCGCGTCCTCAAGGGCCTCGACCGAACCGGAGACGTCGCCCTTGATGATCAGGTTGAGCTGCTGGATGCCGCCGGCCGCGATCGCCTGGTCCAGGTTCTCCAGCGAGATCCGCATCGGACGCTTGGCGAACATGGCGTTGCGGTCACGGGCCGAACGCTTCTCGGCGATCTGGCGCGCGGTGCGGTCGTCGTCGACGACGATGAAGCTGTCGCCGGCGCGCGGCACCGAGGTCAGACCGAGCAGCAGGACCGGACGGGACGGACCCGCCTCCTCGACGTTCTTGCCGTTCTCGTCGAGCATCGCGCGGACGCGGCCGTGCGCGTCACCGACGGCGATCGAGTCACCGACGCGGAGCGTACCGCGCTGGACCAGGACGGTCGCCATGGCGCCGCGACCCTTGTCCAGGTGCGCCTCGATGGCGATACCCTGCGCGTCCTGCTCCGGGTTGGCCCGCAGGTCGAGCGAGGCGTCCGCGGTCAGGACCACGGCCTCCAGCAGCTGCTCGATGTTCAGGCCCTGGCGCGCGGAGATGTCGACGAACATGGTGTCGCCGCCGTACTCCTCGGCCACCAGCCCGAACTCGGTCAGCTGACCGCGGACCTTGACCGGGTCCGCGCCCTCGACGTCGATCTTGTTGACGGCGACCACGATCGGCACACCGGCGGCCTTGGCGTGGTTGAGCGCCTCGACCGTCTGCGGCATGACACCGTCGTTGGCCGCGACCACCAGGATCGCGATGTCGGTGGACTTGGCACCACGGGCACGCATGGCGGAGAAGGCCTCGTGACCGGGGGTGTCGAGGAAGGTGATCTTGCGCTCCTCCCCGTTCACCTCCGCCGACACCTGGTACGCACCGATGTGCTGGGTGATGCCACCGGCCTCGCCGGCGACCACGTTGCTCTTGCGGATCGCGTCGAGCAGTCGGGTCTTACCGTGGTCGACGTGACCCATGACGGTGACGACCGGCGGGCGAGGCATGAGCTCGTCCTCGTCGCCCTCGTCGGCACCGAAGTCGATGTCGAACGACTCCAGCAGCTCGCGGTCCTCGTCGTCGCGGCTGACGATCTCGAGCACGAAGCCCATCTCGCCGGCCAGCAGCTCCAGGGTCGCGTCGGCGACCGACTGGGTCGCGGTGACCATCTCGCCGAGGTTGAACATCACCGAGACGAGCGCGGCCGGGTTGGCGTTGATCTTCTCCGCGAAGTCCATCAGCGAGGCACCACGCGACAGGCGGACGGTCTGTCCGTTGCCGCGCGGCAGCATCACACCGCCGACCGACGGGGCCTGCATGGCCTCGTACTCCTGGCGACGCTGACGCTTCGACTTGCGGCCACGGGCCGGACGACCGCCCGGGCCACGACCGAAGGCGCCCTGCGTGCCACCACGGGCACCCGGGCCGCCAGGACGGCCGCCGAAGCCACCGGGACGGGCACCGCCGCCACCGAAGCCACCGCCGCCACCGGCACCGCCACCCGGACGGGGGCCGCCGAAGCCGCCGCCACCGGCCGGACGCGAGCCCGGACCGGCCGGACGGCCCTGGAAGCCGGGACGAGCGCCGCCACCGGCACCCGGACCACCCGGACGGCCGCCACCGGGGCCACCGGGGCCACGGCCACCGGGGCCCGGACGCGGACCGGTGCCCGGGCCGGGACGCTGCGGCATCATGCCGGGGTTCGGCCGCGGCATGCCGGACGGGCTCGGCCCACCCGGACGCGGACCGGCCGGACGGGGCATCCCGTCGGAACGCGGCGCACCGGCGCCGGGGGCACCGGCGGGACGCGGACGGTCACCGGGACCACCCGCACGCTGCGGACGGTCACCGGGGCCACCGGGACGCTGCGGACGGTCGCCGCCGGGACGCGGCGCACCGGCGCCGGGGGCACCGGCGGGACGCGGACGGTCACCGGGGCCACCCGCACGCTGCGGACGCTCGCCGGGGCCACCGGGACGCTGCGGACGGTCGCCGGGCGCAGCCGCACGACGGTCGCCGGGACGGGCCATGCCGGTGGCACTGCCCGAGGTGAAGGGGTTGTTGCCCGGACGCGGGCCGGCCGGACGCGGGCCCGGACGGGCACTGCCGCCGGCGGCAGCCGCCGGACGCGGGGCCGGGGAGGCCGGACGCGCCGGAGCGGCGGCCTCGCCGCCGGCCGGGGTCGGGGAGGAGAACTCGGCCGCCGGAGCAGCCGGAGCCGCGGGACGCGCCGCCGGGCGCGGGCCCGGAGTCGGGGCACCGGCCGAACGCGGCGCGGCGGGGGCCACCGGAGCAGCCGGAGCGGCCGGAGCCGCGGCGGCGGGGGCCGCCTGGGCGGCGGCCGGAGTCGGACGGGGGCCGGGGGTCGCGGCGGGCCGCGGACCCGGCGAGGGGGCACCCGGCTTGGGTGCGGCCGCACCGGCAGCGCCGGTGGGCGTGGGCGCCGCGGGCTTCCGCGGGCCAGGCTTGGCAGCCCCGCCACCGGACGGCGGCGTAGCTCCAAGAGCATCAGTCAACTTGCGCACGACCGGCGCCTCGATCGTCGAGGACGCCGAACGGACGAACTCACCCAGCTCGGTGAGCTTGGCCATCACGGCCTTGCTCTCCAAGCCCAGTTCCTTGGCGAGTTCATATACCCGGACCTTAGCCACTTCGCTCCTGTCTATAAGTCCGGGGTCGTCTCCGCCGGACCGTCGCTACTTCATGGGCGTACTCATCGCGTACTCATCGAGTGCTCATCGCAATCTCGACCTACTTCCATCTCGCGAGGTACCTGACTGGTGGCGCGATGCACCGGAGTGCTCGCGCCGTTGCTCTTCTGTGCGGTGGTTCTCCCCCGCACCGGCGGAGGTCGTGCCCTGCGGGCGAACCCGCGGTCCAGCTGGATCCGCTGGGCTCAGGACGCCGGGGCGCTCACTGCCCCGGCCTCGACCCGCTGCCGTAGCGACTCCGTGTCGAGCGTGCCCTGGAGCCGGAAGGCCCTGGGGAACGCCCGGCGGCGGACCGCCAGGTCGAGGCAGGCCGGATCGGGGTGCAGGTACGCGCCCCGGCCGGGCAGCGAACCGCGAGGATCGGGGACGCAGACGCCCTCGACCGCCGTGACTCGCAACAGCTCGTGCTTGGCCGCTCGCTTGCGGCAGCCCACGCAAGTGCGTTCAGGGCATGCGCGGACACGCGTCCGGCCGGACACCATCAAGTCTACCCCTCCGCAGGGACTGACCGCGGCCCCGTCGATCAGGCCGGGGTCGCTGCTCTCGGATGACAACACGACTACTCGGCGTGGGATTCCCCGTCCGAGCCGTCCTGCGAGCCCTCGGTGTCCGGGCGGATGTCGATCCGCCACCCCGTCAGCCGGGCGGCCAACCGGGCGTTCTGGCCCTCCTTGCCGATCGCCAGCGACAGCTGGTAGTCCGGCACGATCACCCGGGCGGAGCGCTGGGCGTAGTCCACGATCTCGACCTTGGTCACCCGCGCGGGGGACAGCGCGCTGGCCACCATCTCGGCCGGGTCCTCGGACCAGTCGACGATGTCGATCTTCTCGCCGTGCAGCTCGGCCATCACGTTGCGCACCCGGCCGCCCATCGGGCCGATGCAGGCGCCCTTGGCGTTCAGACCCGGGCGGCGCGAGTACACGGCGATCTTGGTGCGGTGGCCCGCCTCGCGGGCGATCGCGGCGATCTCGACGGAACCGTCGGCGATCTCCGGGACCTCAAGCGCGAAGAGCTTGCGCACCAGGTTCGGGTGGGTCCGCGACAGCGTCACCGAGGCGCCGCGCACGCCGCGGCGCACCGCCACCACGTAGCTGCGCAGCCGGGTGCCGTGCTTGTACTCCTCGCCGGGGACCTGCTCCTGCGGGGGCAGGATGGCCTCCAGCTTGCCGATGTCCACCAGCACGTTCTTCGGGTCGTTGCCCTGCTGGACGACACCGGTGACGATGTCGCCCTCCTTGCCGGCGTACTCGCCGAAGGTCTGGTCGTCCGCCGCGTCGCGCAGCCGCTGCAGGATCACCTGCTTGGCGGTGCTGGCGGCGATCCGGCCGAACCCGCTCGGGGTGTCGTCGAACTCCTTGGGCTCCACGCCCTCCTCGAGCTCGTTCGCGTCCTCAAGCGCCCACACGGTGACATGGCCGGTCTTGCGGTTCAGCTCGACGCGGGCACGACGGCGCGAGCCCTCGGTCCGGTGGTACGCGATGAGGAGCGCCGACTCGATCGACTCGACCAGCAGGTCGAACGGGATGTTCTTCTCGGTCACCAGCCCACGCAGGGCACTCATGTCGATGTCCACGGCTACGCCTCCTCTGCTCTTCGGTTCTTGCTCACTGCTCGTCTGCAGCGTCGTCGTTGTCTTCGTTGTCGCCCTCGGCAGCGTCCGTGGCGTCGGCGTCGTCGGCGAGCAGCTGCTCGTCCTCCTTGCGGTTGAACTCCACCTGGATCCGCGCCTTGACGATCTCGGCGAACTCCAGGCGGCGCTCCTTGGCACGGCCGCGGCCCTTGACCGGCTGCACCTCGACCAGCGCGCCGTCCTCGTCGCTCGACAGGATCCGGGCGACGATCTCGTCGCCCTCGGTGAGCTGCACCTTCACCAGCCGGCCGGCGTTGCGACGCCAGTGCCGGGGCGCGGTGAGCGGACGGTCCACGCCCGGGGAGCCGACCTCCAGCACGTACGCGGTATTGCCCATCAGGTCGCTCTCGTCCAGCGCCTTGCCGACCTCACGGCTGAACTCGGCGATCGCGTCGAGGTCCACGCCGCCGTCCGCGTCCACATCGATCTGCACCTGGCGGCGACTGCCTGCCTGGCTCACCTTGAGGTCCTCAAGGTCCAGACCCGCGCGCTCGGCCAGCGGCTCCAACAGGGCACGCAACCGATCGGTGGGGGTGGTGCTCATCCGGGTGACTCCTCGGCCGCGTCTGCTGTTGTCAGAAGGTCGTAACTCGCCCAAAGCCTATCGGGTCGACCCCCGAACCGCCGATTCCGGGCACACCGGGTGCCGGCCGGAGACACCTCGGAACCGGCCCCGGCCTGGGCTGCGTCAGCCACTGACGATACGGTCCAGGCGGGCGGGCACAACTCTTTCACGCTGTGTACACGGGTGACCGTGGCGCGGACGACGTTGCGGCCCTGCACCCGGCAGACCAGCCGCGGGGGGCGTTCGGCGACTTCCGCATGACCTCATGGAGCGCGTCGATGCAGTCCCCCAGCCGGCGGACCTTCCTGGCCACCGGGGCGCTGGCCGCCGCCGGACTCCTGGCCGCCTGCACCGCTTCGGGTGGGAAGTCCAAGGCCGGGGGCAGCGCCGCCGGCGGGGCCGGGAAGACCGACCCCGACCTGCCGCTGCGCACCCGGGCGGTGGCCGCCACCGATGCGCTGATCGCCCAGTACTCCGCGGCGCTGGGCCCCGGCAGCGGCGCGCCCGCCTCGCCGCTCGCGCAGCTGCGTGCCGACCTGGAGACCCAGCGGACGGCGCTGGCGGCGGGACTGCCGGCCGGCCGCCCCGCCTCCTCCTCAGCGTCACCGAGCGCTCCCGCCGCGTCCGCCAGCCCGACTGTCAACGCCCCGGGATCGCCGGCCGGGTGGGCGCCGCTGGCCACCGCCGAGCTGAGCTGCGCGCAGGGCCGGTTGGCCGACCTGGCCGCAGCCTCCCCGGAGCTGGCCCGGCTGCTGGCCTCGGTCTCGGCGGCCGGCGCGGTGCACGCCGCCCACCTGGGCGACACCGCCCCGTTCCCCGCCGACACGGCGTCAGCCGTCCCCTCCCCCAGCGCGAGTGGCACCCCGTCAGGCGGCCTGACGGCCGGGGCGGTCACCGCGCTGCAGGCCGCACTGGCCGGCGAGCACACCGCCGTCTACGCCTTCGGGGTGGTCGGCGCCCGGATACCCGTGGGCCCCCAGCGGGACGACGCCCGCGCCTGCTACGCCGTCCACCAGGCCCGCCGGGACGCCTGGCAGCGGATGCTGGCCGGCGCCGGCGCGACCCCGGTTGCCGCCGCCCCCGGCTACCAGCTGCCGTTCGCCGTCCCGGACGCCACCGCGGCCGCCAAGCTGGCCGGCACCATCGAGGCCCGGCTGACCGCCGTCTACGCCGATCTGGTGGCGGCCGGCAGCGGCTCGCTGCGGCTGGCCGGCGCCACCGCGCTGCGCGAGTGCGGCCTGCAGGCCTACCACTGGGGCGTCGACGTCGGAGCCCTGCCGGGGATGCCGGCAGGGACCGCCGCCACCGCCACCGCGAGCCCCTGACCAGTGCGCGGCTTCCCGTCCGCGCGACCCTCGATGGCCGACAATGGACGGGGTACCACCAGGGGGCGCACCGGACGGAGGACCGGCATGTCGGCAACAGCAGGGCAGTTCAGCGTCCCGGACCGACTGCGCGAGAGCGTGCTGGCCCGCCAGGGCGAGCCGGGCGCCCGCTGGCTGGCCGCGCTGCCGGACCGGGTCGCCCACCGGCTGGCGCGGTGGGACCTCACCCTGGACCGGATCGCCGAGCCGGGCGGCCGGCTCAGCGTGATCGGCTACGTCCGGCGGGCGGACAACACGCCGGCCGTGCTGAAGGCCGGTCTGATCACCCCGGAGACCGCGCAGGAACACGCCGCGCTGAGCCAGTGGGCCGGCCGCGGCGCCGTCCTGCTGCTGGACGCCGACCCGGCCGAGGGCTTCCTGCTGCTGGAGCGCCTGCACGGGGACATCCCGCTGCGCTCGCTGGTCGAGGCGAAGGCGATGCTGGAGGCCTGCGGCCTGCTGCGGCGCCTGTGGACCAGGCCCGCCGACGGCCACGCCTACTCCTCGGTGGCCGAGCACGTCGCGGTCCGCGCCGCCTGGCTGCGCGAGCACCCGGCGGCGGCCGATCAGCTGGACGCCCGGCCGCTGGTGGACGCGGCGCTGCGCACCGCCGAGGAGTTGCTGGCCTCCGGCGACGAGGCCTTCCTGCTGCACGGCGACTTCCACCACGGCAACGTGATGGCCGCCGACCGCGCCCCGTGGCTGGCCATCGACCCGCAGCCGCTGGTCGGCGAGCGCGCCTTCGACCTGGCCTGGCTGGTGCAGGACCGCAAGGAGACGCTGGCCGCCGCGGCCGGCCCCGAGGGCGCGGTGCGGCGCCGCCTGCACCAGCTGTCCGAGGCGCTGGAGGTGGATCTGGACCGGCTGCGCGGCTGGACGCTGTTCCGCAGCGTCGCCGCCGGGATGGCGGCGCTGGCCGGCGGCGACCGCAGCGGCGCCGAGCGCTACCTGGAGTTCGCCGGCCGCCTCTAGCGGAAGTCCGGTCCGCGGTCGGTCCGGTCGAGCAGCGGCAGCCGGGCGCCCATCACGACGTACGGGCGGTCGGTGTTCGGGAAGCGCACCGGGCGGGCCAGGTCGCGGTAGCCGAGCGAGCGGTAGAGGCGGCGGGCCGGGGTCTCGGCGTCGATCGCGGACAGGATGCTGCGCGGCAGCCCGGACCGTTCGCACAGGGTGCGGATCAGGGTGCTGCCCAGGCCCCGGCCCTGGAACTGCGGCAGCACGTGCAGCTCGGTGACGGCGAACACGCCGTCCAGCCAGTCGCCGTGGCCGCGCGCCTCCAGATGCGGCTCGATCACCGTGCTCCACCAGTGCTCGCGCTGGTTGGGCATGCCGTAGCCGAAGCCGACCAGTTGCCCCGCGCTGAGCGCCCCGAGCGCGATCACGCCGGGCTGCAGCGCGTGCCGCCCCACGATGTGCAGCCGGACCGCGACCTCCTCCGGCGAGAGCCCGAAGGCCGCCGACTGCACCTCCAGTGCGTACGGTGCCCAGGCCGCCAGATCGATCGGCTGGACGGTCACCTCGGTCAGCTGCTGCTCCATGCCCGGGACGTTACTCCAGCACCGCCCGGAAAATCAGCGAGCTAGAAAAGCACCGACATGAACGCGCCCACCTCGCGGAAACCCACCCGGTGGTAGGCGGCCCGGGCGGCCAGGTTGTAGTCGTTCACGTAGAGGCTGACCACCGGGGCCACCTCGCGCAGCGCGATCTCCAGCACGGCGGCCATGCCGCTCTCGGAGAGCCTGCGGCCGCGGTGGGCGGGGGCCACCCAGACCCCCTGGATCTGGCAGGCGCCCCGGGTGACCGCGCCGATCTCGGCCTTGAAGACGACCTCGCCCTGTTCCGAGATCCGTGCGAACGAGCGGCCGCCGCCCACCAGTTCGGCCACTCGGGCCTGGTAGAGCAGCCCGCCGTCACCGGCCAGCGGGGAGACCCCGACCTCCTCGGTGAACATCGCCACGCAGGCCGGCATCAGCAGGTCGAGCTCGTCCCGGCGGACCCGGCGGACCAGCGGGTCGGCGGCCACCTCGGTGGCGGGCTCGGTGGCGGCCATCAGCGGCTGGTGGCCGCGGACTTCGCGGGCCGGCCCCCAACTGCGCTCCAGCAGCGCCCAGAGCGCGGCGGTGGACTCGGCCGGGCCGACGATCGAGGAGCAGCGCCGCCCCTGGCGCCGGGCCCGCTCGGCGAAGGCGCGCACGGCCTGCGGACCGGCGTTGATCGGCACCAGGTTGGCTCCGGCGTAGCAGAGCGACTCCAGCCGGCCGTTCTGGTCGAACCAGCCCCACATCTCGCCGCCGAGCCGCCACGGGTCGAGGCCGACCGCCTCGACCCGGGTGGCGACGAAGGCGTTGGCGACCGGGTCCCGCCGCAGCACCTCCAGGGTGTCGGCCAGGTCCGGGCCGTCCAGCACCCGGGTCGCGGCCAGGCTGCGGGCAGCCTGCAGCGCACCGGGCAGCATCACACCTCGATCGAGCACAGCGCCTCACCCACCGTCAGTCGGCGGCGATCACGGTCGGGGAGCCGGACTCGACGCCGTCGGCCTGCATCTGCTCGGCGAGCTTGAGGGCCTCCTCGATCAGGGTCTCGACGATCTTCGACTCGGGCACCGTCTTGATCACCTCGCCCTTGACGAAGATCTGGCCCTTGCCGTTGCCCGAGGCCACACCGAGGTCGGCCTCCCGCGCCTCACCCGGACCGTTGACGACGCAGCCCATGACGGCGACCCGCAGCGGCACCTCCATGCCCTCCAGGCCGGCGGTGACCTCCTCGGCGAGCTTGTAGACGTCCACCTGGGCCCGACCGCAGGACGGGCAGGAGACGATCTCCAGGCCGCGCTGACGCAGGTTCAGCGACTCCAGGATCTGGTTGCCGACCTTGATCTCCTCCACCGGCGGCGCGGAGAGCGAGACCCGGATCGTGTCCCCGATCCCCTCGGCCAGCAGCGCACCGAACGCGACGGCCGACTTGATGGTGCCCTGGAAGGCCGGGCCGGCCTCGGTCACGCCCAGGTGCAGCGGGTAGTCGCACGCCGCCGCGAGCTGCCGGTAGGCGTTGATCATCACGACCGGGTCGTTGTGCTTCACCGAGATCTTGATGTCCCGGAAGCCGTGCTCCTCGAAGAGCGAGCACTCCCAGAGCGCCGACTCGACCAGCGCCTCGGGGGTGGCCCTGCCGTACTTCTCCAGCAGGCGCTTGTCCAGCGAGCCGGCGTTGACGCCGATCCGGATCGGCGTGCCGGTCTGCGAGGCCGCCTTCGCGATCTCGCCGACCTTGTCGTCGAACGCCTTGATGTTGCCCGGGTTCACCCGCACCGCCGCGCACCCCGCGTCGATCGCCGCGAACACGTACTTCGGCTGGAAGTGGATGTCCGCGATCACCGGGATCTGCGACTTCTTCGCGATGATCGGCAACGCGTCCGCATCGTCCTGCGAGGGCACCGCCACCCGCACGATCTGACACCCCGAAGCGGTCAGCTGCGCGATCTGCTGCAGCGTCGCGTTCACATCCGAGGTCAGCGTGGTGGTCATCGACTGCACCGAGACCGGCGCGTCACCACCCACCGGAACGTTGCCGACCATGATCTGACGCGAGTGGCGCCGCTTGGCCAGCGGCTTCAGCGGCAGGGACGGAATACCGAGCGAGATCGCGGTCATGTGCGCAGGGTTCCCCGGAGTAGAGGTGACGGACGCCGGGTGTGCGGTGATCGCGCACCCGGCGTCCAACGGTACGGCACCCCGCAGGGCGCCCACGCACGCCCCCTGAGCGGTGGGCTAGGTGATCTTGACCGGGTTGATCACGTCGGCGATCAGCACCAGCAGGGTGAAGCCGATGAAGATGCTGGCGACCACGTACGCCAGCGGCATCAGCTTGGCCACGTCGAACGGACCCGGGTCCGGACGCTTGAAGAGCTTGGCGGCCTGCCGCCGGATCGACTCCCAGACCGCCCCGGCGACGTGCCCGCCGTCCAGCGGCAGCAGCGGCAGCATGTTGAACAGGAAGAGCGAGAGGTTGATCCCGGCCAGCAGGTTGACCATGACGGCGATCCGCTGCGAGGCGGGCAGGTGCAGCGCGAAGACCTCGCCGCCGACCCGGGCCGCGCCGACCATGCCGACCGGGGAGTCGGGCTGGCGCGGGGTGCCCTTGACCACCGAGTCCCAGAGCCCGGGGATCTTGCCGGGCAGCGCGACCAGCGAGTGGATGCCGGTGTCGGCCATGTCCGACATCTTGCTCAGGCTCTCGTCGAAGCCGAGCTGGACCACGCCGGTGGTCGGGCTGATCCCGAGGAAGCCGGCCGTCACCGGCGCGGCGCCGGGGATCGGGTCGCCGTACTTGTCCAGCTTGGCCAGCTGGTTCTTGGTGATCTGCGCGGTCAGGGTCAGCTGCTGGCCGCCGCGCTTGACCACGATCGGCACGGTCTTGCCGTAGGAGTCGCGGATGTCGTTGGAGAGCTGCTGGTAGTTGTGGATCGCGTTGCCGTCGAAGGAGACGATGCTGTCGCCCGCCTTCAACCCGGCCGCGGCGGCCGGGGACGGCGTCGCGCCCTTGGCGCAGGTGTCGTTGGTCTGGCTGGCCGGGACCACGCACTGCGAGACCGAGCTGACGATCGGCAGCGACTTGGGCACCCCGAAGCCCATCATGGTGACCAGGAAGAGCCCGAAGGCCAGGATCAGGTTCATGAAGGGCCCGGCGAACATCACGATGACCCGCTGCCAGGGCTTGCGGGTGTAGAAGAGCCGGTTCTCGTCGCCGGGCAGCAGCTCCTCGTAGGAGGCCTCGCGGGCGTCCTCGATCATCGAGCGCCAGGGCGAGCTGCTGCGCTTGGTGATCCGGCCGTCGTCGCCCGGCGGGAACATCCCGATCATCCGGATGTAGCCGCCGAACGGGATCGCCTTGAAGCCGTACTCGGTCTCGCCCTTCTTGCGGGACCAGATGGTCGGGCCGAAACCGACCATGTACTGCGGCACCCGGATCTTGAAGAGCTTGGCCGTCGACAGGTGGCCGAGCTCGTGCCAGGCGATCGAGACGAGCAACCCGACGAAAAAGACCACGATGCCGAGCACCGTCATCACTGCAGTCACCGCTGGTCCTCCGTCATGTCGCTCCCGTTCGCCATCCTGCACCCGGCCGCCGTGCCGCGTAAGGCCACGGCGTCAGCCCGCCGCCAGCTCGCGGGCCCGGGCCCGGGCCCAACCCTCCGCATCCAGGACGTCCTCGACGGTCAGAGAAGTTCCCCGCGCCGCCCCACCACCGTCGTGCTGCCCGTGCTCGGCGACCACCTTGGCGACCGTGTCGACGATGCCGGTGAAGGCCAGGCGCCCGTTCAGGAAGGCGTCCACGCACTCCTCGTTGGCGGCGTTGAAGACGGCCGGTGCCGTGCCGCCGAGCGTACCCACCTCGCGGGCGAGCGCGACGGCCGGGAAGGCCTCGTCGTCCAGCGGGAAGAAGTCCCAGCTGGCGGCCTTGGTCCAGTCGCAGCCGGGGGCCGCGTCCGGCACCCGGTCGGGCCAGCCCAGGCCCAGCGCGATCGGCATCCGCATGTCCGGCGGGCTGGCCTGGGCCAGGGTCGAGCCGTCGGTGAACTCCACCATCGAGTGCACCACCGACTGCGGGTGGACCACGACGTCGATCCGGTCGAACGGGATGTCGTAGAGCAGGTGCGCCTCGATCACCTCCAGGCCCTTGTTGACCAGGGTCGCCGAGTTGATCGTCACCACCGGGCCCATCGCCCAGGTCGGGTGGGCCAGCGCCTCCTTCGGGGTGACGCCGGCCAGCTCGTCCCGGCCGCGGCCGCGGAACGGGCCGCCGCTCGCGGTGACCACCAGGCGGCGCACCTCGCGCGCGGTGCCGGCGCTCAGCGCCTGGAAGAGCGCGGCGTGCTCGGAGTCCACCGGCACGATCTGGCCCGGCTTGGCCACCGCCTTGACCAGCGGGCCGCCGACGATCAGCGACTCCTTGTTCGCCAGCACCAGCACCCGTCCGGCCCGCAGCGCGGCCAGCGTCGGGGCCAGGCCGATCGAGCCGGTGATGCCGTTGAGCACCGAGTGGCAGGGCAGCTGGGCCAGCTCGGCGGCGGCCTCCGGGCCGGCCAGCACAGCGGGCAGCGGCCGGCCGGCGGCCCGGTCGGCGAGTGCGGCGCGCAGCGGCGCCTCGGCCTCGGCGCGGGCCACCGCCACCGTGTGCACGCCCAGCCGGAACGCCTGCTCGGCGAGCAGCTCGACCTGCCCGCCGCCCGCCGACAGCGCGACGACCCGGAACCGGTCCGGGTTGCGGAGCACGATGTCGATGGCCTGGGTGCCGATCGAGCCGGTCGAGCCGAGGATGACCAGCTCCCGAGGACCTGACGGGTCGTCGACGGCCGGAGTGAAGCGCAGCTGCGGGTGGGCGAGCGAGTTCATGGGCTCCATTGTGGCGTGCCGGGAGCGGTGGCCACAGCCGGACCGCCGCCGACCCGGTCACCACCGGGCCGGGCGCCCGGCCCGCTCAGCCGACGACCACGGTGACCTGCCAGGCGTGCCCGGCACCGTCCTGGCTGCTGAGGCGCACGCTGCCGGGGCCCGCCCCGTGGAAGAGCGCCGGAGTGACGCCGAGCGGCGCGGTCAGCGGCAGGTTGGCAGCCGGGGCCAGCACGGTGGGGTCGGAGCTGGTGACCGCCGACCAGTGGCCGCTGCCCGAGGCGGTCAGGAAGACCGTCAGCTGGGCGCCGGCGGCCAGGCAGAACGAGCCGCTGTCGGTCTCGGCCAGGGTGCCGGCGGTGTGCGGCAGCACCGCGTCCCCGGGCGCCTGGCAGGCGGCGGGGTGGCGGGCGGGTGAGCCGCAGGCGGTGAGCAGCAGCGGGAGCAGCGCCAGCGCGCTGACGGTCCGTCGCATCGGGGCCTGCCTCCAGGGGAAGCGGGGTGGCCCGCCGCACGGCGGGCCACCCCTGACGGAGCGTCAGTTCTGGTTGGTGGCGCTGGTGTAGGAGGTGACGCAGCCGCCGGCGCCGCCGCTGAAGTTGTTGCTCCAGAGCGACTGGACGGCGAAGTTCGCGCCGTTCAGGCTGGCGATGGACGAGGCGCCCTGGCCGCTGGAGACCCAGGCGCACTTGTCACCGGTCTCCGCACCCGTGCTGTCCACCCAGCCGCTGCTGGGCGCCGGGTCGGTGAGCGTCTCGGCGTACTCGTGACCGCCCACGATCGTCACGCCCTCGGTCGCGCTGTTCACCCCACTGCTGCCGGTGGCCACGAAGCCCGCGCCGCAGCCGGCACCGGCGTCGGAGACGTACGGCATGTTGGTGTAGGGCAGGTCGGCGCCGGTGGAGGTGCTGGTGTGGTCGTGCCAGGCGCAGTACTGGGTCTTGAAGCCGGAGGGGACCACGCCGTGCGCGGCGTCCACGATGATCTGCACGTTGTCACCGGAGACGCCGAAGTGCGCGGCTGCCTTGACCGCCTCGGCGGCGATCGCCGACTGGCCGGGCTTGGCGGGGGCCTTGACCGAGCTGTCCAGCCAGGTGCCCGCCACCGGGTTGCTCGCCGGGTGCCCCACGTGGGTGCCGGAGCTGCCGCACTGGGTGGTGCCGACGGCCACGCCCTGGCAGTACTGGGTCTGCGAGTTGGACCAGGTGTCGCCGCTGCCGTAGGCGTGCTGGAAGAAGGAGAGCTGGAGCGCGGCCTCGCCGGAGGGGTCGTTGGTGACGGTGGAGCCCGTGCCCCACTGGTTACCCCAGTAGACGACGTAGATCTTCTGGTTGGTGACGATGTTGCCGCCGCCGTAGGCCAGGTTGTTGCCGCTGGCGGTGGCGGCGGTGGTGCGGGTGTGCAGCGCGTGGCCCGCGGTTTCGGGGGCCTGGGCGCCGGCGGGGGCGGCGACGAGCAGGGCGGCGGCGGTGAGCGCGACGGCCACGCCGGCGGAGTGCTTGATCGAACGCAGCAAGGTGATGCCCTTCGAATGGGGTGGTCGATGGGGCCCTGTGGTGCGGCCGGAGCCCGCCGGGGTGGTGCGGGCATGACTGAGGGCGGCCGCGCCTGTGGGGGTGGCGCCGATCCGTGGGGGAAGTACCCGGTGGGGGGCCGGGCAGCCGCGAGCGTAACCAGCTGACCAGGACCGGTCAAGGGAACCAACGGGTAAGGAAATCTTGGAACTTGCTGGGTGTCCGGACAGCAGGAACCCCCGCCATCGAGCAGCGATGGCGGGGGTTCTGGTGACGCTCCGTCAGAGATCGAGGCCGGTCAGCACCAGGACCTTCTCGTAGGTGAAGTCGCCCATCGCGTACTTGACGCCCTCGCGGCCCACGCCGGAGTCCTTGACACCGCCGTACGGCATCTGGTCCGCGCGGTAGGACGGCGCGTCGCCGATGATCACACCGCCGACCTGCAGCTCGCGGTGCGCCCGGAACGCGGTCTGCACGTCGTGCGTGAAGACGCCGGCCTGCAGGCCGAACGCGGAGTCGTTGACGGCGGCGAAGGCCTCGTCGGTGGACTCGACCCGGTGCAGCGACAGCACCGGGCCGAAAGCCTCGGCGGTGGCCAGGATCGCGTCGGCGGGCAGCTCGGCCAGCACGGTCGGGGCGTAGCTCGCGCCCTGCCGGGTGCCACCGGTGAGCACCTTGGCGCCCTTGGCGACGGCGTCCGCCACCCACTCCTCGACCCGCCTGGCGGCGTTCTCGTCCACCAGCGGACCGACGTCGGTGGCGTCGTCCGCCGGGTCGCCGGTGACCTGGGCCTCGACCTTGGCCAGCACCTTCTCGGCCAGCACGTCGTACACCGCGGCGTCCGCGATCACCCGCTGCACCGAGATGCAGGACTGGCCGCCCTGGTAGTTGGCGAACGTCGCGATCCGGGTGGCGGCCCACTCCAGGTCGGCCTCCGAGGACCAGTCGGCCAGCACCACGGCGGCGGCGTTGCCGCCGAGCTCCAGGGTCACGTGCTTGCGCGGCACCGAGTCCATGATCTGGTAGCCGACCTTGTCCGAACCGGTGAACGAGATCACCGGCAGCCGGTCGTCCTGGACCAGCGCGGGCATCTTGGCGTTCGCCACCGGCAGCACGCTCCAGGAGCCGGCCGGCAGCTCGGTCTCGGCCAGCAGCTCGCCCAGCAGCAGGGCGGAGAGCGGGGTGGCCGGGGCCGGCTTGAGGATGATCGGGGCGCCGACCGCGATCGCCGGGGCGACCTTGTGCGCCACCAGGTTGAGCGGGAAGTTGAACGGGGCGATGCCGAGCACCACGCCCTTGGGGAACCGCCGCACCACCGCGAAGCGGCCGGTGCCGCCCGGGTCGGTGTCCAGGCGCATGGTCTCGCCGTTGGTCCGGCGGGCCTCCTCGGCCGCCCAGCGGAAGACCGAGGCGGCGCGGCCCACCTCACCGCGGGCCCACTTGATCGGCTTGCCGTTCTCGGCGGTGATCAGGCGGGCGATCTCCTCGGCGCGCTCGGCCAGCCGGCGGGCCACGTGGTCCAGCGCCGCGGCGCGCACGTGGGCGGGGGTGGCGGCGAAGACCGGCAGGGCGGCGACGGCGGCGTCGACCGCCTCGTCCACCTGGGCGTCGGTGGGCACGCTGACCGTGCCGACCAGGCTGTCGTCAAAGGGGTGGCGGACCTCGAAGCTGGTCTCGCCGGTCTCCTGGCGGCCGGCCAGCCAGAATGCGTGGGTCGTGGTCACGGTGGTACCGGCCCTCTCGTCGCAGTGGTGTTCCCTGCCAACGGTAGGGGCACCACCGGGCGAACCGGATTGGCCGAGGTGGCGCAATGCCCCGCATTTCGCCTGCCAAAATGGCCGGTTGCTCCCGGCCTCGGCGCGGCCGATCGCCGGATGGGCTACTCCTCGCCCGAGCGCAGCGCCAGCCAGAGCTCCATCCGCACGTCGGTGTCGTCCAGCGAGCGGCCGAGCAGCTCCTCGACCCGGCGCATCCGGTAGCGCAGGGTGTGCCGGTGCACCCCGAGGTCGGCGGCCGCGGCGTCCCACTGGCCGTGCCGGGAGAGCCAGGCGCGCAGCGAGGCCACCAGGTCGCCGCGGGCGGTGCGGTCGTGGTCGCGCAGCGGGCGCAGCAGACCCTCGGCGAAGGCCGCCACCGCCTCCTCGCCGAGCAGCGGCAGCAGCGAGCCGGCGCCGACCTCCTCGTGGCCCACCGAACGACGGCCGCCGCGCAGCGCCACCGCCAGCGCCCGCTCGGCCTGTGCGTAGGCGCCGCCGGCCTCCTCGACCGCGGCCGGGGCCGAGACACCGAGAGCCAGTCCCTCGTGCTCCTCGACCGCGCCCAGGCAAGCCCGGTGCACCGCGCCGCCGTCCACCGCGAGCAGCACCAGCCGCTCGGGGTGCGCCGCACCGTCCTTGCCGTCCTTGCCGTCCCTGGCGTCCTTGCCGCTCGGCTCGCGGGCGACCAGCAGCTTCTCGCCGGCCCGGCCGCCGGCCTGCTCGGCGCGCTCGGCCAGCTCGGTCAGGTCGTGCACCGGCGCCTCGCCCTCCGCCTTCTCCGCACCCGGTGCGGCACCCGCCACCAGCACGCGTATGGTGCCCTCGGGCAGGCCGCCGAAGAGCCCCGTGGCGACCTGCCGGGCCGTCGGCACCTGCCCGGCCAGCACCAGGCGCAGCAGCGCGGCGCCCATCCGCTCCTCCGCGTGCCGCAGCTCGCGCGAACGCTCAAGGGTGAGGGTGAGCAGGGCGACCGCCGCGTTCAGCACGTAGCGCTCGGTCGGGCTGATCCGGTCCTCGGTGCCCACCGCGAGGAAGCCGCGGGCCCGGCGGTCGGCACCCAGCGACTGGACCACCACGAAGTCCTCGTCGGCGGTGTCGAAGCCGGGCGCCCGGCCCTGCAGCGCGGCGCTGGCCGGGGCCGGCCGGCGGCGCAGCCGGTCCACCTCGGAGGCCAGCCGGGCGGCCCGGCGGGCCGCCCAGTCGGGCGCCACCACCGAGAGCGCGCCCGAACTGTCGTAGAGCGCGGCCCAACCGCCCAGGCGGGCGGCCAGCCGGCGGACCACCGCCGCCGTGCCGTTCTGGCCGAGCGCCGCCCGGGTCAGCTCCTCCTGCGCCTCGAAGCTGGTGGTCACCGCCTCGTACTGCTCGGCCGCCAGCGCCGCCGAGACCGCCTTGCTGATCGCGATGAAGGGGGTCGGCTCGGGCACCCGCAGCAGCGGCAGGCCGCGCTGGGCGGCCGCGTCCACCAGGGGCTGCGGCACCTCGGTGTGCGACAGGCCGACGCCCAGGCCCAGGCCCACCACGCCGGCGTCGGCCAGCCGGTGGACGTAGGCCTGCAGGTTCTTGGCCCCGGCGCCCAGCTTGATCCCGGTGGTGAGCAGCAGCTCGCCGCCTTCGAGGAAGGGCGTGGGGTCGTCCAGCTCGCTGGTGTGCACCCAGCGGACCGGGCGCTCCAAGTGGTCCGCTCCGGCCAGGACCGTGAGGTGGAGCGAGGAGTTGCGCACGACGGAGGCGAGTGTGGGGGGCATGGCACCTTCGGTGGGACGACCCGACGGCCTCGTTGCGGCCGGGCGGCGGAGTGCGGTTCGACTCTCATTATGGACGCTGCGGACAAGCCGTGGCACCAAATCCACCGCAGCGTAGCTAACCGAATGCCGATCGAACACCGACGGTCCGTCAGATCGCCGCGCGCTCCGCGCCGATCAGCCGCGCCGCTCAATTGCGGCGAGCAGTTGCGCGAATCAGTTGCGCAGGTCCACCAGCAGCGGCGGCACCTGCTCACCGCTCACCGAGGTCAGCGAGACCACCGCGTGCCCGGCCGGCAGCGCGTGCGCCAGCTCGGAGGGCGACCAGCGCTGCCGCTCCACCTCCCGGGTGGTCACGCTCTCGGTCTGCGCCGTGGTCCCCGACAGCGCCTTGCGGGCCAGCCGCCCGGCCTTGCGCAGCATGCCACCCGAGGTGTCCGGGGCCAGCGTCACCGCCCGCTCGCGCACCAGCACCGTGCCCCAGGCCTCGGAGAACAGCTTGCCGTCCCAGGGCGCGATCCCCGGGAAGGCCATCCGGCACCCCACCGCGCCGAACAGCGGCACCCGCAGCGCCTCCGGCAGGTCCACCAGACTGCGCAGCAGCAGCACCGCCCCCGCGTTCGCCCCCGGCAGCCGGCGCAACCCCTGCACGGCCCCCGCGTCCAGCGCCGCCGAGGCGTCGTCCAGCACCAGCCCCGCGAACAGCGAACGGTCCTCCCGGGCCACCGCGGCCTGCAGGAACTGGCCGGCCACCAGCCGCGACAGGATCCGGGCCGCCTCCGGGTGCCCGCGCTCGGGCAGCTTCACCCGCACCCGCAGCGGATGCTCCAGCGCCCGCATCGCGAAGGCCGGCTTGGCACCGGGCCCGGCCGGCTCGAAGCAACCGGCGAACGCGGGCCGGTCCAGCAGCGCCAGCCGGTCGGCCAGCAGCACCCCCGGGTCGTCCGCCTGCCCCTGCCGGGCGCGCCGCTGCTGCACGTCCGGCTCGTGCAGGGCCAGCACCTCCTTGGCCCGCAACTGCTCGACCAGCCGCTCCCAGCTCCCCTCGTCCCCGCCGAGCAGCGCCCGCAGCTCCCGCACCCCCGGGTAGCGCCCGTAGCCCGCGTGGAACGGCCCGACCACCTGCTGCAGCGCCATCCGCGCGCCCTGCGCCCGCGAGGACAGCTCGTCCGGCAGCAGCGCGTCCGCCAACCGGGCCGCCGCCGCGTCCTGGTCGGCGGCCGCCCCGTACAGGTCCAGCCCGTACGCCGAGGCCGGATCACCCGGCGCGATCACCACGTCGTACCCCGCCTCCGGCCCCAACTCGGCCTCGGCCGCCCCCACCACCACCACGCACGCCGACCGCGCCAACGCCTGCAGGCAGAGCGCCTCCGCCACCGGCCGGGCCAGCCGCGCCGTCTTGCCCGTCCCCGCCGGCCCCACCGCCAGCAGCGAGGTCGCCAGCACCTCCCGGTCCAGTGCGAACCCGGCCCCCCGGTGCGCCGCCGGATTCTTCGGCACCTCCTGCGCCGTCCCCAACCGCACCTGTCCCAACAGCAGATCGTGTTCCGCCACCCGCCCCGGCAGATCCCGCGCCTCCGACGGATGCGCACACGCCGCCGCCCCCCGCACCGCCACCTGCTCCCCGAACGCCCCGACCAGAGCCGGCTCGGCGAGCACCTCCCGCCAGACCCGGTGGATGCGCACGTAGTCGACATCACCGACCCGCCCGGCCCGGGTGTCCCCCTCCACCACGGCGAGCGCCTGACCGAGGCCGGCCTGGCGCAGCTCGGCCCAGGGGTCGAGGGCAGTCGTCCCCTCGGTGGCCGGTGCGACCGGTGCGCCGTCCTCCGTCGTGATCGCACGGGCACGCAGCAGCGAGATGTGGTCCTTCACCGCAGCGGGCGTCAGGTAGCGGCGGTACACCTCCTTCCAGCGCCCCATCCGGCCGAACAGCGCGATCGAGAAGGCCACCACGACGCCGCGGGTCAGATATTCAGCGAAGACGATCTGAGCATCCGTCGGGTTCGGCGGCCAGATGGTCAGCTTCACCGCATAGAGCACCAGCAGAGTGCCGTACTTGTAGGTCAGTCCGGCCGCGAACAGATTCAGCAGGGCGCGGACCAGCAACGGCCAGGCGGGTACCGTCGCGTCCTCGGTCGTCGCCCCGTCGACCGGCCGGTACCCCAGCCGATAGATCCCGACCTCAGCCGCCGGCCTGCTCCGGGCGACCCAGTCGGCCAGCGCGAACCCCGGGTCCGTTCCCGTGGCGCGTGGCAGTTGGGCCGGCATCTGGCCGGCGGCCGCCGCAGGGTCCGGCACCAGCTCCGTCCGCCCGCCCTGTCCGCCGTCCAGTCCCATTGCGGCCCCGCTCCCTTGCCCCGACCTGCCCGGCTGAGTGTTACCCATGCCGCCCGGCGGGCGACACCCCGCGCTCAATGTAGTGGAGGGGGCGGCCGGGGCCGGTGGTCGTCCGCCGGGTGGGTGGTGGTGGCCGGGCAGGACAAGTCGGACGGCGCAGTGCGCCCGACCGGCGCATGCCGGGGCCGGGGCGGCGGCCGTAGCCTGCGAAGACCGAAAGACGCGTCAGCGCAACCATGAAGAACCAGAACAAGCCGAGCCGACTGGAGATAACCCTATGAGCGCCGCACCGCTGCTCCCGCAGGAGCGCCGCCTGGTCACCGCGATCCCCGGCCCGAAGTCGCAGGAGCTGCAGGCCCGCAAGCTGGGCGCGGTGGCGGCGGGCGTCGGGACCACCCTGCCCGTGTACGTGTCGCGCGCCGGCGGTGGGG
Source organism: Kitasatospora sp. GAS204B (assembly GCF_029892155.1). GTDB lineage: Bacteria > Actinomycetota > Actinomycetes > Streptomycetales > Streptomycetaceae > Kitasatospora. Next base: position 5,004 of record NZ_JARZAG010000039.1, on the reverse strand, counting down.
TGCTGGAGGACGTGGACGGCAACAGCCTGATCGACTTCGGCTCCGGCATCGCCGTGGTCAACGTAGGCAACAGCGCCGAGGCCGTGGTCGCCAAGGCGAGCGAGCAGCTGGCCGCGTTCACCCACACCTGCTTCATGGTGACCCCGTACGAGGGCTACGTCGCCGTCGCCGAGCAGCTGAACGAGCTCACCCCCGGCGACCACGACAAGCGCACCGCGCTGTTCAACTCGGGTGCCGAGGCGGTGGAGAACGCGGTCAAGATCGCCCGCGCGTACACCAAGCGCACCGCCGTCGTGGTCTTCGACCACGGCTACCACGGCCGGACCAACCTGACCATGGGTCTGACGGCGAAGAACATGCCGTACAAGCAGGGCTTCGGCCCGTTCGCGCCGGAGATCTACCGGGTGCCGGTCGCCTACCCGTACCGCTGGCTGACCGGTGCGGAGAACTGCGCCGCCGAGGCCGCCGCGCAGGCGATCGACATGATCAACAAGCAGATCGGCGCCGAGAACGTCGCGGCGATCATCATCGAGCCGATCCAGGGCGAGGGCGGCTTCATCGAGCCGGCCAAGGGCTTCCTGCCGGCCATCGTCGAGTACGCGAAGGCCAACGGCATCGTCTTCGTCGCGGACGAGATCCAGACCGGCTTCTGCCGCACCGGCCAGTGGTTCGCCTGTGACGACGAGGGCATCGTCCCGGACCTGATCACCACCGCCAAGGGCATCGCAGGCGGTCTGCCGCTGGCCGCCGTGACCGGTCGCGCCGAGATCATGGACGCCGCGCACGCCGGCGGCCTGGGCGGCACCTACGGCGGCAACCCGGTGGCCTGCGCCGCCGCGCTGGGCTCGATCGAGACCATGAAGACGCTGGACCTGAACGCCAAGGCGCAGCGGATCGGCGAGGTGATGCTGGGTCGCCTGCGGGTGATGCAGGAGAAGTTCGACGTGATCGGCGAGGTCCGCGGGCGCGGTGCCATGATCGCCATCGAGCTGGTCAAGCCGGGCTCCAAGGAGCCGAACCCGGAGGTCACCGCCGCGGTGGCGAAGGCCTGCCACGCCGAGGGCCTGGTGGTGCTGACCGCCGGCACCTACGGCAACGTGCTGCGCTTCCTGCCGCCGCTGGTGATCCCGGAGCACCTGCTGACCGAGGGCCTGGACATCATCGAGGGCGCCTTCACGCTGCAGGGTGCGACCGCCGGCGTCTGAGGCCGACCGCCAAGGGGCCGCTCAGCCCCACGCTCAGCCCCGCGCGCATCCGTCGGATCATCTGACTGACGACGCGTCAACTCTCGCTCACGGTGCGCCCGGTCCGATCCTGGACCGGGCGCACCGTGGGTTCGGTCGGCGACGCTTCACCGGCCGTGGAGGTTGCACCACATCAGGTGAAGATGCTGTGCGAACCCTGGCAGGCCCGGCCCGCCGGGAATCCGCTTGACGTAATGTCATGGCAGATGGACAGCGAGCCTCAACCAGCGGTCGGCCAGCCGATCCGCGAGGACAACCAGGCGCCCCCAACGGCGCCGCCACAGGACCGATCGACCGGCCGTCCGGCCCACACCCCCCGGGGCGCGCGGAGCGGCGATCACCCAGGCCGCCCCGGAGCTCTCCCCCCCGCTCCGGGGCGGCTCCTGCATGTCCTGACCCACCCGCTGGCGAGCCTGCGCGACAGCCCGCTGACGCCGCTGCCGCTCGCCCTGGTGCTGGCCCTGGTCTCCTGGCAGGTCGCGGTCGGCGGGCCGCTGCTCGGCCTGGACCGCTGGGTGCGCCACTGGGTCGGGCAGTCGCACGACGCCCTGCACAGCGGCCTGCTCAACTGGCTCGGCCAGCTCTTCTCGGACCTCGGCAGCACGGTCCCGGCGATTCCGGTGCTGCTCGGCGCCGGCGCGCTGGCCGCCTGGCGAGCCCGGCGGGCCGGGATTCGGCGCTGGTGGCTGCCACTGCTGCTGGCCCCGCTCGCGGCACTGCTGATCCCGCTGCTGGTGGTACCGGCGAAGGCGTACTTCGCGCGCGGCGGCCCGCTCGGCCAGCCCGTCGCGCCGGGCTCCTGGGGCTGGTACCCGTCCGGGCACACCACCACGGCCTGCGTCGGCTACGGGGTCGGGGGCCTGCTGATCGGCCGCACCCTGCCCCGGGCCGGACGGCGCCCGCTGTACGCGGCGATGGCGCTGCTCGGGCTGGCGGTCGGGCTCGGGCTGGTCTGGTGCACCTACCACTGGTTCCTGGACGTGCTGGCCGGCTGGTGCCTGTCCGCCCTGGTGCTCTGGGCGCTGGCCAGGTGGCTGCCGTTGACCGACCGGCAATACTGAGCCTGGCTCATCATGTGGCTGGCTCGCTACCCGCCCCGGACGCTACCCTGGGCCCACTTCCCCCGCCGAGGAGCCCCCGCATGACCAGCTCGCCCACCGAACCCTCCACCCTCGGCGCCGGGGCGCCCGACGGGGCGGCCGAGCTGGCCGACGAGCTGACCAGGGCGATGAAGCGGATCCGGCACCGCACCATGGACCGCCTCGAGCCCTACGGTCTGACGCCCGGCCAGGGCCGCGCGCTGCGGGTGCTCGCGCACGCCGAGCGGCGCGAGACGCCCGGGCGGGCGATGCGGCTGAGCGAGCTGGCCGACCGGCTGAACGTGGCCCCGCGCTCGGCCACCACCGTGGTGGACGCGCTGGAGCAGGGCGCGCTGGTGCAGCGGGTGCCCGATCCGGTGGACCGGCGCTCGGTCGGCCTGGTGCTGACCGCCGCCGGCCGGGCGGCGGTGGAGCGGTTCGCGCAGGTCCGCCAGGAGGTCGCCGAGGAGTACTTCCGCAGCACCGACCCGGCGGACGTCGCGGTGATGCTGCGCGTCCTCAGGGCCGCGGAAGCGGCGCACGGGCAGTCGACGGTCCGCTAGCGGCCCCGGCCCCGCGGGTCGGGCGCAGACGACGGCGCACCCGGTCCAGGTACTCGGGCCGCACCGCGCTGAGCCCGATCCCGGCGATCACCAGCAGCGCCGCGCCACCTGCCAGCGGGGTGATCGCCTCGCCGAGCAGCAGCCAGGCCGAGGTCATCCCGAAGACCGGGACCAGCAGCGAGTACGGGGCGACCGCGCTCGCGTCGTACTCGCGCAGCAGGAAACCCCAGGCGCCGAAGCCGAACAGGGTGGAGAGCAGCCCCACGTAGCCGACCGCGCCCAGCCCCACCGGGGTGATCGAGACCAGCGCGTGCAGATCGGCACGCGGGCCCTCGACCAGCAGCGACAGGACGAGCAGCGGCAGCGGCGGCACCGCGCTCACCCAGACCATCCAGCGCAGCAGGTCCGGCGGCGCCGCCTTGCGGGTCAGCACGTTGGACAGCCCCCAGAACACGGCGGCCGCGATGACCAGTGCGAAGGCCTTGGCCGGCCCGCCGGACCCGTTGTCCAGGGCGGCGAGCGCGATGCCCGCGGTCGCCAGCGCCAGCCCGGCGATCCGCTGCGGGCCCGGACGCTCGCGCAGCATCCCCGCCGCGAAGAGCGCGGTGCAGACGGCCTGGCCCTGCAGCACCAGCGAGGAGAGCCCGGCCGGCATCCCGGCGTGCATGCCGAGGAAGAGCGAGCCGAACTTCAGCACCCCGAGCACGAAGCCGACCGCGAGGACCCAGCGCCAGGCCACCTTGGGCGGCCCGACGAAGAAGACCGCTGGCACGGCCACCACGGCGAACCGCAGCGCGCAGAAGAGCAGCGGCGGGAAGTTCTTCAGGCCGACGTCGATCAGCACGAAGTTCACACCCCAGACGGCGGTGACCAGTACGGCCAGGGCGATGTGACGAGGACTCATGGCACCGGTGGTGCCCGCAGGACGCGGTTCGGCTGGCATGTCCCGAGGATGTCCCGAGCACACCGTTCAGCACCAGCGAAGAATGCTGAACCCCACTGTTCACCGCTGCTAACCAGTGGCCCATAATCGGACCATGCTTGATCTGGGACGGCTGCGCGCGCTGCACGCGGTCGCGGTGCACGGCTCGGTGGGCAAGGCCGCCGCCTCGCTCGGCTTCACCTCCTCGGCGATCTCGCAGCAGATCTCCAAGCTGGAGCGGGAGACCCGCACGGTGCTGCTGGAGCGGCAGGGCCGCGGCGTGGTGCTGACCGACGCGGCACGGGAGTTGGCCGCCACCGCGCAGCGGGTGCTCGCGCTGGTCGAGCAGGCCGAGGTGACGCTGGAGCACCAGCGCGGCCAGGCGGTCGGCCAGTTGCGGGTGGCCGCCTTCGCCACCGGGGCGCGCGGCCTGCTCCCCGGGGCGCTGGCCGAACTGCGGCGGACCTGCCCGGAGCTGGAGGTCCGGGTCCTGGAGACCGACCCGTACCTGGCCACCGAACTGGTGGCGCGCGGCGAGGTGGACCTGGGACTGGTGCAGGACTGGGCCTCGGTGCCGGTGCCGGTGCCCGACGGCCTGTCCCGGCTGAGCCTGGGCCTGGACCCGGTCGACCTGGTGCTGCGCGCGGAGCACCCGCTGGCGGCACTCCCCGTGGTCCCGGTGGCCGAGCTGCGCGGGCAGCGCTGGACCAGCGTCCCGCCGGGGAACATCTGCCACGACTGGCTGGTGAACACCATGCGCGAGGTCGGCGAGGAGCCCGATGTGCTCTACCAGGTCGGTGAGTTCGAGACCCAGATCGCGCTGATCGCGGCGGGCCTCGGGGTCGGCCTGGTCCCCCGGCTCGGCCGCGGTGAACTGCCGCCCGGTGTGGTCGCCCGGCCGGTGCTGCCGGAGCCGACCCGCCGCGTCTTCACGCTCTGGCGCAGCCAGGCCTCCCGCCGCCCGGCGATCACCGCCGCACTGGACGCACTGCGCCGTCACTGGCCGATCCGGCACGCGGCGACCGGGCCGGCCGGGCCGGACGGGCCGGACTGACGGAGCCCAGCACCGCCACCCCACAACCAGCCGGCGACCAGCCCTAGGGGCAATACCGGTGACTTTGGTGGGTTCTGGTCGTTGGGTGGGGTATGCCAAGGCCGGGTCAGTTGAAGTCGTCGGGGGTTGATCGGTTCTCGGA
>NZ_JARZAG010000038.1 GCF_029892155.1 Kitasatospora sp. GAS204B | reverse complement strand
CAACCTCCTCTTCCACCTCGGACTCACCTACACCGCCACCTACACCGGCGACACCAACCACACCGCCAGCACCGCCCACGCCCACCTCCTCTAACCACAAGCAACACCACGGTGTGGCCCCCGCCAAGCGGGGGCCACACCCACGTCCGCTCCAACATCTGCAGCAAGCGCCGAACATCACGGCGGCCACGACCAGCCGGCTCCTGCAGGTTCGGGCTGGCGGCCGGCTGGAGCCGGGCAAACGGGGGCGAGAACCCGGGCCCGGGCTCCGCAGGAACCCTCGGAGGTGAGCAGCATCCTGGAGGCCGCCCTGCGCTACCAGTTCTTCGGCCCGGAGTACCGCTCGTTCCTGGCACAAGGGCAGCAGCAGCGCCTGCAGACGGCGGAAGTCGCGGAGAAGTTCTCCGCCATCATCATGGGACCCGCAGAACTCCTCACCACGCCAGAGCTGGCGCAGCGGGTCGGATGGGCTGCTGACCTGGTGTCCGCAATGGTCACTGCCCTGCTGGCCGACCACTGGAACACGGACGACGTGGACGTCCTCGCATCCGGCCTGGACGGCGGGGGCAGGAAGCGTTCCCGCGAACGCCTGGATGGCGCTGCGCCGCCTGGGCTGGACCACCGCGCCGCCCGAGGGCATCCGCGTCAACGACCGGATCGTTCGCATGGCCCAGGAGCAGGCCGGGCGTGCTCTGGCTCGGCGAAGTGGCGTTGCGACCTTGCCGGCGGGGTGCTCGCGGCGTGGCCCGCCGATTGGGCCAGGCGCACTGGCGGGGACTGGGAGGCGGTTCGTGCGGCGGTGCCCGGTGGGCAGCATCTGCCGTCCAGTGTGATCAAGGGCCGCACGCGGCAGATTGCTACGTTCGTCACGAAGCACGGCCGCTTGCCGGTCGATGTGTTCGAGCTGGAGAGCGCGCCACGCGTGGCCAAGATGCTGCTGCTGTCGGCCTGTGACGGGCAACAGGCCACGATCGAACGCGCCGACGACGAGCCGGGCCGCGCGCTGCTGCGCCTCCAGCTCCCCACCCGGCCTGATCCTCGGTCCTACCAGGACTGGAGATGGGTCGCCTGCCCGATCATGCTCGCCCCGACGATACCCGCCGGCGCGGTGCTGCACCCTGCCGACCCTGCGGATGATCGGCACCCAGGTGCGCGCCGATCTCGCCTACGCCCACGCCATTGCCAAGAGCGCCCGCACCGGGCACACCCTCGCGCTCGGCGTGGACTGGGCACTGGGGACTGGGGACCCTGCTGTTCGTGGGCGCGGTGCGCCTGCACGACGACGGCCGCATCACCGCACTCGGCTCCGGTGCCCAGTTCCGCGCTGCCGGTGTCCTGGCCAAGCAGCACCGCCTGCGCCGACAGTGTGAGCGCCTGCATGCCAAAGTCGACCGGTACCAACGGCTCATCAACGGACGCACCGCTCCTGACGTGCCCTTGGAAACCAGGAGCACTCTCCTGCGAGACGAGGTCCGCGCGGTGTCTGAGCGACGCTCGAACCTCAACAACGCGCTTGCCTGGTCCGCTGCCCGCTGGACCAGGTTATCGCCGCCCGGGCGAGCGTCATCTATGTCGAAGAGCTCCGCTCCTTGGAGGCCAAGGGCATGGGCCGCACCATCAACACGCGCATGTCCCAACAGGTACGCGGACAGATCGTGGACTGTATGCGACACGTGGCAGCCGAGGTGGGTATCGCCGTGGTCACCGTCCCGGCCCGCGACACCTCCAAGCACTGCCCCCGGTGCCTCACCCCGCTGCGGCACCGCAAAGCCCCCGACCGGCCCACCACCGCGGGCTGGAAATGGGCCCTGCGCCCATCGTGCGGCTGGCAGGGCGACCGCGACCAAGGGGCCTGGAAGCGCATCGCCGCACGCGGCCTCACCCACCAGAGCAAAGCCGTTACCAACCGCACCAGCGGGGCCATGGCCATTCGCACGGTCGTGGACAAACTCGAAACAGGCGCGGTCATCACACCCACGCCCAAGACCGGGTGGGACCGGTCCAAGACCAGACCCACCCAGCACAAGCCCACCCGTCCGACGCCCGTCCGACGCCCGTCCGACGCCGGACACCCTCCCCAGCACGACCCAACGGTGGTGCCGGCCAGCGTCGGGAGGGACACGCTCACACGGACCGGACCCCGCCGCCCCGCAGCCGACCGGTACCAGGGCGTGACGACGATCAGCACACCCACCAACCGGCACAGACCGCGAGGAGCAGCACTGGGCGCAGGATTCCACCTGCACGCTCACGCTACCGCCCCACGGTGGGAACACATCCTCAAACCAGACACCACTGACACAGGATCATTAAGCTGATCAGAGACGCTGGCACCGCACCGCTCAGCTCCTCTTCCTGGCGCCGCCGGCCCGCCCCGGGCGAGGGCATCACGGGCACGGCCGCCCGGTGGCCGCGGCCGCTCAGCCGCTGAGCGGCAGGGTGATGCCGGGCCTGACCGGCACCGCGTCCGGGTGGATGCGGCTGACGGCCGTGCCCACGGCGGCGAACTCGACCGCGTGCTCGCCCCAGAAGCGGTGGTCGTCCACGGTGGTGCCCACGATCCCGTCCGCGCTCAGCTGCCGGCTTTCGTCCTGCATCCTGGCCATCGCCAGCTCCCGTGCGTCGTACAGCGCCTGGGTGAACTGCGCCAGCTCCCTGTTCTGCCCGGCCTGCGAGAGCATCTGGCGCAGCGACTGGTGGGCGACGTGGTAGACGCAGTTGCCGAGCACCAGCCGGCGCGGCAGCCAGCCGTGCTGCCACAGCGTCCAGAAGTCCTGACCCGAAAGCGCGGTGGTGAACGGCTTGCCGTTCGGGGACCGGTAGTCCTTCCCGTCGCTCGCGCGCACGGCGGTGCCGACCGCGGTGAACTCGATGACGTCGCTGAAGAAGGCGTAGTTCATCGGCCGAAGCACCACGCCGACGACGCCGTCCGCGCCGAGCTGCGCCGCCTCCGCCTCCATCCGGCCCATCGCCAGCTCGCGGACGTTGTACATGGCCTGGGTCTGGGTGACGAGCTCCTGGCTGACCTTCCAGCCCGCGCCCTGCAGCCCCACGTGGTAGACGCTGCTGCCGAGCACCATGCCCAGCGGCTCGAAGCCCGCATCGCCCAGCAACACGAACTCGTTGACCGACAGGTCGGAGGTGAAGCACGCACGGCCCTGGCGTGAGGCGTCCAGGCGTCCACGGGCGACATCGGACACATCGAGCTGGGGCGGAGTCGTCATGGCGGCCTCTCAGTACGCTCATCCTGCACAGACAGCCGATCCTAGTAGCGACACATCCAAGACGGCCCGAACCGACATGCCGTGCCCCACCGGCACCCGCCTCTCCACCTCCACGTACACCGTTCCTGATCAGTGAGCAGGAGTGGGGCTTGGACTCATGGTTCGTCACTGCGCGCGTCCCGAACGGTTGCGCAGGGCCCGTTCCCGCCTCGGCGTGCGTCGTGAGTAATCGCGGGGTGCGGAGCCTGAGCCCGGATCCACCGATCAATAGCTGGTCCAGGGCCTGGACATGAGGGCGCGGATGCCCTCTGACCTGGGTGATGGGACTTCCTACGGTTCCAAGTCCACAGAGCGAGAGAACATCCGCGAGCTGCAATTCTTCCCATGCCGTCGTGGCGGTCCGCGCTGCCTTCGACGAGTCGAACCTGGTCGCGGATGCTGGGCTGGTCCGCTTGGCCGAGCGGGCCGGCCTGCCGGGGATGGTCGCGCAGAGACTGCGCATCGACGGGGCCGACAACGGCGGCGGCGCCAACCCGGGCGCGAAGGCGATGACACTGGTAGCGGCTACGTGTGTGGGCGCGGACAGCATTGACGATGTGGACCGGCTGCGGCACGGCGCGATGGACAGGCTCTTCAGCGGCGTGCGCGCGCCCTCGACCCTGGGCACGTTCCTGCGCTCGTTCACCCACGGGCACGACCGCCAACTCCACCGGGTGCCCCGTGCCTTCCTCGCCAGCCTGGCCCGCTCGACGCCGCTGCTTCCAGGCTCCGACCAGGTCGCGTTCATCGACATCGACCCCACCCACGGTGATCCCGGGCGGGAGGACCGCCGCCGCCATGGCCCACGCCCTGGCCAGAGCGGTGATGGACCTCGACGAACAGATCGGTGCCCAAGGACTCCGGACGTATCAGCGGCGCATGCGCCGGCAAGTCCCACATAACCTGCCCACCAAGCGTCACCCTCGCCCTGACAAATCCGATTGGGAATCAGTGGCTGGTCTGGCGCAGCATCGTTTTATGTTCCTGCCTGAGAATCTCTGACTTCTGCGGGGACGTCCACTGCTGCGATGTGCCTACCGGTGCTTGGGGGCAGGCGCCGACTGTACCGAGTGCGGCAACGCTCTGTGGGAATGCGAGTTGCTCGAGCCCCCGCTCGTTGAGGCCCCCTGCTGATACTTCGGAGTGTGCGTGCTCTACAGGTGGCAGGTGCGCGAGCCGGTCCTGGTCCAAGGCGGTGCGCGCGGTGGGCGCTTCGCGGTCGGCAGACTGAGCCGGTGCGGCAGCCCGGCGGGCTTCGGCCTCGGCTTTCCGCTTCCATCTCAGCGTCAATAGCGCTAGTTCGCCTAAGCCCCAGATCCGCCCCTCTCGGCTTCCTTTAAAATATGAGCACCATCAGGACCCTTCTCGAATAGCTTGGTGAGCTTATGCCCAATGCCAAAGCTTGCAACATAACGATCCACCACCCCAACAGCCTCTTCCTTCCTTGCTTCCCGGGCGGCAATTTTCAGATATGCAGTCACCTTTTGCGAAAGGTCATTGATGTCGAAAATCTTCTCGACGGCTTTAATGGTGGATATATCCGAACTACTGTCCATCTCTCCCTTGATTGACATATATTGACCCAGGAGTGACCTTGCGTCCTCGACGCCAAGATTACCCTTGCCACCGGGCAGCTCGCACTCCTTCAGCGCTTTGATCTGCCCGGGTCCCTGCAGCCGCCCCCCTAGCTTCTCGAGAGAATCGATCTCGCCTGAGCTCTCATCAAATAAGGCATGATCAATCTCCTTCAATCTCTCATATTTAAATTTTGCCGGAATTTTGTTTTCTTTGCAGTAGTCAGTCACACCCTTGGCGACAAGCGCACCATAGTGGATCGTTTTAGCTTCCTCTTCCGGCGAGCCCGGATTAACTAAACTCCCCGCGGTTCGTGTCGATTGGAATCGCCTTAAGATCTGTTCCGCGGCACTCTGGCCATTTTTTGGCATTCCATTCAGCCCTTCACCGATGACCTGGAGTTCCACTTCATCCATGATGCACCCCCTGGCACATCGGGAAACGTTCCGAGACGCATACTGATCTTTATGCAGTCTCTTGACGCTTCGCCAGTTTCTGCTAAGCCGGACGTATGGGTGCAGTCACAGGGCGTCCCCTGGGGGCTGCGGAGCGTGAGGCGCGGCGGCTCGAAGCCCGCATCGCCCAGCAACACGAACTCGTTGACCGACAGGTCGGAGGTGAAGCACGCATGGCCCTGGCGTGAGGCGTCCAGGCGTCCACGGGCGACATCGGACACATCGAGCTGAGCCGAGTCGTCATGGCGGCCTCTCAGTACGCTCATCCTGCACAGACAGCCGATCCTAGTAGCGACACATCCAAGACGGCCCGAACCGACATGCCGTGCCCCACCGGCACCCGCCCCCACGTACGCCCACACCCCATGGCCCGGAGAGCCCCGCGGGTCCGGCCGGGCGGCTGCGTCAAACCGGAGCAAGCCCACGTCGGAACAGAGACGACAAGAACGCGGGCGACCAGCGCACCCAAAACCGTTCGGGACGCACGCAGTGATGAACCGTTGGTCCAAGAAACTCCTGATCACTGATCAGGAACGGTTACTGGCAGGGGGCGTGTGTCAGGTGATGGTTCACGCCTCGGGTGGAAAGGTAGGCGGCTGCGAGTGTGACCAAGGCCGCGATGATGAGGAGAAGGATCCGGAAGTCGAGCGCGGTGATGAGGGCGGCGGCGAGTGCGACCGCGGTGGTGTCGGGCAGGGAGAGCGCCAGATTGAGCGCTGCAGTGGTGCGGCCCATCAGGTGAGGCGGAGTGCGCCGTTGGAAGAGGGTAGTGATGCCTACCGTGATCCAGGGCAGGCTGGCCCCGATGAACGCGCAGCCGGTGAGCGCGGCTGGTATGGATGGGACGGCCTCGAGGAGGAACCCGACGGCGGCGCATGCGAGCCCGGCGGTGGTGAGGCGCGTTTCGTTCAGGCGGCGTAGCAGGTGGGCCGCGTTGGCGCCGGCGGCGATGGAACCGGCTCCTTGGAATGAGACCAGGACGCCCAGGAAGGCATCAGGGCGGTGCAGTCCTTGGCTGACGACAGCGAAGATGGTGGGTTCGGCGAGGCCGAATGCCCCCATGGCGAGCGCGGCGGCAGCGGTGCACTGGCGCAGGGCGGGTGTTTGGAGGATATGCCGGGCGCCAGCGGCGGCTTCGGCAAGCTGGTGCCCGCTGGACGGCGTGGGGAGGTCTTCGCAGGTGCGTAGAGCCACGAGTGTGGTGCCGGCCACTACGAAGCTGGTCGCGTCGCCAATGATTACCGGTACAGGTCCGAACCCGGCCAGAAGACCTGCGCCAAGGAGTGGAGTGATTACTCGCATCCCCCATTGCATGGTCTGCAACATGCTGTTGGCCGCGCCCAGGAGTTCTTCTGGAACTATGGCTTGGAGCAGGGCGGCTTGGGCCGGGGTCAGGATGGCGCCGGAGATGCCGTAGCCGAACATGACCGTGTCGATGAGCCAGACCTGACTGGGCCGGTGGACCAGCAGCAGGGTCAGGACGAGCACGGCAGTGGTGGTATTGACGATGATGAGCAGCGGGCGGCGGCGTGTGCGGTCGACGAGGGCGCCGGTGAGCGGGCTGGCCAGTGAACCGAGGGAGAGCATAAGGATGCACAGGCCAGCGGCGGAGGCGCTGCTGGTGAGCATCTTGACCCAGATCGCAACGGCCAGCCACAGGGCGAAGTCGCCAAGTACGGACAGACACTGTCCGGCGAGGTAGAGGCGTATGTTGCGGTCGGTGAGAAGATGTCGCATGGGCAAGACCCGCTTCCGGGGGTATTCCGTCGGGTGCCCCCGGGCGAGGGCGTCTGATGGCTCACCTTTCGGGATGGCCAGCCGCGATCACGCACCGTCAGAATTCAGCACCGCTCCTTCTGGGTACTACCCAGGATCCTCCTAATTTGCCATGGAAACCGAGTGCAGCGACACGCGAAGCCCCCAGCCGCCACCATGAGGGGCGTAACGGGTGAACCGACCAGATGGTCAGCGACTCACAACCGCCGATAAATTGTGGTTGGCGTATTGGCTGACGGTCAGGACGTTCGGTTCTCTGCAGCTTTCATAGCCTTGATAAGGCTTTTTGGGCGCATGTCGGCCCAGTGGGTCTCGATGTAGTCGAGGCAGGCCTGGCGGGCATCCGCCTCATGAGCCACACTCCAGCCAGCCGGCACGTCGATGAACGCCGGCCACAGCGAGTACTGGCCCTCATCATTCGCCAGCACCATATAGATACCGCTCGGGTCCTCAAAGGGATTTGCCATCTATTCTGCTCCTTCCTGAGACTGAGGTCGATTCCTCGCCAAATCGTCGAGCTCGTGGGCAAGGATCCGCCCGATCAAAGCGACCGGACCGTCCTCGAACATCGCAGTGTGCGCACACGGAATATCATGGCTGTCGATCCACCCCTCCACATACGGCCCCCACTCGCTGGGAGTGCGGGAAGCCATAACACCGGTGTCGAGTGCCGCGTTGAAGAACAACACATCCCCCCGATAGCCGCCAGGAGTGAAACAGTGCGGCAGCCGGGCGTTGTTCAGCGAGACGGCTAGGATGGCGTCGAGATGGCGCTCCTCGATCAGGGCAAGCCCGACGTCCTGGCGCTGGAGGAACTGCGCGACCGTGGGCCTGGACAGCTGCCCGCCCCCCACCTTCACGGCGTCGTACCCGAGATCCTCAAGCAGCCCTGCGAGTACCTTGCGCTCAAGATCCTCGGCGTTGTCGACCGCGGTTCCCTCCGCAGATGTGGGTGGATAGGCGTCGAGTATCGCTAGGAGATCGACTTGCTCGCCCTGGGCCTGGAGCCGGGTGGCGATGGTATGAGCGACGAGGCCGCCGAAGGACCACCCCAGCAGGCGGTACGGCCCGTGCGGCTGGACGGTCCGGATCTCATGCAGGTAATCCGCCGCCATCTCCTCCACACTCCGCGGGAGCGCCTCGGGGCGGGCGAGCCCACGGGCCTGAAGCCCGTATATCGGAACGCCAGCGCCCAGCTCCCGCATCAGTCGGGCATACAGCCAGCTCATCCCCTCACCCGGATGGATACAGAACAAGGGACGGCCGCTACCCTGCGCCCTGAGCGGAAGCAGGACATCCCACAGTCCCATCGACGAGCCATCGCGGGAATCCGAGTCGAGCCACTCGGCGAGTCTGGCCACCGTCGGTGCCTCAAACAGGGTCCGAAGCGTCAGTTCCACACCCAGCGCGGCCTGAACACGACTGGCCAGCCGCACTGACAGCAGCGAATGCCCACCCAGCTCGAAGAAGTTGTCATCGATACCCACCCGGGGTAGACCCAGCACCTCCGCGAAGGCCGCGCAGAGTATTTCCTCACGAGGCGTCCTTGGCCCCCGCTCTGAAGATCCCCCGTAGTCGGGTGCGGGTAGGGCTTTGCGGTCGAGTTTGCCGTTCACTGTCAACGGCAACTCCTCCAGTACCACCACCGCCGACGGCACCATGTACTCCGGCAAGCGCGTGGCCAGAGACCTCCGCAGAGTCCCAAGGACCACCGACCTTTCGTAAAGGCCACTGTCACCGGACGGCACGACATAGGCCACCAGGCGCTTGCCCCCCGGGCTGTCTTCGCGGACGGTGACTGCGGCCTGCGCGATGGTGTCATGGGACAGGAGGGCGGCCTCGATTTCGCCGAGTTCGATGCGGAAGCCGCGGATTTTGACCTGGTCGTCGGTGCGGCCGAGGTAGACGAGGGTGCCGTCGTTGTTCCAGCGCACGATGTCCCCGGTGCGGTACATGCGCTCACCCGTGCCGAAGGGGCAAGCGATGAAGCGTTCGGCGGTGAGGGCGGGTTGGTTCAGGTAGCCGCGGGCGAGTTGGGTGCCGGCCAGGTAGAGCTCTGCGGGTACTCCCACCGGTACCGGTTGCAGTGCGGCGTCCAGGACGAAGACCCGGGTGTTGGCCACGGGGCGGCCGATGGGGACACTGGGGCCGGCAGTGCCGGGGGTGCAGGGCCAGGCGGTGACGTCGATGGAGGCCTCGGTGGGCCCGTACAGGTTGTGCAGAGGCACATCCAGCACCGCGTGGAAGCGGTCGCACAGGTCGGCGGGCAGGGCCTCGCCCGAGCACAGCACCGCGCGCAGGCCGGTGCAGTTCGCTGCGGCGGGCTCGCGGAGGAAGGTCTGGAGCATGGACGGGACGAAGTGGAGGAGAGTGATGTGCTCACGCTGGATCAGCTGCACGAGGTAAGCGGGATCCTGGTGCCCGCCAGGCCGGGCCACGACCAGAGTGGCGCCTTGCAGCAGCGGCCAGAAGAACTCCCACACCGACACGTCGAAACCGAACGGCGTCTTCTGCAACACCCGATCCCCAAGCTCCAGGGGGTACGCGCTCTGCGCCCAGGCCAGGCGGTTAACGACACCACGCTGGGCAACCGCCACGCCCTTGGGCCGTCCCGTCGAGCCGGAGGTGTAGATCACATATGCCGGATGTTCGGGTAGTAGGGGCCGTACCCGCTCGGCATCCGTCATGTCCGCCGTGTCCTCGCCTTCCAGCACGGCGGCCGTCGAGGGATCGTCCGGGACCAACAGCGGGATGTCGGACTCCTCGGGGACCGCAGGGGCGGCCTCGCGAGTCGTGAGGACGATCGCGGGCTTGGCATCGGCGAGAATGTAGGTGATGCGTTCGCCGGGGTAGGCAGGATCGATCGGCAGGTAGGCGGCACCCGTCTTCAGCACCGCCAGGAGCGCGACCACTAGGTCGACCGAGCGCTCCATCATCACCGCGACCCGGTCCTCCGCCCCCACCCCTTGTCCGGTCAGCAACCGCGCCAGCTGATTCGCCCGCGCGTTCACCTCCGCATAACTCAGACACCTGCCCTCGAACGCCACTGCCGTGCTGTCGGGGGTGCGGCACACCTGCACCTCGAACAGCTCCGGCAGCGTCGCATCCGGCACGTCCCGGCCGGTGTCGTTCCACCCCACCAGCAGCAGCCGGGACTCGGCCTCCTCCAGCACCCCCACTCGGGACAGGAGGGTGTGGGGCTCGCTTTCCAGGGCGGTGACGAAGTTGTTGATGGCGGTGTGGAACATCGCGCAGACCGCGTGCGGATCAATGGGCGCCACTGCCTCGACTGTCAGTGCGAAGCCGGTACCGGTGTCGTCGATGGAGGCGGTCAGCGGATAGTTGGTGTGTCCTTCGCTGTGCAGGAAGCGGATCCCCTCGAGGGTCGTCTCCCGGTCTTGTGGGTTGTGGCGGTAGTTGAGGATGGTGGTGAACAGTGGTGTGGGCGGAGTGAGGGCACTGGCGTGCTGGGCGAGAGCGAGCGGGGCGTGCTCACGCACCAGCAGTGCGGCGAGTTGGGTCTGCATCACACGCAGCGCCGTGGCGACGTTGTGCTCGGTGGTTGTGAGGCGCACGGGCAGGGTGTTGATGAACAGTCCAAGGGCCCGTTCGGCGCCGGTGCCGGCGTTCATCCGCCCGAACAGCACCGTGCCGAACACCACGTCATCACACCCGCTGGTAGCCGCCACCACCCGCGCCCACGCCGCGTGCATCACGGTGGCCGCACTCACCCCCCGCTCACGCGCCGCCCCCCGCACCCGGGCCGCCAGCTCCCCATCCACCACCAGCTGCGCCTCGGCCGCACCCGAGCCGTCACCGAGCACATCCAGCACCCCGAACGGCGCCGACGGCTCCTCCACGTCCCCCAGCAGGTCGGCAAAGTACCGCACATGCTCCCAGGGCGGCGCTCCCAGGCGGGCCTGGGCGACGAAGTCCCGAAATGGCACCGGCACGGGCAACCCCTCCCCACCTCCGGTCAGGAACGCCCCCACCTCCCCAAGCATCACCTCCACCGCCGTGTGGTCCTGCACCAGGTGATGCGTACACAACAGCAACAACCATTCAGCACCAGCGGATTCGACGGCGCCGTCCGCACCGAGACCAGCCCCGGCCCCAAAGTCAGGGCACCGGCCGGTACCAGAGCCGGGACGGTCAGGATTGGGGGCAATCGTGACGCGCATGAGGGGGGCTTGGGCCAGGTCGATTGCGGTGTCACCGGCATCAAGGAGCTGGCGGACGGGATCCCCACCCTCAGGGTCCAGGACGATCTCACGCACCGGCAGCGGCGCGCTACGCCACACCACCTGCACCGGCTGCGACAAACCCTCCCACTGCACTCCGGTGCGCAGGACGTCATGACGCTCCACCACCCGCCGCAAAGCTTCCACGAAGGTGTCCACACGCTCACGCGTGTCGAACCCCAACACCGCCGGCCGCGCATACACATCCCCACCGGCACCACCCGTACCCATGAGGTGGTGGAAAAAGATGCCCTCCTGCAACGGCGCCAACGGATAGATATCGGCGACATTCGCCGCACCCCCCGGAACAAGGGAGGCGATCAGCTCGATCTCAGCCGCGGTGAGATCGACCAGGGGCAGCATCTCAGGCGTGATCACCTCAACACCGGGCGGTATCAGATTCGGCGGTACGACCACAACGTCCTGCGCGCCGGCCTCGGCGAGCGCGGCCACCGTCGGGGTGTCGAACATCGCCCGCACCGACACCGCCACACCCTGCTCCCGCAGCCGTGCCACCAAGGTCACCGCCAGCAGTGAATGCCCGCCCAGCTCGAAGAAGTTGTCGTCGATCCCCACCGCGGGCACACCGAGGACCTCGACGAAGGCCGCGCACAGCACCTCCTCCCTCGCGGTACGCGGACCGCGCCCGCCGACCCCGCAGGACGCGGCCAGGTAGTCGGGCACGGGCAGGGCTTTGCGGTCGAGTTTGCCGTTCACCGTCAACGGCAACTCATCCAGCGCCACCACCGCCGAGGGCACCATGAAGTGCGGCAGCCGAGCGGCGATAAACCGGCGCACGCTCTGTGCCGACAACCCATGGGAATCGCTGGACCCGCCCTTGGCAGAGGATCCGTCCACAGCGGGCGTCCCGTCGGTGGCGGGCGGCTTCCTGTTGCCGGAAGCGCCGTGCACAGGAACGACGTAAGCAGCCAGACGCTTATCGCCCAGGACGTCTTCCCGTACGATGACCGCCGCCTGCGCGATGTCTTCGTAAGTCAACAGTGCGGCCTCGACCTCGCCCAGTTCAATCCGGAAGCCGCGGATCTTCACCTGGTCATCCGCCCGGCCGAGAAACACCAACTCGCCCCTGTTGTTCCACCGGACCACATCGCCCGTGCGGTACATCCGCTCACCCGACGCGAACGGGCACGCCACAAACCGCCCTGCCGTCAGGCCTGGTTGGTTCAGGTAGCCGCGGGCCAGGCCGGATCCGGCGATGTAGAGCTCGCCGGTGACGCTGGTGGGGACGGGTTGCAGGCCCGCGTCGAGGACGTAGGTGCGGGTGTTGGCGATGGGGCGGCCGATGGTGGGGGTGCGGGTCGGGGTGATGGGTGCGGTGGTGGACCAGATGGTGGTTTCGGTGGGGCCGTAAAGGTTGGTGACGTCTGCGAGTGAGCTGAGTGTGGTGGCAAGGGGTTCGGGCAGTGCTTCGCCGCCTGTGAGGATGCGCAGGCGGGGCAGCTCCATCGTGCTCTGGGTCAGATGTTCGGTGAGGGCGTGCCACAGGGAGGGGGTGGCTTGCATGATGGTGGTACCGCAGCGGTGGAGCAGTTCGGCCAGGGCGGGGATGTCGATGACGGTTTGTCGTGGGACGAGTTCCAGGCGGGCGCCGCTGATCAGCGGCAGGTAGAGCTCGAGTGCGGCGATGTCGAAGGCGATCGTGGTCACGGCCGCCCAGCAGTCCTCTGTACCGAGTGGGAAACGGCGGCTCATGTCGGTCAGGAAGTTGGCCAGGGCCGCGTGCGGGATCACGACGCCCTTGGGCCGTCCCGTCGAGCCGGAGGTGAAGATGACGTAGGCCGGGTGTTCCGGAAGCAACGGCCTGACACGCTCCGTATCGGCCAGATCAGCACTGTCCTGCCGTGCCAGGAAAGCGGCCGTCGAGGGATCATCCAGGACCAGCAGCGGCCCGGCGAACGGCTCAGGGACTGCGGGGGTGGCCTCGCGAGTCGTGAGGACGACCGCCGGCTGCGCATCGGCGAGCATGAACCCGATACGCTCCGCCGGGTAGGCCGGATCGATCGGCACATACGCTGCACCCGCCTTCAACACACCCAAGAGCGCGACAACCAGCTCCGCACCACGACCCATCACCACCCCCACCCGATCCTCCGCACCCACCCCACGCGCGACCAGCAACCGGGCCAACCGGTTCGCCCGCCCATTCACCTCCCCATAGCTCACACACCGCTCACCGAACACCACCGCCGTACTGCCAGGAATGCGCCCCACCTGCTCCTCGAACAACCCCGGCAACGTCACATCCGGCACCTCACAGGCGGTGTCGTTCCACTCCCCCAGCACCCGACGACGCTCCACCTCAGTCAGCATCTCAAGCCGGCACAGCGGAGTGTCGGGGTGAGTAGTGAGGGTGCGGAGAGTGAAGATGAGTCGTTGGGTGAGGGCCTGGGCGGTTTCGTGGTCGAACAGGTCGGTCGCGTAGGTGAGTGTGCCGTGGATGCCCGATGGCTGGTTCTGGTTGCGCGATTCTGCAAGTTCGAATTCCAGGTCGAACTTTGCCGGCATCGAGCCGGTCGGTAGGGCAGTGGATTCCAGTCCAGGGAGGTGGAGCGCGGTGGCGGGTGTGTTGTTCAGTGTGAGTGCGACCTGGAAGAGGGGGTGCCGGGCCATGGAGCGGGTGGGGGCGAGGTCTTCGACGAGACGTTCGAATGGCAGGTCCTGGTGGTCGTAGGCATCAATGGTGGTTTCGCGGACGCGGGCAAGGGTCTGGCTATAAGTGGGGTTGCCGGACAGGTCAGTGCGCAGGACGAGGGTGTTGACGAAGAAGCCGATGAGGTCATCGAAGGCTTCGTCAGTGCGGCCGGCGATGGGGGCGCCGATGGGGATGTCCTCGCCCGCGCCTAGCCGGGCCAGGAGGACGGCCAGGGCGGCCTGTAGCGTCATGAAGACGGTCACTTCATGGGCACGGGCGAGGGCATGGAGTTGTTGGTGCACGTCGGCGGGGATGGTCACCTCGACGGTGGCGCCGTGGTGGCTAGCGACCCTGGGCCTGGGGCGGTCGGTGGGGAGGGTGAGTTCTTCGGGCAGGTGGGCGAGGGCGCGGCGCCAGTAGGCGAGTTGCTGGTTGAGGCGGCTGTGGGGGTCGTCGTCGCTTCCGAGGAGTTCGCGCTGCCAGAGTGTGTAGTCGGCGTATTGGACAGGTAGGTCGGGGAAGGCGGGGGGGTGGCCGTTCGTGCGGGCGTTGTAGGCGGTGAACAGGTCCCGGGCCAGCAGACCCATGGACCAGCCGTCGGCCGCGATGTGGTGGATGGTCACGGCAAGGACGTGTTCGGTGGCCGAGAGGGCGAACAGTTCGGCCCGGATCGGGATCTCGGTGGCCAGGTCAAATGGTTGTGCCTTCGCCTCGGCCACTGCCCCCGTCAGGTCGACTTCGGTGACATGGGTGACGGGTAGTTCGACAACGGCCTCGTTGGGGGGCAGGACCTGTTGCACGGGGTTGCCGTTTGGGGAGGGAAAGATGGTGCGCAAGGCTTCGTGACGGGCCACCACGTCCCGCAGCGCATTGGCCAGGGATACCGGGTCGAGGCT
The DNA here is from genome assembly GCF_029892155.1 of Kitasatospora sp. GAS204B. GTDB lineage: Bacteria > Actinomycetota > Actinomycetes > Streptomycetales > Streptomycetaceae > Kitasatospora. The sequence goes on along the minus strand of NZ_JARZAG010000038.1, from coordinate 47,089 downwards.
CCCGGTCAGGCGTACGATCAGCGGGATGGTGTAGAGGCCGCCGAGGCTGTCGAGCTGGTCCACGAACCATAGACGCTGCTGGCCGAACGACAGCGGAATCATCATGACTCCTCGCTCGTACGCATCGGCCGTACGGTAGGCCTCGTATCCCTTGGATGGTCGGTGTGCTCAGCGAGCCACGCCGCGACTCCTGCCGGTGTCGGCCTCTCGAACAGCACGTGGATCGGCAGCTCCACATCCAGCATCGAGCGCACTCTGCTGACCAGTCGCGTCGCCAACAGTGAGTGCCCTCCGAGCTGGAAGAAATTGTCATCGGTGCCAACCTCGACGCCGAGCAGGCCGGTGAAAACAGCGCAAAGGATCTCCTCGCGGACGGTGCGAGGTCCCCGCCGAGAGGAGCCCCGGCCTGAGGCGCCGTAGTCGGGTGCCGGCAGGACCCTGGGGTCGAGTTTGCCGTTGACTGTCAGCGGAAGGCTTTCTAGCACCACGGTCGCTGCAGGGATCATGTAGTGCGGCAACCGGCGGACCAGAGCCTCGCGCAGAGCCTGAGCCAATCCGGCCGTTTCCTCACAGCCGCCGTCCTGTGTCGGCACGACGTAGGCGACCAGGCGCTTGTCGCCCGGCATGTCCTCGCGGACAGTGACCGCGGCCTGCGCGACGCTCTCGTGCGACAGGAGGGCGGCCTCGATCTCGCCCAGCTCGATCCGGAAGCCGCGGATCTTCACCTGGTCATCCACCCGGCCCATGTACACCAGCTCCCCCTGTGGGGTCCAGCGCACCAGATCCCCGGTGCGATACATCCGCTCGCCTGTCACGAAGGGGCACGCCACAAACCGCCCCGCCGTCAAGCCAGGACGATTGAGGTAGCCGCGCGCCAACTGCGCACCGGCGACATAGAGTTCCCCGGCCACCCCCACCGGCACTGGCAGCAAACCCCCATCCAGGACAAGGAACCGCAGCCCCGGCAGCCCTGCCCCGATCACACTGCGCCCGCCAGCGCTGGCGGCCGATGAGGCGTCCAGGCGGCGGAAGCTGGCATGAACGGTCGTTTCGGTGGTGCCGTACATGTTCACCAGCACCGGCGCGTCATCCGCGTGCCGGGCATACCAGGAGCCGAGACGAGCCAGGTCCAACGCCTCACCACCGAAAACCAGCCAGCGCAACGCGAGACGATCACCCACTTCGGGGTCCTGGGTATCGGCCTGAATCAGCTGATAGAACGCCGACGGGGTCTGGCACAGGACCGTCACCCGCTCATCGACCAACAGGTGCAGGAAGTCCAGTGGTGAGCGGGCCACGTCCTGGGGCACCACCACCAGCCGCCCACCGTGCAGCAGTGCCCCCCACATCTCCCACACCGAGAAATCGAACGCGAAGGAATGGAACCATGACCACACGTCGTTCGCGCCGAAGCCGAACAGCCCTTCGGCGGCGGTGAACAGCGCCACCACGTCTTGGTGAGTAACGCATACGCCCTTGGGCCGGCCGGTGGAACCGGAGGTGTAGATCACATACGCCGGATGCGCCGCCACCAACGGCCTGACCCGCTCCGTATCGGCCACGTCGCCGGGGTCCTGGGCTTCCAGCAGCACGACGGTGTCCGGGTCGTCGACGACGATGACCGCGATCGCGTCCGCGTCCGCAAGCGCCGGCACCGAATCGCGTGCGGTGAGCAGGACCGTCGGCCTCGCATCGTCGAGCATGTAAGAGATGCGCTCCACCGGATAGGTGGGATCGATCGGCAGATGCGACGCACCAGTCTTGAGCACAGCCAAAAGAGCAAGCACCAGGTCGATGCCTCGGCCCATCACCACGGCGACCCGATCCTCCACTCCCACTCCATAACCGACCAGCAGCCGAGCCAAGCGGTTCGCCCGCGCGTTCATTTCCACGTACGTCAGGCACTCGCCGTCGAACACCACCGCCATGCTGTCGGGCGTGCGCCGCACCTGCGCCTCGAACAACTCCGGCAACACAGCACCGGGCACATCCCGGCCAGTGCTGTTCCATTCCACGAGCACCCGGCAGCGCTCGACCTCGTCCAGCACCCCGATCCGGCACAACGGAGTGTCGGGCTCGTTCTCCAGAGCGCTGAGAAGGTTGGCGGTGGCGATCTGGAGCATGACGCAGATCGCGTGCGGGTCGATCGGCGCGACGGCCTGGGCGGTCAAGCTGAGGTCGGTGCCGGCGTCGTCGACGGACACGACCAGCGGGTAGTTGGTGCGCTCCAGGTCGTACAGGACCCGCACGCCCTCCAAACCGGTGTCAGCGTTGAGTTCGGGGCGGGGGCTGTGACGGTAGTTGAGCAGTGTGGTGAACAGTGGGGCGGGTGGAGTGATGGCGCTGGCTCGCTGGGCCACGGCCAACGCGGTGTGCTCATGCGCGAGGAGGCCAGCCAATTGCTCCTGCATGGCGCGAACTGCGGTGGTGACGCTCAGCACGCTGCCGGTCTCGCCGCCGGGTACTCGCACGGGTAGCGTGTTGATGAACAGGCCAAGAGCGCGCTCGGCTCCATGGCCGGCGTTCATGCGCCCGAAGAGCACGGTGCCGAAGACCACGTCATCGCGCCCGCTGGTCGCGGCTACCACCCGCGACCATGCCACATGCATCAGGGTTGCCGCGCTTACGCCCAGCCGTCGGGCCGCCTCCCGCACACGGGCGGTCAGGTGCGGATCCAACGGCCTCCGGATCTGTGCGACGGTCTTGCCATCACCGCGCACGTCACATACGCCGAACGGGGCAGTGCACTCCTCTACATCCCCCAACAGCTCGATGAAGTAGCGTTCCTGCTCCTCATCGGAGCTTCCCAGGGAGGTCTCCGCCACAAAGGCCCGAAAGGCCACAGGTACGGGCAGGTCCTCCTGGCGTCCGTGGAGGAACGCATTCGTTTCCTCCAGCATGACGTCCAATGTTGTGTGGTCCTGAACCATATGGTGCGTGCGCAGTAGCAGCAGCCAGCCGCTGTCGTGCCTTGGGCCTTTGGCTGCAGGACACTGGGCGATAGTCAGCCGCAGCAGCGGAGCTTGGGTCAGGTCGATGTCCGCACGGTCGGAATCCAGTAGCTGCTGCCCCGCGTCCGCTCCGTGCGGATCAAGTGTGACCTCGCGGACAGGTGGGTATGCGGCGCGCCAGACGACCTGCACCGGTTGTGATAAGCCTTGCCACTGGACGGCGGTGCGCAGGATGTCGTGCCGGTCTACGACGCACTGGAGCGCCCGCAAGAAGGCGTCCAGGCGCTGGCGTGTGTCGAAGCTCAGAACTAGTGACAGCACATAGATGTCGCCGCCGTTGTCGGGGGTGAGGAGGTGATGGAAGAGAATGCCCTCCTGCAATGGTGCGAGTGGGTAGATATCTGCGATGTTGGCCGCCCCGCCAGGAACATGGGAGGCGATCTCCTCGATCTCAGTGGTGGTGAGCTCGACCAGGGTCACCATCTCCGGGGTGATCACATCGGCCCCTTGCGGGATAAGGTTCGCAGGCGCCGCTACCGCCTCCTGCCCGGCCACGGCGGCCAGAGTGGCCACGGTCGGGGATGCGAACAATGCCCGCACCGACACCGCTACACCACGGGTCCTCAGCCGGTCCACCAGTGACACCGCCAGCAGCGAATGCCCGCCCAGCTTGAAGAAGTTGTCGTCGATTCCGACGTGGGGCAGGCCCAGAACTTCTGCAAATGCCGCGCAGAGGGTCTCTTCACGTGCTGTGCGCGGGCCCCGCACGGACAGCTGAGCACCGTAGTCCGGTGTGGGTAGCGCCCGGCGGTCCAGCTTGCCGTTCACGGTCAACGGCAGATCGTTCAGGACCACAATGGCTGAGGGCATCATGTGCTGCGGCAGCTGAGCTTCCAGAGATTCTCGAAGCGCCTCCGGAAGCGCCGCTTCGTGCAGTTGGCTGCTCGGCTGGGATGGCACGACGTAGGCGATCAGGCGTTTGTCCCCCAGTGTGTCCTCGCGGACAGTGACCGCGGCCTGCGCGACGCTGTCGTGGGACAGGAGGGCGGCCTCGATCTCGCCCAGCTCGATCCGGAAGCCACGGATCTTCACCTGGTCATCCACCCGGCCCAGGTACACCAGCTCCCCTTGCGGGGTCCAGCGCACCAGATCCCCGGTGCGATACATCCGCTCGCCTGTCACGAAGGGGCACGCCACAAACCGCTCCGCCGTCAGATCAGGACGGTTGAGGTAGCCGCGCGCCAACTGCGCACCGGCGACATAAAGTTCCCCGGCCACCCCCACCGGCACCGGGGACAGGACAGCATCCAGCACGAAGGTGCGCAAGCCCGGCAGGGCCCGGCCGACCACACTGCACCCGCCGGTGCGGGCGGCTAGTTCCGCATCCAGGAGAACATGGCTGACGTGGACAGTGGTCTCGGTGATGCCATACATGTTCACCAACGTCGGCGCATCATCACCGTGGCGGCCGTACCACGGCAGAAGACGCCCCGGATCAAGCGCTTCACCACCGAACACGACCCATCGCAGGGCCAGGCCGTCACCGACTGCCGGATGCTCGGTGTCGGCCTGGACCAACGCGTAGAACGCCGACGGCGTCTGCGACAGAACTGTCACCCGCTCCCGGACCAGCAACTGCAGGAAGTCCAGTGGTGAGCGGGCCACGTCCTGGGGCACCACCACCAGCCGCCCACCGTGCAGCAGTGCCCCCCACATCTCCCACACCGAGAAATCGAACGCGAAGGAATGGAACCATGACCACACGTCGTTCGCGCCGAAGCCGAACAGCCCTTCGGCGGCGGTGAACAGCGCCACCACGTCTTGGTGAGTAACGCATACGCCCTTGGGCCGGCCGGTGGAACCGGAGGTGTAGATCACATACGCCGGATGCGCCGCCACCAACGGCCTGACCCGCTCCGTATCGGCCACGTCGCCGGGGTCCTGGGCTTCCAGCAGCACGACGGTGTCCGGGTCGTCGACGACGATGACCGCAATCGCGTCCGCGTCCGCAAGCGCCGGCACCGAATCGCGTGCGGTGAGCAGGACCGTCGGCCTCGCATCGTCGAGCATGTAAGAGATGCGCTCCACCGGATAGGTGGGATCGATCGGCAGATGCGACGCACCAGTCTTGAGCACAGCCAAAAGAGCAAGCACCAGGTCGATGCCTCGGCCCATCACCACGGCGACCCGATCCTCCACTCCCACTCCATAACCGACCAGCAGCCGAGCCAAGCGGTTCGCCCGCGCGTTCATTTCCACGTACGTCAGGCACTCGCCGTCGAACACCACCGCCATGCTGTCGGGCGTGCGCCGCACCTGCGCCTCGAACAACTCCGGCAGCGTTACCCGCGGTTTCTCGCGCTCGTCGTTGTTCCAGTCCACCAGCAGCCGTCGTCGCTCCCTGTCGTCCAGGACATCGATCAGGCACAGCGGGGTGGTGGGATCGCTCTGTAGGCCTGTGAGGAGATTGGCAGTGGTGGTGCGGAGCAGCTGACAGATGGCGCGTGGGTCAACAGGTAGGACGGCTTGGGCGGTGAGGCTGAATCGGGAGGTGGTGTCGTCGATGGAGAGGGTGATCGGGTAGTTGGTGCGTTCATCGAGGTGGAGGAGTTGGATGCCGTCGAGACCGGACAAGGCTTGAGGGCTGAGGTTTGGGCTGTAGCGGTAGTTGAACAGGGCGGTGAACAGCGGAGTGGGTGCGGTGACGGCGCTGGCTCGCTGGGCAATCGTCAGTGGGGTGTGCTCATGCGCCAGCAGTCCGGCAAGCTGTGCCTGCATGGCTTGCACCGCGCTTGTGACGTCGACTCGGTGGGTGTGCAGACGGGCTGGAAGGGTGTTCATGAACAGGCCCACGGCACGATCGGCACCCTGACCGCCGTTCATGCGCCCGAACAGCACGGTGCCAAAGACCACGTCATCGCGCCCGCTGGTCGCGGCCACCACCCGCGCCCACGCCACGTGCATCAACGTCGCCGCGCTCACTCCCATACGGCTCGCCTGCTCCCGCAGCCGCTCGGAGAGATGCTCGTCGAAGGCCAGATACGCCTGGGCGGTGGTGCGGCCTTCACCGTGCACCTCCAGCACCCCGTAGGGCGCGGAGGGCTCCTCGACATCTCCCAGCAAGTCAGCGAAAAATGCCTCGTGTTCCTCTCGAGGAATGGCCAAACGGGTGTGGGCCACGAAATCACGGAACGGCACCGGGGCGGGCAGCTCATCCTGGCTTCCGCGCAGGACCGCGCTCACCTCTTCCAGCATGACCTCCAGCGCTGTGTGGTCTTGGACGAGGTGATGGGTCCTCATCAGCACAAGCCATCCTCCGCGCCCATCATCCGTGGTGGCGTCAGGATTCCTGGCAATGGTCAGTTTCAGGAGTGGCGCCTGGGTCAGGTCCATACCTGCCCCGCCGGCCGCCAGAAGCTGGTCGACCGGACGCAAGCCCCCGGAATCGAGGGCCACCTCGTTCACCAGTAGCGGTGCACTGCGCCACACCACCTGTACCGGCTGCGATAATCCTTGCCACTGCACCGCGGTGCGCAGGATGTCATGGCGGTTCACCACCTGCTGGAGCGCGTCCACGAACGCGTCGAGATGCCGACGTGTGTCGAAACCCAGCACCACGGGCAACACATACACATCGCTGCCCGAGTTCGACTCGCTCTGGTCGATGACGTGGTGGAAAAAGAGGCCTTCCTGCAGTGGTGCCAACGGGTACATGTCGGCGATGTTCGCCGCTCCTCCTGGTGTGCGAGCGACGATGTTCTCGATCTCCTCCATCGTCAGGTCGACCAGCGGCAGCATCTCGGGCGTGACCATCTCAGCGGCTGGCGGGATGAGATTCGCCGGCACCACCACCGGCTCCGGTCCAAGTCCCGAAGCCAGCCCGGCAACCGTCGGCGATGCGAACAACCCACTTGCCGGAATCGTCACACCTCGATTCCGCAAGCGCTCCACCAGCGACACCGCGAGGAGTGAATTCCCGCCGAGTTCGAAGAAGTTGTCATCGATACCGACCCGGGGTAGACCCAGCACCTTCGCGAAGGCTGCGCAGAGTATTTCCTCACGAGGCGTCCTTGGCTCCCGCCCTGGAGATCCCCCGTAGTCGGGTGCGGGAAGCGCCTTGCGGTCCAGCTTGCCGTTGGCCGTCAACGGCAGCTCCTCCAACGCCACGACGGCCGAGGGCACCATGTACTGCGGCAAACGCGTGGCCAGAGCCCTCCGCACCGTGTCGGTCAGCCCGGCCACATCCTGGAGACCACCGCCATCCTGTGTCGGCACGACGTAGGCGACCAGGCGCTTGTCGCCCGGCATGTCCTCGCGGACAGTGACCGCGGCCTGCGCGACGTTCTCGTGCGACAGGAGCTCGGCCTCGATCTCGCCCAGCTCGATCCGGAAGCCACGGATCTTCACCTGGTCATCCACCCGGCCCAGGTACACCAGCTCCCCCTGTGGGGTCCAACGCACCAGATCCCCGGTGCGATACATCCGCGCGCCAGCCGCTCCGAAGGGGCACGCCACAAACCGCCCCGCCGTCAAGCCAGGACGATTGAGGTAGCCGCGCGCCAACTGCGCTCCCGCAATGTAAAGCTCGCCCGCCACCCCCACCGGCACCGGCAGCAAACCCCCATCCAGCACGTATACGCGGGTATTGGCGATCGGCCGGCCGATCGGAACCGCCCCGGTCGACGGCGAGTCTCCAGGAGCAACCCGGTACACCACGCACCCGACCGTCACCTCGGTCGGACCGTACTCATTCACCACCGTGGCCCCGGGGTGAGCCGCCCGCCACGGGTTCAGCACCTCACCAAGGAGTTGCTCTCCGCCCAGAACGAGTTCACCAGTCGGCGAGAACGTCTCGGGCAACACATCCAGCAGCGCCAAGTGGCCCGGCGTCCCCTTGAGGAAGCTAACCCCGACAGGCTCCCGCCCCGCCCCGGCCTCTAACGCGGCCACCTCTATCCGACCGCCACTGATCAGCGGGGCGTACAACGACGTCACCGCCAGATCGAACGCCGCCGACGAATGCGCCAAAGTGTGCCCTGCCACCGACGGATAAGCCTCAACGCTCCACCGCAGGTAGTGGCAGAGTGCACCATGCTCGACCACCACCCCCTTGGGCCGGCCGGTGGAACCGGAGGTGTAGATCACATACGCCGGATGCGCCGCCACCAACGGCCTGACACGCTCCGTATCGGCCACGTCGCCGGGGTCCTGGGCTTCCAGCAGTACGACGGTGTCCGGGTCGTCGACGATGACAAGCGCGACGGGGGCGGGATCGGGCAAGGCCGGCGCCGCGTCGCGAGTCGTGAGGACGACCGCCGGCTGCGCATCGGCGAGCATGAACCCGATACGCTCCGCCGGGTAGGCCGGATCGATCGGCACATACGCTGCACCCGCCTTCAACACACCCAAGAGCGCGACAACCAGCTCCGCACCACGACCCATCACCACCCCCACCCGATCCTCCGCACCCACCCCACGCGCGACCAGCAACCGGGCCAACCGGTTCGCCCGCCCATTCACCTCCCCATAGCTCACACACCGCTCACCGAACACCACCGCCGTACTGCCAGGAATGCGCCCCACCTGCTCCTCGAACAACCCCGGCAACGTCACATCCGGCACCTCACAGGCGGTGTCGTTCCACTCCCCCAGCACCCGACGACGCTCCACCTCAGTCAGCATCTCAAGCCGGTGGACGAGGTCGGATGGCGTGGCAGCTGCCAATCCGTTCAACAGGTTCTTCAGATGCTGGGCTGCAGTCCGAGCCAATTCGGCATCATGCAGCATTGGATGGGTCAGGACGTCGATCCCCACGCTCCCGTGAAGCAGCGTGCGGGCGGTGATCGTCGTTGCAGTAACCGGCCGGGTCCCGAGCCAGTGGTGGGTTGACCGGCTGTCGCCGAAACGTATCTGCTCCTCGATGGGCAGGACGTGAACGACGACGTCGAACAGTCGGCTGGGGTCGGTGACGTCAATGTCGGTGAGGATGCTCTCATAGCGGTATCGTCGGCGGGCGAGTCCCTCGCGCAGCATGCAAGAGGACTGGCGCAGGAGTTCCTCAACCGACATGTCCGGCGCTACCGTGAGGCGCAGGGGGATGACGTTCAAGGCCGAACCAGGAATGGCCTGCGGTTCGGCTCCTTCCCGACCGGGATCGGCAACGCCGACAACGATGTCCTTCGATCCGGTGGTGCGGTTGACATAGACGGCGGCGGCCGTGATCACTGCCTCCGCCGAGTCCGTGGCCTGTCGGCACACCACGGGGCGAGGCCCAGGAGCGTGCGCGGGTTCGGAGGAATCTGTGCACCGCGCCGGCCTGTGAGGTTCTCCCCATGACCGCTCGGCCGTGTTCTCCCGGCCCTGAAGAACGCTCAGCCAGTACCGCCGGTCCTGCTCGAACCGCGGCGATGCCCGGTAGGACCGATCTGCTGCCAGCAGCGCCGTGAACTGATCCAGGCCGGGCTCGGGCGCTGCAGTGCCGGTGGCCAATGCCGAGTAGAGCCGGGCCTGGCGCTCAGCGATCGCCCGCAGGCTGCTGTCATCGCCGGCGATCTGATGACAGCGCTGGTACCAGTGGAAACGGCTGGTCCCGATCTTGAACAGAGCTTGTGTGAACAGCGGCCCGCGCTCAAGATCAACCAGGCGGCACATATCCGCCCACATCCACTCGTCCGCGGCCTCCAGCGGCTGCGCCTCGCCGCTCACATCCACCACATGCAGCCGCCATTGCGCCGTCCTGTCGATGTGTTGGCGTACCTCGGCGGCATCCCCGGTGAACCGCAAATGCAGGGCTTCGGACTCGGCGATCGCCCGCCGCAGGGCCATCTCGAACAGGCCCACATCCAGCGTCCCACGAATGTCCCAGTACGCCCCGATGTTGAATGGCGAGCCGTTCGGTTCAGTCCGCTGGGACCGCCACACGAAGAATTGACTACTCATCAATTCATAGGTTTCAGGCTCATAGTGGGATGACATGATCTCTCCTCGGCTCAACTGCCAAGCCCGCGGTGCGCTCTCGCCAAGAAATGCCTCACCACGGCTACACGACACGACCACTCCATTTGGCACTGAACGGCCGCCGGCGCCTCACGATGGGGGTCGGCTATGTACAGCTCAAAACAAACCGGTCAGCGGCGACGAGGACCCGCGACGCCAAAGCTGCGATTGCTCCAAGGGGTTGGCTTGAACCAGCCTAGCCGCCGTGATCTTCACACGCCGCCCAAGGGCAGCCACGTACAGCCAGCAGACCCGACAGCGGCCATAGCCGCTTGGAACTGCATCCGACTCCACAGTATGGCAATGCCCGCCCGGCACAGCAATAGCCCCGCAGAAGGCGCCACACGCCAACGGGCATAAGCAATCGGAAGCTTGCAGAATCAGACAAACCACACGTGGATAGATAGGCACGCCTCCGACGCCGGTTCAAATGTTCGAGTTAATGGGCTGATTGATTTCTAACCAGCATGTTCCCAGCCCTCGACGCACGGCCCTGGCGTGAGGCGTCCAGGCGTCCACGGGCGACATCGGACACATCGAGATGGGGGGAGTCGTCATGGCGGCCTCTCAGTACGCTCATCCTGCACAGACAACCGATCCCGGTAGCGGCACATGAAAGCCCGAACCGACATGCCGTGCCGCACCACCGCCCGCCCCGGCCCCCACACCCCGGCGCCGGCGATCCGGCGCCGGGGTGTGGGGGCCGGGGCGGGCGGCACTGGTTACCTGCACCGCTCGCGGTGCTCGTCCCGGACCTGCTGAGCACCGCGCCCGGTACGAGGCAGGCTTGACGGCACGCATCCTCGAAGCAGCGAAGCCGCCCCCCTTTGTGAGGACCTGCGCGGAGGGCAGGCTGGGCTCCAGCGAAGCCGGCGCCACCCGGGATTCGCCATCGGCGCGCCAATCCCCGCCCGTGCCACCGGCCTGGGCGACGCCGCCGAAACCATCCAGCGCTGTAATGTGCCCTGCGACTCGGCTCACCATCGGGTGCGACCACAGGGACCGACAGATCCGCCGGGTGATTACCGTCGCATCCGCGCGAAGGCCACGCCCGCGGTCCCTACCGCCCGCGCCGGCTGCCAACCCGAGAGCGACACGAGCAGGCCCCGCTGCGCCCGTACCGCGCAGCCGACCACCGCAACGCACCCGCTCCCGTTACTTTCCAGGATCACGCCGACCGGCACGGGACGGTGCACCAGGGCAACCGACGCTCCCGCAGCCACACGTGAAGGCCGGCCAAGTGCCCGGCCGGCCCAGGTCGGCGCGGTGGCGGCCACCTCTTTGATCAGGTTGAGGGCTGTCGTCGTCGCGAGCCTCGGTGAACATGCACGAGGCAGGCGCGCCGCCGCCTGCGGATTGTGGCAGCCTACGCGGCCAGCGGGTGTGCGGTCAGTGGCTGGTGAGCGCGCCCAGGCTGGTGAGCACCCTGATGTACTGGGACCAGTAGCAGATGAGCTCGCGTTCGATGAGGGCCAGGGCGTCGGGGCCGGCGCACGAGAGGTTCCGCGGCCCGCTCCCGGTATCCCGTGTGCCAGCCTGGGCAGCGCTCGTAACAGACGAGGTGGCCTGGTCGAGTGTGATGGTCAGCGCCGGGGCGGGCACCTTCCTCAGCTCCGCCAGACCCTCGCGCCAGTTGGTGCCGAGCTGTGCCCAGCTGCTGCCTGCGCGTTCGAGCCACGCGGTCAGGTCCTCGAAGAACACCACGCGCCGCGCAGGGTGCACAGTTTGGAACGCGTCAGCGACCCGCAGGATGTCTGCGCAATCCCTGGACAGAGTGTGTCGCTGGAGCATCTGAGGATCCAGCGCTCTGACACAACCGCCGGCCCACTCGGCCTGGGACGGCTGGACGAACCAGTAGCGGGGCTGCAGCGCCACCTCTGTCACTCAAAACTCTCCTTCACAACGGTCACGCACTCCCCGCCCGTCCCCGTACGGCAGGAGGCGCACGCGGGTGCAGCAAGGCCCTGGCCGACCGGTCGCATCGTCGTGGCCGGGCTGTTGAGGGTCTCTCCGGTGCATCGAACCGTAGCGTGCCACCGGGCCCGGCATGCGAGGGACGCGCCTGCGGCCGTGCGCCGACCCCACCCCGGAGGTTACAAATTCAACCAACTCCCCTGACAAAAGTCCTACTTGAGGCGATCGCGGGCCGCCAATACCAACCGTAGGGGTGATCTTGAGAAGGTTGCCGTCATGGATACCCTCCAGGCCGCTCCCGCCCGGGGGCGTGCGGCTGCCGCCGCCCGGCGGGCCGGCATGACGCGCCGGCCCGCGCCGCGTCATGGCCTGCCGGCCCAGAGATCCATGAGCAGTGGCAGCAGGCTGTCGACCAGCTCGCGGGCGGCCGTGCCGATCTGGTTGATCCATCGGGTGCGCTCCGCCTCCAGGCGATCGCGCATCACGTCGCCCGTAGCAGCCGGCACCTCCGCTTGCAGGCGGGCGGCGGCCAGGATCGTGAGAGTGGAGTGCTCCGACCGAAGCTCGCAGGCTGACGCACCGTCAGCCTGCCCATGGTCCCCGGAACCAGGATTCCGGTCGTGAGCTGCGCTTTTACCGGCTTGATCGGCTACACCACTCCAGGGGACGCGGCCGTCTCGAGTGGGGTGAGGTATCCGAACTCGAGGTGCTTGCGGAGCCTGGTGCGGTCGTGAGCAGTCACAATTGAGCAGCAGAGTTCCCCTGGGTCGCCGGCGCCCGCTGGGCCGGGGCAGCAGGCAACTGCGCAGGTCCCCAACGGATCACGAGAGTCCGGGATTTCCATGCCGCTGCTGCTCGTGCTCCACCGATGGTTGGCTGCGCCGCGGTGAGGGGTTTGGCTTGGGCAGCGAGACGTTGGGCTGCAGGTCCTCAAGTCTCTCCAGTGACGCAGCCAGCCGGTCGCCAGTAGACAAGGGCATCTCCTGGCGCTTCGAAGGCGTCTCCCGCTCCATGTCCTTCTGATCCGGGGCCGGCTTCTGAAGCCTCTGCGGCTGCGCCAAAGGCGCAGGGGGGCGTACCGCCCGTTCCGTCGACTGCTCAACCGCTACCGGCTGCTGCACCGGTTGTTGCGGCCCCACCCTTGCCGCTGGCTGCACTGGCCCAGGCGCCGGCTCTGGTTGCGTCTCCTGCCCGATATTCCTGGATGGCCGGGGCCCGCCGAAGAGGCTCTTGATTCCGCTCGAGAATTTTCCGAAGCTATTTTTGGCTAACTCTTTCAAAGGAGCGCGAGCATCGTAAATTCCTTTACCAACAACTGCCCCTGCAGAAGCCGCAGCAAGGCCACCTATCGCAATGGCAGCGGGCGGGGCAAACACGGCCGCCAAAACAGCCGCAGAGCCAATAGCTACCGCCCCGGCCCCCGCCGCAATCGGGTGCTTCTTGGCCCAGCCCGCAAGGCTCGAAATCGAGTTCTTGATGGAGTTCTTGAACTCGTCCCATGCAATGTTTCCCGGCCCGCGCTGCCCATGTGCCTCGGGTGCCTGGGCGGCTACTGCTGGAAAGCCGATGAATTTATCCCCGCCCCGGCGCGCTTCCCAAAGATTAAATTCGCGCAGAAGGTCCCTCCCCGAAAGATCATCGGCTCCTTCGATGCCAATCTTGGCTGCCTGTTCCCTCGCCGATTTGAGGTACCGCTGCGAAAAAGCGTCTTGCATGTCGGCGATCCCAGGCCCCGGTCGGCCTCGGCCGTTCCCTTCGATTTCGAGCGTTCCCGCAAGGAGTGCCATGCACTCCCTGGCATTTTTGATATCTTCTTCCCCTAGCACCGCATGCATATGATGCTGCGGGGCGGGTGCCGGCTCCGGGTTTCCCTGTCCCCTCTCGGTGATTCCAGGAGCCTGGTCCTGCCCTCGAACCTCTGGAGGTTTCTCTGGGCTACTGGATGGGGATCCGTGCTCCCCGTCTCCCGGATAGGCATCCGCCGGTGGTGGCGGCGGTGGCTCCTCGAGGTGGCCCGAAGCCGATAGCGACCGATCACCAAGAGCATCATCAAGACTTTCAGGATCGCCGGGCTGCCCCGGCGGCGGCTGCGGCCTGAATTGAGGGTGTTCTGGATGCAACGGGCCAACATCTAGCACATCCTGCATCCACTCGCGGATTTCACCAATGTCCGCCTGCAGGGCATTGGATCTGTCGACCCCATTCTTTGCCGCTTTTCGAACTGCGGCATACAGGTCCGCCCCCTGAATGTCAGCCAATCCATTTGGAATATCGCCGTCTTGAATCAATTCATACTTTCTGGCTTCGCCAAGAAGGCTGCGGGCATTCGCCTCGTGGTCTTTCTGCTCGACCCCCTTTTTATCATCCGGTCTCGCGGGATACCTGTCAGCAAACCTACCCGTGCGAGCAGTGAGATCCAGCCCCCGTAGGCGATTAATCGTGTCAAGCTCGGCGGCCATAGCATCCTGACGCCTTTGCGCATCCGAGAAGGGCGATGAACCCTGGTCCTGCGCGTCATGCGGGGTAGTCATGCTTCCCATCTCCTCGAGCGGTGATCTCGCTGCAATCTCGTGCCTCTGTCGTTGCGTCTCGATTTCTCTTCGCGCCTTTGACCGGCGCGAGGACATGAACTGGTCAACTATTTCACTCTGCTCCCCGTACGGGAACGGGGAGAATACGTAGTGGAGCCGGGTTCCACGGGCCTGGTCCGGGAATGGCGAGGTGGCCTTTTCTCGGTGCTCGGCCAGGCGCTTACCCAGGTCAGGTGGGGCGGGGCAGGACCTGCAGGCGGCGGAACGCGGTGACGATCTCGTCCGCCCAGGGCCAGGTTGATGGGATCTTCAGCCCTCGCTTGCGCTGGCCGCGCACGAGGACGGCGGGTTCGCGGCGCACGAAAACCCGGTGTCCGGCGGCGGCCGACCTCGATGCCTGGGTCCGGCTGCGGGCCCTGCACGACATCGACGGCCTGGCCCAGGTCGAGCCCGACACCATGCGCTTGCGGCGTTACCACCTGCCCGCCCGCCTCGCGACACACGCCCGCCGCCGCTGGCTCCGGATCGAGCTGGCAGCAGCTCACCGACCTTCCGACCGGCGCCTGACGCCCGACCCTCGCTCCGACGATCAGAAGGGAGCGCGCTCCCGGGCCCGTGGAACCCGGCGTCCCCACAGCGTCACGCGACGGCCCGCCTCGATGACATCGAAGACATTTCGGGCGAACCGCCGAGGCATCACCGAGCGGAAGCAGCTGACGGATCGAGGCCAAGCTGGATCAAAGTAGTAGCCGACCACAACTAAATGAGGTGGCAAGGTCTACCTCCAAACCGCTACTAATTTATGACACGGCGACAAGCCGTGAGCAATATCAATACTTGTACAGAGTGCCGAGTGGAGAGAACGAATGAATAAGTCACTGGCGCTGGCCGCGGTAGCGGTCACCATTTCCACCGTCGGGGCAGCCGCTCCTGGGGCTACCGCAGCGGCCCCTTCCTCTGCCTCCTGCCTTCCCGGCGGTCTCTACGCCTTCGTGGTCAACGCCGACAACCCGTCGGGGGCGAGGAGCAGCCTGGCAGTACTCGACACCACGTCGCACGAGGTCGTCCGAACCACCACTGGCCTGGGCCTGAACCCCTCGTCGATTGCCATCACCCACGACGGGAAGAAGGCATACGTCGCGAACTTCGGTGGCCTGCCCCTCAACCCCGTTGACCCTTCGACTCCCCCGCAGACCGTATCGGTGGTCGACACCGGGACAGGGAATGTTCTGGGCGCGGTGGCCGTCGGGCGCCAGCCTGTTCAGGTCGCGCTGACGCCCGATGGCCGCTATGCCTACGTGGTCAACTCCGGCACGACCGAGGACCCGGGAAGCATCACGGTGATCGACACGGCGAGCGACCGCGTGATCGACACCATCAGCGACGACGGCCTCCTCAGCCCCGCGGCGATCGCTTTTGCCCCCGACGGGACGCACGCCTACGTCACCAGCGCGGCCAAGAGCACGCTGGCGATCATCGACACCGCTGCCCGCAAGGTCACCTCCAGTGTCGGCCTCGGTCCGCAGGGCCGGGATCCCCAGGGCGTCGCTGTGGCTCCCGATGGCCGACAGGTGTACGTCGCGGGCAGCGTGAGCAGGACGGTGATTACCGTGGATGCGGCAACGGCGCGTGTCTCCGGCGCGCCTATCAAGCTGCCCGGCTGGGGGCTGCCGGAAGGTATTGCGGTCACCCCCGACGGCAGCCGCGCCTATGTCACGGAAGCGGCGTCCGACGAGGTGGCCGTGGTCGACACGGCAACGGCCACGGCGTTGCCGAACACGATCACCGTTGGTCGTAATCCGATGACCGTGGCCTTCACCCCCGACGGGCGCCAGGCCTACGTCGCCAGTTCTCTGGGCAATCCGCGCGGGCTCTCGGTGATCGACACTGCCACCAACACGGTCACCGCAGCGGTCAACACCGGAAGCGGTCCCTCCTCGGTGGCGTTCGCCGCGGTGCCGGCCGACGGTACCTGCCAACGCTGACCTCGGGCGTCCTGGGGCTGCGGTACGGGGGTGCCTTCAACGGGCCTATACGAAGGCACCCCCGTCCACCGTGTCACGGGGCGTGGCGGCGGCTGCACGGCTGTGGTGGTCAGGGTTTGCGGGCGTCGATGGTCAGTTCCTCGCTCCGCAGCAGGTGTCCGCCGTAGAGGTCCTGCACCCAGTTGGTTTGGTAGATGGTGTCGAGGTAGCGTTCGCCCAGGTCAGGGGCGATGGCGACGGTGGTGAGGTGCTGCGCGTCGTGCCGGCTCAGCCAGTTGGTCGCGCCGCTGACGACGGTTCCGGTGGAGCCGCCGAAGAGGAATCCGTGTCGCGCCAGGTGGTGGCAGGTGCGGATGGTGTCCGCCTCCTCGACCTGGATGACCTCGTCGACGTAGGACTCGTCCAGGATGGGTGGGCGCACGCTGGTCCCAAGGCCCGGGATCATCCGGGGGGCGGGTGGGCCGCCGAAGGTCACTGAGCCGACGGTGTCCACCGCGATGATGCGCGCGCGGTGGTGCGAGTCGCGGAAGTAGCGTGCGCAGCCCATCAGGGTGCCGGTGGTACCGGCTCCTACGAACAGCACGTCCAGGTGTGGGAACCGTCGGGCGATGGCTGGTGCGGTGGTGTGGTAGTGGGCTTTCCAGTTGGCTGGGTTGGTGTACTGGTTGAGCCAGACGTACCGGTCGTCCGCGGCGCACAGTGCGCTGACGTGGTCGATCCGTGCGCCGAGCAGGCCGCCGGTGGCGGATGGTTCGGTGATGATGTGGACTTGGCTGCCGAGTGCTTCCATCAGGCGTCGGGTGGACAGGTTGCAGCGGGTGTCGGTGACGCACACGAAGCGGTAGCCCTTGCTGGCGGCGATCATGCTGAGGGCCACGCCGAGGTTGCCTGAGGAGGATTCGACGAGGGTCGATTCCGGGGTGAGGGCGCCGCTGTGGATCGCGGCTTCCACCATGGCGCTGGCGGCCTTGAGTTTGATCGAGCCCGCGAAGTTGACGCCTTCGCACTTGAGGAAGACGCGGTGGCCGGTCATGGGTCGCAGGTCGACGTAGAGTTCTTCCTCGTTGAAGTCCATGGGAGCGGTTATGACGCCCATGGCGTCCTCCTCTCGTCGGTCGCGGTACGGCGCTTGTTCACCCGTACCTGCGCAGTTCGTGGAAGAAGTCGGGGATGACGTGGAGTTCTCCGGAGCTGGTGACCGCGTCGTAGACGTATTTGCCGACGGCGAGGTCGAGGACGCCGAGTCCGAAGGGGGAGAACACCACGGTGCGGTCGTTGGGGACGGTCACCTGCCGCGTGACGACGTCGTTGAGGGTTCCGGTGATGAAGTCCCTTGTGCCGGTGAGCTTTTCGGCGAGATGGGGCGAGGTGTCGGCCTTGAGGCAGTGGTCGATGTCGTCCACGAAGTTGGCGCAGGTGAGCAGTGCTTCGGGGGCCAGGTCCCGCAGGGAGACGTGCAGCACGACGGGGTGGTGGTCGAACCATCGCACGTCGTGGACGTGGGGCGTGCCTGCGATGGTGGCGAAGACGATCAGGTCGCTGCGGCGGATGAGTTGTTCGGGATTGTCGTGCACGGTGAGCGCGGCGCGGGCCCCTGATTGTTCGAGGTAGGTGCGGAAGCCGTCGGCGCTGTCGGCGGACAGGTCGTGGACGCCTATGCTCTCGAAGGTCCAGCCGGTGCCCGCCAGGTAGGTGTGGATGTAGCGGGCGATCAGTCCGGTGCCGAAGAACCCGATGCGGGTGGGGCGTTGCCGGGTTCGGGTGAGGTGGTCGGCGGCGAGTGCGGCTGAGGCGGCGGTGCGGGTGGCGCTGATGATGGAGCTTTCCAGGCAGGCGAAGGGGTAGCCGGTGGCGTGGTCGTTGAGGATCAGCACCGCCGAGGCCCGCGGGGTGCCCGTCGCGACGTTCTGCGGGAAACTGGAGATCCACTTCAGTCCGTCGACCCGCAGGTCCCCGCCGATCGAGGCGGGCAGCGCGATGATCCGCGACGAGGGCCGGTCGGGGAACTGCAGGAAGTACGAGGGCGGGTTGAGCGTTTCTCCGTCCGCATGCAGCCGGTAGGTGGCTTCGACGAGTTCCGTGATCTGTTTTTGTCGGCCGTGCAGTGCCTGGTGGACCTGGGTGCCGGTGATCACCGCGAACGGTGGTGCCCCGGCTGGCTTTTCGGGCCCTGACGCAGCGTGTGTGGTCACGGGGCGGTCACCTGCGTGGTGGGGCTGCAGTGGGCCAGGCGGGTTTTGTCGGTCATGGCGACGACCACTTCGCGTGGCCCTTCGAAGGGTTCCCTGCCGTGTGCGGTGCGGATGTTGTCGACGATGAGCAGGTCGCCGTCCTGCCAGGGCTCGCGCAGCGTGTGGTCCTCGTAGACCGCGTTCAGGAGTTCCACGATGTCCTTGTCGATCGGATCACCGTTGCCGAAGCAGGTGTTGAACGGCAGTTTGTCGGGGCCGTAGACGTCCAGGAGGTATTCACGCACTTCGTCGCCGATGGTCCATTCGTTGAGGAAGGCGACCTGGTTGAACCAGCAGCGCCGGCCGCTGACCGGGTGCCGCAGCACGGCACTGCGCCGCTGGCGGGTGCGTAGTGCGCCGTCGGGTTGCCAGTCGAAGTCGATGGCGTTGGCCCGGCAGTAGGTCTCGACCGCCTGGCGGTCCTCGGTGCCGAAGACCTCGGCGACGGAGGCTCCGATCTCCTCGTTGTAGGTGCGGGTGAGTAGCCAGCCGTCGCGTTCGAACCGCTCGACCAGTGCGGCCGGCAGCGCCTGCAGCACCGATGGCGCGTCGGCCACTGTGGTGGCCCCGCCGCTGGCGGGTGCGGTCAGGCAGGCGAACAGCATCAGGGCGGGGAACTCCAGCCGGTGGCTCAGTTCGTGATGCATGCACATCGGCTGGTTCTGCGGCCACTTCGTCGAGGAGTGCACACCGTTGCCGTACGGCAGCCGGGGGGCGAAGGGCTCCGCCTCGGGCAGCAGTGTGCTTCCTATCTCCTGGAAGACAGCGCCGGCTCCCGCGGTGTCGAGCAGCCCCAGTCCGCGGACCAGCACCGAGCCGTGCTCGGCGACGACGGCGCGCAGCGCGTCCCGATGCGTGGCTGCCCACTGCCGGGTGGCGCCGAGGGCTTGGGCTCGCAGCAGGGGCGGTTTACCCGGGCTGACTTCCACATTGAGCGCGAGGTTCAGGGGTGATGATGACATGTGTGGTCCTTTTCGTGGGATGGCGCGTGTTCCTTCGGGCCTAGCGTGGTGTGACGGCTTGTCGGTGGTTGCGCGCCTGTTCGGTCCGCTTGGTGGACGAGGGAGGTGATCGGGCGTGACGCAGAAGCAGGCCGCGCCCGATTGACCTGTCGTTGGTGGCGATCGGCCCGACCGGGGTGATGGTGAGGCGCCGGCGGCAACGGAGGCTTCCCCGCAGGGGCCTGCCACGTCTGGGCGGTGGGAGAGATGAAGCCATCATCCCTGGTCGAAGCCGTGTCCAGGTTGTCGTCCGGCATGGGCATCAGGGTTCTTGTCGACCAGCTCGGCCAGGTCCGCCAGGATCGGGCGGTGGGTGATGTCCTTCAAAGACACCGCGCGGTCCAGGGCGATGGCCAGCTTCACCGCCGACAGTGACGTGCCGCCCAGGTCGAAGAAGTGGTCCTGCCTGCTGATCCGGTTCTCGGGCACGCCGAGAACCTTCGCCCATGCTGCCGCCAGCCGCTTCTCGGCCGATGTGCGCGGGGCCTGGCAGGTCCCGTCGGGGGTGTCGAGTTGCGCTGCGAGGGCGGTGAGCGCCCTTCTGTCGATCTTGCTGTTGGCGGTCAGGGGCAGTCGTTCGCGCCAGTTGAACGTGGTGGGAACCATGTACGCGGGCAGTGTCGCGCCCAGACGCTCCCGCAGGATGTCGCTCTCCAGCGGCTGGGGTGCGTGGTAGAAAGCCGCGAGGTGCTTGCTGTGGTCGATCCGTTCGGCGATCACCACGGCGCAGTCTCGGATACCGGGTACGCGAAGGAGCGCGTTCTCGATGTCGCCGATCTCGATCCGGAAGCCGCGGATCTTGACCTGGTCGTCCTTGCGGCCGAGGAACTCCAGTTTGGCGCCCGGCAGCCAGCGGCCGATGTCGCCGCTGCGGTAGAGCCGTTCGCCGGCGCGGTGGGGGTCGGTGGTGAAGGACTGGCGGGTGCGCTCGGGGTCGTTGACGTAGCCGCGCCCGACGCACACTCCGGAAAAGACGATCTCCCCGGGGGCGCCCAGCGGCACCGGTGAGAGGTTGTCGTCAACGATGTAGACGCGGGCGTTGGGGACGCAGGGGCCCAGCGGGACGCGGTCGCCGTCCGGGGCGTGGTCCATGACTTCGTGGTTGGTGTCGTCCGACGTCTCCGTCAGGCCGTAGGCATTGACGAGTCTGATTCCCGGCTTCGCGGCGAACCAGCGTTGCACCAGTTCCTTCTTCAGTGTCTCGCCGGTGACCGATACGCATCGCAGGTGGGGCAGTTCACGCGGATGCCGTTCCAGGTGGGAGAGCACCGCTTCCAGATACGAGGGCACGACCTGGAGCACCGCGACGCGTCCTTGGGCGATCTTGTCCATGAACCGGTCCACGTCCAGGATCACCTCCTGCTCGATCAGCAGGGTCCGCCCACCGACCAGCAGGGCTGCGAGCAGTTGCCACAGCGAGATGTCGAAGCACTGCGGTGCCGTCTGCGCGACCACCTGCCCTTGGGAGACCCCCAGGTCGCCGACCTTCGCGTAGAGATGGTTGAGCATCCCCGCGTGCTCGCACATCGCGCCCTTGGGCTCACCGGTGGAACCGGAGGTGAAGAAGACATAGGCCAGCCGATCCGCCGCCACCTCGACGCCGAGGTCATTGCCGGCGTGACCCTCCTCCAGAGCCGCGTCGATGAACAGCGTGCGCACCTGCGGCAGCGACTTCAGCGCCTGGTCGAGGGTGGTGGTGCTGGCGGGCTCGGTCACCACCAGTTCGCACTGCGCGCGCGCGAGCATGGCCGTGATCCGCTCGCCCGGGAAATGCGGTTCGATGGGCAGGTAGACACCGCCTGCCTTGAAGACCGCGAGGACGGCGGCCGCCCAGTGCAGGGTGCGCTCGGTGACCACCGCCACGACGTCTTCGGCGCCGAGCCCTCGTGCCAGCAGTGCCCGCGCCAATGCGTTGGCGCGTTGGTTGAGTTCCTGATAGGTCCACTGCCGTTCGCCTCGTACGACGGCCACGGCATCGGGGCGTGCCCGTACCTGCTCCTCGAACAGCTCGTGGAAGCGCCGGTTTGGCAGCTCGCGGACCGGACCGGCCAACTGCTCCAGTTGGAAACGGCGCTCCTCGGCTGACAGCAGACTCAGCTGTCCGTGCACGGCGTCCACGCCGGCCACCATCAACGCCAGCGCCACCTGGTGGTAGCCCGCGATCCGCGCGGCGAAGTCCGCGTCCAGGGCCTGCGTCCGGTACCGCAATCGCAGCGCCAGGTGCTCGCCACGCCGGGTGAACGCCACCGACAGCACCGTGTTCTGGGCGAGTTCGCCGCCGTGGCCAGTTGCGCTGAAGAGCGACGTGAGCACCGGCTGCGTCAGGCCGAGATCGCGCAGCATGGCGTCCAAGGGGAAGTCGCGGTACGTGCGCAGTCCTGATGCCGTGCGGTGGGCTTCGAGCAGCAGCGCCCGCCACGAGGAGGGCCTGGTCGTCAGGCGGCACGGCAACGCCGCTGCACCGGGCGTCAGGACGTAGCCGGTCACGACCTCCGGCTCGCCAGACAGTGCCGCGAGAACCTTCGCGTGGGCGGCCAGGAGCACCGCGTCGAAGGAGACCGCGCACGCATCGGCCAACCGGTGCAGTGCCGCTTCGAGATCGGCGGCGATGACGTCCTCGTGCTCCGCAACTGCCTGTGCTGGCTTGCTGATCCAGTGGGCAATCGTGGTGGGGTGGGCCGCGGCGAGCATGTCACGCCAGAATTCCCGTGCACTGCCGGGTGGGTTGATCATGGTGACTTCACTTTCTCGTCGTTGCCTTGGTGCCGCACGGGCGATGCGGGTCGGATGCCGCCCTGCTGCCTTCTGTGTGCCGCCGCCACGACGTCGAGCCGCCGGGGCCCTGGCGTGCGGGGGCTGTGGCCGGCGGGCGCTCGCGTCGCGGTGGCGGGGTTTCCACCCCAGTGGGCGTGCGCGGGCACGTCCTCGCCCTTCATGAGGAAGGAGTCGGCGGCCAGTACGGCACTCTCGCCCATCGCCACCCCGTAGTGGACGAGCGCGCCGACACCGATGGTGCAGTGGGCTCCGAGCACGATGTGGTCGGACTTGAACGTGCCGTCCTCCTGCGAGTGGCACTGGAGCTTGCTTCCGGCATTGAGCACGCAGTCGTCCCCGATGGTGATCAACGTGCGCTCCGTCAGATAGCAACCGTCGTCGAAGACCCGCTTGCCGAGCCGCACGCCCAACAGCCGCCAGAGCACGTTCTTGAACGGTGTGCCGTTGAAGACGGCGAAATGTGTGTCCGGGACCTTCCACAGGCGCTCGTGCCGCCAGAAGTACGGGTCGTAGATGGAACACACCCGCGGCCGCAACGGGCGCAAGCGGGTCAACCAGCGCTCCACGATCGCGAAGTACACGGCTGTGAAGCCGAGGCCGGCCACCAGCAAGACGGTGTCCAGCAGCTGTCCGAACGCGTCGTCGCGTCCGATGGCGGCCAGGGCGAGCGCGGTGAGCACGAAGAAGTCCAGCCACCGCAGGAGCAGGAAGATGCCCATGGTGTGCAGGTTGTGGCGGTTCTTCGCCCTGAGGCGGTGGCGCAGCTCCTCTTCGGCCCGCAGGCCCTCGAAGCGGGTGTCGCGCTCCACCGTGCGGGGGATCTCGAAGCACGGCGAGCCCAGCAGACCCACGTCTTCACGGATCTCGCCGTCGAGCGGGACCATCGCCTTCGTCGCCAGGAGAACATTGTTTCCTGTCCTGCCTTCCGGTGGGTAGGCGATGAAGTTCCCGAGGAAGTTGCGCGCCCCGATGCTCGTCCGGGACACCCGAAAGGATGTGCTGGAGTAGTCCGCGTTCATGATCGACAGCCCGTCGGCGATCATCGTCCCGCTGCCGACCGCGCTCAGGTATGGGCTCTCGTGCTGCACCGCGCCGCCGAAGTTCGAACCCGTCTGCTCCACCTGCGACAGGTCGTACCCCAGGCAGGTGAGGTAGTGGACGATGTAGGAGCTGTCGCCGAAGAGCCAGATGAAGAACTTCAGGTTGGTCATCCGCGCGGCCGTTCGATGCATCGCATAGCGCGCGCCGTACAGCGGATAGGTCCGCCCCGGTTCGATCACCAGACGCGTCAGCCGCGGAACGGTGAACAGCACACCGAGTCCCGCAACGACGAAGCCGAAGAACAGCACGGCGGACAGCAGCAGTGTGTCCAGGTAGAACGCGCAGGAGGTCGGCGACTGCGCGCCGGCCCCCTCCAGCAGCGGCAGGTCGTTCAGCAGGACGTACAGGCCCACAAGCGTCAGCGGCACCGTCACCAGGACCGTCTTGAGCAAGGTGAACACGGCGAACGCACACCGCCGCACACCGCCGCACACCGCGGGTGCGACCCTCAGGTAGTTCAGCTCGGTACGCCCCGCGGGCGACCCGTGCCAGCGCTCGCCCGCGGGTACGGCCTGCCCGCTGTGCAGCGCGGACGTGTGACCCAGCTGTGCGCCGTCTCCCATCGACGTGTCGATGTCGAGTACGGTCCGCTCACCGATGAACACATCCCGGCCCAGGGTGACCGGCCCGGCCTGGATGCACCCGGCGTGCGCCCGATAGCACAGCAGGAACGCGTCCTTGCGTACGACCGTGCCCGCGCCAACCGTGAGCAGGTCGGTGCACACCGGAACGGTGCGGGTGAGGATCGTGACCTGCCTGCCGATCCGCGCGCCCAGTGCCCGCAGGTACAGCACGTACAGCGGACTTCCGACGAACAGGACCATCGGGTTCGTGTGCACCAAGGACTTGACGATCCAAAAGCGCAGGTACGCCAGGCTCCAGACCGGGAACTCACCGGGCTTCCAGCGGCCTATCAGGATCCACTTGGCCACGACCGGGAAGACACACAGTCCGATGAAGTAGGCCCCGCCGAAGGCCACCGCGCGCCCGTAGACGGCCGCCAGGCCCTGCCCGGATGAGACCCAGTCGTAACCCCGCGTGGTGGCGAGCGCGGTGAGGTAGGAGTACGCGAGGAAGGCGACGAACTGCAGCGTTCCGCACAGGATGTACCGCGCCGTGCTGCCCGGTAGCACCGGGTCGGGCGGCGGTGCGGGCGCCGCCGCGGTGGGGGCAGGCGCGGCGCCGGCAAGCGCGGCGGCCAGACTTCGCACGCTCGTGTGCCGGTAGATGTCCTTCATCGACACCGGCGGCACCTCACCGCGCTTCCTGACGCGTGCGCAGAACCGGGCCATCACCATGGAGTCGGCGCCGAGCTCGTCGAAGAAGTGGCTGTCGACGGACAGCCGTTCGATACCCATGATCTCGGCCAGCACCGAGGCGTAGACCGTCTCGACATCTCGCGCCGCATCCGCGCGGATCTCCTGCGTAGCCGGCTGCTCGGGGACTGGGACATCGGCGGGTTCTTCTGCCACGTGAACTCCTCAGGGCGAGTGTCGTGTCTTCGGCACTCACTTCTCGGTTTGGCAAGGTGGTTGCTGCGCAGCCGGCGACGGCGCGGGCCACGGACGCCGTGACGGGCGCTTTGTCGAGTCGCGTGGCCGGACCTGCGGGCACCTGGCGCTCATGCCGTGTCGCGATGGGCGCCCACGCGCTGGTGCCTGAGGTGTTCGGTAGCCTCCACGCCTGACGCCGAGCGCTGCCTGCCGGCATCGCGCCGGCGTCCTGACCCGCACGGGGATCGCGGCGCCGCCGGTGCCCCGGCCCTCGCGACGCCGCGCCGTGTGCAGATCGCCATGGCCACCGCCACTGCTGTGCCACCGCGGGCCGCAGGGCTTGCGGATGCTCCGGCGGCTGACGGTCCGGCTCTTTGCTGCGCTGCTCCACCGTGTCCGGGTGCACCGTGAACCAGCGGCTCAGCGACGCCCGCTACAGAGCGCTGCGTCAACGTCGCACACGCGGCCTACCGCCCGATCTGCGCCCCGCACCCGGACGCAGCTGCGGTACCAGCCGTCGGACCAACACGTGTGCCACAGGTACTCCTCGTCTCTCTCCACCAGCCCGGCCCGGACCACGACGACCGACGGCCACGAACCCCACCCGGGCCAGGACCCGGCACGGGCCGACCGGACTGATGGCCTGAGCATGACATGCGCTCGGTGGAACCGGCGCCGGAGATCCACAGCCTAGGCATCACCCACAGGGTCCGTGGCACTACTTTGCGCCATCATCATCGGCCACTGCCGTAGCAGCCGACGCCTTCTCGCCCCACCCGCCCGACACAATGGCCGCACCCGACCCAAAGAACCGCCAAGCGGACCGTTCGCCCACCCCCTGCCACCAGTTGCCAACCGCGCCCCGAACCGCCACCCACCGCGCTGGCGCCACGGCTAATTTCCTGACCAATCGTCAAAAACATTTCCCAGAAAGCACCTCCCCCCCCAGCGACCCAGCGGCAGCGCCCGCGGCAGCAGCACGCAATATTGGCCTGGACCCACCCGAACGCCCCCCGCCCCTGCCCCACCCGCCGACCGCCGGCCCGACACGCTCCACCCCGGCCCCAGCGGAAAGCACACACCCTCAGCCGCAGACCGGCAGGAACCCGACCCGCACGCTCACCACCCGCGCCCGCCGGCCAGAGCTCCCCCACACAGCCGGCCAGTGCCGCCACACCAACGAGCAGGGGTGCGCTCGCTCCCCGCAGCACGGACCGCAACGGCCCAGGAACCACCAGCCCCCAATGACATCCACCAACGCCGGTACGCCCCGCGCCACGCTCTGCTTCCGGCAGCGTCCGCAACCACCGGTAGAACTCAAACCGCATCCAGCTGACGGGTGCGCCAGTTGGCCATGCCTTCCAGGACCCGGTCGCTGATCGTCGAGACGGTCTCCTTGCTGGTCGCCATGCTGTAGACCTCGGCCAGGTGAGCGACGATCTCACCCGCGGTCAAGCCCTTCGCGGTCAGCGAGATGACCAGGGTGTCCAGGCCCTCGGTGCGACGCGAATTCCTTGGCACAACCTTCGGCTCGAAGGTCCCGGCCCGGTCCCGCGGGACCTCCAGCGTGACCGGCCCAGCCTCGGTCATCACCGTCTTGGCCCGGTAGCCGTTGCGTGCGTTGCCGCCCTTGCGCGCACTGCGACCCGGCTCGGCGCCGGCCAGGTGCTCATCCACCTCGGCTTCCAAGGCCTCCTGGAGCAGGTGCCAGGTCAGCTGCTGCAGCAGCCCGCCCTCACCCAGCAACTGCATCCCGCCTCCCCTGGCCTGCTCGGCCGCCAGCTCGGCAACCGACGCCACCACATCCGACCCGCCAGTGTTCTTCCTCGGCCCCATGTCCAAGGCATCGGCCGATCCCACCTCCGGCGAAACCGCTCCGCCAGGAACCGACCCGATCTGGTGATCCGTCAGCGAGCTCCTCAGTGACTCCCTTGATCAGGGCGTCCACCGAATTCATGACACTCCCCTCGCCGCATCGGAACGTCACCGTTGTCGCCCGGGAACTGGTACTACAGCGGCAGATCATGTGACTGCTGATCGGTTCTGTCGTTGAGCGGTCATGCTGGTGGATGTGACGGAGGAGCATCTCGGCGGGTGGGCCGAGGAGTTGGCTGTTCTGCTGGGTGGGCTCGACCATCTGTTCCGCGGCCGCAGCCGCGGGAGGTGTTCGCGGACCTGGTCGAGGGCTTGCTGTCGGACCTACGCCGGAAGAACGCGTGGACGATGGCCGCACGGGCGGGCCATGTCACGCCTTCGCGGATCTAGAAGTTCCTGAACGCGCTGTCGTGCTCGGCGGATGCGCTGCTGGACGAGCCGCAGGCGTACGTGGCCGAGCACCTGGGCGATCAGGCCGCGTCGCTGGTGCTGGACGACACCCAGGTGCAGAGAAAGGGACCAAGTCCGTCGGCGTCGCCCCGCAGCACTGCGCAGTGACCCGCGACGTGCGGAACTACGTGGTGTTCTTGCAGGTCAGCGCCCTGTATACCTCGCGGGCGATGTACCGCTTGAGGCAGCGGATGATGTCCTTCTTCTGCAGCCCTTGAGCGGTGCGGCGCGCGATGTACTCGCGTGTTCGCGGATCCTGGCGCATCCGGACGACGGCGATGGGTTGGAGGGCGGCGTTGGCGGACCGTTGCCGCCGCGGTTGAGCCGGCGCCGGTCCCGCCGGCTGGAGGAGGCGGGGAGTGGGGCGGCTGCGCACAGATGGGCGAAGGCGGCCTCGGAGCGCAGGCGTTCGGGGTTGTCGCCGACGCGGCCAGGAGGCGGGCGGCCGTTTCGGGGCCGACTCCGTTCACAGCCAGCATCTCCGGGGCGGCTTTGGTCGCGAGTGCGATCAACTCGGCGTTGTATTCGGTGATTTCGCGGTCCAGGTCCTGGTATCGGCGGGCCAGGCGGCGCAGGGTGAACTTGGACGCTTCGGTCGGGTCGGTCAGGTCCTGGGCTGGCCGGAGCCGGGCGCATGTGGTGATGCGGTCGGCTGCCGCTCCATGGACCGCCCCTTACAGCGTCCTCGGACTACCGCGTGGCTCTTGAAACGGCCGTGGCTACATCCGCGACGAGAACCAAATTGAATAAGATCAAGCTATTTTATATGAGGTGACGTTCTCTTCTGCATAGGGTCCAGTGGTCCAGACTGATGAGGTGTGGCCCTCTGGGTAGACGTTTTGTGGGCACTCGGGGCGCTGATGCCACGGTGGCCACGTATCGCCAGATTGCGAATGCCTGTCTCTATTTTCTGAAGGGTGCTTCTGGTATTCGTTGGCGGCTTGAGCTGGCGGCTTATATCATCCAATAGATTTGCCCTAACGTCCTTATTTTCAAGCGCCTTTGGGGTGTATTTTCCTGCGGTTATTAGATTTTTTTCCGCCAGTGTCCCAAGGTGTTGATTTGCGACGTTCGCTTTCAGCAGTCCTCCACCTCCAGGGTTCATTTCGATTGATGCAAAGTGGGTATAAACGAGCTTGAGGAGATTCCTGTCGTCGCCCGTCGCGCCGCCCGTACGTGCGGCCGCGTCCATGATGCCGCCGGTCAGCCCTGAGGTTTTGGGTATGGTCTTCAGGTTCGCAAGCCTCTCCGCGGCGTCCTGGGAGCCAGCGGTCAGCCCTACGGTGGGCTCTTTCAGGTTCGCAAGCATCTCTCTAGCGGTATGCCCCTGGAGAATCCTGTCAATTCTTCCCTTGTACGCCGGGTGGTCGACTTGGAAGTCTGTCAGTACATCTTTCATGACACCCCGAAGTTTGGAGCGGTCCATGGACCCTGACTGCCCATATCCCATGCCCTGAAGAATTGACTTAGCCTTCCCCTGGAGCTCCTCATCCTTTGCGTTCGATGTCGACTGGGATCGGTTCCCGCCCAGTCCCGCCGCCTCCTTGTCGAGGAGTTTGAAACCTGCCTCGATCTCAGCTAGGGCAACATGATTTTTGAGGGAATTCTCATTTGGCAATACGATACGGGCGTTTTCCGCCGGCTGGTTCGACCTTTGGGTCAGGTCCTTTTGCATCCCTCCCGCGGTTTTCAGGTGAGAGAAACCGCGGTCCGCTAAAAACTTATCTCCCTCTTTGCATATTTCCTTGTACGACCAATTTTGGCCAGGATTTCCCTGCCATCCATTTTCCATGAGTGCGCTCTGGAGTGCCGCATTCTCCTTTCCGCCACGATTCCGAAAGCCGGACTGGTCGCCTTGGTAATTATCTTGCTTGAGCTCCTTGCGGACACTGATGAGAGTGTCGATGGCCTTCCGGACTTCTAGGGCATTCTTTTCTGTGATCATTCCCGATGCAGTCTCATGGGCGTCTGCCATTTCTCTCTCCTTGGGCTGGCCATTAGAACCCCGGAGTTCAGATAATCGTCCGGAGAAAGCAGTTGATAGATCGGGGAACGTGCTTAATTTTGTGCTGATGTTCCGTTGGCCTCGATTTGTCGGGGCGGTTGAGTCGCTGACGGGCTCGGTGGTTCGCCCCTCTCGTCCCTCGTGATCGGGGGGAGGCGGGCTGATTCAAAGTCGTGGTGATCATGTTGTGGTGCAGGTCATGGGATGTTCAGGAGGTCCAGGGGTCGGGGGAAGGGTTGGTAGGAGACGTCACCGATGGCGGCGGCGATGTTGGTGTGTTCGGCCGCGCGGAGCAGGTTGATCGTCAGGTCGTGGAGGGTGGCCGCGTTGGCGGGGCCGTGGCCGGTGCGGATCTTGGAGGCGTCCTCGGCGGAGGTGGTGTCGCGCAGGGAGTGGGGTCGGTTCTCGACCGTCTGCTGGGATCGGGCGATTGGGGCGAGCCGCTCGGGAGCAGCGTCGCAGCTGGTCAGGTCCGTGATGGCGTAGACCGTTTCGCGGGTGCGTTTGCCTGTGCGGGTGTCGGTGCGGTGCCGCACGATCCGTGCGGCCTGGACGGCGTGGGGGGAAGTCGATGCCCAGGTTCGTGAAGGTGAAGGACCTCAACGACCCGGGTCTGCAGCCGGCCGTGGCCCGTGGTGCGGTGGTAGAACTTCGCGCTCGCCCGGCCCCAGGGCTGGAGACGGAGCTGCTCGTACAGGCTTGGCTGGTTCTTCTTGACGGTGAGGACGTGGTGCGCCTGCTTGTCCTGGACCAGGTGGCGGGCGTGGGCGCGTTGGATGTGCGGGGCGTCGGCGGTGACGACACCGGCCAGGTCGTAGGGGGCGAGCAGGGCAGCGACCTTCGGCTTCGGATTCTCCGTCGGGCGTCCGAAGACGTCCGAGGAGCAAGGCTTGGAGGAGTTGCCGCTGTCGCGGATCAGCCGGCGCTGCAGTTCCGCCACCCGCGCGGTCAGCCTCGCGTTTTGTTCCTCCAACTGGGCACACCGCTCGACCAGCGCCGAATTCTGCTCACGCAGCAGCCCGATCAGCGCGATGCACTCCAGTCCCATCAGGACCGCCTCGGTCACCTCCCACAAGGTCTGCCGGGACTCGCGGCGTGGGACGCAGTTCGCCGCAAACCCCATGAACGCCCCGAAGAAGTCCCGCCACACCGCCTGCGCTACGGTGGCCTCCACCGCCGCCGCGCTCTGATTCTTCGTCACCAAGGTCATGATCGCGGTGGCGGTCCCCATGGCCGGGAGTGCCCTCGGCAGATCGCTGACCAGCGGAGACTCGGCGCTTACCGCGAACTACAGCTGGCGTGATGGAACCAGCGGGTTGGCGCAACTCGTTCAAAAATATTGATAAGTGGGTTGGCCCCAGGTGGTCGTCCCACTCGGATACCGAGCACGTAACGCGCATCGAGGTTGCCGCGCTGGGCAATTGGTGTGCGACGCCAGGAGTTTCGGGTCCCCCTGCCCGGATCGGCCGGGCGTCCGCGGACAGCGGCGCTGCGGCATACTCGGACACAGTTGATGGCCTCCGCCACCTTGTGCAGGTGAGCGAGCGGAGCGTATCGCCGTGGCTGAGAAGTGGATCGTTGCAGCGTGATGGCCAAAGAGATCAGACGATCGGTTGAGGAGCTGTATCAGCGGATCCGGGATCACGCGCAGGCTCGGATACCCTGCCGTGCCATGGACCCGGAGTTGTGGTTCACTGACGATCTCGCTGGCCAACGGGTGGCCGCGGCGTGGTGCAGGCTCTGCCCCGTTCGTCGTGAGTGCCGTGAGGCGGGCCGCCGCCTGCAGGCCACGCACGGCGTTTGGGGAGGAGAAGCTCCGCGCGACAGACGCCGCGCGGGCCACATCTTCCCGACTGCCCAGTGATGTGGACACCTAGGTTCAATGGGATGTGGTCGAGAGCCAGGGCTTCAGCCCCCTCAACCGCGGCCGACACCCAGCATGACCCGACAGTCCCTCAACTGCCCGAGAGCGGCCAGAGGCTACCGCCAGCGTGGGGCTCGGCCAATCCAAAGCCAGAGGTGGCAAAGGAAGACGCGAGGCGTGGTTCAGCACCGTCTCTGCTCGACGCAGCTCCCTCAGAGTTCACTACCGACCGGGTGCGCACTGCGGTGCGGCAAGTCGGCCCCGCGGCTCCCACCGTCGAATACAGGAAGCAGCTGGCCGACTCGGTCGCCTGCGGTGTGGCAGCACTGGCCAGCACCGACGGCGGCCTCTTGTTCATCGGCGTCACGGACAAGATCCGCGAGGTCAGGGGCCTCAGGGAGAGGACTATCGATGCGGTCGTCGACCATTGCTACGCCAAGATCGAACCCCCGTGGGTGGCGCGGTATCTCCCAATCCCGCTGGGCCGCTGCCCGATTGGTGGAGACAGACAGAAAACCCGGCCCGGCCCAAGCAGAAACGGCCTACCGGCCAAGCCAACGGCAGTCGTGCGAGATCGAGGCTAAGTAGCCCCAGAAGCATTCCGCCCGATGTGGCCCGCTCTGATGCCTGGCAGTGTATCCCTCGGCTTAGGCGCTTCGATCCACTTTCCGCGCCATGTCGCCGGATCTCCTGTGAGAGGAGCATTGGCTGGCGTATGCAAGATCTGGTAGTCCACCCGCCCGCGGGTGGCTTGGAGACCGTGATGAACCCGCTTCAGAGCCAGCCCCGCTCCCACCCGCCCGTCACCGAGGCCGCCAGCGCGGCCACGGCGCTGCCTGATCTGACGCAGCATGAGATCGAGGCGCTGCGTACCCGGTACAATCTTGCCGACGCGCATACCCACCAGAGGCAGTCGGATCGCCAGCGCGGCATCATCGCGGACTTGCCCAAGCTGTGGTATGAGGCCGAGCGTGGGCTGCAGGCCACCTCCGAGCAGCGCTTCACCGAGGCCTTCTTCCGCCTGCAGCGCCAGCCCACCGCGCTGGCCCGCAACAAGACCATGCTCTCCTACGCCGCCTCGATCTCCACGATGGTGGTCGGCATGTTCCTCAAGCAGCGCCACATGGCCGTCACGCTGATCGAGCCGTGCTTCGACAACCTGTACGACGTGCTCGCCAACCTCGACGTGGCCGCCTACCCGATCGACGAGTCGGCGCTGCACGCTGCGGATCGGATCTACCAGGAGCTCGAGCGGCGGGTGCGCACCGATGCGCTCTTCCTGGTCGACCCCAACAACCCCACCGGCTTCACCCTGCTGAGGCACGGTCGGCGCGGCTTCGAGGAGGTGGTCCGCTTCTGCAAGGACCAGCAGAAGGTGCTGGTCCTCGACTTCTGCTTCGCCTCGTTCACGCTGTTCGACTCTGCGGTCACCCGCTTCGATGTCTACGAGTTGCTGGAGAACTCGGGGGTGACCTATCTGGCGATCGAGGACACGGGGAAGACCTGGCCGGTCCAGGACGCCAAGTGCGCGATGATCACCACCAGCGACGACATTCGTGAGGCTGTCCATAACCTGCACACCAGTGTGCTGCTCAACGTCTCGCCGTTCACGTTGAACGTGCTGACGCGCTACCTGCGGGACGCCGCCGAGGAGCAGCTCGCCAGCGTCCGCGATGTGTTGGACGGCAACCGGGATCTGATCCGGGAGGCCTTGGATGGCACCGTCTTGGAGTGCCAGGAGCCGGTGGCCAAGGTCAGCGTGGCCTGGGCGAGGATCAACCACCCGCTCGTGAAGGCGTTGGACGTCCAGCGCCTGCTCTACGCGCGGGGCGTCTACGTTTTGCCGGGGCGGTACTTCTACTGGAGCGAGCCGAGCAAGGGCGACGCGTACGTGCGCTTCGCGCTGGCCCGTGACCCGCAGATGTTCGCCGACGCGGTGGCTATCATCCGGAAGGTGCTGAACCGTCATGCCTTTTGACATCAAGACCGGCCAAGGGGTGGAGTACGTCGACGCGACGCTCTTCATGGGCATGAACAGCACCGATGAGTACACCCGGGCGGTGTGCAGGACCTTCTTCGCCACCCGGCTCGGCGGGCGGGTGATGATGAGCTTGGAGCAGGTGGGCCGCTGCGACGACCTGGTCTGGCAGTTCCCGCGCGAGGTGCAGGACGCCTACTACCCGTTCATGGACTACCTGCACACCGTCATGGCGATCGTCCGGCTCGGCTATGAGCAGGACGATCTGCGCAGTGCCCCTGAGGCCGCCAGGTATCCCCGCCTCGCCACCCACGAACGGTTATTGCTGGGCATGGTGATCCACCGCGGCGGCCTGCTGCGCTCGGTCAGCGCGCGCCTGACCGGACGCTCGAGGCAGCCGGACCTGCCGGTGGCAGCACCCGACCCGGGCCCCGAACTGGCCTTCCCGCAACCGCTGGAGGAGCTCTACCAGCGATCGCTTGCGCTGCGGATCGCGACCGCCGAGCTGTGAGCGGCCGGCAGGAGGTGAATATGTTCCAAGGAGTGACGGTGGCCCTGGTAACGCCGTTGACCTCCAGCGCGCAGGTGGCTGAGCAGGACGTGGAGCGCCTGGTGCGCTCGGTGCGCGATCATGTGACCGCGCTGCTGGTGACGCTGAGCACCGGCGAGGGCTGGGCCCTGACGGATGATCAGTGGCGCACGATGCTGGCCACGACCATCCAGCATGCGGCCGGACGCCTTGTGCTGGCAGGCGTTCAGCGGCCCACCACCGATCAGGTCGTCGAACGGGCCATCGAGGCCAGGAGGCTGGGAGCGGCCGCGGTGGTAGCCACCAGCCCCTACGGGCCGCAGGTCAGCCAGGAGGAGATCTACCAGCACTACGCCGCGATCGCGGCCCAGTCGGGCCTTGCGGTGATCGTGTACAACGAGAGCGTGCACAGCGGCAACGCCACCGAGTTGGCGACCCTGCTGCGGATCTGCCGGCTGCCGGGTGTGGCGGCGGTCAAGGAATCCAGCGGCTGCCCTCAGGCGATCAAGCGGCTGATCGCCGCTGATCCGGGCGTACCGGTGTACCAGGGCAGGGAGCGGCTGCTGCTGGAGGCCGGCTCCCCGGATGGCAAGGCAGTGGCGCTGGCCAACGTCGAACCCGCCTTCTGCGCCGAGCTGTTCAGGAACCCGGCACCAGCCAGGGCCGCGGAGCTGGCCGCCTACTGCGAGCGCTACGAGCTGGATCGGGAAGACTGGTACCGGCCGCTCAAGAGTGAGCTGATGCGACGCGGCGTGCTGAGTTGCGACCTGACCGTCGCCGACCTCGCGCAGGCCGGCCCAGCGGCAGCCGAGGGTGGTAGGGCCGCGTGAGCAGGCAACTGGCCGGGTGTTTTCAAGGTGTTCAGCGGCTGGATCGGCGCGGTGACGATCGCCAGCCATCGCGCATCGCTGGGGGCCGGGCTGGTCCATCGGCTTCGGATCGTAGGGAAGCTCACCGCGATCGGCTCGCCGGCCGCTGTCGCGTTCGCCGCCGACGTGGAGTGGGGCGCCACCGAGCTGCTGATGGTTCGTCCGCTCGCGCGCAACCTGCTGCTGGCTCGGCGCAGGGCCATACTCGCGCTCGCCTCGGTACTGCTCCATGCTGCGGCGAGGCTGACGGTGGCGGTTGGTGTGGCCCTGCCACCGCGGTTGCCTCGGATGGTGCTGCTGAGCGGGGTGTTCGCGGCCGGCCCGCTGGGCCACGGCTTCGCGTGGAGGACAAGGGGGCCGGCGCTGGTGGTCTGGGCGGTCGGGCGTCGCCGGCCCCCGGTGGCCGCCGCGGTGATCGGGCTCGCCACGGTGGGACGCGCGGTGACCTTCGTGGCGCTCGACTGGCCCGAGGTGGCGCCGCTGGGCTACCTGGGCCCGTTCCACCACGACGCGCCCAGCGAGGCGCCGGCCCAACGCCAGCATCGCGTGGGGATCCCCCGGGGTGCTCGCGGCCACCAAGGTGGCCGGTATCGGGGCGGCCTTCGCGCCGCTGGGCCGCCGGGGCCTGGTCCCTTGACACGCTCGGCTTCGCCCGACCGGGTCGCGGGCCCATGCCTGGGCTCGTCGGCCCTGCGGGTCAGCAGATCGCGCAGCGACAACTGGCAGTCATGCCCTGAAAGACCCTGCGGCAACGAGGAGGCCCGCCATGTTCGCCATATCCGCCTCGCACCGGCACACCGCGGTCCGCACGTGCCTGGTGCGCCAGCTGCGGCGCGCCCTCGGGCAGGACCCTAATCCGCTCTGTCGCCCGGTCGACCGGGCCCGCAGCCAGCTGCTGGTCGCAGCCGCGCTGGCCCTGGCGCTAGCCGCGCCCCTCGCCACGCTGCTCGCGCTGGCATTGCTGAGCAGCATGCGGGCACAGAACCACCAGATCGCCGCGCACCGCCATCAGGTGACCGCGATCACGCTGGCGGTGGCGAGTAACGGCTTAGGGCTCGACACCGCCTCGGCGCGTGCGTCCTGGGACTATCCGCAGGCAGAGCATCGGAGCGGGACGGTCTCGGTGGCCGCCAAGACGGCGCCGGGCAGCAGCGTCCCACTCTGGGTCGACGACAGCGGCAATCCCGCCGCGCCACCGCCGCTGGACAGCCAGCTGGCGGTAGCCGCGGGACTGTGTGGGCTGGGCGTCTTCCTCGCCACCGGGACGGTTGTCTGGACGACCTACGTCGTGCATCGTCACACCCTTACACAGCAGGCAGAGCAAGCCTGGGAGCCGGCTTGGGAACAGATCGAACCGCTGTGGTCCGGGCGCAGCTGGCGACCGGAGGACGGCGAGCGCTGACAGTGACGCAACGGGCACGCGGGCGGGCGCCCAGTCGTAGAGACACTCGCCCGTGCGGTGACCACCCCCGCACCCCAGAGCCACCGGGTGGACCGGTCCACGACTGGACCCACCCGGCACCACACACCATGCGCGACGCCCAGGCGAGGCCGCGCACCCTCCCCGACCAGCCCCAGGGGCTTCACCCCCCACCAGGCCTCGGCCAGCGTCTGGAGGCACGCGCCCACACGGGCCGCCCACCCCTGCCCCGCGCAGCCCGCCGGAACCAGAGCGCGAACACGATCAGCCCACCCTCCCCCAGCCTTCGGCCGGGGACCCCATCCCCTGGCCACCGGCCGCGCGGGGCAGCACTCGGCGCCGGATTCCACCTCCACGCCCACGCCACCCCACCCCGATGGGGCGCATCGAGATGCCCGCAGACGTGGCGGCTGCGCTGCGGGCCTTCGCCGACGGCCACTTCGAGCTGCTCAGCAACCTGGGCGGCCTCGACCGGATCGTGGCGGTGTCGCTGGCGACCGCGGCCGCCGAGCGGGCCGGCTCGTCGTCTCCGGAGGCGGTCCTGGAGAAGCTGGACCGCCTCCGTCGGGAGTTCAGCACCTGAACTCGTTAGTGGTAAAAAACTTGACTGGTAAAGATTTTGATCAGTAGGGTCGTGTGTGCGGGTTCACCCCAACACGAAAGGGACGACGATGGCTGACGAGATCCTGGAGATCGCCTTCACCCGGCGCTCACTGCGGGCACTGGACACGCTGGTCGGGCGGCTGCGCGCCGCGGGACTGGACTGGATCGAAGTGCACGATGTCGCCGGCCACGTGGCCGCTGTGACGGAATGGCAGGGGCGTCCCGGGGACCTGCATGACCTCTGCGCGCGCACCGGCTGGCCGCTGCCCACGCCATCGGGACCAGACCACACCACACCCGCCGCGATGGCCGTGACGCAGGCCAAGCGACGGTTGGAGAAGGCGATGCTCTTGGACAACCGCGCGGGCGCCAGCGCGAATGAGGTCGCAGAGCGCGCCGGCAACGTGTACAGCCGTCCCATCGCCCTGGACATCCTGGCCGGGGAGCGCCTGCTCGACCAGGCGGTCACCGCCCTGGCGCCGTGGTTCGGCAGGGAGGTACCGCTGCACATCCACCCTGGCC
Organism: Kitasatospora sp. GAS204B; assembly: GCF_029892155.1. Taxonomy (GTDB): domain Bacteria; phylum Actinomycetota; class Actinomycetes; order Streptomycetales; family Streptomycetaceae; genus Kitasatospora. The sequence continues at coordinate 9,996 of NZ_JARZAG010000038.1, read as the reverse complement.
CCGCCCGCAGCAGGCGGACCCTGGAACTCACTGCCACCTGGGAGGGCGAGGCCCCAGCCATCCGCCGCGAACAGCTCAAGGGTGTTGATGAAGCGCTCGCCGTCGCAGGTCTGGGTATGCGCGACGCGCAGACGAAGACCAGCTGCGACAGTGCGGCTCTCCTCCTCGGTGACCACGCCGTGGTCGAGCTCTACCCCGTGGAGGACAAGCCGCGGGCAGCCTGACCATCGGATCGCAGTGACGCGCTGCCGCTCGGCGCCGACGCCCACGGCGAGCCCTGCGCCCTTCGGCGCCTGCGCCCGACAAGACGCAGACACGAAGGGATCACCCATGACGCTGAGGCCGTGGGAAGAGATCAGCGAGCACAGCCGGTGGACTCTGGCCGAGTACCCCGGGATTCGACTCCAGCGAATCATGTACGGAGGTTACGAAGGAGAGATGGGTGCGGTGCCCGCCGACGCATTCGCCCTCGACTGCGCGGCCTCTGACGTGCGGTTGGAGGCTCTACGGGCCGCTGATCGGGACGACGCGGGCGTTGTGTTCGCTGACCTGTCGTTCGGGGCGGTCGTCGCCCCCGGCACCTCCGCAGATCGTCGGGCTCGCGCCGAGTACTACCTGTGCGATGCCCTGATCGAGTACGCGAACCGCCATGACGTGGGCTACTGGGCACCAGCCATCGACCCGTCGTTCCCGGGTCGCTACCGACCAGAGGAGACGGGCCCGGCTCCGGTCGACTCCTTCACCGCAGCAATCATCGCGCGCGGGGTGGAGCTGGGCGAACGGATGGACCACCGGACGGATGAGGGTTCCTGAGCAAACCTCGAATGTTCCTCGACCCCGGGCTACTTCCGTGCGGGGTCCGCCTGGGCGCCCTGCCCACCCGTCAGCTCCACCACACGGTCGAGGACGTCGTCCAGTGCGGCGTACACCAGTGTGCCCGGCCGGGCCAGCTGCACCTGGTGCTGGACGTCCAGGCGCCGCGGGTAGCCCGGGTGCGCGCCGACGACCAGTGCCCGGCCTTCACCCAGGGCGGCGCCCAGCTCCAGCAGCGCGATCGGTTGCACGCTCTCGACGGCGAACCACAGCAGCGTGAGCACGCCAGGCAGGTGCAGGTGGCGGTGCTCCCACGCGATCTGGGCCGGGGCGCCGGTCGGGTCGTCGATAGCGAAGCCGACTGCGCGGCGGGGGTTCAGCACCACCAAGCCGGCCCTGAGCAGCCGGCGAGCCGCGGCCTCCTGCCAGTTCGGGCAGCCGGTGATCCCACCGCCGAGGAAGACGGCGGTCGGGTCGCCGGCGGTCGGGCGGTACTCGTGCGGGGCCTCGAAGTACCGGCTCGTCAGGTGAAGTGTCGTCATGGCTGGAGCCTGCTCGGCGGCGGCCGGGGCAACGCCTGTTCGCGGTTGGGCCGTCCCAAGACCCACCGCGGTGAGCGGTCGGCGTTCCCGCAGGTGAGGGTGGTGGCGCTGGCGCAGTGCGGCACCCACGCGATCACTCACGCGACCCTGGGCCCGTTCACCACCGCGGGGTCCGTGCTCGCGCGGGAGCTGTTTCGACAGACGCGCCACCTCCGCCTGCCGCACACCCTGTTCGAACAGACCGGCGGCCCTCAGCCGCCGCCTCACGCTCCGCCGCCCCCAAGGGACGCCCCGTGACTGCGTGGATTTTTATTGAAGGAATCGATCTGTTCCTTGATCTTCGCCAGTTCCGACCCGCTGTCGCCCTTCTTACCGCCTCGGCGCACCCGCTGTCGCGGGCCCGGACTGGGGGCACGGCCGCGTCTCCTCCAGCCATCGCGACTCACCCCCTCGCCTGCCTCGAGTCGCGTCCCTTGGCGTGGTGTAGCCGATCAAGCCGGTAGAAGCGCAGTTCAGGACCGGAATCCGGCTTCCGCGGAGCATACGGAAGGCTGACGGTACATCAGCCTGCGAGCTTCGGTCGCAGAACACGACTCGACTCGCCGGCGGCTGGGCGGTCGTGAAGATCTCAAGCAAGATCGGCTACACCACCAGGCGGGACACCATCCGGGCATATCGGACATGCAGAAGCGCGAGTTGTGGGACCGCTGGAAGGCCGGTGAGTCGATTCGCGAGATCTCGCGGGCGCTGGGCCGGCCGCCGGGCTCGATCTTCACGATCATCAAGTCCAACGGCGGCTACATTCCACCGGTCCGGCAGCGCAGGGACGGCCAACTGACGCTTGCCGAACGGGAGTCGATCTCGCGAGGTCTGGCCCGAGGCGACTCGATGCGCGAGATCGCCCGCTGCCTGGGTCGAGCCGTCTCGACCGTCAGCCGGGAGATCGCCCGTGACAAGGGCCCCGCCCGCTACCGCGCTGTGGACGCCGAGGACCGCACCTGGGACCGCGCCCGACGCCGGCAGCCGTGCCTGCTCGCCACGAACACACAGCTTCGGGACTTCGTGACTGCCAGGCTCGCCGAAGACTGGTCACCAGAGCAGATCTCCCCAAGATCCTGGTGCGGGTCGACGGCCGGGGCCACCCACGAGCTCATCAAGAACATCGAGGCGTTGAACACCGCCCGGCGCACGGTGCGCTACCTGGTTGGCTCGACCATCACCGACCAGGATGAGACGGCGATCGCCAAACTCCCCGAGCGGATGTGGGAGGCTGCCCTACGCCAAGATGGCGAGATCCAGGAGGGCTACGGGATCGCGGAGCTGACCGGCCTGAACACTCGCACGGGTTGGCCGGCGGGGATGCGACTGCTGGTCCGCCGGGTCAAACCGTCGGGGCGGCACGCGAAGAAGCTCACCACCTACGAGGCCCGCACCGGCTTCAAGTACTCGATCGTCGCCACGAACATCGGGCACATGTGGGACATCGCCGGCTCCCACCAGCCCCAGTTCCTCGACGCGCTCGCCCGCTCGCACGCCATGGTCGAGGCCCGCCTCCGGGTCGGCAAGGCGACGGGGCTGCGGAACCTTCCAGCAAGAAGTGGCAGGTCAACGCGGCCTGGATGCTCACCGCGAACCTCGGCCACGACCTGGACTGCTGGGTCCGCCTCCTCGCCCTGCACGACCAAGAAGACCTCGCCGGCGCCGAGCCGGACACCATACGCCACCGCCTCTACAGCGTCCCGGCCCACCTCAACCGCCATACCCGCCGCCGCTGGCTCCGCATCGACCGCACCTGGCCCTGGGCCGAAGCCTTCACCCTGGCCTGGCAACGCCCCACCAAGCTCCCGGCCGCACCCTGACAGCCGGTCACCACCCCGACGAACCAGAAAGAAAAGCAGACCCGGGCCCGTGGAACCCGGCGCACCCACAGCGTCACGCGACGGCCTACCTCACCGGCACCCAGGACAAACCGGGCACCCAGCCAAGACGGTCACCACCGACCGGACACTGAAGGATCGAGGCTGAAGGGCCAGCCCCGCATGCTCTGGCCGCGTGCAATTGACCAACAGCTCCCAGGGGTCGTTGCTACTACGTATGACGCTACGATCATAAGGGGATACGAGGATGTTCGATTGCTATCCTACGAGAGGGGCCATTTCACCGCGACCGGGAGGCCATGATGGGATCCATGGACGATGAAGATTTCCTCAAGGCACTCGCAAATTTCACCACCCAGCGCGTGGCTTATTATTCACAAGAGCAACCGGGAGTTACACAGCCGGGAACCACTGAAAAGAGTTCACTGGTACTCTCCGCGGATAACTACAGCAAGCTGATCACAGATGTTCACGAGGAATGCATTAGAAAGCTGCAGCTCGATGGATACCCGGGCCCGCCTCTGCGGTTCTCTGATCCCGAAGCGGTGAATTCGATTGGAATGGACTTAGGGTCTTTTAGCGCAGTGAAGAATGAAATGTCTGTCCTGGGAGCTCCCGGTGGGAACTATGCCACCGCAGCGCTCGAGGGTGCAGCAACGGTGGTCCACGAGTTGGCACACTACGAGTTCGACATGAAGTCGATGGAGTACCTTATCCATACCCATCCGAGGGAGGGTGATCAGAAAATTCGGGAGCAAATGGGCTACTCGCGCAATAGGCTGCCCCATGCTGACATGGTCACGGCGGCGAGAGGGCGGGTAGAGGCTGGACTGACCACTCCTCAGGACCTGATACTGGGAAAGAGGTACTACGAAACCGGATTCGGGCGCGGGAAGAAGGTTTTCGCGAAACTCCCGGACACGTTTCCCTCGCCACACGATCGCACGGCAAAGAAACTCTACGCAGAAGATCCCATATTGCGTAACTACGGCAGAAAGGGGAACAGCGGCTCGGAACTGGCGAAGATCAAGAAACAGATCGACTCCTTCAATGAAAATCCACTGGATGACCTGCACCGACCAGGGAGGCATGAAAAGCCGAGACTTGCGGGGATGAGCAAGGAACAGAAGGAAATCGTGGGTAAGGAGTTCAAAAATGCCGTGAAGGCCTCTGTCGAGTTGGACGGGAAGATACCCGGGACGCAGGAGCACCGAGACGCCGAGGTCGCTTTTGTGAACTCCTACAGTGGCTACCTCCAATCCGCACGCCTGGCCAGGGTGGTTAATTTTGAAAATAGTTTCGCGGGATACGTGGCAGACATTCCGACGGAGAACTACGCCCACACGGTCGAGACGAAGTTCCTGCACCACATGGGGATGCCTCGCGTCGAAATCGGAGCGGCGGGCGCGGAACCAGTCGTCTGGAGGCCCGACCGGAGCGACGCATTGGCGCCCAGCCCAGAGATTGTGGCCGGGCATGCCGAGGCAGTCAGATCGAGATCACGGAACAAGTCAACCGTGCAGAACGTCGTCGACCGGCTCAGGGAGATAGGCGCCCAATCGCGCTACGAGACCGCAAAACCTGCGCGAGAGAAAATGGCCCCCCAGCTCACAGCCGCGATCCAGGAAGCAGCCAGCTTGGGGGCGTTGTCAACGACGGAGCGTGCCGCGCTGCTACGAGAGCGCGCCGCACGGATCGGCACGGCAAGGGGCGATCTCACACAGCAGGGCGAGTCCTCGCGCAGTGCCGTGTGGCAGCACCCTTCTTCCACGAAGGATTCTCCGGCACACTCACCGAGACTGTGACCGCAACGCTGCGGGGCGGGCCGATCGACTTCGAAGGAACCGTTGACCTCGATTCGTCAGCTGTCCGTGCGTGGTGAGCGTCTCGCTGGTTTGCCCATACATGCAACGCCTGAGCGCCTTACCGTAACGTGCGCTCAGGGAATTCGGCTCTACTTCGGCTGGGTCGAATGGGCGCAAAGCGGCGAGCGTTGGGCCACCACGGCGGACCAGAACCTCAGTCCACCTCCATATCGCGGCGTCCAGCTCGCACCCGCGCAAGAGCTCCCAACCCCACGGCCCACCCCGTTGTCCCGCTCTCGTGGACAGATCCTCCAGCATCCGTGACATGCGCGCCAGTATGTGCCGGTGCGGCCTGCGATTGCGACCGCCTTTCGAGGATTCCCCGCCTCGTGCGGCCAGCGACTGCGCATAGGGTCGTCAGTTCAGCGTCAGCCTCAATACAGTGACTTAGTAGTCCCAGGATTGCCTGACCGTGACGGGTGGGTTGATCGAGGCGGTCTTGTGGTGCGGCGCAATGGTGACCTGCTTCGATCGGGTCTCAGGTGGGCTGTGGCCCGTTTGACGACGCGGGCGTTGGAGCGTCTGCGCCGGGTGGGCAGGAGGTGGCGGGCCACCTCCTGCCCACCGGCGAGGGCTGCGGTCAGGCGGTCAGGGGAAAAGGCCACCCGCGCGGTGACGTGGCGTCGCGCGAGGCGCAGGGTGCGGGTGAAGGAGAGCCGGTCAGGGTTCTCGCCGATGTCCTGGGCGCGGCGGTGTGCATGAGCGAGCGGATCGCGTGGTGGACGAGCAAGTGGCCCCAGACCTCCTGCTCGACACCTTCGGGCGAGCGGGAGCGCAGAACCTGAGCGGGGCCGCGCTGGTGGGTCTTCAGCTCGTCCAGCACGGTCTCGATCTCCCACCGCTCGTTGTAGCGGGCCGCCAACTCCATCGCGGGCGCGGACTCGTGGTCGAGGATGGTGGTGATCAGCCGGTAGCGGGTGGTGTACTGCGGGCGGCCGGGGTCGTCCAGGGTGTACTCGATGACCCGCGCGACGACCGCGTCCGCGCGCTTGCGGTCCCCGGCGGCGGCGATGTCGGACAGGTAGGAGCCGCCAGGAGGCTCGCGCCACACGGGCAGGACCGCAGTGGACTTGATACGCCACAGAAGGTCCGCTCCGCTCGCCGCAGCGGCCCGCCACCGCTCCAGGCCGGCGAAGCCACGCTCGGCCATCAGCAGATCTTCAGGCCCCAGAACGTCGAACAGCTCCCGCGCGAGCACGGACTCGGCGGTGCTGAACGGGCCCAGGGTCGCGTGAGTGATCGCGTGGGTGCCGCACTCCGCCAACGCCACCACCCTCACCCGCGAGAACGCCGACCACTCACCGCGGTGGGTCTTGGGACGGCCCAACCGCGCGTCGTTCTCCTCACTGTCCGGCACATCGAACGTCGTCCCGTCAATGACCATTGAACGCCAACGCCCATACCATGCACCAGCGGTAGCCCCGGTCGCCACAGGGCCGGCCGCCTGCTCGAACAACGCCTTGAGGACCTCGGGCCCGAGCTTGACCCGGGCCCGGGAGATCGCCGCGATGGTGGAACCTGCCACGACCCCGACCAGTGCCTCGCCCTGCCAGCCCCTCGGTCAGCGGCCGCGCGACCTCCTCCTACCCCTGCCCGGAGAACAGGCACATCGCCAGCACGAAATAGACCACCCCCGTGGCGGCAGCAGCCGCTGGCGCCGCCCGGTCCGGCCGCACTCCTCCACGATCCGGTCCACCAGCTCTGGCGGGAACGCGTGCGTCAGCAGACCGATCGCTATCCGGTCCGACAATCGCTCGTCCGTCGACGGCTTGACCTGCCCAGAGCGTGGCATCCAGGCACCTCCTGGACAGGCAACCTACCAGCAACGATCCTTAAGTCACTGGCATTGAGGCTAGGGCCCCTTAATATGACGCCCTCCATTTTTATTCGCCCGCTCCTGTGTTGCCGCATTATTTGCTGCCGCTCTCTCTTTTGTACTGGTAGGACCATGAGCCCCTTTCGGCGAGTCCGTGACACCCAACCCGACGGACTTGCCTAGGCGGCCCAACGCGGAGGTGAGGCGGTCCCACTTGCTGACACCTTCACCCTTGGCTTCGGTGTGCCATGACGCGGCCTTAGTCACTGCCGTACCCGCCGGTCCAATGCCCGGCCCATTCCTTGAGGGCTCAATGGGCGCAAAGCCATCGCGAGCGCTAGAGTCAAGAAGGCGATAAATTTCCTTCTCCGTAGTCTCTGGATTTGTGGCCCCTACCCTTTCGAAAATCTTTCGCGCCCCTTTGATCGCGTTTCCGTACAGAGCCTCTCTGTAAGCCTCCTCGTGAGCCTCCTCGCCAACATGCGCATAGCCGTGCCCAATTCCACCCTTTGCTCGCGCGTCGAGACTCTTTAGTTCCTTCATATCGGCTTCGCTGAATTCATGCACCTCCCCAGTGAGCTTCTGCTTGACGATATTAGAATCGAGTTTACCGGCAGCTTCTCGCAGGCTGTCTAGCTGAGGGTCCGGTGGTCCACTGCTGCCAGAGGAGGGGAAGCCGGTCGACATGTCGCGCCTCTCTTCGAAGATATGTCACGCCAGGGAAAGAACCCTGCCATCTCGTCTGACGCGGCAGCCACGGGACGGTCAGCTTATTTGGGAATCAGTAGCGCCAGATAGTCATCGGAGCATCGTCAGCCGCTATTTTTGCGATGGGTTCCGATTTGTAGGCGAAGGGGTTCTATTGTGCTCATGCGCCTTCCTTGCATCTCTAGACCGTCCGCCGACGTTTTTTTCCTGCTCCCGCGCGCTCGTCATTGATAGGCGTCCGAGGGTGTTCTTGAGGGAGTCCATGGTGCTCTTAGGCGCTTCTGCTTTCTTGATTCTCCCAACGGCCTCGTAGTGAAAAGCTGCCTTCGCTGGGTCGTTCTGGGCCCACGCATCCGCTTGCCTTGCCCGGAATCGTGCCGAATTCAGGGGTCCGCCTGTTGCATTCATTTCGTCGGAGTTGGGCACTACGTCTGGGTGGTAATTATCCCTTTCGGGATTGCCGGGCCTAAGATACCTGTCTCTGGCATCTGGCATTGCAGGCCACCTCCATTCCAGCCGACGTGAAAGATGGGGTTTACTTTATCTGAAATTATGAATCTGTTCGACGGGAGCCATGCTCAAATAGGTACGTAGAGAAACTGCAGCCCCGATGCGTTAGCCAACGGTGTCCGGGCCGACGCCGTAGCGGTCCAGAAGCTTCGGAGCGCCGGGAGCGATCGCGATAGCGCCGGCCCTCTACTCCTCCCGGCCCCTCACCACACAGCAGGGCGCACTCCGCGTGGACAGTCTTGCCGAACGCCTGCGCGGTGGCACCCCAGTGCCCGCCGGTGAGCTGGTGGACCAGGGCCAGGCCTCGGCCCGGCTCGGCACCGGAGCCCACCTCGATCAGGCACGGCAAGCTCCGGTAGCCGTCACGGACGCTGATGCGCACACACCGGTCGGTGAGGTGCTCGATCGCGACCGTCATACGCCACCCGCAACCGGTCTTGACCGCGTTGCCAGCCAGCTCACTGGCGAGAAGTTCGCCGGCCTCGACCAGGTCGGGCAGCTGCCACTCGCGCAGTGCGCCGCGCACCAGGCGGCGGGCCGCGCCGACGGACTGAGGCTCGTAGGGCAGGTGGGCGGTGGCGGGGCTGTGCGTGCCCTGTCCGGCTGTGCCGCCCAGGGCTGGCCTGGTGGTGGCCGCAGGTCGCCGCCGGTCGACGGCCGGGGCCGGGAGGCGGGGCACGAGCTGAGCGGCCATCAGCAAACGCCTGAGGGTCGGTAGTCCCGACGTAATCGGCCGCCGCAGGCCGGGCAGAGCACCTCGGGCGCACCCGCGTAGGCAACGACGGTCACGGTATCCCGCCGATCTCACTGTTCGCTGTCGCCAGGTCGTCCAGGTCCGGGAACAGGACTACCTCAGCATCCATGTTGTTCACGGCCACTGATCATTAGGCACGCGGCACCGTTCTGGTCGGAGACCATCGAGAGTGATCACAAATAGGAGGTATCGTTCGTGACGGGATCGGTTCTGATCTCGGGGCGGTGGTGGCTCGGCTGAGTCTGCCGTTCGACTCGGAGGCGGTCAGGGAGTTGACGATTAATAACTCCTTGCTCTGATGGGGTGGTTGGGGTCCAGGATCACGGTGTGACGGATGAGAGTGCGGCGGCGCTCGGGGAGGTGCTCGCCCGACTGCTGCCACAGTTGGATGAGCGGCAGCCGCGCCTGACATTGGGGCCGGCGGCTCGGATGCTCGGCTATGGGGATGTGCGCCGGGTCGCCCGCCTGGCAGGGGGTGGCGCAGTCCACCGTGGCGCTCGGGAGCTGGACGCGGACCAGGAGCCCGCCGACCGGGTCCGGGCGGCGGGCGCAAGCCGCTGCGTGAGAGCGATCCGGGCCTGGTGACGGCGCTGCTGGCGCTGGTCGAGCCGGATCAGCGTGGGGATCCGCAGTCGCCCTTGCGCTGGACGGTGAAGTCCACCCGGAACCTGACGGCCGAGCCGACTCGTCAGGGCCACCGGGTCGGCCCGGACACGGTCGCCGCACTGCTGACGGCCGAGCGCGGTCGGGCCGTTGCCCGATGCCGATGACCCGCAGCAGCTCCGCCGCTCGCAAGCCTCGGTGCCCGCCGCGGCGAGCACCAGCAGCTACTGGCCCTGGTCGGGCGTGACCAGGCTCTCGCCGTCCATCAGCAGGCCGCCGACCCGTGGACGCGGCAGGATCTTGCGCTCGACGCGCCGCAGCGCCACCTCGTGCTCGGCCCAGCTCCGGCGGAAGTCGGCGCTCACGGCCTGCAGCCGGTCGACGAGTGCGGTGACCGGGCAGTCGCCGGTCCGGCCGCGAAGGCCCACCCGCAGCACCCGCTCGCCGACCACCGCGGTGAGCCGCGCCCCCTGCCTCGACGCATCGATCACCCGAAAGCACGACGTCC
>NZ_JARZAG010000037.1 GCF_029892155.1 Kitasatospora sp. GAS204B | reverse complement strand
CCCGCCCCTCCGCGCCCCCCCCCGGGGGCCCCGCCGCCCCCCCCCCCCCGGGGGGGCGGGGCCCCCCGCCCCCCCCCCCCGGGGGGGGGGGGGGCGCCCCCCCCCCCCCCCCCCCGGCCCCGCCGCACGTCAACTCGGTTCAGCCCTTGGTCAGGTGACGGCCGATCACCAGGCGCTGGATCTGGTTGGTGCCCTCGACGATCTGCAGCACCTTCGCCTCGCGCATGAAGCGCTCGGCCGGGAAGTCCTGGGTGTAGCCGTAGCCGCCGAGCACCTGGACCGCGTCGGTGGTCACCCGCATCGCCGTGTCCGTGCAGAAGAGCTTGGCCATCGCCGCCTGCTTGGCGAACGCCAGGCCCTCGTCACGGCGGCGGGCGGCGGTCAGGTAGAGCGCGCGCCCGGCCTCGATCTGGGTGGCCATGTCGGCGAGCATGAACGACAGCCCCTGGAAGTCGGCGATCGGGCGGCCGAACTGCTGCCGGTTGCCCGCGTACTCCACCGCCAGGTCCAGTGCCGCCTGGGCCACCCCGATCGCGCAGGCCGCGATGCCGAGCCGGCCCGAGTCCAGCGCGGCGAGCGCGATCTGGAAGCCCTGGCCCTCCTCGCCGATCAGCCGCTCGGCGGCCACCTTGACCCCGTCGAAGTGCAGTTGGGCGGTGGGCGAGCTGTTCATGCCCATCTTGTGCTCCGGCGGCGCGGCCGACAGCTGCTCGGCGTCGCCCGGGACGAGCAGGCAGCTTATGCCGCGCGGGCCGTCCTCACCGGTGCGCACGATCGCGCTGTAGAAGTCGGCCCGGCCGCCGTGGGTGATCCAGGCCTTGGTGCCGCGCACCACGTAGTGGTCGCCCTCTCGGTCGGCCCGGGTGCGCAGGGCGGCGGCGTCCGAACCGGACTGCGGCTCGGAGAGGCAGTACCCGCCGAGCTGCTCGCCGCCGAGCATCCCGGGCAGCCAGCGCTCGCGCTGCTCGGGGCTGCCGAAGGTGGCCAGCGCGTGGCAGGAGAGGGTGTGCACGCTGACGCCGAGCCCGACCGCCAGCCAGCCGGCCGCCAGCTCCTCCAGCACCTGGAGGTAGACCTCGTAGGGCTGCTCGCCGCCGCCCACCGCCTCCGGATAGGGCAGCGACAGCAGGCCCGCCTCGCCCAGGGTCCGGAAGACGTCGCGTGGGAAGCGGCCGGCCGCCTCGTCCGCGGCGGCCCGGGGCAGCAGTTCGCGGTGCACCAGGTCACGGGTGAGGGCGAGCAGTTCGCGGGCCTCGTCGCTGGGCAGCTGACGCTCCACGGGCTTGGGGGGTGCGGCGTTCATGAGGGTGGTCGCCTCCTCGGTCGGGCCCCGGGGTCTCCGGTGGGCGCAGGGCAGAACAGGGGTGCGCGTCCGCCACCGGGTCGCAGTGAACGGGCGTTCACACGCCTGGCGAAGCGAGTATGCCTGATCGAGCGCCTCCCGTCACGACCGCCCGCCGATCGCCGGCACCCGGGCTGCTCCGGTCCAAAGGCCAGGTCAGGGACCGTACAGTGGCGCCCATGGAGCACCCGGAGGGCTTGGCCGAACTCGCCGCGCGGCTGCGCGCCCTGCCGCCGTCCTGCGGCGAGGTGCGGCTGGTCGCGGTGGACGGGTACGCGGGCAGCGGCAAGACCACCTTCGCGGGCCGGCTGGCCACGGCACTCGGCGGGGCGCCGGTGGTGCACCTGGACGACCTGGCCACCCATCAGGACTTCTTCGACTGGACCGGGCGGCTGAGCGAGTGGGTGCTGCGGCCGCTGGCCCAGGGTGAACCGGCGCGCTTCGAGGCATACGACTGGGTCGCCCGGCGCTTCCAAGGGGCGCGCGAGGTGCCGGCCGCTCCCGTGGTGCTGCTGGAGGGGGTGGGTGCCGGCCGGCGGGCGGTGCGGCCCGCGCTGGCGGAGCTGGTCTGGATGGAGCTGCCGGCCGCCGACGCGCGAGCCCGCGGCCTGCGGCGGGACGGGCCGGAGCTGGCCGCCTTCTGGGAGCGCTGGACGGCGGCCGAGGCGGCGCACTTCGCGGCCGACCCCAGCCGGCCGTACGCGGGCGTGCGGGTGGACGGGCGGACCGGCGAGCTGCTGCCGCCGCCGCTGGGAGCGCCGGCCGGCGGGCTGAGCGGTCGCTCGATCCGACTTGACCAGCTCTGACCAGTGGGCTAAGCGGCCGCTTGACCAGCTGTACGGATTTGAACTAAGTTCTCGTCCAGCGGGGTTGTTGACCCCGCAACTAGACGCGGCACCTCCGACTCGTTCCCCCGTGAGCCGGAGGTGCCGTTCTGCTTTCCGGCCGACTTCCCGATTTCCGCCCGGCCGCCCGCGCGCGGTTTCCCTTCGAGGCCGTTTCCCCACGGGTCTGCCCGGGAATCGTGCCAGCAGGCCCTCGCGGCGACCGTCAGCACACCAACGGTCAACGCACACCAATGATTTGGACCTGCGCCACACTCTTCCGGATCAGCGCCACACGGGTACGATTCCGCACAGGCGCAGAAGCGTCCCGGGTGCACGGCGCTGTCCCGCCATTGACCGGGCCTCGGTGCACACCACGGGGGGCGTGAGTGACCACTGTTGAGAACTCCGGCAGCACCGGCAGGCCGCACGGGCCCGCCGACCGGGCCTGGCTGCGGGCGATGGACGCCTACACGGCCGGCGCCTACGCCCGCGCCGAGGAGGAGTTCCGCACCGCCGTCCGGCTCGACCCCGGCATGGCGGACGCCTGGCTCGGCCTGCACGCGCTGCGCTGCGACACCTCGGGCGCGCTGCTGTCCATGTACCGCCACAAGAAACGTTTCGGCGAGCAGCGCCGGCGCCACGCCCGGCCGCTCAGCTCCTGGTACTGGCTGGGCTGGTGGGTGCAGCCGGTCCTGGAGGACGAGCGCGACCTGTCGCTCGCGCACGCCTCGCACTGGCTGGACGGCCGGCACCTGACCGAGCTGGACCGCGCGATGGCCCAGTGCCCGCCCGCCGCACAGGACCCGTCGGTCCGCTTCCTGCACGCCTGCCGCTCCTACCTGCTCAAGGACTGGGAGCAACTGATCCGGGACACCGACCAGTTACTCGACGACGCGCTGCTCGGCATCGAGGCCGGACTGTTCGGCGGGATGGCCCGGGTGCGGCTCGACATGTGCGCCCAGGCGCAGGCCCCGCTGGCCGCCTCGTTGGCCCGCTGCCGCTCCGAGCAGCCGCAGCGCAAGGAGCTGCGCTACTGGCTCGCCCGGGCCTACGAGGGCGCCGGGCGCAGCGCGGCCGCGCTGCCGCTCTACCGCGCGGTGCACCGGGCCGACCCCGCCTTCATGGACACCGCCGCGCGGCTGGCCGCGATCGCCGCCGAGGACGGGCTCGGACTGCTGGAGGAGCTGCCCGCCTTCGGCGCGGGCGACGGGCTCGCCGAGGACATGCCCGGCTCGGACGGCGCCGCGCTGGACCTGATCGCCGGACTCGGTGCGGTGGCCGGGATCGGCGGCGTGCTGGAGTCGGCGTACGGCGAGGCGGGTTTCGAGGAGACGGCGTTCGAAGAGCCGGCGTTCGAGGCGACGGCCTTCGAGGAGAGCGCCTTCGCGGACGAGGCCGGGTTCCCCGACGAGGGCAGGTTCGCCGACGAGGGCGGCTACTCGGACCAGCCGGACACCGGGCCGCTCCAGGTGGTCGGCCGCTCGCCGGTGGCCGAGCGCTCGGGCGAGGGCTCGCCGGCCGGGCCGGGCAGCGGGCCCGGCGGACTGGAAGCGGCGCAGGAGGCCCTCTCGGAGACCGCCGCCGACCCGGCCCCGGCCGCCGTGGCCAGTGCGGGCGCCGACCCCACGCCCGGCGTCCCGGAGCCGCAGGCGAGCGGGCAGCAGCGGCTCGACGAGGCGCTCGCGGCGCTGGAGCGGATGGTCGGGCTGGACCCGGTGAAGCGGCAGGTCCGGGCGCTCTCCGCGCAGTTGCGGATGGCCGGTCTGCGCGCCGAACAGGGCCTGCCGGTCCAGCCGCCCAAGCGGCACTTCGTCTTCTCCGGCCCGTCCGGCACCGGCAAGACCACCGTGGCGCGGATCCTCGGCCAGGTCTTCCACGCCCTCGGGCTGCTCTCCGGCGATCACCTCGTGGAGGCGCAACGAGCCGACCTGGTCGGCGAGTTCCTCGGGCAGACCGCCGTCAAGGCGAACGAGCTGATCGACTCGGCGCTGGACGGCGTGCTCTTCATCGACGAGGCGTACAGCCTGGCCAACTCCGGCTACAGCAAGGGCGATGCCTACGGCGACGAGGCACTGCAGGTGCTGCTCAAGCGGGCCGAGGACAACCGGGACCGGCTGGTGGTGATCCTGGCCGGCTACCCCGAGGGGATGAACCGGCTGCTGGCCGCCAACCCCGGCCTCAACTCCCGCTTCACCACCCGGGTGGACTTCCCCAGCTACCGCCCCGCCGAACTGACCGCGATCGGCAGCGCGCTGGCCGCCCGGGACGGCGACGGCTGGGACGAGGACGCGGCGGACGAGCTGGCCAGCATCTGCGCCCACGTGGTCGGCGAGGGCTGGATCGACGAGCTGGGCAACGGCCGGTTCATCCGCACCCTGTACGAGAAGTCCTGCGCCTACCGCGACCTGCGGCTCTCGCTCTCCCGCGAACTGCCGACCCGCGAGGACCTGGCCACCCTCCGGCTCCCCGACCTGGTCCAGGCCTACGGCGAACTGATCGACGGCCGGAACTAGGGCCTGTACGGCGGATCTTTTCGGATGAGCCCGCGGCGTTGGGCGCCCGGCTGGGCGTGCGCCCGAGTCGTCCTCGTACTGGACGTACTTGGGCGATTCGGGCGTGCGTCCAGCCGGGATGCCCGGCGTCGCGGGCCCGGAAAGATCCGCCGTACAGGCCCTAGGGCCTCTCTTACGGATCTTGCCGGGCGCGCGGCCCTGTCCCAGCCGCCGATCGCCGGACCGGGATCAGGCCGCCACGTGCCGGTGGTCCGGGTCGTGCATCTCCCCCACCAGCTCCTCCAGCACGTCCTCCAGCGTGACCAGCCCCAGCGCCTCCCCCGTCGTGCTCGTCACCGCCGCGACGTGGGCGGCGGCGCGGCGCATCGCGGTGAGGGCGTCGTCCAGCGGGAGCAGCTCGCCGACCACGGTGACCGCGCGCCAGAGGCGGACCGGGACGGGGGTGTCCAGGTCCTCCATCTCCAGGATGTCCTTGAGGTGCAGGTACCCGAGGATCTCCCGGTCCGCGTCGACCACCGGGAAGCGGGAGAAGCCGGTGGCCAGCGCCTGCTGCTCCAGCTGGCGCGCGGTCACCGTGGGGTCGACGGTGACCAGCTGGTCGAACGGCAGCAGCACCTCGCGGACCGGGCGGTGGCCCAGCTCCAGGGCGTCCTCCAGACGCTCCTGGTCGCCGGCCGCGAGCAGCCCGGCGGCCCGCGACTCGCCGAGGATCCAGAGCAGTTGCTCGGCGGTGAAGACCGACTCCAGCTCGTCCTTGGGCTCGACCTTGAAGAGCCGCAGCACCCGGTTGGCGAAGGCGTTCAGGAAGCGGATCCCGGGCGCCAGCAGCCGGGCGAGGCGGACCAGCGGCGGACCGAGCCAGAGCGCGGCCCGCTCCGGCGAGGCGAGTGCCACGTTCTTCGGCACCATCTCGCCGATCACCATGTGCAGGAAGACCACCAGGGCCAGCGCCAGCGCGTAGGAGACCAGGTGGACCAGCCCCGCCGGGATGCCGACGGCCTGGAACGGCCCCTCCAGCAGGTGGGCGATGGTCGGCTCGGCGAGCGCGCCGAGCAGCAGCGAGCAGACCGTGATGCCCAGTTGGGCGGCTGCCAGCAGCGCCGAGACGTTGCCGAGCCCGTGCAGCACCTGCCGGGCCCGCCGGTCGCCGGCCTCGGCCAGCGGCTCGACCTGGCTGCGGCGCACCGAGATCACCGCGAACTCGGCGCCGACGAAGTAGGCGTTGCCGAGCAGCAGCAGCACCGCGGCGAAGAGCTGGAGGAAGATCATCGCCCCTCCTCCCCGGACTCGGGCAGCCGGACGACCCGCACCCGGCTGGTGCGGTGGCGGTCCACCGCCTGCACGGTCAACTCCCAGCCGGGCAGCGACACCTGGTCACCGGGGGCCGGGATCTTGCCGAGCAGGTCGGCCAGCAGCCCGGCCAGCGTCTCGTACGGGCCGTGCGGGGCGTTCAGCCCTATCCCGGCCAGCTGGTCGAGCCGGGCCCTGCCGTCCGCCAGCCAGGTCGGCTGCCCGGCCACCGGTGGGACGGCGAGCAGTTCGGGGATGGTGCCCGGGTCGTGCTCGTCGCGCACCTCGCCGACGATCTCCTCGACGATGTCCTCCAGGGTGACCACGCCGGCCGTGCCGCCGTACTCGTCGATCACGATCGCCATCGGCTGGCGGTGGCGCAGCTGTTCGAGCAGCCGCTCGGCCGGCAGCGTCTCGGGCACCAGCAGCGGGGGCCCGGCCAGCTCGGCGATCCGCGCCTCGGCGCGGTGCTCGGCCGGCACCGCGAGCGCGTCCTTGAGGGTGATCGTCCCGGTGACCTCGTCCAGGCTGTCCTGGTAGACCGGGAAGCGCGAGAAGCCGGTGGCCCGGGTCAGGTTGACCACGTCGGCCGCGGTGGCGTCCTGCTGCAGCGCGGCGACGTCGACCCGGGGCGTCATCACGCTCTCGGCGGTCAGCTCGGCCAGGCCCAGGGTGCGCACGAAGAGCAGCGCCGCGTCCGGCTCCAGCGCGCCCGCCTTGGCCGAGTGTTGGGCCAGGAAGGCCAGTTCACCGGGGGTGCGGGCGTGCGCCAGCTCGTCCATCGGCTCCAGCCCGAGCGCCCGTACCAGGCGGTTGGCGCAGCCGTTGAGCGCCGCGATCAGCGGCCGACAGGCGGCCGAGAAGGCGCGCTGCGGCGCGGCGACGGCGCGGGCCACCTGGAGCGGGCGGGAGATCGCCCAGTTCTTCGGGACCAGCTCGCCGATCACCATCTGCAGCACGGTGGCGGCCAGCATGCCCACCACGACGGCGAGCCCGGTGGCGGCGCCCGACGGCACGCCGAGCCCGGTGAACACCGGTCCGAGCAGCGTGGAGAGGGCCGGCTCGGCGAGCATGCCGACCACCAGCGAGGTGACGGTGATGCCGAGCTGGGCGCCGGAGAGTTCGAAGGAGAGGCGACGCAGCGCCTTGTGCAGACCCGCCGCGCGGCGGTCGCCGGCCTGCGCGGCCCGCTGCACCGCGCCGCGGTCCACGGTCACGAAGGAGAACTCGGCGGCGACGAAGAGGCCGTTGGCGATGATCAGCAGGAACGCGCCGAGCAGCAGGAGCCAGGCGGTGGTCACAGCGCCGCCCGCTCTCGAAGCTCGGGGAGCCAGACGGCGGGGGTACTACCGGACGGATCGTCCATCGAGGGAGGGAGTCACTCCAAAGGTCGCGGGCCCAGGGCCAGGGCGGCGTTTTGCCCTGTCTTTACCAGGTTAGACGATACCTGTTCGATGCATTGGCAGGGGGCCGCACAGCTGTTCCTCGGATGCCCCGGACCTGTCCGGACCGGCTTCGGCCGGGCTCAGGCGCCGGCCGGCTCGGCCGCCGCACCGTGCGCCTCGGCCAGGTCGCGCAGACCACGGGCGGCCCGCACCGCCTGCTCGTGCCCGCCGCCGGGCTGGATGCCGACGGCGGCCAGCAAGGTCCCGTCGGCCAGGTCCAGGGTCACCCACGGGTCGCCCTGCCGGAGGTTCACCCGGACGATCTCGGCCCACTGCAGCCGCCGGGTGCGGACGAAGTTGACCACGGTCACCCCGTCCGCGTCCGCGTCCACCCGGGGGCGGGCCAGCATCAGGCCCACCCCGGCGAAGATCAGGCCCAGCATGGTGAGCAGGATCCGGTCGTTCAGCTGCCAGCTGGCCGGGAGCAGCAGCGCCATGCCGACGAACACCACGACCAGCAGCGCGCTGGCCGGCAGCAGCACCAGGCGGTTGCGGCGCGGCGCCCAGCTGAGCGGCAGGGCGGGCAGTTCGGTGGCGGCGGCAGGCACGGCGGCGGTACTCCCGGAGGCGCTCATCAGAGGCGGCAGGCGTGGATGTTGGTCACCAGGACGCCACGGGCGCCGATGCTCCACAGGTCGTCCATGATCCGCTGGGCCTCCTTGCGGAGCACCATCGAGCGGACCGCCACCCAGCCTTCGGTGTGCAGCGGCGAGACGGTCGGCGACTCCAGACCGGGGGTCAGCGCGACCGCCTCGTTGACCTTCTCGGCCCGGATGTCGTAGTCCATCAGCACGTAGCGGCGGGCCACCAGGACGCCCTGCAGCCGACGCATGAACTGCTCGACCCCCGCGTCATCGCCGGCGCCCTTGGGCCGGATCACCACGGCGTCCGAGACCAGGATCGGCTCGCCGAAGACCTCCAGACCGGCGTTGCGCAGGCTGGTGCCGGTCTCCACCACGTCGGCGATCACGTCGGCCACACCCAGCTGCACCGCGGTCTCCACCGCGCCGTCCAGCTTGGTCACGGTCGCGGTGACGCCGTGCTCGGCCAGGTGCTGCTCGACCAGACCGGTGTAGGAGGTGGCGATCCGCAGGCCCTGCAGACCCAGCACGTCCTTGGGCGATTCGGCCGGACCGGCCGGACCGGCGAACCGGAAGGTCGAGCCGCCGAAGCCGAGCGCGAGGACCTCCTCGGCGCCGGCAGCGGAGTCCAGCAGCAGGTCACGGCCGGTGATGCCGATGTCGAGGCGCCCCGAACCGACGTAGACCGCGATGTCGCGCGGGCGCAGGAAGAAGAACTCCACCTGGTTCTCGGGGTCGACCAGGACCAGTTCCTTGGGGTCCTTGCGCTGGCGGTACCCGGCCTCATGGAGCATCTCCGCCGCGGGACCCGAGAGCGAACCCTTGTTGGGGAGGGCGATGCGCAGCATGAGGGGAAGATCCTTCGCGTGGGAGCGGTGCGGTGACAGGAGGTACGTGCGGGTGGGTCAGAGGTAGGCGTAGACGTCGTCGAGCGTCAGGCCGCGGGCGACCATCATCACCTGAAGGTGGTACAGCAGCTGCGAGATCTCCTCGGCGGTCTGCTCCTTGGTCTGGAACTCCGCGGCCATCCAGACCTCGGCGGCTTCCTCGACCACCTTCTTGCCGATGGCATGGACGCCCTGCTCGACGAGCTGGGCGGTGCGGGAGGACGCGGGGTCGCCGGTGGCGGCCTTCTGCTGGAGCTCGGCGAAGAGCTCCTCGAATGTCTTGGAAGCCATGATGGGACTCACCATACGTGGTATCGCGCGGCCGGTGGGAAGCGTCCCGGACGGTGGACACCGTTCTGGGACGCTCCCCCGAGCAGCGCCGCTCAGCCCAGCGCGCGCAGCGTGGCGGCGGTGGCCACCGCCGCGGTGACCGCCTCGTGGCCCTTGTCCTCGGCCGAGCCGGGCAGGCCCGCCCGGTCGATCGCCTGCTCCTCGTTGTCGCAGGTCAGCACGCCGAACCCGACCGGCACGCCGGTGTCCACGCTGACCTGGGTCAGTCCGAGGGTGGCCGCTTCGCAGACGTAGTCGAAGTGCGGGGTGCCACCGCGGATCACCACGCCGAGGGCGACCACCGCGTCGTAGCCGCGCTCGGCCAGACGCTTGGCGGCGACCGGCAGTTCGAAGGTGCCGGGCACCCGGATGACGGTGGGCTCGGCGATGCCGAGCTCCTTCAGGGCGCGCTGGGCGCCGGCCAGCAGCCCGTCCATCACCTGGGTGTGCCACTGGGCGGCGATCACCGCGACCTTCAGGTCCTGGGCGTTCTCGACGGTCAGCTCGGGTGCTCCGTGGCCGCTCACGTTCGGTTTCCTCTCGTGCAGTTCACGTCGGGTAGGGGCTTGGTGGGGTCAGCCGACGAGCCACGGCAGGTCGTGGCCCATCCGGTCGCGCTTGGTCAGCAGGTAGGCCAGGTTGTGCTCGCCGGCCTGCACCGGGATCGGCTCCCGGCCCTTGATCTTGAGACCGTGCTCGCTGAGCGCGGCCAGCTTCTCGGGGTTGTTGGTCAGCAGGCTCAGCGAGCGCACCCCGAGATCGGTGAGCATCTGGGCGGCGACGCTGTACTCCCGGGCGTCGGCGGGCAGGCCCAGCTCCAGGTTGGCGTCCACCGTGTCGCGGCCCTGCTCCTGCAGCTGGTAGGCGCGCAGCTTGTGGCCCAGGCCGATGCCGCGCCCCTCGTGACCGCGCAGGTAGAGCACGACGCCGTGGCCGGCCTCGGCCACCCGGGCCAGCGAGGCCTGGAGTTGCGGGCCGCAGTCGCAGCGCAGCGAGCCGAGGACGTCGCCGGTCAGGCACTCGGAGTGGACCCGGACCAGCACGTCCTCGCCGTCCGGCAGCCGCCCGGCGGCATCCAGGCCACCGGCGACCAGCGCGATGTGCTCGGTGCCGTCGATCGTGCCGCGGTAGCCGACCGCCGTGAACTCGCCGTGCACGGTGGGGAGTTTGGTGACCGCGACGCGCTCCGCGTGCAGCTCGGTGCGGCGGCGGTAGGCGATCAGGTCCTCGATCGAGATGATCGCCAGGCCGTGCTCGCGGGCGAAGGCGACCAGTTCGGGCAGCCGGGCCATGGTGCCGTCGTCGTTGACCACCTCGCAGATCGCGGCGGCCGGCGGCAGCCCCGCGAGCCGGGCCAGGTCCACGCCGGCTTCGGTGTGGCCCGGGCGGACCAGTACCCCGCCGTCCACCGCGCGCAGCGGGAAGACATGCCCCGGACGGGTGAAGTCGGCTGCGGTGCTGGTCGTTTCACCCAGCAGACGGACCGTCAGGGCGCGGTCGACGGCGGAGATGCCGGTCGACTCCACCTCGCGGGCGTCCACCGAGACGGTGTAGGCAGTGCCCTTGCGGTCCTCGTTCACCTGGGTCATCGGCGGCAGGTTCAACCGGTCGGCGTCCGCCTGGGTGACCGGCACGCAGATCACGCCGGAGCTGTAGCGGATGGTGAAGGCGAGCAGTTCGGGCGTGGCGGCGGTGGCCGCGAAGATCAGGTCGCCCTCGTTCTCGCGGTTCTCGTCGTCCACCACGATCACGGCGCGGCCGGCGGCGATGTCGGCGATGGCGCGCTCGACCGGGTCGAGGGTGAGGTCGATAGCGGTGCTGCTCATGCCGTTGCTCCCTGCAGGGTCGAGGTGGCGGTGGTCCGAGGGGTGCGGCCGCGCAGCCACCAGGCGCGCAGGCCGAACAGCACCAGCACGAAGTAGATGCTGTAGGTCAGACCGGAGAACGCGTAGCCGTTGTTGAACGCGAGCGGGACGCCGACCACGTCGACGGCGATCCAGGCGATCCAGAACTCCACCCAGCCGCGCGCCTGGGCGACCATCGCCGCCAGGGTGCCGGTGAAGATGTAGGCGTCCGACCACGGACTCCAGGACATCCAGGAGTAGTGGGTGAAGAGCAGCGCCAGGCCCACCGTGGCCAGCGCCGTGGCGCCGACCAGCACCGCGCGCTCGGTCCAGCCGGCGAACCGCACCTGGACCTCACCGGTGTCCCGGCGGCCGCGCTGCCACTGGAACCAGCCCCAGATCGCGGTGACGATCACGATCACCTGCTTGCCCGCGAGACCGGACAGGTGACCCGACGCGAAGGCGCCGAACAGCACGACCCCGGAGAGGAGTTGGGCCGGCCAGCTCCAGATCGAGCGCCGCCAGCCGAGCGCCAGCGCGCCCAGGCCCAGCAGGTTGCCGATCATGTCGGTCCACTTCACGTGCTCGCCGAATATCGAGAAGGCGACACTGTTGAGCCAGTTCACGAGGCGTCCTTCGAGCCGGCCGGGGCGGTGCCGAGGATGGAGACGGCCGAGGCGCTCGGGACGGTGCCCGCGCCGAGCAGCCGTTCGACGTACTTGGCCAGCACGTCCACCTCCAGGTTGACCGGCTCGCCGACCGCCTTGCCGCCCAGCGTGGTGAGCGCGAGGGTGGCCGGGATCAGGCTGACCGTGAAGGTGTCGGCGGCGGCCTCGACCACGGTGAGGCTGATGCCGTCCACGGTGATCGAGCCCTTGTCGACCAGGTAGCGCGAGATGCTCTGCGGCAGCGAGAAACGCAGCACCTCCCAGCGCGGCAGCCCGTCCTCGTCCAGTTCGCCGGGAGCCCGGCCGAGCAGGGTGCCGGTGGCGTCGACATGCCCCTGCACCAGGTGGCCGCCGAGCCGGGCACCGAGCGCCATCGCGCGCTCCAGGTTGACCCGCGAGCCGGGGCCAAGTGCGCCGAGGCTGGACCGGTCGAGCGTCTCGGCCATCACGTCGGCGCTGAACTCGCCGGTGTCGGCGGCCAGTTCCTCAGGGGTGTCGACCACGGTCAGGCAGACGCCGTTGACCGCGATGGAGTCGCCGTGCCGGGCGTCGGCACAGACCAGGGGGCCGCGCAGGCGGATCCGCGAGGAGTCGCCGAACTCCTCGATGGAGACGACCTCGCCGAGCTCTTCGATGATGCCGGTGAACACCCGGGTTCTCCTCGCGCTAGAGGCGCGGACTCCGGGGCGGCAAGAATCATGGGAAGACCACACGGGTCGGGTGTACGGGCGGGAGGGCCGACCGAGCGCGCACCGCCTCGCCGAGAACGAGGACCGTACGCCGAACGTCGAACACCACCTGCCGAACGCGGTACCCCCGGGAGGGGAACCGCGGCACCACACCTGATCCGTCGCGCACGCCTCCCATCCGGACTTTAACCGTCGGTCCAGGAGTTTCACCTGGTCAACCGGCCGCTGGCTGCGGACGGGTCGCGGACTGTAACCGCCGGTTCGGATTTTCACCGACCCCGGAGTGCGCTGAACGTCACTGCTTACTGCATTGCCGTCATTCTGCCACGGCCCGCGAGCGCGGCGGGAGGGGGTGGTGCTGTGCTCTGTTTCACTCGGCGCCCGGGAATGTCGGCGACGTGGACGTTCGGACCCGGCCGTCAGACCGGCGAGCACGCCATCAGCAGCCTTCTCGACTCTTCCGATAACAGCATGATCACAACCTGACGGTAGGTCAGGACGAGCTGACAGGCTGTGCCGCCACCACTTGTTCGCGCGTCAGGCAGAGGATCATCATGCCCAACACTTCTCCCGCACAGCCCGGTTGGGGCCGGCCGCAGCAGCCGGCGCCGCGTCGGCCGCGCAAGGGCCTCAAGATAGCCGGCATCGGATGCGGCATACCGGTCGGGCTGCTGGTGCTGCTCGTCGCCGTCGCGGCCGCGGTCGGACCGACCAAGACGACGGCCACCGCGAAGCCGGCGACCGCGAAGCCCGCGACGGCGACGGCGTCCTCGCTCGCCCCGGTGGTCACGCCGACGCCCACGCCCGCCCCTCCCACACCTGCCCCGTCGCCCTCCCCCACGGAGCGGCCCAGCACGGTCCGGCCGACCCCGACCCCGACCCCGCCGGCGCCCAAGCCCACCCCGCCCGCGACGCAGCCCGCGACGACCGAGCCGCAGCCGGCCGACCCCACCACCCCTGCGGCCCCAGCCGGCCCCGCCACCGCCGGGGTGATCCTCTCGCCGAGCGGCAACTTCTACCGGGCCGGCGAGTTCTGCCCCACCGCCGACCTCGGGGAGTCCACCGTGGACAGCCACGGCACCAGCATCACCTGCATCACCGAGAGCGGCGGCCACCACTGGCACTACTGAGGCGCTCAGGGTGACGAGCGGGCCGGTGCGGTCGGCGCAGTGGTCGGCCGGTCGCCGGTGCCGGTGCCGCCGACCGGGCGGGTGAACAGTTGGCCGGTGTTCTGGTCGACCAGCACCAGCGAGCCGACCGGCGCCGGGGCGGGCTGGACGACCGCCACCGCGCCGGCGTCGAAGGCGGGCCAGGGGCCACCGGCGTACTGCGGCGCCGCCGTGTCCGTGGTCGGCGCCAGCAACGGGTTGCCGCAGGCGCACCGGGCCCGGGGGACGCCGCGGTCGTCCACCAGCACCGCGCTGCCGGCCTGCAGGACGGACTGGAAGCCGGTCCCGGCGCCGTCGACGAAGCCGTGGTTGGTCACCCGGGTGTCGACCCGCAGCACGACCGGGGTGAGCGTGGACAGGTACTCGGGGATCCCGCCGATGTCGATGCCCTCGGCGGCGGCCCAGGCGTGCCCCCTGTCCGTGTGGCTGGTCAGGAAGTCGGAGAGCTCGGCGACATCACAGCCGGCGGCCTGCTCGGTGCCGCCGTAGAGCCCGGCCGACCCGCCGTTCACGGTTCGTACACCGCCCGGACCGGCCGAGGCGCTGACGGCGACGGGTGAAGCGCTCGGGGCGGGTGAAGCGCTCGGGCTGCCGGACGGCGGGACGACGACGGAGGGCGTGTACGGGTCCCGACCCGGGTCGCCCGCCGCCTGAAGGGTCACCTCCGGCGCGGCGGACCCGGTGGCTCCGCTCGACTCGGGCTGCCGCTCCACCAGGATCACCGCGAGCCCGGCCACGACGGCCACCAGAACGGCGGCCGCCGCCAGCGAGCGGCGCCGGTGCCACCACGGTGGCCTCGGCCCCTGGCCCGCGGCACCGACCACGGTGCGCGGCGGCACCGGCGGGGGTGGCGTGCTGGCCGACCCAGCGGCCTCACCCGCCCCGCTCGCCCCGCCCTCCCCGCTCGACCCGCTGGGGGCGGCCCGCTCGCTCGGTCGGTCGGGCCGGTCTGACGGTGTCTCAGCGCTCACGGGCCATTGTCTGTGCACACGGCCCAGCCCCCGCAACCGCTGCTGCGGTGAACGGCCCACGCACCGTCAACCGCTCCAGGACGATCTGATGGTCCGTCAGCCCTGTGGATCGATCACCCGCTCGGTCGATTTCGCACAGCTGCCCGATTTGACAGGCTGGACCTCCCCTCGGCGATGGAGGTGAGGTCATGACCGAGACGATGACCGATACGTCGACTGATACGACGCCCCTGACGGTCGATCAGGTGCTGGCCCGGATGCGCGATCTCACGCCAGGCTTCCCGCCGGCCGACGGCGTCGGCGTCTTCCACCGGATGTACCTGACGGTGACCGAGCTGGTCGCCGCCAAGCTCGACGCCGGCTACTTCGCCGACCCCGCCGCGCTGGCCGTGCTGGACGCGCTGTTCGCCGGCCGGTACCTGGCCGCGGTGGACGCGGACGCCGTGGGCAGTCCCCCGCAGGCCTGCTGGCGACCGCTCTTCGAGCTGCGCCGAGGACCCGGGATCCACCCGCTGCAGGCCGCGCTCTCGGGGATGAACACGCACATCGAGCACGATCTGCCGCTCGCCGTGCTGGACACCGCTCGGCGGCTCGGCCGCGACCCGGTCTCCTTCGAGGCCGACTACCAGCGGATCAACGACCTGCTGGCCCAGGTGGAGGCCCAGATCCGCACCGAGCTGCTGCCGGAGCCCGGGCCGGTCCAGGCCGCCGAACCGCTGCTGCACGTGATCGGCGTCTGGAGCATCGACCGGGCCCGGGAGGCCGCCTGGGCCACCGTGCTGGCGCTGCGCGCTCTGCGCGACGCGCCGCTCGCCTACCAGGCGCTGGTCGACGCGCTCGACGGCACGGTCGGGATGGTCAGCCGCGCCCTGCTCACTCCGGTGGCGTGACGGCGGCGGCGCAGCGAGGGTGTGGCGGCGGGCGGGATCAGGGTCCGACCTTGAGCTGACCTTAAATCATGACCGGTTCACCACAGCTCTCTTGACGCAGCTATTGGTCTCTACCAATGTGGGGATGCCGCGGCACACCCCCACATTGTCCTGGCGGCGTGCCCGTGCGCCGCCCCACGCCGAGGAGGCCCGCCCATGAGGCGTGTCACCCTGCCCACCCTGGTCGCCACCACCCTGCTGACCGGTGTCGTCCTGCCCCTTTCGCTCCCGGCGACCGCACAGGCCGCCAGTGGTATCACCGGCCTGGTCGCCACCCTCACCGAGCCGCAGAGCTGGCAGGGCGGCCTCGAAGCCGACTACACGATCACCAACGACACCAGGGCGACCGTCAACTCCTGGTCGCTCACCTTCGACCTGCCCGCCGGGGAGAGCGTCAGCAGCTCCTGGAACGGCACCCTCACCAGCAGCGCGACCAGCACCGGCACGCACTACACGCTCACCTCGCCGAGCTGGGCCGCCGCGCTGGCCCCCGGAGCGAGCGCACCGGTGGTCGGGATGGACATCACCACCGGCAGCAGCCAGGTGCTGCCGGCCAACTGCCTGATCGACAACCTGCCGTGTGCCGGGGTCCCGGTCAACAACACGCCGCCGACCGTCCCCACCGGCCTGGCGGTCGCCGGCACCGGTCCGGATGCCGTCTCGCTCTCCTGGAACGCCTCCACCGACAGCTCGGGCGTGGCCGGCTACAACGTCTACGAAGGTTCCTCGGTGGTCGCCTCGACCACCACGGCCACCTCGGTCACGGTCAGCGGCCTGCTGGCGGGCAGCAGCCACACCTTCACCGTCACCGCCTTCGACGCGCTCGGCAACGAGTCCGCGAAGTCCGCCGCGGTGACCGGGGTGGCCGGCAGCGGCACCTCCGCCGGGGTGGCCGCCCCGTTCGTCGACCTGGGTGCCTACCCGACCCCCAACCTGCCGCAGATCGCCGCCACCACCGGGCTCAAGCAGTTCTCGCTCGGCTTCATCGTGAACGGCACCAGCGCCTGCACCGCCAGCTGGTTCAACGCCTACGACCCCGGCACCGGCTGGGACAAGGCCGACTTCGACGCGGTCCGGGCCGCCGGCGGCGACGTCCGCCCCTCCTTCGGCGGCGCGAACGGCACCGAGCTGGCGCAGTCCTGCACCGACGTGCCGAGCCTCACCGCCCAGTACCAGAAGGTGGTCGACGCCTACGGCCTGGACCGGATCGACTTCGACATCGAGGGCGCCGCGGTCTCCGACCACGCCTCGATCGACCGCCGCTCGGCCGCGATCGCCGCCGTCCAGGCGGCCCAGCGGGCCAAGGGTCGCGACCTGTTGGTCAGCCTGACCCTGCCGGTGCTGCCCAGCGGCCTGACCGCGGACGGCGTCTACGTCCTGCAGTCGGCAGCGGCCGCGGGGGTGAAGGTCGACGTGGTCAACGTGATGGCGATGGACTTCGGCGACAGCGAGGCCCCCAACCCGTCCGGCCAGATGGGCAAGTACGCGATCCAGTCGGCGCAGTCCACCCGGGCACAGATCGCCCAGGTCTGGCCGAACCTGACCAGCGCGCAGACCTGGGCGATGGTCGGCGTCACCCCGATGCTGGGTCAGAACGACAACACCAACGAGGTGTTCGGCCTCTCGGACGCCCAGCAGCTGCTCACCTTCGCCCAGCAGAACCACCTGGGCGAGCTCTCCTTCTGGGAGGTCACCCGGGACGGCAACGCCTGCACGGGCGCCCTGTACAAGTGCACCAACATCACCCAGACGCCGTACGAGTTCTCCAAGATGTGGGCCGGCTACCAGGGCTGAGCACGCAGACGGCCGAGCCCCCGACCACCTGGTTCTCCCAGGCGGTCGGGGGCTCGGCCGTGCGTCGCGCCGGGCGCGCGGGCGATCAGGCCCAGCTGGAGTGCAGCGGCTTGCCCTCGGCGAAGCCGGCCGCGCTCTGGACTCCGACGATCGCCTTCTCGTGGAACTCCTCCAGGCTGCTGGCGCCCGCGTAGGTGCAGGAGCTGCGGACGCCCGCGATCACCGAGTCGATCAGGTCCTCGACACCCGGGCGGGCCGGGTCGAGGAACATCCGCGAGGTGGAGATGCCCTCCTCGAAGAGCGCCTTGCGGGCCCGGTCGTAGCCGGACTCCTCAGCGGTGCGGTTCAGCACCGCGCGGGCCGAGGCCATGCCGAAGCTCTCCTTGTACTGGCGGCCGTCGGCGGCGGTCTGCAGGTCGCCCGGCGACTCGTAGGTACCGGCGAACCAGGAGCCGACCATCACGTTGGACGCGCCGGCGGCCAACGCCATCGCGACGTCGCGCGGGTGCCGCACGCCGCCGTCCGCCCAGACGTGCTTGCCCAGCCGGCGCGCCTCGGCCGCGCACTCCAGCACCGCCGAGAACTGCGGGCGCCCCACGCCGGTCATCATCCGGGTGGTGCACATCGCGCCCGGGCCGACCCCGACCTTGAGGATGTCCGCGCCCGCCTCGACCAGGTCACGCACGCCCACCGCGGAGACCACGTTGCCGGCCACGATCGGCACCTTCGGGTCCAGCCCGCGCACCGCGCGCAGCGCGCTGATCATCGACTCCTGGTGACCGTGCGCGGTGTCCACCACCAGCACGTCCGCACCGGCCTCGAGCAGCGCCTTGGCCTTGCCGGCAACGTCCCCGTTGATCCCCACGGTCGCCGCGATCCGCAGCTTGCCGGCGGCGTCCACCGCCGGGGTGTAGAGCGTGGCGCGCAGCGCGCCCTTGCGGGTCAGGATGCCGACCAGCATCCCCGCCGCGTCCACCACGGGCGCGACCTTGCGGTGCCCCTCGTTGAGCCGCTCGAAGGCGGCGCGCGGGTCGATGCCCTCGTCGAGCAGCAGCAGATCGCGCGACATCACCTGGGAGACACTGGTGAACCGGTCGACCCCCTGGCAGTCGCTCTCCGCCACCACACCGACCGGCTTGCCATCCTCGACCACCACCAGCGCCCCGTGCGCCCGCTTCGGCAGCAGCGCCAGCGCGTCGGCCACCGTGGCGCCGGGCGCGAGCGTGACCGGAGTGTCGAACACCAGGTGCCGCTGCTTCACCCAGTCGATCACCTCGGCGATCACCTCGGTCGGGATGTCCTGCGGAATGGCCACCAGCCCACCCCGCCGCGCCACCGTCTCGGCCATCCGCCGGCCGGCGACCGCCGTCATGTTGGCCACGACCAGCGGGATGGTGGTGCCGGTCCCGTCGTTCGAGGAGAGGTCGACGCCCTGCCGGGAGCCCACTGCGGAGCGGCTGGGGACCATGAAGACGTCGTCGTACGTCAGGTCGTACGGTCCCGAATAACGGTCGTCGATCGTGCCGGTCTGGGGGTTCAAGAAGCGCATGAACGGGGCTCTCTGACTTCGGGAGGGTAGACCTCGGGTGCAGGTAGGGCCGGTCGGCCGAGCGCACTCGGGCGCCCCGCACCCAACCGTCGATCCTTACGGATACCCAGCTCGAAAGCCAGTTCACACGCAAACGCTGAAGATCCACACAACAGCAGTCCGCTGCAGGCCCTGCGGGATTGTAGGAACCTCTAACCCAGCGGGCATCCGCTCCCAGGACCATCCGGCGCGCTGAATGCGGCACTGCCGTTGACCGCCGGCCACGGCGGCAACGGCAAGCCGCAGCCCCCGGTGCTCACGGGAGGAACGTCACCGCCGGGAAGGCCGGAGACGGCCCGTCGAGCAGGTGCCCGCGGCGGTGGCGCAGGTGCTCGTCGAAGAACGCCAGGGGGTACGCCTGCTGGATCTTCACCCCCTGGTCGGGATCGAGGGTGCCGATCGTGCCCTGGAGCTGCTGCCCGCTCCATCCGAGCAGCTTCGCCACCTGCGGGAACAGCGCCTCGTTGTCGCCGTACGACACGTGAACGGCGCCCTGGGCCTGGATGTTCAGCCGCCAGCCCCGCAGGTGCGACCAGAACGCGGCGGCCTGGGGATCGGTGGCCCGGGTGAACACG
This sequence comes from Kitasatospora sp. GAS204B, assembly GCF_029892155.1. Classification (GTDB taxonomy): domain Bacteria; phylum Actinomycetota; class Actinomycetes; order Streptomycetales; family Streptomycetaceae; genus Kitasatospora. The sequence goes on along the minus strand of NZ_JARZAG010000037.1, from coordinate 47,617 downwards.
GCGGTCATCATCATGAACGGCCGGTCCAGGTCGCCGGTCAGCGGCGGGTTCATCTGCATCGGGCCGTCGAGGCTCAGCCCGGCTCGGATGCGCTCGTCCGCGAGCGTGGCGCAGGCGGTGGCCGTCCCGCCCTTCGACCAGCCGAACGCGCCCATGCGGTGGGGGTCGAGGGAGCCGAGCAGCCCGGCCGGCAGCTCCCGCCGGCCGACGTCCGGATTGCACCCGGCGGCCAGCTGCTCGACGCAGTCGAGGACGAAGCGGAGGTCCGCGGCGAAGTCCCCCGGGTAGGTGGGGGCGTTCCGGTTGTCGCTGGGGACGGCGATCCGGCCGTCCGGGAACTCGGTGTACGTGTCGTACTGGTGAGCGATCGTCACGACCGCGCATCCGTGGCTGGCCAGCTCCTGGACCATGATCGTGTGGTCGCCCTGGTGACTGTGCGCGCCGTGCGAGTACACGAGGACGGGCAGCCGCCGGCCCGACCGCCGCACCGGAGCGCCCACGTGGCCGGCGGTGAGCGGCGCCAGGGGGGCGAGGGCGCTGAATCCCACGTCGGCGAGGAACGCCTGAAGGGCGCCGGCCGGCATCCAGGGCGCCAGCGGGTACCGCTCGACGTCCCGGGCGGGGTACCAGACGGTGGCCATCAGCTCGCGGAAGTGTCCGGGGCCCGCGATGTCGTCCGGGCGCGACCGGTCGACGAGGTGCAGCTGGACCGTGCCCACCGGGTGCGGCCCGGTGGGCACGGGCAGCGTGAGCCGCGTCGGGCCGGGGGCGGGCGGAGCGGCCGGGGCGCCCGGCTCTGCCCACGCGGGCCCGGCGATGGCGGCAAGCGGCACGGCGGCTCCAGCGGTCAGCGTGGCTCCGAGCATGCGGCGGCGCGTCAGGTCCTTGCGGCCGGTGAACGGCGTGGTGGTCACGGCTCCCCCTGGGATGACGGATCGTCAATCATGGCGCGACGGCCAGTCCGTGGGCACGGGGGGAACGTTGTCACGTGCCCCTTGCGTGCGACATCAGCCCACCGATCGATCACTCGCGCCGGCATCGGCCCACGGGTTTACATCCTGGGGCCGATGCGGTCGGCGGCGTCGTCCTCCCGTGCCAGGCCAGCGGCCGGCCAGGTGTTCGACGAACCGGCGCCGTTGCGGCGGCTTCGCAACTTCCCACCCGCACGGAGCCGCTGTGGCGCGGGGTGTCGCTGGACCTGCGCGCGCAGTAGGTATCGGGCCCAGCCCGTACTAGCCGGGCAGCTCACAGACGGTGCTGGTGAGTCGGAGCGGGCCGAGGCCGGTCGGGACGGACTTGATCATGTGGTGGGTGACCACAGGGGCCTCCGGAGGGCGGTCGCGTCCTGGCGGGCGCGAAAGCGGACGGTGGAGCGGAGGAGCGGGGATGGGAGCTCATCCGCGGGGACGCGTGAGCTGAGCAGCGCGATGGCGGAGTCAGCGACACGCGGGGAACATAAATGGCTCTGTAACTCTGGTTATTTAGCTGGTTAACCTAGGTCGGACGGATGGCCGGAGCAATCCCCGACCGACGAGTAGTCCCGCCGCCACGGTTGCGATTCGGTTACGGCGCCTGGAGAGAAGGGGCAGCACGGGAGGAAGCGGGCGCAACGGGAGGGAACGGCCGCGGCGGCGCTGTGATAGGAGTGTTCGGCCGTGCTCCCGCTGAGGGAGCCTGGCCATGAGCGGACCATGACGGGCGATCAGATCGCCGCAACCAGGACCAGGAAGGAAGCCCCATGGCCGGGGAGGGTACCGGCGAGCCGAAGCAGGTCGGCGAGCGCATCCAACGGCTGCGCACCGAACTCGGCTTGACCCAGCGGCAGCTCGCGGAGCCCCAGTACACCGCTGCCTACGTCTCCACCCTGGAGGCGGGCAAGGGCCGTCCCTCCGAGACCGCGCTGCGCTACCTCGCGGAGAAGCTCGGCACCAGCTACGAGCAGCTGGCCACCGGCATTCCCACCGGCCTGCGCGCCCGACTGCGGCTTGGCCTGAGCGAGGCCCGCCGCCTGCTCGGCACCGGCGAGGGCACCGCCGCAGACCTGTTGAGCGATCTGCTGGAGCAGACCGTCCAACTCGACCTGACCGACCTGCGGTCCGAGGTTCTCGTCGCGCTCGGCGACTGCGCGCTGGAACGCGGCGACCTCACGACCGCTCGGAACCGGTTCGAGGAGGCCGAGCAGTTGCTCGCCGAGGAGCCGCTACCACGCCGAGTCGCCGCGATCCGCGGGCGGGCGCGAACACTGCGGCTTGCCGGCGAACTCCGTTATGCCTGCTACCTGCTGGAGAACACCCTCGACGAGCTCAACGACCAGGGCCTGGCCGACCCCGACGCGCTGCTGCTGCTCTACACCACGGTACTCACCCTCTACCTGGACATGGGCGCCTACGAGCGAGCCGGACAGGCGGCGAACCACGCCCTGGAGCTGGCGCCACGCGTGCACGATCCCGTGTCCGTCGCCAACCTGCACCGGGGCGTGGCCCGCACACTCGCGGCCCAGGGCCGCTTCGAGGACGCGGAGGCCTACCTGGTCAAGGCACAGACGGTGTACCAGCAGTGGGAGATCCGCACCGACCTGGCGCACTGCCACTGGATGCGCGGCTACCTGCACACCCAGCACGGTCGACTGCCCGCGGCGGAGGCCGAGCTGGAGGCCGCGCGGGACATGTTGCGCGCCGCCGGGGCAGAGTTCTACGCCCTCCAGGTGGAGGTGGAACTCGCCGACGTGTGGTGGCGGCGCGGCCGTGGCGAGGAGGCTGCGGACTTGCTCACCGGGATGCTCGGCGACCTGGGCCTCGGCCACGGCTCCGTGCACGCCGCCGCCGCGCACCGCCTGCTCGGCTCGATCCGAGAGGAGCACGCCGACACCGACGCGGCCGAGCGGCACTACCGCGCCGCCGTTGCCCTGCTGGAGGAGGCCGGCGCGTCCGGCGACCTGGCCGACGCCTGCCGCATGCTCGGAGACCTGCTGCACCGTCTCGAGCGCACCGATGAGGCCGTGGCGGCCTACCGCCAGGGCCTGCTGCGCGCCGCCCACCCCGGCACCACGACGCTCGGCCCGGCACCGGCCGTCCCCGTCGTGCCACCCGAGCGACACGGCTGAGACCGTCGCGGCGGCCGCCGTTTCCTCCCACTCGAAAGCGACTTGGCGGTAGGGGTTGCGGGGCTCCGTCGGTTACCCCTAACTTAACCAGCCATGTAACTGAAGTTATCTCACGAGTATCAGTGCTCGCCCTTGGGCTCGGCCAGCCGGCCACGGTGCTGCTCCGTCGTGAGATCTCTGCGGGAGCGGAAGGCCGTGAAGGTCGCCCGGGCGCTGGGGATGGGCCGGCACGGGGCGGCCGTACTCGCTGCCTGCGCCACGCTCGCCGCACCGCCCGATGACCTCGCACGCGGCGAACCCCCCGTCGCCGTCGCCGAGTCGGGATCCGGCGGGCGGCCGTTCTCGCACTCGAGCCGGCCACCTGGCGTCCCCGAGCCACCCGGCAGGGCCCGCGACCACCCGCGCCACTGCTCCGGCGGGATGCGTCAACGCGTGGGCACCGCCTCGGCGTTCACGAACGGACCCGAGGTGGCGATCGCCGACAGCGCGCGAACTGTCGGCGCCGGGCCCCCAACCTCCCGGGACCAGCCCGTCCCCGGGACGAACCCCCACAGAAAAAGGGTCAGTCATGTCCATCCGAAGAACACTCACCGCGCTCGGCGCGGCAGCGCTTGGGCTCTCGCTCCTGCTGCCCGTGCAGAGCGCGGACGCCGCGACCTACCGAAACGGCGCGTGGTTCAGCTACGTCTCCGGTCAGCAGAACACCAACGCCACCGGCGCCGGCGTCACCATGATGCAGGCCACCCCCTACGTGGCGAGCGCACAAGGCCACTCACTGCAGGAACTGTCCGTGCAGGACGCGAACCAGCAGTCCACCATCGAGGTGGGCTGGACCGTCGACCCGCAGGTCAACGGCGACTACCTGCCGCACCTGTTCGTCTTCCACTGGGTCAACGGCCAGGTCTCGTGCTACAACGGCTGCGGCTTCGTCCCCGCCACCGGCACCGGTGTCTGGCCCGGTATGCCCGTCACCTCGGGCGTCACCGCCACCTACCAGATCGACCACGACGCCAACACCCAGGCCTGGTGGATCTACTACAACGGTCACGCCGTCGGCGACTTCCCCGACTCGCTCTGGCAGGACCCCGTCACCCAGGCCGACACGTTCACCAGCGCGCAACTCGTCAGCGCCTTCGGTGAAGTCGCCGACCCCGACCAGGTCAGCCAGAGCTGGATGGGCGACGGCTCCTGCGGCAGCCGGTCCAACTCCTCCTCCATCTCGAACTACCAGCTCTACGGGTCCAACGACCAACCGAACTTCGTGGTGCGGGCGACCGATCCCGCTGACTACAACTTCGGCAGCGCCACCGCCACTTCGTTCCAGCTCGGCGGACCCGGCGCCGGCGGCGCCTGCTAGGGCGGACGCCCCGCTGACCGGGCGTGGCTCCGGGCACCTCCCCCACCGGCCGCCCGGAGCCACGCCCCTGACCAACAGCCGGCAGCCCCGCCACCGGTGGCGTGCGTCGATCACGCACGCCACCCACTCCCCCGCCCCGCCACGTCCGCCCACCACAGCCAGAGGAAGCCTCGCTGTGCACAACACCTCCGCCGGCCCCGCCACTTCGGACCGCGAGCCCGACACGGGCGGCTTCGTCGTGATCGGGACGACCAACCTCACCCGACGTGTCTGCGCCGCTCTGCGCCAACAGCGCCGGCAGGTACACCACCTCCCGGCACCCGACGACCAGGAGCTCGGACGAGCCCTGGCCGGCAGACCGGCGGGAGTAGCCGTCCTGACACGCGACGACGTCACCGCACTCCGCTACGCCCTCGCCGTCCGGCACCTCAGCCCTGCCGCACCCGTCGTCGTCACCGTCTTCGACCGCACCATCGCGCAACAGCTCCAGGCCCTCCTGCCGCACTGCACAACCCTCTCCCCGGCCGAACTGCTGGCCCCCACTCTTGCCGGGCTCTGCGCGGCCCCCGACCTCCTGGCGCTGTCCCGGACGGGACACGCGGTGCGACGGCAGGACGGCCGCCCGACACACACGACATGGCAGAACGCCGCGACCGCGCGGTGGCGATCCCTGCTCGGGCGGCTCAGCGGACAACTGCGGCCCTACGACGCGGACACCCGCATGTTCCTCGGCGGACTCGCCGGCATCACGGCCGTGCTGGGTCTGGACTGGGCCTGGCTGTGCACGGCCTTCCACGAACCGGTCGGGACGGCGTTCGTCGAGGCCGCGCGGGTCGTCACAGCCGTCGGACCCGCCGTCACGCACCCCGGGCACACCGCCTACCAAGCGGTCTCCGGCGCCATGATGCTGGCGACACTCGGCTTCACCGCGCTGCTCACGGCCGGCCTCGTCAACCGCATGAGCGGCCCGCGCCTCGTCGGCATCCTCGGCCCGCGCGCACTACCCCGGTCCGGCCACGTCCTCGTCGTAGGACTCGGACACGTGGGCATCCGCTTGTGCCAGGCACTGCACCAACTGCACATCCCCGTGGTCGCCATCGAACGCGACCCGACCGCCGCCCACCTCCGACTGGCCCGCTCACTGGGCATACCCGTCGTACTCGCCCACGGCGAGGACCGCCACGTACTCCAGCGACTCGGACTGCACCGCGCGCGGGCGCTGGCTGCCATGGGATCGGACGAGCTGGACAACATCGCCGTGGCCGTCGCCGCGCACGGCGCGGCCCCGGGTGTCCGTGTGGTGCTGCGGGCCGGGGAGAACGAGGCCATCGCCGAAACGCGGTCACTTCTGCCACTCGGACACACCCGTGACGTCACGCGGGCGAGCGCCGCCTTCATCGTGGCCCAACTCACCGGTGGACAACCGGAATTCGTCGTGGCCGACATCGACTGCGACTACCTCGAACTGCCCGGCGAGGGCCTGGTTGCCAGCCCCGTCCCGGCCCGCGACGACTGCGACCACATCGCCGCGTGGCCACCGGAGCAGCCGGACCGGCCCAGAGCCGACGCCACCTGCTCCTGAGCCGGCCGCTACGGGTCGGCGAGGCGGTCGAGGCAGTGCACGGAAGCGTCGGTCGAGCCCGCACACCGCAGTTCGAACCAGACCGTCTTTCCCGGGTGAGCCGGACGGACGCCACAGCGATGGGACAGCTCATGGAGCAGTTGCATGCCCCGACCGGATTCGTCGTCGGCGGCCGCCTCCTTGAAACAGGGGGCTGCCGGATGGGCATCGGTGACTTCGCACCGCAGCGACCTGCCGAGGACGGTCACGGTGAGCAGGATCGGGCCGGCTCCGTAGCGCACGGCGTTGGTCACCAGTTCACTGACGAGCAGCTCGGCGGTTTCCGATTCCTCAAGGGGCTGTCCGACCAGGCAGTCGCGGGTGAATCTCCGCGCGGCGGCCACGGATGCGGGGTGGCGATCGAACCGTTGAGATCTGGTCTCATCTCGGTGCGGCTGGGGAATCGGGCGGGTGAGTTGGAGCAGGAAGCAGGCCAGGCGCCCGCGCAGGGAGGAGGGGACTTCCCGGCGGGGAGTCGTGCGGCGACGCGGTCCTCGGCGCATGGGCGGGACGAGCAGCGCCGGGGTGTTCGCGAGCGGCGGGCGCCGCAGGATCGGCGGGCCGTCCGCTTCACCGATCGTCATGACGCTGCCCCCTGTCATAAGAGGTCCCTGATGGCGGGAGAGTGCGGAAGCGATGGCAGGGGCAGCTGGACGGCACGGGATTTCAGCGTCCGGATGTCCTGGACATCTGTTTCAAGGGAACGCCGGCAGTCACTGTGAGATCAACGCGTAAGCACACCCATAAAGCGAGGAGAACGATGGGTACCGCACAGCGGTAGGCGGGTGGGGGGCGACAGGGCGACCGTCGCTCTGCCGGGCGTCCCGTTCGCGCTTCGCGCGTTAGCGTGGTGGTGACGAGGTTGCGGGGTGTGACGCGGGATGTGACGGCAGCCGCCACCCGTGGCCGTGGTGAACGGCTGGGTGCGTCATGGTGGTTGGTTTCGATCCCGGTCCCCGCCCCGCAGGCGGCGGCGGTTTCGCCTTCGTGGGCCGTCGACGGGAGTCCGGTCTCCTGCGGGGAGCCCTGGAGCATCCACCCGCAGTGGTGCTGATCGAGGGGGAAGCCGGGGTCGGCAAGTCCCGCCTGGTCAGCGAGGTGACCGCGGACCTGATCGACCGGGGCGGGCGGGTCCTGTACGGATCCTGCCACCCGCTGCGCGAACCTTTCCCCTACGGGCCGGTCATCGATGCCCTGCGCCAGGCCGGCCCCTACCTGCCGCCGGCCGCCGAGATCACCCCACTGGCCGGCGCCCTGGCGCCGCTGCTGCCGGAGCTGGCCGACCACCTGCCTCCCGCTCCCGCCGACGTGCAGGCGGCCGGGGCCGAGCGCTACCAGCTGGTACGGGCGGCGCGCGCGGTCCTGGAGGCCTGCGGCACCGCGGTCCTGGTCATCGAGGATCTGCACTGGGTGGACGAAGCCACCCGCGAGCTGCTGCTGCTCCTGGCCCGCGACCTGCCACCGCAGCTCGGCCTGGTGCTCACCTACCGGCACGAGGAGCTGCCGGTAGGTGAGCCTGTCCTCGGTGCGGCCTATCGCCGCCCGCCGGGCACCAGCGGCGCGGAGGTCCATCTGGCTCCGCTGACCGAAGCCGACATCCACAACCTGACCGCTGCCGCCCTGGGCCCGCGCGCCACTCACGCGTTGGGCAGCATCCTGTTCGAGCGCAGTGCGGGCCTGCCCTTGGTGGTCGAGGAGGACCTGATCACCTTGAGTGAGCAGGGAAGCCGGGGACACTTGAGCATCGAGGTGGTCGATCCAGCGACCGGGTTCGGCCAAGCGATGGTGCCTCGCGGACTGCGGGAGGCGGTGACCACGCGGGTGCGAGGCCTGGCCCCGCAGGCGGTGGCGATGGTGGAGGCCGCCGCGGTGCTGGCGGTGCCCGCCGACGAACTCGTGCTGACTCGGGTCGCAGATCTCGACCCCGAGCAAGGCATGGCGGCCTTGCTGGAGGTGCTGGGGGCTGCGGTACTGCGCGAGAGCCGGCCGATGCGGTACGGGTTCCGCCACACCCTCGCCCAGCAAGCCGTCTACCAGACCATTCCCGGCCCTCAGCGTCGCCGCCTGCACGAACGGGCGATCGCGGCCCTGCGCACCGTGGGCAACCCCCCGCTGGTGCAGATCGCCCATCACTTCCGCGCCCTCGGCGACCGGGAGGGCTGGCTCACGCAGGCCGAGGCGGCCGCCGCTCAGGCGCTCGCGCTTGGTGACCAGGGCACCGCCGCCGCCCTTCTGCACGCCATCCTCGCCGAACCCGGGCTGGACGAGGACGTGCGCACCCGAGTGGCCCTGGCCCTCAGCCGCACCGCCACCTACAGCGTCGAGTACACGGCGTCGGTGGCGGTCCTGCGACGAATCCTGGCCGACCCCCAGCTGCCCGCCACCACCCGCGGTGAGATCCGCGTCGGACTCGGCCTCATCCTCACCAGTCAGGCCGGCGACCCGGCAGGCATTCGGGAGCTCGAAAGGGCCATCGAGGAGCTGGACCAGCAGCGGCCTGAGACGGCTGCGCACGCGATGAGTCACATAGCCCTGTACGCGACGTTCAGAGGGCGGCCCGCCGCGGAGGCGACGGCCTGGATCGAGCACGCCGAGCGCACCGTGCAGGCCAGCACCGATGAGGCGGCCCGGGCCACGGTGCGCGCCGACAAGATCGCGGTGCTGGCCCAGCTCGGGCATCCGGAGGTGTGGGAGCTGGTCGACCGCCTGCCCCGGGAAGGCAGCGACCCGGGTGTTCTGCGGCAGACCGCCAGAGCGCTGTACAACGCGGCTGACGCCGCGCTGGATCTGGGCCACGACCGACGGGTGGGCGCCCTGCTCGAACAGAGCCGGGAGCTCGCCCACCGCACCGGTGTCCCGCATCTTGACGCCGTGTGCCGCATTCTGCGCCAGGAACTCGCCTGGTACGAGGGCACCTGGGGCGGCCTGGAGACCGCCTACGCGTCCCTGTTCGCCCAAGTCCCGGACATCCAGATGCTGGAGGTCGAGGGATCGCTGGTTCTGGGTGCGCTCGCCGAGGCCCGCGGACAGTGGAGCCAGGCTCTGAAGAGGTACACCACCGCGAGAGACGCGAGCAACTACGCGGTGTGGACCGCTGATGCCGCCGCAGGTCTGGGCCGGGTCAGGCTTGCCCAGGGTGAGCCCGAGACGGCGTGGGCGATCAGCGCCCCGGCAACGGACCGCCTGCGACGCGACGGGCCCTGGCTCAGGGCCTCAGCCCTGGTTCCGGTCGCCGTCGAGGCCGCCCTGGCCACCGGGCGGCCCGCGTCGGCCACACAGCTGACCAGGGACTTCGAGCACGCGGTCGAGGACCACGACGCGCCCGCTGCCACCGCTCACCTTCACCTCTGCCGCGGACTGCTCCTGCGCGACGACGACCCGGCCCAGGCTTGCGAGCACTTCGACCGTGCTCGCGCCACCTTCCAAGGTATCGGCCGCCCCTACCCCGCAGCCCAGGCCGCAGAGCACGCCGCGCGCACCCGGATCCCCGGCACGCCGCACCGTGCCGCGCTGGACCTGACGGAGATCGACGACGTCTACCGGCGCCTGGGTGCCACGTCCGACGCCGCCCGCTGCCAGCGCACGCTGCGCGACCTCGGCCAAGCCCGCCCCCAGGTCGGACGCCGCGGATACGGCGAGCAGCTCTCCCCCCGCGAGCAGGAAGTCGCCGACCTCCTCGCCTCGGGTGCCACCAACCGCGACATCGCCCAAGCCCTCTTCCTCTCCCCCCGTACGGCAGAACACCATGTGGCCAGCGTCCTGAAGAAGCTCGGCGTCACCAGTCGACACGCCGTCGCCGACGCCCTGACCCACGACCCGTAGCGCCCTGGAACGCCGCGGTGCGGCGGCCTCAGCGCGTCGCCACCAGGTCGCGCACGGCAGTGGGGACGCCGAACTGGTTGATCGGGCGGGGCAGACCGTAGTGCTCGCGCAACGTGGTACCGGTGTAGGCGGTGCGGAACAGGCCGCGTTCACGCAGGATCGGGACCACCCGGTCCGCGAACACCTCCAACCCGTCGGGCAGGACGGCGGGCATGATGTTGAACCCGTCCGCCGCGCCCTGCCGGAACCACTGCTCGATGGTGTCCGCCACCTGCACGGCCGTGCCGGCGAAAGTACGGTGCCCACGACCGCCGCCGAGCCGCCCGATCAGCTGACGAGCGGTCAGCCGCTCACGCCGGGCCAGCTCGACGATCAACGTGTAGCGGCTCTTGGCACCCTCGATCACATCCTCCTCGGGCAGGTCCGCAGGCAGTTGCTCGTCCAGGGCGAGCCGCTCGGGCTCGATCCCCAGCAGCCCGGCGAGCTGGCGCTGCGCGAACTCAGGCCGGATCAGGCGGTCCAGTTCCTCCTCCAACTCCTTTGCCTCGGCGGCGGTGTCCCCGATCACCGGCACGATGCCGGGCAGGATCTTCAGATGGTCAGGGTCACGACCGACCGCGGCGGCGCGGCGCTTCACGTCCGCGTAGAACGCCTGCCCCTCCTCCAGGGTCGGCTGCGCGGTGAAGACCGCCTCGGCATAGCGCGCGGCGAAGTCCTTGCCGTCCTCGCTCGACCCTGCCTGCACCAGGAGCGGGTAGCCCTGCGGCGAGCGGGGAACGTTCAGCGCGCCGTCCACCCGGAAGTACGGGCCCGCGTGGCCGATCGGGCGGACCCGGTCCGCCTCCGCGTGCACGCCGCGCTCCTTGTCGGCCACGACCGCGTCGTCCTGCCAGCTGTCCCACAGCCGGGTCGACACCTCGATGAACTCCGCCGCACGCTCGTAGCGTTCGGCGTGCGCCGGCTGTGCGTCGAGCCCGAAGTTGCGGGCGGCGACGTCGCCGGCCGTGGTGACGATGTTCCAGCCGGCCCGGCCGCCCGAGATGTGGTCCAGCGAGGCGAATCTGCGGGCGAGGTTGTAGGGCTCGTTGTAGCTGGTGGAAGCGGTGGCGATCAGGCCGATCCGGCTGGTCGCGCCGGCCAGCGCCGCCAGCAGCAGGGTCGGCTCGAGCCGGCCGCTGGGCCGCTGACCCGGGTCTCCCCAGAGCGCCGGACTGTCGGCGAGGAAGACCGAGTCGAAGGTCGCCGCTTCGGCGATCCGGGCCAGCTTCTGGTGGTACGCGAGATCGATGTGAGCCAGCGGGTCGGACTGCGGCAGGCGCCAGGACGCCTCGTGGTGACCCGTGTCGAGGATGAACAGGTTGAAGTGAAGCCGGCGGTCGGCCGTGGTCATGGTTCTGCTCCGAATCGCGTCGTTGATGGGTGGTTCCGTCAGATCGAGTGGTAGCGGCCGTCGTGGTGGACCAGCGGCCGGTGGCCGTCCGGCAGCCAGGCCTCCTCGACCCGGGCGAGGACCAGGCGGTGGTCGCCGGCGGCCACCAGCCGCTCGATGCGGATCGTGAGCAGGCCGGCCGTCCCGTCGAGGGCAGGCTCGCCACCGGCCAGCCGGTGCCAGCAGGTCGGCTCGGCGAAACGGTTGATCCCGCTGGTGGCGAACCGCCTTGCCAGTGCCTCCTGTTCAGCTCCGAGGAGGTTGATCACCGCCGTCCCGGCGTCGCGGACGTGCGGCCAGCACGACGAGGTCACCGCGATGCCGAAGGAGACCAGCGGCGGATCGAGGGAGAGCGAGCTGAGCGAGGTCGCGGTGAAGCCGACCGGACCGCGCCCGGCGTCCACCGTGACCACGACGACGCCCGCCGGATGCCGGCGAAAGGCCTGTCTGAACCGGTCGGGTGAGATTCGGGCGCTCTGTGCGGGCAGGACGTCGGTCACGGGGTGTCCACCTCGTCGGGGTCGTGCGCCACACCCAGCTCGGTCAGCAGGGCGGTGCGCAGTGCGGCGAAATCCGGGTGGTTGCGGGGCCGGGGCTCGGGCAGCCGGACCTCACGGCCGGGGCCCAGCCGCCCGTCGGTGAGGACCACGACGCGGTCGGCGAGCAGGATGGCCTCGTCGACGTCGTGGGTCACCAGCAGCACGGCGGGCCGGTGCCGGTGGCACAGCTCCCGCAGCAGGCTGTGCATCCGGATCCGGGTGAGCGCGTCCAGCGCGCCGAACGGCTCGTCCAGCAACAGCAGTTCGGGTGCACGGACGAGCGCTCGCGCGAGCGCCGCGCGCTGCGCCTCGCCGCCGGACAGGGTGACCGGCCAGGCACCGGCGCGCTGACCCAGACCGACCTCCTCCAGCGCCGCGAGCCCCCGGGCCCGAGCACCGGCGCGCGGGCCGGGCAGGCCCAGCACGACGTTGTCCAGCACCCGCTTCCAGGGCTGAAGCCTCGGGTCCTGGAAGACGACGGACCGGCGCTGTGGCACCAGCAACCGCCCCTGGTAGTCCGGGTCGAGCCCGGCCATGGCGCGCAGCAGCGTGCTCTTGCCGGAGCCGCTGCGCCCCAGCAGGGCCAGGAACTCGCCGCGGCGGATCCGCAGGTCCACTCCCGCAAGCACCTCGCGGCCCTCGAAGAACCGGTGCAGGCCCGTGGCCAGGACGGCGGTGTCGGGCGGGATGCCGGCCCCGCCGGCGGCCGCAGCGGCCCCCGCAGCAGCGGCCTCGGCAGCCGCCTCAGCGGCCGCCGCACCGCTGGCGGCGGTGGACTTGGCGATGGTGGTGGTCATGGGTCCGGCTCCCTTCAGGTGCCGTCGAATCCGCGCCGCCAACGGAGCAGGCGGCGTTCCAGCAGGCGGACCAGGGCATCGGCGCCGAGGCCCAGCAGGCCGTAGATCAGCAGACCGAGCACGATGATGTCGGTGCGGTACCAGGCCTGGGCCTGGTTCATCAGGTACCCGATGCCACTGGTGGCGTTGAGCTGCTCCGCGATGATGATCACCAGCCAGGCGCTGGTCAGGGCGAACCGCAGGCCGACCAGGAAGCCGGGGACGGCACCGGGCAGGATGACGTGGCGGATCAGGCCCGCTCGGCCTAGGCCGAGCACTCGGGCGGACTCCACCAGGCGGCTCTCCACCCCCCTGATGCCGGCGTAGGTGTTGATGTAGACGGGGAAGACGGTGGCGAAGACGACCAGCGCGACCTTGGGCTCCTCGCCGACGCCGAACCAGATGATCACCAGCGGCAGCAGTCCCAGGGCCGGCAGCGCCCGCAGGACCTGCATGGTGGAGTCGACGAGTTCCTCACCCAGTCGGAACAGCCCTGCGGCCACCGCCAGGACGACGCCGGCGGTCACCCCGAACAGCAGTCCCTCCGCGACCCGTTGCAGCGAGGCGAACAGGTTGCTCGCCAGCTCCCCGTTGCGGGTCAACTCCCAGCCCGCAGCCAGCACCTGACCGGGTGTGGCGAGGATCCGCGGGTCGATCTCGCCGAGGCTGCCGAGCAGTTGCCAGATCAGCAGGAGCAACAGCGGTCCGGCCAACCGCCGCAGCGGGCGCGGCAGCGGGATCCGCGGCCGGCGCGAACGGCTCACTGCCGCAGCGTCCACCAGGGGGGACGGCGGCGGGGACGGCAACGGGTCCACGGGCCGGCGGTCCACGACTGTCCGTGCCGGGCCACCGGGGGGTTTCTCGATGGTGCGCGCCGTGCCGGCGATCGCGTCGGTGCTCGCCATGGGCGGCATCCTTTCCTCTGCTGGTGGTCCACCCGCCCCCCGGAGTGAGACGGTGCGAGCGGGCGGGCCACCGGGCGAGCGGGGTCAGACCGCGCTGACCGCGCGGTCGGCGGTGAACGGGCGGCCGTGGACCAGTTCGGACTCCCGCCCGTCCGGGCCCACCGGCACCTCGCCGATCAGGGTGACCCGGTGCAGCGTGCGCGCCACGTCCAGGTGCGCGAGGTCGCGCGGGGCCAGGTGGGCGGTGGCCCGGTTGTCCCAGAAGGCGACGTGCCCGGCCTCCCAGCGGAAACGGACGGTGTACTCGGGCCGGGTGATCTCCGCGTAGAGCAGTTCCAGGATCCGCCGGCTCTCGGTCGCCGTTACGTCGACGATGTGGCTGGTGAAGCCGGGGTTGACGAACAGGGCCCGCTCACCGGTCTCCGGGTGCACCCGCACCACGGGGTGGACGGCGACCAGCAGGTTGCCGTCGATGCGCCTGGCGTACTCGGTGCCGCGCTCGACGGCGCGGCCGCCGCCGTAGCGGTGCTCGGCCCGCAGCGTGTCCACGAAGGCCCGGAGCGGGGCGGACAGGCCCTGGTAGGCCGCCACCAGGTTGGTCCACTGGGTGTCCCCGCCGATCTCGGGGGCGGTCTCCGCGCGCAGGATCGATCCCGCGGGCGGGTTCACCGCGGCCGTGACGTCGGTGTGCCAGCCGTCGAAGTAGCTGTACTGGCGCTTGCGGTACTCATCGATGAAGCCGGCACCGTAGCGTTCCTCGAAGCGGCGCGGGTCGACGGTGAAGATCTCCGGGTGGTCCTCCGGCGGGGTGTCGTCGTGCGGGTGGGCGTAGGTGAGCTCGCCGAACTGGCGGGCGAAGGCGATCTGCGCGGTGTGATCCAGGCTCTGGCCCCGGAAGAAGACCACCTTGTGCCGGTGCAGCGCCTCCTTGATCTGCTGCACGGCGTCGGTGGACAGCGGCCGGGACAGGTCGACGCCGTCGATGTCGGCGCCGATGTGTCCGGCGACCTGGCGCACGGAGAGGGCGGGGGTGCTCATGATGATTCCCTTCACTATGGCTGACGATACGAATGTGCTGATGCCGCAGAGGGATTGACGGAGGGTCAGTTCTGCTCGGCGGCGACCACGGCGTTGAAGGCACCCTGCACGTCGGCGGGGAACTCGCCGGAGACGTCCACGTTCTTGGGGAGCTGGCCGTTGGCCAGGAAGAGGCTCGCCTGGCGCTGCTGGGCACTGACGACCTGTCCGTCCACCGGGGCGAACCTCGTCTCCCCGGAGGCCTGCCAGATGAGCTTGCCGACGTCGGGCGTCTGCTTGTTGACCTTGACGTAGTAGGCGTCGATCCACGCGTCCGGGTGGGCGACGTTCCAGCTGTTGGCCTTGACGATCCGTCCGACGAAGTCCAGCAGCGCCGTGCGGCGCGCCGGGTCGCCCAGTGCCTTGCGGGTCGCCAACCAGAAGGTGTAGCCGGAGGAGACGTTCTGACCGTTGATCAGCGAGACCGCGCCGGAGTGCGCCCGGGTGTAGGTGATCAGGTCCTGGGGCGAGGCCGTGGCGGCGTCCACGGTGCCGGACTCCAGCACCTCGCCGATGTTCTGCAGCGGCACGTCCACCGGAGTGACGTCCTGCTGTTCGAGGTCCACCGTGGCCAGTGCCTGGATCAGGAAGCCCTGGTTGGCGGTGCCCTTGGAGTAGGCGACCTTGTGTCCCTTGAGGTCGGCGAGGCTGCGGACTCCGGAGCCGGGTCGGGCGACCAGGGTATAGCCGGGTCCCACGGTGTGGCTGGCGGCGACCACATCCACCGGGACGCCCGCGGCCGCCGCGTAGATGGCCGGGGTGTCGCCCATCACGCCGAAGTCGACCGCTCCGGCGACGAAGGCCTGGTTGACCAACGGACCGCTGTTGAACTGGTCGAAGACCACGTGGTAGCCCAGGCCCTGAAGTTGACCGGAGGTCTCCAGCAGGGTCTGCAGGTACTTGCCCTGATCGCCGACGTGCAAGGTGATCTGCCCTGATCCGGCGGCGCCCGAGGACGTATCGGCGCCTGCGCCGGTGGCGCAGGCGGCCACCAACGACAGCAGGGCGGCCAGGGCCGGCGGGCGGACGACGCTGCGGATTGCTCGGGGTCTCATGCGGCTCCTCGGGAGGGGTGCGACGGGCATGGCGATCGCTGCGGACACGGCGCGGGGCAGCGGGCCGGCAGGCGCACCAGGGCAGGGGGGCGACCCGCGGCGGGTCGGCAGCGCCGAAGCGCTCGCGCCGGTCGCGGCGGGTGGAGGCGGGTGGAGCAGGGTGGAGGCCAGTGAAACCAGGTGAAGGCGAACTGGCTTCAGCGCCCCGGTGTGGTCACGGGAAGCCGCGCCCGGGAGGTCGCCTAACAGCCCAGCCCGGCGAAGTGGTGCACGCGGAAGGCGTTCACGGGGTGCCGGTCGGCGGCTTCCCGGATCGTCGCCTTGCGCTGTGCGTCCATGCGAACAGTCTGTCGGGGCGGCTTCCGCTGGGCAACGATTTGTGACGGTCCGGAAGTAATGTCCCTCACCGCGAGCTCCCCGCGGTGCGCAGCCCGAGCGGGTCCTGGTAGACGGCGGCCAGCACCGGCGCGCCGGCCGCGACCGCCAACACGTCCTTGCCGAACGAGCTGGGGCGGACCAACTCCCCGCCCGCCCGTGGGCCGCGGGCGGCGACCTCCTCGCGCAGGACGGGGAAGAGCTCCGGAAGGTGCACGGTGACAGCCTCCGTGACCACCAGAACCTGCGGGCCCATCATGTCCAGCAGCAGGGTCACGGCGGTGGCGACCAGACGCAGCCGGGTCCGGCAGAGTTCCAGCGCTCGCGTGTCGCCGGCCCGGGCCGCGTCGAGCAGCAGCCTGAGGTCCGGGCGCGCGATGACGCCTTCGGAGACAGCCCGCACCGCGAACGCGCGATCGGAGACCGTGGCCTGGAGGCACCCCACCGCACCGCACGGGCAGCGCAACTCGGACCCCGGCACCGGCAGGTGGGCGATGCCGCCGGCCCCGTTGCGACGACCGCGCAGCAGCGTGGCGCCCGCCACGATGGCCGCGTCGACGACGTTGCCCACGAAGAGGTGGACCAGGTCGTCGCTGCGCGCGGCCCCGAACAGCACCTCGGCGCGAGCCAGGGCTCGGGCGTGGCTCTCCACGTGCACCGGCAGCCGGGTGGCCTGCTGCAACGCCCGGCGCAGCGGGACGTCCCGCCACCCGAGGGCGGTGTTCTCCACCACGGTCCCCAGGTCCGGGTCGACCCAGCCGCCGGTGACCGCGCCCAGGCCGAGCACCGAGCGCCCGCCGACGTGCCGGCGCAGGAAGTCGGGCAGCCGACCGGCGATGGCCCGCAGGTCCTGGAGCCCGTCGGAGGACGGGCCGCACGAGGTGCTGCGAGCGACCTGCTCCTGTGCGACCACCCGCCCGCGCAGGTCGGTGAGGGAGAAGGTCAGGTGGCGAACCGCGATGTGGACCCCGGCGGCGAGATGCTGTCCGGTGTCGATGTCCAGCGGGATCCGCGGGCGGCCGGGCCGGGGCGCGGCCTTCGGCAGCGGCGGCTCGCGGACCAGGCCCAGCGCGAGCAGGTCGGTGGTGTGCCGGGAGACCGCGGCCGGACTGAGCCCGGTCGCCCGGCTGATCTCGGCGCGGGCCACCGGCCCGTGGTCCAAGGCCACTTTGAGCACGGCGGTCGCTCCGTCGGGCTTGTCGGCGGCAGGGGGCGGCGTGGGCTCGGCGACGAGCGCGAGAGGCATCGGAGGTCCTCGCTCCAGGGAACCCCGGGGCGGAGCCGGGGACGGTTCAGTGGCGTCGGTGACGGCGGCCCACTGTGGGGCTACCGGCGGCGAGGACAGGTCGCGGAGGTCATGCGCAGATCGTGGCAAGGCGACGCCACTCGGTCAATGGCTGGACGTTACAGACGCATGGCAGTCCTGCGAAGCCAGGTCGGCGGCGCCGCGGCGCGGTGCGCGGCAGTGGGCGCTCGACTCCTGCCTTCCGTGGCGCCTGGCCGGCAACGTGATGAGAATCCGCGACTTCGGTTCTGCCCGTGGTTCCGTGAAGACGCCGATCAGCCGCCGCTGTGCCGCGCGGACTTGAGGCTCTACCCCAGCCCGGTCACGCGGTGCTCCGCGGGACCGGGCCTCCTTCGGGATCAGTGAGCGCTGCTGGAGATGCTGGCTGGAGCGCATGTCTTGGGGGTGGCGTCATGGTGTCCGGCGAGCCAGAGCCCGCCGAGGAGACCTGCGATCGCGAGGACCCTGTGCCGGTTCTGCTTCCACCACGACGGTGACCCGGCCGCCATGAACCGCAGTTGCGTGAAGTCCGGATGCTCGCTGGGCGGCGTGTCCTTGAACAGCCCCATGGACGGTGAACCTCCTTTCGCCATCGGGAGGTTCACGACCATACGCGGCGTTCCGCCATGATCGCCGGGATTAAACACCGAGCCAGCGCCCCGACGAGCCGGCGCGGGCCCCAGGGTGCGTGTCGGGGTCCGCGCCGGCGATGTGACGTACTGTCAGGCTACGGGTTGACGGTGATGGCGAACGTGGACGTGGTGTTCTGGATGTTCACGTCGTCGTTGTTCTCCACCAGGTGGTTGAAGGTGACCGAACCGACCGCCGGGCCCTGGCCCGGCTCGGGCAGCGGGTTGGCCCAGATGCCGAAGCCGGACTTCCCGGTGCCGTAGGCGTCGTTGTACGCGTGCGCTCCGGTGATGGTGGTGTTGGTGAAGACGGTGTCCGTCACCGGGTTGAGGGCGGTGCCGCCGGAGTAGTCGGTCTGGAACATGATGCCGCTGTAGGTGGGGTCGGTGATGGTCGCGTCGCTGACCCTGATGCCCTGGAACGGCTGGGTGGCCGAGAAGGCCCAGATCGCGCCGAACACCTGGCTGCCCCAGAAGTGGCCGCCGTCCCGGGCCAGGGTGAAGTTGCGGATGACGGTCTGCGGGGTGGACTCGAAGCCCTCGAAGGCGTAGCCGAAGTTCAGCGAGGAGATGGTCAGACCCGAGTAGCAGAGCGTGTCGGAGACGGTGAAGTTCTGCACGGTGTTGCCGCCGCCGCCGTAGACCGCCACGCCGGCCGCCCGCCACGGGGTCATCGCGGTGACGTTCTGGATGGTGTTGTTCTCCTCCTTGGCGCCCGCGTTCTGGTCCTGTGCGGCGAACAGCGCGAAGCTGTCGTCACCGGTGCTGCGGGCCTCGTCGTTGGAGATCAGGTTGCCCTGGCTGCCGTTGGTGAGGTTGATCCCGTCGGCCATGGTGTCGCGGATGCGCATGTTCGTGAACGTGGAGTTCTGCACGTTCGACGAACCCCAGACACCGACCACGTTGTGCTCGATCCACACGTTGTCGATGGTGATGTTGGACTGGTTGCGCAGGTCCCAGGTGTGGCCGGGTCCGTCCTGGCGGGTGTTGTAGTTGCCGAACCAGGCGAAGCCGGTGAAGGTCGAGCCGGAGGCGCCGCTCTGCAGGTCCCAGCCGGTGTCGGTGTCGGTCTGGTTCTGCGGCGCGACGAACTGGGCGTACCAGACGCCGGCGCCGACCACCTTGACCGCCTTGCCGTAGACCAGCAGGCGGCCGGAGACCGGGTACTGGCCGGCCGGGAGGTAGACCCCGGTCCAGGTGCCGGTGGTGTCCATCCGCACCTTGTCCAGCGCGGCCTGCACGTCCTGCTGGGTGAAGCCGCCCGGGACGACCAGGTGGGCCGGGTCCGGGTTGGCCACCTGGGTGGCCTGCTCCAGGTTCATGAAGTCGATCGCGTACTGCGAGGTGTTGGCGGCGTCCTTCTTCAGGGTGAAGACGGTGCCCTGCGGGTACGACTGGTTCAGCAGGAAGCTGGACTCGTCGTAGATGTGCCGGGGCCCGCCGGCGCTGGGGCTCTTGCCGGGGCTGGTCTCCGCGCCGTACAGCCAGGCGTAGTGCGAGCTCAGGTTGAGCGGCTGCACCAACTGCCCGTTGGCGTACAGGTCCAGGGTGGCGTTGATGCCACCACCGCCCGCCGCGTCCGGGATCGAGTAGCGCAGCACGAAGGTGTTGCTGGCCTCCCGCGAGGTCCAACTGACCGAGTCACCCGAGTTGTTCAGGGTCACGGCCATGCGCTGGGTGGCCTCGCCGGCGATGTCGCCGATCGTGCGGTTGGGGCCCACGACGCCGGCCGAGCCGCCGAGCGTGCCGTCGGTGGACTTGTAGGAGTCGTAGGGCATGTTGGCGCCCTGGCCGACGAACACCGCGGTGTCGCTGGTCAGGTGCGGCTGCTTGACCGGCAGCTCGTTGGGGTCGGCGGCGAGCACCAGGTGCGCGGTGAACTTGCCGTTGACCGCCGTCCAGGAGCCGAGGCCGACCGGGGCCGCGGTGGCGCCGGCCGCGATCGCCCCGCTGACCGAGCCGGTGAGCGTGCTGACCGTCGCACCGGAGGAGTCGAGCAGCGTCAGCGTGATGCCGTGGCTGGCCGCGGTGGTGGCGATGGTGCCCTGGTTCTTCACCGTGACGGTGAAGTTGACGGAGTTGCCGGCCGCCGGGGTGCTCGGGGTCCAGTTGAGGGTGCCGACCAGGTCGGCGGACTGCACCGGGGCGACCTGCAGGCTGGTCGGGTTGGTGTAGCTCTGGTCGGCGGTCAGGTTGATGTTCTTCTTCGACTCGTCGACCTTGGTGGTGAGTTGGTAGCTGCCGGCGGTCTGGGTGCCGATCGTGGCGGAGACCGTCTGGGTGGCCCCGGGGGCCAGCGCGCCGACGGTGGTGGAGCCGACCTTGGTGGTGCCCAGGTAGAAGTTGACGTCGGTGGCGACCGAGGCCGCGGTACCGCCGTTCTTCACCACGGCCGAGGTGGTGATCGAGTCGGTCTCCACCGGGGAGGCCGGGCTCCAGGAACTGGAGGTGACGGTCAGGTCGGGGTTGGGCGCCGGAGTGCCGTAGACCTCGAACTCGGCGGCCTGGCCGCCGGGCGCACCGCTGTTGCTGGTGATGGAGAGTTCGACGTCGGCCACCCGGCCGGCCACCGGGATGGTGACGGTGTTCTGGTTGGCGCTCGGGTCGAAGGAGTAGGACTGGGCCGCGACCAGGGTGGTGAAGGACGAGGAACTCTGCTCACGGCCGAGCACCGCGATGGTCTGGGTCCGCGCCGACCAGACCGAAGCCGGGTTCAGCTTGACCTTGATCGAGCTGAGGTCGGCGTTGGCGCCCAGGTGGACGGTCAACTGCGAGGGGTAGGAGGAGCCTTCGAAGTAGGTGGTGGTGTCCCCGTCGTTCGCGTTGACCGGCGCGTAGACGTAGGTGTAGGCGGTGCCGTCGATCGGCTTGTGCAGCGCCAGGTTGGTCGCGGAGCCGCCCGAGCCGGTGCGGGTGACAGTGTTGGACTGCGTGGACTCCAGGCCCGCCGCGTTGGTCGCGGTCACGTAGTAGGAGACCGTCAGGTTGTCCGCGACCGAGTCGGTGTAGCTCAGCGTGCTGCCGCTGACCGAGGCGGTCTTGGTGTTGTTGCGGTAGACGTTGTAGCCGGTCACCCCGACCGCGTCGGAGGAGGCCGACCAGGTCAGCGCGACCTGGCCGGAGGCCGGCTGGGTGTAGGCGAGGTTGCTCGGCGCGGTCGGCGCGGTGGCCTGCGAGCCGGTGCGGGTGACGCTGTTGCTGTTGGCCGACTGGTTGCCCGCCGCGTCCTTGGCCCGGACGAAGTAGGTCACGGTGGCGGTGGTGGCCGGGTTGTCGGTGTAACTGGTCGCACTTGCCGGCACCGAGGTGAGCAGCGCGTTGTTGGCGTAGATGTCGTAGCCGGCCACGCCCGTGCTGGTGGAGGCGGTCCACGTCAGGGTGACCGCGCCGCTGGAGCTCTGGGTGTAGGCGAGGTTGGTGGGCGCCGCCGGCGGCTGGGCGCCACCGGTCGGGCCGTAGACCTCGAACTCGGAGACCTGGGCGGCCGGCCAGCCGGTGTTGGCGGTGACGTTCAGCCGGACGTAACGGGTGGTGGCCTGGCCGAAGTTGATGGTGACGGTGTTCCCGGTGGCCGGATCGAAGGTGTAGCCGGCCGAGGCCACCAGGTCGGTGAACGCGCTGCCGTCGGTGCTGCCCTGAACGGCCAGAGTCTGGGTGCGGGCGTTCCACGCGGTGGACGGCGGCAGCTTGAGCACCACCTGGTTCACCGCGACCGAGGCGCCGAGGTCGACCTGCAGCCACTGCGGGAAGGCGTTGTTGGCGGACTCCCAGTAGCTGTTCGCGTCACCGTCGTTGGCGTTGGACGCGACGTAGTTCTGGGTGTGGCTGGACTCGCTCATGGTCTTGCCCAGCGCCAGGTTGCTGCCGGCCGCGCTGGCACGGTCCGGCTGGAGCAGCGGCAGCAGCGCCAGCAGCAGGGCGAGCAGAGCCATCGAGGCTGCGCGGCCTCTCGCTGTCGAACGTGTGGTGGACGACATGGTCTCCCTCACGGGTGGGGGGTGGGAGCTGAGCGGTGAGGCGGCCAGGGGCGACCGGCCGACGGGGCAGACACCCCTAGTCCGTGCGGAGCGTATGGTTTCCGACCAGCTGTCGCAAGACATCTAACAAAGACTGCAAGATCCCTTCCTTGCTACGAAATCTCTTGGCCCCGCGTCGGGCCCGGGGTGGGGCTACGGCCAGGGAGTGGGGGCGGCCGGGGGTACGACGGGCGGGCGGTCGTTGCAGGTGATGGTGTTGGGCAGTTCCCACGGGGCGAGCCAGGGCCCGGTCGTGCCGCCGCGGAATGGTGACGTGCCAGATCCTGCGCAGCACGCCCGCGCCGTCCAGTTCGGCGGCCTCGTACAGCTCGCCGCACCCCGCCATCGCAGAGTTTTGCGTTTGAGTCGTGTATTTGCAGAGCCGCATCGACCTATTGCTCATGAGTATCCGTCAGGTTACGTTCCTCCCAGCACGCTGAGTGCCGCCCGAGTGTGCCCGACCAGGGAGGACCCTCGATGAGACGCACACCGCACCTCGCCGCACGCCGCTGGATGAGTGCGGCCGTCGCGGCGGTGCTCACCGGCTGCACGCTTGCCGCGTTCGCCACAACGCCGACCGCGGCGGCCGCCGGCGTTGGGGCAACGGCGCCGACCGCAGCGGCCGCCGGCGTCGGGGCGACGGTGCCGTTCACCAGCTTCGAGGGCGAGGCCGGCACGCTCGCCGGGGGTGCCAGCGTCGTGTCGTTGACCTCGGCGCCGACCACGCAGTACTCGAGCGCGGCCGTGGAGGCCTCCGGCCACGCGTACGTCCAGCTCACCGGCACCGGGCAGAGCGTCCAGTGGACGAACACCACCGGCGCGCCGATCAGCGCGGTCAACCTCCGCGTGAGCATCCCGGACTCCCCGACCGGCGGTGGCAGCACCGCGACGCTCGACCTCTACGTCGACGGCACGTTCCGGCAGGCGCTGAACCTCAACTCGAAGCAGAGCTGGTTCTACGAGAACAGCGGCAACTACAACGGCAGCAGCCAGAATCCGGCCGACGGCAACCCGCGGCAGTACTTCGACGAGTCCCACACCTTCCTCACCGGCGCACCGATCGCCCCCGGCAGCACCCTGACGTTGCAGAAGGACGCCGCGAACACGGCCGCGTTCTACTACATCGACGTCATCGACGTGGAGAACCCGCCGCCGCCGCTGGCACAACCGGCCAACTCGATCTCCATCACCAGCTGCGGCGCGGTGGCGGACAACACCCCGACGAACGGTTCCGCCGACAGCGGTGCCGTCGACAGCACCGCGGCCATCCAGAACTGCATCAACCAGGCCCAGTCACAGAACAAGGTCCTCTGGATCCCCGCCGGCACCTTCTACCTGAAGGGCACGACGGGTCTGCGCGCCCAGGGCATCACCATCGCCGGCGCGGGCCCGTGGTACAGCACGATCTACCGGGACGTCCCGCTGCCCAACAACGTCGCTCTGGCAGCACTCTTCGAGCTGACCTCGTGCACCGTCCAGGACTTCCACCTGGACTCCGACGCCACCAGTCGGGCCACGGTCGACGGCGGCGGCGGAGCGATGGACACCTCCGGCACCAACTGGGTCGCCAACGACATCTGGAGCCAGCACACCGAGTCCGGCTTCTGGGCGTCGGGCACCGGCGGCACGGTCGAGAACAGCCGCCTCACCGCGATCTGGGCCGACGGCATCAACCTCAACAACGTGTCGCTGAACAACTCCGTCGGCAACAACCTGACCGCGACGAACAACTTCGTCCGAAGCACCGGTGACGACGGAATGGCCATCAACTCGGTCAACTACAACACCGACTCAAGCGGTGACAAGACCTACTACACACCCATGTCGCACATCACGATGACGCACAACACCGTCATCGCGCCGTGGGGCGGCAAGGGCATCGGCATCTACGGCGGAAGCAACCAGGACGTCGAGTTCAACTACATCGCCGACACCGCCCGCTACATCGGCCTGGGCGCCGGGCGCTTCGGCGTCAACGGCAACGACCTGCTCACCGCCACGGTCAACGGCAACGTCATCGTCCGATCCGGCGGCAACGGCTACGGCCAGGGCCAGCCGGCCCTACAGATCGGCAACGGCGGCGACGGTCAGAACGTCGGTGTCGTCGACCACGTCACCGCCACCAACAACACGGTCGTCAACGCGCTGTACGACGGCGTCGGCTTCTCCACGTCCACGAACACGCTCCTGCAGAACAACACCGTCACCTCGCCCTGGCGCAACGGCATCGTGATCGCACCGCCGTTCTACCCCGCGCCCACCGGATCGGCCGCCATCACCGGCAACACCGTCACCGGCCTGGGCTCGGGGATGTCGCCGTTCCTCAGCAACTCCAGCGGTTTCACCGCGACAGCGAGCGGCAACAGCTGGCAGGGTGGCAGCCCGGAGGGACCGTACGGCGGCAGCGCCGCCGCCGTCCCCGGCCTCGTCCAGGCGGAGAACTACGACACCGGCGGCCAAGGCGTCGGCTACAACGCCACGTCCGTCAACGGCAACGCCAACAGCTACCGGGCCGACGGCGTCGACCTGGAGACGACCTCGGACACCGGCGGCGGCTACGACGTCGGCTGGACCACGAGCGGCCAGTGGTTCCGCTACACCGTCGACGTCGCCACCGCCGGGACGTACACGGTCAGCCTGCGGGTCGCCGCTCCCGCCGCCGTGACCGACGCCCTGCACCTGTCCGACGCGTCGGGAACCAACCTCAGCGGCAACGTCGACATCCCCGCCACCGGCGGCTGGCAGACCTGGACCACCGTCACCACCCAGGTGGCGCTGCCCGCCGGACAACAGGTGCTGACCCTCAACCAGGACAACGGCGGCTGGAACGTCAACAGCCTGCAGTTCGCGGCCATCGGTGGCGGGGGAACCGGCACGCTGACGACGAGGCCGTCCTCGCTGACCTTCGGCAGCCAGGCCGTGGCCACCACCAGCGCCTCGCAGGCGGTGACGGTGACCAACACCGGGACGGCAGCCGCATCGGTCTCCTCGGTCACCGCGTCCGGTGACTTCAGCCAGACGAACACCTGCGGCAGCTCGATCGCCGTGAACGCCTCCTGCACGGTCGACGTCAGCTTCACGCCCAGCGCCTCGGGCACCCGGAGCGGCTCCCTGACGATCATCGGCAACGCGTCGAACACCCCGACCACCGTGACGCTGTCCGGCACCGGAACCACCAGCACCAATCTCGCCGCGAGCAGGCCGACCTCCGAGTCCTCGCACACGGACGTGTATCCGTCGTCGAACGTGACCGACGGCAACCAGAACTCGTACTGGGAGAGCGCGAACAACCTGCTCCCGCAGTGGGTCCAGGTCGATCTGGGCTCGGCCCAGTCGGTGAGCCGGGTGGTGCTCCAACTGCCCGCCACCTGGGGCGCGCGCGACGAGACGCTGTCCCTGCTCGGCTCGACGGACGGGGTGACCTTCAACACCGTGAAGGCGTCGGCCGCCTACACGTTCACCCCGTCGGCCAACAACACCGTCACGATCACCTTCCCCGCCACCTCGCAGCAGTACTGGCGGGCCACCATCACCGCGAACACCGGTTGGCCCGCCGGCCAGATCTCCGAGTTCCAGATCTGGAACCAGTAGCACGGTCCGGACCAGCACGGCACCGCAGAGCCCAAGCGGAAGCCGTGGTCTCGCAGTTGGCGGCGAAGCTGGTGGTGACCGCCGGCCTTGCCACCGCCGCTGTCGCCAGCTCGACGGTAGCCGCCGACGCAGCCACACCGACGAACCTGGCGGCCGTGACACCGCCGCCCGTGACGCCGAACGGGAACCTGATCTCGGCTCCGGTCGCCCCGCCCGTCCCACCTCCGTACCCGCTGTACGCCCCGGCACAGCAAGCGGCGGCTGCCGCCTGGGCGGCCGGCCTGCCCGACCGGGGCGTTGATCGACGCCAAGAACGTGCGCAAGATGGACTGCAGTCCGCGAACCCTCCAAGGCCTCCAGGAAAACAACTTCATGAGCAACATCTTCCTGGGCAAGGACTCTGACGAGTTCTCGTCCCGTCCGGCCCGGATACGGCCACGCTCACAAGGAATCCACAAGGTCCTCCGGCACGATCACCGCAGCTCGGGAAAACGGCGGAAGGAGAAGGATGGACTTCGCGGGGAAGCGGCTTTTGTGCTCACTCCTGCTGACGCTGGCCGTGGGCCTGACCGGCTCGGCGTGCCAGCGGATCGTCAGCTCACGATCGCCCACACCGGGTTCGGCGCTGCCGTCGGTGTCACCACCGACCTGCCAGTCCGGGCCCGCGCCGGCGCAGCCGCAGCTCAACGGCGTCCACAGCGCAAGTCTGACCGTCCCGGCCCAGCCGTTCGGGCTGGTCTACGCCCCGAAGGGAAACGTCGCCTTCACCGTGTTGCAGTCGGCGCTGGGAGTGCTGTCCACTGACAGCGGCACGCCCCGACTCGTGCGGACGGTCCCGCTTCCGGCCGCCAGCCTGGGTAAGGAGGGAGCCACCGGGATCGCGCTCACCCACGACGGAAGAGAACTGCTCATTGCTGCGGGCAGCGGAGCGATCGTGGTGGATGCGGCCAAGGCCGCGGCCAGCACAGCGGGGGCCGTGCTGGGAACGCTCACCGGGACGGCGGGCACCAGCGCGATCGAGGTCACTGTCTCACCCGACGACCGCTATGCCTTCGTCAGCCAGGAGTACGGAGACGCCGGGACCGGCCACCACGGCGACATCGAGGTCTTCGATCTGCGCACGGCGGTTCGCACCGGGTTCGGCCAGGCCTCGGACATCGGTGACCTTCCGCTCGGCGACGCCGTGGTCGGCACCGCAATCTCCCCCGACGGGCGGCGGCTGTACGCCACCAGCGAGGTCGCCCCGGACCAGACGGGGTCGGTGGACTCCAAGCACGGTGAGCTCAGCGTCATCGACCTCTCCACCCTGGAGTCCACTCCGGACAAGGCCCTGCTGGCCAGCGTCGCCGTGGGCTGCCAGCCGGTGCGGGTTGTCGCCGCACCGGACGGGCGAACTGTGTGGGTCACCGCGCGGGGCAGCAACGCCCTGCTGGCCTTCGACGCCGGCAGGCTCACCGGCGACCCACAACACGCCCTGCTGGCCTCCATCCTGGTCGGCACCGCCCCGGTCGGCCTCGCCCTGGTCCAGGACGGCAGCCGCGTCATCACCGCGGACTCCGACCGGTTCCACACCGCAGGCGCCACCACCGGCCTGACCGTGGTTGACACCCGGGCCGCGCTCGCGGGGAAGCCGGCCGTCCTCGGACGCATCCCCACCGGCGCCTTCCCCCGCGAGTTCGCTCTCAGCCCGGACGGGAAGAGCCTGCTCGTCTCGGACCACGACTCGAACCAGATTCAGGAGATCGACACCGCCACAATGCCGTGAGGCCGGGGCGTGCCTGCTACCTCTACCTTGGCGACGAGCCAGCCTGACCAACACCCCTCCACGAACTAACGCGGAGCAGCACCAAGGCCTGTCCCGTAATCGATCTATGAGGGGCCCGCGTTGTCGAGATGGGGGCGGCCTGGCAGGCCTGGTTCACCCAGGCTTTGAGGACTGCAGAGCTTCCGGACTCGGCCAGGTTCGTGAACACCCTCGCCTGGGAAATTCCCTGAACTCTGCCACGGCCCCGACCTAGCCACCCAACTGACACGACTTGCAGCGCGCGCTCCTCGGTCTCCGCCTTGCTCACGACCTTGCCCAGGTCAACCAGGTTGGGAAGGAGGTCGAGTGGATCAGCCCTACCTCCAGAGGTCAACCCCATCCCGTCCGCTCGGATCCATGGTGAGGAGTTCCTAAGTCAGTCCTGCAGGTCTTCCATCCGGTCCAGGAGCGTAGCCAGCATTACCGAGCGACCCTCTTCCACACGAGTCACCAGCTCTCGTAGCCGCCGCATGTCCTCCTGGACCAAAGCAGTGCCAAGGTCCTGGGTACGGAGCGCTTCACCCACAGCAAAGCCGGCCGCATCCAGCGAGATGACGATGCCGGGGTGGCCTTGAAGTGGGCTCTGCTGGCGTCGGCGAGGCCGCCCCCATCGGCGTGAGCGCTGCAACCCGCGCATGGCCTCCTCGCTGCTGGGGGACTGCGGGAGGCCGAATCCGTCGATCGTGGAAGTGTCCGCCGCATCCGTGACGGCGTTTCGTGCCACTTGCCAGCCGGCCATGAACTCGTCTCTGGAGTCTGGCCGGCCAGACTCCAGACCTTCCACCGCGTCCGACAGGTACTTCAGCGCCTCCCGGGTGCTCTTGCGCAAGTCGATGAGCCGACGCATCTCCTCCTCGGCACGCGAGCGTCGTCGGATGCGTTCCGCCGTTCTGGTCTGAAGTGCTGACGAGAACATGGTGGCCCCCGCTCCCAATACGGCTCCCCCGAGCACGCCGATCAGACCGAAGAGCTCTGCACTGTCTGCCATACGGGCATCCTCACGGATGGGTGGCCGCGTGTCAGGGCCTTCTCAATGTTGAGGGCGGCAGGCCACGCCGGTACGGGCAGTCTCGGGGGCTCAGACTCCCCTCCTCCTGCTCGCACGCCGCCTACGTCGTCGGCGACTTCGTGCCCGCGTTGGGATGGTTCTTGGGTAACTAGGCCGGACTGTCGCCAGCCGCCACCACTAGGCTGACCACCCCGATGGGGTCGTGGCTGCGGTCGCCACGGACATCAGTGCGGACCGCGACGCGGCACTGCGGTCCTTCGGCAACGCAGTAGGAGAGGCACCGCACGCGGGCCCCCGGGACCGCTTTCCGCAGACGGTGCCAGTCGGCTCGCGCCAACCCGGTTCGCGGCCCGGGTGAGATCCAGCAGCGTGCCCGGGCGTCGGTGGGACGGCAGGCCATTGTGCGAAACGGTGTCGCCGGACGAGTTGTACGTGTCACTGTGTCCGTCTGTGACGACGGCAACACGTTCGGGGGAGGCTTGGTGGCTGCCGGCAGGAAGACCGACGGCATACGGACGCAGCAGCCTGTGTTCGTGGGCCCGCACCAGTTGCTGCGGCCGTTGGGCGAGGGTGGGATGGGGGAGGTGTACCTGGCCCGCTCACCCGGGCTGAGACTGCTCGCGGTGAAGGTGGTCAGGGCTGAGTACGCCGAGGACCCGCAGTTCCAGCGGCGCTTCCGGCAGGAGGTCGAGGCCGCGCGGCGGGTGACCGGCTTTCACACGCCACCCGTGGTGGACGCGGAACCGCGCGGTCGCCGGCCCTGGATGGCCACGTCCTACTTACCTGCGCCGGACCTCGGCGAGGTTGTCCTGCGGTTCGGCACCCTCGGCGAGACGGGAACACGGGCCCTGGGAGCGGCCATCGCCGAGGCGTTGGCCGCGATCCACGCGGCCGGGTTGGTGCACCGTGATCTTAAACCGGGCAATGTGCTCATCGCGCGGGACGGTCCGCGCGTCATCGACTTCGGGATCAGCCGCGCCTTCGACGCCGCACACCTGACCCGGACCGGCATGGTGTGCGGCACACCCGGCTACGTGGCCCCTGAACGCATCGTCGCCGACTCCGCCACCACCGGCGCGGCCGATGTGTTCTCGCTCGGCTGCCTACTGGTGTACGCACTCACCGGCCGCACGCCGTTCGGCGACGGTGAACCCGCACACGTCAACCACCGGGTCGTGTACGAGGAGCCAGACCTCTCCGGAGTGCCCGCCTCGCTGCTCTCCCTGGTGGCCTCCTGTTTGGCCAAGGACCCCGCACAGCGGCCCACCGTGATGGCCGTGCTGGGCGCACTGGCCCCAGCCGATCCTGCGGCAGTACTGAGCCCGTGGCTGCTCGCCGACCTCGACGCCAGGGAGCGGCAGGCTGAGGCCGACCGGGGCGCGCCGCCCGCTGATCCGCCCGCGTTGCCCGTGCGCAAGTGGCAGTCGCTCACCCGCCGCGGCCTGCTCGGCCTCGGGGCCGGGATCGGCGCGGTGGCGGCCAGCGCGGTTGGCGTACCGCTGCTGCTCGAGCGGCGCAAGCAGGCGGCGAGCAATCGTGCGACGGTGGGGCAGGCCTCGAACCCCTGGGGTGCCGCCGCCAAGCAACCGAGCCCGCTGCCGGGCGGGCCCGCCCCGGTGTGGACCCAGTCGCTGTCGGGCCTGATGGAGGCGCAAATCTCACTGCTCGGCCCCACCGTGGCCTGGTGGGCGGAGGGACAGGGCGCCTTCGGCTACGACACGTCGACGGGACGCCAACTCTGGTCCTCAGCACCGGACTTCCAGGCTGTCGAGGAGGCAGGCGGCCTACTGTACGCACCGTCGGCGGACCTGCAGACCCTGTCGTGGCTGGATTCGGCGGGCACCAACCACAGCAGCCCGCTCGGCTCGACCGTCCCCGCTGCGCAGCAGACGTACGCCCAGATGAGCTTGCGGGTGCTCGGCGCTCAGGGCCAGGTGGTGGTGTTGGCCTTCCAGACCGTGGAGGAGGGCGGCGGGGTGATCACCGG
Source organism: Kitasatospora sp. GAS204B (assembly GCF_029892155.1). GTDB lineage: Bacteria > Actinomycetota > Actinomycetes > Streptomycetales > Streptomycetaceae > Kitasatospora. Next base: position 17,177 of record NZ_JARZAG010000037.1, on the reverse strand, counting down.
GGTCGAGCTCGGCACCGGCCGTGACGTGTGGCGGCACGCGATCGCCCAGACGGATGCGGTCTATACAGCACGCGGCGCGGAACAACTTTTGAGCGGCTCCGGCAGCAACTTGGGCCTGGTCGCCGACGGTCGCTGCTACTACCAGGACAACGGCGTCACCTATGCGGTCGACCTGGCCACCGGGAAGATCCTTTGGCAGGCCGCCAGCACCGCGTCGGGAAACGGCACCCTGCCCTATCGGCTCGTGCGGACCGCCGACCTGCTGCTCGTCGTGCACGGCCAGACGGTCCACGCCCTGGATGAGGCAAGCGGGAAACAGCGCTGGACCTCCCCGACCGTCCCCGAGGTCGCCCTGGGCTGTGCGCTGGGCACGGGCAGGCTACTGCTGGCCGGGGCATTCGGCACCGCATACTGCCTGGACACCGCGACCGGCAAGGGACTGTGGCACACCACCGTCGCGGCGACCACCCCTACCGGCGCCGGCACCTCCTTCCGGGCCCCGTCTGCGGGCGACGGGTTCTTCGCCGTCCCCGTCGTTCAACAGGCCTCCGGTGTGGCCGTGCTGAGTGCCGCCGACGGTGCGATCCGCTGGATGGCGCGCGGATCCGCCGCCGAGAACGTGTGGACCACCGCCGCCTCGGGGCAGATGGTCTACTGCGCTTCCTCCACCACGCTGCGCGCCTACCGGGTGAGTGTGTGAGCGCCGAGACCATCGGCCCCTACCGGATCCTGCGGCGCCTCGGCGCGGGAGGCATGGGCGACGTCCACCTGGGCATCACCGAGAGCGGTCGCCCGGTCGCGGTCAAAACCGTGCGGAAGCAGTACGCGGCTGACACTGAGTTCCGGCGGCGGTTCGCCCAGGAGGTGAACGTGGCTCGGCTGGTGGGCGGGGCCTTCACGGCGGCCGTGGTGGACGCCGACACCGAGGCCGAACTGCCCTGGCTGGCGACCGAGTTCGTGGCCGGTCCGTCACTGCAGCAGGCTGTGGCGCGGCACGGGAAGATGGACGGTGCCGCGTTGCAGGTGCTGGGCGCGGGCCTGGTCGAAGCACTTGGCAAGATCCACCGGGTCGGGATCATCCATCGCGACCTCAACCCCTCCAACATCCTGCTCACCCGCGACGGACCCAGGGTCATCGACTTCGGGATCAGCAAGCCGGCCAAGGACGCGACGCTGACCGCGACGGGCGGGATCATCGGCACCCCCGGCTTCATGTCGCCTGAGCACGCCGCAGGCAAGGAACTCACTCCGGCCAGCGACCTGTTCTCGCTCGGCGCTGTGCTGGCGTTCGCCGCGACCGGGGAGCCGCCCTTCGGCGACGGGCCCGCCGCGGTTCTGCTCTACCGCTCGGCCGAGGAGCCGCCACATCTGGACGGAGCACCGCAGGAGCTGATCGACCTCCTAGTGCGATGCCTGAACAAGGATCCGGGCGGGCGACCTCAACCGGCCGAGCTCACTGAGGCGTTTCGGCACGGACCGGCTGTCGGCACCGCCTGGCTGGGCGGGGCCGAGCGCAGCGTTCGGCAGCGCGAGCGCGAGCTGCAGCAGGCTCTGGACGACCCCAACGGCACCCGGCGGCGGCTGCTGCTGCTCGGCGGCACGCTGCTTGCCACAGCGGCCGCGGGGGGGACCGGCTGGGGCCTGTGGCAGGGCTCGGCCGAGCCGGGCGACCTGCCCCGTCGCACCTGGACGGCGACGCTACCCCGCTCCGGGATGATACCGCTGGCCTGCGCGGCCCAAGTGGTGGTGTGCGCCGACCGCACCGGCGTGGTCAGCTACGACCGCTCCGTGGGACGGCAGTTGTGGAGCACCTCCGACGCACAGGGCGCGCTCTCGACCAGTGACGGCAGCCGGGTCTGGACGGTGGGATCGGACGGCAGCGTCCAGGCGTACGACGCACGCAGCGGCACCCGGCTATGGCACGCGGTCAGTGCCGTACCCGACGCACAGGCCGTCTCCCAGCCGTTACCCGAACTGCTGCTGGTGACCGACGCCGCAGGTGCGCTCCACGCCTTCGACGCGGTCAAGGGCGCTGCACGCTGGACGACTTCGGCACTCGGCTACTCGTACCGCACCCAAGCCGTGGCCTCGGCGGGCCTGCTGGTCCTGGATTTCCCGACCCCCTCTGCAGGCGACAACGGGCACTTCACCGCGCTCGACAGCGCGACCGGCACGCAGCGGTGGACGGCCGACGCCCAGGACCTGTACGCGCCGCCGGGCGGCAGCCTGCTGTACGCGCTCACTTCCGATCTACGGGTGGCGGCACTCAACGCGCGCGACGGAACGATGTCCTGGAGCCGACCGAGCGGGCTGCCCTCACCCGAGGCCACGATGACCCTGGCCGCGTACGACGGCTCGCTCTCGCTCCAGCAGGGCCTGCTGGCTTGCCTGCCGCCCGTGTCGTCGTCGGGCTCCGCCGGACGGATCGCCCTCGCGGGCTTCGCCCCCGCGGACGGCACCCGGCTGTGGACCGCAACCCGCGCCGACAGCATCACCGGTCAGGCCAGCGCCGCAGGCGTACTTGCACTCGGCGGGGTGAACGAGGTGACCGGCCTCGCCTTGCGGGCTGGCCGGACCGTCTGGACCTGGCGGTCCGCGCACGGCACCGCCACCGTGCAGTCCGCCACCGCGAATCTCTTTCTGGTCACGGCACCCACTGCCACCGGGGGTGCCACCCTGCTGGCGCTCGACGCGGGCAGCGGCTCTTCCCGGTGGCACCAGAATTTCGCCCGGCAGCAGGGAGATCCCCGCCTGCTGATGCAGGGCTCGACTCTTCTGCTCGGCTACGGCAGTGATCTGACGGCATACCGACTCCAGAACACGTGAGGCCCGCCCATGGACATGGAAGATACCCCGCCCGCGATTCCCGCCACGCGGGCGCTGCCCGTGTCACCGACCCCGGCAACCCTTCCCGACCAGGCCGACCTGCGGCCCGCCGGGCCCGCCCGACGTTGGACGTGGTTGCTCGGTGGCGTGGCGGGCGGCGCCGGTGGCGTCGCGCTCGTACTCGGCCTGACTGCGGCACTCACCAGCCCGCCAGCCACGGTCGCCGCCAGCTCTGCTGCTCCGCGCCCGAGCGTCTCCTCCACCACGAGCCCCGCTGCTCCGCCCCCGAGCGTCTCCTCCACCACGAGCCCCGCTGTTAGCGCCACGGGCAGCCCCACGGCTCTCTACACCCACCTGGTCGACGGCTGCTCGCTGTTGCGCCCCGCCACCGTCACCACGTACGTGAGCGGCGCGAAGTGCCAGGCCCACGAGGCCGAACCGGGCGCCGTGACCTCGGGCGCGGTTTGGCAGTCCAGCATGCCCGACACCAGCCTCACCGATCTCTTCGTTGGCGCCCAGCTCGACTCATACAACGACTCCGTCTACCAGGAACTGCTCGCCACCGACCGGTCGATGTTGTCCGCCTCCGGCCAGGAGCTGGTCGATGACCGTCCAGTGAACGGCCTCGGAGACAAGGCCACCATCTTCTACAGCACCGACTCCGACATTGGTCAGGTGAACCTCGTCGTACTGCAGCGCAATGCCCTGGTCACCATCATGTACGAGGCGACCACTATGTCCGGCTACGCCATGCGCCCGGTCCCTCAGTCCACTGCCGAGTCCGCCGCGATCGCCTGCGCCCGCGACGCGCTGACCACACTCAGCTAGTGTCCTGCGCCAGAGATCCGTCGCCAGAAGCGGGCGGGGGAGTCCAGGATCTCTTCGGCGGTTTTGGTTCCAGGTGAACGGCTTGGGGTTCTCGTTCCAGTCCTTGATCCATGCGCGGATGTCGGCTTTGAGGGCCTGGACGTTCTTGTGGGCGCCGCGTCGGATCATCTGGTCGCTCAGGAAGCCGAACCACCGCTCGACCTGGTCGATCCATGAGGAGTTGGTCGCGATGGCGGCCGCGACCAGGTAGCGCACAGCGTCGACCAGTTGCCGGTGGCAGTAACCTTCCGGCGGGCCGCTGCGGCCTTCCAGCCAGGCGGGCACCGGCATCGCGTTGCGCACGACGGCCCTGAGGGGTGTCAAAACTCCGGTCAGGCCGCTGAACTGGGCCTTTCCGGTGGGTCGACAGGTGGACGCGTCGGGATGGCGTGGTCGCGCGCCACCGCCATCCGCACCAAGGCCCGGCAAGCGGCAGAGCTCTGAAAAGAACGGCTCTGGCCCATTCACGGTGGTAGCGCTCAGTGCCCACTCCGCGTCCGTCACGTCCGACGGATATCGCGGCTCGCGGTCCGCACGGGCGTCCGCATTCCCGAACCGGTGCGCGAGGCAGTCACACGACCGGGCAACCGAGTTGGACGACACGGGCACGGCAACGCAAGACTGCGACACAAGGGCCTCCTGAGCAGCTCGTTCGGTCTCACCAACCCTGAGCTGGCCAGGAGGCCCTGCCTTCATGCCGCACCCGCCGGAGATCACCCGACCGAGTCGTCCCAGTCGAACCGATGTCCACGGCGGCGCTGAGTATCCGGTATGCCGCCCACTGCCGGTGGCCAGCAGCTGCACTCAGTGGGCGCGTGGTACTTGCCCCGGGCGTGAGAGCAGTGGAGGCCGAACTGGCTACCTCTCCCGAGTGGGGGCCCGAGAAGTACGCCAGCATCCGCTGGCGCTTGGAGGGCGGCACCTCCGCCGGGCAAGACGGTAGGTGCCCACGGGGTGCCGGCTCGGCGTTTGAAGGCCGCGCCGGCGCCCTCCGTGCCGATGGCTGTTGACGTCTTCCAGGGATGGTCCGGCTCTGCTTGTAGCGGGTTCGGCCGCCTGATCAGGCACTGCGGAACGCCAGGACCACGTTGTGGCCGCCGAAGCCGACGGAGGTGCTGAGTGCCGCGCTGACGCGTTCGTGGGTGGCGGTCTTGGTGACCAGGTTCAGGTCGAAGGCCGGGTCGGGGGTGTCGAGGTTGGCGGTGGGCGGGATCAGGGAGTGCTGCACGCTGAGGATGGTCAGGGCGGCCTCGACGGCGCCGGCCGCTCCCAGCGAGTGGCCGAGGGCTCCTTTGGTGGAGGTGACGGACGGGCCGTGCGGCAGTAGGGCGTTGATCGCGTCGGCTTCGACGGCGTCGCCTTGGATGGTGGCGGTGCCATGGGCGTTGACGTAGCGCACGTCGTGCGGGTTGAGGTCGGCGTCGGCCAGCGCGGTGCGGATGGCCTGCTTGATGCCGCGGCCCTGCGGGTGGGGGCTGGTGGGGTGGTGGGCGTCGGTGGCGGAGCCGCATCCGGCGAGCAGCGCCCGGGGCGGGTGTCGGCGGGCTGCGGCGTGTTCGGCGCGCTCCAGCACGAGGACGGCGGCGGCCTCGGCCAGTACGAAGCCGTCCCTGGTCTGGTCGAAGGGCCGGGAGGCGGTGGCGGGGTCGTCGCGGCGGGTCGACAGTGCGCCGAGTTGGGCGAAGCCGGTGGTGATCAGGGGTGTGGTGCATGCTTCGGTGCCGCCGGCCAGCACGATGTCGCACTGGCCGGTGGTGAGCAGGTCGCGGGCGACGGCGATCGCGGTCGCTCCGGAGGCGCAGGCGGTGCCGGTGGCCAGGGCGGGGCCGTGGGCGCCGCAGGCCATGGCGATCTCGCTGGCCGGGGTGCTGGGTCCGATCATCGAGATCAGCAGCGGGGAGATGCGCCCTGGGCCGCGCTCGTGGAGTTCGCGGCCTTGGCTCTCCCAGGTGTGGGAGGCGCCCAGGCCACTGCCGATGACGACTCCGACCCGGGCGGCGTCCCAGGCGAGTGGGTCGAGCGCGGCGTCACGCAGTGCCTCCTGGGCGGCCAGCAGGGCGAGGTGGGTGGAGCGGTCCAGGCGGTGCGCGATGCGCCGACCGAGGGCCTGCGCCGCGTCGAAGGCGGGCACTCTGCAGCAGAAGTCGACGGGCAGTCCTGCGAGTTGGTCGCAGGTGGCGGCGGTCGTCTCGCCGGCGCAGACGCCTCGCCAGGTGGCTGCCGCGTCGATGCCTGCGGGGGTGAGCATGCCGAGTCCGGTGACGGCGATGTCGGGTCGGCTCATCGCGTTCCGGTCCTGCCTCGTGGGTGCTGGGGGTGGATCCGGGTTTCGGGTGCCGGCAGGCCGGTCATGGCGTCGTCGTCACCGGGGTGTCGTCGGGCAGGGGGTGAGGTGTGCGGCGGCATCGGCCAGGGTGGTGTCCAGGGTCCAGCCGGTGGGCAGTGGGCTGGTGTCGTCGGCGAGCATGACGGTCAGCTCGGTCATCGAGAGGGAGTCCATCGCCAGCTCGCGGAAGGTGGTCTGCGGGCTGGCGTGCGAGGTGTCGATCCCGATCTCGAACAGCAGCTCAACGATCCTGTCGTACACGGGGGTTCTCCGGTCCGTCGGGGTGGGCGCGGCCCGGCCGGGGTGCGGCCGGGCCTGCGGTGGTTGTGGTCACGGGCGCGGTACGGAGTCCTCGGCGTTGCGCTGGTGTGCGGCGGCCAGGCCGGCGAGGTGGGCCGAGAGCGCGGCGATGGTGGGGTGGCGCCGCATGTCCGTGAGGGGAAGCGCCAGTCCGTACCGGGCTTCCAGGTCAGCGGTGAGCATCTGCTCCTCCAGGGAGGACACGCCGAGGGCGTCCAGGGGCACGGTCGGCTCGATCTCCTCGGCGGGGATCTCCAGCAGGGCGGCCAGGCGCAGGGTCAGCCAGCCGGCGACGTCCGCAGGGGCGGGGGCTCGGGTCACGGGGTCGTCCTGGTGTCTGTGGGCGCGGCCGGGGCGAACCGGTCGGTGAGGTAGCGGTCGCGGCAGTCACCGCGCCTGAGTTTGCCGCTGGTGGTGCGCGGCAGGCTGCCGCGCCGCAGCGCGAGGATGTCGTGAGGGCGGACACCGTGGTGCTCGCCGACAGCGGCCATGACCCGGCGGCGCAGTCCGATGTCCTGGGCATGGCGGGGGCCGGCGGCCAGCTCCACCAGCACGACCAGCCGGTCACCCTCGCCGTCGTCGCCCGGTACCGCGAAGGCGGCCACCGCGCCCGGAACGGCTTCGGGGATCGCGCGGCCGACGGTGTCCTCGATGTCGCCGGGGGTGTGGTTGGCGCCGTTGATGATGATCACGTCTTTGATCCGGCCGAGGACGAAGAGCTCGCCGTCGTGCAGGAACCCCAGGTCACCGGTGCGCAGCCAGCCGTTCTCGAAGCCGTCGGAGGTCTTCAGGACTTGGTCGAACAGCTTGGCGCAGTCCTGGGGTTGGCGCCAGTAGCCGTTCGCGGTGTTGGGGCCGCGTACCCAGAGTTCGCCGACGGTTCCCGGTGGCTGCTCGACGCGGGTCTCGGGGTCCGCTACCCGCACGTCCTGGCCGACGGGCCTGCCGCAACCCACCACCGTGGTAAGCCGTGGCGGTGCCTGGCGGTCGTTCAGGACACGCACCTGGCCGGCGGCCAGCGCCTCGGTGTCCAGGCGCAGTTCGGTCCAGCGTTGCCCGATACGGTTGCACGCCACCAGCACGGTGGCTTCGGCCAGACCGTAGCTGGGCTTGAGGGTGTCGGGGGCCAGCCCGCCGGCGGCGAACGCCTCGGTGAAGCGGTGCAGTGTGCCGGTGCGCACCGGTTCGGCGCCGTTGGTCAGCACGCGGACGCTGCTGAGGTCCAGGCCGTCGCGGTCTGTTTCCGGGATCCGGCGTACGCACAGGTCGTAGGCGAAGTTCGGTGCGCCGCTGAAGTGGGCGCGGTGCGCGTCGAGCAGTCGCAGCCATCGCAGCGGACGCTGGGCGAAGGCCAGGGGGGACATGAGGGCGAGGTGCGCGCCGGCGAGGATCGGTGCGAGCACGCCGATGGACAGGCCCATGTCGTGGAAGAGCGGCAGCCAGCTCGCGACGGGGGTGTCGGAGGACAGGCCGCAGCCGTCGATGACCTGCCGGGTGCTGGCAACCAGGTTCTGGTGGGTGATGACGGCGCCCCGAGGGTGGCCGGTGGAGCCGGAGGTGTACTGCAGGTAGGCCGGTTCCGCGGGGTCGGCCCGGTACTGCGACCAGTGCGGTGCGAGGTGGGGTTCGGCTTCGTCGACCGGCCACACCTCGACCGGTCGGTGAGTCAGGTCCTGGCAGCTGTCGGCATGGCGGCTGTCGGTCAGCAGGCACACCGGGTCGGCGTCCGCGAGCACGGCCGTCAGCTGGGCGATGCGCCGGGAGTCCTCCGGCGGGAAGAGCGGCACCGCGATCATCCCGGCGTACAGGCAGGCCAGGAACCCCAGGCCGTACTCCAGCCCCTGGGGACAGAGCAGGGCGACGCGCGCTCCGCGCACAAAGCGGGATTCGAGGGCGGCGGCGAGCGCCCGCGCGCGCTGGTCCACCTCGGCGAAGGTGAGTGTCCGCCAGGTACCGTCCGGATCGCGGCTGTAGTCCACGAAGCTGAGCGCCGGGCGGTCCGGGCACCGTGCCGCGTGGCCGGTCAGCACCGCAGGCAGCGGCTCCCACTCCCACTGCCCGCCCGGCGGCGGGGCAGCGAGGCCGCGAGCGGACCGGTCGCGCATGCCGAGGGCCCCTTTCGCCGGGCAGCCGAGGTGAGGTGGGCGGCCGGCTGGGGCAAGGTGCGCGGCTGCGGGGCAAGCTGATCGCAACGCCGAAGCCCAGCGCAACCGCGCGAGCGGCGAGGGGTGTATTCGGGGCGGTCTTTCCCTCGTTCGAGCGATGGGGAGTTGACTGGCGCGCCGACGCGTGGTCAGCCGGCGTGGCGTAACCAAACCGGGCGCGGGACCGTTCGGTTGACAGAGAGCCTGCGTCGCGCGGCGGTGCGGCGGAGTCTGCCGAAGGGCCCAGGAGGCGAAGCAGCGGTGAACCAGGCGCAGGCGCCCGCCCCGGTGAGCGACGCCCGAAGCCCGGTGCGGCACATGGCGGAGAGCGACCCGGCGGCGGAACCCGACGCCGGCCAGGACCGGGGCATGCTGGAGTGGGCACGGCTGCGCCCGCACGACGGCTTCGTCATCGGCGCCGTCCTTCGGCTGCGCGGCCCCGCCCCCACGCCCGGACGGGTCGCGGCCCTGGTCCGCGCTCGCCTGCCCCAACTGCCCGTACTCGCCGAGCACCTGGACGGCCCGGCCCGCCGGGAGCACTGGCGCCGCGCCGACGCCTTCGACGCCGCCCAGCACGTGCACCGCATCGACGGCCCCGCCGATCCGGCCCACTGCGCCGAGCTGATGGCCAACCAGCCGGTCCCGGCCGACCGGCCCCGGTGGGGCCTGTGGCTGATCGACACCGGACGCCACGACGAGTACCTGCTCGCCTACCGGGTCCACCACGCCGCCCAGGACGGCGCGGCCGTCGCCCACACGATCAGCCGCCTGCTCGACGCACGGGCCCCGGCCGTCCCGGCCGGCGACGCACCCACCAGCGGCCGTGGGGCGAGCGCCCCGCCCCGCAGCGACAGCCGCCTGCTGGCGGCGGCCGGCGTTCCCGCCGACGCGCTGCGCGCGGTCAGCCGGGCCTCCGGGGCCTCGCTCAACGACGTCTACCTCGCCGCCCTCGCCGGGGCCCTGCGCAACTGGCTGGCACCCGCGCAGCGGGATCAACCCGTTCCCGTGCGAGTCCCCTTCAGCCTGCGTCTGCGCCACGAGCGCCAGGACCGCGGCAACCGGATCGGCTACACCCGGGTGCTGCTGCCGGTGGACGAACCCGCTGCCGAGCGGCGGCTGGCGCGCGTCGCCGAACAGACCAGCTGCCTGCCCCGGGACCGCACCCGACGGCTGCTGGAGCGCATGCCACCTGAGCTGATGTGGGAGCACACCTCGACCGTCGTCTCTCCCGGCGACGCCCTCGCCAGCGCCACCCTGCTGGGCATCCCCACCCCGCTCGCCTTCGACAACTCGCCGGTCACCGGCGGCCTCGCACTGCCCCCGCTCGCCGACGGCCACCTGTTCTCCACCGTTCTGTTCCTGCACGGCGGCCACGCCACCTTCTGCGCCACCGCGCAGACCCGGCACCAGCACGTCCGCGACCTACCCGGCCTGTGGGCGCGCGAGGTCCGCGAACTGGCCGCCACCACCCACCCGTAACCTGCGAGGACACCATGACCGCCGCCTCCCGTCCCACCGTTGTGCTCACCGGCGCGACCGGCGTGATCGGGACCAGCCTCCTCACCTCGCTCACCGCCCACTACGAGGTCACCGCACTGGTCCACCGACGCCGACCCGAGGGCGCCACCACCTGCCTGAAGGCCGACCTCACCTCCCACCGCCTGGGCCTGACCGCCAGTCAGTACAGGGAGTTCGCCGCCGGAATCGACGCCGTCGTGCACTGCGCGGGCCTGACCGACTTCGCCCCGCCCGACCTCGCCAGCTTCGACCAGGTCAACGCCGAGGGCACGCGCCGCATCCTGGAACTCGCCGAAGCCGCACACGTCCCCGTCATCCTGCTCTCCTCCGCCGCAGCCGCCTTCGACATCCCCGGCGAGGACCTGGTCGCCCGCTCCCTGCGCGCCTACAGCCACTCCAAACGCCGCGCCGAGGAACTCGCCACCCGCACCAGCCAACCGGTCGCCGTCGTACGCGCGGCCCTGCTCTTCGCCGCCCGCGACGCCGTCACGGCACCACGCCAGCAGTTCCCCCACGCCCTGCTCACCGCGCTGCTCCAGGACCGGCCCGGCGGCCTGCCCGTCCACCCCGAGCACTGGGCCGACATCCTCCCGATGGAATCCCTCGTCGACTACCTCACCGCACTCACCGCGGCGATGCTGCGCGGCGACAGGGCCGCACCCGGTCTCCACTGGACCACCGCCGGCCCCGCCCGCCTGACGGCAGCCGACCTGGAACGAGCCTGCCTCGACCACCTCCAGGAGGCGGGCCGCCCGCCGAAGGGACGACTGCTGGCCGATCCCGCGACGGCCCGCGGCCGCTCGCACGGCATGGCCCGGATCGCCCAACTCGGCCTCCTGCCACCCGAGGAGCCCGCACTTCCCACCGATCTGCTCCGCTACCTGCCGGCCCAACCGAGCCGCGCCGACGTGCTGGACGCTCTCGCCCACACCGTCCGGCGCTGCGCACCCTGGGCACCGTGCCCCGAGCGCCGGGGGCCATCCGGGTGATCACCGCCCGGACGGCGTTCCCGTGCGGACCGCCGGTCGTTGCCGGGGGCATGAAGATCTTCAACAGCAAGAAGCGCGTGGTCGCGCTCTCCTTCGCCGCGGTGGCCGTCGTCGGCGCCGGCGCCGTCCAGGCCGGTGCCATCAGCATCGACCTTCCCGTGCGCGGCAACGGCAAGGAATGCCTGGTGCCAGCCGCGGCACAGGCCCTGACAGACCAGCAAGTGACCATGGAGCCCATCGCACCCGCGACAGTCACCGGCGGCTGCCTCAGCTACCCCGGCTCCGGCACCGTCTCACCGAACCTCACGGGCGGCGAGATGCCGATCCAGGGCGGCGTGCGCTTCACCGGCGCGGGCCACACCCTCGAACTGACCAACATGGTCATCCACACCCGCCTCGGCGAGGGCTACACCAGCGCGGACCTCTCCCAGGACGGCGCGCCCGCCACGAACATCACCCTGTTCAAGTTCCCGGTCTCCCCCAGCCTGGTCACCTTCACACCGACCACCGTCGACACCAGGAACATCCCGCTCAGCCTGAGCGCGCCCGCGGCAACGGCCTTCACCAACACGTTCGGCTCCAGCCCGGTGGCGGCCGGCGACACGATGTTCACCTTCGACGGTCACGCGGAGATCACCAACGCACCGAGCTTCCCGACGCTGCCGTAGCGGCAGGGGCGTGAGACCGGACGGTGCCCCTGCCGCTACGGGGTGCCGTAACCGGTCCGTCGACCGTCAGCGTGGCGGGGAGCCGGTAGCCGGCCTGGGTGAGCCAGTGGGGGAGCCGGCTTCCGCGCCCGGCGGCATCGACCACGAGGTCCGCGCGGACGAGCAGTTCCTCGCCGTCCGGCCCGTCGCCTGCGCGCGGGTGGGCGGCGAGGGCGACGGTATCGGCCGCCGGGTCGATCAGCAGCCGCTCCGAGCCATCGGGTCCTCCGTCTGTCGTGGCCGGCCTCACCGTAGACCGGACGTTGACGGTGAATCATCACCTTGCGCGAGCTCTGGCCGGAACCCGCGGAGTGCCTGCTCGGCACGGTCGGGAGTGGCGTGATGCGACCTTCCCAAACTTGATGATGGCCTGACAAGATCGGCGCATGGCTGACAGATCATCAGCCGCCGGCGCATGTGAGCCGGCGGCGCTGCTGCGCTGGGCACGCGGGACGGGTCTGGTGGCCGACGCCCGGGACGAGCGGCGCCTGGAAGCGATGCGCCTGCCGGTGCTCGCCGCCGGCGCACTCCCGGACGGCAGCACGGCGGACGTGGAGCTGACGGCGCAGTGGGCGGCGTTCATCTGCTGGGTCGACGACCGGATCGACCGCCGGGGTCTTGGCTCGGCGCCGGGCGAGCTGGAACGCTTCACCGCCCCGCTGCGCCAGGTGCTCGTGCCAGGCGCTCCTGCGGCAAAGGCCCCGCAGGCGGTGCTCCTGGCGGGGCTGTGGGAGCGGACAGCCCCAGGCATGCCCGAGCGGTGGCAGAAACGTTTCGCCACCGATTACGGGGACTTCCTGGACGCCAGCGAGCAGGAGGCCGCCCTGCGCCGGGCCGGAGCGAGGCTGCCGCCGACGGACTACGTCGAACTGCGGCGCCGCACGATCACTCTGCTGCCCATGCTCAACGTCCTGGAACGCACCGGCCACGCCCACCTCGTGGAGGACCCGAGGGTGGACACCGACCTGCGCGACCTGCGCCGGGCGTTGGCCGACATCGCGGGCTGGGCCAACGACCTCGCCTCGCACGAGCAGGACAGCGCCGCCAGCCAGCACAACCTGGTCTCCCTGATCGCCCGCCGGGACAACTGCCCCACCGCCGAGGCCCAGATGCGGGTGGCCGCGATGATCGACCAGCGCCGAGCCGACTTCCACGCCACCGCGACAGCGCTGCGCACGACCTCCGACCTGCCGACCCACACCCTGCGCGAACTGCACGCGTACGTCGACCTGGTGGAGACCTTCATGGCCGCGACCCTGCACTGGCTGGCGAGCACCGGCCGGTTCGCCACCGACCCCGAGCCACCGCCCGGCATCCAAGATCCGGCCCCGCCGGACACCCTCCGTGCCGACGCGGCCCGGCGGCTGCGCGAGGGTGGCGGTGCGGACGGGCTCGCATGAGACCGGCAGCGGTCACCGCGAGCCTGCCCCGCTGGCCGCGCGACGCCTTCCCCACCGACCTCGCCACGGCCACCGACCGACTGCGCGGCCACCTGGCGGGACGAATCGAGGCGGACGGAGCCCTCCGCTCCCCGTGCCACAGCCGCGTCCTGGAATCCTCGCTGCTCAAAGCCCTACTGGATCGCACAGGCACGGAGCCCGCGGCGGGCGCCCGGCTCATCGACTACCTCGCGGCGCACCGCGACTCGACCCGACCGCTGGACCGCCTACTGGCCCGGACCGCCCTGGGCGACCTGACCACCACCGCTCCGCTGGACGTCGAGGACTTCCTCACCCACGCACCGGACTTCACCAGCGCACGCAAACACGCCCTACTCGACGCGGTCCTCCTGCTGCTCGGCGCTGCCGCCCGGCCCGCCAGGCTCCCGGGCCCCGACGCCTTCGCCCTGCACGGACTGCACCCGTGGGCACAAGTGCAGGTCACCGCGGTCAAGGCCATCCTCGCCCACGCCCACGGGCAGAACGCGCTCATCTCCGTGGGAGAGGTGGCCCTGCTGCGCTCCACCCAGCGTCCGGGCACCCTCTGGGAGGGCAACCTCCTCATCCACCTGTCCGTCCTGCACGCCCTGACCCCCGTACCCGGCCAGCACGACCTCGTCGCCGACGGCATCCGCACCGCACTCACGTACCAGCGCCCGGACGGCGGAATGCCGTTCATCGCCGACGAGGACACCTGGGTCACCGCCACCGCCGCAGTCGCCCTGCACACGGCAGGCGCCCCACCGGCCGCCCTGGACAGCATCACCCAGCGCCTGCTGCACCTCCAGGACCCCGGCGGCGGCTGGTCCTACACCGAAGGTGCCCAACTCACCGACGTCGACTGCACCTCCGCCGCGCTCGAAGCCCTCCACCTCGCCGGACCCGCCACCCACCGCGCCCCGATCCGCCGCGCCCTCGACCACCTGACGGCCCTGCGCGCCCCGGACGGCGGCTTCCCGACCTACCTGGCCGGCGCCCCCTCCGAAGCCTGCATGACGGCCGCCGCCGCCAACGCGCTCAGCACCCAGGGCCCGGCCCAACACACCGCCCTGGACGCCGCACTCGACCACCTCGCCTCCCATCAGCGACCTGACGGCTCCTTCGCACCCGACTGGAGCAGCAGCCGCCACCACACCCTCTTTCGGGCCGTCCTCGCCGCCGCCCACCGACCCGGCCCACCCCACAGCCCCGCCCGCCTCATCACCCGCCGAGCAACCCACCTGGTCCTCAACTCCCAGAACCCCGACGGAGGATGGGGTCACCAGGACGGCGACCCGAGCGACGCACTCAGCACCGCCTACGCCCTCATCACCCTCACCGGACACCCCGCCCACGCCCCCGCCGCCCGAGGCACCGCCTACCTGCTCACCCAGCAACGCCCCAACGGTTCCATCACCAGCATCCCGGACTCCATCGGACCCCGCCCCTTCGGCTTCCACGTCCCCGCGCTCGCCGACATCTTCACCCTCCTCGCCCTCGGCCACCTCACCCACCGCCTCAGCCCCGTGACGCAGGAACAGCCGGCAGGGTGACGACAAGCCAACAGAAGTCCGCCCGCCGAACCGAGCGAACACCAGACCGGAAAGGGCCACCATGCCCGAGCGCCCAAGCACCACGCCTGCACTCACCAGCGAGTCGGTGGGAGACTTCTACGACCACATGGGGGCGTTCTTCGACGCCCTCTACGGCGAGAACATCCACTTCGGGCTCTGGGACGACGACCCGAACCCGTCCATGCCCGAAGCGCAGAACCGCCTCACCGACCGCATGATCGACACCCTGAACCTCCAGGACGACGAGTACCTCCTCGACGTCGGCTGCGGCACCGGACACCCCGCCCTGCGACTGGCCGAACGCACCCGCGCCCGGGTGCTCGGTGTCAGCATCACCCCCACCCAGGTGGCCAGGGCCACCGAGAAGGCCAAGAACGCCGGCCTCGCCACGCAACTCAAGTTCATCCGGGCCGACGCCATGCACCTGCCCTGCGAGCCCGAAACCTTCGACGCCGCCTGGGCCATCGAAATGCTCTTCCACGTCCCCGACCGCCTCCACGTCCTACGCGAGATCCACCGCAGCCTCAAACCCGGCGGACGCCTCGTCCTCGCCGACTTCGTCCAGACCGCCCACCTCACCGACGACGACTGGAACCTCCTCACCCAGGGCTTCGCCTTCTCCTCCCTCCTGAACACCGACACCTACACCGACGTCCTCACCCAGGCCGGTTTCGAGGCCGTCCAGATCCACGACGTCACCAACCAGGCCAGGCCGAACATCCGTTGGATCGAATCCCGCTACACCGACCAACGCGACGACCTGACCGCCCACTACGGACCGGACTTCACCGCCCAGATGGACCAGTTGCTCCCCACCGGGGTGTCCATCTACACGGAGAAGCTCGGCTACGTGATCGCCGAGGCCCGACGGCCCATCGACCGCTGAGTTCGACCGGTGGGGCAAGTCCTCGCCAGGGCCTGGCCCAGGTCACGCCGTGCGTCCGCCAGCGCGCGCAGGTGGATCAAGGGCTTCATGGTGACCAGCGTCGTCCACATCCGGCATACGTGGACGAACCCCCGCCGCCGGACAGAGCAGTTCGCCAACCCCGCGTGATCGGACTCGCATCTGCTGACGAGTATGAGCGGCCCCGGTCGCCCTGTGCCGTTCGGAGACTCATCGCTGCTGATCGGAGCAAGTCCAGTGGTGACGTCAGCGGTTCGTCCGCCGGGCTGTACAGCCCCGTCGCCGTGGCGCAGCGATCTGGTGGTTCGGAGACTGGAGGTGCCGTCCGAGGAGCCGGCGGACCGAGCGGATCAGGTGACAGCATCCGACGCGTGTGGACCGCGATCGCCCTGCACACCACCCCCGGCGCCCCGGAGTTCATCGAGCCGGAGGTGGCACTGGTGACCGCGGGCGTCGACTACGACGTCCTCGGCATCGGCCACCACGACGTCGATGAGGCAGACCGCGCGGCGATTGTCGCCGCGCACCCGCGCCCCCGCTTCAAGCAGCGCATCCTGGAGGCATTCACCGACGGGATGCGGTCCAGGCCGGAGGGCACGTTCGGCACCGTCAACGCCGATGTACTCGCGCACTACGTGCCCGGCTTCGAGCGCGGCGACTTCGTCGACACGATCCTGGACTCCCCCTGGGCCGAATAGCCACCCGCAAGCCGGCGCCCACGCCGCACCCCCGGAACTCGACGATCCCACCATCGACGGCTCACATCGAAGCCGCCCCGACTCGGTCCCGACGCGTGCGCCACCTGCGGCGCCATCGGTGAGTGCATCGAGGCATTCTCGGCAATGCCTCACAGCGGAGCGTGACCAGCGGAACGGTGTGGCTGGACTCGGCGGGCCCCACTGCGGGACACACGGATACTGATCGGCCGTCCCAGGCGAATCGTGACAAACCACGAGAGTTCCCGGTCCGTCGCGGACCGGGAACTCTCATGTCGTCACCGGCAGGGCTCAGCTGGGCTGGTCCCCGGTGTAGCGGAAGATCGTGCCGGCGCCGTTGACGCCCCACACGGTGCCGTCAACGCCCGTACCGATGTCGGACAGGGCGCCGGGAATGCCGACGAACGGGTTGGCGTCGTACCCGGAGTACCTGAAGATGGCGCTGGCCCCGTTGACGCCCCAGACGTTGGTCCTGGACCCGGCCGAGATCCGGGTCAGGCTGCCGGTGATCCCGAGCCAGGGGTTCGAGGAACCCTGGTCACCGGTGTACCGGAAGATGTTGCCGGCCGCGTTGACGCCCCACACGGTACCGTCGGCGGCCGCGCCGATGTCGGTCAGGGAACCGGGGATGCTGACCCACGGGTTCGCGTCGTACCCGGAGTACCTGAAGATCTCCCCGCTGCCGTTGACGCCCCAGACGTTCGTCCTGGACCCGGCCGAGATCCGGGTCAGGCTGCCGGTGATCCCGAGCCAGGGGTTCGAGGAACCCTGGTCACCGGTGTACCGGAAGATATTGCCGGCCGCGTTGACGCCCCACACGGTACCGTCGGCGGCCGCGCCGATGTCGGTCAGGGAACCGGGGATGCTGACCCACGGGTTCGCGTCGTA
>NZ_JARZAG010000036.1 GCF_029892155.1 Kitasatospora sp. GAS204B | reverse complement strand
GTACGTCCAGTACGAGGACGACTCGGGCGCACGCCCAGCCGGGCGCCCAACGCCGCGGGCTCATCCGAAAAGATCCGCCGTACAGGCCCTAGGGCCTCTCCCGTTCCGCACCGCGCAGACCCCGTAAGGGATTTCCCATGACGCAGCTCCGTATCGGTGTCCTCGGCGCCGCCCGTATCGTCCCCATGGCGCTGGTCCGGCCTGCGGCCCGGGTGCCGGAGGCCGTGGTGGCCGCGATCGCGGCCCGGGATCCGCAGCGGGCCCGCCGGTTCGCGGCCAAGCACGGCATCGCCACGGTCCACGACGGCTACCAGGCGCTGGTGGACGACCCGGAGATCGATGCGGTCTACAACCCGCTGCCGAACGCGCTGCACGCCGAGTGGACGTTGAAGGCGATCGCGGCGGGCAAGCACGTGCTGTGCGAGAAGCCGTTCACCTCGAACGCGGCGCAGGCGCGCGAGGTGGCCGACGCGGCGGCGGCCGCCGGCCTGGTCGTGCTGGAGGCGTTCCACTACCGCTACCACCCGCTGGCCGCCCGGATGCGCGAGATCGTCGACAGCGGCGAACTGGGCACGGTGCGCTCGATCGAGGTGGCGATGTGCTTCCCGCTGCCGAGCTTCAATGACATCCGGTACAGCTACCCGCTGGGCGGCGGCGCGCTGATGGACGCCGGCTGCTACGCGGTGAACTGCCTGCGCCTGCTCGGTGACGGCACGCCCGAGGTGACGACCGCCCGGGCCAAGCTGCGCGGACCGGACATCGACCGGGCGATGACCGCCGAACTGCGGTTCCCGGACGGGTCCGCCGGGCGGATCACCGCGTCCATGTGGTCGGCGAAGGTGCTGGACATCAGCGTCCGGGTGGTGGGCGACCGGGGCGAACTCAAGGTCGTCAACTTCGTCGCCCCGCAGATCTACCACCGCCTGTCGGTGCGGACCGCCGCCGCGCGGCGCCACGAGCGGGTGCGGGGCGAGCAGACCTACACCTACCAACTGCGCGCCTTCGCCGACGCGGTGCTGCGCGATGCTCCGGTGCTGACCTCGGCGGAGGACGCCGTGGTCACCATGACCCTGATCGACGAGATCTACCGCGCCGCCGGGATGCGCCTGCGCGGGGCGTGATCGTGCCCTGTTCCGGAAAGCGGTCCGGAAAGCAGTCCGGAAGCGTCCAGGCCGGCCCTCGCGGGCCGGCCTGGACGCTTGCACCACGAGTGATCAGGCGAGGTCGAACCGGTCGAGCTCCATCACCTTGGCCCAGGCGGCGACGAAGTCGTTGACGAACTTCTCCTCGGCGTCATCGCTCGCGTAGACCTCCGCGACCGCGCGCAGCTCGGAGTTCGAGCCGAAGACGAGGTCGGCGCGGCTGCCGGTCCACTTGACCGCCCCGGTGGCGGCGTCGCGACCCTCGAACGTGTGCGCGTCCTCGGACGTCGCCTGCCAGGTCGTGCCCAGGTCGAGCAGGTTGACGAAGAAGTCGTTGGTCAGCGACCCGGGGGTCTTGGTGAAGACGCCGACCGGCGACTGCTGGTGGTTCGCGCCCAGCACGCGGAGGCCGCCGACGAGGGCCGTCATCTCCGGGGCGCTCAGGTTCAGCAGGTTCGCCCGGTCGATCAGCAGGTACTCGGCCGGCAGCCGGGTGCCCTTGCCGACGTAGTTGCGGAATCCGTCGGCGGTCGGCTCGAGCGCGGCGAACGACTCCACGTCGGTCTGCTCCTGCGACGCGTCCACGCGGCCCGGCGTGAACGGAACCTCGACGTCGAAGCCGGCGTCCTTGGCGGCCCGCTCGACGGCCGCGCCGCCGGCGAGCACGATCAGGTCGGCGAGCGAGACCTGCTTGCCGCCGGTCTGCGCGGCGTTGAAGGTCTGCTGGATCCCCTCCAGGGTGCGCAGCGCCGTCGCCAGCTGGTCGGCGTCGTTGACCTCCCAGCCGCGCTGCGGCTCGAGGCGGATGCGCGCACCGTTGGCGCCACCGCGCTTGTCGCTGCCGCGGAAGGACGAGGCCGCCGCCCACGCGGTGGCCACCAGTTGGGAGACCGGCAGGCCCGAGGCGAGGACCCGACCCTTGAGGGAGGCGACGTCGCCGGCGTCGATGAGCTCGTACGTCACCGCGGGCAGCGGGTCCTGCCACAGCAGCGTCTCGCTCGGGACCTCGGGGCCGAGGTAGCGCGCCACCGGGCCCATGTCGCGGTGGGTCAGCTTGAACCACGCCCGGGCGAAGGCGTCCGCGAGCTCCTCGGGGTGCGCCAGGAAGCGGCGCGAGATCTGCTCGTAGGCCGGGTCGAGCCGCAGCGAGAGGTCGGTCGTCAGCATCGTCGGCGCGTGAGTCTTCGACGGGTCGTGGGCGTCGGGGACGGTGCCCGCGCCGGCGCCGTCCTTCGGCTTCCACTGGTACGCGCCGGCGGGGCTCTTGGTCAGCTCCCACTCGTAGCCGAACAGGGTCTCGAAGAAGCTGTTGTTCCAGGTCACCGGGGTCGGCGTCCAGGCACCCTCGAGACCGCTGGTGATCGCGTCGGCGCCCTTGCCGGTGCCGAAGCTGCTCTTCCAGCCGAGGCCCTGCTGCTCGAGCGGGGCGGCCTCGGGGTCGGGGCCGACGTGGTCGGCCGGGCCCGCGCCATGGGTCTTGCCGAAGGTGTGACCGCCTGCGATCAGGGCGACCGTCTCCTCGTCGTTCATCGCCATCCGGCGGAACGTCTCACGGATGTCGCGGGCCGCGGCGATCGGGTCCGGAGTGCCGTTCGGGCCCTCCGGGTTGACGTAGATGAGGCCCATCTGGACCGCGCCCAGCGGGTCCTCCAGCTCGCGGTCGCCGGTGTAGCGCTCGTCGCCGAGCCAGGTGGTCTCGGGACCCCAGTAGACGTCCTCGTCGGGCTCCCAGACGTCCGCCCGGCCGCCGCCGAAGCCGAAGGTCTCGAAGCCCATCGACTCCAGGGCGACGTTGCCGGCGAGGATCATCAGGTCGGCCCACGAGAGGTTGCGGCCGTACTTCTTCTTGACCGGCCACAGCAGGCGGCGGGCCTTGTCGAGGCTCGCGTTGTCCGGCCAGCTGTTCAGCGGGGCGAAGCGCTGCTGGCCGGCCCCCGCACCGCCGCGGCCGTCGCTGATCCGGTAGGTGCCCGCGCTGTGCCACGCCATCCGGATCATCAGCGGGCCGTAGTGGCCGAAGTCGGCCGGCCACCAGTCCTGCGAGGTGGTCAGCGTCTGCGCGATGTCGCGCTTCACGGCGGGGAGGTCCAGGCTCGTGAACGCCTCGGCGTAGTCGAATTCCTCGCCGAGCGGGTTGGCCACGGCGGGGTTCTTGGCGAGGATCTTCAGATTGAGCCGATCCGGCCACCACTGGCGGTTTCCGCCGCCCTGAGTCGGGTGCGGGGCCCGCCCGTGCGCGACCGGGCAACCTCCCGCGCCCTCCGCCTTCGCGTCTGTGACGATTGCATCATGGTTCTCAGACATGGGATTCCTTCCGGACCAAGCGGATCATGGTGCTCAGTAACTGCGGACGGTGGAGCAGTCGGGGCACAGGACGCAGTATGTGACTCGGCCTCGTCGATCGAGCGGAACCGGGCCGTACTGTCGTCCGGTCCGCTGCGGGGGTGCCGTGCTGGTGCCGTACTGGAGTCTTCCTACCCCTTGGCTATCGCCAAAACCGATCCTACGATTGACCGAGTCCAAGTCAAGAAGAGCGTCAACTCCATACCTCATCGGAAACCGGACAGTACTGGTAGGGACAGCCGTCCACCGGACCTGAATAGGTGAGCTGATATGAGTGACCTGCTGGAGCGACTGCGGAGGCGTGGCTGGCGGATGACCTCCCAGCGGCGTGTCGTGGCGGAGGTGCTCGACGGCGACCACGTGCATCTCACGGCCGACGAGGTGCACGCCCGCGCGGCCCGGCGGCTGCCCGAGATCTCCCGCGCGACCGTCTACAACACCCTGGGCGACCTGGTCTCCATCGGCGAGGTCACCGAGGTCTCGACCGACGGCCGGGCCAAGCGCTACGACCCCAACGCGCACCGCCCGCACCAGCACCTGGTCTGCTCCAACTGCGGCACCATCCGCGATGTCCACCCGACCGGCGATCCGCTGGCCGACCTCCCGGCGGAGGAGCGGTTCGGTTTCACCGTGTCCGAGGCCGTGGTCACCTACCGGGGGCTGTGCGCGGCCTGCGCCTGACCGGGGCCTGATGAGGACAGCGGTCCGGCCGGCCCTGGCGTGGCAGACCGCCGGGACCGGCCGGACGGCTTCGCTCAGCGGGGCTGGCGGCTCGGCAGGTAGTAGGGGTGGTTGTGGGCGGCGACGGGCGCCGACTGGTAGGTCCAGGCGGCCACCGCGGGCGCCCGCCCGATCAGGGTGCTCAGGTGTTCGCCGATCTCTGACGCCTCGTCATGCACCGTGAGCAGCACCCGCTCAGCATCCTGCGCCGCCAACGGGTGGTACTGGTAGGGCTGGTAGACGTTCATCGGGCCGGCCAGCGGGCGCCCGTCCGGATCGGTGCCGTAGCCGGTGATGGGCGTGTTGTTGACCGGCGTGCGGGCCAGTCCCGCGAGGTCGGCGTCGAAGGAGAACAGGCCCTCGGGCCGGCGGTCGAGACCGTCGCCGCCCTCGGTGAACGCGGCCCGCTTGCAGGTCACCGACCACGCCTCGCCCGCCGGGCCGTTGAGGGAGGGCATGGTGGACTCGAACCAGGCCGGGTACTTCGGCTCGCCGTAGAGCCTGGTGCCCGCGTCGATGGCCAGCGGGTTGTCGCAGAGCACGTGCAGCCGGGCGATCCCGAGGAGCTTGGTCTGGTCGCGGCCGTCGGCGAACTGACGGTACGTCAGGCTCGCCAGGCGATCGGCGCAGGCGGTGGGATGGGCGATGACGCTGAACTCCACCTCCTGGGTGATGCCGGCGCCGTTCGCGTACTGGGCGAAGTACAGCTGGTAGTTGAGCGTGGCGCAGGCCCGGCCGTCGAACTCGGCGAGTGTCAGGTCGGGATGGCGCTTGGCGAGCAACTCCCGCGCCGGGGCGGGGTCGACCAGGTAGTCGAGTCCGATGTTGTGCAGGGCCCCGTAGTGGAACGGGAGTTGGTAGGGAGCAGCGACGGGCGGCAGGGTCAGGTCGGGGTTCATCGGGCGGGTTGCTCCTCGCTGGGGATGTCCCCGGCCGACGGCTGGGGGAGGGTGACGGCACGGCGGGCCCGGGTCAGGTCGCGGTCGATCTGCTCGGCGCTGCGCAGGGTGAGGGCGGCCATGGTGAGGGTGGGGTTGGAGGTGCCGAGCGAGGGCATGCTGCCGCAGCCCACGGCATAGAGGTTGGGGTGGTCCCAACAGCGCTGCCAGGAGTCGACCACGGAGTCGGCGGGGCGGTGGCCCATGACGTGCGTGCCGCCGCCGTGGCCGGCGCCCCGGTAGACGTACGGGCGGCCCTGGTACTCGAACCAGCCCGGTGTGCTCGGCCCGGGCAGGTAGGCGGTGTGGTCCTCGGCTCCGAGCAGGGCGAAGATCTGGTCGGAGACCGCCTTGGCGGCCGCCATCCCGGCCTTGACGTGCTCGGACAGGTCGTAGGCGAGCACCGGACGCGGGTTGCCGAGCTGGTCCCGGTGGCGGTGGTCGAGGGTGACGCGGTTGCCGGGCTCGGCGCTCTGCTCCACCTCGAACTGCAGGGCGAACTGGCGGCCCACCCGGTCGCCGAGCACCCGGCGCAGGTCCTTTCCGAAGAGCCCCAGCCCGTTCGGTGCGGCCGGGTCGCCGGTGCCCAGGACGGCCGCGACCTCGTCGTCGGGCGGGGCGGCCGCCCAGCCCCAGCCCCAGTTACCGATCTCGATCCGGAACGGCGCGCGGTCCGCCCGGGTGGGTCCGAAGCGGAAACCCTCCAGTCCGGAGGTGGAGCCCGGGCCGCGGTAGGCGCCGATCGGCTGCGGCATCAGGCCCCAGGTGAGCAGGACCGGATGGTCCATCAGGTTGCGGCCGACCTGGTCGCTGGAGTTGGCCAGGCCGGAGGCGAGCAGCAGCCGGGCGTTCTCGATCGCGTGCGCGGCCAGCACGACGATCTCGGCGTGCGCCGTGTGCACGGTGTGGGCGGGGCGGTGCGGGTCCTGGTAGCGCTGGTACTCCACGCCCACGGCCCGGCCGCCGGAGTCCACCAGGACGCGGCTGACCACGGCGCGGGTGAGCAGGGCGACGGACGGCGCCCAGCGGGCCTGGGTCCGCGCGGGGGTGTACTTCGCACCGGTCGGGCAGACCGGGATGCAGCTGGCGCTGCCGGCGCAGGCCGGTCCGTACGCGCTGCTCGGCTCGCTGTTGCGCCCGTGCGGCGTGCCCACCACGCGAAGCTCGGTCGGGCCGGGCGCGGTCGGATCCTTGACCTTCCGGCCGTCCAGCCGCGCGGCCAGCACCCGGTCGAGGTGGCTGGCGGGGATCGGGGCCATCGGGAACGCGTAGCCGTCGGCGAACGGCAGGCCGACCGCGTCCCGCTGTTCGGCGACATCGGCGGCGACCCCGATCTCCCGCTCGGCCGCCCGGTAGTAGGGCTCCAACTCCGGGTAGCCGATGGGCCAGTCGCGGCCGTAGCCGAAGTCCTCGGTGTGGAAGTCCTCCGGGTGCATGCGCGGGGTCAGCCCCGTCCAGGCGGTCCCGGTGCCGCCCTTGACCCGCAGGTAGCCGCTGGCGTACGGCAGCGGGCCGCGCTGGACGAAGTACCCGTCGGCGCGGAACCCGCCGCCGGCCAGACCCGCGAGGTCCAGCACCTCGGGCGAGGGGACCAGGGCGTTGCCGGCGATGGCGGCGCTGGGCACCTTCGCGAGCGCCCGCTGGAACCTCGCGACGTCGGCCTCGTGTCCGCCGGCGGCCCCGTGCTCGCCGGCCCGGTCGCTCGCGTCGACGCCGGCCTCCAGCACCAGGACCCGGCGTCCCCGCTCCCCCAGTCGCTTGGCCAGCAGTGACCCGGCGATGCCGGCCCCCACCACGATCACGTCGTACCGCTCAGGGCGGGCTGTCTCCAGGCTCACCGTCGCGCTCCTTCCACGGTCGCGGCGCGAGCGGCCCGGGCCGGCGAGGGGTCGGTCGCCAGTGGCGGTCCGGCCGCTGGTGGCGGTCCCGCCGGCGCCGGCGGTTCGGCCCAGCTGCCGAAGCCCGGCGCGTGCGTGCCGGGCGCGTGGCTGCCCATGGCCCGCCACAGCAGCCCCTGCGCGTACGCCGCCGCCGACGGCCGCACGGGCGCCTGGTCGCCCGGCTGCCCAGGGAGCCCCGGCCACACCCCCAGGTACCAGAGGTGGCAGAGCGCCCGCGCGACCTCCAGCAGTGCCGGATCGGCCAGGCCCCGCGGATCGCCACCCGCCTCGGCCAGCGCCTCGGCCAGGCGCCCCAGCGTGGTGTCGCCGAGTTGCCGGAGCACCAAGGCGCGGTAGGTCTCGACCATCCCGGTCTCGGCCAGCTCCGCCGCCTCGAAGCCCGTCAGCGCGACCGACAGTCGCACGAAGTCCGCACCCACGCCCCAACTCCCCCCTGCGGCCGGGCTCCGACCGCGAGTCCCGGATCATGGTCATGCCATGGTGATCCCTCAGTGATCCCTTCCTCGGAAGCGCCGGCTTCATGCATGAACCCGAGCTCTGGATCAACTGGCGCTCGCAGAACCCGAGGTGACGCCGCGTTCGACGGCGGCCTCGCGATCCGAGGGTGACCTCCGGGCCCTCGCTCCCGTTCTTCAGGCGTGACTCCGGCGGCAGCTCGCCGGAGTCACGCTCAGCCGAGCTGCCACCGGAGTGGCTCGCTCGGCAGCGCACACCGAACGCGACGGAGAGACGGCCCAGATGAGCGAGACCCAGCTGACCGCGACGAACGCCACAGGACCGGAACTGTGATCCCGGCGCAGGCCACTAGGCCGAGCGAACGCGTGGACGCCGTGGTCGTCGGCGCCGGGTTCTCCGGCATCGGCGCCGCCATCCGGCTGCGCCAGGCCGGATTCCGCAACGTCCTCGTCCTGGAGAAGGCGTCGCAACTCGGCGGCACCTGGCGGGAGAACACCTATCCGGGCTGCGCCTGCGACGTGCCCTCGACGCTCTACAGCTACTCGTTCGCGCCGGACACCGCGTGGAGCAGGATCTTCGCCGGACAGCGTGAGATCCACGCCTACCTGCGGGCGACGGCCGAACGGCACCGGATCGACGAGGTGTTGCGCTGCGGAGTGGAGGTCCGGGGAGCCCGGTGGGATCCGGCGGCCGGGTGCTGGCGGCTGGAGACCAGCGACGGGCCCTACAGCGCCGCCGTCCTGGTCCTGGCCACCGGGCCGTGGCACCTCCCGCGCGAGCTCGACGTCCCCGGCGTCGAGGAGTTCGACGGGCCGGTCCTGCACACCGCCCGGTGGGACGAGAGCATCGATCTGACGGGCCGTCGGGTGGCCGTGGTGGGCAGCGGCGCCTCCGCCGTCCAACTCGTCCCGGCCATCGCGGATCGGGCAGCGGCCGTGCACCTCTTCCAGCGGACCGCCCAGTGGGTCCTGCCCAAGCCCGATCTGCCGGTACCCGCGGCGGTCAACCGGCTGCTGGACCGCCTGCCCGGTGCCCGGCGCGCCCTGCGCGCCGGGCAGTACGCCTTGCAGGAGGGCTTCAACTACGCCTTCCGCCACCCCCGGCTCGCCCGCCTGCTCGAGGTGGGAGCCCGTGCACAGCTGCAGCTCGCGGTCGGCGACCCGTGGCTGCGCCGGGCACTCACCCCGGACTACCGGCTGGGCTGCAAGCGGCTGCTGACCTCCAGCACCTTCTACCGCGCCCTGGCCCAGCCGCACGTCCGCCTGCACCCCACCGCCGTTGCGGCCGTGCACGGCAACGAGATCGTCGGCGCCGACGGCACCGCGGTCCAGGCGGACGTCCTCATCACGGCCACCGGCTTCCGGATCGGCGAACTTCCGCTGGCCCAGAGCCTGTACGGCCTCGACGGCCGGACCCTGGGCGCAGTCTGGGACGGCGAGCCGCAGGCGTACCTGGGCACCACCGTCACCGGCTTCCCCAACCTGTTCCTGCTGCTGGGGCCCAACCTGCTCGGCGGTTCCACCTCCGCGATCACCGTCCTGGAGGCCCAACTGAGCTACCTCACCGCTGCCTTGGCCCAGCTCGACCGGCGAGGGCGGCAGGCCCTGGAGATCGACGCGGCCACCCAGGCCGCGCACAACGCCGCGGTACAGGAGGCGTTGCGGACCACCGTCTACAACTCCGGTGGCTGCAGCAGCTACTACTTCAGCCCGAGCGGGCGCAACACCTTCGCCTGGCCGTGGTCCACCGGGCAACTCGTGCGCCAACTGGGCCACTTCGACCCCGCCGCCTACAACTGGCATACGGCGACCGGACCCGCGCCGCTGCCCGCGGTGGCCCTGCCCGCTGTGACGCTGCCCGCTGTGACCCTGCCCGCTCCGGGCAAGGCACCGGACGACAACCGGACGGCTCCGGCCCGGGGAGAGCCGCGGTGACATGCGGCCGGCCCACCCGCGCGAGAATCCGGCGCGGGCGGGCCGGCCCAGGAGGGCGCCCGTCGATCAGGCCATGGTGCTCGACTCGCCCTCGGTGCAGACGACCTGGAGCGTGAGATCGGCCGGCTCGGCACCGTTGCCGGCGGCTGACAGGTCCTGCTTGCGGACCGCCACGATCCAGCCGGTGGCGTCAGCGGTGGGCCGGCTCGTCAGGACGTCGGCCGGGGTCGACTCGAGGTGCCGCCCGGACCCGGGAGAGACGCTGAAGCCGCCGCCCATGACGTTCTCCTCCGGCGGACACATCAGCGTCCGCTCGGTGCCGTCAGCACCGTTCTTGATGACCTCTCCGCTGACCGTGTGTGGCTGCATGGCCCTCCTCACGGGGCTTGCCGCCGCACTGGTGCCGGTGATGACCACGAGCAGTGCGGCACCTACGGCAGCGACCGTGCTGATGCGGGTGGTGCTGATCACTGGAGCGTTCCCTTCCGCCGAGCGGGTTTTGGGGTCATCTCAGCACGGGGCCGGCCAATTCCACTGGCCGACACGCAACGTGATGAGCAGTCGGTGAATCCATTCGGCGTTCTCCGGTGGACAAAGGCGTGTCTGCATGCGAACGGATTCCCGAAGTGGTTCTCTGATGACCGTCAGCCACCGTCCCGCGCGACGCCCTGGCTGCCGTAGGCCCATGCGCCCCATGCAACCCCATGCAAGGAGTTCCATGTCCCGCAGGAGACTGTCAGCGGCGTTCGCGGCCGGCGCCGCCGCCCTCGCCCTGACCACCACAGCCGTACTGACCACACCGCTGTCGGAAGCCCCCGCCTTCGCCGCCGACCAGCCCGGCGGTTTCCGCGCGCTGCGCATCACTCCCGAACAGCTGAGAGGGGAGGTGCGCTCCGACGAGGTGGCGGTCTTCGGCCAGTCCACCGCCGAGTCGATGGCCAGGGACCGGATCGGCCTGCGGGCCGTCGGCGAGTACCCGGACCCGATCCGGACGATGCGGTTCAAGTCGCTGACCGACTCGCAGGCCGCGCTCAACGCCAAGTTCACCGACACGGCGAAGTTCGGGCGCTTCACCGACTACTTCAAGTCCCCGGACTTCGGTGACCACGTCGCCCTGCTGCCCACCGGCAAGGTGCTGCTGTTCTC
This sequence comes from Kitasatospora sp. GAS204B, assembly GCF_029892155.1. Taxonomy (GTDB): domain Bacteria; phylum Actinomycetota; class Actinomycetes; order Streptomycetales; family Streptomycetaceae; genus Kitasatospora. The sequence goes on along the minus strand of NZ_JARZAG010000036.1, from coordinate 57,989 downwards.
CTTCGAGCGCATCGAGACCAACCCGCAGAAGGAGCCGGCCCCGACCCAGACCATCGGGAAGGAGAACGCCGGCCGCGCGTACCTGTGGGATCCGAGCAAGGGCACCGGCCCTGACGCGTTCAAGGCCGTCCCGCCGCCCACCGTCAACCTGGACGACGGCAAGAACGAACCGCGCCCCGCACCGCTCTTCTGCGCGGGGCACTCCTACCTGCCCAACGGCATGGTCGGCGTCTTCGGCGGCAACTTCGGCGGCAACAACGGCGCCGGGGCCAGGTTCTCGATGGTGTTCGACCCCTGGAAGGAGACCTGGCTGCAGCAGCAGGACATGGCGGTCGGCCGCTGGTACCCGAGCGTGGTCACCACCTCGGACGGCCGGCAGCTGATCATGTCGGGCCAGACCGAACTGGGTTGGGGCACGCCCACCCCGCTCATCGAGCGCTTCCCGGTGAACACCTCCGACGTCCCCTACGGCGAGAACTTCACCGCGAACAACCCCGTGTACCAGTGGAAGAACGCGGACGCGCCCTACCGGATGGACTATCCGCACCTGTTCGCGCTGAACGACGGCAAGGTCTACGGCTTCGGCCGCGACGCCGACCAGCAGTTCCTGTTCGATCCGGCCAAGGAGACCCGCAGCCAGCTGCCCAACCGCCCGGACGGCGGCCTGCGGATGTACGGCTCCGCCGTCGCGCTGCCGAACGGCACCGCCGGCCCGAACTCCGTCATGGTCCTGGGCGGCAACCACGACGACAAGAACACCTACCGGTTCGCGGGCGGCCGGTGGACCACGGACACCCCGCGGGCGTTCGGCCGCGCCCAGGACGACACGCTCATCCTGCCCAACGGCCAGCTGTTCACCGTCAACGGCTCCTACGGCATCCGCGACTACGGCTTCGGGGACTACAACCCCAACGCCGACCTGAAGTACCGCCAGACCGAGATGCGCGCCGCGAACGGCACCTGGACGCTCGGCCCGGCCGAGCGCCTGCCGCGCGGCTACCACTCCAACGCGGTGCTGCTGCCGGACGGCCGGATCATGGTGACGGGTGACGAGCTCCAGCAGCTCGCCAGCAACCCGGACATCAAGGACCCGAACGCGAACGGCACCATCGAGATCTACGAGCCGCCGTACCTGTTCCAGGGCCCGCGTCCGGAGCTGACCAGCGTCCCGAACACCCCGGTCGGCTACAACCACTACTTCCCGGTGGGCACCACCTCGACCGGGATCAGCAAGGCCGTCCTGGTCGCGCCGATCACGTCGACCCACTCGGTGGACACCAGCCAGCGGTACATCGAGCTGCCGATCGCCAACACCGGCCGCAACCAGCTCCTGCTGAAGTCGCCCACGAGCGCCGAGGCGGCCACCCCCGGCGTCTACATGCTCTTCCTGCTCAACGACAAGGGCGTGCCCAGCATGGCCAAGTGGGTCCAGCTCGACCCGAACGCCTGACCCGCACCCCGCTCTCCGGTCCTGCCGTGTCCTACTCTGCCCTGGCTGGTCTCCCCGACGGCGACCAGCCAGGGCAGGGCTGCTCACGGAGCATGGGCGAGCCACTGGTCGGCGAGGGCGCCCACCCAGCCGGCGGCCGCCTCCGGCCTCGCCGGTGGCGCGTCGACCACGACCAGTTCGGTCACGCCGGCTTCGGCCAGGCCGGGGAGCAGCTCGGGGGCGCCGTCGCTCAGCGCGACCGCGACGGTCAGCTCGTCCACCCGACGGCCCTGCCGTTCGCAGTACCCGGCAAGGGCGCTGAGGCGCTCCGCGACGGTGGCGGCCGGGAGGTTGAAGCCGTACCAGCCGTCCCCGAGGGCGGCGGTCCGGCGCAGGGCCGCGTCGCTGTTGCCGCCCACCACGATCGGCAGCCGTCGCCCCCGCACCGGCTTGGGATTGACCCGGATCGCCTCGAAGCGCACGAACTCCCCGTCGAACGAGGCGACGTCCTGCGACCACAGCGCACGCATCGCGGTGATGTACTCGGCGGTACGCCGACCACGCCGGGCGAAGGGCACCCCGAGCGCGGCGAACTCCTCGGCGGACCAGCCGACGCCGACGCCGAGGGTGAGCCGCCCCGCCGAGAGCACGTCCAGCGTCGCGGCCTGCTTGGCCACCACCACCGGATGGTGCTCGGGCAGCAGCAACACGCCCGTGGCCAGGCCGATCCGGCCGGTCACGGCCGCGGCGAAGCTCAGGGTGAGCAGCGGGTCCAACCAGTCGGCGGGGGCGGGGATCGGGATCCTCCCGTCGGCGGAGTACGGGTAGCGGGACATCGGGTCGTCGACCAGCACCACATGCTCGCCCACCCACAGCCTCGCGAACCCGCGAGCCTCGGCGGCTGCCGCCACCGCACGGATCACCTCCGGCCGAGCGCCGTTCCCGATGCCCAAGGCGTGCAGGCCGATCCGCATCCGTGCCACCTCCTGAGGCCGCAGCGCCGCGCCACCGCACCGCCGCGCCGACAGGGGCCCGAACGACCAGCGTATCGAGGGTTCGGACGGCCGGCCACGCGAGCGGACGTTCCCCTTCGGCAGAGCCGAACTGCCAATCATGCGAATCCAGTTGACCGTGGCCGGACGTCAGAGCAGCTTCCCTCGTCAAGCAGGGAAGCTTTCCTGACGGGAACTCCTCCCTCACGGGAGGGAACGCACATGAACAGATCGGCCAGAACACCGGGTACGCCCAGCAGCCGTTCGATCTGTCCGGCTACGCGGGGCAGACGGTGACGCTGAAGTTCACCGGGCGTGGCAGCGGCGTGGCAGCGGCGTGGTCCGCCGGGCGACGCGGGTACGGTGGCGGGAAACGTCACCTCCGAGCAGGGAGCACCCGCCCGTGTCCTTCGAGCACCTCGTTGCCGCCGCACCGACACCTCGGTTCGGGCTGGGCCTGGCCGCGCTGGGCCGGCCCGGCTACATCAACCTCGGCCGGACCGAGGACCTCCCGGTCGAGCGCACGGTGTCCGCGATGCGCGATCGCGCCTTCGAGGTGCTCGACGCCGCGTACGCGCAGGGCGTGCGCTACCTGGACGCGGCCCGGTCCTACGGCCGTGCGGAGGAGTTCCTCGCCGAGTGGCTGGACCGCCGCCCCGAGGCCCGGGACGTCGTGGTCGGCAGCAAGTGGGGCTACACCTACACGGCCGACTGGCGGGACGACGCGGAGGTGCACGAGGTCAAGGACCACAGCGTGCAGACCTACGACCGCCAGCTGATCGAGAGCCGCAACCTGCTCGGCAAGCGGCTGGACCTCTACCAGATCCACTCCGTCACGCCGGACAGCCCCGCACTCACCGACCCCGCGCTGCACCGCAGGCTGGCCCGGCTCGGCGCCGAGGGCGTGCTCATCGGCCTGTCCACCAGCGGTCCGTCCCAGGCGGACGCCATCCGTGCCGCGCTCACCATCCGGGTGGACGGCGCGCCGCTCTTCCGCAGCGTGCAGGCCACGTACAACCTGCTCGAACCCTCGGCCGGCGCGGCCCTCGCCGCGGCGCACGAGGCCGGCTGCGTCGTCATCATCAAGGAGGGCATGGCCAACGGACGCCTCGCCGGGGGCCCCGCCGACGCGGCGTCGACCGCCGTCCTGCAGCAGGTGGCCAAGGAGGCGGGCACCAGCTGCGACGCGGCCGCCCTGGCCGCTGTCCTCCACCAGCCCTGGGCGGACGTGGTGCTGTCCGGCGCGGCCACCGTCGAGCAGCTCACCAGCAACCTGCGGGCCGCCACCGTCCAGCTCGACGCGGAGCAGCTCACCCGGCTCGCCACGCTGGCCGAGCCTGCCGGCGCGTACTGGCAGCACCGGTCGCAGCTGCCCTGGAGCTGACCGCAACCTGCCAGGGGCCGGCGGTCGGTGCCGCAAGGGGTCAACCGGGCAGCTGCCAGGGATGGTTGACGGTGCCGGCGGCGCCCGTACCGCCGGCACCGGTCACGGCGTTGAAGGTGCCGGAGAACTGGTACGGGCGCTGCGCGGTGCCGCTGCAGGCGTCGGAGAGGGTGCCGGTGCTCGCGCAGGCCTGGTCGCGGCCGAGTGCCCAGAACGACAGCTCCTGGATGCCGTTGGCTGCCGCGAACCTCTCCAGGGTGGTGGCGTCGTCGGCGCTGAAGACCTCGTTGGTGGCGTCGTTGACCCCGATCATCGGCGTGTTGCCCTCCATCGCCCAGAGCTGGGTGGAGGTCTTGGCGCTCCAGATCCGGCCGAGCTGGTCGTGCAGCGCGCTCGCGGCACCGGTGGCGGCCTGCCCCATGTCCAGCGAGTCGCCGTAGTCCATGGTCATGATGTTGACCAGATTGACGTTCAGGCCCTCGCTCCGGGCGTTGCCCAGCAGGCTCAGCGCGTTGGCGCTCAGGCCGTTCGGGTTCACCGGCAGGGTGTAGTCCACGTCCAGCGTCCGGCCGTCGGCGGCGTACTGCTGCTGGAGGTTGGCCAGGGCCTGGTCGCGCCGGTCGTTGGCGTCGGTGTCGTCCAGCGCGGCGCCCTCGATGTCCAGGTCGATCCTGGTCAGGTTGAGCGTGTCGATCACCTGCTCGTACTGGGCCTGGAGCGAGGGGACGTCGGGACACGCCTGGGCCAACTCGGTGCCGGCCGCCCCGCCGAAGGAGGCGATGACATCGCCGCCGGCGGCGCGCAGGCTGTTGATGGCGCCGGTCCAGCTCGCGTCGTCGACGGCGTCGTCGCCGTTGAAGGTGGCGTTGCAGCTGCCGTCGCTGAGGACGAAGGCCAGCGTGAAGTACTTCAGACCGGTGGCCGACTGGACGGCGGTCATGGCCGAGGGGGCGTTCCACGTCTCGACGTAGGGTGCGGCGTACTGCGCCGGGAAGCCGGGGCCGGGTTTGGCCGCGGTGTGCGCGGTGTGCGCGGCCTGCGCGGCGTGTGAGGCCGTGCTGCCGCCGAGCAGCAGCGCGGTCGCGGCGAGCGCGACGGCAGCTGCCGGCAGCCTCCTTCGGGCGCGGGATCCGTATCGGGGCATGGTGGGTCCTCCAGCCGGCCGCAGGGCAGAGAGTCGAACTGATGGACCGTCAGTCGGCAGCTGGGGCAGCGGACTTCGCATCCAGAACGTGAACGCGAAGCACCGTTCCTTCGCCGCCTGGTTCAAGGCTTGATTGAACTGGTGCCGCATGGCCGCGTCAAGGATCCGGGCCGATGCCCGCCGGCACCGTTCTGATCACCGCTACTGCGCCGACCGCAGCGGTGCGCCCACCTCGTGCATGTGGCGAAACGCCTGCCGGTAGGAGTCGAGCAGTGACGTCTCGGCGTACGGGATCCCGACGGCCGCGCAGTGGGCCCGGACCAGCGGCTGGGCGAGCCGCAGGTGGGGCCGCGGCATGTTGGGGAACAGGTGGTGCTCGATCTGGTAGTTGAGGCCGCCGAGCGCCCAGTCGGTGACCAGGCCGCCGCGCACGTTGCGGGAGGTGAGCACCTGGCGGCGCAGGTGGCCCCAGCCTTCGCCGTCCGGGTCGGGCATCTCCATGCCCTTGTGGTTCGGGGCGAAGGTGAGGCCGAGGTGCAGGCCGAACAGGGCATGGTGCACCAGGGCGAAGACCAGGGCCCGGCCCGGGGAGAGCACGCTCAGCAGCAGCGCCGCGTAGCCGACCAGGTGGGCCACCAGGAGCAGCCCCTCGACGGCGCGTTCGCGCGGCGCCTGGCGCTTGAGGTCCTGGAACCCGTACACCTTCAGCGCGATGCCCTCCAGCAGCAGCATCGGCAGGAACAGCCGGGCCTGGTTGCGGGTGAGCCAGCGGGCGAAGCCCGCGCGCTGCTCGGCCTGCTGCTGGGTCCAGACGAGCGCGCCGACGCCCACGTCCGGGTCCTTGTCGACATGGTTGGGGTTGGCGTGGTGACGGTTGTGCTTGTCGTTCCACCAGCCGTAGCTCAGCCCGAGCAGCAGGTTGCTGTGCAGCAGGCCGACGGCTCGACCGGCCCGCTTGCCACGGGTGATCTGGGCGTGGCCCGCGTCGTGCCCGAAGAAGGCGGTGCGCGCCCACAGGACGGCCAGCGGCACGGCGAGCAGCACGGTCCACCAGGAGTCGCCGACGAGCACCATGGCCGCGACCGTGCCGGCCAGGGCCAGCAGGTTCGCCGTGGTGCCGGCCGCGTACCAGCCGATCCGGCGGTCGAGCAGACCCTGCTCCCGGACCGCCCGCAGCAGGGGTGCGAAGTCGCTGCCCGCACGGGGTTCGGCAGTGCTGGTCGGAGTGGTGCTGGTCGGAGTGGTACTGGTCAGGGTCGTGCTGGCGTGTGGCATGGCGTCTCCGGCCGGTCGTCGTCCCCCGCAGTGACCTGCGCTGACCCCATGAAACGTACGGACGCGGCACCTTCGACGACCATGACGGCACCACCCCGAAGCCGCCGGGGGCAGCCCCCGGGGCAGGGTGGTGCTAGCCCTACCGTCCGGTCCTGGTCCGGTCCTGGTCCGGCAAGGTCATTGACTACCGGTCAGCGGCCCCGGCTCCGGGCGTGCCGCAGCCCGGCCCGCGCGGCTTTCGCACCCGCCGTCGCGGCGACGGCACCGGCAACGGCGGCCCAGGCTCCCGCCGCGGCGGCGACGGCGCCGCAGGTGGCGGCCGCTCGCGTGGCCCAGCGGGTGTACGTGTCGTCCATCTCGGCTCTCCTCGCGACAAGGGGGCAGCGCCCCAGGCCGACCCCTCCCCCACCAGCATGCGCGACGAGAAGCGGATCGCCTCGTGGTGCCAGGCGGCAGCACCCCGCCGTCCCTGGCGACTACCGGCTGGCATATGCCGCGCCAGCCTGCACAGACGCCGCCCGGCGCGCCGGACGGGCCGGCGGACGGGCCCGGCCGGCGGACGAAGGATCCGGGCCGGACGACCTGATGGCCGGAACAGGACCCAGGAGTCCCAGCCGGTCTTGTGAGGCGCGATTCCTCCGCACAGACTCCATCACACAGAATCTGACCGAACGTGATCACTCCGTTTCCGTCCGTGGCCCTTGGGGCCCCTGAGGTCGACAGCGAACGACGCGTCATCCTCGCGGGAAGGGTGAGTCGTATCAGTGCCGCTGTTTCTTGAAGAGCACGAGGCCCTCGACTCCGCACATCGAGAGCAGTTCGCGGACACGGGATATCGGGCGGCTGATCGTGGGGAATCAGACGGTGAAGTTGATGGTTCAACCAGCCGAGGGCGAGGCAGCAGCCGACACCCTGGCACCACACCGGGAGGAGTTCTCGTGACCGTCCACTTCAACGCCTGGACCCCCGAGCTGCCGCCGTTCGACGGCGAGAACGGCTCGACCCGCACGGAGACCGTCACCGAGCGCTGGGCACGGGCGGAGCTGTTCTTCGACGCCAAGGACTACACCGAGGCGGCGCGCCTGCTCGCCACCATCGTCGAGCGGGTCCCCGAGCAGGTCGCCCCCCGGCTGCTGCTGGCCCGCGCCTACTACCACTCGGCGCAACTGCGGCGCGCCGAGGAGCAGTTGCGCGAGGTGATCGCGCGCGACCCCGTCGAGCACTACGCCCATCTGATGCTGGGCCGCACCCTGGAGCGCCAGGGCCGCGCCGCCGAGGCCGCGCCCTGGCTGCGCATGGCCGCCGCCTTCACCGGCGAGGCCGCTGCGCGGAGTTGAACCATCGGCGCCCCGACCGGGCTCACCGCCCGGCGGGCGCCGACCCGATCTCGACCACAGGGGCCCACTCGGGCAACACTCTTGCTGGAGGGCGGAGTCGGCCTCTGCCTACCGCCGACCACTCCCGCTACGCCCGTGAGTCGCCGGGCGGCCCGAGCTCGCCCGGGTGCGGGTGCTGTGCCTGGTGGATGAGGCCGTCGACCTCCGCCTGGTAGAGCAGGGCGGGGTCGACGCCGGTGGAGGTCAGGTGGTGGCCCAGTTCCAGGCTGATCACTCCGTGCAGCCTGGTCCAGCAGAACAGACCCAGGGCGAGGACCCGCGGGGGGAGGTCGGGCAGGGCGGTGCGTGCGGCCCAGGCGCGGATCTGGTCGACGAGGCGGTGGTCATCGAGGCCCTGGGCCGGGCCGTCGGCCGCGGCGCCGGCGAGCGGGGCGAGGGCGCTCAGCAGGGCGACCATGCTGCGCGAGGCCGCGGGGATGGTGCGGTCGGGGGCGAGGTCCTGGCCCGATCCGCTGGTGGTCTGGAAGATCAGCCGGTAGGCGTTCGGGTGCTCCAGCGCCCAGGACCGGCAAGCCTGCGCCACCGCGGTGAATCGCCGGACCGGGGTGCCGAAGGGGCGACCGGCGGCCTCGATCTCGTCGGCCAGCGCGTCGTACACCTCGACCACGAGGTCGGCCAGCAGGGCGTCGCGGTTGTCGAAATAGCGGTAGATGGCCGCCGGCGACATGGCCATGGTGCGGGCGATGCCGTTGAGCGAGACCGCGTCGGGGCCGCCGGCCGCGATCTGCTCCATCGCCAACGCCTTGATCTCCTGCAGCGTCTGCTCGCGCCGCTGCTCGCGCCGACTCGGCCGAGCCTCCCCTGCCACCATCTGCGTCACCCGTTCACTCTGCGATTGCCTTGACATCGTAACGGCCGCTCCATACTGTGATTGGTATTAACTTTTCTATAGAGCATAGCAAAGTACCGATCACCAACAAGGAGCGTGGGCCGTGAACAGCAAGCAGACCCAACAGGCCGAGAACGCCGCGCAGGCCGCACAGGCGGCGCAGGCGGCGCAGGCGGCGCAGGCGGCGAGCCGCGAGACCGACACCGCCGTCGAGATCGTGCTGCCAGGACTGGTCGAACCGGACGGGCTGATCGTCCGCCGGCGGCCGATACCGACCGCCGCCGCGGGGCAGGCACTGATCCGCGTGGAGGCGAGCGGGGTCTCCTTCGCCGAGCAGGGGATGCGCCGGGGTCGGTATCCGGGACAGCCGAAGTTCCCCTTCGTGCCGGGCTACGACCTGGTCGGGACGGTCGCCGCGGTTGGACCTGGCGTCGACGCCGCCCTCCTCGGCACCCGGGTGGCCGCGCTCACCAAGACCGGCGGATGGACCTCGCACGCGGTGCTGGCCGCCAACACCCTGGTCCCCGTGCCGGCCGGGGTGGGACCGGCCGAGGCCGAGACCGTCGTCGTCAACGGCCTGACGGCGTGGGGGTTGCTGCACCGCAAGGCCCGGGTCCGGCGCGGCCAGACCGTCCTGGTGCACGGCGCCAACGGCGGGGTCGGCACGGTGCTCGTCCAACTCGCCCGCCACGCCGGGGTGCGGGTGATCGGCGCCGCCTCGCCGCGCCACCACGACGCGCTGCGCGCCCTCGGCGTCGAACCGGTCGACTACGCCGACCCGGACGCCCTGGTCGCCCGGGTGCGGGAGCTCGCCCCGGGCGGGGTGGACGCGGTGTTCGACAACATCGGCGGGGCCACCCTGCACCGTTCCTGGCAACTGCTGGCTCCCGGGGGCACCTTGGTCAGCTACGCCATCGCCTCCGCGACCAAGGGCACCGGCGCGCTGGCTCCCCGGTTCATCGCACTGCTCGCCCGGCTGGCCGCCTGGACCATGCTGCCCAACAAGGGACGCCGCGCCACCTTCTACCACGTCTGGAGCGGCCACCGGATGCACGCGGCCCGCTTCCGCGCCCACCTGCGCCAGGACCTGAGCACGGTCCTCGGCCTGCTCGCCGACGGCACCCTGACCGCCGAGATCGGCGCCCGCTTCCCGCTCGCCGAGGTCAGCGCGGCGATGCGGCTGGCGGAGTCGCACACCGTCCGGGGCAAGGTCGTGCTGCTTCCGTGAAGCCCGAGGACGCACGCGGCCCCGGGCACCTGGATCGGTACCCGGGGCGGCGCGTCGTCGGTGCTACAGCGCGAAGATCTCCCGGACGTCGCGCTCGGTGCCCCGGGCGGCCGACGTCACCGGCCGAGCACGGGGTAGTCGGTGTAGCCGTGCTGGTCGCCGCCGTAGAAGGTCGACTCGTCGGCCGCGTTGTAGGGGCCGTCGGCCTCGATCCGGGCGGGCAGGTCGGGGTTGGCCAGGAAGAGGGCGCCCAGCGACACGGCGTCGGCCAGGCCCTCGTCGAGCACCTGCTGGGCGGTCTTCGCCGTCGCGGGGAACGAGTCCGGCGTGGCGTGCGGGTTCACGATCATGTTGCCCTGCCACAGGACCCGGATCTCGCGGGTGGCCGGGCGGTTGACGATCTCGCAGACCTCCAGGAAGGCCAGCTCCGGCAGGGCCGGGATCAGCGCGGCGTACAGCGCCTCGGTGTCGCCCTCGGCGATGTCGTTGTAGGGGTTGGCCGGCGAGACCCGGATGCTGGTGCGCTCGTTGCCGATCGCGGCGACGACGGCCTCGGTGGCCTCGACGGTGAAGCGGATCCGGTTGGTGATCGAACCGCCGTAGCCGTCGGTGCGCCGGTTGGTGTTCTCGGCGAGGAACTGGTGCGGCAGGAACCCGTTGCCCGCGTGCAGTTCCACGCCGTCGAACCCGGCCTCGACGGCGTTGCGGGCGGCGGTGACGAAGTCCTCGATGGTGGCGGTGATCTCGGCGAGGGTCAGCTCGCGCGGGACCGGGTAGTCCTGCGGGCCGTCCGGGGTGTAGTTCTGGCCGCTGGCGGCGATCGCGGACGGGGCGACGGACTGGTGCGCGCTCTCGTACAGCGAGGGGTGGCCGATCCGGCCGGCGTGCATGAGCTGGGCCACGATCCGGCCGCCCTTGGCGTGCACGGCATCGGTGACGGCCCGCCAGCTGCGCACCTGCTCGGGCTCGTGCAGGCCGGGCGAGTTGAGGTAGCCCTGGCCGACCTGGGAGGGCTGGATGCCCTCGGTGATGATCAGGCCGGCCGAGGCGCGCTGGCTGTAGTACTCGGCCATCAGCTCGGTGGCGTTGCCGCGCGGCGTGGCCCGGTTGCGGGACATCGGCGCCATCACGAGCCGGTTCTTCAGGGCGATCTTGCCGAAGGTGGCGGAATCGAACAGCGAGGTCATCTGAGTACGCCTTCTCGAACGGTGGGTGCAGGAAGCGGTGGGTGCGGGAAGCGGTGGGTCAGGACTGGTCGGACAGGTGGCGGGTGTAGGCGGCGGCCAGCCGCCCGCCGACCTCGGCCGTCGAGATGAGGACCGCCATGTTGGCCTGCGCGGTGCGGCCGCCGGTGGCCCGGTCGACCGCGTGCATCAGGTACTTCGTCAGGCCCTGGCCGGTGACGCCGTCCCGCTCGGCCTGGGCGAGCGCGTCGTCGATGGCTGCCTCGGCCACGGCCGGGTCGACCGCGTCCTCGTCGCGCGGCGGCGCGGTGATCACCACGCCACCGGGGTGCCCGGCGGCCCAGTGGGTGCCGACCACCTTGGCGATCTGGTCCTCGTCGTCGATCCGGTGGGGTGAGCGGATGCCGCTGGACGCGCAGTAGAACGCGGGGAAGTCATCCGACCCGTAGGAGATCACCGGCACGCACTGGGTCTCCAGGTACTCCATCGTCAGCTTCAGGTCGAGGATCATCTTCGCGCCGGCGCAGACCACCGCGACCTTCGAGCGGGTGAGCTGGATCAGGTCCGAGGAGATGTCCATGGTGGTCTCCGCTCCCCGGTGCACCCCGCCGAGCCCGGCGGAGGAGAAGAACGGGATGCCGGCCAGCTCGGCGGCGACGAGCGAGGAGGCGACGGTGGTCGCGCCGCGGCCACCGCCGGCCAGCACCACGGGCAGGTCGCGGCTGGAGACCTTGGGGATCCCGGCCTGGGAGGCGAACCGCTCGATGTCGGGGCCGGTCATGCCGACCCGGATCGCGCCGTCCTCGATGCAGATCGTCGCCGGGACCGCGCCGCCCTTCCGGACGGCGGCCTCGACCTGCTGCGCGGTCTCGGCGTTGTGCGGGTACTTCAGGCCGTGCGTGATGACGTTGGACTCCAACGCCACCACCGGGCGGCGCTCGTGCAGCGCCTCGCGGACCTCTTCGCTGTAGACGATCGCGATGGTGGTGCTCATCGGATTCCCTCGGTCGGAACGGGTGGGGTGGTGGTGCCGCCCGTGGGACTCTGCTGGAGCGGCGCGGGCTGTGCTGCAGGCTCCGTCGCGGGCTGCGGCGCACCGGGCCGCGCGGCCCGGCCACGGCGGGGCTGGGCGATGACCACGGCGCCGATCACGGCGACCCCGCCGAGCAGTTGGAGCGGGCGCAGCGACTGGTGCAGGAACAGGTACCCGAGGACGGTCGCGCACAGCGGCGAGGCGAACGAGAGGAACGAGGCCGCCAGCGCGGGCAGTCGGGCCAGGCCGCGGAACCAGAGGGCGTAGGCGATCAGCGCCCCGATGATGCCCAGGTAGGCGAAGCCGCCGATGTTCTTCCAGCTGAGGTGGTCGGGCAGGGTCTCGGTGGCCAGGGTGATCGGCAGCAGCAGGACACCGCCGACGGTGAGCTGCCAGCCGGTGAAGGTCAACACGGTGACGCCCTCGGGCCGGCCCCAGCGCTTGACCAGCACGATGCCGGAGGCCATGCAGAGCGCGCCGAGCAGACCGGCCACCACCCCGATGCCGTCCAGGCCGGCCTTCGGTTCGAGCACCAGCAGCGCGACCCCGACCGCGCCCAGCACGCAGGAGACGATGTGCTGGGGCAGGATCTTCTCGCGCAGCAGCACGGCGCCGAGCAGCAGCACGATCATCGGCTGGATGCTCATCACCAGCGCCGCCACCCCGCCGGGCAGGTGGTAGGCGGCCAGGAAGAGGAAGTAGAAGAACGCGCCGATGTTCAGCACGCCGAGCACCACCGCCCGCCACCACCAGATGCCCTTGGGCAGCACCCGGGTGAACCCCAGCAGGATCAGCCCGGCCGGCAGGGCGCGCAGGGTGGAGGCCAGCAACGGCTTGTCGGACGGCAGGAACTCGGTGGTGATCAGGTAGGTCGACCCCCAGACGAGGGGGGCGAGCGCGGTGACGGCGGAGGTGGTCGCGAGACGCTGACTGCTCAGCTGATTGCTCATTTCACGGCTCCGGAATCCGTGGTGCCGAAGAACCGGTCACCGAAGTCACCGATTCCGGGGATCATGAACGCGTGCTCGTTGAGCCGGTCCTCGATCGCACTGGTGACGAGCTGCACCCCGGGCCGCTCGACGAGGACCCGTCGCAGCCCCTCGGGTGAGGAGAGGAAGTTGATCATGATGATCTTCTCCTCCGGCACGCCCGCCTCCAGCAGCACGTCGATGGCCGCCAGCGCCGAGCCGCCGGTGGCCAACATCGGCTCCAGCAGCAGCACATGGCCCTCGGCGATGTCGTCGGGCAGCTCCTTGTAGTACAGCCGCGGCAACTTGGTCCGCTTGTCGCGCTGGATGAGGATCTTGCCGATCCGGATGCCCCGTTCGACCTCCAGCAGTTCGCCTTCCATCGCCTCGCCGGCCCGGATCACCGGCACCGCGCACACCTTGGTCCCGAACTCCAGCCCCGGGTACGTGGCGCCCGCCGGGGTGGTGACCTCCCGCTGCTCGAACGGCAGCAGGTCCATCCCGGCTTCGAGCAGATGGCGGATGATGCGCCGCGAGTAGAACCGGAAGTCCTCCTGCGTGCACTCCCTGTCGCGGATGATCGTATGCATGACGCGGAGCTCGTTCGTCTGCGGGAGCAGATGGACGTGCTGTTCGGCGCTCACGGCTTTACCTCCTCGGTGGTCGAGATCGCGACTTGACGGAACACCGAGCGGATCAGCCGATCTCGGCGAAGGCACCGCGCGCCTCCGCGATGAACTTGACGACCTTTGCACGGTCCTTGCGGCCGTCCGGGCCCTCGAGCCCGGTGTGGGCATCGATGGCGGCGGGCCGGACGGCGCGGATCGCGTCGGCGACGTTCTCGGGATTCAGGCCGCCCGCCAGCATCAGCGGCTTCGGGGAGCGGCGGACCAGTTCGGCGGAGACGTTCCAGTCGTGAGTCAGGCCGGTGGCGCCCTTGGCGCCGGTCTTCGGGTCGAAGGTGTCCGTGATGTACATGTCGACGAACGGGTGGGTGTCGTCGACGAGTTGGAGCAGCTCGTCGAGGTTGTCCGCCTTGACCACCAGCGACTTCAGCACGAACAGCTCGGGACGCAGCTCCTTGAGCCGGCTCAACTGCTCGGTCGCCACCTCACCGTGCAGCTGGACCGCGACGACGCCGAGCTCGGAGCAGAAGTCGCTGACCTCCTGAGCATCCGTCAGATAGCTGATCAGCACGCCCGCGTGCGGAGCCTCGAGTCCCTTGATGATCAGGGCGGCATCCTGCTCGGCGATGTCATCCCGGCCGGACGGCAGGCGCAGCGCGAAGCCGATCCAGTCCGCCCCCTCGCCGATGACCATCTCGGCCTCGTCGGCATCGATGATCCCGGCGACCTGAACGAGCTTGTTGACGGTGGTCATGAAGGTTCCCCAGTCAGTGGAATGTGAAGCGGCGACGGGCAGGCGAAAGCCGCCCCCCACCGCTCCGGAGCACGTCGGCGCGCGCAGGCCTGGCCGACACGGGTCGGCACACGGTCCCCTACGTTCGCCCCCGATTCGACGTCAAACGTTCCGATATCGAGAGACTACGAAGAGATTGCCCGGATCTCAGCCTCCGGCGGCTACACGGGCTGGACTACGCCACGTTGGTGCACGGTGGACCGGTTCAGGCGTCGGGTTCCGGGCGTCAGGGGGCAGGGGTCAGAGGTCAGGGGTCAGAGGTCAGGTCAACGCCTCGACGTAGTCCGGCGCGGCGAGCGGACCCAGCAGGGCGGCTCGGGGCGTCGCCATCAACTCGACCAGTTCGCCGACTCGGGGCAGCAGGCGCCGACACAGCGCGTCGAGCCGGTCCGGCAGCGCTCGGGCCTGAGCGGGGGTCAGCAGTCCCTCGGTCAGGAACCAGCCGACGTTCACGGAGACCTCCTCCAGCGCGCCGTACCGGCCGAGGTCGCGCAGCAACGCTCCAGCCGGGGCCTCGGCGGCCTCCAAGGCAGCGGTTTCCAGGGTCTCGGCGGTGGTGCGGGCCAGGTGGGCCTCGGCGAAGAGCAGCGCCAGGCCCGAGTGGTCGTCCCAGGCCTGGGTGGGCGCCACACCCGCGTCCTCGGAGGCACTCAGACGGTCCGTCAACTGGGCGTGCAGCAAACGTTCGCGAGCCCGGAAGAGGGCGCAGAATTCCTCCTCCTCGGCCTCGTTCTCGGCCGGCGGACGGTAGGCGAGCGATTCGGCCATGGCCCGGGCGGCGTCCAGCAGGATCAGCCGGTTGTCGCCGCCCGCCGAGTGGAAAGCCATGGTCAACGCCTGATACTCGATCAACCGGTTCTCCGAGAAGAAGCCGAGCGCACCGGCCGCCGAGCGGCAGCGGGCCACCGCCTGGTCGGCGAGCCGGTCGACGCCCGCCTTGGTCAGCGCGAGTCCGCGCATCACCTCGGCCGGCGGGCCGCTGCCCCGGCCACCACCCGGGGGGATCCGCCAGCAGGCCGCCGTCGCCCGGCGAGCCAGCACGGTGGCCGTCTGCGCGGCAGCGGCCGCACCGAACAACAGCCTTTGTTGGTGCAGGAGTTCGAGGGCCGGCCGGTCGCCGGCCGCTCGGTCGGTGGTGATTCGCCGCAGGGCGTGTGACAGGGAGATGGCAACGGCCGCCCGGGCGGCCGCGGCGAGCCCGGCGGTGACCGCACCCCAGGCGAAACGGCTCATCGCCAGACTGCGGCGGGTGCGCTGCTCCGGCCCGCCGGTCGGATCGTGGAAGCCGCCGTCGGCCTCGAAGCCTGCGCCGTCGGCCAGCCAGCGGTGACCGGGCACCCGGACGCCGTCGAACCGCACGGTGGCGTAGTCCAGCGGCAGCAGCGCGGTGGGCGGGCGGCGCCCGATGGTCACCCCGGCCGCCGGCCCGTGCTCGTCCCTGAGCGCCACCAGGAAGAGGAAGACGCCCCGATCAGTGCCGTCCACCCGCAGCCGGGCGCTCACCACCGCGAGCCGGGAGAGCCCCTGTTCCCCCACGTTGGGCGGGTACTTGGCCGCCCCGGCCGCCGGCGTGTGCAGCACGAACTCGCCGCTCGCCCGGTCCAGGACGGCTTCGGTCCGGATGCCGGCGCTGCTGTTGCCCCGGCCCAGCTCCGTCATCAAGGCCGCACCGATCGAGCGGCCCTGGGCGAGCTCGGCGACGTCGGCGGCGAGCGCGCCGTAGTCCAGCGCTGCACCGATGGTCATGCAGTGGTGCAGGAACATCACGTGGAACAGCCGGGGATCGGCGGCGGCGGTGACTTCGAGCAGCGCTCTCAGCCTGGCCTGGTCGGTGGCCAGCAGGGCTTCGCCGCCGCCGAGTTCAGCGGTGATGCGGCGCAGCGCCGGATAGGGCGAGACGTCGGGGCGACCGGCGCCGGCCCGCAGGATCGCGACGGCCAGGGCGTCACGGTCAGCGGCGTCGCGATCAGCGGCGTGGCGATCGGCGGCGTCGCCGTCGAGGTCGGTGCTCACGGGGCGGGCTCCTCGGGGAGGGTGGGACCACCCGGCGGCCCGGCGGCGGCCCAGGAGTCGATCTCCCGGGCCACCAGGGCCGCGTGCTCGGTCAGCATGGTGAAGTGGTCGCCCGGAACGTCGGCCCGGACGTGCGGAAGTGCCCACGAGGTGAGGGCGCCGACTCCGTCCAACGGCCGTTCGGCCCGGACCAGCAGGGTCCGCGTGGACACCGCGCCAGGGGTGCGGCCGTCCAGCAGCCGCAGGTAGGCGCCGGTCGCGGTCAGCCGGGTCGGATTGACGGGCTCGGCGGCGAGCGCGCCGGGCCGGTCGGCCAGCAGGGCCAGGACGGCGGGCAGAGTGTCGGCCTGGAAGCCCCGGTCCGGCCAGGGCGTGTCGAGCAGCACGACACCGGCCGCCGGCCGCCCGAGTCGCTCCAGATGCTGCGCGAGCGCCTGGGCGATGAGCCCACCCGAGGAGTGGCCGCACAGCAGGACGGGCGCGGCGCCGGCGTGCCGCAGCGCACCCTCGGCATGAGCGGCGATCAGCGCAGCCAGGTCCTGTGGCACCAACTCTCCAGGGAGGAAACCAGGTTGGGGGAGCACCGCCGTCTCCCACGTGCCGAGATGGCGGGCCAGCTCCGTGTACTCGTGCGGACCTCCGGTGGGCAACACCGACGGCAGGCAGAGCAGCACGGGCGCCCGTCGGTCCACCCCGGCCGCCTGACCGGCCATCCGCCCAGTCGCCTGACCGGGCAGGCGGACGGCGACCGGTGCGTGCTCGGCCGCCACGTCGCCGGCGAAGGACGGCCGCAGCCGCGAAACGGTCCGCAGCAGGTCGGCGGCGACCGTACCGAGGCCGCTGCGGCAGGCGTGGCGGTACAGGGCGTCCAGGCCGTCAGGCAGTTCGCCGTCGAGCGGCGCGCCGGTGGAGGGTGTGGCGCCGGCGGAGGCTGTGGCGGCGGCGGAGGCTGTGGCGGCGGGCCGATGGCGCCGCTCCACCAGGTGGGCGGCGAGCCGCCGGGGCGTCGGGTGGTCGAAGACGGCGGTGGCCGACAGCGCCAGACCGAGCTCACCGCCCAGCCGAGCGCGGAGTTCGACGGCGGCCATCGACCCCGCACCCAGCTCCTGGAAGGCGACGTCAGCAGGCAGCCTGGCCCCCTCGGGGTGGCCGAGCACGGCGGCCGTGTGGGCCAGCACCACGGCCAGCACATCCGGCTCGGACTCCGCCGCGTGTGGTCTCTCGGCGCCGGGCACTTCGGGTGCGGGCCCGGGCCGGCCGGTGGACCGATCGACCGTCAGCCAGTAGCGCTGCCGCTGGAACGGATAGGTCGGCAAGTCGACATGGCCGTGCTCCACCCCGGTGAACGCGGCCGCCCAGTCGACCGGTACGCCGCTGAGCTGCGCTTCCGCCGCCGACAGCAGGAACCGGTGCGGGCCGTCCGCCGCCCGGCGCAGGGTGGCGACCGCCGCCGCGGTGATACCGGCGGCCTCCGCCGTCTCCTCGACGGCCTGGACCAGCACCGGGTGCGGGCTGATCTCGACGAACCTGCGGTGGCCCCGTTCCAGCAGGGCCCGGACCGTATCGTGCAGCCGGACCGGCTGCCGCAGGTTGCGGTACCAGTACTCGGCGTCCAGGCGGGTGGTGTCCAGCGGGCCCGGTTCGAACGCGCCGACCGGCCCGAGCGGTTCGAGCGCCCCGACCGTGGAGAAGAACGGCACGCTGCCCGGGCGGGCGACGATGCCGGCCAGGCTCCCGGCCAACTCCGCCGCCAACTCTTCGACCGCCGCGGAGTGCGAGGCGTACCTGACCGGCAGCACCCGGGCCGGGACGCCCCGCCCGGTGAGCTCGGCGACCAACTCCTCGACGTCCTCGACGCCGCCGGCGATCACGGTGGACCGTGGCGAGTTCTCCGCCGCCACCGCCAGACCGGGGCGCCGGGCCAGCAGGCCGCCGACCTCCCGGGCGGGCAGGCCCACCGCCGCCATCCGGCCGGGCGCCAACCGCCGCACCGCCCGCGCGCGGACCGCCACCACCCGGGCCGCGTCCGCCAGCGTGAGCGCGCCGGACACGTGGGCGGCGGCGATCTCGCCCTGGCTGTGCCCCACCACCGCGTCCGGGTGGACGCCGAAGGAGCGCCAGAGCGCGGCGAGCGAGACCATCACGGCGAAGAGCGCCGGCTGGGCGACGTCGTCGCGCGTCAGCGGGGGCGCGTCGGGTTCGGCGCGCAGCACCGCCCCGAGCGAGAAGTCGACGTGCGGCGCGAACGCCCGCTCGCACTGCGCGATGGAGTGGGCGAAGGCCGGGAAGGCGTCCAGCAGGTCGGCGGCCATGCCGGGCCACTGCGCGCCCTGGCCGGGGAACACGAAGACCGTCCGGCCCTCTCCCGCGCCGCCTGTCTCTCCCGCACTGCGTCCCTCCCCCGCGCTGCGGACCTGGACCACGTCCGCCGACCAGTGCCCTGACGCGACAGCGGCCAGCCCGGCCCGCAGGCCGTCCCGCTCCCGCCCGACGACGACAGCCTGGTGCTCGTAGCAGGGCCGCGACCGGACCAGAGCGGCCCCGACCGCGGCCGGAGCGGGGGCCGGATCCGTCCCGATGGCCGCGGCGAGCCGCACCGCCGCCGCGCGCAGCGCCTCGGGGCTGCGCGCCGACAGGACCCAGGGCACCGGCCGGCCCGCCCGCGCCCCCGACACCGCCGGCGCAGGCGCAGGCGGACTCGACGGCGCAGGCGGCTCGGCGAGGATCACGTGGGCGTTGGTCCCGCTGATCCCGAAGGCCGAGATCCCGGCGCGCCGCGGCCGGACCGAGCCGGGCCAGGGCCGCGCCGCGTGCAGCAGCCTCACGGCCCGGGTCACTTCGCCGGCCGACGGGTCGGTCGGCAGGGCGGCCCCGTCGACGTGAAGGGTGCGGGGCAGCAGCTCGTGCCGCAGCGCGAGCACCATCTTGATCAGCCCCGCGGCCCCGGCCGCCGCCTGGGTGTGGCCGAGATTCGACTTCACCGACCCGAGCCGCAGCGGGCGTTCGGGTGCCCGGTCCGGACCGAACACGGCGGTCAGCGCGCCCGCCTCGACCCGGTCGCCCAGCGGAGTGCCGGTACCGTGCGCCTCCACGACATCGATCTGATCCGGCGTCAGACCCGCGTCGGCCAGGGCCAGCTGGATCACCTGCTGCTGGGCGGGCCCGCTGGGTGCGGTGAGCCCGTTGCTGGCACCGTCCTGGTTCACCGCGGACCCGGCGACCACCGCGAGCACCGGGTGGCCGTGCGCGCGGGCGTCCGAGAGCCGCTCCAGGACCAGCACCGCGGCCCCCTCCCCCCAGCCCGCGCCGTCGGCGTCGGCGGCGAAGGCCTTGCACCGCCCGTCGGAGGCCAGCGCCCGCTGCCGGGCGAAGTCGACGAAGGAGGCCGCGGTGGCCATCACCGTCGCCCCGCCGGTGATGGCGAGGTCCACCTCGCCACGGCGCAGCGCCTGGACGGCGAGATGGAGGGCGACCAGGGAGGAGGAGCAGGCGGTGTCCACGGTGAGGGCCGGCCCGGTCAGCCCGAGCAGGTAGGCGAGCCGCCCGGACGCCACGCTCGAAGCGTTGCCGGTGAGCAGTTGGCCGTCGTAGAGCTCGGGTGCCTCGGTCAGCCGCGGCGCGTAGTCGGCGGCCATCAGGCCCAGGTACACCCCGGCCGCCGTGCCGCGCAGGGTCGCGGGGTCGATCCCCGCCCGCTCCAGCGCCTCCCAGCCGGTTTCGAGCAGCAGGCGCTGCTGCGGGTCCATGCCCAGCGCCTCGCGTGGCGAGATGCCGAAGAAGGCGGCGTCGAAGGCGCCGGCGTCGGCGAGGAAGCTGCCGCCGCGCGCGGTGGTGCGACCTGCCCTGCCCGGCTCCGGGTGGTGGAGCCGGTCGAGGTCCCAGCCCCGGTCCGTGGGGAAGCCGCCGACCGTCTCCCGGCCCTCGGCGAGCAGCCGCCAGAGGTCCTCGGGTGAGTCGACCCCGCCGGGGAAGCGGCAGCCGATACCGGTGATCACGACCGGATCAGCGCCGGACTCCGGGCCTGGGGACCCCGCCGGGGAGACGGAGGAGGCCGGGGACGGGTCGGGTCCGGCCGCCGCGAGGATGTGCCGGGCCAGCTCCCGAGGGGACGGGTGGTCGAACGCCGCGGTGCTCGGCAGCGGCCGTCCGGTCAGGTCGGCGAGCCGCGCCGCTAGCCGGACAGCGCCGGCGGAGTCCAGGCCCAGCTCCCGGAACGGCGTTCGCGGGCCGGCCCCGCCGTCCGCCGGTGGCACACCCTCGGCCGGCCGCCCGGTGACTGCGGCGACCTCGGCCTCGACCATCGCGAGCACGGCGTCCAGGCTCGCCGAAGCAGGCGGAGCGGGGCGCGCCGGCGCACCGCCCTCCAGCAGTGGGGCGAGCCGCCCCCGCGCCACCTTGCCGGTCGGCGTCACCGGGATCCGGTCGACGATCAGCAGCTCCAACGGCCACTTGTACGGGGCGACCCCGGCGCCGGCCAACCAGGCGTGCACCTGCGCGAGTTCCAACGTGCACCCGGCGCGGAGCTCGGCCAGCAGCACCGGGTACTCGCCGAGCCGGTCGTCGGGCCGGGCGGCCACCGCGAGGGCCTGCGGCTGGGGCAGGCCGCCGAGCACCGTCTCGACCTCCGAGGCGGTGAACTTCAGCCCGCCCACGTTGATCAGCTCGGCGTGCCGGCCCCGGTAGCCGAAGGTGCCGTCCGGGTCGCGCCGGGCGCGGTCGCCGGTGCGCAGCCAGCCGTCCGGGGTGAAGGCCGCGCGGGTGGCCTGCGGATCGTCGAGGTAGCCGCGGAACAAGGACGGGCCGCGGTACTGGAGTTCACCGGTCTCCCCGTCGCCGCACGGTGTGCCGTCCGGTCCGGCCACTCGGGCCCGGGCGCCGGGGAGCGGCCGGCCGATGCTGCCGGCCGCCACCTCGGGCGGGTCGTCCGGTCCGGTGACGGTGCCCGCGCCCAGCTCGGACATGCCCCACTGCACGACCGTTCGTGCACCGAGCACCTCGCGGATCCGGGTGACCAGTTCGGCGGGCACGGCCGCGCCGCCGGTCCTGACCTCCCGCAGGGTGCTCGAGACGACGCCGCCCGCCCGCACCAGGTCACGCAACTGCGCGGGCACGGCGAACAGCACGCTCGCGCCGCCGGCCCCGGCCAGCCGCCCGAAGGCGGCCACGTCCCAGCGCGGCAGCAGCGCCTGCCGCCCGCCGGTGAACAGGCTGAGGTGGACGGAGAGCAGGCCGAAGAGATGGCTGAACGGGCTGGCGCTGACCAGCACGTCGTCCGCGGCGGCCCGGCCGTACTCGGCGACCGCCGCGGCGTTGGCGAGCAGGCCACCGTGCGCGTGCAGGCAGAGTTTGGGCCGCGCGGAGGTGGTGCCGGAGGACGGCATCAGGACGAAGGGGAGGTCCGGCGTCACCACCGTCGGCCTCGGCCGGGCACCGAGGTGCCGGCGGATCAGTTCGGCGAGGTCCCCGGCGCCCGACTCCGGCCCGACCAGCAGCAGCCGTTCGAGCGGCGGCGGCCCGGCCGGCGGGCGGGGCTCGGGGGCGCCACCCGGGGTCGCGGGCTCGGCCACCCGCACCAGGGCCCTGGCCCGCGCCCGGGCCAGCAGCGAGGCGACCTCCCGCTCCCCCAGGGCCAGGTGCAACGGGAGCAGCACCGCGCCGAGCTCGGCCACCGCCACGTGGGTGACCAGGAACTCCCAGCAGTTGGGCAGTTGGACGGCCACCACGTCGCCGACACCGATGCCGTACTGCTGGAGGCCGGCGGCCAGCGCGGACGACTCGGCCCGCCACCGGGACCAGCTGTACGCGCGGCCGCCGCCGTGCACCGCGACCGCCTCGCCGAGCCGGCCGGCCACCGCGTCGAAGAGTGCGGGCAGGGTTGCGGTCAGCGTGGAGCGTTGGGCCGTCTCATCGGGAACCTCGACGAGGTAGTCCCCGGTGATCACGGTCACGCGGCCGCCGTCGCCGGGTCGCCGTCGCCCGCGGCCGTCGCCAAGTCCCCGTCGTCCGGCCCGCGGCGGGCCCGGAGCAGGAAGCCGTCCAGCGGCAGCGGGCTGACGGCCACCAGGGACAGGCCCGCCGCCGCCAGCAGCCGCCGGTAGTGGTCGGCGGTCCGCTCCCGGCCGCCCACGTTGCAGAGCATGTGCACGTCCCAGGCGACCGCCAGCGAGACACCCTGGTCCGGCGCCGCTCCGTCCTCCTCGGGCAACAGCCGTTCCACCAGCAGAAGTTCGGCGTGCTCGGGCATCGCTGCCACGCAGCGCCGCAGGATCTCCACGCAGCGCGCGTCGTCCCAGTCGTGCAGCACCCGCGAGAGCAGGTAGCTGTCGCCGCCACCGGGCACCGCCCGGGTGAAGTCGCCGACCACCACCTCGCACCGGTCGAGCAGCCCGGCGGCAGCCAGCCGGTCCCGAGCGGCCGCCGCGGCGTGCTCGCGTTCCAGCAGGACGCCTCGGGCGTGCGGGGCGGCGGTCAGCACCCGGGCGAGCAACGCACCGTCACCACCGGCCACATCGACGACCGTCCGGGCGCCGGACGCGGCCACCGCCTCGGCCACCGGGGCGAACATCGGGGCGCTGGCGGCCATCGCGCCGTCGAACAGGGCGGCCAGGGTGGTGTCTTGGGCGAAGTGCTCGAAATGGCCCTGGCCGAAGACGTGCTGGAACGCCTCCTGTCCGGTGCGCACCGAGTACACCAACTCGCCGAAGGAGCGGTAGAAGGGGCCGCCGTAGAGCAGCGCGAGCGGGCGCAGGCTGTGCGCGGCGTCGGCGCGCAGCGGCACGCCGAGCGGCCCGAGCCGGTAGGCGGGGGTACCGGTGTCCGGCACGGCAGTTTGCTCCTCCGGCGCCGCGGCCCCATCCTCCGGTACCGGTACCGGTACCGGTGCCGGTTCCGCAGCCGCGATCCGCAGCGCCGCGAGGTGCCGCAGCAGCCGGCCCAGCGCGTCCGGATCCGTCCCGGTCCGGTGGGCCAACTCCGTTGCGTGCAGCGCCGGTCCGTCGCCCGGCGGCAGTGCGTCGACGATGCCGAGCGCAGCCGCCGTGGCGATCGTCTGGGTGGTCCAGGCGCCGGTCATCAGCTCCAGCAACCGCCGCTCCGGCTCGGGGGCCCGGGCCCGCAGGTGGGCGGCCAGCACGGCGGGGTGGCAGCCTCGGGCGTGCAGTTCCAGCCGCCGGTGTCGGACCCGCTCCCCCGCCCTCGGACCGGGCGCGCCGCTGCGGAAGTAGAGGACGGTGCCGTCCTCGTGGGCGTTGTAGCCGCCGCCGTCGGGCAGCAGCTCCCCCCGGTCCACCAGCAGTGCCCGCAGCCCGTGCAGCACGACACCGTCCGGCCGGGTCACCCGGAGCGCGAGGTGGGCCTCGTTGGCTTCGGCCCGTTCCCGCTCGGCGACCCGATCGAGGCCCGATCCCGCCGGCACCGCCACGGCGAATATCTCCAGCTCCCGCGCGCTCCCGTCGGCCGCGGCGACCGGGGCCCGCAGGATGTCGACCTCCAGTCGCGCCGGGTCCAGGCCGTAGCGCTCGGCCAGTCGCTGCCGGACCACCACGCTCGGGGCCGGCTCGCCGACCGGCAGGCCCCAGGAGCGAAGCGCCTCGGGCAGTCGGTCGGGCGAGCGGGTGAAGACCGCGACCGCCGCGTGGATCAGCGTGCAGTGCGCCGCCAGATCGGCGCGCTCCGCCGAGGCGACGGCCGGCAGCAGCTCGGTGAGGACGTCCGTGAGGTCGGCGGAGCGGATGAGCTCGGTGGCCTCGGCGACCATCGCGAGGTCCGCCGGATCGATCGCCGGTCGGCGGGATATTCGGGTTGTCATGCACCTACCTCTGTCCACTTCCACCAACGACCATGCGAGCGGGGTCCGACCCCCTGCCGGTCCTCGAGTGGCCTCGCGAAGCGCGGCGCAGGACAGGACAGGTGATGACATCGAGGAGGCAGCAGAGTAGAAGAGAAGACAGACCACCGTTTGCGTGGGAGAGACGATGAACGAGACGTTCTCGCCGGGGTCGGCGCGCCCGACGCTGGTGCCGAGTCACGTCGCCGTGGCGCCGACCCGGGGCGGTTTCGGGTGCTCGGCGCTCACCCCGACGGTCCGGGTCGGCCGGACCCGGCGGCACAAGGTGCGGCGGCGGTGCGCGGCGGCCG
The DNA here is from genome assembly GCF_029892155.1 of Kitasatospora sp. GAS204B. Lineage (GTDB taxonomy): Bacteria > Actinomycetota > Actinomycetes > Streptomycetales > Streptomycetaceae > Kitasatospora. Next base: position 33,558 of record NZ_JARZAG010000036.1, on the reverse strand, counting down.
ACCGTGGCGCGCTGTGGGTGCTGCGGCACAGCAGGTGAGGCGCCAGGTCCTGACGGGCGCGCCGGACGGGCAGCTCAGCCGTCCTCGGTACCGGTGCCGGGCTGCGGGCCTGTGCCCGGCTGCGGGTCGCTGTCGGGCTGCGGGGCAATGCCCGGCTGTGCCAGGCCCGGGCCCGGAGCCAGGAACTCGCGGATCCCGAACGCGGCCAGCACCGCGACGGCGAACCAGATGATGACCAGGCCCGTCGGATGATCCACCGTGATGAAGATCGCGGCGGCGATCAGCAGAATCGCGATCCCGATCCAGCGCTTGTGACGGCGGACGAACGGCTCGACCGGTCCGGCACGGAACCCGATCGACTCCGCGACCCGGCGAACCCCGCCGACCCCGGCGCTGCCCGCTTCACGCACGGTCGTCGCGACGCGGGACGGGCCGATCAGGAAGGCCCCGAGCGCCACGAGCATCGCCAGCACGCCGACCGACCGCACCGCCTGCCGCAGGAAGTGCACCAGCGCGTCGTAGACGGCGCCGGCCGCCGCCGGGGAGGCGTCGGTGGGCAGCTGGTCCAGGAAGTAGGAGCGGAAGACGGCCAGTGCGACCCCGAGCAGCAGCATCGCCGCCGCGATCCCGAGGGCCGCCCCGATCAGCGCTCTGCGCCGGTTCCAGGCGAGGTAGACGCCCCCGGCCGCGACCAGCACCGCGATGACCGGGAGCCAGTTGCCGAGGATCTGCAGCAGCCGGAAGCCCGACCTGATCTTGGCGATCTGCGGCGACGCGAAGACGGTGAACTGGGTGTGCACGGTCGGGATACTGCCGGCGAGCGAGAATCCCGAGCTGACCAGCTGGGCCTTCACCTGGTCGATCACCGGCCCGAGGTCGATGTTGACCTCGTTGTTCGTGAGCTGGATGGCGCCGCCGCCCTGGCCGGTGAGCGCCTTCTCGATCGAGGAGTGGGCGGCGCGGATGGCGTTGGCCCAGATCGACGCGAACGCGTCGCTGGTGACGACCCGGTCGACCGCTGCGCCGACGAGGCTGTTCAGACCGCTGCCGATCGGGCCGCTGAGCCCGTTGATCAGATTGGCGGCCTGCGGCGGGACGCCGTTCTGGGCGGCGGCCTGGGAGAGCTGGTTCACCAGGCCGGGGACGTTGATCTGCTGCACGACCACGGTGGTCACCCGGTCGGAGACCGCGGCCTGGACCTGGGGGTCGCGCGCCAGCGGCGCCATGGTGGCGACGAAGCGATCGGTGTCCGTCACCTGGTCCTGTGCCCAGACGGAGAGCACGGACAGCAGCGACAGCACCGAGGCGATGATGATCAGCAGCACCGACCCGGTGGTCCGCAGCCGGTGGTGCGATGGGGCCTCCGGTGCGGTCGTGGTCTCCAACTGGGCCACCCGCCGCCGGAGTTCCGCCAGCTCGTCATCGTTCGGGCGCTCGGACGGCGGCTCGGCACCCGTGGACGACATGGCGGACTCCCGGTTCTCGCTGTGCTCTCTGCTCACTGCGCGAATGCCCGGTCGGCCGACCGGGCATCCACCCACCAAGCAAAGCCGCGCAGCCGACCCACCACGACCGGTGATCCCCCAGCCGGGTGGCGCGGCGTCCGCCGGCTCGGAGCTGCCGATCGCGGCCCGGATCTCCCCGGGGCCGCCCGTGAATGATGGGGCAGAGTGACGTCGAGATGTCCCGAGGGGTCTTGGCGCGGCGCCAGGTCAACTGAGACTGAGCCAACCGCGCCGAGACCGTCGGTCCGGCCGCCCCCATGGGCAGCCGGACCGACGGGCAGCTCAGGCGAGGTCGTTGATGAAGGCGAACAGCTCCTCGTCCGAGGCCTCGTCGAGACCGTCGATCTCCGCCTGGTCGGCGTCGGCCGAGGCGGCCTCCGCCGCAGGCTGCTGGGCCTCGCCGAGCCGGGCGGCCAGGGCGTTCAGGCGCATCTGCAGCCGGGCCCGGGTGACGCCGTCGGGGGTGCTCGCGGCCAGCGCGGCCTCCAGCCGGTCGAGCTCCTCGGTCACCGCGCTGTCCGGGTCCTCGCCGCCGGCCAGCAGTTCCTTGCGCAGGTAGGCCGCGAGCAGGGCCGGCGTCGGCTGGTCGAAGACCAGCGAGGCGGGCAGCGACAGGCCGGTGGCATCCGCCAGGCCGTCGCGCAGCAGCACCGCCAGCAGCGAGTCCACGCCGAGGTCCTTGAACGCCTGGCCGGGCTCGATCTCCTCCGGTCCGCCGAAGCCGAGGATGAACGCCGCCTCGGTCCGGACCAGGGCGAGGACCACGCTCTCGCGCTCGAACTCGGCCATCCGCGCCAGGCGGACCGCCAGCGGGGCGTCGGCGTCGTCCGGGTCTGTCATCTCCGGCTCGGCGGCCCGGTCCGTGGTGGTGGTCGGCGCCGCCGCGGGCTGCCCTTCGTGCCGGCTCTGGAACCAGGAGGACATCGCGGGCAGCGCCGCGCTGAGCGGCTGGTCGCCGTCCAGGCCCAGGGTGGCGAGCAGCGCGGCCAGGTCCTCGCTCTGGACGGCGGCCCAGAACTGCTCGTCCACGGCGAGCGGCGCCGGCTGCTCGTCCGCTGCCTCCTCGGGCCAGAAGCGGCGGCGCTGGAAGGCGTAGGTGGGCAGGTCGACCCGGCGGGCGTCGCTGCCGGCGAAGAAGGCCGACCAGTCGACGCCGATGCCACTGGCGTGCGCCTCGGCGAGCGCCCGGATCACCGCCTGGGTCTCGGGACGGTCGCGGCGCAGCACGGGCGCGAAGATGCCGTTGCCGGCGCTCTCCTTGCCGAGTGCGGTGAGGGTGCCGTCGGGGCCCAGTTCGAGGAAGGTGCGGGTGCCCTGGCGCTCCAGGGTCTGGACGGCGTCGGCGAACCGGACGGCCTCGCGGACGTGGCGGACCCAGTACTCGGGCGAGGTCAGGTCGGCCTGCTGGTCGAGCGTGGAGACGATCGGCAGCTGCGGCGGGTTGAAGGTCAACCCCTCGGCGATGGCACGGAACTCGGCCAGCATCGGGTCCATCAGCGGCGAGTGGAACGCGTGACTGACCGTCAGGCGCTTCGTCTTGCAGCCCTCGGCGGCCAGCTCCTCGGCGACCTCCAGAACAACCGCCTCGACGCCCGAGATCACCACCGAGGTGGGCCCGTTGACGGCGGCGATGCCGATCTCGTGCTCGCGGCCGTCGAGCAGCAGCAGTACCTCGTCCTCGGTCGCCTGGACGGCCACCATCGCGCCGCCGGCCGGCAGTTGCTGCATCAGGCGGCCGCGCGCGGCGACCAGTTCGGCCGCGTCGGCGAGCGAGAGGATGCCCGCGACGTGCGCGGCGGCCAGCTCACCGATCGAGTGCCCGGCCAGGAAGTCGGGGCGCAGGCCCCAGGATTCGAGGAGGCGGAACAGCGCGACCTCGATCGCGAAGAGCGCGGGCTGGGTGTAGGCGGTCTGGTCGATCAGCGCGTCGGCGTCCTTGAGCGGCGTCGCCAGGTGCCGGTCCAGCTCCGTGCAGATCTCGTCGTAGGCAGTCGCGAACACCGGGAAAGCGCGATACAGCTCGGCGCCCATGCCCGCCCGCTGGCTGCCCTGGCCGGTGAAGAGGAAGGCCAGCTTGCCCTCGCCCGCAGTGCCCCGGACCAGTTGCCGGGCGGCCGAGCCGGACGCCAACGCCGCCAGGCCGCTGAGCAGTTCGGCACGGTCTGCGGCCACCACGACCGCGCGGCGGTCCAGCGCCGCCCGGGTGGTCGCCAGCGCGTGCGCCACCTCGTGCGCGGTGAGAGCCGGTCGGGTGTCCAGGAACTCGTGCAGCCGCGCCGCCTGGGCGCGCAGCGCCTCGTCGCTCTTGCCGGAGAGCGGCACCGGGAGCACGGCATGCGGCGAGCGCGCGGGCCCGGCGGCGGCCGTGGGGGTGTCCTCGGCGGGGGCCTGCTCCAGCACGGTGTGCGCGTTGGTGCCGCTGATGCCGAAGGAGGAGACCGCGGCCCGGCGCGGGCGTCCGGTCTCGGGCCACGGCTGGTTCTCCGTCAGCAGCGCGACCGCGCCGGCCGACCAGTCCACCTGCGGGCTCGGCTCGTCCACGTGCAGGGTGCGGGGCAGCACGCCGTGCCGCAGGGCCATCACCATCTTGATCACGCCCGCGACACCGGCCGCCGCCTGGGTGTGCCCGAGGTTGGACTTCACCGAGCCCAGCCAGAGGGGCCGGTCCTCGGGACGGCCCCGGCCGTAGGTGGCGAGCAACGCCTGGGCCTCGATCGGGTCGCCGAGCTTGGTACCGGTGCCGTGCCCCTCGACCACGTCGATCTGGTCGGCCGTCAGCCGGGCGTTGGACAGCGCTTGCCGGATCACCCGCTGCTGGGACGGGCCGTTGGGGGCGGTCAAGCCGTTGCTTGCGCCGTCCTGGTTGACCGCGCTGCCCTGGACCACGGCGAGCACCTGGTGCCCGTTGCGCCGGGCGTCGGAGAGCCGCTCGACCAGCAGCAGGCCCACGCCCTCGGCCATGTTGGTGCCGTCGGCCGCCCCGGCGAAGGACTTGCAGCGGCCGTCGGCGGCCAGCCCGCGCTGGCGGCTGAACTCGATGATGGTGCCCGGGTTGGGCATCACGGTGATGCCGCCGGCCAGCGCCAGCGTGCACTCGCCGGTGCGCAGCGCCTGCACCGCCAGGTGCAGCGAGACCAGCGAGGCCGAGCAGGCGGTGTCGACGGTGACCGCCGGGCCCTCCAGGCCGAAGGTGTAGGAGAGCCGCCCGGACATCACGCTCGCGGTGTTGCCGGTGCCCAGGTGGCCCTCGAAGTTCTCGCTCGAGCGCATCAGGACCGGGGTGTAGTCCTGCCCGTTGGTGCCGACGAAGACACCGGTGCGGCTGCCGCGCAGCGTCGTCGGGTCGATGCCGGCCCGCTCGAACAGCTCCCAGGAGGTCTCGAGCAGCAGGCGCTGCTGCGGGTCCATGGCGAGGGCCTCGCGCGGCGTGATGCCGAACAGCGCGGCGTCGAAGCCGTCGATGCCTGCCAGGAAGCCGCCCTCGCGGGTGTAGGAGGCGCCCTGCGCGTCGGGGTCCGGGTCGTACAGCCCCTCGATGTCCCAGCCGCGGTCGGTCGGGAAGCCGGAGATCGCGTCACCGCCCGAGGCGACGAACTCCCACAGCTCCTCCGGGCTCTGCACACCGCCGGGGAAGCGGCAGCTCATGGCGACGATCGCGATCGGCTCGCGGGCCTTCTCGTCCAGGTCGCGCAGTTGGGTGTGGGCCTCGTCGAGGTCCTTCAGTACCCGCTTGAGGTATTCGCGGAGCTTGTCTTCATTGGCCATCGGAGCGCTGCCCATTCGGATCGTCGGGGTAGGGGGTGGGGGTGCGGAGCACGGCGGGCACGCCGCTCAGCCCCTGCCGAACTTCTTGTCGATGTAGTCGAAGATCTCGTCGTCGCTGGCCTCGTCGATGCCCGCCGCGTCCGCGCTCTCGTCGGCGCCGCGAGCGGCGTTCCAGCTCGCCAGCAGGGTCTGCAGGCGGACCGCGATCTGTGCGTGGGCGGCGTCGTCAGGGGCGACGGCGGTGTGCTCGTCCGCGCTGAGCGAGGCGACTGCCGCCTCCAGCCGGTCGAGCTCCTCGAGGAGTTGGGGCGCCGCCGGCTCGCCGGCCGGAGCCAGCTCGGCCAGCAGGAACTCGGCCAGCAGGGTGGGCGTCGGGTGGTCGAAGACCAGGGTCGCGGGCAGCCGCAGCCCGGTGGCCTCGGTCAGCCGGTTGCGCAACTCGACGGCGGTCAACGAGTCGAAGCCCAGCTCGCGGAAGGCCTGCCCGGCACCGACCAGCTCCACCGAGGTGTAGCCGAGCACGGCCACCACATCGCCACGCACCAGATCGAGCACCAGTCGTCGCTGCTCGGTCGTCGACAGGCCGGCCAACTTCTGTGCCAGCGTGGCCTGCTCGACCTCGGCCGGGGCCGCGCTCGCGACCGCACGACGGGCCGGCATGCGGACCAGACCCTGGAACGGCCCGGGCAACGCGTCAGGCACCGTCGCCAGCGCACGCAGCGCCCGCAGGTCCAGGTGCATCGGCACCAGCACCGGCTCGCCGCTGACCGCGAGGGCGTCGTCGAAGAGGGCCAGTCCCTGCTCGGCGGTCATCGGGAGCACCCCGCCGCGCGCCGACCTGGCCAGGTCCACCTCGCTCAACCGGCCTGCCATGCCCCGCCGTTCGGCCCACATGCCCCAGACCAGCGAGACCGCGGCCAGGCCCTGGGCGTGGCGGTGGCGGGCGAGTGCGTCCAGGAAGACGTTGGCCGCACCGTAGCTGCCCAGCCCCGCGCCGCCCAGCGTGCCGGCGGCGGCCGAGAAGAGCACGAACGCGTCCAGGTCCAGGTGCGCGGTGAGTTCGTGCAGGTGCACCGCCGCGTCCACCTTGGGGCGCAGCACCCGCTCGACCCGCTCGGGGGTGAGCCCGCCGATCACGCCGTCGTCCAGCACGGCGGCGGTGTGCACCACGGCCGTCAGCGGATGCTCGGCGGGCACCTGGGCCAGCAGCTCGGCCAGCTCCTCGCGGTCGGCCACGTCACAGGCCGCCATCGTCACCTCGGCGCCCAAGTCACCCAGTTCGGCGACCAGTTCGGCCGCACCCTCGGCGGCGAGGCCACGCCGACCGGCCAGCAGCAGGTGGCGGACGCCGCGCTCGGTCACCAGGTGGCGGGCGAGCAGCGCACCGAGTCCGCCGGTGGCGCCGGTGATCAGCACCGTGCCCTCGGGGTTCAACTCGCCTGCTGTGGGCAGCTGTTCGTCGCTCGCGGCCGGACGGGCGACCCGGGCCAGCCTGGGCACCCGCACGGTGCCCGCGCGCAGCGCGAACTCGTGCTCGCCGCCGGCGACCGCGAGCGGCAGCAGGCGGCGGGACTCCTCGTCGTCGTCCAGGTCCACCAGCACGAAGCGGTCCTGGTTCTCGAGCCGGGCGGCCCGCACCAGGCCCCAGATCGGGGCGTGGACCAGGTCGATCGCCCCGTCACCGGAGCCGGCCGCCACCGCGCCGCTGGTCACCAGCACCAGGCGGGACGCGGCGAGCCGGTCGTCGGCGAGCACGCCCTGCACCAGGCCGAGGGCCTGTTGGGTCGCCGCGTGGACCTCGGCCGCGAGCTTCCCGCTGTCGCCCGGCGCTACCGGGAAGGCTGCGGGGAACGCCGCTGGGAAGGCCGCCACGACGGCGTCCGGTGCGGGCCGGCCGGCTGCGACGGCTGCGCTCAGCTCGGCCAGGTCGGCGTAGAACTCGGTCTGCTCACCGGTCAGTTCGAGCGTCGCCCCGATCTTGAGCTGGTCGGCGCCGAGCACCGCCCAGCTCGTGGCGCGACGGGTCGCGGCCGGCGCCGACTGCGACTGCGACTGCAGATGCGGCAGCGGCGTCCAGTCGACCCGGAAGAGCGCGTCGTGCCGACCGGCCGCCGTGCCCCGGCTGAGCTGCTCGGCCGAAACCGGGCGCAGTTCCAGCGAGTCCACCGAGGCGACCGGCGCACCCGAGCTGTCCGCCACGGTCAGCGACACCGCATCCGTACCCGTGGGCGTGAGCCGCACCCGCAGCGCCGAGGCGCCGGCGGCGTGCAGGGCGAGGCCGCGCCAGGCGAACGGGTGCCGGCTCTGCGGCTCGTCCCGGGCCGGGTCGGCCGTACCCGGTGCGGGGGTGAGCGCCAAGGCCTGCAAGGCGGCGTCAAGCAGCGCCGGGTGCAGGCCGTAGGCGCCCGCCTGCGGCTGCAGCTCCTCCGGCAGCTGGACGGTCGCGTAGATCGCGTCCTCGTGCTGCCAGGCCTTGCGCAGGCCCTGGAACGCGGGCCCGTAGCACAGACCGGCCAGCGCCAGCCGCTCGTAGCGGCCTTCGACCGGCAGCTCGACGGCCCCGGCCGGCGGCCACGCGGCGGCCGGGTCGAGCGGCGTGGCGAGGGTGGCGGTGGCGGTGGCAGTGGCGCTGGCCAGGGTGCCGCTCGCGTGCCGGGTCCACGGCTCGGCCGGCGCCGCCTCGTCGGGTCGCCCGTAGAGGTTCAGCGACCGGCGGCCCGCGCTGTCCGGACCGCCGACGACCAGCTGCAGCTGAAGCGCGGCCTCCTCGGGCAGCACCAGCGGCACCTCCACCGTCAGTTCCTCGACCAGGTCGCAACCCACCTGGTCGCCGGCCCGGATGGCGAGCTCGACGAACGCCGCCCCGGGCAGCACCACGGTGTCGCCCACCGCGTGGTCGGCCAGCCAGGGGTGGGTGCGCAGGGCGAGCCGGCCGGTGAACAGGAACCCGTCGGAGTCGGGCAGTTCGACGGCCGCGCCCAGCAGCGGGTGCTCGGCGGAGGCCAGGCCGGCCGAGGCGACATCCGCACCGGCGGCGCCGGCGGCAGCGGTCAGGGCGGGCTGCACCCAGTAGCGTTCGCGCTGGAAGGCGTAGGTGGGCAGGTCGATCCGGTGGGCGCCGGTGCCGGCGAAGTAGGCCGGCCAGTCGACGGCCGCGCCGTTCGCGTGGGCCAGGGCGAGCGCGGTCGTGATCGTCCGGGCCTCGGGGCGGTTGGCCCGCAGGGTCGGCGTGAAAGCGCTTTCCTCGGCGATGGCGCACTCCTGCGCCAGCGCGGTGAGGGTGCCGTCCGGGCCCAGCTCCAGGAAGGTGCGAACGCCCTCGCGCTCCAGGGTCACGATCGCGTCGGCGAAGCGGACGGCCTCGCGGACGTGACGCACCCAGTACTCGGGCGAGGTCAGATCGGCGGACTGGTCGAGAGTGGAGACGATCGGGATCTGCGGCGCGTTGAACGTCAACTCTGCGGCGATGGACCGGAACTCGGCGAGCATCGGGTCCATCAGCGGCGAGTGGAACGCGTGGCTGACGGTGAGGCGCTTCGTCTTACGGCCCTCGGCGGCCAGCTTCTCGGCCACCTCCAGGACGGCCGCCTCGGCACCCGAAAGCACCACCGAGGTCGGACCGTTGACGGCGGCGATACCGACGTCCGAGCGGTCCGCGAGGAACGGCAGCACATCCGTCTCGGCGGCCTGCACCGCCACCATCGCGCCACCCGAGGGCAGCGCCTGCATCAGACGACCACGCGCCGCCACCAGCTTCGCGGCGTCGCCCAGCGAGAACACACCCGCCACATGCGCGGCCGCCAGCTCACCGATCGAGTGACCCGCCAGGACATCGGGGCGCAGGCCCCAGGACTTCACCAGCCGGAACAGCGCCACCTCGACCGCGAACAGGGCGGGCTGCGTGTACGCGGTCTGGTCGATCAGCGCGTCGGCGTCCTTCAGCGGCGTCTCCAGGTGCCGGTCCAGCTCCGCGCAGACCGCGTCGTAGGCCGCCGCGAACGTCGGGAAAGCGCTGTACAGTTCGGCGCCCATGCCGAGTCGCTGGCTGCCCTGGCCGGTGAAGAGGAACGCGAGCTTGCCCGGCGTCCCCGTGCCCCGGACCGCACCGGTGGCCGCGTCGCCCGACGCCAACGCGCCGAGCGTGTTCAGGAGTTCCTCGCGGTCCTCGGCGACCAGCACCGCGCGGTGCTCCAGCTGAGCCCGGCTGGTCGCCAACGAGTAGGCCACATCGACCGGTTCGGTCTCCGGCCGGTCCGCCAGGAAGGTGCGCAGCCGCTCCGCCTGCGCTCGCAGCGCCGGCTCGGTGCGTGCGGAGATCACCAGCGGGAGGGCCGCCGGGGCCGGGGCTGCCGGCTCGGCCACCGCGTCCACAGCGGCGGCCGGTGCTTGCTCCAGGACGACGTGGGCGTTGGTACCGCTGAGACCGAAGGAGGAGACGCCGGCCCGGCGCGGCCGCCCGGTCTCCGGCCACACCTGGTTCTCCGCGAGCAGCGCCACCGCGCCCGCCGACCAGTCCACATGCGGGGTCGGCTCGTCGATGTGCAGGCTCTGCGGCAGCACACCATGGCGCATCGCCAGCACCATCTTGATGATGCCCGCGACACCAGCGGCGGCCTGGGTGTGACCGATGTTCGACTTGATCGAGCCGAGCCAGAGCGGCCGGTCGACCGCCCGGTCCTGCCCGTAGGTGGCCAGCAGAGCCTGGGCCTCGATCGGGTCACCCAGCTTGGTGCCGGTGCCGTGCGCCTCGACCGCGTCGACCTGGTCCGCCGTCAGGCCTGCGTTGGAAAGCGCTTGCCGGATCACCCGCTGCTGCGAGGGACCGTTCGGGGCGGTCAGACCGTTGCTGGCTCCGTCCTGGTTGACAGCGCTTCCACGCACGACCGCGAGCACCGGGTGCCCGAGGCGCTGAGCCTCGGAGAGCCGCTCCACGAGCAGCATGCCGACACCCTCACCCCAGCCCGTACCGTCCGCGCCACCGGCGAACGGCTTGCAACGCCCGTCGGCGGCCAATCCGCCCTGGCGACTGAACTCCACGAAGGCACCCGGCGAGGACATCACCGTCACACCACCGGCCAGCGCCATCGTGCACTCGCCGCTGCGCAGCGCCTGCGCCGCCAGGTGCAGGGCGACCAGCGAGGAGGAGCACGCGGTGTCAACCGTGACCGCCGGGCCCTCCAAGCCGAAGGTGTAGGAGAGCCGGCCGGAGACCACACTGGCGGCGTTGCCGGTGCCGAGGAAGCCCGCGAGGTCGTCGGAGGCGTCCATGGCCAGCTGGAGGTAGTCCTGGCCGTTGGTGCCGACGAAGACGCCGGCCCGGCTGCCGCGCAGCGTGGCCGGGTCGATGCCGGCCCGCTCGAACGCCTCCCAGGAGGTCTCGAGCAACAGCCGCTGCTGCGGGTCCATCGCCAGCGCCTCACGCGGCGAGATGCCGAAGAAGGTCGGGTCGAACTCCGCGACCTCGTAGAGGAATCCGGCGCTGCGGGTGTGCGAGGAGTGTGCCTCGTCGGTGTCGGTGTCGAACAGCGACGCCAGGTCCCAGTCGCGGTCCGTCGGGAATCCGGAGATCGCGTCGCCGCCGGAGACCAGCAGTTGCCAGAGGTCCTCGGGCGAGCCGACACCGCCGGGGAAGCGGCAGCTCATCGCAACGATCGCGATCGGCTCATCATCCACCGCGGTCGGCGCGGCGGCGGTCGGAGTGGCCACCACCCCGCCGAGCAACTCGTCGCGCAGGTGGTCGGCCAGCGCGGCCGTGGTCGGGTAGTCGAACACCAGGGTGGCGGGCAGCACCAGTCCGGTCGCGGTGCCCAGCAGGTTGCGGAACTCGACGGCGGTGAGCGAGTCGAAGCCGAGTTCGCGGAACGCCTTGCCGACCTCGACGGACTCCGGGTTGCTGTAGCCGAGCACGGCCGCCACGTTGCCGCGCACCACGTCGAGCAGCGCGCGCCGCTGCTCGACCTCGGGCAGCGCGGCCAGGCGCTGCGCGAGCGCACCGGCTCCACCGGAGGTGGCGATGGCGTCGGGGGTGGCCGCCTCGATCGCCGCGCGGGCCTCGGGCAGCCCGTCGAAGAGGCGGCTGGGCCGGGCGGCGACGAAGGCCGGGGCGAACTGCGCCCAGTCCAGGTCGGCAGCGGTCACCGCAATGTCCCCGACGGAGAGCGCGCGGTGCAGGAAGGCCAGTCCCAACTCCGGTGCCATGGTGTGCAGGCCGCCGCGGCGCAGGCGCTCGGCCAGCGCCTCGTCGGCGGCCATGCCGCCCTGTGCCCAGGGGCCCCAGGCGATCGAGGTGGCGGGCAGGCCGTCGGCGCGGCGCTGCTCGGCGAGCGCGTCCAGATAGGCGTTGGCGGCCGCGTAGTTGGCCTGACCGGCGCTGCCGACGACACCGGCGATCGAGGAGAAGAGCACGAACGCGCCCAGGCTGCTGGTGAGTTCGTGCAGGTTGCGGGCGGCTTCCACCTTGGGACGGGCCACGACAGCGAACCGCTCGGCCGTCTGGCCGTCCAGCACGCCGTCGTCGAGCACGCCGGCGGTGTGGAAGACAGCCGAGACCTGGTGGGCCGCCAGCAGCTCAGCCAGCGCCGCACGGTCGGCCACGTCGCACGCCACGACGGTCGCGGCCGCGCCCAACTCGGCCAGCTCGGCGACCAGTTCCTCCGCACCAGGGGCCTGCGGGCCGCGTCGGCCGACCAGCAGCAACTGCTCGGCACCGTTGCGGGCCAGCCAGCGCGCCACCTCGGCGCCCAACGCCCCGGTGCCACCCGTCACCAGCACCGTGCCGGACGGCTGCCAGGCGACCGCCTCACTGCGCGGGGCGCGCAGCAGGCGGCGAGCGAGGGCACCGGACGCGCGGACGGCGACCTGGTCCTCACCACCGGCCCCGCCCAGCACGCCGGCCAGGCGGGACAGCGCACGGTCGTCCAGGTTCTCGGGGAGGTCGATCAGACCGCCCCAGCGGTCGGGGTGCTCCAGCGCCACTACCCGGCCCAGGCCCCAGAGTTGGGCCTGCTCGGGGTTCGCCAGCCGCTCGGCGGACCCGGTAGCGACCGCACCTCGCGTCACGCACCACAGCGGCGCCGCGATCGCGGCATCGCCCAGCGCCTGCACCAGCGCGAGCGTCCCGGCCACGGCCAGCGCCTCGTCCAATCCGAGCAGCGAGAGCACGCCCGCCACCGGGTCGGCGCCGGCCGCCTGCCGCAGGCGCTCGGCGAGCGGGGCGCGCTCGGCCTCCGCCGCGGTGAGGTCGATCCGCTGCACCGCGACGCCGCGATCGGTCAGCAGGCGCAACGTGTCCAGCACCGCGGCGTCCTCGGCGGCGCCGACCGGCACCGCCACCAGCCAGCGGCCCGCCGGGCCGCCATGGCCGGCGTCGGCGATCGGCTGCCAACCGGCCTGGTAGCGCCAGCCGTCCACGGTGGAGCGGTCGCGCTGCTGCCGGCGCCAGGCCGACAGCGCGGGCAGCAGCGAGCCCAGCGGCCCTTCGCTCCGGGCCTCGACGGCGAGCGCCGCCGCGAGGGTGTCCAGGTCGCCGCGCTCCACCGCGTCCCAGAACTCCGCGTCCACCGGGTCGGTCGCCGTGCTGCCGGAGGTCGGCGCCGCAGACTCCAGCCAGTACCACTCGTGCTGGAATGCGTAAGTCGGCAGGTCCACCCGGCGGGCATCCCGGCCGGCGAACACCGCCGTCCAGTTCACGGCCACGCCACGGGTGTGCAGCGCGGCGAGCGCGGTGGTCAGCGCGCGGGCCTCGGGGCGGTCGGCGCGCAGGGTAGGCGCGAAAGCGCTTTCCTCAACGGTGGCGCAGTCCTGGCCCATCGCCGAGAGCACCCCGTCCGGGCCCAACTCGACGAAGGTGCGGACGCCTTGGCCCTCCAGGGTGGCGATCGCGTCGGCGAACCGGACGGCCTCGCGGACATGGCGCACCCAGTACTCGGGGGACGTCAGGTCGGCGGACTGATCGAGCGTGGAGACGATCGGCAGCTTCGGCGCGTTGAAGGTCAACTCCGTGGCGACCGCGCGGAACTCGGCCAGCATCGGGTCCATCAGCGGCGAGTGGAACGCGTGGCTGACGGTGAGGCGCTTGGTCTTGCGGCCCTCGGCCGCGAGTTGAGCCGTGATCTCCAGGACAACCGCCTCGGCGCCCGAAAGCACCACCGAGGCAGGCCCGTTGACGGCGCCGACACCGACGTCCGAGCGGCTCGCCAGCAGCGGCAGCACCTCGTCCTCGGTCGCCTGCACCGCCACCATCGCGCCACCCGAGGGCAACGCCTGCATCAGACGGCCACGCGCCGCGACCAGCTTGGCAGCATCGGCGAGTGACAGGATGCCCGCCACGTGCGCGGCGGCCAGCTCGCCGATCGAGTGACCCGCCAGGACGTCCGGGCGGATGCCCCAGGACTCGACCAGCCGGAACAACGCCACCTCGATCGCGAAGAGCGCGGGCTGGGTGTACGCGGTCTGGTCGATCAGCGTGTCGGCGTCCTTGAGCGGCATCTCCAGGTGCGGGTCCAGCTCCGCGCACACGGCGTCGTAGGCGGCCGCGAACACCGGGAAAGCGCTGCACAGTTCGGCGCCCATCCCCGCCCGCTGGCTACCCTGCCCCGTGAACAGGAACGCGAGCTTGCCCGGCGTCACCGTGCCCCGGAGCACACCGGCCGCCGCGTCACCCGACGCCAACGCGCCCAGCGCGCCCAGGAGTTCCTCACGGTCCTCGGCGACCAGCACCGCGCGGTGCTCCAGCTGGGCCCGGGTGGTCGCCAACGAGTAGGCCAGGTCGGCCGGTCCGCCGGTCGGCCGATCCGCCAGGAAGGCGCGCAGCCGCGCGGCCTGGGCCCGCAGCGCGTCGCTGTCCTTCGCTGACAGCAGCCAGGGCAGCACGGTCGTGCGCACCGGCTCGGCGGCGGCCCGGGCCGGCTCGGCAGCCTCGGGGGCCTGCTCGAGGACGGTGTGCGCGTTGGTGCCACTGATGCCGAAGGAGGAGATCGCCGCGCGGCGCGGGCGGCCGGTCACCGGCCAGGGGCGCGCCTCGGTCAGCAACTCGACCGCGCCGGACGACCAGTCGATGGTCGGCGACGGCTCGTCCACGTGCAGGGTGCGCGGCAGCACACCGCTGCGCATCGCCATCACCATCTTGATGATGCCCGCGACACCGGCGGCGGCCTGGGTGTGCCCGATGTTGGACTTGATCGAGCCGAGCCAGAGGGGCTCGTCCTGTGCCCGCTCGCGGCCGTAGGTGGCGAGCAGGGCCTGGGCCTCGATCGGGTCGCCCAGCGTGGTGCCGGTGCCGTGCGCCTCGACCGCGTCGACCTCAGCGGGTGTCAGCCCCGCGCTGGAGAGCGCTTGCCGGATCACCCGCTGCTGGGACGGGCCGTTCGGCGCGGTCAGACCGTTGCTGGCGCCGTCCTGGTTGACGGCCGAACCGCGCACCACGGCGAGCACCGGGTGCCCGAGGCGCTGCGCGTCGGAGAGCCGCTCGACCAGCAGCATGCCCGCGCCCTCGCCCCAACCGGTGCCGTCGGCGGCGGCGGCGAAGGACTTGCAGCGGCCGTCGGCGGCCAGGCCGCGCTGGCGGCTGAAGTCGACGAAGGTCTCGGGCGTCCCCATCACGGCCACGCCGCCGGCCAGCGCCATCGTGCACTCGCCGGTCCGCAGCGCCTGGATCGCCCAGTGCAGCGCGACCAGCGAGGAGGAGCAGGCCGTGTCCACCGTGACCGCCGGGCCTTCGAGGCCGAAGGTGTAGGCGACACGTCCGGACACGATGCTGCCGGAGTTGCCGGTGCCCAGGTAGCCCTCGACGCCCTCGGGCAGTTCGCTGATCCCGCTGGTGTAGTCGTGGTACATCAGGCCGGCGAAGACGCCGGTCCGGCTGCCGCGCAGGGTGGCCGGGTCGATGCCCGCGCGCTCGAACGCCTCCCAGGAGACCTCCAGCAGCAGCCGCTGCTGCGGGTCCATGGCGAGCGCCTCGCGCGGCGAGATGCCGAAGAAGGACGGGTCGAACAGGCCCGCGTCGTGCAGGAAAGCGCCTTCACGGGCGTACGAGGTGCCCTGGTGGTCCGGGTCCGGGTGGTAGAGACCGTCCAGGTCCCAGCCACGGCCGGTCGGGAAGCCGGAGACCGCGTCCTCACCCTCGAAGACCAGCCGCCACAGGTCCTCCGGCGAGGCCACCCCGCCCGGGTAGCGGCAGGCCATGCCGACGATCGCGATCGGCTCGTCGTCCGCCGCCGTGAACACCGGGCCTGCCACGGCCGTCTCGGCCTCGTCGCCCAGCAGCTCGGCCCGCAGGAAGGCGGCCAGCGCGAGCGGGCTCGGGTAGTCGAAGACCAGCGTCGCCGGGAGCCGCAGGCCGGTCACACCGTTCAGCTCGTTGCGCAGCTCGACGGCGGTCAGCGAGTCGAAACCCAGCTCCTTGAACGCCCGGCTGCCCTCGACGGCACTCGCGTCCGGGTAGCCGAGCACGGCCGCCACCCGGGCGCGCACCAGGTCCAGCAGCGCGGCCTCGCGCTCGCCCGCAGGCAGTGCCAGCAGGCGGGTGGCCAGCTCGGAGCCGCCGGCTTGGAGTGCGCGCGCGGCCCGGCGGGCGGGCGCCCGCAGCAGCCCGCGCAACAGCGGCACGATCTCCCGTGCTGGGTCCTTGCTCAACGCCGCCAGGTCCAGCCGCATCGGGATCAGGGTCGCGGTGTCCGCGCCGAGGGCGGCGTCGAACAGCGCCAGGCCTTCGGCGGCGGCCAGCCCCTGGACGCCGGAGCGCGCCATCCGGTCGACGTCGCCGTCCCCGAGCGCGGCGGCCATCCCGGCGCCTTCGGCCCACAAGCCCCAGGCGAGCGAAGTAGCAGCGAGCCCCTGGGCCCGGCGCTGCTCGGCCAGGGCGTCCAGGAAGACGTTGGCGGCGGCGTAGTTGCCCTGGCCCGGACCGCCGAAGGTGCCGGCGGCGGACGAGAAGAGCACGAACGCGCTCAGGTTCTCAGTGAGTTCGTGCAGGTTGAGCGCCGCGTCCAGCTTCGGACGCAGGACGGTGTCGAGCCGCTCGGGAGTGAGCGAGGAGACGATTCCGTCATCCAGCACACCGGCGGTGTGCACCACAGCCGACACCGGATGCGCCGCCAACAGCTCGGCCAGCGCGTCACGGTCCGCCACGTCGCACGCGGCGACCGTCGCGGCGGCACCCGACTCGGCAAGCTCGGCCACCAGTTCGGCCGCACCCGGCGCATCCGCACCACGGCGCGAGACCAGCAGCAGGCTGCGCACTCCGTGCTCCGCCACCAAGTGGCGAGCCACCAGACCACCCAGGGTGCCGGACGCGCCAGTCACCAGGACCGTGCCGTCAGCGTCGAAGACCGGCGCCGACTCGACGGCAGCGGTGGCACGGGCCAGGCGGGGCACCCGTACGGCGCCCGCGCGGACGGCGAGTTCCGGTTCGTCGGTCGCCAGCATGCCCGCCAGGAGGGCACCGGAGGCACCGTCGGCGTCAAGGTCGAGCAGCACGAACCGGCCGGGGTTCTCGGACTGCGCCGAGCGCACCAACCCCCAGAGCGGGGCGTGCACCAGGTCGTTGAGACCAGTCGCGTCGGCGGCCACCGCACCTCGGGTCACCAGCACCAGGCGGGAGTCCACGAAACGTTCGTCCGCCAGCCACTCCTGGACCACAGCGAGCACACGGTGCAGGACGGAGCGGACAGTTGACGCAGTGTCAGTCTCGGTGCCTGCGTCCAGTGCGAGGAAGACCACCTCGGGCACGGCCAGACCGCTGTCCACCGACGCACCCAGCGCCGCCAAATCGACGAAAGCCGGCGCACCGAACGTCGCTGCGCCCAGCGCGGCCCAGTCGCCGGCCGACCCGGTCGAGACCGCGAGTGGCTGCCACGCCACGCGGAACAGCGAATCCGTGAACCCGCCACCGGCAGCGCGCACCTGCTCCTCGGACACCTCGCGCAGCACCAGCGAATCGACCGCGGCCACCGGCCGACCGGTCTCGTCGGCCAGTTCCAGCGCGATCGCGTCCGGTCCGGTGCGCGACAGGCGGGCGCGCAGCACGGCGGCGCCCGAGGCGTGCAGGGTGACGCCGTTCCAGGAGAACGGGAGCCGGCCGCGCCCGGTGTCGTCCAGCAGGGTGCCGATGCCCACCGCGTGCAGCGCGGCGTCCAGCAGCGCGGGGTGCAGGCCGAAGGCGGCCGCGCTGTCGCGGGCCTCCTCGGGCAGCGCCACCTCGGCGAACACCTCGTCCGCTCGCCGCCAGGCCGCCCGCAGGCCGCGGAAGAGCGGCCCGTAGCCGAAGCCGGCCGCGCTGAGCCGCTCGTACAGGTCGGTCACGTCGACGGCGTCCGCGCCGGCCGGCGGCCAGGCGGTCAGCTCGAACGACGGCTCGGCAGCCGTGCCCGGTGCGAGCACACCGGTGGCGTGCCGGGTCCACGGCTCTTCCGCCGGGGCGTCCTCCGGACGGGAGTGCAGGCTCAGCGGTCGCCGACCCGACTCGTCCACCGCGCCCAGGGCCAGGCGTAGTTGGACGCCGCCGTGCTCGTGCAACACGAGCGGCGCCGCCAGGGTCAGCTCCTCCAGCACCGAGCAGCCCACCTGGTCGCCGGTGCGGATCGCCAGCTCGACGAATGCGGTCCCCGGCAGCAGGATCGAGCCCAGCACGGCATGGTCGGCCAGCCACGGGTGGGTCTGCACCGAGAGCCGGCCGGTGAACACCAGGCCGTCCCAGTGCGGGAGTTCGACGCTGGCGCCGAGCAGCGGGTGCCCGGCGGCGGTGAGCCCGAGCGAAGCCGGGTCGCCCGTCGAGGTGCCGCCTTCGAGCCAGTAGCGCTGACGCTGGAACGGGTAGGTGGGCAGGTCGATCCGGCGGGCGCCGGTGCCGGCGAAGACCGCCGACCAGTCCACGGCCAGGCCGCGCGCGAAGCCCTGGGCCAGGGCGGTGGTCAGCGCGCGGGCCTCGGGGCGGCCGGCCCGCAGGAGAGGCGTGAATGCGCTTTCCTCGGCGGTGGCGCAGTCCTGGCCCATCGCCGAGAGCACCCCGTCCGGGCCCAACTCGACGAAGGTGCGGACGCCTTCGCGCTCCAGGGTGGTGATCGCGTCGGCGAAGCGGACGGCCTCACGGACGTGGCGCACCCAGTACTCGGGGGACGTCAGGTCGGCGGACTGGTCGAGCGTGGAGACGATCGGCAGCTGCGGCGCGTTGAACGTCAACTCCGCGGCGATGGCGCGGAACTCGGCCAGCATCGGGTCCATCAGCGGCGAATGGAACGCGTGGCTCACGGTGAGCCGCTTGGTCTTGCGCCCCAGCTCCGCCAGCTGTCCGGCGACCTCCGACACGGCCTGCTCAGTACCCGAAACCACCACGGAGGTGGGCCCGTTGACGGCGGCGATGCCGATCTCGTGCTCGCGGCCCGCCAGCAGCGGCAGCACCTCCTGCTCGGTCGCCTGCACCGCCACCATCGCACCACCCGAAGGCAGCGCCTGCATCAGACGACCACGCGCCGCCACCAGCTTCGCGGCGTCGGCCAAGGACAGGACACCCGCGACATGCGCGGCGGCCAGCTCACCGATCGAGTGCCCGGCCAGGAAGTCCGGGCGCAGGCCCCAGGATTCGACGAGGCGGAACAGCGACACCTCGATCGCGAACAGCGCGGGCTGGGTGTACGCGGTCTGGTCGATCAGCGCCGAAGCATCCTTCAGCGGCGTCTCCAGGTGCCGGTCCAACTCCGCGCACACGGCGTCGTACGCCACCGCGAACGCCGGGAAAGCGCTGTACAGCTCCGCGCCCATCCCCGCCCGCTGGCTGCCCTGCCCGGTGAACAGGAACGCCGACCGGCCCTCGACGACGGCGCTCTCGACGACGTTGCCCGCCGGCTCCCCCGCCGCCAGCGCGGCCAGCCCGCTCAGCAGTTCTTCGCGCTCGCCGGCCACGACCACCGCACGACGCTCCAGCGCCGCCCGACCCGTCGCCAACGAGTGCGCCACATCCACCAGTTCGGCGTCCGCGACGACCGGCAGCAGCCGCTCGGCCTGCTCCCGCAGCGCACCCGCGTCCCGCCCCGACAGCACCACCGGCAGCACCGAGGGCGACGCCGCCGGCTCGGCCACCGGCTCCGCCTCGGCCGACGGCGCCTGCTCCAGGATGGTGTGCGCGTTGGTGCCGCTCACGCCGAACGCCGAGATGCCGACCCGGCGCGGCTCGCCGGTCTGCGGCCACCCGGTGGTCTCGGTCAGCAGCGAGACCGCGCCCGCCGACCAGTCCACATGGGGCGACGGCTCGTCCACGTGCAGCGTCTTCGGCAGCACGCCGTGCCGCATCGCCATGACCATCTTGATCACACCGGCGACACCCGCCGCCGCCTGGGTGTGACCGAGGTTGGACTTGAGCGAGCCGAGCCAGAGCGGCCGGTCGGCCGCCCGCTCCTGCCCGTAGGTGGCGAGCAACGCCTGGGCCTCGATCGGGTCGCCCAGGGTGGTGCCGGTGCCGTGCGCCTCCACCGCGTCGACCTGATCGGCCGTCAGCCGGGCGTTGGACAGCGCTTGCCGGATCACCCGCTGCTGCGACGGCCCGTTCGGCGCCGTCAGACCGTTCGAAGCACCGTCCTGGTTGACCGCCGAGCCGCGCACGATGGCGAGGATCGGGTGCCCGTTGCGGCGGGCGTCGGAGAGCCGCTCGACCAGCAGCATGCCGACGCCCTCGGACCAGCCGGTGCCGTCGGCCCCGGCGGCGAAGGCCTTGCACCGGCCGTCGGCGGCCAGCCCGTGCTGCCGGCTGAACTCGACGAACACGTCCGGGGTGGCGAGCACCGTCACGCCGCCGGCCAGCGCCAGCGAACACTCGCCGTTGCGCAGCGCCTGGACGGCCAGGTGCAGCGAGACCAGCGAGGAGGAGCAGGCGGTGTCGACCGTGACGGCCGGCCCCTCGAAGCCGAAGGTGTAGGAAACCCGGCCGGAGACCACCGCCGCCGCGTTGCCGGTCAGCAGGTAGCCCTCGACGCCGTCCGGCAGTTGGTCGGTCACGCCCGCGTAGCCGGAGGCGGAGGCCCCGACGAAGACGCCGGTCCGGCTGCCGCGCACCGTCTCCGGGTCGATACCGGCCCGCTCGAAGGCCTCCCAGGAGGTCTCGAGCAGCAGCCGCTGCTGCGGGTCCATGGCCAGCGCCTCGCGCGGGCTGATGCCGAAGAACGCCGGGTCGAACCGGTCGGCGCCGGCCAGGAACCCGCCGCCACGGGCGTAGAAGGTGCCCTGGCGGTCGGGGTCCGCGTCGTACAGGTCGGCCAGCTGCCAGCCGCGGTCGGCCGGGAACTCGCCGATCGCGTCCACGCCCTCGGCGACCAACCGCCACAGCGCCTCCGGTGACTCCACGCCGCCGGGGAAGCGGCAGCTCATCGCGACGATCGCGATCGGCTCCTTGGAAGCCGCGATCAGCTGCTGGTTCTGCCGGCGCAGCCGCTCGGTCTCCTTGATGGAGGCCCGAAGCGCGGCAACGACTTTTTCGTTCGGCGTGGTCATCATGGGCTCCGCTTCGGACGGGTCAGGAATCGTTGCTGTCTAGAGCGATGTCGATCAGGCTGTCGAGGTCGAGCGAGTCGATCAGGTCCAGCCCGTCGCCGCTGTCCGGGAGCACGCTGTCGGCACCGGGATCGGCCAGGCTCAACAGGGTTTCCAGCAGCCCCAGTTCGCGGAACCGGGCCAGCGGAATGGCTGCCAGTGCCTGGCGCAACTCGGCCTCCTGGGGGTCCAGGGCGGCTTCGCGGGCCTGGTCGGGGAACAGCTCGTCGCGCAGGTGCTCGGCGAGTGCCGCGGGCGTGGGGTAGTCGAAGACCGCGCTGGCAGGCAGTTTGAGGCCGGCCGCCCCGGCGAGCCGGTTGCGCAGCTCGACCGCCGTCAGCGAGTCGAAGCCGAGTGCCCGGAACGCCCGGGCGGGCTCCACCGCGTGCGCACCGGCGTAGCCGAGGACGTCGGCCACCTGGCCGCGCACCAGCTCCAGCAGTGCGCGATCGCGCTCGACGCCGCTCAACTCGGCCAGCCTGGACCGAAGTCCGCCCTGCTGACTGTCGGCGACCGGCGCGGCGGCGGCCTGCTCGGCGGCCAACGCCTGCCGCACCTCGGACAGTTCGCCGATCAGCGGGCGCGGCCGGGCGGCGGTGAAGGACGGCACGAAGCGGGCCCAGTCGACGTCGGCGACCACGCCCGTGGCAGCCCCGCTGTCCAGGGCCAGTTGCAGGCCGAGCAGCGCGGCGGCGGGATCCATCACCGGCAGGCCGAACCGGCGCAGGTGCTCCTCGGCCGCCTCGCCCGCCGCCATGCCGGCCTCGCCCCAGGGGCCCCAGGCCACCGAGGTGCCGGACAGGCCGCGGGCTCGGCGAGCGTCCACCAGGGCGTCCAGGAAGGCGTTGGCGGCGGCGTAGGCCGCCTGGCCGCCGCTGCCCCAGACTCCGGCGATCGAGGAGAAGGTCACGAAGGCGTCCAGCTCGGCGTCGCCGAGCAGCGCGTCCAGGTGCACCGCGCCGGTCACCTTGGCATCGATCACCGCTGCCAGGTCGGCGAGTTGACTGTCCATCAGGCTGGCGTCGGCCACCACGCCGGCCGCGTGCACCACCGCACTGAGCGGGCGGTCCAGCGAGCCGAGCAGCGTCGCCAGTGCCTCGCGGTCGGCGACGTCGCAGGCCGCGATGGTGACGGTGACGCCCAGGGCGGTGAGTTCCTCGCGCAGCTCGGCCGCGCCGGGGGCCTGCGGGCCGCGCCGGCTGGTGAGCACCAGGTGCTCGGCGCCGCCCCGGGCCAGCCAGCGGGCCACCTGGGCGCCCAGCGCGCCGGTGCCGCCCGTGACCAGCACGGTGCCGCGCGGGCGCCAGGCGGTGCCGGTCGCGGGCTGCGACGCCCGGACCAGCCGGCGGGTGCGCAGGCCGGCGGGGCGCACGGCGAGCTGGTCTTCGCCGTCACCGGTGGCGAGCGCGCCGACCAGCAGGGCTTGGGCGCGCTCGTCCAGCTGCTCGGGAAGGTCGATCAGGCCGCCCCAGCGGTCGGGGTGCTCGAGCGCCACCACCCGGCCCAGTCCCCAGACTTGTGCCTGCCCGGGGTTGGTCAGACGGTCGGCACGGTCGGTGGCGACCGCGCCACGGGTCAGGCACCAGAGCGGTGCCGCCGACTCCACGTCGCCCAGCGCCTGCACCAGCAGCGCGGTGACCGCCAGGCCCGTGGGCAGCGCGGGGTGCGCGGCGTGCGGGGTCTCGTCGAGGGCGAGCAGCGAGACGACGCCGGCCAGCGGGCCGGTCACGGCGAGTTCGGCGCGCAGCCGGTCGGCGAGGGTGGCGCGGTCGGCGTCCGCCGTGCCGACGGTGAGCTGCCGGACGTCGGCGCCGTGCCCGGTCAGCGCGGCGCGGGTGGCCGCGGTGAGCTCGGAGTCGGCGTCGGCGGCCGCGGTGACGAGCAGCCAGCTGCCGGTGAGCGCCGCGGCGGGCGTGCCGGTGACGGGGTGCCAGCCGACCTGGTAACGCCAGCCGTCCACGGTCGCACGGGTGCGGCTGTGCCGGCGCCAGGTCGACAGCGCGGGCAGCACCGAGCTGAGCGGCTGGTCACCGTCCAGGCCCAGGGTCGCGGTCAGCGTTTCGAGGTCCTCGCGCTCGACGGTCTCCCAGAAGCGGTCGTCCGTGGTGTCCCGGCCGCGGTCTCCGGCGGACGGGGCGTCGGCGGACGGGGTCGGCCAGTAGCGTTCGCGCTGGAAGGCGTAGGTGGGCAGGTCGATCCGGTGGGCGCCGGTGCCGGCGAAGTAGGCCGGCCAGTCGACGGCCGCCCCGTTCGCGTGGGCCAGGGCGAGCGCGGTCGTGATCGTCCGGGCCTCGGGGCGGTCGGTGCGCAGGGTCGGTGTGAAAGCGCTTTCCTCGGCCGTGGCGCACTCCTGGGCCAGCGCGGTGAGGGTGCCGTCCGGACCCAGCTCCACGAAGGTACGGACGCCCTCGCGCTCCAGCGTCACGATCGCGTCGGCGAAACGCACGGCCTCACGGACGTGACGCACCCAGTACTCGGGCGAGGTCAGATCGGCGGACTGATCGAGCGTCGAGACGATCGGGATCTGCGGCGCGTTGAACGTCAACTCCGCGGCGATGGCACGGAACTCGGCGAGCATCGGGTCCATCAGCGGCGAGTGGAATGCGTGGCTGACGGTGAGGCGCTTCGTCTTGCGACCCTCGGCGGCCAGCTTCTCGGCCACCTCCAGGACGGCCGCCTCAGCGCCGGAGAGCACCACGGAGGTCGGGCCGTTGACAGCGGCGATACCGACGTCCGACCGGTCCGCCAGCAGCGGCAGCACGTCCGTCTCGGCGGCCTGCACCGCCACCATCGCGCCACCGGCCGGCAGCGCCTGCATCAGACGACCACGCGCCGCCACCAGCTTCGCGGCGTCGCCCAGCGAGAACACACCCGCCACGTGCGCGGCCGCCAGCTCACCGATCGAGTGACCCGCCAGGACGTCGGGGCGCAGACCCCAGGACTCCACCAGCCGGAACAGCGCCACCTCGATCGCGAACAGGGCGGGCTGCGTGTACGCGGTCTGGTTCAGCAGCTCGCCGTCGCCGGCTTCGAACAGCACCTCCCGCAGCGGACGCTCCAAGTGCCCGTCGAACTCCGCGCACACGGCGTCGAGAGCCTCGGTGAACACCGGGTACGTCTCGTACAACTCAGCTCCCATGCCCAGCCGCTGACTGCCCTGGCCGGTGAAGAGGAAGGCGAACCTGCCGCCCGTGGCCGAGCCCCGGATCACAGTCGCACCGGGGTCACCCGAGACCAACCCCTCAAGACCCCCCAGGAACCCCTCATTACCGCTGGTCACCACTACGGCCCGGTGCTCCAGCGCCGCCCGGCCTGTCGCCAGCGAGTAGGCCAGGTCCAGCAACCCGGCCGGGTCCGGCCGGTCGCCGGCCCAGGAGCGCAGCCGCTCCGCCTGTGCACGCAGCGCGGGCTCGGTGTGGGCGGAGAGCAGCAGCGGCACGGTGCCGAGGGTGCTGGGTGCGTCAGCCGACTCGGCCACGGCGGCTGCCGGTGCCTGCTCCAGGACGACGTGGGCGTTGGTGCCGCTCATGCCGAAGGAGGAGACGCCGGCCCGGCGCGGCCGCCCGGTCTCCGGCCACACCTGGTTCTCGGCCAGCAGCGTGACCGCGCCCGCCGACCAGTCCACATGCGGGGTCGGCTCGTCGATGTGCAGGCTCTGCGGCAGCACACCATTGCGCATCGCCAGCACCATCTTGATGATGCCCGCGACACCAGCGGCGGCCTGGGTGTGACCGATGTTCGACTTGATCGAGCCGAGCCAGAGCGGCCGGTCGGCCGGTCGGCCCTGCCCGTAGGTGGCCAGCAGAGCCTGGGCCTCGATCGGGTCACCCAGCTTGGTGCCGGTGCCGTGCGCCTCGACCGCGTCGACCTGGTCCGCCGTCAGGCCGGCGTTGGAAAGCGCTTGCCGGATCACCCGCTGCTGCGACGGTCCGTTCGGGGCCGTCAAACCGTTCGAAGCGCCGTCCTGGTTGACAGCGCTTCCACGCACGACCGCGAGCACCGGGTGCCCGAGGCGCTGAGCCTCGGAGAGCCGCTCCACGAGCAGCATGCCGACACCCTCACCCCAGCCCGTACCGTCGGCGCCGCCCGCGAACGGCTTGCAGCGCCCGTCGGCGGCCAATCCGCCCTGGCGGCTGAACTCCACGAACGCCCCGGGGGTGGACATCACGGTCACCCCGCCGACCAGCGCCATCGTGCACTCACCGCTGCGCAGCGCCTGCGCGGCCAGGTGCAGGGCGACCAGTGAGGAGGAGCAGGCGGTGTCGACCGTAACGGCCGGGCCCTCCAGGCCGAAGGTGTAGGAGAGCCGGCCGGAGACCACGCTCGCCGCCGTGCCGGTGCCCAACTGGCCCGAGAGCTCGTCCGCCGAGGTCGCGGCGAGGGTGAGGTAGTCCTGGCCGTTGGTGCCGACGAAGACGCCGCCCTGGCTGCCGCGCAGCGTGGCCGGGTCGATGCCGGCCCGCTCGAACGCCTCCCAGGAGGTCTCGAGCAACAGCCGCTGCTGCGGGTCCATCGCCAGCGC
Organism: Kitasatospora sp. GAS204B; assembly: GCF_029892155.1. Classification (GTDB taxonomy): domain Bacteria; phylum Actinomycetota; class Actinomycetes; order Streptomycetales; family Streptomycetaceae; genus Kitasatospora. The sequence continues at coordinate 8,250 of NZ_JARZAG010000036.1, read as the reverse complement.
CTCACGCGGCGAGATACCGAAGAAGGTCGGATCGAACTCCGCGACCTCGTAGAGGAAACCACCGTCGCGGGTGTGCGAGGACTGCGCCTCATCGCTGCCGGAAAGCGCTTCCAAGTCCCAGCCGCGGTCGGTCGGGAAGCCGGAGATCGCGTCGCCGCCGGAGGCGAGCAGCTGCCACAGCTCCTCGGGCGAGCCGACACCGCCGGGGAACCGGCAGCTCATCGCGACGATCGCGATCGGCTCATCAGCCACAGCCGCGCTGCGCGCGGTGGTCGACTCGGCGGCGGCCTCCCGGCCGAACAGCTCGGTGCGCAGGTACTGGGCGAGCGCCGCCGAGGTCGGGTAGTCGAAGACCAGCGTGCTCGGCAGGCTCAGGCCGGTGACGGCGTTCAGGCGGTTGCGCAGCTCGACGGCGGTCAGCGAGTCGAAACCCAGTTCCTTGAACGCTCGGGCCGCGTCCACCGCGTCCGGCCCGGGATAGCCGAGCACGGCCGCCACCTCGGTACGGACGGCTTCGAGCAGCGCGCGGTCCCGCTCGGTCGGAGCCAGGCCGGCCAGGCGCTGCGCCAGCGGACCGTGCTGCACCTCCTGGTCGGCACCGGAACCGGCACCGGCCGACGCCAAGGCCTGGCGGGCCTCGGGGATCGCGTCGAACAGCATGGTGGCGCGGCGGCTGCCGGTGGCACCGCCGAGCAGCAGGTCCCAGCTGATGTCGGCGACCGCGAGTGCGGTGTCGCCGTTCTCCAACGCCTGCTGCAGGGCGGAGATCGCCGGAGCCGGGGCCATCGGCGGCACGCCCTCGCGGCGCAACCGCTGCTCCAGGCCCCCATCGGCGGCCATCCCGCCACGACTCCACGGACCCCAGGCGATCGAGGTGGCCGGCAGACCGTCGGCGCGACGCTGCTCGGCGAGCGCGTCCAGATAGGCGTTGGCGGCCGCGTAGTTGGCCTGACCGGGGTTGCCGATGACGCCGGCGGTGGAGGAGAAGAGGACGAACGCGCTCAGGTCGCTGGTGAGTTCGTGCAGGTTGCGGGCGGCGTCCACCTTGGGACGGGCCACGCTCTCGAACCGCTCGGCGGTCAGGCCGTCCAACACGCCGTCGTCGAGCACGCCGGCGGTGTGGAAGACGGCCGAGACCGGCTGGGCCGCCAGCAGCTCGGCCAGCGCCGCGCGGTCGGCCACATCGCATGCCACGACGGTCGCGGTGGCACCCAACTCGGCCAGCTCGGCGACCAGTTCCGCCGCACCCGGGGCTTCCGGGCCGCGTCGGCCGACCAGCAGCAGCTGCTCGGCGCCGTTGCGGGCCAGCCAGCGCGCCACCTCGGCGCCCAACGCCCCGGTGCCACCCGTCACCAGCACCGTGCCGGACGGCCGCCACGGGGTCGCCGCGCCGCGCGGGGCGCGGACCAGGCGGCGGGCGAGCAGGCCCGCGGAGCGCACCGCGAGCTGGTCCTCGCCGCCGACGCCGCTCAGCGCGGCGGCCAGCAGCGACAGCGCGCGGTCGTCCGGGGCTGCGGGGAGATCGATCAGACCGCCCCAGCGCTCCGGCTGCTCCAGCGCGGCCACCCGGCCCAGGCCCCAGAGTTGGGCCTGCACCGGGCTCGCCAGCCGCTCCGCGCGCTCGGTGGCGACCGCGCCACGGGTCACGCACCACAGCGGCGCCGCGATCGCGGCATCGCCCAGCGCCTGCACCAGGGCCAGCGTCCCGGCCACGGAGGTGGCTTCGTCCAGCGTGAGCAGGGAGAGCACGCCGGAGACCGACGCTCCGTCAGAGAGACTGTCATTGAGCTGAGTTGTGAAGGAACCGCGCGCGGCGCCGGTCAGTTCCAGCAGCCGGACCGTCGCGCCGCGCGCGGTCAGCAGCCGCGCGACGCCCTGGACGAGCGCCTCGTCGCGCTGCCCGGCCGGGAGCGCCACCAGCCAAGTGCCCGACAGCACAACCGATGCGGCGTCTGCGAGCGGCTGCCAGCTGATCCGGTAGCGCCAACCGTCGACCGTGGACTGCGCGCGGCTCTGCCGGCGCCAGGCCGCCAGGGCGGGCAGCAACTCGCCGAGCGCGCCGCCGTCCTCGACCGCGAGCGTCGCAGCCAGCTCCGTGACGTCCTCGCGCTCAACCGCTGCCCAGAACTGCGCGTCGGTCGCATCGGCCGCGGCGGCCCCGGCCAGGGTGCCGGCACCACCCGACTCCAGCCAGTACCAGTCGTGCTGGAAGGCGTAGGTCGGCAGGTCGACCCGGCGAGCGGGGCGGCCTGCGAAGAGTGCCTCCCGGTCCAGCGCGCCGCCACGCACCTGGACCCGGGCGACGCCGGTCAGCAGCGTCTCCACCTCGGGCCGATCGGCGCGCAGGGTCGGCGCGAATGCGCTTTCCTCGGCGGTGGCGCAGTCCTGGCCCATCGCGGAGAGGGTGCCGTCGGGGCCCAGCTCCAGGAAGGTGCGGACACCCTCGCGCTCCAGCGTCTCGACGGCGTCGGCGAAGCGGACGGCCTCACGGACGTGGCGCACCCAGTACTCGGGCGAGGTCAGGTCGGCGGACTGGTCGAGCGTGGAGACGATCGGCAGCTGCGGCGCGTTGAACGTCAACTCCGCGGCGATGGCGCGGAACTCGGCCAGCATCGGGTCCATCAGCGGCGAGTGGAACGCGTGGCTGACCGTGAGCCGCTTGGTCTTGCGCCCCAGCTCCGCCAGCTGTCCGGCGACCTCCGACACGGCCTGCTCAGTACCCGAAACCACCACGGAGGTGGGCCCGTTGACGGCGGCGATGCCGATCTCGTGCTCGCGGCCCGCCAGCAGCGGCAGCACCTCCTGCTCGGTCGCCTGCACCGCCACCATCGCACCACCCGAAGGCAGCGCCTGCATCAGACGACCACGCGCCGCCACCAGCTTGGCCGCGTCGGCGAGCGAGAGGATGCCCGCGACGTGCGCGGCGGCCAGCTCACCGATCGAGTGCCCGGCCAGGAAGTCGGGCCGCAGGCCCCAGGATTCGACGAGGCGGAACAGCGCCACCTCGATCGCGAACAGCGCCGGCTGGGTGTACGCGGTCTGGTCGATCAGCGCGTCGGCGTCCTTGAGCGGCCTCTCCAGGTGCCGGTCCAACTCCGCACAGACCTCGTCATAGGCCACCGCGAACACCGGGAAAGCGCTGTACAGCTCCGCGCCCATCCCAGCCCGCTGGCTGCCCTGCCCGGTGAACAGGAAGGCGAGCCGGCCGTCGGTGACCTCGCCCCGCACGACCCGCTGACCAGTGGTCTCGCCGGCCGCCAGCGCGCGCAGCTCGCGGCGGAAGTCGTCCAGTTCGGCGGCGACCAGCACCGCGCGGTGCGGGAGCGCGGCGCGGGTGGTCGCCAACGAGTAGCCCAGGGCGGCCGGATCAAGGTCGGCGTCGGCCCCGGCGTCGGCGTCGGCGGTCAGCTGGGTCAGCAGCCGTCCGGCCTGGGCGCGCAGCGCGTCGGCGCTCTTCGCCGACAGCAGCCACGGCACCACCGCGGTCAGCACCGGGGCCGCGGTGGTGACCGGCGCCGCCGGCTCCTCGGCGACCTCGGCCGGGGCCGGCTCCGGCGCCTGCTCCAGGATGGTGTGCGCGTTGGTGCCGCTGACGCCGAAGGAGGAGACCGCGGCCCGCCGGGGCTCGCCCGTCCGCGGCCAGTCCCGGGCCTCGGTGAGCAGCTCCACGGCGCCCGCCGACCAGTCCACGTGCGGGGTCGGCTCGTCCACGTGCAGGGTCTGCGGCAGCACTCCGTGCCGGATCGCCATGACCATCTTGATCACACCGGCGACACCCGCCGCCGCCTGGGTGTGGCCGATGTTCGACTTCAACGAGCCCAGCCAGAGCGGCTGTTCGGTGGCGCGCTCGCGTCCGTAGGTGGCCAGCAGGGCCTGGGCCTCGATCGGGTCGCCCAGCGTGGTGCCGGTGCCGTGCGCCTCGACCACGTCGACCTGGTCGGCCGTCAACCGGGCGTCGCCCAGGGCCTGGCGGATCACCCGCTGCTGCGCCGGGCCGTTGGGGGCGGTCAGGCCGTTGCTCGCGCCGTCCTGGTTGACCGCGCTGCCGCGCACCACGGCGAGCACCGGGTGCCCGAGGCGGCGGGCGTCGGAGAGACGCTCGACCAGCAGCATCGCGACGCCCTCGGACCAGCCCGTGCCGTCCGCGCCGGCCGCGAAGGACTTGCAACGGCCGTCCGCCGAGAGGCCGCGCTGGCGGCTGAACTCGATGAAGACGTCCGGGGTGGCCATCACGGTGACGCCGCCGACCAGGGCCTGCGAGCAGTCGCCGCGGCGCAGCGCCTGGCACGCCCAGTGCAGCGCCACCAGCGAGGAGGAACAGGCGGTGTCCAGAGTGGCGGCCGGGCCCTCCAGGCCCAGGGTGTAGGCGATCCGGCCGGAGAGCACGCTGGTCGCGTTGCCGGTCAGCAGCCGGCCCTCGACGCCCTCCGGCACCTCCTTCAGCTCCGAGCCGTAGCCCTGGTAGCTGCCGCCGACGTACACGCCGGTCCGGCTGCCGCGCAGCGTGGCCGGGTCGATGCCGGCCCGCTCGAACACCTCCCAGGACGCCTCGAGCAGCAGGCGCTGCTGCGGGTCCATCGCCAGCGCCTCGCGCGGGCTGATGCCGAAGAACTCCGGGTCGAAGCGCCCCGCGTCGTGCAGGAAGCCGCCGCCGGTCGCGTAGACCGTGCCGGGGTGGTCGGGGTCCGGGTGGTACAGGCCGTCGACGTCCCAACCCCGGTCGGCCGGGAACGGGGTGATGGCGTCCCCGCCGGTGGCGACCAGCCGCCACAGGTCCTCCGGCGACCGCACGCCGCCGGGCAGGCGGCAGGTCATCGCCACGATCGCGATGGGCTCCTGCTCGGCGTCCTCGACCTCGCGCAGCTTGCGGGTGGTCTTGCGCAGCTCGGCCGTCATCCACTTGAGGTGGTCGAGGAGCTTCTGTTCGTCTGCCATCAGAGGGCCACCTTCGGGGAAGCCGGAACACGTGCGGTCGGGGAGCGGAAGATCGCGGTCATGAGCTGACCGATGGTGAGCTGATCGGCTGTGGCGATGAGGTGATCAGCCGTCGGCTGATCGGCTGTGGGCCGGTCGAGCGCGAGCTGGTCGAGCGTGGGCCGGTCGAGCGTGGGCTGGCCGGGCAGCAGTTGCTCGGTCGGCGGCCGTTCGGGCGGTGCGGAAGTCATCTCGGTCGCCTCAGTCCCGGCCGAATTCACGGCTGATGATGTCGAAGAGGTCGTCGGCCGACGCGTTCGCCAGCTCGTCGTTCTCGGCGTTGTCGGCCGCTTCCTCGGTCGCGTTCCACTTCGCCATCAGGGCCTGGAGTCGGGCCGTGACCCGGGCCCGGTCGGCGTCGTCGGAGTCCATCGCGGCCAGCGACCGGTCGAGCGCGTCCAGTTCGGCCAGCACCGGCGCGGCGGCGTCGGCCGCATCGGGCACCAGCTCCGCGCCCAGGTACTCGGCCAGCGCCTTCGGGTTCGGGTAGTCGAAGACCAGGCTGGTCGGCAGGCGCAGACCGCCGGCCGCGTTGAGCCGGTTGCGCAGTTCGACGGCGGTGAGCGAGTCGAAGCCGAGCTCGTTGAAGGCCCGTTCGGCCTCCACCGCGCCGGCCCCGGCGTAGCCGAGGACGGCGGCGACCTCGGTGCGGACCAGGTCCAGCAGGGCGCGGTCCCGGTCGGCGGCGGGCAGCGCCCGCAGCCGCTCCTGGAACGCGGCCGACTGCTCGGCCGCGTCGCCCTCGCCGGCGGACGTGGTGTCCGCCAGGGCTTCGCGGGCCTCGGGGACCTCGTCGATCAGCGGGCGCGGCCGGGCCGCTGCGAACGCCGGGGCGAACAGCGCCCAGTCCACGTCGGCGACGGTCAGCGCCGTCTCCTGGTGGTCCAGTGCCTGCTGCAGGGCCGTGATCGCGAGCTCCGGGGCCAGCACCCGCAGGCCACGGCGGCGCAACTGGTCGGCGGCCTGCGGGTCCTCGGCCGCCATGCCGATCTCGCCCCACGGGCCCCAGGCCACCGAGGTGGCCACCAGGCCGGCCGCGCGGCGCCGCTCGGCGAGCGCGTCCAGGAAGGCGTTTGCCGCCGCGTAGCCCGCCTGGCCACCACTGCCCCACACCCCGGCGATCGAGGAGAAGAGGACGAAGGCGTCCAGTTCGGTGTCGCCGAGCACCGCGTCCAGGTGGATCGCGCCGGAGACCTTGGCGTCCATGACCCAGGAGAGTTCGCCCAGGTCGCTGTCGGTCAGCGCGGTGTCCTGGGTGACACCGGCCGCGTGCACGACCGCGCGCAGCGGCATGCCGTCGTACTCCTCCGCGGTGAGCCGCTTGAGCAGCGCCTCCACGGCCGAGCGGTCGGCGACGTCGCACGCCTCCAGGGTGACTCGGGCGCCCAACTCGACCAGCTCGTCCTGGAGTTCCTCGGCTCCGGGGGCATCGGCGCCGCGTCGCCCGGTGAGCACCAGGTGTTCGGCACCGTTGCGGGCCAGCCAGCGGGCCACCTCGGCGCCCAGCGCCCCGGTGCCGCCGGTGACCAGCACCGTGCCGCGCGGCTTCCAGGCCGGCACGGACGCCTGCGGCCGGCCGGCCCGCGCCAGCCGGCGGACCAGGACGCCCGAGCGGCGGATCGCCAGCTGGTCCTCGCCGGCGGTGCCGACTCCGGCTGTGGTTCCGGCTCCAGCTGTGGCTTCGGCGAGGACGGCGGCCAGACGGTCGGCCGCGCGCTCGTCGGCTGCCACCGGCAGGTCGACCAGACCACCCCAGCGCTCCGGGTGCTCGAGCGCCACCACCCGGCCCAGGCCCCAGATCTGGGCCTGCGCGGGGTTGCCGATGGTGTCGGCAGGACCGGTCTGGACCGCACCGGTGGTCGCGCACCAGAGCGGCACGCCGACACCCGCGTCACCGAGCGCCTGGGTCAGCACCGCGGTCGCGGCGAGCCCGGCGGGCAGCACCGGGTGGGTCGGGTGCGGCTCCTGGTCCAGCGCGAGCAGCGAGAGCACACCGGAGAGGCCGCCGGTCTCGGCGGTCGCGGTGCGCAACTCCTCGGCCAGGTCGGCGCGGTCGCACGCGGTGTCGATGGTGAGGCGTCGGACCTGGGCACCGGCGTCGGCCAGGGCCTGGTCGGCGGCGGACACCCAGCCATCGGCGGCCCGCGCGGCCGGGACGACCAGCAGCCAGGTGCCGGTCAGCAAGCCCGTCGGCTCGGCCGCCAGCGGCTTCCAGTCGACCCGGTAGCGCCAGGTGTCCACCAGCGACTGCTCACGCTGCTGGCGTCGCCAGGCCGCCAGCACCGGCAGCACCGGGCCCAGGGCGCTCAGCGACGACTGCGCGTCGTGGGCGTCCACCTCCAGGGTGGCGGCCAGCACGGAAAGGTCCTCGCTCTCGACGGCCTCCCAGAAGCGGGCGTCCGTGCTGTCCACTGCGGTCCGGCTCGCGCCGGGTGCGGTGGCGGCGGGCAGTCGCTCGGGCCAGTACGACTGGCGCTGGAAGGCGTAGGTGGGAAGGTCGATCCGGCGGGCGCCGGTGCCGGTGAAGACCGCCGACCAGTCCACCTCCAGGCCGCGCACGTGCAGCGCGGCGAGGGCGGTGGTCAGCGTGCGGACCTCGGGGCGGGCGGCGCGCAGGGTCGGCTGGAAAGCGCTCTCCTCGCCGGTGGCGCAGTCCTGACCCATCGCGGAGAGGGTGCCGTCGGGGCCCAGCTCCAGGAAGGTGCGGACACCCTCGCGCTCCAGCGTCTCGACGGCGTCGCGGAAGCGGACGGCCTCGCGAACGTGACGCACCCAGTACTCGGGGGACGTCAGGTCGGCCTGCTGGTCGAGCGTCGAAACGATCGGCAGCTGCGGCGCGTTGAACGTCAACCCCTCAGCGATGGACCGGAACTCGGCCAGCATGCCGTCCATCAGCGGCGAGTGGAACGCGTGGCTCACGGTCAGGCGCTTGGTCTTGCGACCCCCAGCCGCCAGCTGCGCGGCCACCTCCAGGACAGCCGCCTCGGCACCCGAAAGCACCACCGCCGTAGGCCCGTTGACGGCTGCGATGCCCACCTCGTCCGTGAGCAGCGGCAGCACCTCGTCCTCGCTCGCCTGGACGGCCACCATCGCGCCACCGGCCGGCAGCGCCTGCATCAGACGACCACGCGCCGCCACCAGTTTCGCGGCATCGGCGAGCGACAGGACACCCGCGACATGCGCGGCCGCCAGCTCACCGATCGAGTGACCCGCCAGGAAGTCCGGGCGCAGACCCCACGCCTCAACCAGCCGGAACAGCGCCACCTCGACCGCGAA
>NZ_JARZAG010000035.1 GCF_029892155.1 Kitasatospora sp. GAS204B | reverse complement strand
ACGATCCTGCTGCTGTTGCAACGAAGGAGGCATGAGAGATCTCCGTAGTAGTCGGAGACCCATGTGTCACCAATGTCCGGCATTTTTATACCTAGGCGGTGGGTCAGGAGAGCAGCCGCAGCCGTTGCGCGGCCACCCGGATCCGCACGGTCTGACCCCAACTCAGCTGCAGCGCGTCCGACTCCACGCCGTCGCCGAACGCGACCAGGCGGTCGGACTCGACGGTCAGAGCCAGTTGCTCGGAGGCGTCGAACAGCCCCTGCACCTGGCTGGTCCCGGTGACCGGAGAGGGCCAGGCCTCCCGGACGAACCAGCCCACCGCCGGCGCGCTCGGCTCGGGCAGCCGTAGCGTGCTCTGCCGCTCCAGCCAGGCCGAGTGGCACCAGCCGGTGGCGCCCGTGCCGGTGCCGACCAGGATGCCGGAGGAGGCCTGCGCCTCGGCGGCGGCGCCGGGCGCCGTCAACCGGTAACGCGCGGTCTGATGGCCGCGCTGGCCGACGTAGATCTCGTTGAGCGCCAGCAGCCGCTGGGTGTCGTCGGCGACCGCCTCGACCATGGTGCGCTCGGTCAGGTGCGCGGCCGCCGTGGCGGCGGTCGCCACCCGCAGCAACTCGGCGACCTCCGCCGGGCGGTGCCGCACGAGCACCCCGGCGTTGCGGCCTGGGTCGGCGTCGATGCCGATCACCGGCTGTCCCGACAGGTACTTGGCCGCGTTCGCCACCAGGCCGTCCTGGCCGACCACGACCACCACGTCCTGCGGGGCGAACAGGAAGCGGTCCAGGTCGGCGCGCTCCACCCGGCTGCGCCGCCAGTCCAGCGGAATCGCGCCCGCCACCTCGGCCAGCGCCGCGAGGGTGCGGCGGTGGCGCTGCTCCACCTCGTCGAGCGAGCGGTCCCGGGCGGCGAGGAAGAAGGCGGCCTGGCCACGCGAGCCGTGCGTGGCCAGCAACTCCTCGTACTCGGTGCGGCGGTGCACCAGCACCACGCGCGGGGCGAGCGTCACCGCCCACTGCCGGCGGTGGGGGTGCGGCCCAGCTGGGACAGCAGGCCGGTGAGCACGTCGGGAGTGAGCGTGATGCTGTCGATCTTCGGCAGGTTCTCGGCCAGCCGGCCCAGCGCCAGGGCTTGCAGCACCTCGGGGTCGACCTGCTGGTGGGCTGTCAGCCAGGCCTCCTTCGCGGCCGCCTTGGCCGCGCCGTGCGCGCGCTCGGAGTCGGCCTGGGCGGCGGCCAGGATCCGGGTCGCCTCGGCCTCGGCGGTCGCCAGCCGGGTCCGCCGCACCGACTCCGCCTGCGCCCGCACCGCGTCGGCGGCGGCCTGCTGCTCGGCCTCGCGCCGGGCGTTGGCGCCCTGCTGAGCGACCAACTGCTCTTCCCGACGGGCGAGTTCGATCTTGCTGCCAAGCTCGTTCTCGGCGATCGCGCGCTCCCGTTCGACCGCCACCGCCCGGCGTTCGTAGGTCGCCCGGTCGGCCTCCTGCTGGACCCGCTCCCGGGCCGGCGTGCGCAGTGCCCGTTCCATCTCCGGCTCCGGTCGCAGCGCGGTGACCCGCACCGCGAGCACCGCCAGCCCGATCTCGGCCAGCCGCGGCTCGGCGGTCAGCCCCTCGGCCACCCGCCGCCGCACCGCCGTCACCCCGTCGGCGAGCGCCTCGGCGAGCGGGGTGCGCGCGATCAGTTCGAGGGCGTGCTGCTGGGCGGTCTCAGTGAGCAGCGTGCCGAGCTGGTCGAGCGGATCGGCCCGCCAGCTCCCGGTCTCCGGGTCGATGCCGAAGTCGAGCCGGGTGGCGGCCAGCGCCGGGTCGGTGATCCGGTAGGTGACCGTGGCCTGCACGGCGAGATCCTGGAACTCGGCGGTCCGGGCATGAAAGAGCATCGACAACTCCCGGTCATCGGCCGGGACTTCGGAGATCGCCGCAGTGAGCGGGCGGAACCAGAAGGCCAGCCCGGCCCCGTCGTGGGCGAGCTTGCCGCCGCGCAGGTGGCGGATGTGGGTGGTGGGGGCGGCCCGCAGGTGCCGCAGGCCGAAGCGGCGGGTGATGTCAGCCATGGCTCTTCCCTTCCCGGGGATCAACTCTTGGGGTTGGGCGATTTCTCGTCGAACTGACGATAAAGGATTGCGAGCCTTATCGTCAATACGACGAAATCGGAGCGCCGGGTCAGCGGGAAGCGCCGGCTCAGCAGGACTCGCGCAGGGTCTGGGTGCGCAGCGCGGCGATCAGCGGCAGCACGTCGTCACCGTCGGCGCTCTGGCTGACCGCGGCGATGGCGCCGATCACCGTCCGGGCGATGTGGCCGGCCACCGCGCTGTCGTCGCCACCGGCCTGCGCCCACGCTTCGAGCGTCTGGCCGAGCACCCCGCTGATCCGACCCAGCACGCTGCGGTCCAACTCCTCCGCCGCGTCCAGGGCCTGCTGCGAGGAGAGCCCGTCCGGACCGCCGACGGCCAGCGTCAGCAGGGCGCGCAGCGTTCGTTCGCCGTACAGGGCGAGCAGCGCCGGGAGCGCCCGTTCGCCCGCCTGGCGTTCGCCGAGCACCGTCAGCGCGTGTTCGTCGCGCTGCCAGCCGGCCTCCAACGCGGCCAGCGCCCGCAGGACTTCATCCCGAGTCAGCTCGGAGCCATCGTCTGCCATGCCACCACACGCTACGCGCAACGGGTCGACCGGGTGACCGATTGTGCCCTTTCGTCCCACCTCGGGGGAGACAGCCGAAGGGCGGCGGGCTCCTTCGCCCGCCGCCCTTCGCCCGCCGTCCTTCGACAGCTGCCCGTCTCCACAGCTGCCCGTCTCCACAGCTGCCCGTCACTCGAACGCTCAGAGCAGTTCGGGCGCCTCGTTGCCGACCGCCTCGATCGCCCGCCGGATCGGAACCCGCAGCAGCAGGGCGAAGCCGATCGCGAAGAAGACCAGCAGCGAGATGATCGCCACCCGGTAGCTGCCGGTCAGTTGGAAGGCCAGGCCGAAGACCAGCGGGCCCATCCAGCTGGTGCCCCGGTCGCTGATCTTGTAGAGGCTGAAGTACTCGGCCTCCCGCCCGGCCGGGATCAGGTGGGAGAAGAGCGAGCGGGACAGCGCCTGGCTGCCGCCGAGCACCAGGCCGATCGCGGCGGCCAGCGCGTAGAACCAGATCGGCTGGCTGGCCGGCATCACGTAGCCGAAGGCCAGCGTGATCACCCAGGCCACCAGCGAGCCCAGGATGGTCTTCTTGGCGCCGTGCCGCTGCGCGATCCGGCCGAGCAGCAGTGCGCCGCCGATCGCCACGATCTGCACCAGCAGCACGCCCGCGATCAGCGTGGTCTGCCCCATGTGCAGTTCCTCGCTGCCGAACAGCGAGGCCTGCGAGATGACGGTCTGGATGCCGTCGTTGTAGCAGAGGAAGGCGGCCAGGAAGAGCAGGGTGAGCGGGAAACGGCGCATCCCGCGCAGCGTGCCGACGAGCTCCCGCAGGGTGCCGCCGGCGTGCTCGTCGACCGGTCGCGCGACCGGCGCGGTGGCCGGACGCTGTGGAAGCCGCAGCATCGGGAAGACGGTGAACGCGGCCCACCACAGGCCCGCCGAGGCCAGGCAGAGCCGCACCGCCGTCCCGGAGGAGAGCCCGAGCGCGCTGTGCCCGAGGAAGAGCCCGAGGTTGACCACCAGCAGCAGCCCGCCGCCCGCGTAACCGAAGGCCCAGCCCTTGGAGGAGACCGCGTCCCGCTCGGCCGGCGCCGCGAGCCCCGGCAGGAAGGCGTTGGCCAGCGCCGCCGAGACCGCGTAGCAGATGTTGGCCAGCACCAGCAGCGCGCCGCCCAGCAGGTAGTTGTCGCCGTCCAGGAAGAACATCCCGACCGTCGCCGCCGCCCCGGCGTAGGCGAAGGCGCCCAGCAGCGTCTTGTGCTTGCCGGTGCGGTCGGCCGCGGCGCCGGCCAGCAGCATCACCACGACCGAGAGCAGCACCGAGGCCGAGACGGTGTACGGGAAGAACGAGCCGGCCCGCACCGGGATGCCGAGCGGGTGGACGTCGCCGTGCGCGTCCGCGGCCTTGGTGGCGACGTCCGTCAGGTACGGGCCGAGGAAGACGGTCAGGACGGTCGCCGAGAAGGCCGCGTTGGCCCAGTCGTTGAGGTACCAGCCGCGTTGGACGCGCCGGAGATCGACGGCGGCAGGCGCGGGGGCCGCCGTGTCGCGAACAGAATGTGGCAAAACCAGGCTCCGTGCTCGATCAGGACATCGCGCGGGGCGTCACGAACGGACGGCGATGCGATCCGTCATGATGCCATCGCGGCGCCGGTCGCGTGGAGCACGGATGTGTTCCGGTTCTGTGCTCCGGTTCCGTGCTCCGGTTCTGTGTTCTGGTTCGCCGGTGACCGGGAGGTGACCTGGGAAGCCGTAGCGGTCGGGGTGGCTCGCGCCCACCGGGTTCAGGCCGGCTGCCGGGCGGCGAACTGGTCGACCAGCGGCTGCGGCGCCGTCGGGCTGAAGCAGCTGATCAGGTTCGCGGCGGACTCGGCGGCCGCCGCCTCGCTGCGCGGGAAGAGGGCTTGCTCGTAGCGGCCGAGCGCGGTGGCCAGGTCGCCGCGGTGCGCGGCGATCGCGGTGCCGAGTTCGGCGCCGTCGAGCATGGCGAGGTTGGCGCCCTCGCCGGCGAAGGGGGACATCAGGTGGGCGGCGTCGCCGAGCAGCGTGACGCCGGGGGTGGGCTGCCAGCGGTGCCCGACGGGCAGCGCGTGGATCGCGCGCGGGACCAGCGCGCCGTCGGCCTCGGCGATCAGCGACCGCAGCCGCTCGTCCCAGCCGTCGAAGTGCTTCAGCAGCGCGGCCTTGGCCGCGTCGGGCTCGGCTTTGGCTTCGGTGAAGTCGAGCTCGCTGCCCCAGCCCTCGGGAGCCCGCAGCGCGACGTAGACGTGCACGGTGCCGTCGGGCTCGCGATGGGCGAGGAAGCCCCGGTCCTCGCCGAGCGCGAAGAACATGCCGCCGCCGACCAGGGCGGCGCTGACGGGGTGGCGGCTGTCGGCGTCCACCAGGTCCAGCTCCACCAGCGACATGCCGGTGTAGGCGGGCACGGCGTCGGAGACCAGCGGACGGATCCTCGACCAGGCCCCGTCCGCACCGACGAGCAGGTCGGTGGTGAAGGAGCCGCCGTCGGCGAGGGTCACCAGGTGGCGGCCTCCGCCCAGCGCCCGGGCACCGGTGACCTTGGCGCCCCAGCGGACGGTGTCCGCGGGCAGCGAGTCGAGCAGCAGCGCGCGCAGGCGGCCGCGGTCCACCTCGGGCCGCCCGCCCTCGCCGGTGTCCTCCTCGGCCAGGTGCAGCACGGCGTGCCGGTCCAGGATCCGCATCTCCTCGCCGCCAGGGAGGACCAGCGCGCGGAACTCCTCGTGCAGGCCGGCCGCCCGCAGCGCTGCTTGGCCGGACTCCTCGTGGATGTCGAGCATGCCGCCCTGGGCGCGGGCAGTTGGGGTGGCGTCGAGTTCGTAGACGGCTGCCGCGATCCCGTGCGCGTGCAGCACGCGGGCGAGGACCAGGCCGCCGAGGCCGGCGCCGATCACCGCGATCGGATGGTGGATCGGGTGGCCTTCGGTCGCCTCCGTGCTGCTGCCGGTGGTTGCTTCGGTGGTCATCTCAAGTGCTCCTCTGGTCGGGTTCGCCGGACCGGTCCGGCCGTGGCGTGTGGAGAATGCCGCTGATCAGCACCTGGAATCCCCAGGCGAGGCGGTCCTGGCCGGTGCCGGAGAGCAACTCGCCGCCGAGCGCGGCGAGCTGCGGGTGCCGGGCGCTGTCCGCTCCGCGCAGGGCCGCGCCGAGGTCGTCCATCTCCTGCTGGGCCTGGGCGTCGCCCGCCTGGTCCCGGGTGGCCTGCTCGGCCGCGGTGGCGGTGGCGTGTTGCAGCAGCAGGTCGACGGCCCAGGCGGCGCGCCCGGCCGGGACCCCGCCCTCGATGAGCAGCGCGAGCAGTGCCTCCAGCAGGTCCAGATAGCGGGCGCCGCTGGGCCGGGCGACCAGCGCGGAGCGGGCCAGGCCGGGGTGCTCGAACAGCACGTCGGTGTACGAGGTGAGCACCGTCGCCAGCCGCTCGCGCCAGTCGCCCGTCGTGCGTACCGCACTCAGGTCGACGGCGCCGAGCAACTCGTCCAGGATCGCGGCGTGCAGCTCGGCGGTGTTGCGGACGTAGACGTAGAGCGAGGCCGCGCCGGTGTCGAGCTCCTGCGCGAGCCGCCGCATGGTGGCCCGCTCCAGGCCTTCGGTACGCATCAGCGCGACGGCGGCCGCAACGATGCCGGCCCGGGTGAGCGCGGGCTTGGCGGGCCGCTCGCGACGGCTGCGGGGGGTCGGGGGAGGGGCTGCTGTCATGCCTCCAGCGTAGCGAACGCGTTCGTCGCGAACAAGTTTCTAACGAACGTGTTCGTTGGCGCGCTGCGCGAGGCCGCCACGCAGGCGCGGGGGTGACCGTCGCGGAGATCCACTGCCACCAACTCGCCGACGCGGACACGTATTCGCCCGGATCGAGTGAGACCTGGCGGGACACGCCGAGGGGCCGGTCGCGGCGCTGCCAGGATCGGGGACCGCACCCGGCCCGCCCGCCCCGCCCGAGCGGTGCCAGCAGCTGCCGTCAGTCCACCGAACCAGGGGAGCACTGTGTCCGAACACGCCGTCAGGACCGAGCAGGCCGCGACCGACGACACCGGCCGGCCCGAGCCCGACCAGCCAGACCAGCCACAGCGGGAGCCCGACGAGCCCGAGCCAGGCGAGCAGATCCGGGCGCACTTCCACGGCGACAACCGCCGCCGGGCCGGCGAGTCGGTCTCGGCCGCCGCGATGGTGCGCCGCCTGCCCCAACTCGTCCGCCGCGCCCTCGCCCTGGCCTGGCACGCCGACCGCACCGCCACGGTGCTGCTGCTCTGCTGCCAGCTGCTCTCCGGGATCTTCGGCGCGCTCGCCCTGTACGCCACCACCGGCACGCTCGGCGCCCTGCTGGTCCCCGGCCCGGTCGGCCTCCACCTGCGCCACGCCGCCCCGTCGCTGGCGGTGCTCAGCGCGGCCACCGCCCTGCGTGCGGTGCTCGGCATCACCGTGACCAGCCTGTCGACCAAAGTGGCACCGCGGATCAACCGGGAGGCTGACCTCGCGCTGATCGCCGCCGGCTGCGCCGCCGAGTTGAAGGCATACGACGAACCGTCCTACGCCGAGCAGTGGGAGTCCGCCGACCGGGGCGCGGCCACCACGCCCGACCTGCTCTCCAACGCCCAGGACGTGATCGCCTCCACGGTCTCGCTGGTCGCGGCGGCCGGCGTGCTGGCCACCCTGCACCCCTGGCTGGTCCCGTTCCTGCTGCTCGGCTCGGTGCCCTCCGGCATCGCGGCCGTGCGCACCGCGCGGATCCACTACCTCGCCGCCGTCACCACCAACGAGGAGCGGCAGGCCCTGCGGATCTACCGTTGGTTCCTGATCGACAAGGGCCGCGCCGACCAGGTCCGGTCCGACCAGGTGACGCCGTTCATGATGGCGAAGTACCGGCAGGCCGAGGCCAGGATCGTCGCGGCGACCGACCAGGCCACCCGCAAGGCGGCGAAGGTGTCGCTGCTGGCGGCGCTCGGCACCGGCGCCGGGAGCGCGCTGATCTGGGGCGTCCTGCTCTTCCTGGTCGCCAGCGGCCGGATCGACCTGGCCGCCGCCGGAGCCGCCACCTTCGCGCTGCGCACCGCTTCCAACGGCGTGCAGGGCATGGTCGGCAACGGTGCCCGGCTCTACCGCACCGGCCTCTACCTGGACGACTACTTCAGGTTCCTGGACGAGGCCGGCGGCCACCGGATCCAGCGCGGTTCGATCATCCCGCCCGCCCCCGAACTGGTCGAGATCAAGGCGCTCTGCCACACCTACCCGGGCGAGCAGCAGGAACCCGCACTGCGCGACGTCAGCATGACACTGCGACGCGGCGAGGTGGTCGCCGTGATCGGGCAGAACGGCAGCGGCAAGTCCACCCTGCTCAAACACCTGGCCGGGCTCTACCTGCCGCAGACCGGGCAGATCACCTGGGACGGCGTGCCCGTCGAGGAGTTGGACGCCGACGGCATGTGGCGCCGGGTCGCCCGGGTCCCGCAGGAGTTCGCCCGCTGGCCACTGCCCGCCGCCGAGAACGTCCACCTCGGACACCTCACCGAGGACCTGATGGCCGAAGTGCAGCGGGCGGCGGCGCACACCGGTTTCGACGAGGTGGTGGCCCGGCTGCGCTCCGGCTGGCGCACCCTGCTCGCCCAGGGCTGGCTGGGCGGCGCCGAACTGTCCGGCGGCGGCTGGCAGCGCGCGGCGGTGGCCCGCGCCCTCTACCGCAGCACACTCAACCCCGGCCTGCTGATCCTCGACGAGCCGACCTCCGACCTCGACCCCAGGGCCGAGCACAAGATCCTGCACGCCCTGCGGGCCTTCGCGCCCGACCGGATCACCCTCCTGGTCACGCACAACATCGCCAACGCGGCGGTGGCGGACCGGGTGATCGTGCTGGACCAGGGGCGCATCGTACAGACCGGCAGCTGGCCGGAGTTGGCCGCCCAACCGGACGGCCTCTTCCGTGAACTGCTGGACCTCCAGCGCGACCGCGCGGTGCCGAGCCAGCGGGCGGCCGGCGAGTAGTAGCGACCGTCAGGGCTGGGTCTCGGCTGCCGTGCTTCGGGCGACGGCCGAGATCCGGCGTGCCGCCGCCGAGAAGGTCCGATCAACGTGATTGAGGGCTACTGGCGGCCGGAGTTCTGCTCGCCCGAGCCCGACTCCACCCGCTACCAGGTCGAACACGCCCTCGATGTCGCCGCCAACCGCGCCGACCAGGTGCTCTTCCTGTTCGTCAACGTCTCGGCCACCCACGTCCCCCACGGCGATCGCATCGGCGACAGCTCCGACTCCTGGCAGTCCCAGAGCGCGGCCCTCGCTTACGCCGACGAACATCTCGGCTGGGTCGTCTCGGTCGACTCCACCATCGTGTGCGCCCACCAGAACGCGGCCGGGGCCCGTCAAAAGGGGCCCCGGCTGGCGAGCCCGACCGCCATGCCATCGGGCGCTCGCGCGGCGGGCTGACGACGAAGATCCACCTCGCCGTGGACGGCCGCTGCCGCCCGTTGTGCTTCCGCCTCACACCTGGCCAGGCCGGTGACGCACCTGCTTTCGAGCACGTCATGGCCGCCCAGCGCGTACCCAGGGCAATCGGCCGGCCGCGCACCCGGCCCGTCGTGCACCGTCTTCCAGGCGGGACTCCACATCGCGGGCATCTTCATCTGGTCCGCTCGATGATCCGAGAGGAGCCATCTGACGAGCGTCAGTTCCACGGATCCCGGTAGGGGTTTTCGCCCAGCAGCTTCGCTGCGGCCACGCAGAGGTCTTCGCCGAAGAGTTGGTTGCTGCCCCACTCGGAGCCCCACAGGTCGGACGCGGCCTGGGCCACAGCGCGCCAGGAGTAGTCCTCATCGCATCGCCACGTGCGGATCTGAGCAGCCATCTCCGGCGTGATCGTCGCCGGGTCAACCGTGTGATGAGTCACCCCAGCGACCCTAGGGACGTGACGAGGAAGGTGGCCACCGGATTACGCCTTCGCCCACCCACCGGACAGGCCCAGGACTTCGCCCGCAGGGATCGACAGGCTTACAAGGTCGGGGCACTTCCAGCCCCAGGAGATGGAAGTGCCAGCCGTGCACCTCAAGATCCGAAAGAGCGGGTCTGGACGTGCCGGCCATCGGCCGCGACGGCCAGCAGGACGTCCACCAGCCGGTCCGCCGCGTCAGGCCGGCCGTGCGACCGGGCCCGCTGCGCGATGTCCGCGCGGCGGGCCGGATCCGCGAGCAGCGGGGCGACCGCGTCGCGCAGGGTGTCGGGCGTCGCCTGGCCGAGCAGGGCCACCGCCGCGCCGGAGTCCTGCAAGTGGCGGGCGTTGTGCTCCTGCTCGTTCCCGGCCGAGGTTGCCAGCGGGATCAGCACGGACGCCTTTCCCAGTGCGGTCAGTTCGGCGATCGTGCCCGCGCCGCTGCGGGAGATCACCACGTCGGCCAGCGCGAGGACATCGGGCAGTTCCGGGCCGACGAAACCGGTGACCAGATAGCGGGCTGCCAGGTCGCCGGGAAGGGTCGCAGCCACTCGCCGCAGGTTCTCCTCATGCGCGGGGCCGCACTGGTGGACGACGTTGGCGTTGGTCAGCAGCCACGGCAGGACGTCCCGCACCAGGCCGTTGATCTGCTGCGAGCCCTGCGCGCCGCCCGTGACGTACACGGTGGGGCGAGCACGGTCGAACTCCCACAGGCCGAGCGCCTGGACCGCTTTCTCCGCATGACCGGACAGCACCTCCGGGCGCACCGGGTTCCCGGTGACCACCGCCGTCCTGCGGGCCGCTTCCGGAAGGAAGTCGAGTGTCGACTCCGAGGAGACCGCGAACCGCGTCGCCGCCCGGGCCAGTGACCGGTTGGCCAGCCCCAGGCGCACCGTCTGCTCGTGCACCACCAGCGGACGGCGGCACATCCGGGCCGCCAGGCTCACCGGCACCGCCACGTACCCGCCCGTGGCCAGCACCACGTCCGGCCGGAAGTCGGCCACGATCGAGCGGGCCTGCGCCACACCCAGCGGCACCCGCCCCATGTCCTTGATGTTGGCCGGCGAGGCGAGCTTCAGCGGGTTGCTGGAGCGCCGGACCTTGCCCGTGGCCACCGTGGCGAAGGGGATCTGCTCGGTGGACGTGACCCGGGCTTCGAGGCCTTCGGCCGTGCCGACCCACAGCACGTCCAGGGCCCGGCCTGCTGCCTGCAGCCGTGCCTGCAGCGTCCGGACCGCTGTGAGGGCCGGGTAGGTGTGGCCACCCGTGCCACCGCCGGTGACCAACAGCCGGAAGCCTGGCGGGGGAAGACGGTCGATGTCGGCGTTCACAGCGGGCTCCCAAACTGGCCGTACCGGGACAACGCGGACGATAGCAGGCAACAGGCCGGCGGCTGAGGTGTCTTCACCACCTGGGTCAGCCGGGTCGACCGCTCAGCGGCGCGCCGGGTCCGGTCGCCGCGCCGGCGCCGCGACCCAGGCCAGCGAGTACCAGGAGAGCACGCCGAGCACCGCCGCACTGGGCAGTTCGGCGAAGTACGCCAGCACCTGGGCGAGCTGGTAGGACGAGCCGCGGTGGGCCGACCACAGGTCGAAGAAGGCGTCCATGCCGAGCAGCACCGCGGTGGCCGAGGCCACCGGGCTGGTGGCGCGGTGGCCTCGGCGGACCAGGGAGGCCAGCAGGAACAGCGCGGCCACCTCCATCACGTCTAGCCAGACCCAGGCGTTGGAGAGGTTCCGCGCGCCGAAGTGGCCCCGCACGTCCATCGCGAGCACCACGATCCACGGCAGCAGCAGGAAGCCGGCCGCACGGAACGCGGTGGGCAGCCAACGCCGGAGCGTCCTCTCATGGGCGGCCAGCGTCATCCGAAGCTCATACACCTGACGATCGTATCGATCACCGGATAAGGGAAATGTCGCGCTGAGCACGGCCGGCGCCCGGCGGTCCGAAGACCCGGACCGGCCGCACCGACCGCGCTCGTCGCTCCCGAGCCCGGCTCAGAACGCGAAGACGTGCCCGGTCACCCGCCGCAGCGAACACCCGTTGGTGAACGTCTGCTGGTACACGATGGGTTGACCGCCCCACACGCCCACGGCGGTGGCGGTCACCGGCAGGTAGAGATCCGGACAGAAGACGTGCGACGGCGTCAGGGCGGCGAAGTCACCCTGCGCGTCGGCCAGGTCCGCGCAGGCGGCCAGTGCCTCGGGGTGGTCCCCGGCCGGCTGCGTGTCGCCGCAGTCGAGGGTCACCGTGTGGTCCGCCGTCGTGGTGTTCGGGCCGGTCGGCGCCACCGTGAGGATCAGCAGGTCGGGACCGGCGGTGGTGGCGGCCGCCCCGGTCTCGGCGGCGGCGGGCAGTGCGCCGCCGGCCAGCAGGGTGGCGGTGGCGACGGCGCCGAGGGCTGTCATGAGGACACGACGAGTACGCATATCGAACTCCTTTGGTCGACTGTCCGAACGGACTCGGCAGTATCACCACAGGAAGTTGTCATGACCGTAATCGAACGACGCCGGACAGCCACCACCGGCCACCGTCCCGATGGCCGGTTTCCGTCCTCGCCGCCACCTCGCGCTTCCCGCGACTCATCTCCCGTCCCACCCGTCTCCGGCACGCCGACCGCGCCCGCAGCGTCGGTTCGGCGAGTCGGCCACGCCCGAACGGCCGAGATGGCCACCATCCGTCGAGCGCCGCTCCACCCCGAGTGACGGGCCGTCAACGGCAGCCGGCCACCGCGCGAGACCGTGGGGTGTCCCGCGCGATGGCCGGTGGTTCGGGTGGTTCGGGCGGAACGGTGGAGCAACGGCGAATCAGCCGCTGAACGCCCCGGTGCCGTTCGGCGTGCCGAGGCCGGTGGGGCCGTCGTAGCCCGGGCCGGCGGTGCACAGGTAGGAGCCGCAGCTACCGTTGGAGCCGGTGGTGACGTCGTTCAGCGCGGACGGGTTGGCGTACAGGTCGGCGGCCGGCGTGGTGTTCGCGCCGGGGTTGCCGGCCAGCGCGTAGACGCTGGCGATGATCGGCGAGGAGGCACTGGTGCCGCCGTAGACGTTCCAGCCGGAGGCGCCGTAGGTGTCGTACACGGCGACACCGGTGGCCGGGTCGGCGACCGCGGAGACGTCGGCCACCGTCCGGTTGGCGCAGCCGCTGTCGGTCTGCCAGCTCGGCTTGGCCTCGTAGGCGGAGCAGCCCGAGCCGGTGCCCTCGGTGGCGCTGGTGCCCCAGACCGACTCGCTCCAGCCGCGCGCGCTGGAGTCCTGGGTCAGCGAGGTGCCGCCGACCGAGGTCACGTACGGGGAGGCCGCCGGGTACTCCACGCCGTAGGCGCTGTCACCCGCCGAGGCGGTGATCGCGACACCCGGGTGGTTGTAGTACGAGCTGTCGGCCGACGTCTCGTCCGACGACTCCGAGCCGCCGTAGCTGTTGGAGACGAACTTGGCGCCCAGCGAGACCGCCTGGTTCACCGCGGTGCCGAGGTCCTGGGTGCTGGCCGTGCTGGCCTCGACCAGCAGGATGTGGCAGTTCGGGCAGGTGGCGCTGACCATGTCCAGGTCGAGGGATATCTCGCCGGCCCAACCGGAGTCGGGGGAGGGGTAGTTGGTCCCGCCGTTCTCGTCCACCTTGGTGAAGCAGCCGCCGGCGGAGGTGCAGGCGGGCAGGCCGAACTGGCTGCGGTAGGCGGCCAGGTCGGACTCGGCGTTCGGGTCGTCCTGGGCGTCGACGATCGCCACCGTCTCGCCGGCTCCGTTGGCGGCGGCCGCACTGGCCAGGTTGTAGGCGCCCTGGATGTCGGCCGGACCGTAGCCGGACACCGAGGCGTCGGCCTGGGCCTGGGCGGTCCGGGTGCCGGCCGGGTGCGCCAGCCGGGTCTTGACGGTGCTCCCGCCGGTGACCCGCAGGGCGTTGCAGGCCAGGTAGCCGGCGTGCTGCGGAACCGCGCAGGACCGGGTGAACGTCACGTTGTGGTGAGCGTGGTCGGCCGTGGCCGCGGTGGCGGACGCGGCCTGGCTGCCGATCCCGAGTCCGGCGATCGCCAGGCCCGTCGCGGCGGTGAGGGCCAGCGTGGTACGCCGGACCTTCGGGTTCATGGGGGTACGCAAAAACGTGCTCCTCTGCGGGTGCACCAGTGGGGGTGAGGCCCTTCGGGCGTGGGGTGCCCTCGGGCCGGCCGCGCACGGTCGCTGACGGTGTGCCGTCGTCAGGGGCCGGGTCAACTGAGCGGCTTGGCAAGAGAGTAGGGGCGCGTGGGCATGACAACAATGGGGCTCCCAGGAAACTCACAGAATCCCCTCACCTGACCGTCGATCAAGCCTGGACCTGCACCGGTGCTACGCACAGCTGACGCTCCGTCGGATCCCAGGCCGGATCCCAGGCCGGATCCCAGGTCGGATCCCGGGCCGGCCTCGCGGTCGCGTCGGGTGAGCGCCGGCCGATCGCCTTCGCGGTGGTGCTGGTCGGCGTGGTCAGCCCGATGTGGGGGCGGCGTCGAGTCAGCCGTTGGAACCGGCAGGTGCACGTGGGGACAACGGCATGGGCTGGAGCGTTCTGGGGAAGTCGGAGTATGCGTGGACAGCCGAGGTGCCGGAGGCGACGGTGGGGACGACGGGGATGGCAGGGACAGCAGGGACAGCAGGGACGGCAGGGATCGACGTCGAACGGGTGCGGCGGGACACGGCGGGCTGCGCGCGGGTCACGCATCTGAACAACGCCGGGGCGGCCCTGCAGCCCCGTCCGGTGGTCGACGCGGTGGTGGAGCACCTGCGGCTGGAGGAGGAGATCGGGGGGTACGAGGCGGCCGTCGCGCGGGCCGACCGGGTCGAGCACACCTATGACGCACTGGCCCGGCTGGTGGGCGCGGCCCGCGAGGACATCGCGGTGGTGGAGAACGCCACCCGAGCCTGGGACATGGGCTTCTACGCGCTGCCCTGGGCCCCGGGGGACCGGATCCTGACCTCGCGTGCCGAGTACGCGAGCAACGCGATCGCCCTCCTGCAGACCGCCCGCCGGCACGGTGTCCAGGTCGAGGTGGTGCCCGACGACGAGACCGGGGCCCTGGACGTCGACGCGCTGCGGCGACTGGTCGACGAGCGGGTCAAGCTGATCGCCGTCACCCATGTCCCCACCCAGGGCGGACTGGTCAACCCGGCGGCCGAGATCGGCAAGGTGGCCCGCGAGGCGGGCATCACCTACCTGCTGGACGCCTGCCAGTCGGTCGGCCAACTGCCGGTCGACGTGGGCGAGATCGGCTGCGACCTGCTCACCGCGACCGGCCGCAAGTTCCTCCGCGGCCCGCGCGGCACCGGCTTCCTCTACTGCTCACCGCGCATCCGCGAGAGCCTGGAGCCGCCGTTCCTGGACCTGCACGCGGCGACCTGGACCACCGCCGACAGCTACCAGGTGCGCGCGGACGCCCGCCGGTTCGAGACCTGGGAGACCTCGTACGCCGGGAAGATCGGCCTCGGCGTCGCCGTCGACTACGCCCTCGACCTGGGACTGGACGCCATCGAAGCCCGGGTCACCCACCTCGCCGACGCCCTGCGAACGCGCCTGCGCGCCCTGCCCGGCGTGCGCGTCCAGGATCGCGGTACTCGGCAGAGCGGCATCGTCTCCTTCACCGTCGAGGGCCGGGACAGCCACCGGATCGCCCAGGATCTCCAGGCCCGGCAGATCAACGTGTCGGTCTCCGTGGTGACTTCCGCCCGCTGGGACCTCGAAGCGCGCGGGCTCGACTCCCTGGTTCGCGCCTCCGTGCACTACTACAACACCGAGGAGGAGCTCGACCGGCTCTGCGAGGCGCTGCCGGGTCGCGGGTAGGGCCTGTCCGGTCCGGCCGTCGGTGGTCTGACGCGCTGTCAGATCAGGCAGGTAATTCGCTTTCGGCGGCCGCGCGGCGTGCCTACACTCGCTCTCAGATCGCGCACCGCCGAACCGAACGGCGGTGCGCCCGCGACGAGAAGGGGGCCCGGCCATGCGTGAGCGCATCGCTGCCGTCGTCCCCTCGTCGCTCTCCGAGGTGATTCCGGTGTCTTCGCCCCTCCGGTGCCCGCTGCGCGGCCGGCACCGGATGACCGTGGCGAACGCCTGACCCCTGCCCGCCTGCCGACGCCGGCGCGGGGGAACGCGTGCGGCCTCAACGGAGGCCGCATCGCCCGGTGAATCGCGCCGCCCGCTAGCGGAATCACCAGGAAAGGCCATCGGCCGTGCGTACCGACCTGCACCAGTCCCCAAACCAGCAGTCCGTCAACCCCCTTGCCACCGTGCGCAATCTGGGCATCCTCGCCCACGTCGACGCCGGCAAGACCACCGTCACGGAGCGGATCCTGTTTCTGGCCGGCACCACGCACAAGCGCGGTGAGGTCCACGACGGCACGACCGTCACCGACTTCGACCCGCAGGAACGGGAACGCGGCATCACCATCTTCGCCGCGGCGGCCAGCTGCGACTGGGACGGCCACCGGGTCAACCTGATCGACACCCCGGGTCACGTGGACTTCGCCGACGAGGTGGAGCGCTCGCTTCGCGTGCTGGACGGCGCGATCGCGGTGTTCGACGCCGTCGCCGGGGTCGAGCCGCAGAGCGAGTCGGTCTGGCGGCAGGCCGACCGGCACGGGGTGCCGAGGATCGCCTTCGTCAACAAGCTGGACCGGGCCGGGGCGGAGCTGGACACGGCGGTCGCCTCGATCCGGGAGCGGCTGCGCACCGTACCGCTGGTGGTGCAGTTGCCGATCGGCCGGGAGGACGGCTTCACCGGCGTGGTCGACCTGGTCCGGATGCGCGCCCTGGAGTGGCCCGACGGCCGGAGCACGGTCGCCGAGGTGCCGGTGCCGGCGGACCTGCTGGAGGAGGCGGCCCGTCGGCGCCGGCTGCTGGAGGAAGCGGTGGCGGAGCTGGACCCGCAGGCGCTGGAGGAGTTCTGCGCCACCGGGGCCCTCGCGGAACGCACGCTCACGGCGGCGCTGCGCGAGGTGACCCGCACCGGTGCGGGTGTCGTGGTGCTCTGCGGCTCCGCGTACCGCAACCGGGGGATCGAGCCGCTGCTCGATGCCGCGGTGGCGTACCTGCCCTCGCCGCTCGACGTGCCGCCGGTGCGCGGCACGGTGGCGGACCCGGGCGGTACGGCGCAGGAGCGGGCGGCCGATCCGGCGGCGCCGTTCGCGGCGCTGGTCTTCAAGGTGCAGGCGGCGCCCACCGGGCGGCTGACCTTCCTGCGGGTGTACTCGGGAACGCTGGGCAAGGGAGAGGCGGTGCTGGACGTGGGCGCGAAGCGCACCGAGCGGATCGCGCGGATCCTGCGCGTGCAGGCCGACCGCCACTTCGAGGTGGCACGGGCGGTGGCCGGGGACATCGTCGCGGTGGTCGGCCCCAAGGCCGCCCGCGCCGGTGCCACCCTCTGCACGCCGTCCGCGCCGCTGATCCTCGAACCGCCGACGGCGGCCGATCCGGTCGTCTCGGTGGCCATCGAGGCCCGTCGGAGCGCCGACACCGAGCGGTTGGCGTCGGCGCTGGCCCGGCTGGTCGAGGAGGACCCGTCGCTGGTGGTCCGCACCGACCCCGAGACCGGGCAGACCGTGCTGTCGGGGATGGGCGAGCTGCACCTGGAGGTCGCGGTGGAGAAGCTGCGCCGCGCCCACGGGCTGGAGGTGGGCGTCGGCCGGCCGCAGGTGTCCTACCGGGAGACGGTGGTCCGTGGGGTCTCCGGGCTGGTGTACCGGCACGTCAAGCAGGACGGCGGCGCCGGGCAGTTCGCGCATGTCGTCATCGACGTGGCACCGCTGGCTGCCGAGCCGGCCGACGCGACCGATGCGGCTGTCGCGGCGGAGGGGGTTGATGCTGCGGCGGAGTTCGCGTTCGGCTCCACCGTCATCGGCGGCCGGGTGCCGCAGGAGTACGTGCGTGCGGTGGCAGCCGGCTGCCGGGACGCGCTGGCCGAGGGTCCGCTCGGTGGCCATCCGGTCACCGGGCTGCGGGTCACCCTGACCGACGGGGCCACCCACAGCAAGGACTCCTCGGAGCTGGCGTTCCGGACGGCGGGCCGGTTCGCGCTCCGTGCGGCGCTGCGGGCCAGCGAGATGGTGCTGCTGGAACCGATGGCCGAGGTCACGGTCACTGTCCCGGACGACGCCGTGGGCGCGGTGCTCGGCGACCTGGCCGCCCGGCGCGGCCGGATCGCGGGCCAGACCTCGCGGGGCGGCACGGCGCAGGTCACCGCGACGGTGCCGCTGGCCGAGCTGTTCGGCTACGCGACCCGGCTGCGCGGCCGTACCCAGGGCCGGGGCACCTTCACCACCCGGCCCGCCGGGTACGCCCCGGTGCCGAGCGGGCTCGCCGAGGGCGTGCGCGCCCGCTAGGGGCCTGTACGGCGGATCTTTTCGGATGAGCCCGCGGCGTTGGGCGCCCGGCTGGGCGTGCGCCCGAGTCGTCCTCGTACTGGACGTACTTGGGCGATTCGGGCGTGCGTCCAGCCGGGATGCCCGGCGTCGCGGGCCCGAAAAGATCCGCCGTACAGGTCCTAGCGCCGGCCCGGACCGGGTCTCGCCGCTGAGAATCAGCGGCGAGACCCGGCCTCGCGCCGGTGCCTCGCCTGCGCCCGGCCGGCAAGTCGACAGACCGATAAAATCGGTATGGCCCCCACCCCTCCGATGGATCGTGGTCGCCATGGCGTCGAAGGCCTTACGACTGCCCCGCTACGTGCGGTTCGCCCCGTGGGCCCTGATCGTCGGCGGGCTCACCTGGAACTTCCTGGCCCCCGCCGAGTACTGGGGCGACCCGATGCTGGCGGCGGCGGCCGTGCTGGCGGGCGCGCTCCTCACGCTGCGCGACACCGTGGTCGTCGGCGCCGCCATCTTCCTGGGGATCGTCGTGCTGACCGCCCATGACGGTTCGGTCAGCAACGACAACGGCTACCTCGAACTGGTGAACACGCTCGTCGCCGTCGCCGTGGGCCTCTGGGTCAACCAGGTGGTCGCCCGGCACGGGCGTCGGCTGCGGACGGTGCGGTCGGTGGCGCGGGCGGCGCAGCAGGCGGTGCTGCCTGTCCCACCGCCCGAGGTGGGACCGCTGAGCGTGGCCACCCACTACAGCGCGGCCCAGACGGAGGCGCTGATCGGCGGCGACGCGTATGCCGTTCAGGAGACCCCGTTCGGCGTCCGGGTGCTGATCGCGGACGTCCGGGGCAAGGGCCTGCAGGCGGTGACGGCGGTTTCGGTGCTGCTCGGCGTCTTCCGGGAGGCTGCCGAGCGGGCGCCCGATCTGGTCGCGCTCGCCGACGCCGTGGAGCACACCCTGATCCGCGAGGTCGCGCGCGCCAGCGAGGAACTGCGGATGGAGGGTTTCATCACCGCGCTGCTCGGCGAGTTCGACCCCGAACGCGACGAGCTGCGGCTGCTCGACTGCGGCCACCCGGGGCCGTATCTGCTGCCGGCCGACGGCGGCCCGGCCCGCCGCCTGGACGCCCGCGATCCCGGCCTTCCGCTGGGCATGGGCGCGCTCGGCGGCCCGCGTCCGGTGCCGGATCGCTGGCCATTCGCGGTGGGGGACACGCTGCTGCTGGTCACCGACGGGGTGACCGAGGCCAGGAACAGCGCGGGGGAGTTCTACGACCCGACCCCGCGCCTGCCCACCCTCGGCCACCGCGCCGCGCCGCTGGACTTGGTGCACGCCGTGGCCCGGGACGTCGAGTGCTGGACCGGCGGGCCGCGCGACGACGACATGGCGCTGCTGGCGGTGACCCGCCGCCGTCGCCCGCCACCGGTTCAGACCTATTGACGCTTCGTCAGGCGGGCCCGACCCTACGACCGCTCAGCCCCGGCCGAAGGTGGCCGGCACCGTCTGCCCGCGCTGGTAGCAGGGGAGGCAGCGGACCATCGAGTAGGTGACCACCGGCCCCTGGATCACGTCCTCGTGCCCGCCCGTCTGTGTGAGTTCACCGGCGAACACCCCGCACCCCAGACACCGGCGGGTGGCCTGCGCGCGGCGGAAGCACGGCAGGCAGTACCACCGCTTCGGCTCCTCGGCCAGCAGCGCCACCGGCTGCGGACCGCCGTTGAGGTGCGAACAGAACGTCAGCTCGCCGGTCGCCAGCGCCTGCTGCATGGTGGCCGAGGCCGTGCGGTACCACTGCGGCGCCTGGTCGATGGCGACCTTGCGCGGCGTTCCCCACCCCTCGGTCGCCCCCAGGCCCGCCGCGTCCGCACTGGCCGCGCGGATCTGGTCGTGCAGCGCCACCTCGGCGGGATTCATCTTCTGCTCCACGCCGCCGAGGGTACCGGCCGCCTCCCGCCGGGAGGCCGGGATTGACGGAATCTCCTCGCGAAGAGGCAGCACGGAGCGACTACTGTCCGGGTGTGAGCTCCCAGCAGGGAAGGTGAACCAGCCGATGCCCCGGATCAGCAAGCGGACCCGCAGCCTGGCGGTCGACGGCGAGACCTACCTCTGGTCGCTCGGCGGCGGCCGCCCCGCCGAACCAGGCCGGCCCGCGCCGGCCCGGCTCGTCCTCACCATCCGCCGCCTCGGTGCGCGCGGGCGAGTCCTGGTCGTCTTCGAGGAGGGCCCCGATCGGCTGATCCCCGACGGATGGGTCCCCTCCGGGGCCGTCGGCACGGCAGGCGCCTGGCTGAACCTGCACGAGCCGGGTACGGTGCGGGCCCTGCTCGACGCGGCGCTGGCCGGCGGCTGGCAACCGGACGACCCGGCACCCGAGGAGTTGGACGGCTGGCCGCTGCTCGCCCCGGTGGCCGGGCGGCGTGCCTGACCTGACGTTCCGTCAGCAGCGTTCCGCAGTCGGCGCGGCCGGACAGGCCCTAGCGGTCGAGGGGTGCGGGGACGAGGCCGTCGGCCACCAGACCGGCGAGGACCGCCTCGCTCAGGACGTGCACCGCGGACTGGGGGCGGACCATCACGGTGAACTCCTTGACCAGGCCGGCCTCGTCGAGCTGGAGCAGGTCGATGCCGTGGATCTCCTTGCCCCGCACGGTGGCCCGGAAGGGCAGGATGACCGACGGGGCCTGACTGCCGTCGGTACCGGTCTCGGCCGCGCCCTCGAAGTGTCCGACGTAGCGGAAGTCCTCGAAGGTGCGCAGCAGGACGCCGAAGAGTCCCAGCACCATGGGCTTGCCCTCGAAGGGGGTGAACTTCACCGGGCTGTAGAAGCGGATGTCCTCGGTGAACAGGCCGTCCAGCGCGGTGAGATCGCCCTGCTCCACGGCGACCCGGAAGCGTTCGGCACTCTCCATGGTTCCTCCTGGTAGTCAAGAATATGACTAGTCATTTTCTTGACTATGATGCAGTGACGGACCACGAAAGGGAAGGGCTGCCCCGATGGCCTTGCGACATGCCGTGCTGGCCGCACTGCTGGACGGCGAGTACAGCGGATACCAGCTGGCGAAGGCGTTCGACGTCGGCGTCGCGAACTTCTGGCACGCCCTGCCACAGCAGCTGTACGCCGAGCTGGCCAGGTTGGAGAAGGAGGGGCTGGTCGCCGGTCGGCAGGTGGTCCAGGAGAGCCGGCCCAACAAGCGCCTCTTCCACGTCACCGACGCCGGCCGGGCCGAGCTGGAGAAGTTCGCCGAAGCCGCCGCGAAGCCCTCGTTCATCCGCGACGACCTGCTCGTCAAGGTCCAGGCCGCCGACCGGATCGGCACCGGGCCGGTGATCGGACAGCTCGAGGAACGAGCCCTGGCGGCCGAGGCCAAGATCGAGCTGCTCGGCAAGCTGCTGGGCCAGCTGCGCGGCGATGCGGACGAGGAGGAGTACCTGCGCCGGGGCGAGCGGATCGGACCGTACCTGACCTGCCTGCGCGGCCTCTCCTTCGAGCAGGAGCACCGGGACTGGTGCCTGCGGATCGCCGCCGTCCTGCGGGAACGGCAGGTGACTCGCGCCGACCACTGAATGACCGCGACGTGATCCTCGGCGCGTCCGGTCGTGTGACAGATCCGCGCGAATGGCCGCCGGGAGCGTGCCGGTGTGCCCTGCGGGTGGCCCTGGGTGGTGTGTTGGAGCCGGCGTGCCGACCGTCCGTCGTCCCGAGGGAGAAGTCCGTGGTCAGTGGTAGCGGTGAGCAGCGTGTGGCGATGTCCACGCAGCTGTTGCAGGGGCAGAAGGCGCTGGTGACCGGAGCCAACTCCGGCATCGGCAAGGCGACCGCGATCGCCCTCGGCCGGGCCGGTGCGGACGTCGTCGTCAACTACGTGGCCGGTGCCGACGAAGCCGAGAAGGTGGTCGCGGAGATCAAGGGCTTCGGGGTCCGCGCCTACGCCCACGAGGCGGACGTGTCCCAGGAGGACCAGGTCGTCGGGATGGTCTCGCGGATGGTCGACGAGTTCGGCACCATCGACATCATGGTCGCCAACGCCGGCCTGCAGCGGGACGCGCCGGTGACGGAGATGACGGCCGCCCAGTGGCACAAGGTCCTCGACGTCAACCTCACCGGCCAGTTCCTCTGCGCCCGGGAGGCGGCCAAGGAGTTCCTGCGGCGCGGTGTCGTCCCGGAGGTGTCCAAGGCCGCCGGAAAGATCATCTGCATGAGCTCGGTCCACCAGATCATTCCCTGGTCGGGCCACGTGAACTACGCCTCCTCCAAGGGCGGCGTCGGCATGATGATGCAGACGCTCGCCCAGGAGCTCGCGCCGCAGAAGATCCGGGTCAACGCGGTCGCCCCCGGCGCGATCCGCACCCCCATCAACCAGAGCGCCTGGGACACGCCGGAGGCCGAGGCCGAGCTCCTGCGGCTGATCCCCTACCGCCGGGTCGGCGACCCCGACGACATCGCCAACGCCGTCGTGGCCGTGGCCTCCGACCTGCTGGACTACGTGGTCGGCAGCACGCTCTACGTGGACGGCGGGATGACGCTCTTCCCCGGCTTCGCCACCGGCGGCTGAGCACCGCAGGTCAGCCCTCCCTCAGCCCAGCCGCTCGATCAGGTGGTCGCCGACCCGCAGCGCGTTGGCGATGGCGGTCAGCGAGGGGTTCACCGCGCCGATGCTCGGGAAGAACGCGGTGTCGACCACGTACAGGTTGTCCAGGTCATGGGCCTTGCAGTTGACGTCCAGGGCCGAGCTGCGCGGGTCGTCACCGAACCGCACGGTGCCGGCCTGGTGGGCGGTGGCCCCGATCGGCATGCCCTTGTGCAGGTAGATGCTGTGGTCGAGCAGGCGGTGCGGGTGCATGCCGAGGTCCCCGAGCATGCCCTGGAGCTTCTGCTGCAGCTTCCTGAGGCCGGCCGTGTTGTTCTGCTCGTCGAGCGACAGGGTGACCTTCCCGTCGCGGTCGAGGGTCACCCGGCTCTCGGGCAGCGGGAGGTCCTCGCCGCAGAGCCAGAAGTCGACCGCGTGGTGAGCGAGCACCTCGAACGGCATGTCCGGAGAGAGCTTGCCGGCCAACCGCGGTGCCTCACCACGGATCTGCTCGGCGTCCGACTTGCCGAGCATCTGGATGCCGCCGAGCGGGTAGTCGACGTCGTCCGCGCCGAGGTACCAGTCGTTGAGCGCCAGGGTCTTCTGGAACAGCGTGGGGTTGGGCTCCTTCGAAACCGCCATCAGCGCCAGGTTGTTGTGCCGCATGTAGTGGCGCCCGACCACGTCCGAGCTGTTGGCGAGGCCGTTCGGGTGCCGGTCGTTGGCCGAACGGAGCAGCAGCAGCGCGGAGTTCACCGCACCGCAGGCGACCACGACGACGTCGGCGGCAAAGCCCGCGGTCGAGCCGTCCGCCAGCTCCGCCACCACCCTGGTGACGGTGCGTCCGGCCGGGTCGGTCTCCAGCCGCCGCACGTTGGCACCCGTGATCATGCTGACGTTGTCGTGTTCCAGCGCGGGGTCGACGCAGATCACCTGGGCGTCGGACTTGCCGTTCACCAGGCAGGGGAAGCCGTCGACCCGGTTGCAGCGGATGCAGACGCTGTCATGGGTCGCCCCGCCGTTCTCGTCCTGCTTGAGGTTCACCCCGATCGGCAGGTGGAAGGGGTGCAGTCCCTGCTTCTCCAGGTCGTCGCTGAGCTGCTGGATGCGCGGCTCGTGCGCCACCGGCGGGTGGGCGTACTGCGCACTGGCCGGGCCTTCGGTGGGGTCCTCGCCGTGCTTGCCGTGCACCAGGTAGAGGTGCTCGGCCTGGGTGTAGTAGGGCTCCAGCTCCTCGTAGCGGATCGGCCAGGCGGGGGAGATCCCGTCGTGGTGCCGCAGCTCGCCGAAGTCCTCGGGGCGCAGCCGGAACAGGGCGGCGCCGTAGAACTTGGTGTTGCCGCCGACGTAGTAGTTGACCTCCGGCGGGAACTCGTGACCGTGCTTGTCGTACCAGGTCTCCCGCGCCAGGTACTTGGCCCTGACGAACACCGCGCCGGAGTCCCAGTTGTCGATCTCCCGGGGCAGGTAGCCGCCCCGCTCCAGGATCAGGACGCGTTTACCCGAAGGCGCCAGCCGGTGGGCCAGCGTGCCGCCGCCCGCTCCGGTACCGATGATGATGACGTCGTAGTGCCGATCGTCGGCCATGAGGGCTCCCGTTCTCGAGTCGCTGCCAGTGTGTGATCAGAAGATCGCGATCGGATTGACCGGTGCGCCGGTGGCCCCGGGCAGTCGCAGGGGCGCGATGACGCACAGGAACGACCACCGGTGCGCCTCCTCGCAGAGCGGCACCAGGTCCTCGAACTGCAGGTAGTCCAGCAGGTGCAGTCCCATGGCGTGGACGGCCAGCACGTGCACCGGGAAGTCGACGCCCTGCGTGCTGCTGGGCGCGGTGTCGTTGTTGCCGTCGCTGCCGAGTACCGCGACGTGCCGCCGTGCCAGGAACTCCATCGCCGTGGGGTGCAGCCCGGCACGGGCCGCCGCCGCGTCCCACGCGCCGAGTTCGCGGTGGCGGCGGCGGTGGCCGACCCGGACGAAGAGCAGGTCGCCGCGGGTCACCTGGAGATGCTGCGCGGCCTCGGCGGCCTCGAGCTCGTCACCGGTCACATGGTCGCCGGGGTCCAGCCACCGCACCCCGCGCAGGCGCGGAATGTCCAGCAGGACACCGCGGCCGACGATCCCGTCCCGGGTCACGTCCAGCGAGAGCGCGCTCGCGCCGGCCGGCGTCAGGCTGTTCGCGGGCACGCCGTTGTGCAGCGTTCCGTCATAGATGACGTGACAGAGCGCGTCGAGATGGCTGTCGGCGTCGCCGTGCACGTTCATGGCGAAGCGGTCCGTGGCGAACTGCAGCCCGCGCGGCGCGATCGCGCCGGCGACCGCACCGGTCATCCGGTGCTCGGCCGGATCGGGATCGTGCGGGCCGGGGCGGGTCTCCACCGGCGCGGCGAGCGTGACCGTGCGACCGGATCGGACCTCTGCGACCGCTGTCAGCACCTGCGCCGCGGTGATGGTGTCCAGCGCGCCGTGGTCGGCCGCCCCCTGAGGTGCCTGCCGCCGCACCCGTTGGTACAGGGCGCCGAACTCGGCCGAGCTGAGCCGTGCCGGTCCACTGGATCCTGCGTGTGCTGCCATCGATCCTGGTCCTGGTGTGACGCCTGGCCGGCGGTCCGGGAACGGGGGGCCTCCCGGACCGTGGCGAAGGCGAGCGGGCGGGGAGAGCGTCAGCGACGCTGCTCGAGGTCGAGTGCCTTGTCGAGGGTGCTGGCGGCCATGATCAGGGACAGGTGGGTGAACGCCTGGGGGAAGTTGCCCAGTTGTTCCCCGCTCGGGCCGATCTCCTCGGCGAACAGGCCGACGTGGTTGGCGTAGGTGTGCATCTTCTCGAAGGCGTACCGCGCCTGGAGCGTGCGGCCGGCCCGGGCCATGGCGTCGACGTAGAGGAAGGTGCACAGGCTGAAGGTCCCTTCCGAGCCGCGCAGTCCGTCGGGCGAGGCGGCCGGGTCGTAGCGGTAGACGAGGCTGTCGGAGACGAGCTTGCGGTCCATCGCGTCCAGCGTGCTCAGCCAGCCGTGGCTCTTGGCGGCGAGGAAGCCGACCCGGGGAACGAGCAGCAGCGAGGCGTCGAGCACGTCACCGTCGTAGTGCTGGACGAGCGCCTGCTCCTGCTCGCTCCAGCCGCGCGTCATGACCTGCTCGAGGATGGCGTCGCGGGCCGCCGTCCAGCGCGTGGTGTCGCCGGGCCGGCTGAACTCGGTGGCCGCCGCGATGCCGCGGTCGAAGGCGGTCCAGCACATCACCCGGCTGTAGGTGAAGTCCTTGCGTCCACCGCGGGTCTCCCAGATGCCCTCGTCCGGCCGGTCCCAGGTGTCGGCGAGCCAGTCCAGCGCCGTGGCGAGTCCCTTCCAGCCCTGGTAGTCCAGCTGCTCGCCCACCTGCCGGGCCTCGGACAGCGCGTAGAGGGCCTCGCCGTAGATGTCCAGCTGCAGCTGGTCCATGGCCGCGTTCCCGGCGCGGACGGGGGCCGAGCCCCGGTAGCCCTCGAAGTGCTGGAGGATCTCCTCGGGGATGTCGGGGTCGCCGTCGACGCGGTACATGATCTGCAGCCGCTCGCCGGGCAGGTCGGCCCGCTCGTGCAGCCGGGCGCCCAGCCAGCGGGTGAACCTGGTCGCCTCCTCGACGAAGCCGAGGTCCAGCAGGGCCCGCACGGAGAGCGAGCCGTCCCGGACCCAGGTGTAGCGGTAGTCCCAGTTGCGCTCGCCGCCGACCTGCTCGGGCAGGCCCATGGTGGCCGCCGCGATCGGGGCGCCCGTGGGGTGGTAGGTGAGCAGTTTGAGCGTGATGGCGGAGCGGGCGACCATGTTCGGCCAGCGCCCGCGGTAGCTGGAGCTGCGCAGCCAGGCCTGCCAGTACTCGCCGACCGCGACGAGCTGGTCCTCGACCGCGGCGATCGTGAGCGGGGCGGGTGGCTCGCCGTCCGGAGCGCAGACGGTGAAGGCCGCGGCGGCCGTCTCGCCGGCGTTGAGCGTGACCTCCCCCTGGACGTCCTGGCCGTCACGCCCCACGGGGAAGCTGCACTGCAGGTGGCCGGTCATCCCCGGGGCGCGGAACACGGCGCCGTCCGGCCGCAGTTCGAGGGTGTGGTCGGAGCGGCCGTAGTCGAACCGGGGCCGGCACTCCAGCGAGAACCGGACCGTGCCGCGCACGGCCCGGACACCGCGCAGCAGGGTGTGACGGTCGGTGGGCGTGCCCGTGCGGTCGGGTGCCATGAAGTCGACGACCTCGCCGACCCCGTCCGGCGACATGAAGCGGGTCACCAGGATGGCCGTGTCGGGGTAGTACAGCTGCTTGGTGGCGGCCTCCGGATGCTCGGGGGCGATCCGGAAGTAGCCGCCGCGGTCGTGGTCGAGCAAGGCGGCGAAGATGCTGGGCGAGTCGAAGCGGGGAGCCGCGAACCAGTCGACGACCCCCTGCGACGAGATGAGAGCGGTGGTCTGGAGGTCCCCCACCAGGCCGTGGTCGGCGATCGGCGGATAGCGGTCCATGCTGAGTCTCCGCAGGAATCGGGAGCGTCCCCCGCTCTCCACTATCCGCCTGGCCGCCACGGCGCGCTGCGGATACCACGATCGATCGCCGCCCGGCTTGCTGACCACGGCTACTGCGGTGTTACTGGGCCAGGGTGGTCCCTGCGGTACGGAGGTCCGAATGGAGATGGTCCACATCCGGCTGGTGAGTCCACCGGACCTCACCGAGCAGGTGGTCGGGACGCTCGCCGGTAACCGCCACGTCTTCGACCTCGTCGCGCTGCCGGGCGTGGTGCGCAGTCCGGACGGTGACGCCGTCGAGTGCGACGTCCTGGCCGGGGCGGCCAACGACGTGCTGCGCGGCCTGCGCGCGTTGCAGGTGGAGCGCCGGGGCGCGCTGGTGATCGAGTCGGTCGAGATGGCCTACTCCGGCATCGCCGCGGCAGCGGAGACCCGGCGGCTCGGGCCGCTGGCACACGAGCCGGTGTGGGAGCTCGTGGAGGCCCGGATCCGCGCCGAGGGGACCTATCGGCCGAGTTTCTACCTCTATCTGATCATCGCGGGCCTCATCGGCTCGGTGGGGATCGTCACCAACTCCCAGATCCTGATCGTGGCGGCGATGGTGGTCGGGCCCGAGTACGGCGCGATCGCCAGTGTCGCGCTGGGAATCGACCAGGGGAGCGGGGCGCGGGTCCGGCAAGGGCTGCTGGCCCTGCTGGTCGGCTTCCTGCTCGCCATCGTCGTGACCTTCCTGTTCTCGCTGGTGATCCGGGGCTTCGGCTTCCAGTCCAAGGCCTTCACGCTGGGCATCCGGCCGGTCTCCAACCTCATCAACACGCCCGACTTCTTCTCGGTGGCCGTGGCGTTCCTGGCCGGCGTCGTCGGGATCATGTCGCTGACGCAGGCCAGGACGGGCGCCCTGCTGGGCGTGTTCATCTCGGTCACCACGATCCCGGCGGCCGCCGACATCGGCGTCTCCAGCGCGTTCGAGAGCTGGCGCGAGGCCCGCGGCTCGCTGGTGCAACTGCTGGTCAACATCGTCGTGCTGATCCTGGTGGGTGTGCTCGCCCTCAGGTTCCAGCGTGCGGTCTGGCGGCGGATCGGCCTGCGGGCCGGCCGTTCCCGCCGGTGACCGGGGCTGCGGTGACGGGCGAGCGCCGGGAGTCCACGGCGCGGCCGGTCATCATCGTGGTCATGGGCGTGTCCGGCTCGGGCAAGAGCACGGTGGGCGCGCTGCTGGCCGCCCGGCTCGGGCTGCCGTTCGCCGAGGGGGACGACTTCCACTCGGCCCACGCCCGCGCGGAGATGGCTGCCGGCCGTCCGCTCGGCGACCAGGACCGGCAGCCCTGGCTCGCCTCCCTCGCCGACTGGCTGGACCAGCGGATCCGGCAGGGCGGCTCGGGCGTGCTGGCCTGCTCGGCACTGAAGCGCTCGTACCGGGACCGGCTGCGGGACGGCCGGCCGCAGGTCCGGTTGCTGTATCTGCAAGGCAGCCGCGAAGTCATCGCCGCGCGCCTGGCCGCCCGGCGCGGTCACTTCTTCCCGGCCCGCCTGCTGGAGAGCCAGTTCGACGAGCTCGAGGAGCCGGCGCCGGACGAGCACGCCGCCGTGGTGCCGCTCGCGGGCACCCCGGAGCAGACCGTCGACCGGGCGCTCGCGGCGCTCGGCGCCGAGCCCGGAGCCACGACATGACGACGAACCAGGTGCTCATCGGTGCCGGGCTGATCCTGGTGCTCGCGGTCGGCTCGCAGATCCTGGCGAGCCTGCTGCGCATCCCCGCGCTCATCGTGCTGCTGCCGGTCGGCTTCGCGGCCGGCGCGGCGACCGGTGACGTCAACCCCCAGCGGCTGCTGGGCGCGGCCTTCTCGCCACTGGTCTCGCTCGCCGTGGCGGTGATCCTCTACGACGCCGGCCTCGGGCTCGACCTGGCGCGGCTCAAGGGGCACACCCGGCAGGTGGTGGTCCGGCTGATCTGGATCGGCGTGCTGCTCAGCTGGGTGGTCGTCACGCTCCTGGCGGGGCCGCTGCTCGGGATGGACGGCCGGGCGTCGCTGATGCTCGGGGTGATCCTGGTGGTGTCCGGGCCGACCGTGGTGGGGCCGCTGCTGAGCTTCGTGCGCCCGAAGGACCGGCTGCAGCACATCCTGATCTGGGAGGGATCGCTGATCGACCCGGTCGGCGGCGTCCTGGGCGCGCTGGTCTTCCATGCGGTCGATGCGAGCACCGGCCGTCAGGTCGGCAGCGGGGCACTGCACTTCCTGGGCAGCGCGGCCGTCGGGGTGGCCGGGGGCCTGGTCGGCACGGCGGTGCTGTGGGTGCTGTTGCGCAGGATCGGACTCGGGGAGCTGCTCGGCACCACGGCGCAGCTCGCGGTGGTGGTCGGCGTGGCGGCGGCCTGCGATGTGATCCGGGACGACTCGGGGCTCATCGCCGCGGTCGTGATGGGGCTCGCCGTCGCCAATCTGCGGAGCTTCGACGAGCCGGTGCGGCGGGCGTTCTTCGAGACCCTGGTCAGCCTGATCCTCGGGGTGCTGTTCGTCTCGATCTCGGCCACCGTGACCCCGCACTCGCTGCAGCACGTGCTGCTGCCCGCCCTCGCCCTGAGCGCCGTCCTGGTGCTCGTGGTCAGACCGCTGGTGTCGGCCGTGTCCGCGCTCGGCACCGACCTGTCCAAAGGGGAGCGCGGCTTCGTCGGCTGGATGGCGCCGCGCGGCATCGTCGCCGCGGCGACCGCCTCCACCTTCTCGGCGAGCCTGGTCGACCGGGGGATCGGCGGTGCCGCGAAGATCCTCCCGGCCACCTTCGTGGTCATCGTCGCCACCGTGACGCTGTACGGGCTGACCGCGGCTCCGGTCGCGCGGCGCCTGGGTGTCCTGCGCTCCGCCCGGTCCCGGCCGCTGCTGGTCGGTGCCGAACCCTGGGCGGTGGACCTGGGGCTGGCGCTGCGGGCCGCGGGCCTCGAAGTCCTGATGTGGGCCGGCCCCGAACAGCAGCGTGAGCGCATCGAGCGAGCCGGGATCGAGGTGGCGCCGGGCGAGCTGCTGGCGGCCGCCGCCGGTCAGGGCGCCGAGCTGGCCGGCATCACCGCGGTGCTGCTGCTCACGGCCGAGGACGACTTCAACGCGCTGGCGGCGGAGATCCTGCGGGGCAGTGCCGAGAGCGCGGTCTACCGGACCGGGCCGCCGCCGGACAGCCACGGTGTGGTGGCTCCGTTCCTGGGCGGCGACATCCTGTTCGGCGCGGGGCTGACCCGGTCCGCGCTGAGCGACCGGTACGCGCGGGGGGCGGCCATCGTCGTCCTGCCGGTGGCCGCCGCGCTCCCGGCCGGGCACGACCTGCTGTTCGTGGTCCGCGACGACGGTCGGCTGGACCCCGTCACCGAGGGCGCCACGCCCGTGCCGCGGACGGGTGACCACCTCGTGCTGCTCGGACCGGCGGGCGACGGGCGCGCACCGTCCGCCTGACGCTCACTCGGGCGTCGGCTCGCTCGGGACGCTGAACTGGTCGGGCGAGACCCGCAGGCGGAACACGTGGTAGGTCCAGCTCTGGTAGGCGAGGACGACCGGGAACAGGACGATCGCGACGATGCTCATGACCTTCAGCGTGTAGTTCCCCGACGCGCTGTTGTCCACGGTCAGGCTGTACGCCGGGTTGGTGCTGGAGACCATGACCCGGGGGTAGAGGTTCGTGAAGATCGACAGGATGGTGGTGGCCATCGTGCAGGTCGTGGCGACGAAGGCCCACCCGTCGTGCCTGCCGAGCACCAGCCAGGCGGCGGCCAGCACGGCGAGGGCCGCGAGCAGCTGGATGATGTCCGGCAGCACGCCCTTGCCCGCCGTGGTGTGCGTCCAGGGGAGGAAGGCCAGCACCGCCAGCGCCGTGAAGGGTGCGAGGCGGCGGGCCAGCAGGGACGCCCGACTCCGCACGCCGCCGGTGGTCTTGAGGGCGATGAAGGTGGCCCCGTGCAGCAGGCAGAGCAGGACCAGGGTGATCCCCGTGAAGACGGCGTACGGCGGGAACAGATCGCCGAAGGAACCGCTGAACTCGCGGTCCTGCCCGATCGGCAGGCCGTGCAGCAGGTCGCCCAGCGCGATCCCGGTGAGAAACGGAACCAGCACGCTCCCGCAGGTCAGCAGCAGGTCCCAGGTGCGCCGCCAGCGGGGGTTGTCGACCTTGCCGCGGAACTCGAAGGACACGCCGCGCACGATCAGCCCCACCAGCAGCAGGACCAGCGCGAGGTAGAGGGCGGAGAACATCGTCGCGTACCAGTCGGGGAACGCGGCGAACATGGCCGCCGCGGCGACGATGAGCCACACCTCGTTGCCGTCCCACAGCGGCCCGATCGTGTTGATCGCCGCGCGCCGGCCCGGCTCGTCGCGGGCCACCAGCATGTGCAGCATGCCGACGCCGAGGTCGAAGCCCTCCAGGACGAAGAAGCCCGCCCACAGAACCGCGACGAGGATGAACCAGAACGTGGCGAGTGGCATCGCGCAACCTCGGAGGTGACGGGGACTCAGTAGGTCAGGGCGGGGACGGACGCGTCCTCGGCCGGCGGCGGGGCCGGCTCCATGCGTGCGTAACGCGTCATCAGGATCGCCTCCACCACCGCCAGTGCGGCGTAGAGGAGGAAGAAGACCAGGATGCTGATCGCGACCGTGCTGGTGCTGATCGACGGGGAGACCCCGTTCCTGGTGAGCTGGAGGCCCTGCACGATCCACGGCTGCCGGCCGTTCTCGGTGAGCAGCCAGCCCGCGGTGTTCATCAGGAAGGGGAGCACGACCACCCAGACCGCGGCCCGCTGGAACCAGCGGGAGGTGCCGAGCGTGCCCCTGCGGACCAGCCACAGACCCCAGAGGCCGACCAGGAGCACCACGACCGCGAGGTAGGCCATCACCCGCATCGACCAGTACTGGATGAAGATGTTCGGTACGTAGTCGCCCGGTCCGTACTGCTGCTGGTACTGGC
Source organism: Kitasatospora sp. GAS204B (assembly GCF_029892155.1). GTDB lineage: Bacteria > Actinomycetota > Actinomycetes > Streptomycetales > Streptomycetaceae > Kitasatospora. Next base: position 38,173 of record NZ_JARZAG010000035.1, on the reverse strand, counting down.
TCTGGACCTGGTCGAGTCCGAGGACCTTTCCGTTCCAGTGGTTGGTGGCGAGGAGCGAGAGCAGGTGCGGCACGGCGACGATCTTCGTCGGCGTCTGGTCGTTCTTGCCGCCGCCGACCTGGATCAGCGAGAACGAGCAGGGCTGGCAGGTGGTCCACTGGGCTTCCGCACCCGCGATCTTCATCGGCTGGTACTTGCCCTCGGTCACGCCCAGCTCGCTGCCGACCAGCATCGCCAGCATGAGCGCGGGCACCAGCACGAAGAGCGCCAGCCGCGCCGACGCGCCGAACACCTCCGGGGTGCTCCCCTTGCGCAGTTGCCAGGCCGAGACGGCCAGCATGACGACCGCCCCGGTGACCAGCGAGGCCAGCAGGACGTGCAGATACCCGCGCAGGAAGACCGGGTTGGTGAACAGCGCCCAGACGTCGTTCAGTTGGGGACGCCCCGTGGCGGAGTTGATGGCGTAGCCGACCGGGCGCTGCATCCACGAGTTCGCCGCCATGATGAAAGCCGCCGACAGCGCCCCGCCCAGCGCCACCGCCCAGATCGTGGCCAGGTGCACGCGCTTGGGCAGCCGGTCCCAGCCGAACAGCCAGAGCCCGAGGAACGTCGACTCCAGGAAGAACGCGGCCAGCCCCTCCATCGCCAGCGGGGCGCCGAACACGTCCCCCACGGTGCGCGAGTAGCCCGACCAGTCCATGCCGAACTGGAACTCCTGCACCAGGCCCGTCACCACGCCGACCGCGATGTTGATCACCAGCAGGGTCCCGAAGAACCGGGTGAGCCGCAGGTGGTCCGCCCGACCGGAGCGGTGCCACGCGGTCTGCAGCAACGCGGTCAGAAACCCCAGGCCGATGGTCACCGGGACGAAGAGGAAGTGGTAGATCGACGTCATCGCGAACTGCAACCGGGCGAGGTCGAGCTGACTCATGCTGCTCCCGATCAGGATGACGTCGGGGGCCGTGCCGCCCCTCGGCCGCACTCAATCACGGGGCCTGCGGACATCGTCCGCAGGCGCTCCGCGATTGGGCCGGTCGGCCCATGCCCCAGACTCCCTGACGGACCGTCAGGGAGTCTGGGGCAGCCGCTCGTCGAAGGCCGGGCGCCGATTCACCTGCCGGTGGTGAGGACCATCCGGAAGCGGGCCGCGCCGGACAGCATCTTCTCGAACGCCGCCGCCGCCTCTTCCAGCGGTGCCTCCTCGGTCCACGGGCGGATGCCGGTCTGGGCGGCGAAGCGCAGCGTCGCCTCGGTGTCCGTGGCGATGCCGGAGGCGTGGCCCTGGATCCTCCGGCTTCCCCCGATCAGCTGCAGGCCGCTGATCGGCAGCGGGTCGGTGGTGGCGCCCGCGATGACCAGCTCGCCGCGCCGGGCCAGCCCGTCGACGGTGGCGGCCATCGCGGCGCTGTTGGTGACCGTGGCGAGGACGACCTTCGCACCACCGAGCCGCTGCAGCGCCTTCGCGACATCCTCAGTGGTGCTGTCGATGTAGTGGGCGGCGCCCAGCTGGTGGGCGAGCGGCGCCTTGTCCGCGCCGCGCGCGATGGCCACCGTCACGAACCCCATCCGGGCCGCGAACTGCACACCGAGATGCCCCAGCCCGCCCAGGCCGAGGATCGCCACGACGTCCCCGGCGCGGGCCGAACTGCGGCGCAGCGCGTTGTACGTCGTGACACCGGCGCAGGCCAGCGGCGCCGCCTCGACAGCGGTCAGCCCGTCCGGGATCCGGGCCAGCGCGACGGCCGGGACCAGCACCTGGTCGGCGTACCCGCCGGGGTACGCGACCCCGGGAATCCGCACCTCGGGGCAGTTGATCCCGTCTCCCTCACGGCAGGCGTCGCAGTGCCCGCAGCTGCCGCCGTACCAGCCGACCGCGACCCGGTCGCCGACCGCCCAGCCCGTGACCCCCGCGCCGATCGACTCGATCCGCCCGGCGATCTCATGGCCGGTGGTCACCGGGAACGTGGTGCCGGGGAGGTAGCCGCCGGTGATCATCGCGTCGGAGTGGCAGATGCCGCACGCCTCGACGTCGACCCGGACCTGGCCCGGGCCCGGCGGCGGCGTGTCGACCTGGACCAGGGTGAAACCGGTGCCGGGCTCGGCTACCTGCATGGCGCGGGTGGTGGTGGAGGTCATGACGGAGGTCCTTCCGTGACGCGGGGAGCGGAGGTGGACTGGCGGTGGGGGCGGTGCTGACCGCCCCCACCACCAACTCTGGTCCGCCCGGCGTCCGCCTGCCACCGGCCGGGTGCCGCCGCCGCGCAGGAGACGCGTACCGCCAGCGTGTGCGAGTGGCCGACCGGCGATCGCGATCTACGGTGGGCGGGTGCGAGTCATTCCGTGGTGGGCTGTGCTGTCCTCCGTCTGCGCGCCCGCGGTCCTGATCGGCGGCTGGGTGCTGGCGGGCCTGCTGCGCGGACCCGGGTACGACCCGGCCGCCCAGACCATCAGCTCGCTGGAGGCGGACGGAGCCCCGTACCGCTGGCTGATCGTGGGCGGGCTCGCGGCGCTCGGGGTCTGCCACCTGGTCACGGCGCTCGGGCTGCGCCCCGCCGCGCTCCTCGGCCGCATCGCGCTGGCCGGCGGGGGAGTCTGCTCGATCCTGGTGGCGCTCTTCCCGCCACCGCTGAGCGGCGGGTCGCTGCGGCACGGGGTGGTGGTGGGGCTGGGCTTCGCGCTGCTCTCGGTCTGGCCCTGGCTGGCCGTAGGCCTCCGCTCCCAGCCGGGCGGCATCCGCCCATGGGCTCTCAGGCCCGTGCCGGCCCTGCTGGTGTCCGGGTCGATGCTGGCCGGAGCGGCCTGGTTCCTGATCGCGCTGCGCGGTCACGGCCCCGCCGGGGCGGTGGAACGGGTGTTGACCACCACTCAGTCGTGCTGGCCGTTCATCGTGGTGGTCTCCTGCGCCTACGGGGCCCCCGCCGGGGCGGTCGGGATGCGCTCAGGCGGGGGGAAGGAGTCGCTCGACCCCCGGCGACCGGGGCGGCGGTGAGCGTGGCGGTGGGCCCGGGCATCAGGCCAGGGACGCGAGCCACTCGGTCAGCAGCCGGTTGAGCTCGGCGGGGCGTTCCTGCTGGATCCAGTGGCCGCAGCCCTCGAGGAGGTGGGCGGCGCGCAGGCCTGGCAGGGTGGTGGGGAAGGCCGAGATCGCGTCGGCCAGCCAGGTGGTGGAGGCGTCCAGGCCGCCGCCGACGAAGAGAGCGGGCTGGGGGACGGGGGCGCCGGCGAAGTCGGCGAGGTCTGCCCAGTCCCGGTCCATGCTCCGGTAGCGGGCCAGGGCGCCGGTCATGCCGGTGCGCTCGAACTCCCCGGCGTAGACGTCGAGATCGTGCTCGGTGAGCCAGCTGGGCAGTCGGCCGGTGGGGAACCGGTCGCGCAGGGTCCGGCCCCGGCGGACGAAGTGCGGGGAGGGGGCGTCCGGTCCGGGCATGGTGTCGGCGGACAGGGCGGCGTAGAAGCCCGCGAGCCAACCGCGCACATCGGGTTCGATCTCGGCCTCGGCGCGGCCCGGCTGCTGGAAATAGGAGACGTAGAACTCCTCGTCGCCGCCCATCTGCGCGAAGACCTCGCTGGGCTTCGGTCCGCCCGGCGGGGCGTAGGGGACGCTGAGCAGCCCCACCGCGTGGAAGACGTCCGGCCTGAGCAGGGCGCAGTGGGCGGCGATGGTGGCGCCCCAGTCGTGGCCGATGATCACCGCGGACCGCTCACCCAGGGCGTGCACCACCGCGGCGTTGTCCTCGACCAGGTCGAGCATCCGGTAGGCGGCCGGGTCGGTCGGCTTGCTGGAGCGCCCGTAGCCGCGGACATCGATGGCGACCGCGCGGTATCCGGCGGCGGCCAGCGCAGGCAGCTGCCGCCGCCAGGAGTACCAGGACTCCGGGAACCCGTGCACGAGCAGGACCAGCGGCCCGGTGCCCTGCTCCACCAGGTGGATCCGCCCGGCGGGCGAGGCGACCAGCCGATGGGTGGCGGCGGTGGCCTGCTGCGAGCCTGTGGCCTGCTGTGACATGCGGTCCTCCTGGGTTCTCGACCTGCCGCGTGCCTGGGAGGGCACCGGCCGGGCCGCGTTCGGCGGCTCGCTGTCGATCATGCCGGGGACGGTCCGGGGCGACGGAGCTTTGTTGCCGTTTCGGCAAACCGGCCTGACCCCTACGTCGACAGCAGCAGCTCAGCGAGCTCCCGTGGACGGCTGAGCGCGACCAGGTGTCCGCCGGGCAGCTCCTCGAGGTCCAGTCCCAGCCGCTCGCGCACCACCCGGCGCTGGAACTCCAGCGGGAAGAAACGGTCCTCGCGGCCCTGGAGGAACCGGGTCGGGACCTCGGGCCACCGGGGCAGCGGCCAGGGCTCGGCGAAGAGCGCCGAGGGGGGCGGCGGGGGCGGCTGCGCCGCGAACGCCTGCTCCGTCAGCTCGCGCGGGACATCGTGGAAGAAGTCGGCGCGCACGTCGAACGGTGCGTCAGGATCCCGGCCCGAGGCGGCGGCGTACGCGGCTCTGGCCTGCGGCTGGCCGGTGTTCTCCCACCACTGCCCGGCGCTCTCACCGCTCACCGGCACCATGGCGTTCACCAGCACCAGCTCGTCGACGGGCAGCCGCCCGCAGACCAGCGGCGCGGAGAAGCCGCCGAGCGACTGGGCGACCACGACGAGCCGCTGCTGCCCGGCGCGTTCGCCGACCGTGACCTGGACGGCCTCGCAGATCGCGTCGGCGAACTCGGCCAGGCCGGCCGAGTCCTCGTCGGGCAGGTCCATGGTGACCGTCTCGTGGCCCCTGGCGCGCAGTTCGGGCACGAGGCGGTGCCAGTACCAGGCGCGGCCGTCGGCACCCGGGACGAGGACGTGGATGGCCATGGTCAACCTCCTTCAGCGCCTGCCACCGTACTCGGCCGCACCGACATCGAGTGCCGGCCACGCCGCCGCGCCCCGCCTCGCCCCGTCTCACTCCGCCACAGCGCGCCAGACGAACCACGTCCCCGTGCCGTACCCGCTCTCCGCCGGGACCGTGGCGATCAGCTGGTACCCGCGCCCGGCCGTCAGATCCCCGTCGATCTGCCGGTCCAGTGCGGCGGTCGGTCCGTACCGGAGCACGATCAGGTCGAAGTAGCGGTCGGCGATCGCGGCCCGGTAAGCGGGCGCACCGCTGTAGTGCCGCCCCTGCTGGTCGGTGTACTCGAAGAAGTAGGTGCCCGACCACTGGTACGGCTGGACCAGGTCGCGCAGGTAGTACCGCGGCACCTCGGACTCCTCGGCCAGGTAGCGCCCGGTGGTCGGCCGGACCTGGGCGCGCAGCACCTGGACCAGTCCGCTCGCGTCGGGCCACTGCCGGAACAGGTCCGCCGACTGCTGGATGCCGAGGCCCGCCACCGCCAGGCAGGCGGCCAGCGCCAGGCCCAGCCGGCGCGGGTCGCGCAGCCGGGAGCCGAGCAGCCGGGAGAGCGCGTAGCCGGCCATCGGCGCGGCGAAGAAGAGCCCGTACCCGACGTGCTTGTGCAGCGAGGTGAGGGTGTGCAGGTGGATCTGGTAGGCCGGGGCGAGCAGGGCGGTGCCGGTGAGCAGCAGGCCCAGCGCGAGCCGGCCCGGGCGGCCGCCGCCGTGCGCGCCCGTCCGGGTGCGGTGCCGGGCCAGCAGCACGGTGCCGACGATGGCCGGCAGGAACACCGCGCCGCCGTACTCGACCGAGAAGCGCACCAGCAGGCCGGTGGGATCGGTGCCGGCCTGCCGCGCGGTGGTGGTGCTCCGTACCCCGGCCACGAACGCCCGGCCGGCCAGGCCGAGCAGGCCGTACCCGCAGCCCGCCGCGGCGGCGACCACGATCGTGCCGCGCAGCAGGCCGTGCCGGCGGCCGCGGTCGGGGACGGCGGCCAGCACGGCCAGCGCGATCACGGTGGGCAGGTAGAGCAGCGCGGCGTACTTGGTGAACGCGGCCAGCACCAGCGGCGGGGCGACCAGGGCGGCGCTGAGCGCGGGCAGGCTCGCCGTGCGCACCGCCGTCCAGGAGGCCAGCGCCAGCAGGAAGAGCGCCATCGCGTCGTAGGTGGCCAGGTGCCCCAGGAAGAGGGTCGGGCCGGTCACCGCGAAGACGGCGGCGGCCAGCAGCGCGGCCTGCCGGCCGAACAGTCGCCGGGTCAGCGCGTGCAGCAGGCCGGTGGTGGCCAGCATGAAGAGCAGGCTGACGGCCCGGGCCGCGGCGAGCCCGCCCAGCTGGTCGGCGAGCGCGCCCAGTACCGGATAGAGGAACGGGGCGCCGGAGAAGTAGGCCGAGTAGTTGTCGAAGGTCGGGGTGTGGTGCAGGAGTTGGGCGATCTCCCGATGGCCGGCGTAGAGGTAGAGCGACTCGTCCTGGAAGGCGCTGTTGCCCAGGCGCAGGCTGAGTGCGGCCTGCAGCATCAGCAGGCCGAAGAGCGGGATGCGGGTGCGCACGGGAGCCCAGCCGGGACCGGTCCAGGGGCGGGCGAGCGCGCTGCGGAGTCCGCCCGCAGGCCCCGAACGGTGGGCCTGGGCAGGGATGGTGACGGTCACTCAGGAGCCTCCGGCGATGGTGCGCAGCAGCCGGCCGGCGGCTTCGGTGGTCAGCGGGTCCGCGCTCAGCGACCAGCGCCGGGCGAGCTGTGAGGTGGGGTCGAGTTCGGGACCGGTCTCCTGGTAGACCACGCCGGCCACGTCCCGGCGGGTGGCCACGGCGGCGCCGAGCCCGTCCAGCCAGGCGGCCCGCTGCTCGGGCGGGCCCGCCACGCTGACGTCGATCAGCAGCGGCTTGCCCGGGTGCGCCGCGGCGGCGCCGGCCAGCGCGGCCGCCGGGTCGGCCCAGGCCGTCCCCGGGTACTCGAAGAGGGTCACCGCGACCGCGTCGACGGCCGGCGCCGGCGGGGTGTAGGGCTGGTCGTGGGCCGGGTCGGCCGGGCCCCAGACCCAGCCGACGTTGCGCGCCCCCGCGTCGTGGAAGATCCGCTGGATCCGGCTCCAGGCGGGCCGCACGTCCTGCGGGATGCCGCCGCGGGCGACCGCCGAGCTGGCGGCGTAGTTGCGGTCCGCCTCCGGCAGCACGGTGAGGTAGACGGGCTTGCCGTACTCGGCGATCCCCCGGGCCCAGCGCCGCAGCGCCACGTCGTCGACGCCGTTGGCCACGGCGGTCAGCGAGGAGTCGAGGTCCGGCTGCCCGTGGCGTGAGAGCACCAGCGTCAGCCAGGGCACGCCGCCGGCGGCGCTGACCGAGCCGGCCCATCCGCTGTCGAACTGCGCGTCGATCTCGTCGGTCCGCCCGCGCAGGCCCAGGCCGACTCCCAACATCCCTGACACGGTGGTGGCCTGACGGTCGGTCACCAAGCCGATACCGACCCGGGGATGCCCGGGAACGGCGGTCGGCGGGAGCCAGGCCGGGGCGCCGGAGCCGCCCGCCGTGGGCACCAGAGTGGCTGCCGCGACCACGGCGAGCACGCCGGCCAGCAGGCCGCCGGGCAGCAACCGCCGGGCCCGGGACGGCAGGCGAGGCGTGCGGCCGCGCGAGGACGGCCCCTCGCCGCGCACCACCCGCACCGCCGGCAGCGCGGCGGCCGGGCGGGCGGCGGCCCGCACGTCCTGGCGGACCAGCGACAGGTGCGCCACGATCAGCACGCACAGGTACGCCAGCCAGAACGCGGCCAGGTAGTAGGCCGGTTGGCGGTGCAGCGTGACGGCCAGCACCAGCGCGAGGCCGCAGGCCGCCAGCGACAGCAGGTGCCAGCGGGCGGTGCGCCAGGCCGAGCCGGCGGTGCGCCGCTTGGGCGTGATGGTGAACCGCCCGCGGTTGCCGGTCAGCGTCATCCAGGCGGCCCGGAGCAGCGCCGGGAACGAGCCGAACCCGACCACGATGCTGCGCCAACTGGTGGTCCGCCAGGCGGCGTGCGCGAACGCCACGGTGGCCAGCAGGTAGTACGGCGCGAAGTGCGCGAGGAACGCGCCGAGGGTCGCGCCGCGCACCCCGGTCGCCCCGGTGAGCAGGTAGAGCACGGGGGCGAGCAGGAAGACCAGGTCCCGCACCCCCGACAGGTAGTGGGTGACCGCCAGGCCGTACTGCAGGCGCTGCTGGGCGCGCAGGCCGCCGCGCCGGGGCAGCAGCAGGTCGCGCCAGTGGCCGCGCAGCACCGACAGCGTGCCGCGGGCCCAGCGCTCCTGCTGCTTGAGGTAGGAGTCGAGGTCCACCGGGCCCAGGCCCACGGCGAGCACCTCGGGCAGGTAGACGCTGCGCCAGCGCGGCGCCAGCCGGATCGAGGCGGCGAAGTCCTCGGTGACCGAGTCGGTCGGCAGGCCGCCGATCTCGTCCAGGGCGGCGGCCCGCAGCACCACGTTGGTGCCGCAGATGAACGCCGAGTCGTGCAGGGCCTTGCCGGGGCAGAGCAGCCGGTAGAAGAGGGACTGCTGGTCGTCGGCCCACCGGGCCACCGGATTCTCCCGGTTGCCGTAGAACTGGCCCGACTGCACCCAGCCGACCCGGGCGTCCGCCAGCGGGGCCAGCGTGCGCAGGAAGAACTCCTCGCGCGGGATCTGGTCGGCATCGAAGACCACCAGCAGCGCATCCCCGATGGCGCCCAGCAGTTGGCGGGCGTGCTCGATGTTGCCGGCCTTGGCGCCGCCGCCCGTGGTGCGGGTCACGCAGACCACGCCGAGCCGCTCGCAGAGCGCGACGACCGCCTCGCTGCAGGCGGCGCCGGCCACGCCGCCGTCGTTGCAGACCACCACCGTGATGGTGGCGTGCGGGTGTTCGGCGAGATAGCGGTCGCGGGCGGCCAGGATGCCGGCCAGCGTCTCGCCGACGATCTCGGTGCCTTCGTCCACCGTCGGCACGAAGACGAAGATCGGCTGGCGGCAGGGGAGTTGGTCCAGCCGGGCCGGTTCGGGGCGGCGCGGCCAGATGGTGACGTGCAGGCCCACGGTGTGGACGGCGGCGTGCAGTTCGGCGAGGAACAGTGGCAGGCCGATCCACCAGCCGGACCAGGAGAGGACCGACAGCCGCCAGGAGAGGTAGTCGACGGCGCTCACGTAGACGGCCAGCGCAAGCGCTATCAGCCGCAGGTTGCGGCCGTGCCAGCCGCCGACCCAGGCCAGGCAGACGCCGAGCAACAGGGTGGCCAGCGGCAGCAGCGGCCCCGGCTGGTACCACGCGATGCCCGCACCGCCGCCGGCCAGTGCGACGCGCCCGCCCCAGAGCGCCAGCCGACCCGGCTCGCGGTAGGCGGTGGGCGGGTGGGTGGTCTCGTACGAGCCGAGTTCGCTCGCGCTGCGCGCGGGCGGTGTGTCCAGGATCGAGGTCACCGCGCGCGTCCCTCGCTCCCACGGCGGCGCCCGGGCGCCGCCGAGCGCTCCTCCTGAACGGCGCACCGGTGCGCCCTGACGGTCCGACCTGATCCGGCCTGCGCCCGCGCGGCGCGCGGCCGCCCTGCTGGTGCTGTCCGCACAGCTGCCCCCTTCGAAAGCCCCCCAGGGCCCTCGTGACGTTCCGTTGCCCCCGTGCACCATGGTGCTACCTGATGGGGCGTCATGTGCATGTAAATCTGAATGTCACATCGAATTAACGCTCAGGCCTGATAGCTCACCGTCGGGCTGCTCACCACGTGGTTGTCGCACAACCCGCCCGCGCCGCCCGTGAAGGCGACCAGCACCATGGGCGGCAGCGTGACGGCGGCGTCCATGATCTGGGCGCCGTCGAGGGAGACCACCAGGTGCCCGGCGGGGGTGACCCGCACGTCCACGGTGTGGCTCGCGCCGCGCAGCGCGCCGATCGCGGTGGTGGACCGCAGCGTCGTCAGCGCCGTGGAGGCCGCAGCGGTGCTGCCGATCGAGGCGAAGTTGTAGGAGTCCACGCCGCCGCCGGGATAGGTCTGGAAGCCGACGTAGGTCGCGGGCAGCCCGCCGACGCCCAGCGAACCGCCCGTCGCCCCGAGCGAGTTGGCACCGGCCCCGGCCGGGTCGAGCAGCGCCAGGGTTAGCCCGTCCGCGCCGGTGCTGCCGGCGCCGCCGAGCTGCTCGGTGAAGGTGGCGTGCAGCCCGGCCGAGGGCACCGGAGTGCTGTCGACCACCGAGCCGGCCGCGAACTTCTGCCCGTCCGCGGTGAGCGTGGCCACCGTGCCGGCCGTGGTCGCCGTGCCGTTGGCCTGCCAGCTCGGGTCGGTGAAGGCCGGCAGGGTGTGGGTGAGCGGCTGGCCGGCGGTGATCGAGACGGCTCTGACGAGGTGGTTGTCGTCGCTGCCGCCGTTGGCCGCGGTGAAGCCGACCAGTACGTTGGGCGGCAACTGGACGGCGGTGTCCAGCACTTGGGCGCCGTCCAGCTGGACCACCAGGTGGCCGGCCTGCGTGTAGTCGACCGTGACCGCGTGCGGGGTGGCGCGCAGCGAGGGCACGGCGGCATCGGTCGCCGTGTAGCCCAGGTCGCCGGTGGCGCCGGCCGTCGAGCCCGCGATCCCGACGAAGTTGCCCGAGTTCGCCTGGCCGCTCCAGGAGGTGACCAGGTCGACCGAGACGCCGGGCAGCCCGGCGAAGCCGAGCCCGCCGCCCGCGCTGCCCAGCGCGCTCGCCGAGCCGGCCACCGGGTCGAGCAGCGCGAAGGTCAGCCCGTCCGCGCCGCTGCCACCGTCGAGTTCGGCGGTGAAGCCGGCGTGCAGCCCGGCGGAGGGCACGGCGATGGGGTAGAACGAGGAGCCGGCGCCGTAGCCGCCGCCCGCCCTGGTGAGCAGCAGATCGGTGCCGCTCAGTGCGGCCGAGCCGTTGCGCACCCAGGCGGCGTCGGTGGTCGCCGGCAGCACCTGGCCGGCCGGCGCCACCGCGCCGCCGGTGCCGGTCAGCGGCACGGTGGTGGTCCCGCCGCTGGTGGTCACGGCGAGCGAGCCGGTCTGCGTGCCGGGCGCCGCCGGAGCGAAGCCGACCGGGATCCGGATGCTGGCGCCGGCCGGCACGCTGGTCCCGGTGGCCGGCAGGGTGGCGCTGAACGGCACGCCGGGCACGGTGACGGCCGTGACGGCGGCCGGCGCGCTGCCGCTGTTGGTGAGCTGGAGCGTCAGGTCGGCGGTGTTCCCGGTGGGCACGGTCCCGAAGTCCAGCGACCCGGCCGCCGCCTTGAGCGCGGGGCCGGCCGGTGCGGTGCCGGTGCTGATGGTGACGTTGCTGATCGCGTGCGCGTCCGCGCTCGCACCGGTGCCGCTGGTGAAGCCGGCGTACGCGGTGGCGGGCAGCGCCGGGGTGCTGTCCAGGTAGGCGGTGCCGTCCACGCTGACCGTCAGATGCCCGCCGGTGACCGCGACGGCCACCTGGTGGGTGCCGGTGCGCAGCGGGGCGGGCAGCGGGGCGGTGGCGAGGTAGTGGAGGTTGTCGGCGCCGCTGTTGGGGCCGACGGCGATCCCGACGAAGTTGCCCGAGCCGGCCTGCCCGTTCCAGGAGGTGACCAGGTCGACCGAGACGCCGGTCAACCCGGAGAAGCCCAGGCCGCCGCCGGTCACGCCGAGTCCGGCCGAGCTCGCCTTGCTCGCGTCGAGCAGGCTGAAGGTCAGGCCGTCACCGCCGGTGCCCGGGCCGAGCTGCGCGGTGAAGCCCGCCTTGAGGCCGTCGGTGGGCAGCGGGTCGACGAAGAACGCGGAGCCCGCCGACTGGTTGGTCGGCCCGTTCAGCTGGATGGCGCCGCCGCCGGGCAGCGTGGCGGTGCCGTTGGCGCTCCACCGGCCGGCGGCCGGCGCCGGGAGCGTGCCGGTGCCGGTGCCGGTCAGCTGCTCCAGCATGGCGCCCTGCCCGGCGTCCCCGGTCACCTCGTAGGCCGCGTTCTGGACGCCCGGCACGCTCGGGGTGAAGGTCACCGACTGGTGGACCACCTGGTCGGGACCGATCACCAGGCCCTCGGCGAGCGGGGTGGCGCTGGTGAAGTCGGAGTTCGGCGCCTTCGCCTTGGTGATGGTCACCGGCACGTTCCCGGTGTTGGTGATGTCGAAGCTCGCGGTCGCGGAGCCGCCCACCGCGACGTTGCCGAAGGAGAGCGAGGGCGGGCTGAAGGTCAAGTGCCCCTGCCCGGCGGTGGCGGTGCCGCTGATCGGGACGGTCAGGGTGCCCGAGGTGCTGGTGACCGTCAGCGCGCCCGTGTCGGTGCCGGCGGCGGTGGGTGCGTACGTCACCGAGGCGACGAACGAACTGCCGGGCGCCACCGCCGTCCCGGCCGCGGGCACGCCGGTGACGGTGAACGGCGCGGCCGGCAGCGTGGCGGCGCCGATCGTCTCGGCGGCCGTGCCGGTGTTGGTCACCTGGACGTTGACGGTGGCGTTGGTCCCGCTGGGCTGGTCGGTGAAGGCCGCCGCGCCGGGGAAGGCGGCCAGCCCCGGCTTGGTGCCGACGCCGTGCAGGCTGAGCAGGAAGCTGCCGGCGGTGGTGGTGACGGTCAGCTGGCCGCTCAGCGCGCCGGCGGCGGTGGGCGCGAAGGAGACCGGCAGCGCGAGCTGCTGACCCGCCGTCAGGGCGAGCGGCAGCGTCGGCGCGGTGACGCCGAACGGCGACCCGGCGGTGACCCCGGTCACCGTCACGGCGCTGCTCGCCGTCAGGGTGGCGGTGCCGCTCGCGGTGCCGCCCACGGCGGTGTTGCCGAACTCGACCGGCTGCCCGTTGAGCGAGGTCTGCGCCGGACGGCCGAAGGCGAGCAGCCGGCCGTCCCGGGTGCCGACGTAGATCCGGTTGCCGTCGGTGGCCGGGGTGGTGAACTTGACCGCCGTGCCGATCGGCGCCGACCAGACCAGCTGCAGGGTGCCGTTGGCGTCCGGGACCGGGTTGTAGGCGCGCAGCGTCGCGTTGTCGCCGCTGGGCCCGCTCGACCAGACCGCCCAGACGAGCGCGCTGCCCGAGGTGGTGCCGTCCGAAGTCACCACCGGCGAGCCGCTGGTGTACGGGAAGGTGTCCTTGCTGGTCCCGGTGAGCGACAGCGCGGGCGTGCCGGCGCCGGTCACCCCGGCCTTGAGCGCGCGCAGCGGCCCGCCGTTGCCGACCAGGTACACGTAGCCGCCGTCGCCGCCCCAGACCGCCGGGTGCCCCCACTGCCCCTGGTACGGGCCGGTGACACCGACCACCGCGTCGGTGCCGCCCGGGCCCTGCGAGCGGCCCCCGAGGTTGTCGCGGTCGAGCAGGAAGACCCGCCCGTCCTTGCCCTGCTGGACCAGCAGGTGCGGGTGCGCGGGCGTGCCGAAGCTGTCCGGCAGTGCCATCGGCCCGCCGGACGCCATGTCGGTGTCGTTCTGGTCGAGGGTCGGCGCGTTCGCCGGGCTGAAGAAGTCGGCGGTGGACAGGCTCTGGTCGCTGTTCACCTGGAGCCGGACCACCGACTCGGAGAGCGTGCCCGGCGGGGTGCCGCCGGGCGGGGTCAGGCCGGGCCCGGGCGGCGGGTTGATGCCGTTCCCGGTGGCCAGGAAGATCCGCCCCGGCCCGTCCGAGACCAGCCCGCCGCCGGACAGCCAGATGCCGCCGCCGTCGTTGCTCGAGCCGACCTCGCTGGCCCACATCGAGGAGACCGCCGCCTTGCCGGTGCTCACCCCCACCACGTAGCCCCGGTACGGGCCGAAGTCGCAGTGCGAGCCGAACGCCGCGTACACCACGCCACCGAGCAGTAGCAGGCCCGGACGCTGCATCTGCCGGTACGGGTCGAACGCCCCGCTCGGGTCGTTGCTCGGCGCACCGGCGATGGTGACCGGCCAGCCGGGCCGTTCGGCTCCCGTGGCCGGGTCGAGCGCGTGCAGGTACCAGTGCGGGTGCTGCACGTCCGGGCCGTCGTTCACCTTGGTGGTGAGGTAGACGGCGTTGGTCGCCGGGTCGTAGACCGGCGTCGAGGTGGAGCCGACGTTCGGCGCCAGGTCACCGCAGTTGATCGCCGAGGAGGGCCAGGTCGGCCCGAGATCGCGGGTCCACTTGACGGTGCCGTTCACCGGGTCGAGCCCGTACACCTTGTCCGTCTCGGTGTTCGCGATGACCGTCCCGTGGACGGAGAGCGGTTGGGCGTAGACCTGCCCGTCCAGCTGGGTGGCGAAGAGCTGCCCGAAGTCCGAGGACTGCACCGAGCTCGGACCCAGCCCGGGCTCGTTGGGATCCCAGCCGGTGCGCAGCGAGTCCGTCGACGCCGTCGTGACATCGGCGCCGGCGCGGCCACCCGTCAACCCGAGCAACGCCACCGCCAGCGCGACGACCAGCAGCACCGCCAGTCGACGCGACGCCAGGCCCCTTCGGGCACGCAGAACGGTCCCCACCAGCCCCCACCCCCTGCAACACACCATGAACACAGGTGAGGTGGCGGGTTACCACCTCACGAACGGTCAGATTATCGGTCTGGTGAGGTAGTCATGGCGGTTATGCGGATTCTGTCCGCACGCGATCGTCACAACCGGTTCGCCCAGGAAAGCCGCGTTCATGAAGTGACGTGGCGGAACGCCTCTCCGACATCTTGACGCTTTGACAAGTACAGGAGTTGAATGAACGTCAGCTCAGCACGCGATGGGATGATTCCAGTAGCTCCGCACCGCGGGACCGGCTCCCACCTCGTCCGCCGGGCCCGCGCCCCCCTTCTGTCGGGAGCCGCAGATGACCCGTGACCTTCCACGCCGGCACTCCGCCCGGCGCGTTCACTTCTTCACCCGACTCGCCCGACCCGGCCGATCGGCCCGATCCGGTCGCCGGTTCGCGCTGCCGGCGATCCTGGCCCTGCTCCTCGCGCTGATGACCCACGCGCCGGCCGCCACCGCCACGACCGTCCCCGGGCCGCCGGCGGGATGGACGACGGTGTTCAGCGACGACTTCTCGGGCTCGGCCGGATCGCCGCCGTCCGGGGCCAACTGGATCTACGACACCGGCCCGGGCTCGAACTTCGGCACCGGTGAGATCGAGACCATGACCAACTCGACCGCCAACGTCTCGCTCGACGGCAACGGCCACCTGAACATCACCGCCCTGAACAACGGCGGCAACTGGACCTCGGGCCGGATCCAGACGCCGAGCGCGAACGTCGGCGCGCCGGCCGGTGGCAAGCTGGAGGTCACGGCGTCGATCATGCAGCCCAACCCGGGCAGCGGGCTGGGCTACTGGCCGGCGTTCTGGATGCTGGGCCCGGGCCAGTGGCCCGAGAACGGTGAGGTCGACATCATGGAGGACGTCAACGCCCTCTCCGACGTCGCCGGCACCATCCACTGCGGTACGTATCCGGGCGGCCCCTGCAACGAGGGCAACGGCATCGGCAGCGGCCTGAAGGCCTGCCCGGGCTGCCAGAGCGGCTACCACACCTACACGGTGATCCTGGACCGCACCAACACCGCCGCCGAGTCGATCACCTGGTACCTCGACGGCAACCAGTACTTCAGCGTGACGGAGGGTCAGGTCGGCACGGCCACCTGGCAGCAGGCCTTCGACCACAACCTCTCGATCATCTTCGACCTGGCCATCGGGGGCGGCTTCCCCAACGGCGTCTGCGGCTGCACCACGCCCAACGGCTCGACCAGTTCGGGCGCGACGATGAGCGTCGGGTACGTCGCGGCCTACACCACCACCGGTGGCGGCAGCGGTGGTGGCGGTTCGGCGATCACCGGCTACGGCGGCCTGTGCCTGGACGACCGCTCGGCCTCCACCGCCAACTACAACCCGGTGCAGGTCTACACCTGCAACAGCAGCGCCGCCCAGCAGTGGACGGTGGTCCAGGCCGGCAGCACCCTGCACGTGCTGGGCAAGTGCCTGGACGTGAACGGGGGCGGTACCGCGAACGGTACCGCGGTGGACCTCTACGACTGCAACAACACCGGCTCGCAGGTCTGGATACCGCAGTCCAACGGGTCGTTGTACAACCCGCAGTCCAACAGGTGCCTGGACGACACCGGATGGTCCACCACGCCGGGCACCCAGGTACAGATCTGGGACTGCACGGGCGGCGCCAACCAGGTGTGGCACCTGCCCTCCTGAGGCGCTGGGCGGGCCGCCGGGGGGAGCCCCCTGGCGGCCCGCCCGTCGAACCACCGCTACCGGCTGGGGAAGCCGGCGGTACGCCGGCCGACTCGGATTGACAGCAACATTGACGGAGAGTCACCAAGCTTGTTGGATCGTGCGGGGCGAGGTCCCCGGGCGGCCGCCGGTGATTCTGATGTGCTGACGATCTGAGGAGATGTTCATGGCAGGGTCTGTTCGCCGGGAGCGCGTGACCTTCCCGAGCGCGGGTGCGGAGTTGGTGGGCGACCTCTACCACCCCGTACCGGCCGGCGGGGTCGAGGTGCGGGGCCCGGGCGTGGTGGTGGCGGGTTCGTGGACCACCGTGAAGGAGCAGACGGCCGGCTTATACGCGCGGTGTCTGGCGGAGCGGGGGGTGCGCGCCTTGGCGTTCGATTTCACGGGTTTCGGGGGCTCCGGCTCCGGCGGAGGGCCCCGGGATGCGGAGCTCCCGGCGCGCAAGGTGGCGGATCTGGCGGCGGCGGTGCGCTTCCTGTGCGGCCACCGCCTGGTGGACCCGGGGCAGGTGGCGTTGCTGGGAGTGGGTGCGGGCGGCGGCTACGCGGCGGTGGCGGCGGCGAGCGATCCGCTGGTCGGCGCGCTGGCCCTGGTGGTGCCCTGGTGGCACGACGCGGGGCCGGCGGAGGCGGTCCAAGGCAGCCCCGACGTGGTCCGCGAGCGGCTGGCGGCGGCGGCCGCGGCTCGGGACGAGTACGTGACGACCGGTCAGGTGCGCTACGTCCCGGCGGTCAGCGAGACGGATCCCGCCGCGGCGATGTACGGGCCGTTCGACTACTACCTGGATCCCGCTCGTGGCGCGGTGCCCGAGTGGTCGAACCGCTTCGCGGTGCTGGCCTGGGCGGACTTGCTGGCCTTCGACCCGATCGCGCACGCGGGGCGGATCGGCGCGCCCACCCTGGTGGTGCAGGGCGAGGACGTGCCGCTGCCCGAGGGCGTGCGGCGGTTCCACGGCGAGCTGCGGTCGGGCGGCGAGCTGCTGTGGCTGAAGGGCACCCGGTTCGACTTCTACGACGGCCGGGCTCAGGTGGAGGCCGCGGTCACGGCCGGCGTCGAGCACTTCCGGCGGGCCTTCGCCACCGGCTGAGCTGCGTCCTGGCGACTGCCTCTGTGACTTGATCCATGACTTGGAGTCATCTGCGCCATGTGCCGCTCGGGCCGTTGTGCTCGTTCAGGGGCGCCTCGACGGTCGGGATCTCTCGGCCGTCCCCGGCCTCGGCGAAATCCGGCGCGGCGTACGAAGTACCCTTGCCGCGTGACGATGCACAGGACCATCGGCGTGAGCGTCGAAGCGATGATCGAGGATCTCAGGACACTCGTCGAGATCGAGTCTCCGTCCCGCGATCTCGACGCCTTGACGGTATCGGCGAAGGCTGTCGCCGCCGTCATCGAGCGCCGCCTGGGCGGGCAGGCCGTCCTCGTCGAGAGCGAGGCCGGCCCGCACGTCCACTGGTCGGCCGGCGGCGCCCCCAGAGTGCTGATCCTCGGTCACCACGACACGGTGTTCCCGCTCGGTACCGTTCGACGCCGCCCGTTCAAGGTCGAGGACGGGCACGCCACCGGCCCCGGGGTCTTCGACATGCTCGGCGGCTTGGTGCAGGCCGTCCACGGCCTGGCGACGCTCGACGACCGGTCGGGCGTCGAGATCCTGGTGACCGCCGACGAAGAGGTCGGCTCCCGCTCCTCTCGCGCTCTGATCGAAGAACGGGCGCTTGCCTGCGGCGCCGTCCTCGTGTTCGAGGGCGCGGCGGACGGCGGAGCCCTGAAGACCGGCCGTAAAGGCTGCGGCACGTTCCAAGTCTCCATCACCGGAAGGGCGTCGCACGCCGGTCTCGAGCCCGCGGCCGGCGTCAACGCCCTGATCGAAGCGGCTCACCAGATACTGGAGATCGCAGCGCTCGGCCGCCCCGAGATCGGCACCACCGTCACCCCGACCGTCGCCTCCGCGGGAACCCTGGACAACGTCGTGCCCGCAGCCGCGACCATCCTCGTCGACGTCCGGGTCGAGTCGGCCGACGAGAAGGAACGCATCGAATCCGCGTTCGCGGCGCTGGCCCCGCACCTCGACGAGGCGGAGATCGCGGTCCAGGGAGCTGTCGGCCGACCCCCGATGCCCGAGTCGGCATCGGCTGAACTCTTCGCGCTCGCGAAGCGGTTGCTGCCGGGCCTCGAAGGCAAGGCAGTCGGCGGCGGCAGCGACGGCAACTTCACGGCCGCCCTGGGGGTGCCGACACTCGACGGCCTGGGCGCGGTCGGCGGTGGTGCGCACGCCGACCACGAGTACCTGGTGATCGAGGCGATGGCGGAGCGGGCGAACCTGGTCGCGGGACTGGTGAACGCGATTCGGAACCCGTAGGGGGACGCGGGCGTCCGCGACCGGTGCGCGCGCTCAGGCGGTGCCGAGCGGGTTGAGGAGGGTGAAGTGCCAGCCGCCGTCGGCGCCTTGGCGGGCGATGTTGGCGGTGGTGCCGGTCGGGGCGATCCGTTCGCCGTCGGGGCCGTCGATCTCCATGGTCCAGTCGGTGACCAGGAGGGCGGTTTCCGCGCCGACGAGCGTGTGCCGCGAAACGTTCGTCAGCTTGCCGTGGGCAGCAACGGTTCCGCCGATCTCCGCACGCAGCGCCTCGGCGCCGGTGAGGTGCTCGCCGGTCACCGTGCGCATGCCGGCGCCTGGGGCGAACAGGGCCAGCACGCCGTCGACGTCGCCGGCGTTCAGGGCGTCCTGGAACAGGATCGGCAGCTTCGCGGGGTCGGTGATGACAGGGGACATGGTGAAGGGTCCTTACTTCACGAAGGGGTGGTGGTGACGGCTCGTCGGCGCGGTGCCCGGTGTGGCCGCTCGCCGTTCGGCCGTGATTCCACGATGCCCCCGCGGCCGCCGTCCGGACGAGGTAGAGTCGGGACTCGAGATGGTCGAAAGTGGACAGCACGATGTCATCGACATCGCCTACGACAATCCCGACCGGTTGCACACCGGCGTCGAGGTGCTGACCTTCGATGCGCTGAAGCTGCGCCTGAAGGGCTCGGTGGCCCGCCGGCCGAGCCGGCTCGACTTCCACCAGCTCATGCTGGTGCGCGGCGGCGAGGGCACCGCGATGGTCGATTTCGTCACGTACCCGTGCGCCCGCGGCACGCTGCTGCACCTGCGGCCCGGTCAGGTGCAGCGCCTGCCGTACGGCACGGACGGCCGCCCCGCGGACCTCGATGCCGTCCTGCTGCTGTTCACCGCCGACTTCCCGCCGCCGCTGCCCGCCACAAGCGAGGTGCTCGACGGATTCGGCCCGGTCGCCTGGCCTCTCCCGCCGGACGAGTTCGCCACGTTCGATCGCGCCGTGACGGAGCTGGAAGCGGAATACCGGACGGTTCACACGACACCGCCCGCCGACACCGACGTCGAGCTCACCGCAGCGCTGCTGCGCCAGCTCCTCGGCGCCCTGCTCATCCGCCTGGCGCGCCTCGCGGACCCGGCCGGACGCCCCGGCCCCGCCGCGCCCGGCGCCGAGGTGTACCTCGCCTTCCGGCGTGAGCTGGAAGGTTCCTTCGCCACCACCCGTTCCGTCGAGGAGTACGCCGCGCGGCTCGGCTACTCCCCGCGAACCCTGACCCGCGCGTGCCTGGCCGCCACCGGCCGCAGCGCCAAGCAACTCGCCGACGCCCGCGTCGCCCTGCAGGCGCAGCGGCTGCTCGCCCACACCGACCTGCCCGTGGCCGCGATCGGCCGCGCGCTCGGCTTCACCGAGGCCACCAACTTCGGCAAGTTCTTCGCCCGCGAGACCGGCCGCGCCCCGGGCGAGTTCCGCCGCGCTCAACGGTGAGAGGGCCAGAGCCTCTCTTACGGATCTTGCCGGGCGCGCGACGCCGGCTATTCGCCCCGGGGGAAGTCGGCGGCGCGGCTGACGTCGGCCCACCGTTCGGCTTCGGCGGCGCGGCTCGCGGAGGAGGCGGCGGCCATCTCGACGGCTCCGGCACCGAGCAGCAGGCGCAGCGGCGGTTCTTCGAGGTCGGTGATGTCGGTGATGATCTTGGCGGCGCGGGCGGGGTCGCCCGGCCAGGTGGCGGCGGTCTCCTCGCGGTAGCGGTTCATCGCGCCGACGGTCTGGTCGTAGTGCGGGCTTACGGGCAGTGCGGTCATGGACGCGCCGCCCCAGTCGGTGCGGAAGCCGCCGGGCTCGATGATGGTGACCTTGATGCCCAGCGGCTTGACCTCGGCGTTGAGGACCTCCGAGAAGCCTTCGACGGCGAACTTCGCGGTCTGGTAGGCGCCCAGGCCCGGCGATCCGCCCACCCGCCCGCCGATGGAGGAGAACTGGAGGAAGTGGCCGGAGCCCTGCTCGCGCAGCACGGGAAGGGCGGCCTTGGTGACGTTGACGACGCCGAACAGGTTCGTCTCGATCTGGGCCCGGAAGTCCTCCTCCGGGATGTCCTCGATCGGGGCGGTGTTGGCGTAGCCGGCGTTGTTGACGACGACGTCGAGCCGGCCGAACGCGTCCACGGCCGCCTGGACGGCGGCCCGTGCGGCAGCCGGGTCGGTGACGTCGAGGGCGATGGTGCGGACCCGGTCGCCGTGGCGGTCGGCGAGGTCCTTGAGCTGTTCGGGGCGGCGGGCGGTGGCCACGACGTGGTCGCCGTTGGCGAGGACGTGGTGGGCGAGCGCCCGGCCGAAGCCGCGGGAGCTGCCGGTGATGAGCCAGGTCTTGGTCATGAGGTGTCTCCACTTCCTGATAACTAAACGTTCATTTACAAAGTGCACCTGCCCGCGATCGCTGTCAAATAAACAGTTGTTTACCTATGCTGGGACCATGCCCCAGCACCAGCCCGCCACCCGGATCCGAGATGCCGAGGCCACCAAGGCCCGCCTGCTGCAGGCCGCGACGGAGGAGTTCGCGGCCCGCGGCATCGCCGGTGCCCGGGTGGACCGGATAGGCGCCGCAGCGAAGGCGAACAAGGCCCTGATCTACACGCACTTCGGCAACAAGGAGCAGCTGTTCGACGCCGTCATGGACGCACACGTCACCCGCGTCCTCGACGAGGTACCGTTCACGCCCGAGGACCTGCCGGGCTACGCGGGACGCCTGTTCGACTTCCTGCTCGCCAACCCCCACCAACTGCGGCTGGCCACCTGGAACCGCCTCGAACGCGCGGGCACCGGTCACGAGCCGCCGGAGCTGAGCGCCTCCATGCGACGCAAGGCGGACGCGATCACCCGGGCGCAGGCCGACGGCCTGCTGACCCCGGCCTTCACACCCGAGGACCTGCTCGTCTTCACCCTCGCCCTCACCAATGCCTGGATGCCCACCAGCCCCGTGGCCGGCAGCGAGCACGGAGTCGAGCAGGCCCACCGCCACCGCACCGCGGTGGTCGAAGCGGTCCGGCGCCTCACCGCCGACGGCCCTGCGACAGCAAACCCCTGAGGCACGGGCGCCCGCCGCGGCTGCCGCGCGTGCGGCCGGCTCTGCCAGGATGGGCGTCCCGGACAGGATGGGCGTCCCGTACCTCGGGCGACGCGAAAGGCCAAGGCGTGGTGGAGCTCGACCCGAAGAGACTGCTGATCCTGCGCCAGATCGCCGAGGCCGGCAGCGTCGCGGCCGCCTCGCGCGCGCTCGGCCACACCCCCTCCGCGGTCTCCCAGCAACTGAGCCGGCTGGAACGGGAGGTCGGCGTCCCGCTGGTGGACCGCGCCGGCGGACGGGCCGAACTGACCGCCACCGGACGCCTGCTGGCCGGCTACGGCGAGCGGATCGGCCAGGCGCTCCAGGACGCCGCCCGCGACCTGCGCGCACTCGGCGGCATCGCCACCGGCCCGGTCGCCATCGGCGTGCCGCCGCCCGCCATCACCTTCTTCGCCACCAGCGTCGTCCACCTGCTGGCCGGCTCCCACCCGGACCTGACCCCGCGCCTGGTGGAGAGTGGCCGGGAGGAGGGGCTGCGCGCGTTGCGCCTGGGCGAGCTGGACGTGCTGGTCATCGAGGACGACAAGCAGGAGCCCACCCCGCTGCCGGCCGGCGTCGAAGCGAGCGTCATGTTCGAGGACGCCTACCGCCTGGTCGTCCCGGCCGACTGGCCCACACCCACCGACGCCGGCCAGTTGTCCGCCCGCCCCTGGATCAGCGCCCCGGCCGGCTCACCTCGGCAGCTGGCCTTCCAACGCCTGGCCGCCCAGCACGACATCGTGCCCTCGTTGGAGCACCAGGCCCGCTACCGCTTCGCCGTCTACACCATGCTCGCCGCCCGCCTGGGCGCAGCGATCCTGCCCGCGAACGCCGCCGCCCTGATCGCCCCGGGCGCCGGCACCGTCACCACGCTGCCGGTGCCCGGCGCCTACCTGGTGCGCCTGCTGCGCCGCACCGGCCCGTGGGGGCCGGCGCCGGCGGTGCGGGCGGCGGCCGAGGCGCTGCAGAACGCGCTGTTGATGGCGGGCGAGCGGCTGGCGGCCCAGGGCCTGACCGACGGCGAGCCGCGCGTGAACGCCCACCTGGTCGACCCCAGCGAGCAGACCTCGCCCGAGCAGCCGGGCCCGCCCGCCACGATGCCGTAAGTGTTGCTGAACGCCGGGGGTGAGCGCCGCTGTCTGGTGTCCCGCGCGGCCGCCTGCCAGCGTGACCGGGTGACCACCATCGAGGACCAGCGACCCCCCACTCCCGAGGACCAGCGACCCCGCGCCGCGCCGACCGGGACGGCGCCCCGGGCCCGGCGCTGGCGCGAGCGGGCGGGCCGCGCCATGCGCACGTTCCAGCGTCTCGCCTGCGCCGCCGTCCTGGTCGGCGCGGCCGTGACGGCCTTCGCGCCGTGGGGATCGGACCCCTGGTTCGCCGGCTGGGTCGGCGCGAGCATCGCCGCGGGGCTCGCGGCGCTGGCCGCCCCGGTGCGCGTGGTCCTGAGCCAGGGCCGGCAACTCGGCGCTGCGGCCGGCGCCCTGTTCAACACCGCCCTGTCGACAGTGCTGCTCTGCCTCTTCGCGGGCCTCTTCGCGTTCGCTCTCAGTGGCTTGTTCCACGAGCAGGACCGCGACCGGCACGCCACGTTGCGGGTGCCGGCCACCGTCACCGACTGCCAGTCCGACAGTGACTCCAGCACCGCGTGCACTTACCACTGGCTGGTGGACGGGCGCGCGTACAGCACCCGGGACGGTGCGGCCGACCAGTGGCCCGACGGGCATCAGGTGAGCGTGCGGATCGATCCCGCGCACCCGGCGCGGGCGGGCGTACTCGGCGGCGACTACTGGGGGTTGTGGATCGGGATCGTCCTGGGCGCGCTAGGCACCCCGATCGCACTGGGTGTCTGGTGGGTCACGGCACAGTACCTGTGCGACTGACGCCGTGCCGCGAGCCCGCCCCGGCGCCCTACGTCAGTCGATGCCGAGTTCGCCCATCCTGCTCCAGCCGTCGGCGCCCTCGATCGTGGTGCTGACGATCTGCGGCGCCCGCTGGACCAGCGGACGGAGGGTCTCCATCGCGGCGCGGAAGTGATCCGAGTTCACATGGGCCTCGCCGGCGCCGTCCTGGAACGCCTCGAGGAGCACGAAGGTGTCGGGCTCCTCCACGCTGCGCGACCACTCGAACCACAGGTTGCCGGGCTCGGCGCGGGTCGCCAGGGTGAACGCCTCGACGTGGGACAGCCAGGAGTCGGTGTACTCGGGCCGGACCGGGAACTTGACGGCAATGAAGATCATTCAGTGAGTCTAGGGCCTCTCTTACGGATCTTGCCGGGCGCACGACGCCGGGCATCCCGGCTGGACGCACCGGCGAATCATCCAAGTACGACCCAGTACGAGGACGCTTCGCCGGCACGCCCAGCCGGGCGCCCACCGCCGCGCGCTGATCCGACAAGATCCGTAAGAGAGGCCCTGGCCGCCGCCCCGGTGCGGCCCGGGACCTGCCGGAACGAGGTCAGCGTCCTGTCGGTACCTCAGGGCACTGCGCCTGCCCGGTCTGCAGCGGTGGATGGGCGTCGGGGGTGGTGAACGTGTAGCCGGCGTCGAGCAGTTGCGGCAGGTAGTCGCTCAGGGCGGTCACCGTCTGGGAGCGGTCGCCGCCGGTGCCGGCGGGCGGATCGTCGTCGCCGCCCTCGGTGCCGTCGTGCTCCAGCACGATGGCCCCGGTGGCGGCCCCGGCGAGGACCCGGCTGGTGATGGCGTCGGACCCGGGGTTGGCCCAGTCCGTCGGGTCCACCGACCAGGAGATCGGGCGCAGGCCGAGGTCGGCGCAGACAGCCAGCGAGGCATCGGCGAACTCGCCGTAGGGGGCGCGGAACAGCACCGGCGTCCGCCCGCTGACCTGGGTGACGGCGTCCTGGGTCCGCTGGATCTGGTCGCGGACATCGTCGTCGGAGAGGTCGCCGAGATGGGGGTGGGACCAGGTGTGGTTTCCGATGGTGTGCCCCTCCGCGACGATCCGGCGCACGACGTCCGGGTACAACTGGATGTTGTCGCCGCACACGAAGAAGGTCGCATGGACACTGTGGTCACGCAGGATGTCCAGCACCTGCGGCGTGTACTGCGGGCTGGGGCCGTCGTCGAAGGTGAGGGCCATCACCATGGGACCGGCGTTGACCTGGGTCTCGGGCGTCGGGACCGACCGGGTGCGCGCGGCGGCCCGCCCCGAGGAAGCACCGAGGCCGAGCAGTGCGGTGGCGCCCGCGGCGAGGAAGCGGCGGCGGGGCAGCGAACGGTGGCTCTGTGGCATCGGACCAGTCTGTGCGGCGGCGGCCCGACCAGGGGTGAGCCGCGCCGGACGCTGCTCCTTGCGGGTCGCCGAGGCGGGTCGGCGAGGCGATGGGGCGGCGCGTCGGCGCGACGCCGGCCCCCTACTGGCGGACCCTCTTGCACCGCGCCGCGGCACCTGGGCCGCGTCCGGTGCACCCGGCTGAACGCGCACTACCGGCCCGCCCACACCTGGGCCCGGCTGGTCCTCGGCGGTGGCGGCGTCGAGGACCAGCTGCTCGACCGGGGGCCCGCGCGGTCGGCTCGGGCAGTTGCTCGGGCAGGTCGAGGTGCTCGGTCCGGACACGCCGCTGGCGCCCCATCAGGCGGTCCAACCACTGCATGAGTTGGTCACCCGGTTCGCGGAGACTGGTGGTAGCGCCGGGACGGGTGGGGGACGCCCCGGAGTTCGGGAGTTTTGGACTCGGAGCTGTCATAGTGTGCCGGTGGCCGATGCAGCTGACATTCCCGGTAGATCCGATCAATCCCCGCCGCACCACGGCACGTTGTCCCTCGTCCAGGGCACCGCGATGTACGTCGGCGCGGTGCTGGGCACCGGCGTGATCGCCCTGCCCGCGATGGCGGCGAAGGTGGCGGGGCCGGCCTCGCTGCTCGCCTGGGCCGCGCTGGTGGTGCTCTCCGCCCCGCTGGCCGCGGCGTTCGCGGCGCTCGGCTCGCGGTATCCGGACGCGGGCGGGGTCTCGTACTACGCCCGGCTGGCCTTCGGTCCCCGGGCCGCCGCCGTCGCGGGCTGGTGCTTCTACTTCGCGGTGCCGCCGGGCTCGGCGGCCGCGGGGCTGTTCGGCGGGGCGTACGTCTCGTCGGCGCTCGGCGGTGGGAAGGCCACGGTCGTGGTGACGGCGGCCGGTCTGATGGCGGTGGTGGGCCTGGCCAACTGGGTCGGACTGAAGGTCTCCGGACGGCTCCAACTCGGCCTCGCGGCCCTACTGGTGACGCTGCTGCTGGCGGCGATCGCGGCCTCCCTGCCGCAGGCGCGGCTGGCCCACCTGCACCCGTTCGCGCCACACGGCTGGTCGGCGATCGGACCGGCTGCCGCGCTGCTGGTGTGGAGCTTCGCGGGGTGGGAGGCGATCACCTACCTGGCCGGTGAGTTCCGCTCCCCGGCCCGGGATCTGCCCAGGGCGACCGGGCTGGCCGTGGCGATCGTCGGTGCGCTCTACCTCGCCCTGGCCTTCGCGGTGATCGTGGTGCTCGGGCCCGGCGCGGCGAACTCCACCGCGCCGCTCGGCGACCTGATGGCCAGCGGCCTGGGCGGCAACGCCCGTCTGCTGGCGGCCGGTTCGGCGCTGCTGCTGACGATGGGGGCGATGAACGCGTACTGGGCCGGCGCGTCCAAGCTCGGTGCGGCGCTGGGTCGGGACGGGCAGCTGCCCGCCGTGCTGGCGCGCGGCAGCATGGCGGGGGAGGTGCCGCGGCGCAGCCTGATGGCGGTGGCCGTGCTCTCGCTGCTGGCGCTGGGCGCGGTGGAAGCAGCCGACGTGGGCCCGGCGCCGCTGGTGCTGCTGACCACCGGGTCCTTCGTCATGGTGTACGCGCTGGGCGTGGGGGCGGCGGTGAAGCTGCTGCCGAAGCGGAGCGCGGCGCGGGCCGCGGCGCTGGTGGCGTTGGTGGCGGTGGCGGTCCTGCTGGTGATGTCGGGGCGCTACATGATCTGGCCGCTGCTGGTGGGCGCCGGGGCGCTGGCGTACGGGAAGTACGGCCCGGGCGCGCCGAAGGTGGCACGGAGCACCGAACCGGCCTGACCTGACCTGACCTGACCGGGGGCGGGTGCTGTTCACCCGCCCCCGCAAGCCACAGCGTGTCAGCGGACGGCGGCCGCCCGGGCCAGGTCGTCCGTCAGGTCGGCGGCCGCCCGGCGCAGTGAGGCGGGCAGCTGGCCGCTGTCCAGCAGCGTCCGCGCCAGCCGCACGGTCGCGGGGCGGGCCGAGTGCCTCGGGTAGAGGGCCTTGACCAGCAGGTCCAGCACCAGGTCGCCCTGCTTCCCGGCCACCGCCGGCAGTTCCTCGAAGAAGCGGACGACGTACGGCGCCGTGAGCTCCTCCTGCTCGGGCTGCCAGAAGCCGTCGGCCAGCGCGAAGACCTCGAAGTTGGAGAGGTCGCCGGGGGAGAGCAGCGCGTTCCAGACGGCCTCCTTCGCGGCCGGATCGGGCAGCGCGGAGCGGCACTTGAGGGCGCCGAGCGCACTGTCCGAGCCGGGCTCGGCCTGCTGCGCCGCCTCGATCTCCGCCGCGCCCAGTCCGCCCAGCGCGGTGAGCCGCAACCGGATCCGCCAGGCCAGGTCGGTGTCCAGGGTGAGCCCGGCCGGGAGTTCCACCGGGCCCAGCCAGGAGGCGAGTTCCGCCGCATCCGGGGTGAAGTCGATCAGGCCGCGGAAGAGGGTGAGGCCCTCCTCGGCCTCGGGCCCGGTGCCCGCGAGGCGGCTGCGCAGCGCGTCGGCGATCTTCGCCACCGCCGCCGGACGCTCGGCGGGGTCCAGCAGGGTGTCCGCCACCTGGAACCGTGCCTGTTCCAACACCTCGGTGATGATGGCCAGTTCCGGTTCCACCCGGACCATGTCGGCGACCAGCGCGAGGTGCGCGGCGGCGGGGTAGGCGCCGTCCTTGACCGCGAGCAGCAGCTGGCACCAGAGCATCGCGCGGTTGATCGGTGCGAGGTGGGCCAGCAGGCCGGGCAGCGCCTGCTGGGAGCGCTCGTCCAGGCGGATCTTGGCGTACGTCAGGTCGCCGTCGTTGAGCAGCAGGAAGGCGGGCTCGGGCCGGCCGACCAGTTCGGGAACGAGGGTGTGGGAGCCGTCGGCCACCGCGCGGACCAGCGCGGTGCGGGTCCCGGTGGCGTCGTACAGGCCGATGTCCAAGGTGTGCCGGCGCAGCACGGGGTGGCTCTGCGGGGCGGACTGGTGGATCGCGGCGGCGGTGATGACGCCGTCGGAGGTCTCCAGTTCCGGCCAGAGGGTGTTCACGTTCGCCGACTTGAGCCAGCTGTCGGACCAGTGGGTGAGGTCCTGCCCGGCGGCCTCGCTCAGCGCGTCCAGGAAGTTCTTGTAGGTGGCGGTGCGGTGGGCGTGCCGTTCGAAGAAGAGGCGCAGCCCGGCGCGCAGCGCGTCGTCGCCGATCGCGGCGGAGAGCTGGCGCAGCGCCGCGTGTCCCTTGAAGTAGGAGATCCGGTCCAGGTCGAGCAGGGCGGCGGCGACGGACTCGCCCGCCACACTGACCGGGTGGGTCGACGGGCGCTGGTCGGCGTCGTACGCCTGGCCCTTGCGGCGGGCCGCGAAGGTGGTCGGCGGGCCGGTGAACCGGGTGACCTCGGAGGGGATGCGGTGCGCGAGGTAGTCGGCGAACGCCTGGCCGAGCCAGAGTTCGTCCCACCAGGCGTTGGTGACCAGGCCGGCCATCCACATCAGCGAGATGCCGTGGGCGAGGATGACCGCCCTGGTCTCCCGCTCGCTGTCGGGCGCCGCCGAGTTGAAGAGCCACTGCTCGCGGAGCAGCACCAGTCCGGGGTGGTCCAGCGAGATGACGCTGAACTCCGGAACGAACATCTGGTCGAACTTCGGCAGCGGGTAGCGGACCCCGAACAGCCGGTGGCTCTCGTCGAGGCATCGCCGTGTCACGTCGAAGAGTTCAGCCACATCGGCCTTCATCGCCTCGGCCAGCGAGGCTCGGCAGTGCAGTCCGAGCCGGATACCGTCGTGGTCGCTGGTGAACGAGGCGTACGGGCCGGCGGCGATGGTGGTGAGGTACGTGGCCTGGGGGGCGGTCGGGCCGATCTCCCACTGGCCGGGAGCGGTCTGCGTCGCCTCGGCGGTGGACAGGACGCGCCAGTGCGCCGGCGTGGCGACGGTGAACGCGAAGGGGGCCTTCAAGTCCGGCTGGTCGAAACAGGCGAAGATCCGCGGCGCCTGGTCCGCGTAGGGGAAGCCGTAGACGTAGACCTGCCCGTCCGCCGGGTCGGTGAACCGGTGCAGGCCCTCGTTGCTGCGGGAGTACGGCATGTCCGCCACGACGGTCAGCTCGTTCTCGCCGGCCAGCTCGGTGAGGGGGAAGCGCCCGTCGCTCAGCCGGGCCGGGTCCAGCGGCCTGCCGTTCAGGGTGACCTCGTGCAGGACCGCGGGCCGGAGCTCGAAGAACGTCTGTGCCGCCGGCTGTGCGGCGGTGAAGTGCATGGTGGTGGTGGAACGGAATATCTCGTCCGTCCCGGTGAGGTCGAGATTCACCTGATAGCCGTTGACCGAGATGACGGAAGCCCGCTGGGAGGCTTCCGCCTTGGTGAGGCTGGACATTCTGCTTTCCCCTTTCCAGAAGTATTCGGGGAATCCGGAATACCCGGAGACGTCCGGTGGCCTGCGGTTCGCCTATCCGGACCCGGTCCCGGCCCCGGGAGAGCCGACAGAGGGACATGATGCCTGTCGGAGCGAGTCGTCGACAGGGTCCGGGTGGGGAAAACCTGACGCCCGCGCCTGTGGTGGCGGCTCCATGTACGCGGACACCGGTTTGAGTAGCAGTCAGATGCGCCGGAGTGCATGGCTATCCGCTGTTCAACTGTCGAGAACCTCCGGTTGAACGGGCCTGGGAGTGGCCTGCGGGAGGCCGACGGGAGGCCGGCGGCGCTCGCGGCGCGGGTGGCACCTCGACAGTCCGTCAGGACGACTTGTAGGTTGTGCCATCGCGCTCACTGAGACTCCAAAGGGGCGACTCGGCCCGTGCCACGGACGGGCCGAGCATGGAGATCAGGGAAGGAATCCGGAATTATGGTCACCGGCAGTGACGAAGCGACAGAGCGGCCACTTCTCCTCCTGGTCGCATCAGGTCTGCGTCCGTACCGCGAGTATCTCTTGAGGTCGATCGCCAC
Source organism: Kitasatospora sp. GAS204B (assembly GCF_029892155.1). Classification (GTDB taxonomy): domain Bacteria; phylum Actinomycetota; class Actinomycetes; order Streptomycetales; family Streptomycetaceae; genus Kitasatospora. Next base: position 8,643 of record NZ_JARZAG010000035.1, on the reverse strand, counting down.
TCGCTTTACGGTTCACCTTTTCCACACCGTCGAACCGTCCTGGGAGAAGGCCTATCTGGACGGCTGGACGGTGCTCCCCGACACCTGTGACGGGCCGGCGATGGCCAAGGCGGCGCTGGAACTGCACGCCGCCACCCCGGTGGCCGGCGTGCTCTGCTGGGACGAGGTCCGCATCCACGCCACCGCGTACATCGCCGAGGCGCTCGGGCTGCCCAACGGGGACCCGGCGGTGATCTGGCGGCTGCGCGACAAGGGGCAGACCCGTGCGGCGCTCGCCGCGGCCGGCGTGCCGCAGCCCGCCTCGATACCCGTCGCCACCGCGCAGGAGGCCCTGGCGGCCGCTGAGTCGCTCGGCTACCCCGTCGTGCTCAAGCCCCGCGGTTTCGGCGCCAGCCTCGGCGTGATCCGGGTCGAGGACGCCGCCGCGCTGAGCGCGGGCTTCGCCTTCACCAGCTCGATCGTCATCCCGGAGCCGGTCCTCTTCAACTCCGCGGAGCCGTACCTGGTCGAGGAGTGCGTCACGGGCGAGGAGATCAGCGTGGACGCGGTGATCCGCAACGGCGTGGTGACCCCGCTGTTCGTCGGCCGCAAGGTGGTCGGCTACCCGCCGTACGCCGAGGAGATCGGCCACTTCGTCGACGCCGACGACCCGTTGCTCACCGACCCGGCGCTGGTCGCCGCGCTGACGGGCGCGCACGCCGCGCTCGGCGTCGAAAACGCCTGGACCCACACGGAGTTCATGCTGACGGCCGACGGCCCCAAGCTGATCGAGGTCAACGGGCGGCTCGGCGGGGACCTCATCCCCTACCTGGGCCTGCTGGCCACCGGGATCGACCCGGGGCTCGCCGCCGCCTCGGTGGCCTGCGGGCTGGCGCCCGACCTGGCGCAGCTGCGTCACCAGGTCACCGGGGTCCGCTTCTTCTACGTCGCCGAGGAGGACACCACCCTCGGCTCCGTCGCCTTCGAAGGCGAACTGCCCGCCGCCGTCGACCAGTCGGTGGTGGTGGCCGCACCCGGCGCCGTCGTCTCGCCGCCGCCCAGGGGCACCGTCTGGGGCCGGATCGCCTTCGCGACCGTGGCCGGCGACTCGGTGGACTCCTGCCGGCAGGCGCTGGACGAGGCCGGCGCCGCGCTGGTCGTCGTCTCGGTCTGAACAACTCCGTCCCGCCGTATGCCGTCCGACCGACGTCTGCCATCCGACTGAAAGACAGCCATAGCAAATGACCGAGAACGAGCAGCAGCCCTCCTCCCAAGGCCCGGGGGCCTGGGTCACGTTCAAGGAATCGCACCTCGCGGTCAAGGCGATCCTGGCCGGTGTCATCGTCAACCGCCTCGGCGCCTTCCTCACCATCTTCCTCGTGCTCTACCTGATCGCGAAGGGCTACTCGACCGCCGAGGCCTCGCTGGCCCTGGGGGCCTACGGCGCCGGCGGCATGGTGGGCGTACTGATCGGCGGTGCGCTCGCCAGCAGGCTCGGCGCGCGCAACGCCACCGTGCTGAGCATGGCCAGCTCGGCGCTGTTGCTGACCACCATCGTGTACGTGCCGAGCTACCCGGCGAAGGTGCTCGCCGTCTTCCTGGTGGGCCTGCTCGGCCTGATGTACCGGCCGGCCTCGGCCTCGCTGCTCTCCGAACTCACCCCGGACACCCGGCAGGTGATGATTTTCGCGATCTACCGCTGGGGTCTGAACCTGGGCACGATGGCCTCGCCGCTGCTCGGGTACGCCCTGTTCAACCTGCGCCACAAGAGCTACACCGTGCTCTTCTGGGGCGAGGCGCTGGTCGCGGTGGTCTACGCGCTGATCGCCTTCTTCCTGATCCCCGCGAAGCACGACGAGGCCGACGTCGCCGCGTCGGCCAAGGCCGACACCACCGAGCCGGCGGCGGAGCCCGTCGTCGAGCAGCCCGCCGCGGAGTCCGCTGAGCCCGGGGAGAGCGGCTACCGCGCGGTGCTGCGGGACCGCCGGTACCTGTTCTTCCTGATCGGCATGCTGTTCAACACGATCGTCTACGTGCAGTACACCAGCACGCTGCCGCTGGACGTCGCCAAGGAGCACGTGAACGTGCTCTGGTACACGCTGGCCGTGGCGCTCAACGGCTTCATGGTCATCGTCTTCGAGCTGCCGCTGACCAAGTTCACCCAGAAGTGGCCGCTGCGGCTGAGCGTCGTGCTCTCCTGGGCGCTGGTCGGCCTCGGTGAGATGTTCTACGGCTTCCCGCTGGGCGGGGCGGTCATCCTGATCGGCACCTTCATCTGGAGCGCCGCCGAGATCATGGGCGGCCCGGCGGTCTTCTCCTTCCCGGCCATCGCAGGGCCGGCCCGCCTCAAGCCGGTGTACATCAGCAGCTTCCAGTTCACCTTCAACCTCGGCACCGCGATCGGCCCGGTCATCGGCGGCGAGCTCTTCCTGGGCCTGGGCCGGGCGGTCTGGCCGACGCTCGGCCTGCTCGCCGCCGTGGCCTGCGTGCTCGGGTTGTTCGCCTTCCCGGGCGCCGACAAGGGTGCCAAGGACGGGAGTCCGGAGCCGGAGCCGGTCACCGAGTCCGTCTGAGCCCGGTGCGGGCCGGTCGTCACGGACGGCCGGCCCGCACCGCCAACCTCAACCGGTCGAGCGCGCCGGGCAGCGAGTTCTGCCGGCGTTCGACCGGTGAGAGTGTGCAGTTGAACGCCAGGGCCGGACCGCGGGTGGCGGCGGCCGGCGAGCTGAAGTGTGAACTCCGCGACGTTCCAAAGCAGTCACGCATGCGCGCAGCCACGCATGCGCGCACGGCAGATCGGAGAGGGGAGATCGTGATCATCAGACTTGACCACGTGGGCGTGGCGACCGGCGACCCCCAGGGTGTGGGCGACCTGTTGGCCACCCTGGGCCTGGCCGCCGGGGATCGCGGGAACGCCGAGACGTACGGCGTCAGTTGTGAGTTCTGGCAGGCCGAGAAGGGCGGCGGCGCCATCGAACTGGTCGCGCCGTTGAACGACGAGGCGGCGGTCAGTCGCCGGCTGGCCGAACACGGACCGGGCCTCTACCACATCGCCTTCGAAGTGGACGATGTGGCAGCGGAGTTGGCGCGGCTGCGCGGGCTCGGCCTGGTCGCGCTGGACAGCGAGCCGCAGCCGGGGGCGCGTCCCGGCATGTGGGTGGCCTTCGTCTACGCCAAGCGCCCGGCGGGGCTGCTGATCGAGCTGGTCGAGTACCGGCGCACCGATGCGGGCCCCACTGGGACGCCCGCCGACGCCCACCTCGGCACCGCGGCCGGCGCGCCGTGAGAACCGCCATCGTCGGCGGCGGCCTGGCCGGCGCCGTGCTCGCCTGGCGACTCACCGAACTCGGCCTGACACCAACGGTATTCATCAGTGAGCAGGGCCGCTCGGCGGATGCCACCCAGGCCTCCGGCGGGTTGCTGCGCGGCTTCGAGACCGACCCGGCGGCGGCCCGCGCGGCCGCCGAGAGCCTGGCCGAACTGCGGGGCTCGCCCCTGCTGCGGGGCTGGGCCGGCTACCGCGAGCTCGACTCCACCATGGTCCTCCCGCCGGACACCGACCGGTCGGCGGTCACCGCCGTGCTGCGGCTGCTCGACGAGCTGCTGCCGGGCTCCGCCGAACTGCGCGAACTCCCCGACCTGAAGGCCTTCCTGGGACTCCCGCCCGGCGCCGTCGCGGTGGTCGAACAGCAGGCGGGCTACCTCTCCCCGGCGGCACTGCGGGACGCCCTGCTGGAGCAGGCGGTCCGCGCGGGCGCGGTGCTCCGCCCCGAGCCGGTGGTCCGGGTGCTGCCCGAGGGCACCGTGCGGACGGCCGCCGGCACCGGACTCGACTGCGACACGGTGGTGCTCGCCACCGGGCCCTGGACGCCGGCACTGCTCGCCGCCTGGGGCTTTCCGGGCGGGGGGTTGAGAGTCAAACAGATCCAGTACACGCTGGGCCGGGGTGCGCCGCCCGGCCTGGGTGCCTTCGTCGACGAGACCTCCGGTCTCTACGGACGCCCGGCCGGCCCGGGCCGCTTCCTGTTGGGCCTGCCCACCGACCGCTGGGGGGTCGATCCGGCGGCGCTGCGGACCGACACCGAGCTGGCCCAGCGGGTCGCCGGGTGCGCCGAGGCGCGGCTGGGCCTGGACTCCTGGCCAGGGCCGGACGCCGTCACGGTGGCCGCCGCCGACTGCTACGCACCGTCCGGCGGGCTGCGGTTGCGCGCCTGCCTGCCGGGCTCGCCGGTGCTCACGTTCACCGGCGGGACCGGTGGCGCGGCCAAGTACGCGCTCGGGGCGGGCCGTTCGGCCGCCGCCGCGCTGATCTCCGGTGAAATTCTCACCGAAATGGGCAGTTGAACGCTTGCCGGGAGAATAGCCGGCTGGCAGCATCGGATTCATTCCCGAGCCGCCGAGCTCCCGGACTCCCGGACCCCCACGTTCCCGGATTCCCGAGCCCCGGACTCTCCAGTTCCCGAACTCCTGGACAGCCGGACTCCCGGTTCCCGAGTTCTTGATTTCCAGCCTGCTGAGCTCCAGTCTTCTCGAGCTCCAGAGATCGTGATTTTCCAGAGTTTCAGAGTTCCTGTGTTCACTGATAGGGGATGGCATTGGACGGACAGGAAGTCGAACTGCTCGCCATCGGGGCCGGCCCGGCGAATCTCGCGCTGGCCATCGCTCTGGAGGAATTGGCGCCCGGCGAGGTGGCCGGAAACACCCTCCTGGTGGAGCAGCATGATTCCGTGGTCTGGCAGCGCGGCATGCTGCTGCCCTGGACGCAGAGTCAGGTCTCCTTTCTCAAGGACCTGGTGACGCTGCGGAATCCGCGTAGCAAGTTCTCGTTCATCAACTACCTGCACTCGGTCGGCCGGCTCGACGAGTTCATCAACCTCGGTACCTTCACGCCGTACCGCCAGGAGATCTCCGGGTACCTGCAGTGGGTGGCCGACGAGCTGAGCGAGGTGCGGGTCGCCTACGGCAGGAGGTGCGAGGGCATCGTCCCGAGGCGCGGTGCCGGCGGAAAGGTGACGGGCTGGCTGGCCCGCTTCTCCGACGGCTCCGAGGTGGCCGCCCGGGACCTGGTGATCGGCGCCGGGCGGGACGCCCGGATCCCCGCCGAGTTCGCCGGGCTGCCGCCCGAGCGGGTCATCCACAGCGCGGAGTACTCCGCGCGGATCGCCGGCCTGGACCCGGCGGGGCTGAAGCGGATCACCGTGATCGGCGGGGCGCAGAGCGCCGCCGAGTTGCTCTGGGCGGTGCACCAGGGATTCCCGGGGGCGGAGACCACGCTGGTGATGCGCTCGATCGGGTTGAAGAACTACGAGTCGAGCAAGTTCACCAACGAGATCTACTACACCTCGTTCATCGACGAGTTCCATTCGGCGCCCCCGGAGGCCCGCGAGCAGCTGCTCCGGGAGATGCATCTGAGCAATTACGCGGGACTTGCGCCGGCCATGCTGGACACGCTCTACCGTCAGCGGTATCTGGAGCGCCTGGGCGGAGCCGAGCGGCTGAAGATCGTGACGATGACCGAGATCACCGCGACCCGCATGGAGGGTTCGGAGATCGTCCTGTCGATGCGCGATCGGAAGACCGGGAAGATCAGCGAATCGCGCTGTGACCTGGTGCTGCTCGGCACCGGATTCGAGGGGGCGATGCCGAGGCTCGTCCAGGAGTTGGCCGACGAACTCGGCCTTGCCGAGATCACCGTCGACCGCCATTACCGGCTGGATGTTCCGCAGGTCACCGACGGTGCCTCGTGCTACCTGCAGGGCGTGAACGAGGCCACCCACGGCATTTCGGACTCGTTGCTCAGCGTGCTGGCCGGCCGCTCCAGCGAGATCGTCTCCGATCTGCTGCTGCACCGCGGGCAGGACGGCCGGCAGACCCGTCTGCTGGCCGACGTCGCCTGACCTCCACCCGACACGGTCTGACGAACCGTCAGCTCACGGCGGTTCACACTCTCCACCAGCACGCTTCGAGGAGGATCAGCATGGCGCATGAAGTCCGTTCGCTGGACCGGGCAGGCCTGAAGCTCGACAACCAACTGCGCGCCCAGCGGCTGGTGCCCTGGCCGCTGCTGAACGCCCCGTTCGAGGGCTCCTGGTGCGTGGTCGCACCCGGGAACGAGTCGGGCGAGCACGGGCACCACGAGTACGAGATCTGGATCGCGCTGTCCGGCGCCGCGGAGATCCGCACCGAGGGCAGGAAGGTGCCGTTCGTCGCGGGTGACGTCATCCACTTCGAGCCGCAGACCGTGCACCAGGTGGTCAACGGCTCGGACACCGACTTCGAGTTCTACGCGATCTGGTGGGACGCCGACCTGGCGGGCGGCTTCCTGACCCGTCATCAGGCGGGCCCGCACGCGGGGACCGGGCCGGCTGAGGGTGCCGGGGCATGACCGACTCCGACCGGCGGCCGCGGATCCTGATCGCGGCCACCCCGACGCCCAACGGTGACCTGCACGTGGGCCACATGGCCGGTCCGTACCTGGCCGCAGACGTGTACGCCCGGTACCTGCGGGCCACCGGCCTGCCGGTGACGTACACGACGGCGACCGACGACAGCCAGACCTACGTCCTTGCCACGGCCCTGCGCCAGGACACGACGCCGGCCCGGCTGGCGGCGGAGTCCACCGTCGCCATCGAGCGTTCGCTGACGGCGATGGGGATCGAGACGACCGCTCCTGAGGGTCGGGTGCTGCCGCCGGTCGACGCGCGCTACCGGGAGGCGGTGACGGAGTTCGTCACCGCGTTGCACGAGGCCGGCCGGCTGCGCAGGCTGACGGTGCGGTTGCCGTACGCCGAGCGGGCCGGACGCTACCTCTACGACGGTCTGCTGACCGGCAGTTGCCCGTCCTGTGGGGCCGGCAGCAGCGGTGGCGCGTGCGAGGACTGCGGTCACCCGAACAACTTCGACGAGTTGCTCGACGCCCGCTACGCGCTGGATCCGGACGACCCGGTGTCGTTCCGGGAGGAGACCGTCCTGGTGCTGCCGATGGAGGAGTACCGGGCCGAGTTGGAGGCGCACTTCGCCGAGGTGCTGCCGCGCTGGCGTCCGCATCCGGCCCAGCTGATCCGGGACCTGCTGGCCGGCCCGTTGCCGGTCATCCCGGTGACGGTTCCGGGTGGTTGGGGTGTCCCGGCGCCGTTCGCGCCGGCCCCGGGTCAGATCGTCTACCCGTGGGTGGAGGCGATGCCGGCGGCGATGTACGCCACCTGGTGGGCCAATGGCGGGGACCGGCAGCTCCCGTACGACGAGTACTGGAAGGCGTCGAACGGCGCCGAGCTGGTCTACTTCCATGGTTTCGACAACGTCTACCACTGGGGCCTGATCGACCTGGTCCTGCTGCTGGCGCACGGCGAGCGCTACATCCGGCCGAGCGCGAGTGTGGTCAACGAGTTCTACGAGCTGGACCACGCCAAGTTCTCCACCAGCCGCAACCACCTGATCCGCGGCTCCGAGCTGGTGGCCACCACCCCGCGCGATGCCGCCCGGTTCTACCTGGCGCTGACCTTGCCCGAGCGGGAGCGGACCAACTTCGACCGGGCCGACCTGGCCGAGGTCACCGCCCGCCGGCTGACCGGTCCGTGGAACGAGCTGGCAGCCAGGCTGGCAGGCCTGACGGACGCGGCCGGCAGCGGGCCGCAGCAGGTCACGGCGGCGGGCCGGGCGGAGGAGGAGCGGTTCGCGGCACAGCTGCGCGGCTGCTTCGCGTTGTCCGGGTTCAGCCTGGCCCGGGCGGCCGAGCTGATCGCCGAGCGGATCGCCACGCTCGACGAACGTTCCCGCGAGCAGGGGGAGTTGGGTGACCTGCTGCTGGCCGTGAGGTCGCTGCTCGCCTGGGCGGCGCCGATCCTGGTGGACACCGCGAGGCTGGCCGCCGAGGCCGGGGTGGAGCTGTCGCTCGCCCTGGACCCGGTCGACAAGATCGCGCCGTTTCGTCTGCCGCCGCTGCCGTGACCTCGATCTTCCTGCGACCGGAGGCCGCGGCCGCTCACACTCGGGTGAGCCGGGCCGAACGGCTGCTGCTGCCGGCCGCGTTCGTCACCAATCTGGGCAACAACATCCAGCTGATCGCCGCCTCGTTGCTGATCTACCGCAGTACCGGCACGGCGCTGTCGGTGGGCTGGGTGTACATCGTGACGGCGCTTCCGCAGGTGGTGCTCTCGGCGTTGTTCGGGCGGGTGGCGGATCGGTTCGACCGGCGGACCCTGTGCCTGCTGGCCGATGTGGCCAGTGCGCTGGCCGCGCTGACGCTGCCGGTGTGGCTGCTGGCTCATGGATCCGCCCGGATCGGGGCCTACGTCGTCAGCTTCGTGCTGGCCTGTCTGGCGGCGCTCTTCACGCCCGCCAGCCAGGCGCTGGTGAAGGAGCGGATCGCCACCGAGCGGTTGGGGACGTTCAGTTCTCGCTACGAGGTGGCGGTCCAGGCCGGCATGGTGCTCTCGGGGTTGGTCGGCGGGCTGGTCGCCCAGTTCGCCGGGGTGGTACCGCTGTTCTTCTTCAACGCGGTGACCTTCCTGGCCTCCGCGGTGTGCATGCTGCTGATCGGACGCCATCGCCCGGTGGCCCAACCGGCTCTGGCCGAGCGGGAGTCGGAACGGCTCCACGACGGGCCGGTGGTCCGGCTCGGTGCCTTGTACTGCATCGGTAGCGTCATCGTGACCACGGCCAACA
>NZ_JARZAG010000034.1 GCF_029892155.1 Kitasatospora sp. GAS204B | reverse complement strand
TACTGCAGGGGGGACCCTGTGGGAGAGTAGGACGCCGCCGAACAATTCTTCTAGAGAAGCCCTCTTCCTTCGGGAAGGGGGCTTCTCTGCGTTTATCGAGCGGCTTACCGAGCGAAAGTCGGACGGCGCACCACTCCGTAGGAATGGCGCGCCGTCAACAGGTGACCGAAAGGCCGTCGCTCAGGCCTCGGCGGCCCGCCGAGCCGCCTTCGCGGCCGCTTCCTGCTCGTCCTCGGCCTCCGCGACCTCCAGGGTCGGTGCGGTGCCGCCGAGGTGGGTGGGGAGCCACCAGGAGTCGGTGGGGCCGGCCGGCTTGACCGGGTAGTCGCGCTGGGCCCGGTCGAGCATCTCGCTCATCGCGGCCCGCAGTCGCCGGGTGACCATCACCGGCTTGTCCGTGGGCTCCAGGCGAATCGGTTCGCCAATCATGATGGTGACCGGGACGTGCCGCTTGGTCAGGGTCTTCGGGCGGCCCTTGGTCCACAGCTGCTGGGTGCCCCAGAGGACCATCGGCAGCAGCGGGGCGCCGGCGTCGGCGGCCATCCGGGCCGCACCGGTCTTGAACTTCTTCAGCATGAAGGAGCGGCTGATGGTGGCCTCGGGGAAGACACCGACCACCTCGCCCTCGCGCAGCGCGCGCACGGCAGCCTCGTACGCGGGCTGGCCGTCGGTGCGGTCGACCGGGATGTGCTTCATACCGCGCATCAGCGGGCCGGAGATCGCGTGCCGGAAGACCTCGTCCTTCGCCATGAAGCGGGTCTTGCGGTCACCGCCCCGGTAGGCGCCCAGGCCGGCGAAGAGGAAGTCCAGGTAGCTGATGTGATTGCTCACGAGCACCGCGCCGCCGGTGGCCGGCACGTGTTCGGCACCCACGATGGTGATCCGGCAGTCGAGCGCTTTGAAAACGGTCAGCGCGGCACGGATCACCGGCGGGTATACGAACTCTGCCACGGTCAGCCCTACTTCTACTACGTACGGGCCCTGGCCCGGTGCGGTGGCACCCGGGTCGCCACCGGTGGACCGGGCCCGGGGCGCGGCACGCCGCGGCTGACACGGGTGATTCTGCTGATGATGGTCCCTCGTGGGGGTGCCTTCTGTCACCTGGCCATGCCCCGGTCGCGCGAGATTGTCATCACATCGCTGGGCGGGAGGTCCATCTGGGTCGCGCGCGGGCGTCGCGCGTCGCCACCGCAGGTAGAGCGGAGCCGGCGTCGGCGCCGGGCGCGCGGTAGCGCACACTGGAGCGCGTCACCGGACTGCCGGTGTGCGTCGCGGTGATCGCGCCGGTGAGCGCCTTCGGGTTGTTCCGGGCCCGGTGCGATGGGAGGGTGCGTGCCGTCGCGGGCGCGCGGGAGGGACGAGGACGTGCAGCTGTCCGCCGCCGATCTTGGCGAGGACGTCGAACTGGGGGAGCGGGCCACCCTGGTGCAGTTCTCCACGGCCTTCTGCCAGCCGTGCCGGGCCACCCGCCGGGTGCTCGCCGAAGTGGCCGCGATGGTGGCCGGCGTGGCGCACGTGGAGGTCGACGCCGAGCAGCGGCTGGAGCTGGTCCGCCGGCTGGAGATCCTGCGCACCCCGACCGTGCTGGTGCTGGACGGTGCGGGGCGGGTGGTGAGGCGGGCCGCCGGTCAGCCGCGCCGCGCCGATGTGATCGCCGCGCTCGGTGAAGCGTGCTGAGCGTCAGCGGTGCGCCGGCCGAGCGCGAGCGGTGCGGGAGGAGAGCGCGACGAGAGCGCCGCTCGGGTGCTGCTCGGCGCAGGCTCACGGCCGGACCGAGGGCAACCTGAGGCCGGCTGTCCGAGCTCGGCATTCACCGGTGGGTTGAGCGCCGGAGAAGTCGAGAGCTTCGTCACAATGATCAGGGGGGATAACGCCCTGACATTGCGGCAAGATGTGGGCGACCGGTATTTAGATACTGACGAGTAACCAGAGCGGGATGCTGCCGAGTATGCTGCCGGAAGTGCCGGTCGGGGCAGCAGGAATGCGCTGTCCGTAGCGGGTGCCGCCGGTGCGCACCCGCCCGTCGCACCCGCGGCAGCCGCCGGACGAGACCAGTACAGGAGACAGGCCGTGAGCTTGAGGATCGTTGTCTGTGTGAAGTACGTGCCCGACGCGACCGGTGACCGTCGCTTCGCGGACGACACCACCACCGACCGGGACGCCGTGGACGGCCTCCTGTCGGAGCTCGACGAGTACGGCGTCGAGCAGGCGCTGCGGATCGCCGAGGCGTCCGGTGACGCCGAGGTGACCGTGCTGACCGTCGGCGGCGACGACGCCCGGGACGCGCTGAAGAAGGCCCTCTCGATGGGCGCCGACAAGGGTGTCCACGTCAACGACGACGACATCCACGGCTCGGACGTGATCGCCACCTCCGCGATCCTCGCCAAGGCCCTCGAGAAGACCGGCTACGACCTGGTGGTCTGCGGCATGGCCTCGACCGACGGCACCATGGGCGTGCTGCCCGCGCTGCTCGCCGAGCGCCTGGGCCTGCCGCAGGTGACCCTGCTCTCCGAGGTCGCCGTCGAGGGTGGCGTGGTGAAGGGCCGCCGCGACGGCGACTCGGCCACCGAGCAGGTCGAGGCCGCGCTGCCGGCCGTCGTCTCGGTCACCGACCAGTCGGGCGAGGCCCGCTACCCGTCCTTCAAGGGCATCATGGCCGCCAAGAAGAAGCCGGTCGAGGAGCTCGACCTGGACGACCTCGGCATCGAGGCGGACGAGGTCGGCCTGGCCGGCGCCTGGACCGCGGTCGAGACCGTCACCGAGCGCCCGGCCCGCACCAAGGGAACGATCGTCAAGGACGAGGGCGAGGGCGGCAAGCAGCTCGCCAGCTACCTCGCCGAGCAGAAGTTCATCTGACCCGCCGTCCGGACCCCACGTTCCCTCAGGAGATAAGAAATCATGGCTGAGATCCTGGTCCTGGTGGACCACGCCGACGGCGCCGTCCGCAAGCCCGCCCTGGAGCTGCTCACCCTGGCCCGCCGGATCGGCGAGCCGTCCGCGGTCGTCCTCGGCGCCGGCGCTGCCGCGGCCGACATCGCCGCCAAGGCCGCCGAGTTCGGTGCCGCGAAGGTCTACGTGGCCGACGCCGCCGAGTTCGCCGACTACCTGGTCGTCCCGAAGGTGGACGCGCTGACCCAGATCGCCAAGGCCGCCGACGCCGCGGCCGTCCTGGTCACCTCCTCCGGCGAGGGCAAGGAGATCGCGGCCCGGGTGGCCCTGCGCCTGGGCTCGGGCATCATCACCGACGCCGTCGACCTGGAGGCCGGCGCCGACGGCCCGATCGCCACCCAGTCGGTCTTCGCGGCCTCCTTCCAGGTCAAGTCGAAGGTCTCGCACGGCAGCCCGGTCATCACCGTGAAGCCGAACGCCGCCGCGCCCGAGGCCGCCCCGGCCGCCGGCACGGTGGAGAACGTGACCGTCGAGTTCACCGGCAACGCCGCCAAGGTCACCGCGCGCACCGCGCGGGTCTCCACCGGCCGCCCCGAGCTGACCGAGGCCGCCATCGTGGTCTCCGGCGGCCGCGGTGTCGGTGCCGCCGAGGGCTTCGGCGTGGTCGAGGAGCTCGCGGACGCGCTCGGCGCGGCCGTCGGCGCCTCGCGTGCCGCCGTGGACGCCGGCTGGTACCCGCACAGCAACCAGGTCGGCCAGACCGGCAAGCAGGTCTCCCCGCAGCTCTACGTCGCGGCGGGCATCTCCGGCGCGATCCAGCACCGGGCCGGCATGCAGACCTCGAAGACCATCGTCGCGATCAACAAGGACGCCGAGGCGCCGATCTTCGAGCTGGTCGACTACGGCGTGGTCGGCGACCTGTTCGACGTGCTGCCGCAGCTCACCGGCGAGGTCAAGGCTCGCAAGGGCTGAAATCGAGCGACAACTGAGCGGTCGTCAAGCCGGACTCGTGCCGGCCGGCTGCTCCAGCAGGGCGTGATCCCCCGTCGTGGTGTGGATCACGCCCTGCGGCGTGTGCGGGTCCCGTAGAGTGCCGCCGTGAACCTCTTGACGGCACTTCAGGGTGGGCACGGCGACGCGGCCGACGCGCTGCGGATCGACGGTCGGGCCGTGTCCCGGGAGCGGCTGCTGGGCGCGGCCGGCACCGTGGCGGCCCGGGTGGCGGGCGCGAAGGCGCTGGCCGTGCTGGCCCGGCCGAGTGTCGAGAGCGTGACCGCGGTGGTCGGTGGGCTGCTGGCCGGGGTGCCCGTGGTGCCGCTGCCGCCGGACGCCGGGCCGCTGGAGCGTTCGCACATCCTGCGGGACAGCGGCGCCGAGCTGCTCGCCGGCGAGGGCCCGGCCGTCAAGGACACGGCGTCCGAGGACGGCATCGAGGCGCTGCCCGTCGACCTCGGTGAGACCAGCGCCGATCGCTTCCCCGAACCGGCCCCCGAGCGGGCCGCCTTCGTCCTCTACACCTCCGGCACCACCGGGCCGCCCAAGGGCGCGATCCTCTCCCGCCGCGCGGTCGCCGCCGACCTCGACGCGCTGGCCGACGCCTGGGCCTGGACCCCCGAGGACACCCTGGTGCACGGCCTGCCGCTGTTCCACGTGCACGGCCTGGTGCTCGGCGTGCTCGGCGCGCTGCGCTCCGGCTGCCGCCTGGTGCACACCGGCCGCCCGACCCCCGCGGCCTACGCCGAGGCGGCCGGCACCCTCTACTTCGGCGTCCCCACCGTCTGGTCCCGGATCGCCGCCGACGAGGCCGCGGCCCGCGCGCTGAGCGGTGCCCGACTGCTGGTCTCCGGCAGCGCCCCGCTGCCCGTCCCGGTCTTCGACAAGCTGGCCACGCTCACCGGCCACCAGCCCGTCGAGCGCTACGGCATGACCGAGACGCTGATCACCGTGAGCACCCGGGCGGACGGGGAACGCCGCCCGGGCAGCGTCGGCCTGCCGGTGGCCGGCACCGAGACCCGCCTGGTCACCGAGGACGGCCGCCCGGTGCCGGCCGACGGCGAAAGCCTGGGCGACCTCCAGGTCCGCGGCCCCTCGATGTTCGACGGCTACCTCGGCAACCCGGCCGCCAACGCCGACGCGTTCACCGCGGACGGCTGGTTCCGCACCGGCGACGTCGCCACCATCAGCCCCGACGGGTTCCACCGGATCGTCGGCCGCGGCTCGGTGGACGTGATCAAGAGCGGCGGCTTCAAGATCGGCGCCGGCGAGGTGGAGGCCGCGCTGCGCGACCACCCGGCCGTCGTGGACGCCGCCGTGGTCGGCGCCCCGGACACGGACCTCGGGCAGGCGGTGGTGGCGTTCGTCATCCCCGACGGCCCGGTGACGGGCGATGAGCTGGCCGCGTTCGTCGCGCAGCGGCTCTCGGTGCACAAGCGGCCGCGCCGGGTCGTGCTGGTGGAGGAGCTGCCGCGGAACGCGATGGGGAAGGTGTTGAAGAAGCGGCTGCTGGAGGGGTAGCGCCGCAGTTGCGGACGCTCGCCGGCTCACCGCGCGGCGAGTCGGAACTCCTGGCTCCCGAACGCCACCTGGTCCCCCGGCCGTACCGGGACGCCTCCGGTGACGCGGCGGCCGTTGACGTGGGTGCCGTTGGTCGAGCCCAGGTCGTACAGCACCCAGCCGTCGCCGAGGCGGCGCAGTTCGGCGTGCCAGCGGGAGACCGAGACGTCGGTCAGGCGCAGGTCGGAGCCGGGGGCGCGGCCGATCCGCAGCTCGGACGGGCCCAGCTGGGGGAGGGTCAGGCCGGGCAGGCGCTCGGTCCGCCAGGCGTTGCGCAGCCGGACCGTGAAGGCGGACAGGCGCCCGACCGCGCGCAGCGCGAAGCGGGCCAGCCGGCCGTCGGACGGCAGGTCGGCGAGGGCGGCGTCCAGCTCGGTGGTGCTGCGGGCGGTGAGGACCAGCTCCATCCGGCGGATGAAGGTGTCGTGCGAGAGCCGGCCGTCCCCGGCGCCGCGTCGCAACACACCCAGCGCCCGTTCGCGGTCGGCCTCCGAGGGACGGGCCTGGAGGTCGCCGGAGGCCACGCCGGTGAGGGGCTCGGGAGCGGTCATGCGCACGATTCTGGGGCGCGCCGGGGTGCGGTGTCCAGAACGGGTGACGTGGGAACCACGGGGTGCTCCGCGACCGTCCACGGCAGGTGGAGACCTGTGCCGTGGCCGGGACCGGGCAGGATGGGGTCGGTCACGGAGTACGAGGAACAGGGCGGTGGATGATGACTGGTCAGGCGCTGGTCGCGGCGGTGGACATCGGTGGGACGAAGATCGCCGGTGCGCTCGTCGGGGCCGAGGACGGCGAGCTGTACCACCGGGTGGAGCGTCCGACCCGGGCCAAGGAGTCCGGCAAGGTGGTGCGCGACGCGCTGGCCGAGGTGGTCGAGGCGCTGGCGGGCACGCCCGAGTGGGCCGGGGTCGAGCTGCTCGGGGTCGGCAGCGCGGGGCCGGTGGACACTGTCCGAGGCACCGTCAGTCCGGTCAACATCCCAGGTTGGCGCGACTTCCCGGTGGTCCGGGAGGTGCGGGAGCTGGCCGGCGGCCGCCCTGTGGTGCTGACCGGCGACGGGGTGGCGATGACCGCCGCCGAGCACTGGCTCGGCGCGGCCCGGGGCTTCGACAACGCGCTCTGCATGGTGGTCTCCACCGGTGTCGGCGGCGGCCTGGTGCTCGGCGGGGCGCTGCACCCTGGGCCGACCGGCAACGCGGGGCACATCGGCCACATCAGCGTGGACCTGGACGGTGCGCCGTGTGCCTGCGGTGGCCGGGGCTGCCTGGAGGGCCTGGCCAGCGGCACCGCGATCGCCGGCCACGCGCTGGCGGCGGGGTGGCGGCCGGCCGGCGGGGCGGGCGGCCGGGCGGACGCCGCCGCCGTGGCCGCGGCGGCGCGCGCGGGTGATCCGCTGGCGCTTGCCGCCTTCGCCCGGGCCGGGCAGGCACTGGCAGCGGGCATCGCGGCGGCGGCAACCCTGGTGGAGCTGGAGGTGGTGGTGATCGGCGGTGGTGTCGCGCAGGCGGGCGAGCTGCTGTTCGGTCCGCTGCGGGAGCGGCTGGGGGAGTACGCGGCGCTCTCCTACGTGCGCGGGCTGCGCGTGCGCCCGGCGGAACTGGCCACCGACGCGGGGCTGGTGGGGGCCGCCTCGGCAGCGCTGCGGGCGACGGCCCGGGCGGGCGAGGGTGCGTGAGACGGGGGTGTGAAGGAGGGCGTGCGGAGTGGGCGAGCGGCGCGCGGGAGCGGCGAATGCGCCCTGGTGGGAGCCGAGAAGTGATGGCTCATCAGATCTTCAGGAGTGAGGGGTCGGCCCCGGCGGGTACCACCTCGGATGGTGCCGAGGCGCTCGGCGCGGCGGGGGGCGTCGGTACGGCCGGCGGTGGCCCGGCGTGGCGGCTGCGGCGGCCGTCCGGCGTGGACACCGCCGGGTTCGCCCGAGGTCAGGGGGAATCGTGATCATCTGGGTCAACGGGACGTTCGGCGTGGGCAAGAGCAGCGCCTGCCGTGAACTGGTCGAGCTGCTGCCCGGCAGCACGCTCTTCGATCCGGAGGGCATCGGCGACTACCTGCGCCGGGCCCTGCCGCGCCGCCGGCTGGCCGAGGTCGGCGACTACCAGGACCTGCCGGCCTGGCGCCGCCTGGTCCCCGAGGCGGCCGCCACGGTGCTGGCCGAAGTGCCGGGCGCCCTGGTGGTCCCGATGACCCTGCTGCGCGAGGCCTACCGGGACGAGATCTTCGGCGCCCTGGCGGCACGCGGCCTGACGGTGCACCACTTCGTGCTGCACGCTGAGGAAACGATCCTGCGTGAGCGGATCGGGCGCGACACGCGGTTCGCGGACGACCCGGCAGCCGCTGCCGACTGTCGTGACTGGCGCCTGGCCCACCTGCCCGACTACCAGCAGGCGCAGCCCTGGCTGCGCCGCGACGCCCGCGTGCTGGACACCGCCGAGCTGACCCCCCGTCAGGTCGCGGAGAGAATGGCCGCCCTGGTCGAGGAGGGCGCCGCGCGCTGCCCGATCGTGCGCCCCGCCGACTCGGCGGACGACACGGTGGCGGCGGCGGTGCTGCTCTTCGACGAGGAGGACCGGGTGCTGCTGGTCGACCCGGTCTACAAGCCCGACTGGGAGTTTCCCGGTGGCGTGGTCGAGCGCGGCGAGGCGCCCACGCTGGCCGCCGTCCGCGAGGCCGCGGAGGAACTGGGCCTGCGGCTGGACCCGGAGGCGCTGCGGCTGCTGGCCGTCGACTGGGAGCCGCGCACCGGCCGGCGCCGGGGTGGCATGCGGCTGGTCTACGACGGCGGACGCCTGACGGCCGCTCAGCGCGCCGGCCTGCGGCTGCCGCCGGACGAGCTGCGGGACTGGCGCTTCGTCACCCTCGGCGAGTCCGAGCGGCTGCTGTCGGCCGGCCGCTACCGGCGGCTGGCCAGCGCCCTGGAGGCCCGCGGCGCGGGCACCTCGCACTATCTGGAGGCGGGCCGCCCGGCCGCCACGGGCGCGGGCAGCGGCGGTTAGCGCACGGGTTGCGGCGGGGGACGGCGGCGCCGGCGGTCGGGCGGTGGTGCTGCCGGTCGGGGAGGATGGCCGCATGCCGTTCACCTTCAGCCATCCCGCCGCGGTGCTCCCGCTCCTGCGCGGGCTGCGCGGCAGGGGGCCGCTGGTGGCCTCGGCGCTGGTCGCCGGATCGATGGCGCCGGACCTGCCGTTCTTCGCCGCGTCCTGGTGCCCGGGCCTGTACCGGTGCGGCGCGCCGACCCACCGCTGGTGGGCGGTCGCCACCGTGGACGTGGCGCTGGCCGGGGTGCTGGTGGCCGGCTGGCAGGGCGTGTTGCGGCGCCCGCTGCTCGAACTGCTGCCGCCGGGCTGGGCCGCCCCCGCCCTCGAGGCCACCGCGCGTCGCCCGGGCCGGACCGGCGCCCGGGAGCAGGCGGCATGGTTCGCGCTGTCCGCCGCGCTCGGAGCGGTCAGCCACGTCGGTTGGGACGCGTTCACCCACCCGGGGCGAGCCGGCGGGCGGCTGCTGCCGGTGCTGGAGCGCCGGGTGGCCGGCCTGCCGCTCTGCACGGCGCTGCAGTACGGCAGTTCGGCCCTCGGACTGGCCGCGCTCGGTGGCTGCCTGGCCCGCGAACTCGGTGGCGCGCAGGCCGGCGAACTCGCACGGCCGCCGGACCGGCGAGCGGCCCGGCGGCGGGCCCGCCGCCGGGCGCTGGTCGGCGCCGCCGCGGCGGTCGGGGCTGCCCACCGGCTGGCCCGGGCCGGGCGGGTGCGCGGCCCGGGCGCAGGGCGTGACCCGATCGCCGACCTCTGCTTCGGCGCCGGTGCCGGCGTTCTGGCGGCGGCCGCGGTGCTGGGCGTGGCGGATCTGCTGGGCCCGCCCCGGCAGATCCGCTGACGGTCGCCCGTCAGCCCTGCCACACCTGCGCGTACCGCCGCAGGAAGAGTGCCTCCGAGAGCGCCATCCGCTCCAGCTCCTCGGGGTCCACGCTCTCGTTCACGGCGTGGATCTGGGTGGTCGGCTCCTCCACGCCGATCAGCACGATCTCGGCCTTCGGGTAGAGCGTGCGCAGCGTGTTGCAGAGCGGGATCGAGCCGCCCTCGCCGGCCACCACCATGTCCACCCCGAAGGCCTCGCGCATCGCCGTGCCGAGCGCCTCGTAGGCGGGGCCGGAGGTCTCGGCGAGGAACGGGTGGCCGCCGGAGAGCCGGGTGACGGTGAGCTGGGCGCCCCAGGGCGTCGCCTGCTCCAGGTGGGCGACCAGCGCGTCCTGGGCGGCCTCGATCGACATGCCCGGCGGCACCCGCAGGCTGACCTTGGCCTTGGCGGCGGCCTGCACCGAGGAGGTGGAACCGATCACCGCGGGGACGTCGATGCCCACCACGGTCACCGCCGGGCGGGCCCAGAGCCGGTCGGCGACGTCGCCGGTGCCGATCAGCGTCACGCCGTCCAGCACCTTGGCGTCGGCGCGGAAACGGTCCGCCGGGTAGCTGACGCCGGGCCAGGTCTGGTCGGCGGGCAGGCCGGTGATCGCGGTGCCGCCCTGCTCGTCGTAGAGCGAGGCGAGCAACTTCAGCAGCGCGGCCAGCGCGTCGGGGGCGGCGCCGCCGAAGGCCCCCGAGTGCAGGTTGCCGGCCAGCGTGCGGACCTCGACCGAGACCTCGGTGATGCCGCGCAGCGAGGCGGTGGCGGTGGGCAGGCCGGCGGCGAAGTTGCCGACGTCGCCGATCACGATCGCATCGGCGGTCAGCAACTCGGGGTGGGCGATGGCGTACTGCTCCATGCCGCCGGTGCCCTGCTCCTCCGAGCCCTCGACGATCACCTTCAGGTTGACCGGCAGCGTCGGGCCGCCGCTCTCGCGCAGCGCCCGCAGCGCCGTCAGGTGCATCAGGATGTTGCCCTTGCAGTCCGCCGCGCCGCGCCCGTACCAGCGCCCGTCGCGCTCGGTGAGCTCGAACGGCGGGCTGGCCCAGGCCTTCTCGTCCAGTTGCGGCTGCACGTCGTAGTGCGAGTAGAGCAGCACGGTCGGCGCGCCCGGCACCCCGGTGAGCTCGCCGTAGACGGACTGGGTGCCGTCCGGCGTGTCGAGCAGCTGAACGTTCGTCAGTCCCTCGGCGCGCAGCGCGTCGGCCACCCACTGCGCTGCGGCCCGGCACTCCCGCTCCAGGCCGAGCTGCGGGTCGGCGATCGACGGGAACGCCACCAGCTCGGCCAGCTCGTGCCGGGCACGGGGCATCAGCGAGCGGACGGCGGCGGCGAGGTCGGGCGAGGGTTCGGTCATGACGATTCTCCGGAAGCTGGCTGGTTGATCACCTGTGCGACCGAGCATAGGGTGCCGTCCCAGGGCCCGGATGGCGCGGCGCCGCTGGTGGCGCAGGCGGCGCACGGCGGTGCGCCGCATAGGATGACTCGACGTGAGAGACTCCGGTAGCGCCCCCGATGCCAGCCTGCCCGTCGATGTACTGGACGGACTCGCGGCCGAACCTGAAGCTGACGTCGAAGCCGATGACCCGCTCGACGGCGTCTGGGACGTCGTGGTGGTCGGGGCCGGCCCGGCCGGCTCGTCGGCGGCGCACGCCGCAGCCGCGCAGGGCCGCCGGGTGCTGCTGCTGGACAAGGCCGAGCACCCCCGCTACAAGACCTGCGGCGGTGGGATCATCGGACCGTCCCGGGACAGCCTCCCGGCCGACTTCAAGATCCCGTTCCAGGACCGGGTGCACGCCGTCACCTTCGCGCTGAACGGCCGTTTCACCCGGACCCGCCGGTCGAAGCGGATGCTCTTCGGCCTGGTCAACCGCACCGAGTTCGACCTGCGCCTGGTCGAGGCGGCCCAGCAGGCGGGCGCGGTCCTGGTCACCGGCGTCACCGTGACCGGCGTCGAGCAGCAGGGCGGCGCCGACCGCCGCACGGTGGCCGTGACGCTGGCCGACGGGCGCTCGGTGCAGACCCGCGCGGTGGTCGGGGCGGACGGCAGCGCCAGCCGGATCGGGCGGCACGTGGGGGTCACCTTCGACCAGATCGACCTGGGCCTGGAGGCCGAGATCCCGGTGCCCGAGCGGGTGGTGCGCGCCTGGCAGGGCCGGATCCACCTGGACTGGGGCCCGCTGCCGGGCAGTTACGGCTGGGTGTTCCCGAAGACCGACTCCGGCACGCTGACCGTCGGGGTGATCTCGGCGCGCGGTGACGGCGAGCTGACCAAGCGTTACCTGGCCGACTACATCCGCCGCCTGGGACTGTCCGGCTTCACGCCCGCCGTCGAGTCCGGTCACCTGACCCGCTGCCGGGCCGAGGACTCGCCGCTCTCGCGCGGCCGGGTGCTGGTGGCCGGTGACGCGGCCGGACTGCTGGAGCCGTGGACCCGCGAGGGCATCTCCTACGCGCTGCGTTCGGGCCGGCTGGCCGGCGAGTGGGCGGTGCAGGTGGCCGAGGCGGGCAGCCCGCCGGAGGTGCGGCGGCAGGCGCTGAACTACGCCTTCGCGGTGAAGGCGGGCCTGGGCGTGGAGATGCGCGCGGGCAAGGTGATGCTGGCGGCCTTCGAGCGCCGGCCGCACCTGTTCCACCTGGCGGTCTGCGTGATCAACCCGGCCTGGCAGGCGTTCGCCCAGACCACCCAGGGGCACACCACGTTCGGCCAGATCCTGCGGCAGTACCGGGCCGCCCGGCGGCTGGCGGCGATGGCCTCGCGGTAGGGCGCAGAGCTCGACCGCGTACGCCGTACTCCCGGGGGAGTACGGGTGACCACCCCGGCGGGCTGACGTCGGCCGGGGCGGTCCTCGCCTAGCCTTCCGGCATGAGCCCTTCCAGTACGAGCCCCTCGGACGGCGGCGCGGAACGCGGCCCGTGGGGTCCGCCGTGGCGAAGGCCCGCCGGGCCGCCCTGGTTCAGGGGCCGCCCGCCGGCTCTGCCGGTGGTCTCCTCGGCCCTGGTCGCCGTCCTCCAACTGGCCGGCAGCGCCGGCGCGGCCAAGCACCAGGTGCCGCCCCGGGTGCCGCTGGACGCGTTCGGCTACCTGCTGCTGGCGCTCGGGCCGGCGCTGCTGGTGCTGCGCCGGCGCCACCCGGTCCTGGTGGTGGCCGGCACCGGCGCCATCACGTTCGGCTACCTGGCCGCCGGCTACCCGTACGGCCCGGTCTTCGCCTCCTTCGCGGTGGCCTACTGCGTCGCCGTCCGGGACGGCCACCGCCGGGCGGCGCTGCTGAGCCTGCTCGGCGTCTACGGCGGCCACCTGCTGCTCGCCTACGCGGTGCCGCACGGGTGGCTGCGTGGCACGGCCGGGTCGGTCGGCGCCTGGCCGGAGGTCGGCCTGACCGCACTGGCCCTGCTGCTGGCCGCCGTCGCCGAGCTGTTCCGGTTCCGCCACGAGCGGTTCGCCGCGCACCGCGCCGCCCGCCAGGCCGCCGCCGCCCGCCGGGCGGACGAGGAACGGCTGCGGATGGCCCGCGAGCTGCACGACATCCTGGCCCACAGCATCTCGTTGATCCACGTCCAGGCCGGGGTGGCGCTGGAGCTGATCGATGATCAGCCCGAACAGGCGCGGGCCGCGCTGGTCACCATCAAGGCCGCCAGCAAGGAGGCGCTCGGCGAGGTCCGCCAGGTGCTCGGCACCCTGCGCGGCCCGGACGCCGCCGCCCCGCGCCGTCCCGCGCCGGGCCTGGACCGGCTGACCGAGCTGACCGAGCAGGCCGCGCACGCCGGCCTGACCGTCACCGTGCGGACGGCGGGCGAGGAACGGGCGGTGCCTGCCGGAGTCGGCCTCGCGGCCTTCCGGATCGTCCAGGAGGCGCTGACCAACGTGATCCGGCACTCGGCCGCGCGCCGAGCCGAGGTGCTGCTGGACTGGACGGCGCCCGTGAGCCTGACCGTCCGGGTGACGGACGCGGGGCCGGCCGCCGCACCCGACGCCGGCGAACCGGCCGGTGGCGGCAACGGACTGGCCGGGATGCGGGAGCGGGCCCAGGCACTGGGTGGCACGCTGACGGCGGGGCCGCACGCGGGCGGCTTCCGGGTGGTGGCGCACCTGCCGACCACCAACGCGACGGACGAGGAGCACGGGCGATGATCCGGGTCCTGCTGGCGGACGATCAGATGCTGGTCCGGGCCGGTTTCAAGGCGCTGCTCGACGCCCAGGCCGACCTCCAGGTGGTCGGCGAGGCCGCGGACGGCGCGGCGGCCGTCGCACTGGCCGCCGAACTGCGGCCCGACGTGGTCCTGATGGACATCCGGATGCCCGGCCTCGACGGCTTGGAGGCCACCCGCCGGATCACCGCCAACCCTGAACTGGCCGAGGTCAAGGTGGTGGTGCTGACCACCTTCGAACTGGACGAGTACGTCTTCGAGGCGCTGCGCGGCGGCGCCTCCGGATTCCTGGTCAAGGACACCGAGCCGGCCGACCTGCTGCGCGCGGTGCGGGTGGTGGCGGCCGGCGACGCGCTGCTCTCGCCCGGCGTCACCCGCCGCCTGATCGGCGAGTTCGCGGCGCGCTCCAAGGTCCCGGCCGACGCCGCGGGACCCTCGCTCGACCAGCTGACGGAGCGTGAGCGGGAGGTGCTCACCCTGGTCGGCATGGGCCTGTCCAACGCCGAGATCGCCCGCCGCCTGGTGGTCAGCCCGCTCACCGCGAAGACCCACGTCAGCCGCGCGATGGTCAAGCTCGGCGCCCGCGACCGGGCGCAGCTGGTGGTGCTGGCCTACGAGAGCGGGCTGGTGCGGCCGGGGTGGCTCGGCTAGCGGGGGTCTCAGCCCGCCGAATTCGCGCTCTGCCGCGCGGCCCGACCTGTGGCCTCTGGTTCGGAGGCGGCCCGGCGTGCCAGAGTGCTCCCAGCCCGTCCGACCCACCCTCATATCGGATACCGGAAAGCAGGTCCTACCGCGATGACCAGCGCAGCCCCCCTCGTCCGCAGCAGCACGGCCGGCGCCGTCACCACCCTGGAGCTGGACTCCCCGCACAACCGCAACGCGCTCTCCACCCGGCTGATGGCCGAACTGGCGCAGGGCCTGGCGGACGCCGCCGCTGATCCGGCGGTGCGGGCCGTGGTGCTCGGCCACACCGGCAAGGTGTTCTGCGCGGGCGCGGACCTCTCGGAGGCCACCGGCAGCGACCCGACGGTCGGGCCGCGCGGCCTGGTCGACCTCCAGCGGGCCATCGTGGACTGCCCCAAGCCGGTGATCGCCTTCGTCAACGGGCACGTCAGGGCCGGCGGGCTCGGCCTGCTCGGCGCGGCCGACCTGGTGATCGCCGGTCCCGCCGCCACCTTCGCCTTCACCGAGGTGCGACTCGGCCTGGCCCCCGCCGTCATCTCGCTGCCGCTGCGCCCCAAGCTGGAGTCGCGCGCCGCGTCCCGCTACTACCTGACCGGGGAGACCTTCGACGCCGTCGAGGCGGCCCGGATCGGCCTGATCACCGTGGCCGCCGGCGAGGCGGACGAGGCGGCGAAGGCGCTGGCCGAGGTGCTGGCGGCGTTGCGCCTGGCCTCGCCGCAGGGGCTTGCCGAGACCAAGCGGCTGGTCAACGCCGAGGTGGTGCGCTCCTTCGAGCAGGACGCGGACGCCCGGGTCAAGCAGTCCGCCCGGCTGTTCGGCTCGCCGGAGGCGCAGCAGGGGATGACGGCCTTCCTGGAGCGCCGGCCGGCGCCGTGGGTCCTGGATCTGTCTGAGGAGGCGTAGGTGTGATCTTGCTCCCCTGACGGCCTGCGGGCGGCGGGGGGCGGCTACCGTGTGCGCATGCCCAACGCCGCCGCCCTGCTCACCGCCGTCCGCTCCCGGGCCCGCCGTGCCGCCGGGCGAGTCGTGCACCGGGGCTGGCGCTGGGTGCAGGAGACGGGCGCCGTCACCAACCGGAACCCGGGTCCGTACCGGTTCCACACGCTCGGTGACGGCAGCAAGTTCGCCTTCCCACTGGGCACCGTCTTCAACGAGCAGTCGATCGCGATCGGCCCGTTCTGCATCATCGGCGAGCGGGTCACCATCTCGGCCGGTTTCCTGCCCGGCCTCGACCTGGGCCCCGAGCCCGTGATCACCATCGGCGGCGGCTGCGTGATAGGCCGGGGCAGCCACCTGGTCGGGCACCAGTCGATCGTGCTCGGCGACGACGTCTGGACCGGCCCGAACGTCTACATCAGCGACCAGGCCCACGAGTACCGCGACACCACCCTGCCGATCGGCAAGCAGTGGCCGCGCAACGAGCCGGTCGAGATCGGCGCCGGCAGCTGGATCGGGACCGGCGCGGTGATCCTGCCCGGCGCCCGGCTGGGCCGCAACGTCGTCGTCGCGGCCGGCTCGGTGGTGCGCGGCGAGGTCCCCGACCACAGCGTGGTGGCCGGCGCCCCCGCCCGCGTGGTGCGCAGCTTCACCGAGGCACAGGGCTGGCAGCCGCCGTTCCGGCACGACGCGCCGCGCCCGCTGCCCGACGGCATCACGGCCGAGCAACTGCGCGCGCTGGTCGGCTGGGACCTGCGTCCACCGACCGGGAGCTGACCCGCCGTCATGACCGTTCGCCTGCGCCCGGCCCGCCCCGAGGACGTCGAGCCCATCGCTGAGCTGCGTGCGGTGGTGCTCCGCGCCGACCTGGAGCGGCTGGGGCGCTACGACCCCGCCGGGGTCCGCCGGCGCCTGCGCGACGGCTTCGTGGCGGAGCACACCTGGGTGATCCTGGCAGCCGACGCTTTCGAGGGCTGTGACGGCGAGGCCGACGCTTTCGAGGGCTGTGACGGCGAGGCCGACGCATTCGCGGGCTGCGTCGCGCTGCGCCCGGCGGCGGACGGGCACTGGTTGGAGCACTTCTACCTGGCTCCGGAGCGGCAGGGTCGCGGTCTCGGCGGCGCGGTGCTGACCGAGTTGCTCGCCCGAGCGGACCGGTCGGGCCGGACGGTGCGCCTGAACGTCCTCCAGGGCAGCCCGGCGCGGCGACTCTACGAGCGGTTCGGCTTCACGGTGGAGCGGGCGGACGCGGTGGACGTCTGGATGGTGCGGCAACCCGGCTGAGCGGTGCCGGAGTTCGCCGGGATCGCTCAGCTTCCGCTGCCGCTCCACTCGCGCCGGAACCCCTCGCGCAGCGTGCCGCCGGTGCGGGCCAGCACGCGACCGCTCGCATGCAGCAGGGCGGTGGGGTCCTCGGGCGCGGTGCGGTGGGCGGTGAGCAGGGCCGCGCCGAGGGCCGGGGCGGCGGCACGCAGCCGGCGGGGGAGCCACTTGCCGGCGCCGTTCCAGGCCCGGTGGTGGTCGCAGAGCAGGTCGGCGGCGGTGCGCAGCAGTCCGTCGGCGAGGGCGGCCCGCTCCTCCGGGTCGGGGTTGTCGGCGAGGTCGTCCATCGCCTCGGTCAGGCTGTAGCGCAGTGCTTCGCGCTGTTCCTCGGTGAGCGGCGGGGGTCCGGCGGCGAGTTCGGTCTCGGCCGTCGCCCGGGCCTGGGTGGCGTGGCCCTCGGGGTCGTGCAGCACCACGCCCTCCGCGTACACCCGCTGCATCACCCCGCGCCGGTCCGCCCGGCTCGCGGCGAAGAGCTCCGGCAGGGCGTTCGGCGTGTGCACGAAGAGCTCGGCGACCCGACCCTCGAACCGGATGGTCTCGCGGTAGGTCCCCACCCGGGCCAGGATCGCCAGGTCCAGGTCGCTGCCGGCCGTCACCCGGCCGCTCGCGGCCGAGCCGCCGAGCACCGCCCCGAGGGCGTCGGGGAAGCGGGTGCTGACGAGGCGTCGGGCCTGGGCGGCGAGGTCTTGGCGCATGGCGTGAGGATGGCAGCAGGGGGCGCGGTTGGCCAGGGGGTTCGGGGAGAGCGCGGGGCTTTCGCCGTGGCTTCACACCGGACGCCCGGGCTTCACAGGCGGATCAGCGCCGTCAGCCCGGCCGGCCCCGGCGCGGTCGAGGGGTGGCTGACCAGGACCGCGTCGTAACCGTCGAGCGCGACGGCCAGCAGGCTGCCGCCCGATGCCGGGCGCAGCTGCTCGCCGCCGGGGAGCAGGGTGACCTCGGCACCCGGCTGACGGGTCATCAGATTGAGTGCGGTGACCGGGCCGCCGAGCAGCCGGGCGCTGGTCGGCAGATCACCGGGGAAGGCGAACGGCCGAAGCGGCGGGACGGTCACCGGCGCGTGGTCGCCGACGGTCAGCTCGAGGCCGGCCCCGTCGACCACGGTGAGGATCCGGGCCAGCCCGGGGAAGACCGAGAACGGCCCGTCCGCCGCGACCTCCGCCAGGCTCACCCGCCACGCCCCGCCGGGATCGGCCGCGACCTCGCGGGTGCGGCCGCCGCCGTTGCGCCAGGGGGTGACGGTGCGGGCGGCGGCGGGGAGGTGATGGACGCTCATCCGGGCAGGCTACCCGTGGTGCCCCTACCTGTAGTGCCTGTAGTGCCTGTGCTGCCCGTGCTGCCCGTGCTGCCAGTAGTGCCTGTGGTGCCTTAGCCGTGTCGTCGCCCGACCCGGTGCACCAGCGCCGCCAGTGCGGCGGCTCCCGCCGCGGCGGCGGAGACCGTGGTCAGCGCCAGCGGCAGGCTCGCCGCGTCGGCCAGGAAGCCGATCACCGGCGGGCCGATCAGCATGCCCGCGTACCCGAGCGTGGAGGCGGTGGCCACCCCGCGCGGCCCGCCGAGCTCGCCGGCCCGGGCGATCGCCAGCGGGAAGAGGTTGGCGAGTCCGAGCCCGACCAGCACGAAGCCAGCCAGCACCAGCCAGGGGGAGGGGGTGAGCGCGGCGACCAGCATGCCGGCGCCCGCCGTCAGACCGCCCGCCACCATCAGGCGGGCGGGGCCGAGCCGGATCGACAGCCAGGTGCCGGCCAGGCGTCCGGCGGTCATCGCGAAGGCGTAGGCGGCGTAGCCGAAGGCGGCCAGCGCCGCGCTCGCGTGCACGTCGTCGGTCAGGTGCAGGGTGGCCCAGTCGGCGAGCGAGCCTTCGCCGTACGAGCTGCACAGTGCGGTCAGTCCGACCAGCGGCACCAGCAGCTTGGCGGCGCGCGCCAGCGGCCGGCCGGCGCCGCGCTCGGCCGGCGTGTCGCGCGGCGGAGCGGTGCTGCTGCGCGGGGGAGCGGGGGAGTCGTGACTGGGGGAGTCGCCACGTAGCAGCACCACCCCCGCCCCGGCAGTGACCAGCACCCCCAGCACGCCGCTGCAGGCCAGTGCCCAACTGGCCGTCAGCTGCCCGGCCAGCAGCCCGCCGACCGCCGCGCCGAGCAGCCCGCCGAGGCTGTAGCCAGCGTGGAAGCTGGGCATCACGGGACGCCGCAGCTCGGCCACCAGCTCGACGGCGGTGCTGTTCATCGCGACGTTGGCGGCCCCGTACCCGGCGCCGAAGAGCAGCAGCACCGCGCCGAGCGTGGGCACCGAGTGGGCGTGCGGCGGCAGCACCACCGCGGCGCTCAGCACGGCGAGCGAGAGCACGGTGATCCGGCGGCTGCCGTGGCGCAGGCAGAGCCGGCCGACCAGCGGCATGGTCGCCACCGCGCCGGCCGAGACGCAGAGCAGCGCGAGCCCGAGCGCCGAGTGCGAGGCGTGCACCTGGGCCCGGATGTCGGGGATCCGGACCACCCAGGCGGCGAAGAGGAAGCCGTCGACGGCGAAGAAGGCGGTCAGCGCGAGCCGGGCGGCCGACCAGGCGGTGGCCGCCGTGGCGGACGGGTGAGGCATGGTGGAGCGTATTTTGTTTAGGAGCGGCACAAAGTGAGAATAGAGGAGTGCCGCACACTCCGACAACCCGTCGCGCGCCGGATCGAGGCCGCAGCCTGCTCGGGCCCGCCCTCGAGCTGGTCCACACCGGCCGCGCCCCGACCCGCTCCGCCCTCACCGCCGCCCTGGGAGTCACCCGGGCCACGGCCGGCGCCGTCGCGGGCGAACTGGCCGCGCTCGGCCTGGTGACGGTCGACCAGCACCCGATCGGCAGCAGCCGGGGCCGCCCCTCCCACCGGCTGGACCTGGCGCCCGACGGCCCGGTGGTGCTCGCCGCCCAACTGCACGCCGACGGCCTCACGGTGGCGCTGGCCGGCCTGGGCGGGTCGCTGGGCGAGCCGGTCCGGCACCCGCTGCCCGCCCGCACCGACCCGGCCTCGGTGATCGGAGCGATCGCCGAGGCCGGTGCCGAACTGATCCGCGCCGACCACCGCCGCTGCCTGGGCGCCGCACTCGCGCTGCCCAACCCGGTCCGCGAGCCGGAGGGCACCGCCCCCGCCGCGCTGACCTTCGGCTGGCCCGGCGACACCCCCGCCGCCGCGCTGTTCGCCGCCGCCATGGCCGCCCAGGACCTCGGCCCCCGGGCCCGCCGCCCGCTGCCCACCGCCGTCGCCAACGACGCCAACCTGGCCGCCCTCGCCGAACACCGCCACGGCGCCGGCCGCGACGCCCGCCACCTGCTCCTGGTCACCTCCGGCCACCGCGGCGTGGGCGGCGCCCTGGTGGTGGACGGCCGCCTGCACACCGGCAGCGCCGGCCTCGCCCTGGAGGTCGGCCACCTGACGGTGGATCCGCTGGGCCGCCCCTGCCCCTGCGGCAACCGAGGCTGCCTCAACGTCGAGACCGACCCGGCCGCCCTCCTCGCCGCCGCCGGGCGCCCGAGCGACCCTACGGGCCAACTGCTCGACCAGGCCCGCGAACTGACCCGGACCGCCGACCGGGACCCCGCCGCCCGGGCGGCAGTGCACCAGGTGGTCGACCGCCTCGCCCTGGGCCTCGCGGGCCTGGCCAACATCCTCAACCCCGACCGCATCGTCCTCGCCGGCCTCCACCGCGACCTCCTCGCCGCCGCCCCCGACCGCCTACCGGAGGCGGTGATCCGGCACAGCCTCTGGGGACGCTGCGACCAGGTCCCGATCGCCGCCTCCGCCCTGGCGCACGGGGGGTTGGTGGGGGCGGCGGAGCTGGCGTGGGGGCCGTACCTGGCGGACCCGCAGGGGGTGGCGGGGTAGCGAACTGGGGCTGACGGCCGCGGTCGGCTCGACGGCCGACGCCGGCGTCCCGACCTACCGGATCGCGGCGGCGGCGTCGACGGCTGCGTGGGTTGCAGCTATGGGCGCACGCTTGGAAAGCGTGTTGGCGGCAACCCCTCACGAGTTCGAATCTCGTATCCTCCGCCTTGATCGAAGGCCCGGACTGCTCAGCGGCCCGTGCCTTCGTCGCGTCTCTGAGCTGATCCCGTGATCGGAGGCAGCCGGACCTGGCTGGTTCAGCGGAGCGTCGCGACGTCAGCAGCTACAGATCAACGCGGGCTGACCCCGCCGACCTGCGCAACGCCACGGCGATGGCAGTGAGGTAGCGCTCGACGGGGCCCAGAGTGAGCAGGCCGCTGCCCGCGCCCGCGAGTTCGCCGGCGGCCGGCAGCAGACGTGTGTGGACACGCTTCAGCACAACAGGGTCGCCGACCTCCAGCGCAACCGTCGCCTCCAGACAGCAGCACGCCTCGTACAGCAGATCCCAGCGCGGCTCCGGCAGCGCGCGTAGTGCGGCCTTCGCCTCGGTGTGGCGCCCGGCCTGCACCAGTGCGAACGGCTCGGCCCAGGGGCGGTAAGGCCCCCAGTCGGCTTGCAGGTCGATCCCGGTCGATGCCGTCCTGGACCACGTCCTGTGCGCAAGGCGCAGGGACAGCAGCGCGAACGGCAGCAGGCCGCGCTCCAGGCCGGGCATGCCGGCGCCGTCCAGCTGCGCGGCGGCGCCCCGGTAGGCGGTCTCGGCCTGCGGAATCCGACCGGACGCGGCCAGCCGCAGCGCTCGGTACCACTGGGTGAAGATCCCCACGAGCGGCAGTTCGTGGCGCTCGGCCAGGCGGTCGGCAGTGGCGGCATGTTCATCCGCCGCCGGGAAGTCGGCCAGCGCGCTGCGTGCCTGAAGCCGGATGAGGTGGCCGAGTACCTCGAAGGTCGGCAGGCCGTGCCGGGAGGCCAGCGCGATCAGCTCTGCGCCGATCCCGTCCCGGCGCGCAGCAAGGCCGGCCCGGGTGAAGGACTGCATGAACGTGCCGTTGAGCGCGAAGGCCAGCAGTGCGGGATCGTCGAGGCGGCGGGCGATCTCCTCCGCCTCGCAGGCGGCTTGGGGCCCACGCCCGTCCCTGGCGCCGCGCGTTTCCAACGCGATCGTGGCGAGCAGGCGGCCGCGCGCCGCGTCGTGCGCGCCGCTCGGCAGGGCGGTGAGCGTGCGCTCAGCAGCCGCGACGATCTGCTGCGCCAGCTGGGGATCGTCGCTGCGGGTCCAGATCGCGGGGACGTCGAATGCGCCGATCACCCGAGCGGTCAGTTCCGGATCGCCGGACTCCTCCGCCGCCGTGATGGCCGCCATTCGGTGCTGCCGAGCAGCCTCCAGCCCACCGCCCCCGGTCACCGCGAGGCTCCGGAGCAGGCTCACCGTGGTCTCCAGCCGGGCGCGCGCACCGGCAGCGACCGTGCGGTCGTAGGTCGTGGCTGCCGCTGTCCACAACCGGGCCGCCGTCGCCTCCGGACCGGCTGGAAGGTCGAGTCCGGGCGCCTGGGCAAGGATGTCCGCCTCCAGCCGGCGCAGGTGCGGGCCGGGATCCACGCCCAGTCGGCCGACCAGCGTCGCCCGGGCCCGGCGCAGTACGCCCAGCGCGTCTCCCTGACGGTCCATCCGGTACAGCGCCAGCGCCAACAGCCGCCAGGCGTCCTCGCGCCAAGGGTGGTCGACGAGGTGCGCGTCCAGATCGGGGACCACCTCGCCAGCCAGGCCCAGCGCCAACTGTGTCCCGGCTCGCCGTTCCACCGCCTGCATCCGCAGTTCGGCAAGGCGGGAACGCTCACCACGAGCCCACTCCTCCTGCGCGAACTCGGCGTAGGCAGGCCCTCGCCACAACCCGAGTGCCTCCTCCAACCGCGACAACGCATCCTCGGCCGACAACTTCGTGGCAGCGCCGAGAGCCGCCTCGAAGCGCCAGGCGTCCACAGCGCCCGGCTCAGCGCGCAGCACGTACCCGGGACCGTCGGTGACCAGCAGGCGGGCGGGGGTCCGGGGCGGACGGTCCGGTTCCAGGGCTCGCCTGAGCGCTCCGACGAAGGTCTGTACGGCGCCCACTGCGCCGGGCGGCGGATCCGTCCACAGATCCTCCACCAGGCGGCCGACCGGGACGACGCGGCGGCGGGCCACGATCAGGCGGGCCAGGACGGCGCGGTGCCGCGGACCCTTCAGCGCGAGCGAAGCGCCACCACACTCGGCCATGACCGGCCCGAGCACACCGAAGGTGATCCGCTCCACACCCCACCTCCCCGACCGTCCTGCCGCCACGGTACGCGCTGATCAGTTGCTGATTCACGCCCGGCAGGCTCAAGGTGTCCGTCACCTTCCGAAAGGGCGAACCATGGCACCGACCATTCCCGGCTTCGACTACCGCCGGGTCCCCGTCGCCGACGACGTCGCGCTCAACGTCGCCGTCGCGGGCTCCGGCAGCCCGATCGTGCTACTGCACGGCTTCCCACAGACCCACCTGATGTGGCGGCACGTGGCCACCGACCTCGCGGCCGACCACACCGTCATCTGCCCCGACCTGCGAGGCTACGGCGCCAGCGACAAGCCCGCCGACACCGACGGCGCCACGTACTCCAAGCGCACCATGGCCGCCGACATCGTGGCGCTCGCCCACGCCCTGGGCCACGATCGTTTCGCTCTGGCCGGGCACGACCGCGGCGCTCTGGTCGCCTTCCGCGTCGGCCTCGACCACCCCCAGGCGGTCACCCATCTCGCCTCGCTCGACGTACTGCCGACACTGGACATGTGGGACGTCATGCACGGCACCACCGCGGCCGTGGGCTTCCACCTCTACCTGATGGCCCAGCCGGCCGGCCTGCCCGAGCAGCTGATCCAGAGCAGCGCAGACGCCTTCTTCGGCCATTTCCTTGACAGTTGGACGCGGGACCCGCAGGCGGTCCCGGCCGAGATCCGCGCCGCCTACCTGGCGGCATCGCGCGCGGCCGTCCCCTCCATCGTCGCCGACTACCGCGCCTCCGCCGGCATCGACGTCGAACACGACCAGGCCGACCGAGACGCCGGGAACCGGCTGCGCATGCCGGTGACCGTCCTCCAGCAGGACTGGGGCGCAGTCCTCGGCTTCGACGCCGCCGCACTGTGGAGCGCCTGGGCACCCGATCTGCAACACACCACCGTCTCCTGCGGCCACTTCATGGCCGAGGAGGCGCCCGCCGACGTCACTGAAGCCATCCGGTCCCTCCTCACCCGCTGCTGACGGCATTCCGCCGTCTCATCGGCGACCCGCAGCAGGTCGGCACACCTGCTGTCGTGGTTGCCGTTCTGGCTGCATTCACCCCCGTACGGCGGCGTCCGAAGCCAGCCGGGTGAGCCGCTCCGCCACAGGTCAGGACGCCTGTGGCCGTCCCCGGACAGCCGGACGAACAGTTGTGCGCTCACGACTCTCGTCGGCCTCGGGGGCCGTCCAGGGCGTTCCCGGAGGTATCGACGAGATCTCGGGCGCCTGTTTTTGATCAAAGCCTTGACACAGGGGTGAACGAAGCCGTTCGATGTCACTCGCCGTGTTCGATATCGTCGAGTTATGGCGAGCAATGTTCACTTCTGGTAGTTGCTGGTACCTCAGTTCGTCTTCGCCATGGAGCTTCTGTCGGTGAGTCACAGCCTGGCGGCGGGCCGGGGCAGGCGGTGGCCGTCGTCCAGGTGGCAGGCGTGCCAGCGGTCCGGGAGGTTCAGTGGGCTGATTTCAGGGATTGGGGAAGCGGATGGCAGCAAGGGCGAATCGGTCTTGGCGGCTGCGGCGGGCAGCCGTGGCGGCGGGAGTTCTGGTGGCGGGGGTCGGCGCGGTCCCGGCCGCGGTCGCTGCCACCCCGACACCGCTGCTCCAGGTTCCGCCCATGGGTTGGAACGCCTGGAACACCTACGGGTGCGGCGCGACCCAGTCACTGATCGAGTCGGTCGCGGACAGCCTTGTCGCGAACGGCATGCGGGACGCCGGATACCGGTACGTCAACGTCGACGACTGCTGGATGGCCCGTGACGCGAACGGCAATCTGACCGGTAACTCCAACTACCCTGACATGAAGGCCCTCGGCGACTACCTGCACGCGCGGGGCTTCAAGTTCGGCATCTACGAGTCACCGGGTGCCAAGACCTGCGCGGGATACTCCGGTAGCGCCGGGCACGAAGTCAACGACGCCGACACCTTCGCGTCCTGGGGCGTCGACTACCTCAAGTACGACTACTGCGAGAGCGCCTCGTCGCTGTCCGCCCAGGTCGCCGACTTCGCCAAGATGCGCAACGCGCTGAATGCCACCGGCCGGCCGATCGTCTTCAGCATCAACCCGAACAGCGGCAGCAATACCGGGGCGGGCGTCACACGGGACTGGGGCGACGTCTCCGACCAGGCGCGCAGCACCGAGGACATCGGGAACCAGTGGTGGGGCCAGAGTTGGCCCAACGGCATCGCCAACATCGTCACCGAGAACGCCACGCTGGCTTGGCGGGCCAAGCCGGGCTCGTTCAATGATGCGGACATGCTGGAGGTCGGCAACGGCGGGCTCACCACGACCGAGGAGCAGACCCACTTCGCCATGTGGGCGATGATGGCCGCGCCCCTGATCGCGAGCGCCAACCCGAGCAGCGTGAACGCGACTTCACTGGCACTGCTGAAGAACCCGCGGCTCATCGCGATCGACCAGGACGCGCTGGGCCTCCAGGCGAGGGTCATCGGTGGGAGCCGATTGATCAACTCCTCGGGGTCGCTCGTCCTCGCGAAGCCGCTCAGCAACGGTGACGTCGCGCTTGCGCTCTACAACGGGTCGGACAGCGCGCAGACCCTCAGCACCTCCCTCGCCTCGGTGGGCATCCCCGGCACGGGAACCTGGACCGACCAGTACACGGGCACCGTCGTCCAGAGCAGCGCCGCCGGCATCACCACCCAGGTCCCGGCCCACGGCACCGCGGTGTACCGGGTCACCGCGCCCAGCGCGCCGGCCTCCTGGTACACCGCGCTGATCAACCCCACCGCGGGTGCCCAGAGCTACGAGGCCGAGGACCCCGCCCACTCGATCGTGTCGGGCCGCTGGATCAACAATTCCGGCGCGGTCTTCTCGGCCTGCTCGGTCTGCTCGGGCGGCGAGAAGGTGAGCTGGATCGGGGGAACGAACAAGCTCTACATCAACGGTGTCTATGCCCAGAACGCCGGCACCTACCCGGTCACCGTCCAGTACGTGAACGGGGACGGGGATCGCTACGCCTCGATCTGGACCAACGGCGAGAACCTGCAGAAGGTCTCGTTCCACGGGAACGGCAACTGGAACTCGACCCAGACAGCGACCGTGGAACTGACGCTGAACGCGGGCTACAACACGATCACCTTCGGCAACGAGTACGGCGGTTGGGCCCCCGACATCGACAAGATCTCGGTGCCCGCCACCGGTTGACGTGCAGCGGTTGTAACAGGCGCCGTTTTGGGTCTCGTTCACCCCGGTCCAACGGGGTTCGGAGGACGACCAGGAGACCTCTGCCGCACCCGCCCGCCAGGGCAGCCGAAGGACCCGACCGCACTGCGGCCGGGTCCTTCGCCGTTTCCGTGACTGCAGTTCTTCCGCCGTTTCCGTGACTGCAGTTCTTCGTTGCGCCAGCTCCGGATCAGTCGACGGTGAGTACCAACTTCCCCGTGGTCCTCCCGGTTTCACCGAGCTCGTGGGCCTTGGCGGCGTCCGCCAGCGGGAAGACGGCCTCGACGTGGACTTTCAGCTTGCCGGTCTCGACCAACTCCGTGAGGGCCAACAGTGCTCGCCGGTCGGGCTCGACCAGCATGAAGCCCGAGCGGATGGAGCGCGCGGCCGCGGCCGTGGCGAGCGCCTCGGTCTCGCGGGCCGCGAGAGTGATCAACGTGCCACCGTTCCGCAGCACCGACAGCGAGCGCTCCTGGTAGTCCCCGACGATCGGGTCGATCACCACATCCACATCGGAGACCACCGAGGCGAAGTCGACCGCCGTGTAGTCGATCACCTCGTCCGCACCCAGCTCCCGCACGAACTCGTGCTTGCCTACGCTGGCCGTGCCGATGACATACGCGCCGTACGCTTTGGCGACCTGCACCGCCAGGTGCCCCACGCCGCCTGCCGCGGCGTGCACCAGGACTCGCTGCCCCTCCTGCAGGGCCGCCGTGTCCACCAGGGCCTGCCAGGCTGTCAGCGCGGCCAGCGGCAGGGCCGCCGCCTGCACGTGGTCGAGTCCGGCCGGCTTGGGGGCGAAGTGGCGTGCCGGAGCGGCCACGTACTGCGCATAGGCGCCGACCAGCCGCGGAAAGCCCGGCATGCCGTACACCTCGTCACCCGGCCGGAAGAGCGTCACGCCGAGGCCGACGGTCTCCACCACACCCGAGACGTCCCATCCCACGATGCCATCACCAGGGACGAGCAGGACACCGGCCGCCCGGGTCTTCCAGTCCACCGGGTTGACGCCGGCCGCGTGCACCCGGACCAGGATCTCCGTCGGACCGGGTACCGGCCGCTCCCGTTCAACGACCTTCAGGACCTCCGGCCCGCCCGGCTCTTCGAAGGCCACGGCCATCATCTTCTCCGCCATCTGGACTCACTCCCCCGTCTCGTTCGCGGTTGATCAACAGCCTGACGCCACCCAGCAGCCGAAAACGAGTGGCCAGATTGCCAACGAGTGAGAGAATCCGGCCATGCAGCAGGCCATGCACCGCGTCGTCGTCCTCGCCCTCCCCGGCGTCTTCCCCTTCGAACTCGGCATCCCTGCCAAGGCCTTCGGCCTCGCCTACGGCCCGGACGGCGACCGGCTCTACGAGGTGCTCACCTGTACCCCGGACGGTCGGCCGGTGCGCACCAGCGAGGACTTCTCGATCGCCGTCGAGCACGACGCGAGCGTGATCGCCACCGCCGACACCCTGATCGTGGCGGCCATCGATGATCCGATCGGCGGCAGCGACCCGCTCCCCAAGCCGGTCGCTGCCGCTCTGGGCCAACTCCGGCCCGGCACCCGCTTGGTGTCGATCTGCACTGCCTCCTTCGTCCTCGCCGCCGCCGGGCTGCTCGACGGCCGGCCCGCCACCACGCACTGGATTCACGCCGAGCGCTTCCGCGAGCTGTACCCGCGGACCCCGCTCGATCCCGATGTCCTCTACGTGGACGACGACGACGTACTCACCTCGGCCGGCGCCGCCGCCGGGATGGACCTCTGCCTGCACCTGATCCGCCGCGACCACGGCAGCGAGATCGCCAATCAGGTCGCCCGCATATGCGTCGTTCCGCCATGGCGCGACGGCGGACAGGCCCAGTACATTGCCCGACCCGTCCCCGACGCGACCGGCAGCGACACCGCCGGGGCCCGCGAGTGGGCCCTCCGGCAACTCCACCAGCCCATCCAACTCGCCCAGTTGGCCACCCAGGCGGGCATGAGCGTGCGCACCTTCAGCCGTCGCTTCCTCGCCGAGACCGGCCAGACCCCCGGCCAGTGGCTCACCGTCCAACGGCTCGAACTCGCCCGCAGGCTACTGGAGTCCAGCGATCTGTCGGTGGACCGGGTCGCCGAGCGCGCCGGGTTCGGCAGCGCCTCCTCGCTGCGCCAGCACCTGGCCGCCGCAATCGGCGTCTCACCCGCCGCGTACCGCCGTACCTTCCAGGGCCGGGACCACTGTCTGGCCGGCCGTCAGCCGGTGAAGGCTGCCGGCTGACCCTGACTCCTCTGTCGGACAGCCACGAGCCGGACGCGATCACCGCAGAGGTGTCCCCCCTCGTAGGTGGCGGCCAGCCTGCCGCTCTCGCCGGCTGACGGCCCGTCCACTGTTCGACCCCGACTCATATGGGTGCCCACCTTCGACCAACCGAATGATTTTTCACACCCCTCACCGTCAGCACACCGCGCAGCAGCCCCGCCCCCGGAGTCCGCGCACCTACTGTGCGCCGTGACCGCCCTGCAAAACGGGGCTTCCGACTCCAGAAACGGCTGGGCGAATGAGATCAAGGATCCGTGGTCGGCTTCGGGCCTGGGCCACCGTCGGCGTCACGCTCGCGGTCGTGGCCGGTACTGCTGCCGCCGCACCTGCGGGGGACTCACACAGCGACCTCGGGCCCGACATCACGGCGATCATGAACAAGCCCGCGTACCAGCACGCGCAGTGGGGTCTGCTGGAGATCGACCCCCAGGACGGGCGGGTCATCCACTCCATGTACCCCGACCAGTTCTTCATGCCAGGCTCGACCATCAAGCTGATCACCATCTCCGGTGCCTGGCACGCCCTTGGCCCGGACCACCGCTTCACCACGCCGGTGAACGCGATCGGCCACATCGATGGATCGACCCTCACCGGGAACCTGGCGCTCGTCGCCCAGGGCGACCTCACCATGGGTGGCCGGACCAAGGCGGACGGGTCGGTCGACTTCACCCCCATCGACCACACCTATGCCGACGACGTCCCGGGCGCCACCCTCACGCCGGAGGACCCGCTCGCCGGCCTGGACCAGATCGCCCAGCAGGTCCGCGACTCGGGCATCACCACGGTCGACGGCGATGTCGTCATCGACCCGCGGCTGTTCACGCCCCCGCCGATCACCCCGCAGCCGACGCCGCTCATCATCAACGACAACGTCATCGACCTGCTGAGCACGCCGACCACCCCCGGGCAGCCCGCCCAGCTGAGCTGGCGCCCGCAGGTCGCGCCGTACCAGGTCACCTCCAACGTCCAGACGGTGGCGGCCGGCGGCACCACCGACATCCAGGTCGCCACATCCCCCGACGGCACGGCCATCACGCTCTCCGGCACGATCGCCGCCGACGCCCAGCCCACCCTGAAGAACTCCCAGATCCAGGACCCCAACGCCTTCGGCCGCACAGCCCTGATCGAGGCGCTGGGCCGCGCCGGAGTCACCGTCACCGCCCCACCGACCGGGCCCAACCCGGACAGCACGCTGCCCACCTCGTACAGCGGTGATCCCCAGGTGGCCGCCTACGTCTCACCGCCGTACCGCGACTACGCCAAGCTGATCCTGAACGTCAGCCACAACCTGGGCGCCAACCTGGCCCTGTGCAACATCGCCGTGAACATCGGCAGCACGAACTGCTTCGACGCCTTCCCGGTCATCCACGACTTCCTCGCCCAGACCGCGAACGTCGACCCGACCCAGTTCCAGATGGCGGACGGACGCGGCGACGTCCCCGTCGACCGCGTCACGCCCACCGGGCTCAACCAGCTGCTCGCCTACTGGCTGCGCACCCCCGACGCGGACGCGTTCCGCACCTCACTGCCGATCCTCGGGGTGTCCGGCACCGGCGCTCTCTACTGCACCACCGACTGCCCGGCCAAGGGCAAGGTCTTCGCCAAGCCCGGCACCATCATCGGCGGCGACCTGCTCAACCAGGGGATCGCCATCAACGCGCAGACGTACGCGGGCTACCTGCAGGCCGACGACGGCCACCTCTACACCTTCTTCATCGGCGTCAACGGCGCGGCGGCACCGACCATCCAGGGATTCTTCGACACCAACGACGACGTCGACCAGATCGCCGTCATCCTCCAGCAGAAGGCATGCGCGGAACGCGACGCCGCCCGCTCGCAGCACAACGGCGTCAGGTCCGCGAGACGGCCCCTCTCCCGGATCATCCGACCATCATCAGGGAGGGCACCGACTAGGTGACGGCCGGGCGGTCGGGTGCGAGGGAAGACCGAATGAGGCTCCCCGGCGGTTGAGCGAACTGTCTCGCCTCTCAACCAACCGTCCAGGGAGTCTTGTTGGTCGCCAGGTCCAAGGCGGCCGACGCCGGGTGCAGTTCGGTCGTCCGCGATCTTCCAAACCACGTGAGCGACCGCCGACATGCTTGCCCGTGGCAACCGTGACGAACGGGATTTGGTCGGCGGCCGTCACTCGCATGACCCGTCCAGCACCGTCCGGAGCCAAGCAGCTCGAAGGCCCCGACCGCTTCTGCGGTCGAGGCCTTCGAGCGTTGCCGGCCGCAGCGATGACAGCCGACCGGAAGTGGCTACACCTTGAGGTGGGGGTAGTTCGGGGACCGGTGCTGGAAGGCCAGCACGGCGGGGTTCTGGATGGCAC
The DNA here is from genome assembly GCF_029892155.1 of Kitasatospora sp. GAS204B. Lineage (GTDB taxonomy): Bacteria > Actinomycetota > Actinomycetes > Streptomycetales > Streptomycetaceae > Kitasatospora. The sequence goes on along the minus strand of NZ_JARZAG010000034.1, from coordinate 40,907 downwards.
CTTCGCGGATCTCGATGGCACGACGGATGGTCTCGTCCGCCTCCCAGCTGCTGGGACCGTCGAGGACCGAGCGCAAGTGCGGGATCAGCGCCTCACTGTTCTCCCAGGTGGCGGCGTTCCACAGGTAGGAGGGGCTGTGGTCCACGCCGTAGTAGTGCACGTTGTCGCCGACGGTGAACATCGGGTCGGTGAAGGTCGTCGGCCGTGCCCAGCTGAATCCCATGCCCTCGTCGCAGGAGACATCGATGACGAGGGTGCCCGGCGCCAGCGTGTCGAGGTCCTCGTCGACCAGGAAGGTCAGCGGTGCCCCGGTGTCCTGGAGGACGCAGTTGACGATGATGTCGTGCCCTGAGAGGAACTCCGCCAGTGGGATCCGGCCTTCGTCGGTCAGGGCGTGGCTACGGCGGGGGTCGGAGGTACCGTCCGCCTCGTCGTGATCGAACTGGACGATTCGAGCGGAGTGGATCGGTGAGCTGACGGCGGTCACGCCACGCGCGGTGAGCACGTCGACGTTGTGCACGCCCAGGGAATTCAACGCCGTGACGGCCCCGCGGGCCGTCGCGCCGAAGCCGATCACGACCGCGCGCAACCGTCGGCCGTAGTCACCGGTCGAACCCCGCAGCTGCATGGCGTGCAGCACCGAGGCGTACCCGGCAAGCTCGTTGTTCTTGTGGAAGACGTGCAGGTTGAACGAGCCGTCCCTGGTCCAGTGGTTCATCGCCTCGAAAGCGATGAGCGTCAGCCGACGGTCGATGGCCGTCTGGGTGATCCTCTCCTCCTGGACGCAGTGCGGCCAGCCCCACAGGACCTGCCCCTCGCGCAGCTCGGCGACATCCTCCGGCATCGGCTTGGCCAGCAGGACGACATCGCACTGTGCGATGAGCTCCGTCCGTGGGAGCAACCCGGCGACGAGGGGGGCCAGTTGCTCGTCGGAGACACCGAACTTCTCTCCGTAGCCCAGCTCGAGGTGGATGCGTCCACGGAGGTCGAGGTCAATCCGCTCGAAGTGCGCGGGATGGATCGGCAGTCGATGCTCGTTTTCCTTGCGTGACTGCGCCATGATTCCGAGATTGAGTTGGTGCAAAGTGCCCCTTTGATTGATTCAGGTGTAGCACGTCGCACCTAATCGCGAGTAGCGCAGCCAGTTGCCCAGAGGCCGGCTCCTACTGGAGCTTCCACTGCTGGTTCCAGGCGTTGTTGCAGGTCCAGACGCCCAGGGCCTTGGCGTCCTCGTCGTAGGTCAGGCAGTCCTGGTCGGTGATCCGGATCTGGTACTGGCCGCCGCCCTGGCTGACGAGCTGCCACTTCTGCTCGCCGGCGCCGGTCCACGGTTTGGCGTCGGCGTCGTAGGTCTTGGTGTTCTCGGTCAGCGCGAGGCCGGACACGGCACTGGTGATCTCGTAGCGGCCGTCGCCCACCGAGGTGAACTGCCAACCGGAGTTCTTGGCACCGCTGTTGCCAGCGAGGATCGAGGGACCCGAGGCGGACCCGGTGACGACCGGGCCCTGGCCGGTCTTCACCTTGGGGTAGACCAGACCGGCGATGGTGCCACCACCACCGCTACCGCCACCCTGGTGCGCCGGGATGCCGGGGGTGGGGTTGCCGCCCACGTTGACGCCCGGGGTCGTACCGGGGTTGGCGGGGATGCCGGGGGTGGGGTTGCCGCCCACGTTGACGCCGGGGGTAGTGCCGGGGTTGGCGGGGATGCCGGGGGTGGGGTTGCCGCCCACGTTGACGCCCGGGGTCGTACCGGGGTTGGCGGGGATGCTCGGGGTCGCGGGGGTGCCGGTGTTGGGGTCGCCCGCGTTGGCCGCCGGCGTCGTGATCTCGCGGGCGGGGAAGTGGATGATCCGCTGGCTGTCGGTACAGGTGATCCGCACGCACGGCCTGCTGTTGGTCACGGTCCGGTCGGAGTCGTTGCCGACGAACGCCCAGTTCCCGTAGCCGCCGTCACCGTTGTTGGTGAAGGTCGAGTCACCCGAGAAGACCCAGATCCGGAAGTCGTCGTAACCGGTCGGGCCGCCCTCCGAGTCGTGGTGCTCCAGCTTGACGGTGGTGTCGACCAGCACCCCGTTCATGTCCGCCACGTAGGGGTTGTGGAACACGGGGCCGCTGCTGTAGAGGTCGGTTCCGTCGTACTTGAACACCATGATGTTGTAACCGGGTGCCGCAGCGCTCAGCTGGCCGGCCATCCCCTGGGTGAATGCTGCGTTGTCGGCCTGCGCGGTGAGGGCCGCGCTGCGGAAGCCTCCGATCATGGCACCGATCGAGTTGATCAGGGCCGAGTCGCAGTTGCCACCGCCCACGCTGTCCTGCCCTGAGCAGTCGTAGGCCGAAGCCTGCTGCGGCACGGCCATCAGCCCGGTCACGGCCAGGGCCGACAGGAGAGTGCCGGCGGCGACGCGTTGGGTGAGCGTGGTCGTCCGACGGGAGGAAGCGCGCATGCTGAAGTGCCCCGATCATTCGGTGTGGTGACGTTCGTCTGCGGAGGAGAGACGGTTCTTCGGAGGCTAGGGCCGCTCACAGCTCCCGCCCAGCGGCCTTGACGGCTCCCTGACGGAGTGCGGTGATCTTCTGCCCGTCCGGGCAACCGCGACCTGCGGGCCCGAGCTGGGACTCGCACTCGTCGTTCTCCGTCTCGGTCGGCCGCACCCAGCCGAGCTGGGCCCGGTCAGGGTGCGGACGCCAGGAGCCGTCGCACCGCCGTCGGCGTGTGGCCCAGGTGCTGGCGCATCGTCCGGGTCAGATGGGCCTGGTCGGCGTAACCGAGGTCGGCGGCGAGGGTGCTGAGACTCCGTTCGCCGGCCGCCAGGCGGTCGAGGGCCCTGCCGATCCGGACGCGGTGGCGGTAGCGAGTCACCGACACACCGAGTTCGTGCGGGAACGCCCGGCTCAGCCGGTAGGGAGAGACGCCGAGCAACTCGGCCAGCGAGAACAGCGTGTCGGAGGCCGGGTCTCCTTCGATGATCGCCTCGCGGGCGGCTGTCACGAGGCCCGGGTCGGGTCGGGCGCACGCTGCGGTGATCGGTGTTCGTCCGGTCACCGTCCGGCCGATGGCGGTCGACAGGCGAGCCAGCAGCTCCTCGGAGAGCGCGTAGTCGACATCACCCAGGTCCGCGGCGGCGAGCAGCCGGCGGTGGGCCAGGTCCAGGCGCGGGTCGACGTAGACCGTGTGCGCGACCGGGCCCGCGACGTCCCCGGCCAGGGAGCGCCACAGCTTCGGCGTCACGCTGATCGCGGTGCAGACATCGCCGCCGGCGGGATGGGCGAAGCACTCCTCCTCGCCCGGGGCCCCCACGTAGGCCAGGGTCGCGTCGATGTCGGCGGGCACGCCGGCGGCCATCCTGCGGAACCGGCCTCGGCGCACGAGCACCACGCGGTAGTCGCTGCGGACTTCCGGCATCGACCAGCGAGCGTGGTCGTCGCGGCAGGCCACCGCGCTGATGCCGAAGTCGGGACACGTGGCGACAGGAACGGCGGTGAGCACCCGTCGAACGCTACGTGGCGGGTCTGACAGCCGCGCAAGGATGTTCAAGACGCCGGCCTGCCGCCGAAAGCATGCTGGCGACGTGCGAGGGGCCGTTCCCTTCGTGCTTCGCCAGTACCGACATTCAGGAGTCATCGGCATGCCCGTTCTCAAGCAGCTCAGCACTGTCGTCCTCGACTGCGCAGATCCGGTCGCGCTCGCCGCGTTCTACCAGAAGGCCACCGGGTGGGAAATCACCTGCAGCGAGCAGGACTTCGTGTCGCTGGGCGACGGCGACAGCACCCCGGTCCAGCTCGCCTTCGTCCGCGTCGAGGGTTACCGGGCGCCGGGCTGGCCCGACGGCGCCAAGTACGTGCACCTCGACTTCACCGTCACCGACCTGGACGGCGCGACCGAGGAACTGCTCGGCTTCGGAGCTTCCCGGCCCGAGTTCCAGCCGGGCGACGGCGGGTGGGTCGTCCTCACCGACCCGGAGGGCCACCCGTTCTGTCTCGCCGCCGACACTTCCGACACCACCGGCAACTGAGCACCCCTCAGGGAGGAGAGCGACCCGTGGCATCGGGTCGCTCCGCCGGTGCTCACCGGTGCTCACCGGTGCTCGCCGTGGTCTGCGTGGGGCTCGTACGCTCCCACGCAGGCCGCGGCGAGGGGGGTGTCAGACGGCGATGCGTCCGCCGTCGACCGGCAGCACGGCACCATGCACGAAGCTGGACCGGTCGGTGGCCAGGTAGACGATGGCCTCGGCCACCTCCTGTGCGGTTCCCGGTCGGTGGGCCGGGGCCTGGGCGGCGAGGGCGTCCAGGGCTTCGGGCATCCCGGCGGTTCCCTCGGTCGCGGTGGGGCCCGGACTGACCGCGTTCACCCGCACTCCGCGCGGGCCGAACTCCGCCGCCCATGCCTTCGTCAGCAGGACCAGGGCGGCCTTGCTCGACCCGTACAGGCTCATGCCGTCCGCGCCGTACTCCGCGACCATCGTGGTGACGTTGACGATCGCGCCACGACCGCGCTCGGCCATGGCGGGGGCGAGCTCGGCGACCAGGAAGTACGGCGCCTTCACGTTCAGCCCGTACACCGCGTCGAAGTCGGCCTCGGTGACGTCGGCGGTCGGTCCGAACGGGAAGGCGCCGGCGTTGTTGACCAGGACGTCGATCTGCCCGACGAGCGCACTGGCCTGCCGGGCCAGCGCGCGGGCGGAAGCCTCGCCCCGCAGGTCGGCCGCTACGAAGTGACCCGCACCGCCGGCCGCCTCGATCTCCTGGACGACCCTCTTGCCGCGCTCGACATCGCGGCCCGACACCACGACGGTCGCTCCGAGCCCGGCGAGCGCCAGCGCGGTCGCCCGGCCGATACCGCTGGTCCCGCCTGTGACCAGCACCGAAGTACCAGAAAGCTCTGACATCACTACCCGCTCCCAGCTCTGTGTGTGCCCGTGAAGGGCCTGCCGGCCCAGCCGCTCCGTAGCGGTGGCGACTCGACCCGGGAGATGTAAGGCGCAGAGCTGCCGAGCACTTCCCCAGCGGTCAGACGCCCGGCCTATACCCCTCATAACTGCCACTTTGAGGTCGCTGACCTGGCTTTCACCGCCCCACGGCTGCCAGGCTCAGGCCTCCTGGGGCTGCTCCAGGGCCGCGATCAGGTGGCCGAGGTCGCGCCGGTGCGAGCCGGCGGGCCAGACCGCCCACGTGCGCCGCACGAGGGGGTGGCCGACCAGCGGCGACCAGGTGACGGTCGCGGGCAGGGGTTGGGACCAGTCAGGGGGAGCGAGGGTGAAGGCCCGGCCGGCGCCGACGGCGGCGAGTTTCACCTCGGCGATCAGGGACTGTCCCGTGGGGGGCTCGGGCCCGAGGTCGATGCCGTGGCTGCGCAGGATGGCGGTGAGGGCGTCGTACCAGGCGGGACTGCCGGAACGCGGGAAGCCGACCCAGTCCAGTCCGGTGAGGGCGTCCAGGCGGATCCCGTCCGGCCCGGCGAGCTTGGCGGCCAACTCCGTGGCCAGCAGCACGCCGAGGCGCTCCGCTACGACGAGCATCGCGTCGAGGTCCTGCCCGGTGGGGCGTTCGCGCAGCAGGCCGAGGTCGAGTTCGCCGCTGCGCAGCGCGGTGAGCTGGTCGGACGTCGACAGGTGGCGGGCCAGGACCCGGGTGACGGGATAGGCGTCGGCGAGGTCGGCCAGGGCGTGGGAGAGCAGCTCGGTGGGCAGTTCCAGCGGGATACCGATGCGCAGGACGCTGCCGCCGGCCGCGGTGTGGGCGGCCATGGCGGCCACGGCCCGGCCGTGGCGGGCCAGTACGGCACGGGCCTCGGTCAGCAGGGTCAGTCCGGCGTCGGTGGGCTGGACTCCGGTGCTGCTGCGGACCAGCAGCTGAACACCGAACTCGCGCTCGAGGCCGACCACGGTCTGGGACAGCGCCGGCTGGCTGATGTGCAGCCGGCGCGCCGCCGCGGACAGGCCGCCCTCCTCGACGACCGCCACGAACGCACGCATCTCCCGCAGTTCCATGCGTCCATCGCATCACGGCTGCCACGACCGGCGCCATCACCGCCGGGTGCACCTCCCGCTCCGTCTCCGGCTGCGGCAGCGCGAAACCCCTGGCGCGAGGCGCGTGTCCGGGATCACAGGGCGGTTCGCCACCTGGGCGAAATGCCGCGACCGCCGGAACGGTTGGCACCTGCACGCGTTCAATGCACGCGTGCACACCGTCTGGCACCTCCGAGGAGCACCCCCGTGACCGTCCCCGCGTCCTCCGTCTCCCGCTCGGCCGAGATCCTCTCCCGGCCGGTCGCGCTGAACGGCCTGACCGTCCCGAACCGCATCGTGATGGCTCCGATGACGCGCATGTTCTCCCCGGGCGGCGTCCCGGGTGAGGACGTGCGGTCGTACTACGCCCGTCGCGCCGCCGCAGGTGTGGGCCTGATCGTCACCGAGGGGACCTACGTCGGCCACGAGTCGGCCGGGCAGAGCGACCGGGTGCCGCGGTTCCACGGGGAGGAGCAGCTGGCCGGGTGGGCGAAGGTCGCCGAGGACGTGCACGCGGCGGGCGGCACGATCGTGCCGCAGCTGTGGCACATCGGCATGGTGCGCAAGCAGGGCGAGCCGCCCTACGCCGACGCCCCGGCCGTCGGCCCCTCCGGCATCCGCGTCGACGGCACCGAGGGCGCCGGCACGGCGATGACCCGGAGCGATCTGGACGACGTCATCGGCGCGTTCGCCGAGGCCGCCGCGGACGCCGAGCGCATCGGCTTCGACGGTGTCGAGCTGCACGGCGCCCACGGCTACCTCATCGACCAGTTCCTGTGGGCGGGGACGAACCGCCGCACCGACGCCTACGGCGGCGACTCCGTGGCCCGGACGAAGTTCGCGGCGGAGATCGTGGCCGCGGTCCGCGAGCGCGTCTCGGCCGAGTTCCCGGTGATCTTCCGCTACTCGCAGTGGAAGCAGGAGGCCTACGACGCCAGGCTCGCCGAGACCCCCGAGGAGCTGGAGGCGATCCTGGCCCCGCTCGTCGCGGCCGGCGTCGACGCCTTCCACGCCTCCACCCGCCGCTACTGGCTCCCGGAGTTCGAGGGCTCGGACCTGAACCTGGCGGGCTGGACCAAGAAGCTCACCGGCAAGCCCACCATCACCGTCGGTTCGGTCGGCCTCGACGGAGACTTCCTCCGCGGCTTCCAGGGCGAGGGCGCCCCGGTCCTGGGCATCGACAACCTCCTCGACCGCATGGAGCGCGACGAGTTCGACCTGGTCGCCGTCGGCCGCGCCCTGCTCCAGGACCCGCACTGGGCGGCGAAGGTGCTGGGGGAGCGGTTCGAGGAGCTGGCGCCGTACGACGCGGCGGCGCTGAAGACGCTGAGCTAGCGCCGGAAGCGGCCTGTCCGCACGGTGGGAAGCGTCGTCATGCTCTTCGTAGGGCATGACGGCGCTTCGTCATGACACGCGTTAGCGGCCGATCCTGTCCAGCTCGGCGAGTTCCTCGTCGGAGAGCGTGAGTCCCGCGCCGGCGACGTTCTCGCGCAGGTGCGCCGTCGACGAGGTGCCGGGGATCAGCAGGATGTTCGGCGACCGCCGCAGCAGCCAGGCCAGGGCGACCGACATCGGAGTCGTGTCCAAGCGGGCGGCTACGGTCGAGAGCGCCGAGGACTGCAGCGGGTTGAAGCCGCCGAGCGGGAAGAAGGGCACGTAGGCGACGCCCGCTGCGGCGAGCCTGTCGATCAACTCGTCGTCTTGGCGGTAGGCGAGGTTGTACAGGTTCTGCACGCACACGATCGGCGCGATCGCCTGCGCCTCGGCGACCTGTTGCGCCGTCGCGTTGCTCACGCCGAGGTGCCGGATCAGGCCCTGCCGCTGGAGTTCGACGAGCGTCTCGAACGGCTCGGCGAGCGAGCCGGGTTGGGGCCCCTGGGCGTTGCCGATCCGGAGGTTGACCAGGTCCAGCACCTCGAGGCCGAGGGCTTCGAGGTTCTCGTGGACGGAGCGGCGCAGGCTTTCCGGGTCTCGGGCCAGGGGCCAGCCGCCCTGCGGGTCGCGGGTCGCGCCGACCTTGGTCACGATGTGCAGCGATTCGGGGTATGGGTGCAGCGCTTCGCGGATCAGCTGGTTGGTGATGCTCGGCCCGTAGGCGTTGCTGGTGTCGATGTGGGTGATTCCGAGGTCGACGGCCGCACGGAGGACGGCGAGTGCTCCGTCGTGGTCGGCGGGCGGCCCCATGACCCCGGGGCCGGCGAGTTGCATGGCGCCGTAGCCGAACCGGGTGACGGTCAGGTCGCCCAGGGTCCAGGCGCCACCGGGAAGCGAAGTGGAGAGCGTGCTCATGCCGCTGCCTCTCGTGCTTTCGTGTTGGGCTGGATAGTGGTGCCCAACGGTTCCTTGCACCACTATGGATAGGCAGCTTCCTGACGGGAAGTAGGCACTCCGGAGTGCGTAAGCCACCCACGGGTGAGGGGAGCGGGCGATGGCGACGATGACGGCGGCCCAGAAGAGGGCGCAGACCAAGGCGGAATATGACGCTTTTCTGGCGGCATGCCCCAGCCGCAAGCTGCTCGACCGGATCTCCGACAAGTGGGTCACGCTGATCCTGGCCGCGCTGGGCAGCGACGGCTCGCACCAGCCAGGCATCGACTGCGCCGGTGAGCCCCGCTCGATGCGCTACTCGGAGCTGTCCCGCCTGCTGGCCGGCGTCAGCCAGAAGATGCTCACTCAGACGCTGCGCTCGCTGGAGCGTGACGGGCTCATCACCCGCACCGCGACGCCGACCGTGCCCGTCACGGTCTGCTACGAGCTGACCGACCTCGGCCTCTCATTGCACCAGATGATGCGCGGCCTCAAGTCCTGGGCCGAGATGAACATGGACGACGTGCTCGCCAACCGCGCGACGTACGACACCCGCGTGCTCTGAACCAAAGAGTGGGGGCGTCACCGACCGCGCCGAGGGCCGGGGCCGAAATATCTCCGACGAACGTTGAACTCCTCCTGAGCCGCGTGCGTGTTGAGGGTGCGAGCGTCACGAAGACGCACAGAGCGCCTCAAACCACCTCTCTTCTGGGGGAATTCGCCATGCCCAAGCTCACCGACCGCCGCATGCTCACCGGCCGCCGCCTGCTCGCCGCCTCCGGCATCTGCGTCCTGGCCCTTGCCGTCAGCGCCTGCGGCAGTAGTGCGAGCAGCAGCCACACCAGCGGCAACGGTGCGGCGGCCGCGCCCGGCCCCGTCGCGGCCAACGCCCCCGCCACCACGCCTGCCGCCCCCGCCACGCCCGGTGCCGGTGCCGGTGCGTCGGTCCAGCTCGTCGCGGTGAACTCCGCGCAGCTGGGCCCGATCGTGACGGACGCGGCCGGGCGCACCCTGTACCGCTTCGACAAGGACACCAACAAGCCGTCCGCCACCAACTGCACCGACGCCTGCGCGGTGAAGTGGCCGCCCGCCACCGTCGCGGACAAGGTGGAGGTCAACGGCGTCAGTTCGGCGCTGGTCGGCAGCGTCACCCGGCCTGACGGCAGCAAGCAGCTGACGCTGAACGGCTGGCCGCTGTACCGCTTCGCCGGTGACAGCGCGGCCGGCCAGGTCAACGGGCAGGGTGTGGGCGGCACTTGGTTCGCGAGCACGCCGGAGGGCAAGAAGGCCCAGAGCGCCGGACCGGGCTCCGCACCGGCGGCCGTCCCCAACTCCTCGCAGAGCAGCGGCTATTCGGGCGCTAACTCGGGCAGTGGCTCGGGTGGCTACTCGGGCGGTTACTGACGGATGGCCGTCAGCCGGCGGGCCTGCCATCCGGCCGGGCCCGCCGGCTGACCAGCGGTTCGCGCCCCGCGATCGCCTTGCTTCCCGGGCAGGCCCTGGACAGACTGTCGCAGGTGAACCAGCTCCGCCACCACCCGTCGTTCGGACGCGCCGCACTGCCGACCGGCATCCTGCTCTGCCTGGTGCTGGGGCTGTCCCTGCTCTTCGTGCGCCTGTGGCCGACCGGCTCCCCAGGTTCCCAAGGTTCCCCGGGCTCCACCGACTTCGTCCCGATCGCGGCCGTGGCCACCCAACGGGCCGCCACCCCACCCGGACCGCAGGCGTCCACCGGCTCGTACCGCGAGGACTGCGGTCGCAACCAGGACGGGCACCGCAACGCCGACAACCTGGTGATCTCACCGGGGGTCGTCGGCGGCGCCCACCACGTGCACGACTACGTGGGCAACCTCTCCACCGACGCGCTGTCCACCGACGCGAGCCTGGCCGCCGCCGGGACGAGCTGCGCCGACGGCGACCGGTCCAGCTACTTCTGGCCGGTGCTGCGCCGCACCGACCGGAGCCTGCGCACGGACGGCGAGCACGGCAACCTGGGGGAGATCCTCACGCCGCAGGCGGTGTCGATCGAGTTCCTCGGCAACCCGTGGAGCCAGGTCGTCCCGATGCCCCGCTTCCTGCGGCTGCTGGAGGGGGACCCGACGGCAGCCACCGACGGCGGGGAGCAGGCCCGGGCGCAGTGGGGCTGCGCGGGCTTCCCCGGCCGGTCGACCAGCCGCTACCCGCTCTGCCCGGCCGGCGATCTGCTGACCCGCACCTTCGACTTCCCCAACTGCTGGGACGGGCGAAGCACCGACACGCCGGACCATCGCACCCAGGCGGTGTTCCCGGGCGGTTCGGGCGCCTGCCCGCACGACACCTTCCCGATCCCCCACCTACAGGTGACGGTGAGTTACCAGCCGCCGCCGGGCCAGGCGTTCGCCCTGGACGCCTTCCCGGAACAGCGGCACAGCCCGGTCACCGACCACGGCCTGTTCATCGACGTGATGAGCGACCAGCAGATGGCCGCCGTGGTGGCCTGCCTGAACCAGGACCGCGCCTGTGGTGACGACCGTTGAATCCGTTGAACGCGTTGAACCCGTCGGCCGCGCCGTACGTGCCTGCTTTGACGGATCCCGACGGAGGAGTGGGCGGATGGCAGGGGCACGATCCAGCGCCCGGTACGGTGCGGCTGACGAGGCGTTGATCCGGACGCTCTACGAGGAACACGGCGGCGCGCTGCTCGCCTACGCGATCCGGTTGACCGGTGACCGGGCGGCCGCGGAGGACGTGGTGCAGGAGACCCTGATCCGCGCCTGGCGGCACCCGGAGGCGCTGACCGAGGCTCGTGGCTCGGTCAGGGGCTGGCTGCTGACGGTGGAACGCAACCTGATCACCGACCGGTTCCGCGCCAGGGCCGCCCGGCCGCCGGAGGTCGCCGAGGTGTCCGAGGCGCTGGCGACGGTGCCGGTGGAGCGCGACCACGCCGACACGGTCGTCGAGTCCATGGCGATGATGGAGGCGCTGGAGCAACTCTCCGCCGACCACCGGGCGGTGCTGCACTCCATCTACTTCCAGGGGCAGTCGGTCGCCGAGGCCGCCGAGCAACTGGGCGTACCCGCGGGAACGGTCAAGTCCCGGGCGCACTACGCGCTACGGGCGCTGAAACAGTCGTACACGGGCAGGCCCAACGGGTGGAAGGGAGCGGTGGCATGAGCAGCGAGCAGCGGGAGCAGCGGGAGCACGGACACGAGCAGAGCGTGGAGTCGCTGGGTGCCTACGCTCTGGGCGCGTTGGAGCCGGCGGAGGCGGCGTCGCTGGAACGGCACCTGCTGAACTGCGAGTCCTGCCGGAACGAGGTGGCCGACATGCGGGATCTCGAGCGGATGCTGGGCGAGGTGCCGCCCGAACTGTTCGTGGACGGGCGCCCCGAGGGCGGTGACCTGCTGCTGCAGCGCACCTTGCGTCAGGCCCGCGCCGAGCGGGGGTCACAGCAGCGGCGGCGCTGGGTGCTGGCCGGTGCGGCCGCCGCGGTCGCGGCCGCGGCGGTGCTGGGTGGCGGTGTCCTGCTGGGCCGGAGCACGGCGCCCACCTCGCAGGCCGTCGCGATCGGCCCCGGGGCGTCGGTCAACCCGGTCCCGTCGAGCAGCGTCTCCCCGCCGCCGCCCGGCACCAGGACGGCCTCGGCGACGGACCCCGCGACGGGCGCGCGGATGACCCTCACCATGACCCCGGCGGCCGGCTGGGTGCGGGTCAGCGCGGCGGTCACCGGGATTCCCGCCGGCCAGCGCTGCCACCTGGTGGTCCACAGCGGTGGCGGGGCGAGCACCGAGGCGGGCAGCTGGCTGGTCTCCACGGTCGGTGCCACCGCCGGCACCACCCTGGACGGATCGGCACTGGTCGCACCAGCGGACGTCACGTCCGTGTCGGTGGTGAACGACTCGGGCCAGACGTTCGTCACCGTCCCGCTGTGAGGGCCACGGGACTCCCGCCGGAGCACCCCGCCCCGCCCGGATACTCCCCGCGCGGTACGCCAGGTGCCGCCGCCCGCACGACGCGCCGACCCACCCCCGCGCGGGACGCTCAAGGGAACGGACCCGGTAGGGCCGGGTCGAACCCGAGGAGATGGACCTGATGAACGCGACGACGGCGACAGCCCTGCTGGCCGACGACCACTGGCACGGCGGCCCGTGGTTCCTGCTCTTCCCGCTGATCTGGCTGCTCCTCCTGGTCTTCGTCTTCGCGACCCTGCGCCGCACCGCCTGGCGCCGCGGCTGGCGGGGCCCTCACGGCCCCTGGGCCAACGGCGGCTCGCAGGCCTCGCCGCTGGCGGTGCTGGGGGAGCGGTACGCGCGCGGGGAGATCGACGAGGACGAGTACCGGGCACGGAAGGCGACGCTGACGGAGGACGAGCGGGGGGACGGGGGGAAGTAGGCGGCGTCCTCGGCCCCCACACGTGGGGGCCGAGGACGATCCCTACGACCCACCGTGGTGCCGCACAAGCTCCGATAAGCGGAACCTGTAGCTACCGAAACGATTACTTTCCGTTACAATCGATCCCATGGAAACCCTGGATGTCGACCGCTCCGACGCCGCCTACCGCGCCTGGCTCAAGGAGGCGGTCCGCCGTGTGCAGGCCGACGCCAACCGCTCGGCCGACACGCACCTGCTGCGCTTCCCGCTGCCAGCCGAGTGGGGGATCGACCTGTATCTCAAGGACGAGTCCACCCATCCCACCGGCAGCCTGAAGCACCGATTGGCCCGTTCGCTCTTCCTCTACGGGCTGTGCAACGGGTGGGTCCGGCCCGGCAAGCCGGTGATCGAGGCGTCCAGTGGTTCCACGGCGGTCTCCGAGGCGTACTTCGCGAAGCTGATCGGGGTGCCGTTCATCGCGGTGATGGCCAAGACCACCAGCCAGGCGAAGATCGACCTGATCGAGTTCCACGGCGGCAGCTGCCACCTGGTGGACGATCCCAGCGAGGTCTACGAGACCTCGAGTCGGCTCGCCGCCGAGACCGGTGGGCACTACATGGACCAGTTCACCTACGCCGAGCGGGCCACCGACTGGCGCGGCAACAACAACATCGCGGAGTCGATCTTCGCCCAGCTGCGCCTGGAGCCGCACCCCGAGCCGGCCTGGATCGTGGCGACGGCCGGCACCGGCGGCACCTCGGCGACCATCGCGCGCTACGTGCGGTACCAGCAGTACGACACCCGGATCTGCGTGGCCGACCCGGAGAACTCGTGCTTCTTCGACGGCTGGGTCAACCACGACCCGGAGGCGGTCTGTGAGCGCGGTTCGCGGATCGAGGGGATCGGTCGGCCGCGGATGGAGCCCAGCTTCGTGCCAGGGGCGATCGACCGGATGATGCGGGTTCCTGACGCCGCGTCGATCGCCGCGATCCGGGTGCTGGAGCGGGTGCTCGGCAAGCGCGCGGGGGCCTCCAGCGGTACCGGGCTGTGGAGCGCGCTCGCCATCGTGGCGGAGATGCGCGGGCGGGGCGAGCGCGGCAGCGTGGTCACCCTGATCTGCGATCCGGGTGACCGGTACCTGGACAAGTACTACGCCGACTCCTGGGTCGCCGCCCAGGGCCTGGACCTCGGCCCCTACGAGCGGGACCTGGAGGCGTTCCTGAGCGGGGCGAGCGGTGCTCGGCTGACTCGTCCGGGTGCTGCCGGGTCTGTCTGAACGACTGTCAGACCTGCGTGGCGGCGCGGGCGATGTCGCCGAGGAGGGCGGCCAGTTCGGCGGGCGCGGACAGGAAGGGGGAGTGGCCGGTGTCGAGTCGTTCGACGCGGGTGGCACGTGCGGACATCTGCTCCTGCCGCGCGGGCGGGAGTGCCTGGTCACGTTCGCAGACCACGTAGGTGGAGGGCACGGTCCGCCATGCCGCACGGGTCACCGGCTGCTGGAACGACCGCACGCTCTGCTCGACGAGCCGGCCGACGGCGTGCTCGGCCTGGTCGTCGGGCAGGTCCCCGTACAGCGAGGCGCGGGGGTCGTCGAAGATCCCGGGGTTGGTGCGGGTGAGGTCCTCTTCCTCGGGCCCGGAGATGGCGTGGCCGTGGACGCCGCCGAGCGAGTCGCCCTCCGCCGGCAGGTAGGCCGCGAGGTACACCAGGTGGGCGATGTCCGCCTGCTCGACGGCCGCCTGGGTGACCGGGAAGCCGCCGTACGAGTGGGCGACGACGACCACTGGGCCTTCCAGCTGCCGCAGCTGCGCCGTTATCTCCTCGGCGTCGTCGTACATGCCGGCGGTGGGCGTGCGCTGCGGGCCGGCGCTGGGCAGATCGACCGTGTGGGACCGCCAGCCGCCGGCTGCGAGGGCCTCCCGCAGAGCGGTCCAGCAAGTGGACCGGTGCCAGGCGCCGTGGACGAGGAGGAAGGACGGGCGGACCGGGGCGGTCGACATGCTGCTGCTCCTGGTGGCGTGACGAACTGAACGGCCTAACCGGTGGGCCGCTCCAGCGAGTCTGGGCCGCCTGCGGCGATTCAGTAAGTCGGAGCCCTTTTTGTGCGCGGATCCGACATCCTGGGCGCCAGGAAGACGAATCTCGACACATTCACCCCCGCCCCCGGGTGGCGCTCTAGTGCAGCAACTCCTGCCAGTTGGCGGGGACCTTGCCCCGCGGGCCCGGCGTCGGCTGGTCGGCAGGATGGGAGGTCGGCGGACTCAGCGGCGGGCCCTCGTAGTACTCGCCGGTCTCCACGTTCCAGAACCAGTCCTCGCCGGGTTCGAAGCTGGTCAGGAAGGGGTGTCCGGTCGAGCGCGCGTGGTTCGTCGCGTGCTGGCCGGGTGACGAGTCGCAGCAGCCGATGTGCCCGCAGGCCGCGCACCGGCGCAGGTGCAGCCACCACCCCTGACCGTCACCGCCCAGGCACTCCGCGCAGCCGTCGCCGCTCGGTGTGGCGCTCGGGTCGATGCCCGGGATCCGGTACTCCGTCATCGCTGCCTCCTCGGTCCTCGGCCGTCCTCACCAGCCTGACCCGGCGGGAGAATTGGTGCCAGCCCGGCGGCGCGCGAGGCCGCCCGTCCGCGGCCTACGCTGGGATGCAGGGGGCAGAGCTGCCTGGGAGCTGCGATGGCGACGGCAAGATGGTTCTTCGAGCCCAGCCACACCGGCGCGGAGTTCCGCGCCAGACACATGATGGTCACCTACGTGCGCGGTCAGTTCAAGAACGTGCACGGCTTCCTGGAGGTCGACCCGGAGGAGCCGGAGAAAGCCGTGGTCGAGGCGACGATCGACGCGACCCAGGTCTACACCGGCGCGCCCGAGCGTGACGCACACCTGCGCAGCGCCGACTTCTTCGACGTCGAGCACCACCCGACCTGGAGGTTCGTCGGGTCGCGAGTCCACCAGGTGAGCGCGAGCGGGTTCGAGGTCACCGGCGATCTCACCATCCGCGGCGTGACGCGACCCGTCGTCCTGGAGGTGAGCTATCTGGGCCAGTGGGACACGCCCTGGTGGGAGGGTGAGCAGAACCTCGGACCCAGGCGGCGTGCCGGGTTCACGGCCAAGACCCGGATCAACCGTCACGACTTCGGCGTGAGTTGGAACGACGGCCTCGACCGGGGCGGCGTGGTGGTCAGCGACACGGTCGACGTCGCGATCGACATCGAGGCCGTCCTCGAATCCCCCGGGACGACGGCTTCTTCGTCCTCGCCGCCGGCCTGACCGCAGTCAGCGCACGGCCCGGACACCCCCGGCGGTGAGCGGTTGGCCAGGCTCGGGGACGCGCACGGGAGCGGGCCGCGACGGCACCGTGTCGTCCGCCGGCGCGGTGGCGCGCGCGGCCACGCCTTCTCGCGCCACCGAGACGATGAGTTCCCGCAGCCGCTCGACGTACAACCGCATGTTCTTGTCCGCGACGCCGGTGTCCGGATAGCGGCAGGCGAACTGCAGGCCCTCGTGGAGCCTGGTGATCCACGCGCACACCTGGTCGCCGTACGAAACCCGCAGCAGCGAGTACGCCTTCAGGTCCTGCCAGCGCTCCGCTCCGGGGATGCCGCGCGCGTCGACGAACGAGACGATCGAGTACAGGTCCGGAGATGTGGGCCGGAAGTCGGAGCCCAGCAGCTGGAGCACACGGGCGATGGGCATCCTGGACAGCGGACGGTTCTCGCGCAGCGCCGCGCGCACCGTCTCCAACGCGCTGTCGAAATCGGGCGTCCGCGCTACGGGAACCTCGATCGGCGCGCCGCCCACGTACCAGCCCACCGAGTCCGTCCACTGGGAACGCGCCCTGGTGTGGAAGGGCACGACGGTGCGGTACACCTGCTGCCCGGCGTCCTCGCGGACGATGAGAGCGGTGGCCGCGAGGACGCCGCTCAAGCTCCCGCCGTACGGGCGGCAGTACGCCTCGAAGGCCGCCGCATCCGAGGCGTCCACCAGCATCTCGTGCATGAACTTCTGGGTCGGCAGCGGCCCTTCGGGGTCGAGACCGAGGTCGAGGGGGAAGTTCGGCAGCTTCCCGTCACACCGGTTGACGAACTCCCGCCAGCGAGTGACGATCGCGTGCGTGTCGTCGATCTGATCAGCGCTCGCGCGCTCGGTCGCGCAGAAATCGACGTAACTGGCGACCGGTGCCCCGTCCACGGCGCGGCCGTCGAGGCCGGCCGCGTAGAGTTCGTGAATCTCCGCGGTGATCCGCTGGAGCGAGTACGCGTCGACGTTGGTGTGGTCGAACGCCATGTAGACACTCGTGCTGTCGTCCCGGACGGCAGCGGCGAAGATGAAGTTCGGCCAGCTGAGCGCGTCCGCCGCGAGATCGAAGCGGTCCTGTAGGTACTGGGTCAGCCTCGCCGCGTCGGGGAAGTCGCCGATGTCCTCGCGGTGCAGCACGACGGCATCGGCATCCAGCGTGAAGCGTCGCATCTCGTCGCCGACCCAGCGCAACCCGCTGCGCAGCGTCTCGTGTCGAAGCGTCCAGGCCCGCAGCGCGCCTTCGAGGACGTCGAGATCGACCCGTCCCGGGATGTCGAACGCGGTGCCGAGCCAGGTCGGTACGAACAAGCCGGCTTGGCGTACCGCCCGCGCTGTTCGAACGTGGGCCTCCTGTACGTACGCGGGCGGGCGGGAATCGTCCGGCAGACCGGTCGCGACCTCGACGGCCGTCGGATGCAGGGTCCACTCGACGAGACGTCCGGGCCGGATCTCGCAACGCTGGATGTCGGTCACTCGCACGAGGTCTCCGTTCGCATGCCCCGGGACACGGACGGGGTGGGGGCGGACACAGGTGAGCGCGAGGTAGCGGCCGTCGGCCGCGCCGGGAGGTGTCACCGCCACGCGGGTCGCCGTCGATCCACGCCCGGAGGGCATCGCTCAACGGCACAACCAGCCCAACGATCGGATGATCCCGGAGAAACGCCCAGACCGATTCGGGCTGACCTCGCCGGTCCACCACCGGACGGGGGCGCGGCGCCCTGGCCAAGCCCACCGAACGGGCCGCGGCGCCCTGGGGCCTCTCTTACGGATCTTGCCGGGCGCGCGACGCCGGGCATCCCGCCTGGACGCACCGGCGAATCATCCAAGTACGACCCAGTACGAGGACGATCCGCCGGCACGCCCAGCCGGGCGCCCACCGCCGCGCGCTGATCCGACAAGATCCGTAAGAGAGGCCCTAGCCGAGCCCACCGGACGGGGCCAGCACCAGCTCCCGCACCTGCTCCCGAGCCGCCTCGCCCGCCTCGGGCGACAGCGCCGCGTCGGTGACCCAGGTGTCCACCTCGGCCAGCTCGGCGAAGGTCGACAGGCCGACCACGCCCCACTTGGTGTGGTCGGCCACCACCACGACCCGGCGGGCCGAGGCCACGAAGTTCCGGTTGGTCTCCGCCTCGGCCAGGTTCGGGGTGGAGAGCCCGGCCTCGGGGGAGAGGCCGTGGGTGCCGAGGAAGAGCAGGTCGAAGTGGAGCGAGCGGATCGCCCGGTCCGCGACGGGGCCGACCAGCGAGTCCGAGGGGGTGCGCACCCCGCCGGTCAGCACCACGGTGGTGCCGGTCCCCTCGCCCTGGCGCTGGGCCCGCTCGAAGACGTCGGCGACCCGGACCGAGTTGGTCACCACGGTCAGCGGGCCGATCGTCACCAGGTGCTGGGCCAGCGCGAAGGTCGTGGTCCCGCCGGAGAGCGCGATCGCGCTGCCCGGCGTCACCAGCGCGGCGGCCGCCCGGGCGATCTCCTCCTTGGCCGAGAGCTCGAGGGTCGACTTCGCCTCGAAGCCCGGCTCATGGGTGCGGGCCTCCTCGACCGGCACCGCGCCGCCGTGCACCTTCTCGATCGCGCCGACCTTGGCCAGCGCGTCCAGGTCCCGGCGGATCGTCATGTCCGACACGTTCAGCCGTCGGGTCAACTCGTTGACCCGCACTCCGCCGCGCCGTCGTACTTCGTCCAGGATCAGCGCCCGGCGCTGCTCGGCGAGCAGGTTGCTGTTGTCGGCCACGTACGCCGCCCCGCCTTTCGTCGTTCCGTTCTTATAGTCATCCTGCCACGTCGGCTCACCCGCGCGGGAGCGGCAGGTCGGCGGGAACCAGGAGTTGGAGGTCCTCGGTGGACGGGTCCGGCAGCTGGGCCACCCGCATCGCGTGGCGCTCGATCATCGTCTCGAAGACCTGCCGGGCGGTGCGGCCGTTGCCGAAGCTGGGGCCGCGGTGCAGGGTGGCGAAGTGGCCGAGCAGCGCCTGCTCGGTGGCCTCGGCCAGCTGGTACTCGTGTTCCACGGCCTGGGTGCGGGCGATCGCCAGCAACTCGGCGTCGGTGTAGTCGGGGAACGCGATGGTGCGTGAGAAGCGCGACGAGACACCGGGGTTGGAGCTGAGGAAGCGCTCCATCTCGGCCGTGTAGCCGGCCACGATCACCACCACCTCGTCGCGGTGATCCTCCATCAGTTTCACCAGGGTGTCGATCGCCTCCCGGCCGAAGTCCCGGGCGCCGTCCTCGGGGGCCAGCGTGTAGGCCTCGTCGATGAACAGCACCCCGCCCCTGGCCTGGTCGAAGGCGGCCTGGGTGCGGATCGCGGTGGAGCCGATGTGCTCGCCGACCAGGTCCACCCGGGCCACCTCGACCAGGTGGCCGCGCTGCAGCACCCCGAGTGAGGCCAGGATCTCGCCGTAGAGCCGGGCCACCGTGGTCTTGCCGGTGCCGGGGGAGCCGGTGAAGACCAGGTGGCGGCGGAGCGAGGGCGCCTTCAGCCCGGCCTGCCGGCGCCGGCGGCCGACCGAGATCAGGTCGATCAGGGTCCGCACCTCCTGCTTCACGGTGGCCAGCCCGATCAGCGCGTCCAGCTCGGCCAGCGCCTCGTCGGCCGGGCGGCAGTCCGGGATCGGCGCGATCTGCGGCGGGGCGACGAGCGCGGGGGACGAGGTCAGCTGCGCGGTGCGCGGGCCCGGCACGTTCTCCGCCGGCGCGGGCGCGGCAGCGGACCTGGCCGGGGCGGTGCTCGCGGCTGCCACGTCGTCCGAGGTGCAGGCCTCCACCACCGGGCCCGGCTCGGCGAACTCGAAGCCGGCCCGCCCGTTCTGCTCGGCCCGGCAGCGGGTCAGCGCGGTGCGGCAGCCGTCGATCACATGGAAGCCGAAGCCCTTGCCCTGCACCGCCCGGCAGTCCTCGAAACTGCCCCGGCCCTGCGCCGAGACGTACACCGCCGCTTCGGTGCTGCCGCGCACCACGCAGTCGCGCAGCACCGGATCGGCGCCTTTGGTGACGATCACACCGGTGGCCACGTCCGAGATCTCACAGTCCGTCAGCAGTCCGCCGCTGCCGTGGTCGCGGAACCAGAGCCCGGTGCCCGCCGAGCGCACCTTGCAGCGCTCCAGCGCCACGCTCGCGCCCGAGCTGACCGAGACGGCCGAGCTGCGGATCTCGCTGAACGAGGTGTCGGCGACGGTGGCCCGGGAGTCCCGGTCCAGCACGAAGAGCGCGTCCGGCAGGTTGTGCAGGGTGCAGTCGGTCAGGGCCAGTCGGGCGCCGTCGCTGACCCAGATCGCCGGGTAGTCGCCGGTGCTGTCCTCGATCACGCAGCTGGTCGCGGTGGCGCTGGTTCCGGTGTCCCAGACCGAGAGCGCGCCGCGGCCGAAGGCCCGCACGGTGCTGCGCTCCAGCGTCAGGGTGGCCCGGTCGCGCAGGTCGGCGGCGTTCTCCGGCAGCTCGTGCAGCCGGCAGTCGACCAGGTGCAACTCGGCCTCGGTGTCCAGGGTCAGGCCGTTGCCGGTGACCCGGTGCACCGAGCAGTCGGTCAGCCGGCCCACCGCCCTGGCCTCGGCCTGCACGCCGCTGCCCTTGATCTCGTACAGCTCGCAGCCGGTCAGCTCGGCCAGGGTGCCCGGGTCGGTGAGCAGCACCCCCGCGCCCACCGTGTGGTGCAGCCGGCAGCGGTTCAACCGGGCGGTGGCGCCTTCCAGCACCGCCAGGCCGGCCTGCCCGGCCTCGGTGATCTCGCACTCCTCGAACCGCGCGGTGGCGCCGCCGCGCAGCCGCAGGCCAAGGCCCGACGGATTGCTGACGGTGCATCCGGTCAGCCGTGCCTCGGCCTGGTCGGCCACCTCCACGCCGACCGCCGAGTGGGTGTCCACCCGGCAGCCGATCAAGGTGGCGTCCGCCTCCGGGCCCTCGATCCGCACGGCGGCGGCCGAGCTGTTGAAGCCCTCGATCACCAGGTCGCGCACGGTGGCGGCGGCGGTCACGGTGAGCGGCACACCGGCGGGCGGGTCGATCCGCACGGTGCCGGGGCCCTCGGCGGGCAGTAGCGTGACCGCCTTGTCGAGCAGCACGTTCTCCCGGAACACGCCGGGACGCACCGTGACCGTGTCGCCGGGCTCGGCGGCGGCCAGCGCCTCGGCCAGCGTCTGGTACTCCCCGGCGCGACGCCGCCAGCGCGAGCCGCTGTCCTGCGTGACCCGGACCCTGTGCTCACTCATGACGGTGCTCACTCATGACGCTGCGTCGTCCCGCCTTCCACTGCTCCTGCCGTGCGCCTCACCGTAGCGTGCTTGCCTGGGCCTTCCGCTGCTAAGCGGCTGGGAGTCGCTCGCCCCGGGCCAGCACCGTGACCTGGTCGCCCACCCGCAGGGTGCCGAGCGCGGGCCCGGTCACCAGGTCGGGGCGGTCGGGAATCAGGTTGACGCCGAAGACCGCCTTCTTGTCGAAACGTCGGCGCTTGTTCAGGGTGCGCAGCGGCTCCTGGCCCAGCCGCTCGCCGCTCTCCTGGTCGGTGGTGGTCACGATGCAGCGCCCGCACAGCTTGACGGCGCGGAAGGTCAACTCGCCGACCCTGACCCGGCGCCAGCCCTCCTCCTCCCAGGGCTCGGTGCCGTCGATCACCAGGTTCGGGCGGAACCGCTCGGTGGGCAGGGCGGGCCGCTCGGCCTCGGCCAGCCAGGCGTTCAGCGCGGCCAGCGAGGCGGTGGTGGTCGCCAGCAGCGGGTAGCCGTCGGCCATGCTGACGGTCTCGCCCGGCGCGCCGAAGGCGGGATCGATCCGCCGGGCCAGCGGATCCTCCAGGCAGAGCAGCCGGACCTCGCCCAGCTCGTGCGGGCCCAGCCGCTCGGCGAACCAGAGCTGGGCCTTCGCTTCGGCCTCGACGGCGGCGAACCGGTTGCCCCACACGTCGCCCTCGGCGGGGATGGCGCCGTCCTGCGCCCGGGGCACGGGTATCCGCAGCTCGTCGCCCTCGGGGGAGGTGACCAGCAGGGCGTCGTCGTCGGCGAGTTCGATCCGGTACCGGGCGAGTTCGGGGAGGTCGCGCTGGGTGACGGCCAGGCCGCCCGGGCGGGCGAGCATCCAGCGCCGGTCTCCCCGCAGCCCCCAGGGTTCCACGACGGCGTGCGCGAGGTCCTGCCGGTACATCGATTTGACGGGGTATCGGTGCAGTCCGGTGAGGAGTGGCATGTGCCCATCCTGCCAGCTCGCGAAGGCGCTCCTGACCTGCCGCCGCCCGGTCGCCGGTTTCGGGCGAATACGCACGGGCCGCCCGGCACACCGTACTTCGGTGTTCCGGGCGGCCCGTGAATGACCGTCCCCCTGGTTGTCGCCTGCTCAGCAGACCGGCTGCCGCATGGCTCAGTAGGCCTGCCCCTGGTAGGGCTGGCCCTGCTGCGGCGCCTGGCCGAACTGCGGCTGGCCCATGGGCTGCTGCTGACCGAAAGGCTGCTGCTGGCCGAACTGCGGTTGGCCGAACTGCTGCTGACCGGCCGGTTGCTGCTGCCCGGCGTAGCCCTGCGGCGGTTGCGGGGCCGGCGCCTGCTGGCCGCCGAACTGCTGGCCCGGCTGCTGGAAGAACTGCTGCGGCGGCATCGGGCGGACCGGAGCCACCGAGGCGGGCGTCATCGGCCCGCTCGGCCGGAAGGCGCCCGGCTGCTGGTCCCAGGGCTGCGGCGCGGGCGGCTGGGCGTAGCCCTGCTGCTGCATCGGCGCGCCGGGCACCCGAGGACCGGGCACGTACGGCTGGCCGCCGAAACCGGGGCCGGGCTGCGCGCTCTGGTAGCCGGGGCTGCTGGGGCCCGGGCCGAGCGCCAGTCTGGCCGGCGGCAGGGCGGGGAGCAGGCTGGTCGACTCCAGTGCCGAGCCGCCGTAGCCGCCCGCCATACCGGGCGCCGGGGGGAGCGCGGCCGGCACGTTGATCGGCGCGATCTGGGGGACTCCGCGCTCTGCGACCAAGCTGTCGTAGATGGGCGTGCCCGACGAGAAGGACGGAGGGTAGTAACCGACTCCGTCGTAGGAGCGGGGCGAGGTCATGGGGCATACCGTAAGCCCAGAATGCGCCCCTGAGGAGTCTGGGAGGGGTGGCAGTTCGAGTGTTTACGCAACCTTCGCCAAGGCAAACCTGGCGAACGGTCAGAGAACGGACATTTTGCCGGTGTTTTTCGGTCAATCTCGGTCATGAGAACGGAGTGAGCCCCCCGCACCGGGGGGCTCACTCCGGCGCACGCCGTCATCGCGCGACACCGGCCTCGGGCCTCTGATCAGCTACGCTGCAGTGCCTGGGCGGGGAAACCCGGCTGCGCGACCACCTCGGCGGTGCAGAACGCGCAGCGCGAGGCGGCGGCCGGAATCCGGCTCAGGCACTGCGGGCAGTCCGCCTTGGCCGGCTCGGTCGCCTTCGGCTTCTCCAGCCGCGCCTGCAGCCGACCCACCGGCAGCACCACCGCGAAGTAGATCACCGCGCTCACCAGCACGAAGCTGAGCAGCGCGTTCAGGAACGCGCCGTACGGGAAGCTGGTCCCGGCGATCGCGAAGCTCTCCTTGGTGAAGTCGCCCACCGCACCCATCGCCACCCCGATCAGGGGCGTCAGGAATGCCGTGACGAAGCCGGTGACCACGGCGGTGAAGGCCGCGCCGATGACGATGCCGACGGCCAGGTCGACGACGTTTCCGCGCAGCAGGAAGCTGCGAAAGCCCTTGAACACGGCACTGACTCCAGGGGGATCACGCGGGGCGGTGGCCCGGCCCGCTTTCGGGGCTCATCCTGACCGGGCCGAGGCGCGGTGGTCCACTCAGGATCACCCGCTCTGCCCAATGCTGGTACGGAAGTTGACGTGCCGTCAGGCGATCCGCATACGCACCCGCCGGGTACGGCGGGGAGCAGCGGCGCAAGCGGGCGTGCGGGCGGGTGGTGGTCCTGGCCGCCACCGTGTTGACGGCTGCGGCGCTCGGGTCGGGCCGGTTGGGGAGGGACTCTCTCGGTCGGGACCACCGGCGATCCCGACCGAGGCCTGTCGCCCCGCCCTGGTCGGGCGCATACTGATCCGCACGGCGCGTGCCGTCCGACCGGACCTGCGGGGGCCCGGCGCGGCGGGCCGTCGGAGGGGATGGGCGAGTTCTCGATGCCTGGCGTGATCATCGCTGTGGTGGTGCTCGGGGTGCTGTTCCTGGCCAGCAGCGTCCGGGTGGTCCAGCAGTACGAACGTGGTGTGGTGTTCCGGCTCGGGCGGGTGCGCAGCAAGGTGCGCGAGCCCGGGCTGACGGTGCTTCTGCCGGTGGCGGACCGGATGCGCAAGGTCAATGTCCAGGTGATCACCATGCCGGTGCCGGCACAGGAGGGGATCACCAAGGACAACGTCACGGTCCGGGTCGACGCGGTGCTCTACTACCGGGTCGTCGAGCCGGTGCGCGCCACGGTGGACGTGCAGAACTACGCCTTCGCGATGCTTCAGGTCGCGCAGACCTCGCTGCGGTCGATCATCGGCAAGAGCGAGCTGGACGACCTGCTCTCCGGGCGTGAGCAGTTGCACCGCGGCCTGGAACTGATGCTGGAGAGCCCGGCGCTCGGCTGGGGTGTGCACATCGACCGGGTCGAGATCAAGGACGTCGCGCTGCCCGACTCGATGAAGCGCTCGATGGCCCGCCAGGCCGAGGCCGACCGCGAGCGGCGGGCCCGGATCATCACCGCTGACGGCGAGTTCCAGGCCGCCGCCAAGCTGGCCGAGGCGGCGCACACGATGTCCGAGACGCCGGCCGCGATGCAACTGCGGCTGTTGCAGACGGTGGTGGAGGTGGCGGCGGAGAAGAACTCGACGCTGGTGCTGCCGTTCCCGGTGGAGCTGCTGCGGTTCTTCGAGAACGCGGCGGGTCGGGCCGGTGCGGCCGGTGCTCCCCAGGCCGCCGCTGCCCAGGCCGCGGCCGCGGCCGAGGCCGTTGCCGAGCCGGTCGCCGCCGAGGCCGGTCCCGCCGCGGTCGACCAGGCCCCGGTGGCGCCCGCCCTGGAGGCCCGTCCGGATCAGCCGGCTACGCTCGATCGGGCGAACCTGAGCGAGGCAACTGGCCTGTAGCGCAGGGGAACTGGCACGGTGGCGGGCATGAAGCCCGTCACCCGTGCCGTTGTTCTGCTGGTCTCGGTCGCCTGCACGTTCGGCGCCGCCGTCCCCGTCAGCGATGCCGCATCCGCGGACACCGCGTATGTGAACCTGCGTCATCCGCAG
Organism: Kitasatospora sp. GAS204B; assembly: GCF_029892155.1. GTDB lineage: Bacteria > Actinomycetota > Actinomycetes > Streptomycetales > Streptomycetaceae > Kitasatospora. The sequence continues at coordinate 15,748 of NZ_JARZAG010000034.1, read as the reverse complement.
CCGGTGCGCGACAAGGCCAAGCGTGAGGTGGTCGAGGTCTTCTGGTACGGCTGCGTGCACTCCCAGCTGCTGGAGCAGCCGCTGGAGCAGTGGGCCGCCCGGCAGCCCGCCGATGTGGTGCTGCGCCGGCTGCCCGCCGTGTGGCCCGGCGAGTCCGACCAGACGGTGGAGCGGGCGCACGCCCGGCTCTACTACACGCTGGAGCGGCTCGGCGAGGTGGACCGGCTGCAGGGCGCCGTCTTCCACGCCGTGCGCGACGAGCACCAGGACCTGACTACCGAGGCGGCCGCCGCCGACTGGGCGGTGAGCCAGCAGGTGGACCGGACCCGCTTCACCACCGCCTACGAGTCGGACCAGGTCGGCCAGGAGGTCGCGCAGGCGCCGAACGACCTGGCGCGCTACGAGATCACCGAGCTGCCGAGCGCCGTGGTGCAGGGGCAGTACCTCACCTCGCCGACCCGGGCGGGCGGGGTCGACGCGATGCCCCAGGTGCTCGACCAGCTGCTCGAGCGGGTGCGGGCCGGGCACTAGGCCCGGTCCGGTCAGTAGGTCCGGCCCTTCCAGGCCGCGCCCCGCCCCCGGTAGTGCTGCACCGCGGAGTCCACCGTCATCAGCAGGTAGAGCAGCGCGGTGAACGGAAGCAGCAGCGCGGCCGGGGCGGGCCGGTCGTAGTAGCGGGTCATCGGCAGGTAGGTGGCGGTCATCAGCGCCCAGGCGGCGGCCCCGGTGGCGAGCAGCGGCCAGGCACCGGTGGCCAGCCCCGCGACGGTCGCCACCGGCGGCACCAGGTAGATCAGGGCCAGTCCCAGCACCGTGCCGAGCAGCAGCGGCGGCGAGTGCCGCAACTGCGCGTACGCGCTGCGCGAGACCATCCGCCACAGCGGCGCCAGCCCGGGGTACGGGCGCACGCTGCGCACTGCCAGCGTCTCGGTCCGCTCGGCCAGGCCCAGCCAGGTCCGCCCGCCGGCCCGCTTGACGGCGCGGGCCAGCGAGACGTCGTCGATCACCGCACCGCGGATCGCTGCCACCCCGCCGGCGCGTTCCAGCGCCGCCCGGCGCACCAGCGAGCAGCCGCCGGCCGCGGCGGCCGTCCGGCTGCCGGGGCGGTTGCTCCGGCGGAACGGGTAGAGCTGGGCGAAGAAGTAGACGAAGGCCGGCACGATCAGCCGCTCCCAGCCGGTCTCGGTGCGCAGCCGGGCCATCTGCGAGACCAGGTCGAGCCCCTGGGCCTGGGCGCCGGCCACCAGCGCGGCCAGCGTCTGCGGGCCGTGCGCGATGTCGGCGTCGGTGAGCAGCAGCAGTTCCACGTCGCCCGTCTCGCAGGCCAGTTCGACGCCGTGGCGGACCGCCCAGAGCTTGCCGGTCCAGCCGGCCGGCAGCGGCGGCGGGGTGGTGACGGTCAGCGGTAGGCCGTCGGGGATCTCGGCGGCCAGCTCGCGCGCCACCTGCGCCGTGCCGTCGGAGCTGTGGTCGTCCACCAGGATCACCCGGGCCCGCCCGAGGTACTTCTGCCCCAGCAGCCCCGGCAGGCTCAGCGGCAGCACGGCGGCCTCGTCCCGGGCCGGCACCACGATCGCGACCTCCGGCGGCCGATCCGGATCGGTGCGGTCCGGCGGCAGGCGCACGTCGGTGCGCCAGAAGAGCCCCTGGCAGCAGGTCAGCCAGAGCCAGCAGAGCAGCGACAGTCCGGTCACTCCGGTCAGCACGGTCACTCCGGCAGTCTGCCGCAGCGGCACCGCCTGGGCGGGCAGCCTGGCCGGATCGGCTAGGGTCATATGTCGTGAAGATCGCACTGATTGACTCCGGAATCGGCCTGCTCCCGGCGGCGGCCGCCCTGCGGACCCTGCGTCCGGACGCCGATCTGGTGCTCTCCAGCGACCCCGACGGCATGCCCTGGGGCCCGCGCACCCCCGCCGACCTCACCGAACACGCGCTGGCCTGCGCCCGGGCCGCCGCCGCGCTGGGTCCGGACGCGCTGGTGGTCGCCTGCAACACCGCCTCGGTCCACGCGCTGGCCACGTTGCGCGCCGAGTTGGAGCCCGAGTTGCCGGTGATCGGCACCGTCCCGGCGATCAAGCCGGCCGCCCTGGCCGGCGGCAAGGTCGCGATCTGGGCCACCCCGGCGACCACCGGCAGCGCCTACCAGCGCGGGCTGATCGCGGAGTTCGGCGGCGACGCGGAGATCACCGAGGTCAGCTGCCCGGGCCTGGCCGACGCCGTGGAGCACGCCGACGAGGACGCCCAGCGGGCGGCGATCGCCGCGGCCGCCGCGCTCACGCCGCCCGGGACCACTGACATCGTGCTCGGTTGCACGCACTACGAGCTGGTCGCGGAGCCGATCCGGGCCGCCGTCGCGTCCGTCGCGCACCCGGACCTCGTGCTGCACGGCTCGGCCGACGCCGTCGTGGCCCAGGCGCTGCGCCGGGTGCCCGCCGAGGCCCTGGCCCGCACCGGCGGCGGCACCCTGACCGTGCTGCAGACCGGCCGGGTCAGCCAGCTGCCCACGGCCGCCACCCGCTACCCGCAGGCGCTGCTGACGGCGGGGACCGCGGTCGGCGTGCGCGGCATCAGCGGTTGAGCGCGTGCGGCAGCAGGGGCTGACCGTGCGCGGCATCAGCGGCTGAGCAGGTCCTCGATCGCCCGCAGCACGGCATCCTGGCGCTCCTCGTGCAGCCAGCCGTGCCCGGCATCCGTGACCACCCGGTGCTCGCCGTGCGACACCGACGCGGCCAGCTCGGCGTGCAGCCGCTGCTTGCGCTCGTTCGTCAGGCGAACGACCTCCTCGGACCACATCTGCGACTGGTTGGCGTCCGGGCCCAGCGCGCTGATCACGATCATCGGGACATCGGGCAGCGCCGGCCCGTCCCGGAGCTCGTCGGCGACCACGTCGTAGAGGTTCCTGCTCTCCAGCAACCCGGTCCGCCAGGCGCTGAGGTGATGCTCGATCAGCGGCTCGCGCACCGCCTCCGGCCAGCTCGCGAAGTGCTCGCGCAGCACCTCGCGGGAGCGCTGGACCTGCTCCTCGGTCGCCTCGGGCAGCTCCAGGTCCTTCAGCTCGGCCAGCCGGTCCAGCACCTCCTGCGGCGCGCCGGTGGTGAGGTCCTCGTGGAACGGGTCCAGCAGGAGCAGGCCGGCCACCTCGAGGGGGAAGCGCTGTGCGAAGCGGCGCGCATGGGCGCCGCCCAGCGAGTGGCCGACCAGCAGGTAGGGGCCGGGCAGGCCGGCCACGTGCAGCAGCTCGCGCAGTTCGTCGGCGACCTCGGCGGCGGTGCGGGGCAGTTCGATCCAGTCGCTCCAGCCGGTCCCCGCGCGGTCGTAGAGCACGCTGGTGGTGAGCTCGGCGGTGCGGTGGTGCAGGTTCAGGTAGTCCAGGCCGACCAGGTTGGCGCCCGGGAGGACGACCACGGTCGGGCCGCCGCTGCCGGAGCGGTGCAGCAGCAGCCGCTGGCCCCCGACCTCGTACCGGCGTCCCAACGGCGGTGTCTCCAGTGGCGAGTCCAGTGGTGCCTCTGACATGGGTCCTCCCCGTGATGAACGGTCTCAACTTTGAGAAAGGTATCGAAGGTGAGACCGTGTGTCCATGGACACCGTGGACCTGCTCCTGCATCCCGTGCGGCTGCGCCTCGTGCACGCCCTGTCGGGCGGGCGGACGCTGACCACCTCTCAGCTGTGCGCCCTGCTGCCCGATGTCTCGAAGGCCACCGTGTACCGGCACGTCGGACTGCTCGCCGAGGGCGGCCTGCTGGAGGTGGCCGAGGAGCACCGGGTGCGCGGCGCGGTCGAACGCGAGTACCGGCTGCGCCGGGAGCGGGCGGTGATCGGGGCCGGCGCGGCCGCGGCGGCCTCCCGCGACGACCACCGGCGGATCTTCGCGGTGGCGATGGCCACGCTGCTGGCCGAGTTCAACGCCTACCTGGACCGGGACTCCGCCGACCCGGCCGCCGACCTGGTCGGCTACCGCCAGCACGCGCTCTGGCTCAGCCCGGCCGAGCTGGCCGAGCTGATCGGCGAGTTGCGCGCCGCGATCGTCTCCCGGATCGGGAACGAGCCCGCACCCGAGCGCACCCGGCACCTGCTCAGCCCGATCATGTTCCCGGCCGAGCAGTCACCGGAGTGAGAGCGGCGCGCGATCGGCGTGCGACCGCGCGCGAGCAGCGCCGGCGAAGCGTCAGACGCCCCGCCAGCGCCGTACGGCCGGGTGCAGTCCCGACAGCACCGCCTCGAACTCGGCCTTGTCGCAGCTCGCGTCGACCGGCAGCCGGCTGACCCGCAGCGCCTCGCGGGGCAGCCGCGGGCTGAGGCGGTGGTCGCTCACGAAAGCGGTGGGGTAGCCGAGTTCGGTCAGCAGCCGGGCGGCGCGCGGGTCGTGGTTGCCGCTGGGGTAGGCGAAGGCGCTGGGGGCGCCGCCGAGCCAGTCGGTCAGGGCCTGGTGGGCGGTGCGGATCTCGACCTGCACGGTGGCGTCGTCGCAGCGCCGCAGGTCGGCGTCGCCCAGGGTCTGGTTGCCGATCACCACCTGACCGGCGGTCAGGCGGCGCAGCTGTTCCGGCGTCAGGCGTTCCCGTCGCGGCGGCCGGGCGGGCGAGCTGACCCGCAGTTCGTGCAGGCTGCGGCGCCGGTCCGGGTCGGGCAGCGCGGCGAGCCGGGCCAGCCGCCCGGCGAGGCCGTCGCCGGTGACGGACCGGGCGTGGCCGCCGTTGGCGAGCAGGAACGCGGCCTCCTGGCGCCAGGACGGACGGTCGGTGCCGATCAGCTCGGTGACCACGAAGGCGACCGCGGGCAGCCCGCGTGCCGCCAGCGCCGGCAGCGCGTGGTCCAGCACGCCGCGATCGGCGTCGTCGAAGGTGATCAGCACGCTGCGCGGCGGCAGCGGCCGGCCCTCGCGCACCGCCTGCTCCAGGGCGGGCAGCGAGATCGGCACCGCGACCCGGCACAGCCGGTCCAACTGGGCGCCGAAGGCCCGGCGATCGGTCACCCGGCGGTAGGCCAGCACCACCAGCCGGCGGGCCGCGTGCGCGCGGAAGAGCGGCTGTGCCGGCGAGTGGCGCAGCCAGTGGACCAGCCGGTCGGCGGCGGCCGGCGCGGGCACCTCGCTCGGCGTCCTGTACTCCTGCGTCCTGTACTCCTGCGTCGTGAAGTCCTGCGTCGTGAAGTCCGGTGTCCTGAAGTCCGGTGTCCTGGTGTCCGGTCGCGGCACGGGTGCCCCCAAGGCATGGCCGGGCGCACCCGGCGAGAGATCGCTCGATGTACTACGGACTCCCAGGTCCTGCGGATGGTTGTACGCGACAGGACCGACACCGAGGCAGAAGTCGGTGCGGGCGGCGCGGTGCGGCTACGGCTGCCGGTCGCGGAACCAGCGCGCCGTGCGGGCCGGCCCCACGCGCACCGGCACCGGCGCCGGTGCCAGGTCGGGGAACAGCTCGCGCCGCCGCCCGATGCCCGCCACCGAGTCACGCACGTCGCCGGCTCTGGGCTCGATGTACGTCACCTCCAGCGGCCGCCCGAGGACCTCGCCCCGGTGGCGGGGCAGCGGATCGGCCGGCGAGCGCGACGCAAGCTCGTCGGCGCCGCCGATGCCCGCCTCGAGCAGGGCCGGATCCAGGATCGAGCCCTTGAACAGGGGCACCGCGAGCCCGACCTGGTCGGCCCCGATGAACCCGGCTCCGCCGGTGATGACCACGCACATGACGAGGTTCCTCCGGGCGTTCGGGGACAGGTCGGGCGGTCGGACGCGGCTGATCGTAGCCGACCGGACACGTTCCGTGTAGTCCCTCAACGGGCTGTTCATCTGATCGTTCGCCAGCGGTGGCGCCCCGACCACCCGGCGGCCCGATCGATCGCACTCAGAGCTTGCGCTGCCGGTAGGTCTCCTCCGCCGCCTCGACCACCGCCGCCAGATCCCCGCCCGCCGAGGCGGTCTGCACGGCGACCACCGCGCCCTCCACGAACGGCGCGTCGGCGAACCGCACCGGGAACGGCAGCCCGTGCTCGTCGGCGGCCGCCAGCACCGCCAGCACCACTTGGACGGCCGACGGCAGATCGGCCAGCACCGCCACCCCGTGCCCCTGGTCCACCCGGCGGGCCGCGGCCGCGATCAGCAGCGCACTGCTGCCCAGGCCGTCGCCGGGGTGCCCGCCGGTGGCCGCCACCGCGGCCGGGTCGTCGGTCGGCGACACGGCCTTGGCCAGGTCGGCGGTGTCCTGCGCGAGGTCCCGGCTGTGCGAGACCAGTACCACGCCGACCCGGCCCAGCGCGGCCGACCGGATCGGCGACTGGCTCGGTACCCGGGCGGCCGAGGGCGCCTCCCCGATCGGGATGACATCCGCCCCGCCTGTGCCCCGAGGGCTGATCTGTCCCATCGGCTGCTCCCTCCCAGCTCTGCTGCCTGCGACCGTGCCGACTCTCGCTGCCCACTCTCGCAAACCGGGCGCGCCGCTCCCGCCCGCCGCGCCGGAAGGCGATGCGTCCCAGGGCGTGTCTCGCTGACTCCCGCCAGGCGCGAACCAGCGAGACGCGTCCTAGCACGCCGCCGCCGCCCGCGGCGCCCGGTCCGCGTGGACTCCGCTCGACCGGAGGAGTCCCGAAGAGCGTGGCCCGGGCGGCGGTGCGGACGGATACGCTGACCACCCTGAAGGACGTTCGGGAGGAGCAGGACCAGTGACAACCGAGACCAGCGCAGACGAGACCGCCCAGGGCGGCCCGGCCGTCCCGCCGGCGCGCAAGCCCAAGTTGGACACGACCGGGGCCGAGTGGCTCTCCGCCAAGCAGGAGGACGGCTCGCCCGGTGACGTCCAGATCGCCTTCGTGGACGGCTACATCGCGATGCGCGACGGCCGCTTCCCGGACGGGCCGGTGCTGGTGTTCACCCCGGAGGAGTGGCGGGCCTTCGTGCTCGGCGCCCAGGACGGCGAGTTCGACCTGACCTGAGTTCAGCTCGACTCCCAGGGCCGCCGGTTCCCGAGACCGGCGGCCCTTTCGTCTGCCGGTTCGTACGCCGGTTCGTCTGCCGGGTCGCGCTCGAAAAGCAGCCAGGCGCCGTGCCGACCGCCCCCACGCGGTCGTGCACGGCGCCTGCTGTACGGCCCGGTTCGCGAAACCGGGCTCCTCCGGCTGTCCCCGATGCCGGTCCGCGAAGACCGGCGCCGCCGGGAGGCAGGTGACGGGGCCGCGAGGGCCCAGGCCACCGGTGCCCGGGATCCGAACGCCCCCACGCGTCGGTGTCCCGGGCGCGGTCCGTGGGTGCGACGGAGTCGGGGAACCCACGAACCAGGCTTTGGGTGAAGGGTTGCGAAGCTTGAAAACGTTGCATGGATCAACGAACTGCGTTGGTGCACAAGAACCGCAGCCGCTGCACGACCTGTGCCAAGGGTGGCAAGGGTGGATGGGCGCATGCGAATGCGCCACAGCAGGCCACCCCCACGTGGAACGGGTCCACAGCAGCTGCCGTACATCCGCGACCGTAGCCCGGACGGTTGCTCAGCGTCAACATTCGTCTCGGAGCGTGGAGCTCGCGCATTTGTGAACGCTCGGCGAGCGCGCCTCGGCGCCGCCCCGTGCGGTCGCGCGCCCCCGGGCACGTACGATGGCGACATGTCATTTCTCCGCCGACGCTCCGGCACCCCCGCGGGCCCGGACTTCGACGTCCTCGCGATGGACCCGGGCGACTGGCCCGGCCTCTTCGGCGCCGCGGTGATGACCGGCCCGGACGGCTCCTGCCAGGGGATCTTCCTGCGCTACGACCTGTTCGGCGGTCGCGGCCCGGCGATGTTCATCGGCAACCTGCCCGAGAGCTCGCCGGCGCGGGACCCCGAGGACGGGGTGCCGTTCGAGATCAGACAGCTCCTCGCGGCACTCGAACTGGAAGAGCCGGTGGAGTTCGTCTCGGCCGAGGACTTCCCGGTGATGCTCGGCGACGACCTGCTGATCGTGAAGAAGGTCAAGGTCTCCGAGGAGCGGGTGTTCTGCGCCCAGTTCGACCGCAGCGACCAGGTCCAGGTCACCATCGCCAGTTGGGACCGACCGATTGCGGACGACCTCTACCAGTTGCTCAAGCCGCTGCCCGCGGACCTGTTCCAGCAGGGCTGAGAGCCGCCGCGCAGTCGGGTCACACCGCCGGCGGTGCGATCGCTGTTCGGGCGTTGCTTGACGGTTTCGATCATTGCTTCGTACAGTCACCAGCATGCCGTCCCGCCGCCCGCTGCTGGTCCGCCGCAGCTATCTGGACCTGCGGCGGACCGCCAGCGCGCTCTGTCGCTAGGTCCTGTCGTCAAACCCCCTTCTGCTCGGCGACGCCAAGCCGCCCTACGGGCGAACGAAGAGGGTTTGACGACAGGCCCCAGGGCCGCGCGGGTCCCGACCGACCCGCGCCCCGGCCGAGGACGACCGCGCTGCCCCGATGCCAGATCGGCCGCGCCTCGCGTTCCCGCACGCCCCACCGCCGTGCAGCCGACGCCGGCTGCCGAGCCCCCACGCCGGCCGCCCGGAGGCAGCAGCGCCATGACCGCTCGAACCGACCGTTCCGACCGCACTGACCGTTCCGACCGTTCTGACCATGCGTCAATCTCCGACAGCCGTACGCCGTCGGACGTCCCGGCGCCGGCGGCCGAGGCGCTGGCCAGGCTGCCCCGGGTGGTGGACCTGCTGGCCGCGCGGGCCGAGGAACACGACCGGGACGCGACCTTCCCGTATCAGGGCATCGAGGCGGTGCACGAGGCCGGCCTGCTCACCCTGACGGTCGGTCAGCGCTTCGGCGGCCCGGGCGGCACGCTCGCCGACACCGTCCGGGTGCTGGCCGAACTCGGCCGGGGGGATGCCTCGGTGGCCCTGGTCACCGCGCACACCCTGCTGCTGCACGCCGAGCAGGACCGCACCGGGGGCTGGCCGGCCGCGGCCTACCGTCGCCTGCTGACCGAGTCCCGGCGCGGGCCCGCGCTGGTGAACACGCTCGATGCCGAGGCCCCCATGACCGATCCGCGCGACGCCGATCCGCGCGATCTCGAACCGGGCCGGCGGCCGCTGCTGGCCCGGCGGAACGGGGCCGGCTGGCAGCTGAACGGCCGTCGGAGCGGCTGTACCGGCGCCGAGGCGCTGGCCTGGCTGGTGGTGCGGGCGATCACCGACGAGGCGGCGCCGCGTACCGGCCTCTTCCTGGTCCGGGATGAGAGCCCGGGAGTCGAGGTCGACCCGGTCGGCGACCAGGTGGGCCTGCGGGCCGCCGCGGGCCACGACGTGGTCTTCACGGAGGTCGCCGTGGCCGCCGAGGCGGCGCTCGGGCTGCGCCCGCTGGACGCCGCGCCCGACCCGGCGGGCGTCACGGCCGCTGAGCTCAGTGCCGCGTGGCGGGACCTGGCGCTCGCGGCGGTGCAGCTCGGCGTGGGCCGGGCCGCCCTGGACTGGCTGGTCGGGTTCCTCAGCCGGCGCACTGCGGCCGACCTCGGCGAACCCCTGGGCGGGCTGCCGCGGTACCAGGTGGGTCTGGGCGAGGTGGCGAGCGCGCTGGTCGGGGCGGAGGAGCTGGTGGTGGGCCTGGCGGCCCGGATCGATGCGGGCGAGAGCGGCACCGCGGCCCGGACCGGCGCGGCTCGGCTGCTCGCCGACCGCGCGGTGGTCGACGCGGTGCAGCGGGCCGTGGCGCTCACCGGAGCGCCGGGGCTGAGCCGGCGCCACCCGTTGGAGCGCTACCTGCGCGACGCGCTCAGCGGCCGGCTGGACGGGTGCGGCGAGGAGCGGGTGCTGGCCGAGGTCGGCCGCGCCGCCCTGCTGGCCGGCGCGGCCCGGCCCCGCGGCGCGGCCTGAGCCCTGCGCCGACGCCTGTCGGGCCGGCGCCGACGCTGGTCGGGCCGGCGCCGACGCTGGTCGGGCCGGCGCCGACGCTGGTCGGGCCGCGGCTGACGCCGAGGCCCCGGCGGCGCCGCTCAGCGGGTCCCCACCGCGGCCCGCACCGCGCGGCGGGCCAGCGCCGCGTCGTCGTACAGCCGACGGATCATCAGCCGCTGCTCCTCACCGGCACCCGGCACGTCGTAGATCCGCAGCTCGCGCATCAGCACCAGCACCAGGTTGACCAGGAACGCGTCCCGGGCCACCGTGCCGCCGACCTGGGCCAGTTGACTGATCTGGCGCCGGGCCGCGGTGTCCCCCGAGAGCACGCTCCACAGCACTGCCAGGTCGTAGCCGGGCAGGTACCAGCCGGCCTGCTCCCAGTCGAGCACCACCGGTCCTGAGGGGGCCAGCATGATGTTGCTGAGCAGCGCGTCGCCGTGGCACAGCTGCCAACCGGTGTGCGAGAGGCCGTACATCAGCTGTCGCAGGTCGCCCGCGTCCCGGTCGGTCAGCTGCCCGACCGAGTGGTACCGGCCGATCTCGAACTGGTAGTCGAGCGGCTGGTGGAAGACGTCGACCGGCGGGCGCCACAGGTTGAGCGAACGGATCGAGCCCAGGATCGCGCGCACCTCGCCGGGCGTCGGCGCGTTGGCGGGGTGGCGTTCGACTGCGGCCGGCCGGCCCGGGATCCGCTCCAGCACCAGCACGCAGCGGTCGTGGTCGGCCGCCACCAGGCGCGGCATCCGCACCGGCGGACGGTGCCGCACGAAGGTCCGGTAGATCGCCACCTCACGGCGGAACCGCTCCACCAGCACGGCCCGCCGGTCGCTCTGCACCGCCTGCGGGGAGAGGCACTTGGCGACCACGGCGGTGCGCCCGATCAGCCCGGTGATCAGGATGTGCGCCCCGTCCTCGCGCAGCACCTGACGCGCCGAGAAAGCGGGACATATCCGGGTGATGTGGGCGAGCGCGGCCCGCACGGCCGGGGTGGCGAGGGCGGCGGTGTCCACCCGGCCCCAGCCCTCGGCCGCCGGGGCACCCAGGCCGTTGGTGCCGGCGTACTGGGGCGCACGGGGGCGCAGCAGGCGCTCACCGGCGCGCGGCAGATGGGCGGGTGCCTCGATCCGCCCGGCGGGACGGGCGGGGACGGCAGGCTTCGGCCCGGGCCGGCGGACCGCCACGGAGGACGGCGGTCGCTGCGGGATGCCGGTCCGGGGCGCGGTGGGGGAAGTCGCGGAGGAGTACATGAGGGGGAGGGATTCCCTTCCTTGCCGACGGCATATGACAGCCAAGGCGGCGGCCCTGGCGGGGTCAGACGGTGGTGCCGTGGAGCCCGGTCGTAACCCTGTACGACCTGGCTCGCCAGCGTGTGCGACGGCGCACCTGGGGCGTGCTCCGGCGTACCCGGTTGCGGTGACCGCCCAAGGGGGGGTGGGACGGACGGCCGGTGGCGCTGGGCGGAGCGGGTGCCGGGACCGGCCGGCCGAACGAGCCAACGCACCCTGGGGAAATGCGCTGGTCCGTGCGGTCGGCCGGGCCCGGCACCGACGCGCCACCCGGTCACGCCACCCCCCTTCGCCAGGCCGGTGGGCGGCCCGTCGACGACCCTGGGATCCCTTCCCCGGCCGCTGTTTCCAGGGCTCGGAGCGATCCCGAGCCCCGGGTGGGGGTTGCGCATCTCTACCTGACACCCCGGACGCACTGGCTTTCCAGCTGGCGCACCCTGGCGGACCGTGGCGAATGCTCGCCTGGCATGTGACAGGCCATTAGGCTCGAACCAGCCGAGGAGCCTGGGGGCTTGATGTGAGCAGTGGATCCAACACCAGACTCGCTGACCTGTTCGCCCTGACCGGTTGGTCGAAGGGGGAGCTGGCCAGGCTTGTCAACCGGCGCGGTGCGGCGATGGGGCAGCAGCAGCTGTCCACCGACACCTCGCGGGTGCGGCGGTGGATCGAGCGGGGCGAGATCCCGCGCGATCCGGTGCCGCGGGTGCTGGCTGCGGTGTTCACCGAGCGGCTCGGCCGTGTCGTCTCCATCGAGGACCTCGGTCTGGCGCGACACCGGCGATCAAGTTCGGCCAAGGCGGGTGCTGCCGAGGCCGAGGAGCCGGAGCGGACGGCCGAGATCCTCACCGAGTTCACGGGAATGGATCTCATGCTCAACCGACGCGGACTGGCCGATACCGCCACGGAGATGCCGGGCGCCTCCGTCATCCCCGACTCCCTCTACCGCTGGCTCGCCGGTGACGACGTCGCCTACGCGGCGGCGCGCCCCGGGCCGCGCCAGGTGATCACCGGCACCCCGGGCCGACCGATCGTGGACGTCTACGAGCCGGGCCCCGCGGGCCAGGAGGAGGTCGCGGCGCTGGAGTGCTCGTTCGAGGTCTTCCGGGCCTGGGACGCCTCCCGCGGGGGCGGGTTGCAGCGCAAGGCGGTGATCGGCCAACTCAACGAGGTGGGCGGGCTGCTGACCCACCGGCATCCGCCCGAGCTGGCCCGGCGGCTGTGGCTGGTGGCGGCCAACCTGGCGGCGCTGGCCGGCTGGATGTCACACGACGTGGGCCTGGAGTCGACCGGGCAGCGCTACTTCGTGATCGCCGCGCAGGCCGCCAAGGAGGCCGGTGACCGGCCGCGGGCCGGTGAGGCGATCTCGCGCTGCGCCCGTCAGCTGCTGCACCACGGCCGGGCCGCCGAGGCGTTGGACCTGATGCGGATGGCCCACGCCGGCGCCGGTCCCGGCACGGGGCCGCTGACCCGGGCGATGCTGAACACCGTGGAGGCCTGGGCGCAGGCGTCCCTGGGCCGCACCCAGGAGGTGGCGCGGCTGCTCGGCGAATCGGAGGAGTACTACACCCAGGGCGCCGGGGACCCGCAGCCGAGCTGGATGCAGGTCTTCAACGAGGCCGAGCTGCACGGCATGCAGTCCCTGGTCTACCGCACGCTGGCGGAGCACGATCCGAATGCCGCCGAGCTCGCCGTGGCGCATGTCCGGGCCGCGATCCGGCTGCGCGCGGGGCAGGGCCAGGAGCGCTCCACGGTGCTGGACCTGGTCACGCTCGCCTCGGTGCACTGGCTCACCGGGGAGCCGGAGGAGGCCCAGCGGCACACCCGCCAGGCGCTGACACAGATCGGCGACACCTCGTCGCACCGGACCTGGGACCGGCTCTACCGGATGGACCGGCTGGCCGCCCGCTACCAGGCGCTGCCGGGAGTGGCCGAGCTGCGAGCCGAGCTACGGGCCGAGATCAGGGCGGCGGTGCCGCCGGCCCGCCGCCCCGCTGACTGATCCAATGGTCGCTTGATGAGGTTCTCCTCCGCTACGGGCGGGTGCCACCTCGTACCTCGGCGACCCCCACCCTTCGCTGCGTCGAACCTCAGCCGCTCGGGTGTCAGGCTCAGAGGGTGTCGACGGCGGCGCTGTGCACCTGGTCCCAGGCCTCCTGGACGTAGCGCTCGCGCTCGACCAGGGTCAGCGTGGGGAAGTACTCCTTCAGCCGCTCCACCACGATCTGCTCGGGCTCGTGGCACTCGTGCAGCAGGAACGCGGCCTTGTGAAGAATCTGGCTGTCCATGGAACGGTCCTCCCTAGGTGCAGGTCCGCCCTGTGCCGACGCTGCGCCGCACAGCATATGTCGCGCGGGGGAGCCGCCGATCGCGCAGGGCGGCTCGACACGAGGCGGCCCGAGCGCGCGCGGGGCGGACCCGCTCGGAGCGCGGGTCAGCTCAGCAGGCGCGGATCAGCATCCGCAGCGAGACCACCTGACCGTCCGGGCCGAGCACCGGGCGCCCCGAGCAGTGCACGGCCGCGCCGGTGCCGCCCGGCTGGTGGATCCGGACCACGCCGTCCAGCGGGCGGCCGTGCACCAGGGCCTCGGTCATCATCCGGCTGAGTGCCGGACGATCCTGCGGGACCAGCTGGCCCGGCAGTTGATCGAGCGTCAACGGACCGAGGCCGGGGTCGCGGGCCAGTATGGGGTAGGCCTCGGCGGTCCAGCTCACGGTGTCCTGGACCAGGTCCCACTCCATGGCGGCCGTGGCCTTGGCCGGAGGTGCGGTACGCAGGGGGAGACTCATCGGCGGTCCCACGGGGGCTTGGTGGCGGTGGCGGGCGGGGTCGGGGGAGTGGTGAGACGACTGTTGCACAGCCTCACGCTCCGTGTGGGAAGAATGGCAGAAACGGAGCGAACTTTCATCTGGCATATGCCGAGCGGGCATTCGAAGATCCGGTAGTCGCCCGGGACGGAACCGGATCGGATTGAGGTGTGTGCGTCACGGGCAGGCAGGCGGTAACCTACGGTGATTCCGGCGCCCGGGCGCCCGCCCAGCGTGACCACCAGACCCCCGGCGACGGAAATCCCGTTGCCTCGACGACCGCCGCAACGGATGCTGACCTCATGTTCGAGCCCGTGATAGCCCCCAGCAACAGCCTCCTCGGCCTGCTCCAGCGAGGACGCGGTGACGGGCAGTTGCATGCGCTCGCAGCCGACCGTGACGAGGCCATCGCCGCCCTGGAGGAGTGCGTCACCAGCGACCCCCGCGGCGACTGGCAGGTGGAGAACCGCTCCCTTTACTACGCCCGCGTCTTCATGGAGCTGGAAGCCCCGCTCGGCGGCATCGAGCGGCACCTGGGCCACCCCGACGACCTGCTCGACCTGGACGAGCAGCGCACCGGCCTGGCCCTGGCCGTCCTCGGCCACCTGGCCGGCTACGGCCGCCGCGACGCCCTGCTGCTGCTCCGCCAGTACGCCGCCACCGGCGGCAACTGGGCCTGGGCGCTGGACGAGCTGGGCCTGCGCGACGAGGACGCGGCGCTGCTCGCGCTGGCTCCCGCCGTGCTGCGCCGCTTCCCCGAGACCCCGCAGGGCGAGGCCGACCTGCGGGCCGCGATCCGCGCCGCCTACGAGCCGCGCCCCTGGCGCCTGTGGGCCGAGCGGCATCCGCGGGTCGCCGCGGCCGGCGAGCAGTCCCCCTTCGACCTCTGGCAGCGCCAGCTGGGCCGCAGCCAGGTCACCCCGGGCTGGAGCGTGGCCGACGTGCTCGCCTGGGCCGACCAGGCCGACAGCGTGGTGCGCCCGGACTCGGCCGCCGTCGAGCGCCGGGCCGCGGCCGCCGCCCGCTGTCTGGCCGCGGTGGCCCGCCCCGAGGACCGCGACACCCTGCTCGCCGCCGCCCGCGACGGCGCCGAGGGCGCCCGCCGGGCCGCCCTGCGCCACCTGGTCGACCAGGACGACGAGGCGCTCACCGAGCTGATCGAGGCCGCGGCCGCCGATGCCGACCAGCGGGCGGTCCGCGCCGCGCTGGACGCGCTGGCCAGGATGCGCGGGCCGCGCGCACTGGCCCGGGCCCGCCGCTGGGCTGACCCGGCCACCGGGGGCGCCGACAGCGTGCTCGGCGAGGCCGCCGTGCTGCTGCTGGCCGACATCGGCGAGCCGGCCGACGCCCCCGCCGTGGTGGCCGGTCTGCGGCACCGGGTGCTGCTGCACGGCGTCCGCGACGCGGGGCTGGCGGGCCTGGTGGACGGCGCGGGGCGGCTGGCCGCCGTGGAAGCCGTCCCGATCCTGCGCCACATCTACGGCGAGGCCGCCTCCTCCGACCTGCGCGGACGCGCCGCCCGAGCGCTGGCCGCGACCGATCGCCACTTCGCCAGCGGTGTCGCCGTCGAGTGTCTCTGGGACTGCGAGGAGGCCACCCGCGAGCTCGCCGCCCGCCACGTGGTGACCACCGGTGACGCCAGGGTGCTGGAACGCCTGCGCCGGCTGGCCGCCGACCCGGCCGAGGAGGCCGAGGTGCACGCGGCGGTGCGCGGCCGGCTCACCGCGAGGGGCTAGGGCCTGCACGGCGGATCTTTCCGGGCCCGCGACGCCGGGCATCCCGGCTGGACGCACGCCCGAATCGCCCAAGTACGTCCAGTACGAGGACGACTCGGGCGC
>NZ_JARZAG010000033.1 GCF_029892155.1 Kitasatospora sp. GAS204B | reverse complement strand
CCCCGCCCCCGGGCGGGCGGCGCCCCCCGCCCCCCCGGCGGCCCCGCGGGCGCCCAGGCGCGGGCCCCGCCCGCCCAACCCCCCCCCCCCCCCCCCCCCCCCGCCCCCCCCGCCCCCCCCCGCCGCGGCTTTCGCTGTGACCGGGTCGGGCGGTTCGGCTGGTTGACGGTGCGTCAGTTCACCGGGCGTCAGTTCCCGGGATCGGGGAAGGTCTGGAGCGTCACGAAGACCACCCGGCGCTGCTCGCCGCTGCCCTCGGTGCGGATCCGCACCCGCTGCCCCGGACGCAGCAGGAGCAGCCCGCCGGCGTCGAACGCGGCCGCGTCGAAGGGCAGCGGCGTGCCGTCGTCGAGCAGCACGGAGCCGGCCCGGGTGTCGGGGTCGAAGGTGAACGCGGTGGCCTGCATGCCAGCAGCATAGAGCGGGCTCAGACCAAGGCCGCCGCCACCGCCCGGGTGTGCGGGCCGACCCCGAGCGCCAGCGCCTCGGCGAGGTCGGCGGCGGTGTCCACGTCCCGTCGCACCGAGGGCACGTCCGGCAGCGCGAGTTCGAGCGCACCGCCGGCCGCGTGCCGCTGCCGGGAGGCGCCGCCGAAGGCCGGGCGCAACGGCTGCCCGGTGGCGCAGGCCAGCAGCGTGGTGCCGATCCCCGGGGCGTCCGCCAGGAAGGCGCGCGCCCCGGCCGGCACCGCGCCCAGCACGCGGGCGAGTTCGGCCGGGCGCAGCGCCGGCAGGTCGGCCGACAGGACCGCCAGGGGCGCGTCGGGGCGCAGCCGCCGCGCGTGCGCCGCGCCGTGCGCCAGCGCGGGATTGAGCCCGTCGACGAGTTGCCCGTGCTGCCGGCTCTGTTCGTCAGCTTCGTCCGGCTCGTCGGTGACCAGCAGTGCGCCGAGCGCGGCCAGCCGGTCACCGGCCACCGGGTCGCGGGAGACCACCAGCACCTGGGCCACCGCCGGACAGCGCAGCGCGGCGGCCACGGTGTCCAGCGCGAAGGCGAGCGCCAGCTCGGGCCGGCGCGCCCCGGCGTACGGGCCGAGCCGGCTCTTGGCCCGCGCCAGCGACTTCACCGGCAGCACCAGGCTCCAGGCGGCCGACCGGCCCCGCGCGGCGGGGGCATGGGGGCGTACGGTGTGCTGGGTCATCCGCGACATTCTCGCGTCGGTCCGTCAGGCTCCGCCAGCGCGCCCCGGGCGGTGGCGTGCGATTGGTCACTCGGCGCCGACCCGCACCCGGCCCTGCTCGACATGGCCGTGCGGCCCGGCGAGGATGACCAGGGTCTCCCGGACCCGGCAGGTCGGGGAGGCCCGGATGCGATCATGCGATGGATTTCTGTCGCGGCACTCCACGGTGCCGCGCGACACGATGGAGGACCTGGGGTGGCCCGCCGCTCGTACGCCAGTTTCGGCAACGCGGACTACGGAGTCTGGTACCGCTTCGCGGCGGTCCTGGTGAAGCCGGTGACGACCGCACTGGTGAAGCCCGAGTGGCGCGGTTGGGAGCACTTCCCGAAGGAAGGGGGCTTCCTGACGGTGGTGAACCACAACTCGGTGATCGACCCCGTGGTCTACGCCCACTTCCAGTACAACAGCGGCCGGCCGCCGCGGATACTGGGCAAGTCCTCGCTCTTCAAGGTGCCGTTCATCGGATTCATGCTGCGCAAGACCGGCCAGATCCCGGTGTACCGCGACTCCACCGACGCCGCCCAGGCCTTCCGGGCCGCGATCTCGGCGATCGACAACGGCCAGGTGGTGCAGTTCTACCCGGAGGGCACGATCACCCGGGACCCGCAGTTGTGGCCGATGACCGGCAAGAGCGGCGCCGCCCGGGTGGCGCTGATGACCGGCGCGCCGGTGATCCCGGTGGCGCACTGGGGGGCGCACGAGATCGTCCCGCCGTACGGCAAGGGGCTGGGCGGGCGCCCGGCCAAGGTCAGCCTCTTCCCGCGGAAGAAGGTGGTGGTGGCGGCCGGCCCGCCGGTGGACCTGAGCCGTTACCAGGGCCGGGAGTTGACCAGCCAGGTGCTGCGCGAGGCGACCGAGGACATCATGGACGCGATCACCGCCGTGCTGGCCGAGATCCGCGATGAGCAGCCGCCGGCCGAGCGGTTCGACCTGCGCAAGTCGGCCCAAAGGAAGTCGGCCCAGAAGAAGTCGGCCGAGCAGAAGTCGGCCGAGCAGAAGTCGGCCGAGCAGAAGTCGGCCGAGCAGAAGTCGGCCGAGCAGAAGTCGGCCGAGCAGAAGTCGGCCGAGCACACGGCGAGCGCCGCCGAGCGTGACACCGCCGAGCATGACGAGGAGGCAGGCCGATGACCCGCTGCGCCGTTTTCGGGACCGGCTCCTGGGGCACCCCGTTCGCGATGATCCTGGCCGACGCCGGCTGCGAGGTCGCGCTCTGGGGCCGCCGCAAGGAACTGGTCGACAGCATCGCGGCCACCCGCACCAACCCCGAGTACCTGCCCGGGCTGGTGCTGCCCGACGCCGTGCTCCCCACCACCGACCCGGCCGCCGCGCTGGCCGGCGCCGACTTCGCGGTGCTCGCGGTGCCCTCCCAGACGCTGCGCGAGAACCTGGCCGCCTGGAAGCCGCTGATCGGCCCGCAGACCGTGCTGGTGAGCCTGATGAAGGGCATCGAGCTCGGCACCACCAAGCGGATGACCGAGGTGATCCGCGAGGTGGCCGGGGTGGGCCCGGAGCGGGTCGCGGTGGTCAGCGGGCCCAACCTGGCCCCCGAGATCGCCAAGCGGCAGCCCGCCGCCAGCGTGGTCGCCTGCGCGGACGAGGAGGTCGCCAAGCGCTTCCAGCAGGCCTGCCACACGCCGTACTTCCGCCCGTACACCAACACCGACGTGATCGGCTGCGAGCTGGGCGGCGCGGTGAAGAACGTGATCGGCCTGGCGGTCGGGATGGCCGACGGGATGGGCCTGGGCGACAACACCAAGGCCACCCTGATGACCCGTGGCCTGGCCGAGATCACCCGGCTCGGCGAGCGGCTCGGTGCCGACCCGCACACCTTCGCGGGCCTGGCGGGGATGGGCGACCTGGTGGCCACCTGCTCCTCGCCGCTCTCCCGCAACCACACCTTCGGGTTCAACCTGGGCAAGGGCATGACCCTGGAGCAGGTGATCGCGGCCACCAAGCAGACCGCCGAAGGCGTCAAGTCCTGCGAGTCGGTGCTGGATCTGGCCCGGCGCAACGGCGTCGACATGCCGATCGTCGCGGCGGTGGTGGACGTGGTGCACAACGGGCGGCCCACCCAGGAGGTGCTGAAGGACCTGATGGGCCGATCCGCCAAGCGCGAACGATGACCGGCCCAGTGGTGACCGTCGTGGTGCGGATCGGCGGAGCGGCGCTCGCCTGGAACCGGCGGCGATGATCTGGAACCGAATGGTCCGCACGGTAGTCTCACCTTCGATATGAGCATCGAATCGACCTCCCCGAACCAGGCGGCGAAGCCGCGAGTCGCGATCGTCTTCGGCGGTCGCTCCTCCGAGCACGGCGTCTCGGTGGTCACCGCCGCCAGCGTGCTGCGGGCGATCGACCGGACCAAGTACGACGTGCTGCCGGTCGGCATCACCCAGCAGGGCCGCTGGGCGCTGGTCGCCGACGAACCGGCCCGGATGGCGATCAGCGACGGGCGGATGCCCGACGTCGACCAGGTCGCCGAGTCCACCGAGGGCCAGCTGGCGCTGCCGGCCAGCCCGGTCTCCCGTGAGGTGGTCTGGAACGAGCCCGGCGCCGCACCCAAGCTGCTCGGCGAGGTCGATGTGGTGCTCCCGCTGCTGCACGGCCCGTGGGGTGAGGACGGCACGCTGCAGGGCCTGTTGGAGCTCTCCGGCGTGCCCTACGTCGGCTCCGGTGTGCTGGCCAGCTCGGTCGGCATGGACAAGGAGTACACCAAGCGGGTGCTGGAGTCCTTCGGGCTCGGCGTCGGCCCGTACACCGTGATCCGGCCGCGCGACTGGGAGAGCGAGGCCGGTCGCGCCGCCGCCCGGGAGCGGGTCGCGGCGCTGGGCCTGCCGGTCTTCGTCAAGCCCTGCCGGGCCGGTTCCAGCATCGGGATCACCAAGGTCAAGGACGTGGCCGCACTCGACGCCGCGATCGAGGAGGCCCGCCGGCACGACCCGAAGGTGATCGTCGAGGCGATGCTGGAGGGCCGCGAGCTGGAGTGCGCGGTCCTGGAGTTCGAGGACGGCCCGCGGGCCAGCCTGCCGGCCGAGGTGCTGGTCGGCGAGGGCTACGAGTTCTACGACTTCGAGGCCAAGTACATCGACTCCTCCGACGTGCAGATCCCGGCCCGGCTCACCGAGCAGGAGACCGCCGAGATCCGCCGCCAGGCGGTCGAGGCCTTCGACGCGCTCGCCTGCGAGGGCCTGGCCCGGGTGGACTTCTTCCTGCTCACCGACGGCCGCTGGGTGGTCAACGAGATCAACACGCTGCCCGGCTTCACCCCGATCTCGGCCTACCCCAAGATGTGGGAGGCCACCGGCGTGCCCTACGCCGAGCTGATCGACCGGCTGCTGCAGGCCGCGCTGCGCCGCTCCACCGGGCTGCGCTGACAGCTGGGCGGGCGCGCCGCGGCGCCGCACCCGAGGACCGGGTGCGGCGCCGCGGCGTTGCTACAGATGGACCACCGGACAGGTCAACGTCCGGGTGATGCCCTCGACCTGCTGGATCTGCGCCACCACCAGCCGGCCCAGGTCGTCGACCGTGCCGGCCTCGGCCCGCACGATCACGTCGTAAGGGCCGGTCACGTCCTCGGCTTGGAGGACTCCCTCGATCTTGGTGATGGCCTGGGCCACGACAGTGGCCTTGCCCACTTCGGTCTGGATCAGGATGTATGCCTGTACCACGGAGGACCTCCCGGCGGCTCGGGGTGGCGGAGCGGGGACAAGGGGCGCGGCCCGCGCGGGGTCGGGTGGGGGCGGGCACGCCGCAGAGACTGGATCACCACGCTACCGCGCACCGGGCCCGCGAGGGGAGACCTCCGGCGGGCGTTACGCTTCGCGCGGGGCGCGCATCGCGTGTCCGGGAGCTGACGCGGAGAGGACGGCACATGCAGGGGACCGTGGGCGAGCTCGGCGAGTTCGGACTCATCAGGGAGCTCACCGCCCGGCTGCCGCTCACCCCGGCGGTGGAACTCGGCCCGGGTGACGACGCGGCCGTGGTGCGGGCCCCGGACCGGCGGGTGGTGGCCACCACCGACGTGCTGATCGAGGGCCGGCACTTCCGCCGCGACTGGTCCACCGCCTACGACGTGGGCCGCAAGTCCGCCGCGCAGAACCTCGCCGACATCGCCGCGATGGGCGCGGTGCCCACCGCGATACTGCTCGGCCTGGTGGTGCCCGCCGACCTGCCGACCACCTGGGCGACCGAACTGATGGACGGTCTGCGCGACGAGTGCCAGGTGGCCGGGGCCGGAGTGGTCGGCGGCGACGTGGTGCGCGGCGACACCATCACGCTGGCCATCACCGCACTCGGCGACCTGCAGGGCCGCGAGCCGGTGAAGCGCTCCGGCGCGCAGCCGGGCGACGTGGTCGCGGTGACCGGCTGGCTGGGCTGGTCGGCGGCCGGGCTGACGGTGCTCTCCCGCGGTTTCCGCTCGCCGCGCGCCTTCGTCGAGGCGCACCGGCGGCCCGAGCCGCCGTACCACGCGGGCCCGGCGGCGGCCGAGCTGGGCGCCACCGCGATGATCGACGTCAGCGACGGGCTGGTCGCCGACCTCGGCCACGTCGCCGCCGCCAGCGCGATGGACATCGACCTGCACGCCGCCGACTTCGACGTCCCCGCGCAGATGGCCGACATCGGGCAGGCGGTCGGGGTGGACCCGCTGGTCTGGGTGCTCTCCGGCGGCGAGGACCACGCGATCGCGGCGACCTTCCCGGCCGGCGTCCAACTGCCGGCCCGCTGGCGGGTGGTCGGCGAGGTCAGCGGGGCCGCCAAGCCGGGACGCACCGGCCGGGTCACGGTGGACGGCGCGCCCTGGGACCGGACGGCCGGCTGGGACCACTTCGCCGCCGACTGAGGCAGCCGAACGAGTGAGTGTTGGACACCCGGCGGGGTATCGGCCAGCGCGTAGGCTTCCCCCATGCGCATCGGTGTCCTGACCAGTGGTGGCGACTGTCCCGGGCTCAACGCGGTGATCCGCTCGGTGGTGCACCGAGGGCTGGACGTGCACGGCGACGAGATCGTGGGCATCGAGGACGGGTTCCTCGGACTGATCGAGGGCCGCGCCCGGGTGATCGGCCATGACGACGTGACCGGCCTGCTCACCCTGGGCGGCACCGTCCTCGGCTCGGCCCGGGTGCGCCGGGAACGGATCGAGTGGGCCGTCGAGAACGCCCGGACGCTCGCCGGCAACCTCGGGATCGACGCGCTGATCGCGATCGGCGGCGAGGGCACGCTGACCGCCGCCAAGATGTTCAGCGACGCCGGCCTGCCGATGGTCGGGGTGCCCAAGACGATCGACAACGACATCGACGCCACCGACGTCACCTTCGGCTTCGACACCGCCGTGCACGTCGCGACCGAGGCGATCGACCGGCTGAAGACCACCGCCGAGTCGCACCAGCGGGTCCTGGTGGTGGAGCTGATGGGCCGTCACACCGGCTGGATCACCCTCACCGCCGGGATGGCGGGCGGCGCGCACGGCATCCTGATCCCGGAGAAGCCCTTCGACATCGAGGCGGTCGCCCGGATGATCGAGGAGCGCTTCTCCCGCGGCAAGAAGTTCGCCATCATCGCGGTGGCCGAGGGCGCCGAGCCGATGCCCGGCACGCTCCGCTTCGACCACGGCGGGGTCGACCAGTTCGGCCACCGGACCTTCGGCGGGATCGGTACCCGGCTGGCCCACGAGCTGGAGGACCTGCTCGGCAAGGAGGCCCGCCCGGTGATCCTCGGCCACACCCAGCGCGGCGGCACCCCCACCGCCCGTGACCGGGTGCTGGCCACCCGGTTCGGCTGGCACGCCGTGGAGGCCGTCCACAAGGGCGCCTTCGGACACTTCACCGCACTGCGCGGCACCGAGATCCAGCTGATCCCGGTGGCCGAGGCGGTCACCCGGCTGAAGACCGTGCCGCCGGACCGCTGGGTGGAGTCCGAAGCCGTGCTCTGAGGCGCGCCCGGTAGGTTGGGCCCATGCCCGTTGACGTTCCCACGCCGGCCCCCCCGCGCGTCCTGACCATCGCCGGCTCCGACTCCGGCGGCGGCGCCGGCATCCAGGCCGATCTGAAGACCATGCTGGCCCTCGGTACGCACGGGATGAGCGTGATCACCGCCGTCACCGCGCAGAACTCGCTCGGCGTCCAGGGCTACTGGGAGCTGCCGGCCGAGGCCGTCCGCGCGCAGTTCCGCAGCGTGCTGGACGACATCGGGGTGCAGGCCGTGAAGACCGGCATGCTGGCCTCGATCGAGCTGGTGGAGACCGTCGCCGACCTGCTCTCGGGCGTCCGGGCGCCGATCGTGGTGGACCCGGTCGGGGTCTCCAAGCACGGCGACGCGCTGCTCGCCGCCGAGGCGGTCGCCACGCTGCGCGAGCGGCTGCTGCCGCTGGCCACGCTGGCCACGCCGAACCTGCACGAGGTGGCCCAGCTGACCGGGATCACCGTGCTGGAACAGGGCGAGATGCGCCCGGCCGCCGACGCGCTGCTGGCGCTCGGCCCGCGCTGGGTGCTGGTCAAGGGCGGCCACCTGGCCGGTGAGGCAGCGGACCTGCTGGCCGGACGGGACGGCGAGGAGTACTGGTTCCGCGCGCCCCGCTATGACAACCGGCACACCCACGGCACCGGCTGCACGCTGGCCAGCGCGATCGCCGCGGAGCTGGCCAAGGGCCGGGAGCTGCCGGCGGCGGTGGGCGCGGCCAAGGAGTACGTCACCGGCGCGATCCGGGCCGGCTTCCCGCTGGGCGCGGGGATCGGACCGGTCGACCACGGCTGGCGACTGCGCGGCTGAGCAACGCTGTGCTGAGCAACGCTGTGCTGAGCAACGCTGTGCTGAGCAACGCTGTGGGGCCCGGCCGACCGGCCGGGCCCCACAGCGTTGCTCAAAACAGGCTGGTAACAGCAATAAGCCGACCCATCCGAGGATGGATCGGCCTACCGGAGGACCGGCGCGCCGGTCTGCGCGTCAGCGCGAGACCTTACCGGCCTTGATGCACGAGGTGCAGACGTTGAGCCGCTTCGGCGTACGCCCGATCACAGCGCGCACCGTCTGAATGTTGGGGTTCCAACGACGACGGGTACGGCGGTGCGAGTGGGAGATGTTGTTGCCGAAGCCCGGCCCCTTGCCGCAGACGTCGCAGTTGGCAGCCACAGGAGTCACTCCAAGACTTCAGATCAGTTACGTTCGAAAAACCCCGGCTGATCCACCCTGGCCACTCACGTGGTTCGGATCGGTTCAAGGGGGAGCCCGGGTTGTTCCAGGCAACCGGAGCAGCATACATCGAGTGCTCCCGCTCCAAGAAACTACCATGTCCGATCGCTTGATCGCTCCGTCGTGCCCGTCCTTGATCGCTCGGCGGCCAGGGCCGCGGCCGCCCCGATAACCTGCCAGAAGCCCATCCCGCGGCAACATCGCGTTGCCGTCGCGTTCATCTGGAGGAGACCCGGTGCTGGAGACGCTCGACGCCCCCGCCGTCCGCACCTGGTGCCGCCTCGCGCTGTCGGCCCTCGGCCAGGCCCGCGAGGAGATCGACGCGCTCAACGTCTACCCGGTGCCGGACGGGGACACCGGGACCAACCTCTACCTGACGGTGGAGGCCGCCACCGCCGCCGTCGAGCAGTGCTTCGAGAGCGCGGCCGCCCCCGACCTGGAGACCGCCGTCAAGGCGATGGCCAAGGGCGCGCTGCTCGGCGCCCGGGGCAACTCCGGGGTGATCCTGGCCGAGCTGCTGCGCGGGACGGCCGAGATCCTGGCCGAGCGGGGCGGCGGCCCGCGCGCGCTGTGCCAGGCACTGGCCCGGGGCGCGGACGCGGCCTACCAGGCGGTGGCGGAGCCGGTCGAGGGCACCTTGCTGACGGTGGCCAGGAGCGCCGCCGAGGGGGCGGGGCAGGCCGCCGACCTGCTGGCCGAGGTGGCCGCCGCGGCCCACCGGGCGGCGCGCGCCGCCCTGCTGCGCACCCCCGCGCAGCTGCCGGTGCTCGCCCAGGCGGGCGTGGTGGACGCCGGCGGGCGCGGTCTGGTGGCCGTGCTCGGTGCGCTGGCCGACGCGGTGGCCGGTCGCGAGCCGATGGGCCCGGTCGCGCTCGGCGAGGACCTGCCGGTCGTGGCCTCGTCCCACTTCGGGAACGCCTGCGCGAGCGAGCCCGAGCGCCTGCCCGGGCATCCCGCCTTCGAGGTGATCTACCTGCTGGACGCCCCGGACGAGGCGCTGCCCGCGCTGCGCGCCCACCTCGGCGTGCTCGGCGACTCGCTGGTGGTCGGCGGTGGCGACGGGCTGTGGAACGTGCACGTGCATGTGGACGACGCGGGCGCGGCGGTGGAGGCCGGACTCGCGGCCGGTCGCCCGCACCGGATCCGGATCACCCACTTCGCCGAGGCCGCCGCGCGGGCCGGCGCCCGCGCCGGGTCCGGGACCGGCCTGGCCGGCGAGCGGAGCGACCGCGCGGTGCTCAGCGTGGTCACCGGAGCGGGTCTGGCCGAGCTGTGCAGGGCGGCCGGCGCGGCCGTGCTGGCCGCCGACCCGGACGCGCCGCCGTCCAGCGCCGAACTCGCCGAGGCGGTCCGCCGGTGCGCCGCGAGCGAGGTGATCGTGCTGCTCAACGACCCCGAGCTGCGGGCCGGCGCGGGCGCGGCCGCCGACCAGTTGCGCGAGGAGGGCGTGCGGATCGCCGTCCTGCCCACCCGTTCCCCGGTGCAGGGCCTGGCCGCGCTCGCGGTGCACGAGGTGGCCCACCGCTTCGACGAGGACGTGGTCGCCATGACCTCGGCGGCCGGTGCCACCCGGTACGCCGAACTGGCCGTCGCCGAGGGCGAGTCCTGGACCATGGCCGGGGTCTGCCAGGCCGGTGACGTGCTCGGCCTGATCGACGGCGATGTCGCGGTGATCGGCTCGGGGATCGCCCGCACCGGCGCCGAGGTGCTCTCCCGGATGCTCGCGGCCGGCGGGGAACTGGTCACCCTGGTGATCGGCGAGGGCGCCCCCCACGATCTGGCCGACCGCCTGGTGGCGCACGCCCGGCGGCAGCGTCCGGAGGTCGACACGGTGGTCTACCCGGGCGGCCAGCAGAGCGCGCCGCTGCTCATCGGGGTCGAGTAGCGCCCGCGTTGTCCGCCGCGTGGTGTTCCATAGGGGGCGATGGCTGCTCTCGACGAACCCCTGACGAAGCTGGTCGGCGACCGCACCGCGAAGGTGCTCGCCGACAGCCTCAAGCTGCGCACGGTCGGTGACCTGCTGCACCACTATCCGCGCCGCTACGCCGAGCGCGGTCAGCTGACCAGCCTGGACGAGCTGGAGATCGACGAGCACGTCACCGTGCTGGCCCGGATCGAGAAGGTCACCCTGATCCCGTTCCGCGGCCGCAAGGGCGACCGCCTGGAGGTGGTGGTCACCGACGGGCGCGGGCGGCTCTCGCTGGTCTTCTTCAACCAGGGCTGGCGGCAGAAGGAGCTCAAGCCCGGCCTGCAGGGCCTGTTCGCCGGCAAGGTCGGCGTCTTCAACCGCACCCGCCAACTGGCCTCGCCCGACTACCAGTTGATCGACGAGGACACCGACTCGGGCACCGCCGCGCAGTTCGCGGGCCGGATGATCCCGGTCTACCCGGCCAGCGCCCAGATGCCCAGCTGGAAGCTCTCACTGGCGATCGAGATGGCGCTCACCACCCACCTCGGCGCGGTCGGCGAGCCGCTGCCCGAGACGCTGCGCGCCGAGCGCGGGCTGCTGCCGCTGCCCGAGGCACTCGAACTGATCCACCGCCCGCGCAACCAGGCCGAGCTGGAGCGGGCCCGCGACCGGCTGCGCTGGGACGAAGCCTTCGTGCTCCAGGTCGCCCTCGCCCAGCGCCGTGCCGCCGCACACGCGTTGCCCGCCGTGCCGCGCCCGGCCCGCCCGGGCGGGCTGCTGGACGCCTTCGACGCCAAGCTGCCGTTCACCCTGACGGACGGTCAGCAGGCGGTCGGCGCCGAGATCTTCGCCGACCTGGCGAGCGAGCACCCGATGCACCGGCTGTTGCAGGGCGAAGTCGGCTCCGGCAAGACGCTGGTGGCGCTGCGCGCGATGCTCGCCGTGGTGGACGCCGGTGGGCAGGCCGTGCTGCTCGCGCCGACCGAGGTGCTGGCCCAGCAGCACCACCGCTCGATCGTCGAGATGATGGGGGAGTTGGCCGAGGGCGGGATGCTCGGCGGTTCGGAGCTCGGCACCAAGGTGGTGCTGCTCACCGGCTCGATGGGCGTGCCGGCCCGCCGGCAGGTGCTCAGCGACATGCAGTGCGGGGACGCCGGGATCGCGATCGGCACCCACGCGCTGATCGAGGACAAGGTGAAGTTCTGGGACCTCGGCCTGGTGGTGGTGGACGAGCAGCACCGGTTCGGCGTCGAGCAGCGCGACGCGCTGCGGGCCAAGGGCGGGCAGCCGCCGCACCTGCTGGTGATGACCGCCACCCCGATCCCGCGCACCGTCGCCATGACGGTCTTCGGCGATCTGGAGACCTCGGTCCTCGACCAGCTGCCGGCCGGCCGCTCGCCGATCTCCAGCCATGTGGTCCCCGCGGTGGAGAAGCCCAACTTCCTGGCCCGTGCCTGGGAGCGGATCCGCGAGGAGGTGGCCAAGGGCCACCAGGCCTACGTGGTCTGCCCGCGGATCGGCGACGAGCCGCCAGAGAAGCCGGCGAAGAAGAAGCGCAAGGCCGAGGGCGACGACCCCGAGGACCTGGGGGCCGCCGGTGACGAGCGGCGCCCGCCGCTGAGCGTGGTGGAGACCGCCGAGATGCTCGCCAAGGGCCCGCTGGCCGGGCTGCGGGTGGAGATCCTGCACGGCCGGCTGGCGCCGGAGGCCAAGGACGACGTGATGAAGCGCTTCTCGGCCGGGCAACTCGACGTACTGGTCGCCACCACGGTGATCGAGGTCGGCGTCAACGTCCCGAACGCGACCGCCATGGTGATCATGGACGCGGACCGGTTCGGCGTCTCCCAGCTGCACCAGCTGCGCGGCCGGGTCGGGCGTGGCAGCGCACCCGGACTCTGCCTGCTGGTCAGCGAGATGCCGGCCGGCAGCGCGGCCCGGGCCCGGCTGGAGGCGGTGGCCGGCACCCTGGACGGCTTCGCGCTCTCCAAGATCGACCTGGAGCAGCGCCGCGAGGGCGACGTGCTCGGCCAGGCCCAGTCCGGCGTGAAGTCCTCGCTCAAGGTGCTCTCGGTCCTGGAGGACGAGGAGGTCATCGCCGAGGCCAGGACCGAGGCGGCCGCGCTGGTCGCCGCCGACCCGGAGCTGGCCGACCATCAGGACCTGCGGGCGGCGCTGGACGGCCTGCTCGACGAGGACCGCGCGGCCTACCTCGACAAGGGCTGAACGGCCCACCTCGGCAAGGGCTGAACGGCCTTCGGGCGCACACCCACGACCCGCCGATTGTCAGTGCCGCGCGCGACAATGGAGCTGTTCAGGACGGAGCCTCAAGCTTCGTTCCTGGCACGACATTTGGGGGTCCTGCCATGGCATTCCGTCATCTCAACGAGCTCCCGCTGGGCGACAAGGTCTTCCGGGTCGAACTCGCCAGCGACGACGACCGAGAGGTCACCCTCACCCTGACCGGCTGGCGCGAGGGGGCCGCCGCCGCCCCGCTGGCCGCCGGCAAGCTCCGCCTCCCGGTGGAGGACGTCGCCAGCCTGCGGATCGCGCTGAACCGCGCGCTGCGCGCGCTGGCGATCGTCGCCGACGTCTCCGAGCCCATCCCCGACCGCGACGTGCTGCGCGAGCTCTACCCCGGACACGGCGCCCCCTGGGTGCCGCAGCACGAGGAGGAGCTGGTCCGGCGCTTCCACGAGAACGAGACCATCGCCCGGATAGCCGCCCGGTTCGGTCGCACGCCCGACTCGGTCCGCAGCAAGCTGCGCGAGCTGGGCCACGACCCGCGCCGCCCCGAGCACTGCCCGCCCGACGGCTGCCTCTCCTGGTCCCGCTACGCCTCGCCCGGCCTGCTCGGCGCCGCCGCCCCGCAGGAGTAGCCCACCCGTCCGCCTCCGGGCCCGCCGCCGCGTCGCGTGCGGCGGGCCCGGAGGCCTCTCTGGCAGGCCGGTCCATATAGCGTGGCCACTGAAAGCAGAGAGGGAACCAGCACTCATGACCCGCGTCATCGCCGGGGCGGCCGGCGGCCGCCGACTGGCCGTACCGCCCGGCCGGGGCACCCGACCGACCTCCGACAAGGCCCGCGAGGCGATGTTCTCCACCCTGGCGGCGCTGCGCGGCACCCTCGCCGGGGCCCGGCTGCTCGACCTGTTCGCGGGTTCCGGTGCGGTCGGCCTGGAGGCGCTCTCCCGGGGTGCGGCCCAGGTCCTGCTGGTGGAGGCGGACGCCGCCGCGGCCCGGGTGATCCGGGCCAACGTCAAGACGGTGGCGCTGCCGGGCGCCGAGGTGCGGGCCGATCGGGCCGAGCGGGTGGTGGCCGGGGCCGCTCCCGGCGAGCCGTACGACCTGGTCTTCCTGGACCCGCCCTACGCGGTGACCGATGCCGAACTGCGCGAGATGCTGATCACACTCCGAGCTGGGGGCTGGCTCACGGACGACGCACTCGTCACCGTGGAACGCAGCACCCGGGGCGGCGAATTCGCCTGGCCCGGGGGATTCGAAGCGCTGCGCTCCCGCCGCTACGGCGAGGGCACGCTCTGGTACGGGCAGGCCGTCTGACCACGGCCGCACCGGCCGGGGACCACTACCGAGAGGGAAGTACACCGCAATGCGCCGCGCCGTCTGTCCGGGTTCGTTCGACCCGATCACCAACGGGCACCTCGACATCATCGAGCGGGCCTCCCAGCTCTACGACGTGGTCCACGTCGCGGTGCTGATCAACAAGAACAAGCAGGGCCTGTTCACCGTCGAGGAGCGGATCGCGCTGATCGAGGAGACCTGCGAGCGGTACGGCAATGTCGTGGTCGAGTCGCACCACGGGCTGCTGGTGGACTTCTGCCGGGACCGGAACATCCCGGCCATCGTCAAGGGCCTGCGCGCGGTCAGCGACTTCGACTACGAGCTGCAGATGGCCCAGATGAACCGCGGCCTGACCGGCGTCGAGACGCTCTTCGTGCCCACCTCCCCGACCTACAGCTTCCTCTCCTCGACCCTGGTCAAGGAGGTCGCCTCCTACGGGGGCGACGTCTCGCACCTGATCCCGCCGCTGGTGCACCGCCGCCTGGTGGAGCGGATCGCCGAACGGGCCGCCCAGTAGGGAGAAGAGCGCCGCGGATTCTGACGTACAGTCTGTAGTCCCGCCCCGCGGTACTCACGGAAAGACAGAAGCCCCGTGGACGTGCAGAACAGAGTCGACGAGATCATCGCCGTGGTCGAGAACGCCCGCGCGATGCCCATGTCGGCCTCCTGTGTGGTGAACCGGGCCGAGCTGGTGACGCTGCTGCAGGGGCTGCGTGAGGAGCTGCCCGCCGAACTCGCCCAGGCCCAGTCGGTGATGGCCGACCACGAGCAGATGGTGGCCGACGCCCGCGGCGAGGCCGAGCGGATCATCCAGGGGGCGCACAGCGAGCGGGGCTCGCTGATCTCCGACACCGAGGTGGTCCGCCGGGCGCAGGCCCAGGCGGACCGGATCCTCGCGGAGGCGCGCGAGGAGGTCGCCGTCAAGCGCCAGGAGGCCGACGACTACGTCGACAGCAAGCTGGCCAACTTCGAGGTGGTGCTGACCAAGACGCTCGGCGCCGTCGGCCGGGGCCGCGACAAGCTGCGTGGCGAGGGCGCCTACGAGGTCGAGGACGGCGAGGAGTTCCAGCCCGCCATCAGCCCCAGCCCCGAGGTCGACGAGTACGTGGACGCGAAGCTCGCCACCCTCCAGGCGGTGCTCGGCGGCACCCTGGAGGCGGTCGGCCGGGGCCGCGACAAGCTGATCGGCAAGGCCCCCATCGACGAGCTCGGCGCCTACCTGGCCGCCGCCGACCAGGCCCAGCAGCAGAAGGACCGGGCCGAGGCGGTGGCCGCCGGCTTCGCCGCCGAGGGCGACGAGGAGCAGCCCTGGTACCGGGAGGACGTCCCGGCGCAGCAGAGCTGGCCGCAGGAGCCCGCGCTCGCCGCGCCGGGCGCGCAGGCCGGCTGGCAGGCCGCCCCGGGCGAGGGCGCCGGCTTCCAGCAGCAGGCACCGGCCTACCCGCCCCAGGAGTACGCCGAGCCGAACGCCGTCCAGTACGCCGCCGCGCAGCAGGCCGGCTACCAGGACGCCTACGGCGGCGGCTACGACCCGGCGGCCGGCCAGGGCGACCCGTACGCGGGCCAGTACTACCAGCAGGGCCAGCAGCAGGGCGACCCGTACGCGACCGGCTACTACCAGGAGCAGCCGGCCGGCTACCCGGCCCAGCCCGCCTACGACCCCGGGTACTACCAGCAGGCGCCGGCCCAGCCCGTCCAGGCGGTCCAGCCCGCTTCGCTGGACGAGACCAGCTTCTTCGACACCAGCATGATCGACATGACCAGGCTGCGGGAGCTCGGCGGCCGCTGAGCGCGGGGCCGGGGAGCGAAAGTTGGGCCTGGGCGAACCGTCGGGTACGCTGACCACTCCGGCTCTCTGCCGCCGGATTGTTCGGCTGCCCGCGTAACCGCAGGGCGGGCCGGACCCCACAAGCAACAGACCACTCGCGCCGCGCAGAGATGCGCCCGCCGCCAGGAAGCCAGGAACCGTGAACCGCCTCGACCACCGCGACCCGCTCGTGTTCGACACGCATGAGCTCGGCCGCCGCGCCGGCTCGATGCGTACGGTGGAGCGCACCTTCAAGGCCCCCGAGGGCCTGGGGATCGCGGACGTGATCGGTGTTCCGACCGGCAGCGAGATCACCCTGGAGCTGCGCCTGGAGTCGGTGGTCGAGGGAGTGCTCGTCTCGGGCACCGCCGAGGCCCATGTGACGGGTGAGT
Organism: Kitasatospora sp. GAS204B; assembly: GCF_029892155.1. Classification (GTDB taxonomy): domain Bacteria; phylum Actinomycetota; class Actinomycetes; order Streptomycetales; family Streptomycetaceae; genus Kitasatospora. The sequence continues at coordinate 60,904 of NZ_JARZAG010000033.1, read as the reverse complement.
GCGGGCGCTGCCTGGAGCCGGTCGAGGACGACCTCGATGTGGACTTCCAGGAGCTGTACTACTACCCGGAGACCGACGAGCGCGGTCGGACCAGGAAGTCCTCCGAGGACGAGCAGTCCGACGAGGACGAGGAAGAGACTTACCGGCTGGAGGGCGACTTCTTCGACCTCGAACCGGTGCTGCGTGACGCGGTGGTGCTCGCACTGCCGTTGCAGCCGGTGTGCCAGGAAGACTGCCTGGGCCTGTGCTCCGAGTGCGGAGTGCGGCTCAGCGACGACCCGGACCACCACCATGACGCCGCCGACCCCCGGTGGGCGGCTCTGCAGGGACTCTCCGCCGCCCCCGGCGACGAGGGTGACGAGAACAAGGACAGCGACACCCGTGAGGGTCTCGCCGAGAACCAGGAGAAGTAGCCGTGGCTGTTCCGAAGCGGAAGATGTCGCGCAGCAACACGCGCCACCGCCGTTCCAACTGGAAGGCCGTCGTCCCGGCCCTCGTGGCGTGCGACCGCTGCCACGAGCCGAAGCTGGGTCACATCGCGTGCCCGAGCTGCGGCACGTACAACCGTCGCCAGGTCCTCTCGGTCTGATCGGCGGGGTGCATCGATCGATGTCGGACGGTAACTCAACCCGTAAGTCCTCGGCCAGCAACGGGCTGAAGGGCGGCGGGCCGGCCTCGACCGCATACGACGTCCTGGAAGGGCGCCTCGGGTTCGAACTCGAGCGCGCCCTTCTGGTGCGTGCTCTGACGCACCGGTCGTTCGCCTACGAGAACGGCGGCCTGCCCACCAACGAGCGCCTGGAGTTCCTGGGCGACTCGGTACTGGGCCTGGTGGTGACCGACACCCTCTACCGCATCCACCCGGATGTGCCGGAGGGCACGCTCGCCAAGCTGCGGGCCGCGGTGGTCAACTCCCGTGCGCTCGCCGAGGTGGGGCGCGGTCTGGAGCTCGGCACCTTCATCCGGCTCGGCAAGGGCGAGGAGGGCACCGGCGGTCGCGACAAGTCCTCGATCCTCGCGGACACCGTCGAGGCCGTGATCGGCGCCATCTACCTCGACCAGGGCCTGGAGTCGGCGACCGACTTCGTGCACCGGCTCTTCGACCCGCTGATCGCGGAGTCCTCCCAGCTGGGCGCCGGTCTCGACTGGAAGACCAGCCTGCAGGAGCTCACCGCCTCGGTGGGCATCGGCGTGCCCGAGTACGTGGTCGAGGAGTCCGGCCCGGACCACGAGAAGACCTTCAACGCGGCCGCCCGGGTGGCCGGCGAGGCCTTCGGCAGCGGGACGGGACGCTCGAAGAAGGAAGCCGAGCAGAAGGCCGCCGAGAGCGCGTGGCGGGCGATCAAGGCCAAGTACGGCGACGGCCCGACCAGTCCGGCCGCCTGAGAGCGTTCGAGAGAGGCGTCGGCCGTGCCCGAACTCCCCGAGGTCGAGGTGGTCAGGCGCGGTCTGGCCCGCTGGGTCAGCGGCCGCACCGTCGCCGCGGCCGAGGTGCTGCACCCGCGTGCGGTGCGCCGCCAGGCCGCCGGCGGCGCCGACTTCGCCGCCCGGCTCGGCGGCGTCACGCTGGGCGAGGCCCGGCGGCGCGGCAAGTACCTCTGGCTGCCGTTCGCGGACGGCACCTTCGGGCTGCTCGGCCACCTCGGGATGAGCGGGCAACTGCTGGTGCAGGACCCGGCCACCCCGGACGAGACCCATCTGCGGGTCCGGCTGCGGTTCACCGACGGCGGGCGCGAGCTGCGCTTCGTCGACCAGCGCACCTTCGGCCACCTCGCGGTCGAGGAACTGGACGCCGACGGGCTGCCCCACTCGCTCGCGCACATCGCCCGGGACCCGCTCGACCCGCGCTTCGACGACGCCGGCTTCCTCACCGCGCTGCGCGCCAAGCGCACCACGGTCAAGCGCGCGCTGCTCGACCAGAGCCTGATCAGCGGGGTCGGCAACATCTACGCGGACGAGGCGCTCTGGCGCTCCAAGCTGCACTACGACCGCCCCACCGACACCCTCACCCGCCCGCTGGGGCAACTGCTGCTGGCCAACGCCCGCGAGGTGATGACGGCCGCGCTGGCCGTCGGCGGCACCAGCTTCGACAGCCTCTACGTCAACGTGAACGGTGAGAGCGGCTACTTCTCCCGCTCGCTGGACGCCTACGGTCGAGAGGGCGAGCCCTGCTACCGCTGCGGCACCCCGATCCGGCGGGCCGCCTGGATGAACCGCTCCAGCTACTTCTGCCCGCGCTGCCAGCGGGTGCCGCGCCAGCGCGCCGCCTGAGCACTGGACGCCTGACCACTGGCCGACTGACCGCGGGCCGGCGGGCGCCGGCTCAGTGCGCGGCGGTCTGGTGCTCGCGCGCCTCCAGTTGGATGGCGCCCTCGCCCTCCCCGTAGTGGGCCACCGCCACCGCGCCGGCCACCGCGAGCACGAACCCGAGCAGGCCGAGCCAGCCCAGTCCGGCCCGGGTCGCGTCGCCCAGCCAGACCACCCCGACGATGCCGGGGACCACCGTCTCGCCGACCACCAGGGCGGCGGTGGCGCCGTTCACCGAGCCGATCTGCAGCGCGACCGTGTGCAGGTACATCCCGCCCAGGCCGCCCACCAGGATCGCGTACAGCGCCGGGTCGCTGACCAGTTGGCCGAGGTCGAAGGGGTTCACGCCGTTCAGGATCCGCACCCCGATGCCGAGCGCGCCGAAGCCGAGGCCGGAGAGCAGCCCGGCCACGATCGCCCCGTTGGTGCCGAGCCGGCGCACCAGCAGCGCGCCGCCGCCGATCACCGCGATCGCGATCAGCAGCAGCCACCAGTGGGTGGCCAGCGGCACCGTGCCGGTGCCCTCGTGCCCGGCGGCCAGCGCGAGCATCACAAGCGCGCCGCAGACCACCCCGATCGCGGTCCACTCCGGGCGCTTGAGCCGGATGCCGAGCAGCTTGATGCTGCACAGCGCGGTGATCACCAGGTTGGCGCTGATCACCGTCTGGGAGAGGAAGAGCGGCAGCAACCGGGCGGAGAGCGCGCCCAGCAGGAAGCCGACGAAGTCGAGCACCGTGCCGAGGATGAACTCCCAGGTGACCACGGCCTTGGCGGTGGAACTCAGGCTGGGCCCGCCGTGCTCGGTGACCTGGGTCTTCGCGGCACCCGCCGACTCGGCCCGGCCCTCCTCACGGGCCGAGCGGCGCGAGCCGACCGCTTGCAGCACCGAGCCGACGCCGTAGCAGGTGGAGGCCGCGACGGCGGTCACCAGGCCGATGATCACTGAAACTCCGATCGAGGCGCGCGGTGCGCGAAGGGCGGGATGGGTCCCACTATGCCCTGCGGGACAGGGCCCGGCGAAACCCTGTCCCGTCCCGTGGACCTGGTCAGTCGACGCAGGGGATGCCGCCCATCCTCACCGCGGGCCCCTGCATCGGCAGACCGGCCGCCGGGTCGCCGGCACCGGGGGTGGCGGCGGCGGTCGGCGCGGCGGCGGCCGGGGCGGAGCCGTTGGCCGTCCCGGCGGGTGGGGTGAAGGTGCTGCCCAGGGTCAGCTGGACGTGCCCGGCCTTGACGGCGGGATTCGCGGTCGCCGTAACGCCGTAGCGGGCCGCCACCTGGTCGGCCGCGTCCTTCGCACCGGGGCCGTAGGCCACCGTGGTCCGGCTCTGCCGGGCGCCCTGGGCGGTGCGGCCGGTGGTGAACCCGAGTGCGGTCAGCGCCTTGGCCTCGGTGTCGGCGGCGTGCGGGACGGTGGAGGTGTTGGTCACGTCGACGGTGCCGCTCGCCTTGGCGCCCTGGTCGGCGGCCGGGCTCGGGGCGGTGGGCGCGTCCGGGCTCGGCGCCGGGGCCTGGCTCGCACTGTCCACGGTGTTGCCGGCCGGCAACGGGTCGCGTCCGATCAGCTGCTGGACGATCCGCTTGATCTGCACCGGGTCGACCTTGTTGACGTCCTGCCCGTTGATCGTCGCGAAGCCGGCGATCGGCAGCGTGTTGGCCTCGACGTGGCCGCCCGAGAGGTTGGGCGCCTGCTGCGCGAAGTCCAGCACGTTCCACCGGTCGTCGGTCACCACGTCCTTCTTGACCACGTCGAGCAGCTGCTGCATCTTGCCGAGGTCGCCGACCACGCCCTGGTCCTTGAGCTTCTTCACCACCGAGGCGATGAAGGCCTGCTGGCGGTGGGTGCGGTCGAAGTCGCCGCCGGCCAGGTTGTGGCGCTGGCGGACGAAGGAGAGCGCCTGCGAGGCGTTGAGCGTGTTGAGCCCGGCGTGGAAGTCGGCACCGGAACCCTGGCCCGCCATCGCGGGGTCCTTGGTGGCGTTGTTGAGGCAGACCGTGATCGGCTGCACCGCCTTGGCGATGTCGTAGAAGCCGACCAGGTTGACCTCGGCGAAGTGGTCGATCGGCACGCCGAGGAAGCTCTGCACGGTGGCCAGCGTCGCCTTGCGCCCGGCCTCCCGGCTCTGCCGCTCCAGCTCGGCCTTGTTCAGGCCCTTGCTCGCCAGCTTGGCCTCGGCGGCCGCCTTGGCGATGCCGTAGGCCTCCTTGATCTTGTGCATCCTGCCGTCCGCGCCCACGGTCTGGACGTAGTCGTCGCGCGGGATGGAGAGCGCCGTGACCTGCCCGCCGTTGGCCGGGATGTGCATCAGCATCAGGGTGTTGGTGTTGTAGCCGCCGACCTCGCTGCTGGAGCCGGCGTGCAGCTCGTCCTGGACGAACTCGCCCGGCAGGTCGTTGCCGTTCATGTCCTTGCGGCTGTCCAGGCCGATCAGCAGCAGGTTCACCGAGTTGTCCAGGTGCGGCGGGGCGCCGTTCCTGATCTCGTCCAGCGCGCTGGAGGTGGTCATGTCGCTGGACAGCGCGTGGACCGCGTACCAGGTGAAGCCGCAGGTGCCGAGCACCGCGAGCGAGGTGACGCAGGCCACCATGCGTCCGGCGACCAGCAGCGGCGAGCGTCGTCCGGGCCTGGGCCTGCCGGGCTTGGCGGCGGCGCGGCGGGCGGGGCTGGGCCGGTCAGCCACGGCGGCTCCTCTTCTGCCGCTCCGGACGCTGCCGGTGCTCCAGGACGACCCGCAGCACGATCACCAGCAGCGCGGCGCCGAGCGCGTAGGCCATCACCGGGAAGCCGTGCACGGCCCACTTGGCGGCGCCGGTGGCCAGTGCCTTGGTGTTGGCGTACTGCGCCCGGTTGGCCAGCAGTTCGGCGCCGGCCGTGCAGCCGAGCACCACCGGGGCGACTGCGGTGAGCACCCACCACCAGCCGGCCCGGGTGGCCAGCCAGCCGGCGGCGGCGGTGCCGAGCACGGTCAGCACCGTGAAGACCCCGCCGGGCGCGGAGCCGAGCAACTCGTCGGTGAACGCGCCGATCACGGGCAGGCCGAGCGCCGCCAGCACGGTGGCGCCCGGATTGGGGCGGCGGGTCCGGGTGCCGGCCCGGGACCGGGCGGCTCGCCGCGCCGGGGCCTGGCCCTGGTCGGGCAGCGGCGTGTCCGCGCCGCGCCGCGGGGCCGGCAGCTGTGCGCCGCGTGCTCGGCCCCGGGGCCGCAGCTGGTCCGGTGCCTCGCTCGTGGGCGTGCTCGCCCGTTGGCCTGCCATGTCCCCTACCTCGTCCGGTCGGCCGGTGTCGCCGGCGGTCGAGCCGGCGACCGCCGGCGTGTGACAGTTGCGCAATCTAGCAAGCGTTGGGACGACTTCGGATCGCTCGACGGTTCCTCGACTCCCGCTACGTAACGCTTGCGTAAGAGAATAAGTTTTGATCTGACTTTGGATCCTACTTGGTTGACATGGTAACCATCATGGGGTCGCTGGCAGTTGACGGCTCGCAGGCGGGTCGGCCGGACGGCGCCGGCCGACCCGCTCCCGACTGGTCCGATGAGCGGACCGGTAGCGTCTGGTCCATGAGAATCGTTCTTCACCGCTCCCGGGCGGCCGGGCAGGGTGCGGTCCTGGCGATGTTGCTCGGACTGCTTCTGTTGCTCGCCCCCGGCGCCGCCGTCGCCGCGGGCGGGCTCGACGACGCGTCCGCGGCACTCAAGCAGGGCAAGGTCTACGTCGATCCGGCGATGACCGGCCAGTTCTCCCAGGCCCAGGCCGACGCCCTGACCAAGAAGATCAAGGACGTCGACAAGCCGATCCTGGTCGCGGTGCTGCCGGCCACCAGCCAGTACCCGGCCAGCACCGTCATCGCCGATCTGCGCACCAAGGCCGGCATCACCGGCGTCTACGCGGTCTGGCGCGGCGACCAGTTCGCCGTCCGCACCGATGGCGCCGCGATGAGCGAGCTGACCGCTCGCAACTACGCCCAGGCCGCGTTCGACTCCCACCACGGAGATATCAACGCGACGTTGACCGATTTCGTCACCAACGCCGCGCCGAAGGTGCGAGGTCACGCGCCCGGCGCGGGCGGCTCCGGGTTCAGCGCCGCGCTGATCGTGGTCCCGCTGGTGCTGCTCGCGCTGGTCGGCGGCGGCGCCTTCCTGCTGGTCCGCCGGGCCCGCAAGCGCCGGGCCGAGCAGCTGGCGGCCGAACTGCGCGCGCTGCGCACCGTGGTCGACGAGGACATCACCGCCTTCGGTGAGGAGTTGGAGCGCTTGGACTTCACGCCGGGCGCCCCCGGCGCGGACGACACGCAGCGCGCCGACTACGAGCACGCGCTGGACGCCTACGAGCGGGCCAAGCGCACCATGGACGAGGCCAAGCGCCCGGCGGACGTCAAGGCGGTCACCGAGGCGCTGGAGGACGGCCGGTTCTCGCTGGCCACGCTGGCCGCCCGGCGGGCCGGCCGCCCGCTGCCGGAGCGCCGTCCGCCGTGCTTCTTCGACCCGCGCCACGGCCCCTCGGTCCAGGACGCGCAGTGGGCGCCGATGGGCGGCGCGGCCCGCTCGGTGCCGGTCTGCGCGGCCGACGCGCAGCGCCTGGCCACCGGCCTGGACCCGGCGATCCGCACCGTGCAGACCGCTCAGGGCCCGCAGCCGTACTGGAACGCCGGCCCGGCCTACGGGCCCTGGGCGGGCGGCTACTTCGACAGCTACGGCTCGGGCCTGCTGCCCGGCCTGCTGGTCGGCACCATGCTCGGCTCGGTCTTCTCCGGTGGCGGCTGGGCCGACGGCGGCTACGACGGTGGCTACGGTGCCGGGTTCGACGGCGGCTTCCCGGGCGGCGGCGAGCAGTACCAGGGCGGCGACGTCTCCGGTGGCGACTTCAACCCGGCGGACTTCGGCGGCTTCGGCAGCGGGGACTTCGGCGGTGGCGGCGACTTCGGTGGCGGCGACTTCGGCGGCGGTGGCGATTTCGGCGGCGGCGACTGGTAGGCCGCTCCCACCGCGCCGCAGGCCGGGCCCGCTCCGCACGGAGCGGGCCCGGCCTGCTGAGGCGGTCACGCCCTAAGGTCGGAGGATGCACGACGAAGACGTACGGGCCACCATCTGGGTGCGCGGCACCGTCCAGCAGGTCGGCTTCCGCTGGTGGACCAGGGCCCGCGCGCTGGAGATCGGACTGACCGGCTACGCCGGCAACCTCGGCGACGGCCGGGTCCAGGTGGTCGCCGAGGGCCCGCACGCCGGCTGCGAGCAGTTGCTCGCGCTGCTCCGCGGCCCGGGCACCCCGGGACGGGTGACCGGCGTCACCGAGATCTGGAGCGCCACCGGCGAGGGCTACGACGGCTTCGCGATCCGCTGAGCGCGCCCGCGGGAGAACCGCGGGCGCCGCGGCAGCGGCGGCAGCGGCGGCAGCGGTGCCCGAGAGATCAGGGCAGGTCCGCTGCCCGATGGTGGGCCGCTGGAGCGGTGGTTGCCATCGCCGTCCACTCGTGGTTAACTCCGCATCGTGCAGTGATCCACCGGACGTTCGGTGGTGTCATCCGCTACCCGTGGCGTGAGTCGACCGCCATGCAGGTGACAGCGGCGCCGTAGCACGCGGTGATCGTGTTGACCCGTACGGTCTTTGGTGAGACGCTGGAAGCCCGCGCACGCGACCGTGATTTCGGGCAGGGCCATGCCCTGTGGCCGTACATCCACAGTGCCTGACCAGGCTGGCAAGCCGGCTGCCCGGCATTCGCGAGCGCGCGCGTCAATCCCTTCCCCTCGACCTGTACCGTACCGGTTCGGTCACTCAGCGTGGAGGACCATACATCATGGCAAAGGCGCTTCTCGGGTACGTCGGCGGTCCCGACCCGCGAATGCTGTCCGAGATGCGGCGGCTTCAGCAGCGCGTCCAGGACCTGGAAGCCGAACTTGTTCGGATGCAGGCCGAGAACGACGCACTGGTGGCTGTCGCTGACGAGCACTCCCTGCTCGACAGTATCGGCCTCGGACAGCGGGAGCCCGCACTCACCTGAAGCACAATCCAGGTCGACCGGTCCCGTACCGGCCGGCTTTGCCGCGCGCGGATGTTGTCCGCTCCGCCACTGGAGCACCCGTGCTGATCGACTGATCGGACCGGGCGTCCTGCGGCGGGACGCGATCATCAGGGACGCCTTCACCGGCGTCCCTTCGTCGTCTCTCCCCCCGTCACGTTCTGTTTGTCCGATGCTGCCCACGGCCCGCCCTCCCGAAACCGGCGCAGCGGGCGGATACAGTCGATCGCTGTGCACCTCAAGAGTCTGACGCTGCGCGGCTTCAAGTCCTTCGCCTCGGCGACCACCCTGCGCTTCGAGCCGGGCATCACCTGTGTGGTCGGCCCGAACGGCTCGGGCAAGTCCAACGTGGTCGACGCGCTCTCCTGGGTGATGGGCGAGCAGGGGGTCAAATCGCTGCGCGGCGGCAAGATGGAGGACGTCATCTTCGCCGGGACCAGCGGGCGGGCCCCGCTCGGCCGGGCCGAGGTCAGTCTGACCATCGACAACAGTGACGGCGCCCTGCCGATCGACTACGCCGAGGTGACGATCACCCGGACGATGTTCCGCAACGGCGGCAGCGAGTACGCGCTGAACGGCGACACCTGCCGGCTGCTCGACATCCAGGAACTGCTCTCCGACTCCGGCATCGGCCGGGAGATGCACGTGATCGTCGGCCAGGGCCGGCTGGACTCCGTGCTGCACGCCGACCCGATGGGCCGCCGTGCCTTCATCGAGGAGGCCGCCGGCGTGCTCAAGCACCGCAAGCGCAAGGAGAAGGCGCTGCGGAAGCTGGACGCGATGGCCGCCAACCTCAACCGGGTGCAGGACCTGGTGGCCGAGTTGCGCCGCCAGCTCGGCCCGCTCGGCCGGCAGGCCAAGATCGCCAGGCGGGCCGCCGGGATCCAGGCCGAGCTGCGCGACGCCCGGCTGCGGCTGCTCGCCGACAATCTGCTGACGCTGCGTCAGGCCATAAAGGCCGAGGTGGCGGACGAGCTGGCGCTGCGGCTGCGCCAGTCGGCCGTGGAACAGGAACTGCAGCGGGCCCGGCAGCGGGAGGCGGTGCTGGAGGCGCAGGTCGAGCAGCTCGGGCCGCGCCTGGAGGCCAGCCGGCAGGCCTGGTACCAGCTCTCCGCGCTGGTCGAACGCACCAGGGGGACGATCGGCCTGGCCGAGGCCAAGGTCCGGCACGCCGGCAGCGCGGACCAGGCCGAGGAACGGCGCGGTCGCGACCCGGAGGAACTGGCCGCCGAGGCCGAGCGGGTCCGGGCCGAGGAGGCCGCGCTGGCCGAGGCACTGGAGGAGGCCCAGTACGCGCTGGCCGAGGCGGTGGAGACCAGGGCCGCCGCCGAGCGCGCGCTCACCGAGGAGGAGCAGCGGCTCAAGGCGGCCGCCCGAGCGGTGGCGGACCGCCGTGAAGGGCTCGCCCGGCTGCAGGGCCAGGCCGCCGCGGCCGCCTCCCGGGCCGCCGGCGCGCAGGCCGAGATCGAGCGCCTGGCCACCGCCCGGGACGAGGCCGCGCTGCGCGCCGAGGCCGCGCAGGCCGAGTGGGAACTGCTCCAGGAGCAGGTCGCGGGCCTGGAATCCGGCGACGAGCAGCTGGAGGCGGCGCACGAGCAGGCGCGTGAGGCGCTGGCCGGCGCCGAACGGGAGCTGAGCGCGGTCCGCGAGGCCGCGGCCGTCGCGGAGCGGGAGCGCGCCGCCCTGACGGCCCGTCACGAGGCGCTCTCGCTCGGCCTGCGGCGCAAGGACGGCACCGGAGCGCTGCTGGACGGCGCCGAACCGCTGGCCGGCCTGCTCGGCCCGGCGGCCGAGCTGCTCACCGTCACCCCCGGGCACGAGGTGGCGGTGGCCGCCGCGCTCGGCGTGGCGGCCGACGCCGTCGCGGTCGCCGACCCGCAGGCGGCGAGTGCCGCGCTGCGGCTGCTGCGCGAGCGGGACGCGGGCCGTGCGGCGCTGCTGATCGCGGGTGGGCCGGCCGGTTCGGTCGGTGCCGAGCAGCCGGTCGGGCCCGCTCCCGAGGGGGCCCGCTGGGCCGCCGAGCTGGTGGCAGGCCCCGCCGAGCTGCTGCACGCGGTGCGGATCCTGCTGGCCCGCACCGCGGTGGTCGCCGACCTGGACGCCGCCCGCCGGCTGCTCGCCGCCCACCCCGAGCTGACCGCCGTCACCGCCGACGGCGACCTGCTGGCCGCCCACCTCGCCCAGGGCGGCTCGGCCGGACCGCCCAGCCAGCTGGAGACCCAGGCCGCGGTGGACGCGGCGGCGCGCGCGATCGAGGAGCTGACCGGCCGCTGCGCCGAACTGGCCGAGCGGCTCGCCGAGGCCAAGGACCACCGCCGCGAGTGCGCCGAGCAGCTGGACCGGCTGGCCGCCGAGCGCCGCCGGACCGAGAAGCAGCGCGCCGAGGTGGCCGGTTCGCTCGGTCGGCTGGGGGGCCAGGCGCGGGCCGCCGCCGGCGAGGCCGAGCGCGCCGCCGCCGCCGTGCGGCGTGCCGAGGAGGGCCGGGCCGCCGCGGCCGAGGCCGCCGCCGAGCTGGCCGAGCGGCTCGCCGCCGCCGAGGAGCTGGCCGAGGAGCAGTCCGAGGAGCCCGACCCCGCCGAGCGCGACCGGCTGGCCGGGGCCGGGACCGCCGCCCGGCAGGCGGAGCTGGAGGCCCGGCTCGCGGTGCGGACCCACGAGGAGCGGGTCCGCTCGCTCGCCGGCCGGGCCGACGGCCTGGACCGCGCGGCCCGTGCCGAGCGCGAGGCCAGGGCGCGGGCGGCCGAGCGCCGCCGCCACGCCGCGGTGCAGGCCCGGGTGGCGGGGGCGGTCGCGGTCGGCGCCCGGCAGCTGCTCGGCTGCCTCGAGGTCTCGCTGGGCCGGGCGGACGCCGAGCGCACGGCGGTCGAGCGGGCCAGGGCCGAACGGGAGAGCGCGCTGCGCGAGATCCGCGAGCGGGGCCGGGAACTCAAGGACGAGCTGGACAAGCTGGTCGACGCCGGGCACCGGGACGAGGTGCTGCGGGCCGAGAAGCGGCTGCGGATCGAACAGCTGGAGGCCCGCGCGCTGGAGGAGTTCGGCATCGAGGGGGAGGAGCTGCTGGCCGGCTTCGGCCCCGACCAGCCGGTGCCCGCGCAGCCGCCCGAGGAGGGAGAGGAGCCGGGGGAGGCCCGCCCGTACGTCCGGGCCGAGCAGGAGAAGCGGCTGCGCGCGGCCGAGAAGGCCTACCAGCAGCTGGGCCGGGTCAACCCGCTGGCGCTGGAGGAGTTCGCCGCGCTGGAGGAGCGCCACCAGTTCCTCGGGGAGCAGCTGGACGACCTCAAGAAGAGCCGGCGCGACCTGCTGGAGATCGTCCGGGACGTGGACCAGCGGGTGGAGCAGCTCTTCGCCGCCGCCTTCCACGACACCGCCGCCCAGTTCGAGGGCGTCTTCTCCCGGCTCTTCCCCGGTGGCGAGGGCCGGCTGGTGCTGACCGACCCGGACAACATGCTCACCACCGGCGTCGAGGTGGAGGCCCGTCCGCCGGGCAAGAAGGTCAAGCGGCTCTCGCTGCTCTCCGGTGGCGAGCGCTCGCTGACCGCGGTGGCCATGCTGGTCGCCATCTTCAAGGCCCGCCCCAGCCCGTTCTACGTGATGGACGAGGTGGAGGCGGCGCTGGACGAGACCAACCTGCGCCGGCTGATCGCGATCATGGAGGAGCTGCGGGACAGCTCGCAGCTGATCGTGATCACCCACCAGAAGCTGACCATGGAGTGCGCCGACGCGCTGTACGGCGTGACCATGAAGGGCGACGGGATCTCCCAGGTGATCAGCCAGCGGCTGCGCGAGGAACACCGGGAGCGGCGGGCGCCGCAGCCGCGGGAGGCAACGGTCTGAGCACGGTTGCCGCCGCTGGGGCCCGGTGTCACCGATACTGGGTGAGTTATGGAATACGTGATCCTTGCCGTAGTCATCGCCGTGGTCGCCATCGGAGCGGTCACCGGCCTCGTCGTCAGCGGCAGACGACGTAAGGAACTGCCCCCGGTCGAGCGCCCGACCACCGTCGCGCCGACGACCCCGAGCGAGCCGCAGGTCGGTGACGAGGCCGCGCCGCCGCGCGAGGCGCCGGTGCAGACCATCGAGGAGGTCCAGCTCCCCGACTCCGTCGAGACAGCGGGGGCCGTCGAGGCGGTCGAGGCCGAGCAGGCCGTCGAGGCGCCCGCCGTCGAGGTGCCGGAGCCGACCGCCGGCCGGCTGGTCCGGCTGCGCTCGCGGCTGTCGCGTTCGCAGAACTCGATCGGCAAGGGCCTGCTGGCCCTGCTCTCCCGGGACCGGCTGGACGAGGACACCTGGGAGGAGATCGAGGAGACCCTGCTCACGGCGGACGTCGGCGTGGCCCCGACCCAGGAGCTGGTCGAACGGCTGCGCACCCGGGTCAAGGTGCTCGGCACCCGCACCCCGGCCGAGCTGCGCGCGCTGCTGCAGGAGGAGCTGGTCGCGCTGATCGGCACCGAGGCCGACCGCACGCTGAAGACCGCCAAGCACGAGGACGGCCGCCCGGCGGTGGTCCTGGTGGTCGGTGTCAACGGCGTCGGCAAGACCACCACCTCCGGCAAGCTCGGCCGGGTGCTGGTGGCCGACGGCCGCACGGTGGTGCTCGGCGCCGCCGACACCTTCCGCGCCGCCGCCGCCGACCAGCTGCAGACCTGGGGCGAGCGGGTCGGTGCGCGCACCGTCCGCGGGCCCGAGGGCGGCGACCCGGCCTCGGTCGCGTTCGACGCGGTCAAGGAGGCGATCGCCGAGGGCGCCGACACCGTGCTGATCGACACCGCGGGCCGGCTGCACACCAAGACCGGCCTGATGGACGAGCTCGGCAAGGTCAAGCGGGTGGTCGAGAAGCACGGCCCGGTGGACGAGGTGCTGCTGGTGCTGGACGCCACCACCGGGCAGAACGGCCTGGTGCAGGCCCGGGTCTTCGCCGAGGTGGTGGACATCACCGGCATCGTGCTGACCAAGCTGGACGGCACCGCGAAGGGCGGCATCGTGGTCGCGGTGCAGCGTGAGCTGGGCGTGCCGGTCAAGCTGATCGGCCTGGGCGAGGGCGCCGACGACCTGGCGCCGTTCGAGCCGGGTGCGTTCGTCGACGCGCTGATTGGCGACTGACCGCCGGTCGGCTCCGCCGGGGCGTCCTTCCCACCGGGGAGGGCGCCCAGTGGTTTTCAGGGCGCCGGTTTTCAGGGCGCCGGGCTTTCAGGCGCCGGGGCCTGAGGGCGCCGGGCTGCTCGTGGCGCCGGTCTCAGGAGGCCAGCCAGGCCGACTGCATCATCGGTTGGGCCGCCACCGCCCGCTCCCGGCCGCGGTGGCAGGCGTAGGCGAGGGTGCCGAGCAGCAGCCGGGCCTCCGGCGGGCGGGCCGCGCTCTCCCGGCAGGGGTGCCGCAGCCAGCGCACCGGCCCCAGGCCCGGCAGCACGGTGGGCGGCGCGGCCAGGTAGGCGCCCTCGCCGTGGCAGCCGAGGTCGAGCGCCGCGTCGTCCCAGCCCATCCGGTAGAGCAGGTCGGGCAGTTTCTCGGCGGTGCCGCGGGCCACGAAGAAGAGCAGCCGGCCGGTCGGCGCCGCGAGCACCGGGCCGACCTGGGTGCCCATCCGCTCCAGCCGGACCAGGGCGCGCAGCCCGGCCGGCTCGGGCACGTCCAGCACGTCGAAGCCGCGGCCGGTCGGTAGCAGCACGCTGGCCTGCGGATCGCCGTCCCACAGCGCGCGGGCTTCGGGCGCGGCGGCGCCGGCGGGCAGTTCGGGACCCGGGGCGCCGAGCGGTGGATGCAGTCCTGGCGCGGCGCAGCGCGGGCGGCCGCAGGCGCAGCCGCCGTCGGGCCGCAGCCGGGCGGCGGACCCGGCGCGAGCCGGCGAGCCGCCGAGGGCGACCGTCCAGCCCCAGCGCCCGGCGTACTCGGCCGCGGCCCGGCACGCAGTGGCGCGGGTACGGCGGCGCGAGCCGAACCTCAGATCGCCGAACAGGTTGTCCATGCCTCCCCCAACAGAATTCGGTTGCCGGCGGTTACGGGATTGTGACGCACCGTCAAATTCTCGCGTCCGGCGTACGTTCTCGCTTGGCGGCGCGCGGCGGGCAGAGCGCGCCGTTGAATGTTTTCGTCGGCCAGGCGGGGCCGGGGCGGGTCCGGCTACCAGTGAAGCGCCGGTGGCGGGCTCGCGGATCCACTGCGGGGGGTGGCGAATGGTGGCGATTCCCGGCGAGCCATCCCCCGGACGGCTCATGGCAGGTTACGTTCAGCACGCGGACCAGGGCATTGGGTGCGCGGGCGGGAAGACGAGCAGACCTCCGAGCGGGGTCGCGCGGACAGGGGTGGACCCTCAATGGCAGAGAAGCAGCCCAACGAGAAACTGACGGCGTGGTTCGCCCGCAGCGGCTGGTCCAAGGGCGAGTTCGCCCGACAGGTCAACCGCCAGGCCCGCACGCTGGGTGCGCACCACGTCAGCACCGACACCTCCCGGGTGCGGCGCTGGCTGGACGGCGAGCAACCGCGCGAGCCGATCCCGAAGATCATGGCGGACCTCTTCTCGGAGCGGTTCGGCTCGGTGGTCGCGGTCGAGGACCTGGGCCTGCGCGCCGCCGTCCCGGTCTCCACGGTGGCCGGCGGCGGGGTCGACCTGCCGTGGAGCGGGCCGCAGACGGTGCAGCTGATCAGCGAGTACTCGCGCAGCGACCTGATGCTCAACCGCCGTGGCTTCCTGGGCACTTCGCTGGCGCTGACGGCCGGCGCCGCACTGATCGAGCCGATGCAGCGCTGGCTCACCCCGGGTCCGGGCGGCTCGCCCACCCCGATCCTGGCGGCGGCCAACGGCGGCGAGCCCTACACCGGGCGGCTTTCCGAGCCGGAGCTCCAGTTGCTCGAGCAGACCACCGTGATGTTCCGCCAGTGGGACGCGCAGAACGGCGGCGGCCTGCGCCGCAAGGCGGTGGTCGGCCAGTTGCACGAGGTCACCGACCTGCTGCAGGAGACCTACCCGCCGCAGGTGACCCAGCGGCTCTTCCGGCTGACCGCCGAACTCGCCCACCTGGCCGGCTGGATGTCCTACGACGTGGGCATGCACCCGAGCGCGCAGAAGTACTACGTGCTGGCGCTGCACGCGGCCAAGGAGGCCGGTGACCGTCCGTTCGGCGCGCTGATCCTCACCGACATGAGCCGCCAGATGATCCACCTGAACCGCGGCGAGGACGCGCTGGAGCTGATCCACCTGGCCCAGTACGGCAGCCGGGACACCGCCCCGCCGCGCCAGCAGGCGCTGCTCTACGCGATGGAGGCGCGGGCGTACTCCAACATCGGCGAGGTCAACCGCTGCGCCCGCGCGGTCCGGCTGGCCGAGGACACCTTCACCGATGCCGGGCCGATCGAGCAGGACCCCAACTGGCTGCGGTTCTTCTCCAAGGCGGAGCTCTACGCGGAGAACGCGCACTCCTTCCGGGACCTCGCCTACCACTCCTCGCGCAGCCCGCGGTACGCCTCGATGGCCGAGCCGGTGATGGCCACCGCAGTGGACCTGTTCCGCGCGGACAAGGAGAACCACACCCGGTCCTACGCCTTCAACCTGGTCGGCATGGCCAGCGTGCACCTGCTGCGCGGCGAGCCGGAGCAGGCCGCTGCGGTGGCCGAGGAGGCGGTGGACATCGCCGGGAAGGTGCGCTCGGAGCGGCTCAACACCCGGGTCCGCAAGACCTCGGCGGCGGCCAGCCGGGACTACCGCTCGGTCGGGGCCGTCAACCGGCTGGCCGAGCTGGTGGTGGATCAGATCCCGGAGTACGAGGCGGTCTGAACGTTCACCCTTTCGGTGGACCCGGGGTGATCGCCTGCGCACCCCGGGTGTTGTGCGGCGGTACGGTACCTCACGGCCTGTCATGGCACGGCCGTAGTTCACGTACCCGTAACCGGTGCGTCGGCGGCGTCACGACGGCGAAACACCGAGCCGCACTGGCCGAAACCCGCTTTCGGCACTCTCCTCTTCATCGCCGACACCCCGGGTGGCACGGGACAGGGATCCCGAGGGTGGCGCGGCGGACATCTGGAGGAGACGCCGATGCCGGACGGCTTCAGCGCGGGCGATACCGCCTTCGTGCTCATCAGTGCGGCCCTGGTCATGTTGATGACCCCGGGCCTGGCCTTCTTCTACGGAGGCATGGTCAGGGTCAAGAGCACGCTCAACATGCTGGTCATGAGCTTCATCGCGCTGGCGATCGTCAGCGTGCTCTGGGTGCTCTACGGCTACACCCTGAGCTTCGGCAAGGACGCCGGCGCCGGCCTGATCGGAAACCTCGACCACCTCGGGATGCGCGGGATCGGTCTGAACGACCTGAACGGCTCGATCCCGGTCACCGCCTTCGCCGCCTTCCAGTTGATGTTCGCGGTGATCACCCCGGCGCTGATCAGCGGCGCGATCGCGGACCGGGCCAAGTTCACCGCCTGGTCGCTGTTCGTGGCGCTCTGGGTGACCGTGGTCTACTTCCCGGTCGCGCACTGGGTCTTCTTCAGCGACAACGGCCACGGCGGCTGGCTGGTCGACCACCTGGGCGTGATCGACTTCGCCGGCGGGACCGCCGTGCACATCAACGCCGGTGTCGCGGGTCTCGCGCTCTGCCTGGTGCTGGGCAAGCGGGTCGGCTTCAAGAAGGACCCGATGCGCCCGCACAGCCTGCCGCTGGTGATGCTCGGCTCCGGGCTGCTCTGGTTCGGCTGGTTCGGCTTCAACGCCGGCTCGGCGCTGGCCGCCAACGGCGTGGCCGGCATGGCCTTCATGAACACCCAGGTCGCCACCGCCGCCGCGATGCTCGGCTGGCTGGCCTACGAGAAGCTCAGGCACGGCGCCTTCACCTCGCTCGGCGCCGCCTCCGGTGCGGTGGCCGGCCTGGTCGCCATCACCCCGGCCTGTGGCTCGGTCTCGATGCTCGGCGCGATCGCCATCGGCTTGATCGCCGGCGCCGTCTGCGCGGCGGCGATCAGCCTCAAGTACCGGCTCGGCTTCGACGACTCGCTCGACGTGGTGGGCGTGCACGCGGTCGGCGGGGCGATCGGCTCGGTGCTGATCGGCCTCTTCGCCACCGGCCACGTGGGCCAGACGGCCAAGGGTCTCTTCTACGGCGGCGGTTTCAGTCAGCTCGGCAAGCAGGCGATCGGCGTGGCCGTGGTCGCGGTCTACTCCTTCGTGCTCTCCTGGTTGCTCGGCCAGGCGATCCAGAAGACGATCGGCTTCCGGGTCGCCGAGGAGGTCGAGCTGGCCGGCATCGACCAGGCCGAACACGCCGAGACCGCCTACGACTTCAGCGCGGTGGGGGCCAGCCTCGCCCGGGCGCTGAGCACTCCTGCGGCCGCCGGGACAGCACCTGGGGCAGCCACTGGGGGATCCGCTGGGACAGCCCCCGGGAAAGTCACTGACAAGAGCTCCGAGAAGACCGAGGTCGACGCCCGATGAAGCTGATCACCGCAGTCGTGAAGCCCCACCAGCTGGAGTCGGTCAAGGACGCGCTGCAGGCCTTCGGAGTCCAGGGCCTGACCGTCACCGAGGCCAGCGGCTACGGCCGCCAGCGCGGTCACACCGAGGTCTACCGGGGCGCGGAGTACACCGTCGACCTGGTGCCGAAGGTCCGGATAGAGGTGCTGGTCGAGGACGCCGACGCCGAGGAAGTGATCGAGGTCCTGGTCAAGTCCGCCCGCACCGGGCGGATCGGCGACGGCAAGGTCTGGAGTGTCCCGGTGGACACCGTGGTCCGGGTACGGACCGGCGAGCGCGGGCCCGACGCGCTCTGACCCTCACGCAGCAGCGGACCCGCGACCAGCCCGTCGCGGGTCCGCTCGCCCGTTCCACGGAGTCGCCGTGATGATTGACTACCAGTCGGCCCGCACCGACCTGTTCACCAACCCCGACCTGGTCGGACGCGAACGCCGCAGCGCGCTGGCCGAGTTGACGGACCGTTGGCTCGCCGCGCTGCTCGCCGCGGCGGGCGGTGACCGGGGCGGCGTCGCGCTGGTCGCCGTCGGCGGCTACGGGCGCGGCGAACTCTCCCCGCGCAGTGACCTGGACCTGCTGCTGCTGCACGACGGCGGCCCGGTCGGTGAGCTGGCCGAGCGGCTCTGGTACCCGGTCTGGGACAGCGGGGTGGGCCTGGACCACGCGGTGCGCAAGCCCGCCGAGGCGCGCGCGGTGGCCGCCGCCGACCTGAAGGCGCAGCTGGGCCTGCTGGACGCCCGGCACATCGCCGGTGACGCCGAGCTGACCGGCGCGCTGCGCTCGGCGGTGCTGGGCGACTGGCGGGCCAAGGCCGCCGAGCGGCTGCCCGAGCTGCGCGCGCTCTGTCGTGAACGGGCCGAGCGGCACGGCCAGTTGGCCTTCCTGCTGGAGCCCGACCTGAAGGAGGCGGCCGGCGGCCTGCGCGACGTGGTCGCGCTCGACGCGATCGCCGCCTCCTGGCTGGCCGACGCGCCCCGGGAGGGCCTGGACGCCGCCCAGCGCCGGCTCAGCGACGTGCGCGACGCGCTGCACCTGGCCACCGGACGGGCCACCGAGCGGCTCGCGTTGCAGGAACAGGACCGGGTGGCCGGCGCCCTCGGCGTGCTGGACGCGGACACCCTGCTGCGCCAGGTCTACCAGGCGGCCCGGACCGTCTCCTACGCGAGCGACGTGACCTGGCGGGCCGTCGACCGGCTGCTGGCGGCGCGCGGCTCCCGCGGCCGGCGTCCGTTCCGCTTCGGCCTGGGCGGCGCGGGCCGGTCGGGCGGCGCGGACGCGGTGGCCCGCGGCCTGGTGGCCCGCCGGCCGCTGGCCGAGGGCGTGGTCGAGCAGGACGGCGAGGCGGTGCTCGCGCAGGGCGCGCGTCCGGCGGCCGACCCCGTGCTGGCGCTGCGCGCGGCGGCCGCCGCCGCGCAGGCCGGGCTGGTGGTCGGGTACGCCACGGTGCGCCGACTGGCCACCGAGACCAAGCCGCTGCCGGTGCCCTGGCCCGACGAGGCGCGCGAGCAGCTGATCACCCTGCTGGGCGCGGGGGAGGCCTGCCTGCCGGTCTGGGAGGCGCTGGAGGCCGAGGGCCTGATCACCCGGCTGCTGCCGGACTGGGAGCGGGTGCGCTGCCGTCCTCAGCGCAACGCGGTGCACACCTGGACGGTGGACCGGCACTTGGTGGAGACCGCGGTGAAGGCCGCCGCGATGACCCGCCGGGTCTCCCGCCCCGACCTGCTGCTGGTCGCCGCGCTGCTGCACGACCTGGGCAAGGGCTGGCCGGGCGACCACTCGCAGGCCGGTGAGGTGATCGTGCGCGACGTGGCCGCCCGGATGGGCTTCGACCAGGACGACACCGAGACCCTGGCGCTGCTGGTGCGCCACCACCTGACGCTGATCGACACCGCGACCCGGCGCGATCCGAACGATCCGGCCACCGTCGAGATGCTCGCCAAGGTGGTCGGCACCGCCCAGCACCTGGAACTGCTGCACGCGCTGACCGAGGCGGACGCCACCGCGACCGGGCCGGCCGCCTGGAGCAGCTGGCGGGCCTCGCTGGTGACCGGGCTGGTGGAGCGGGTGGCCGTGGTGCTGGCCGGGAGTCCGGTCGCCGAACCGCTCGCCGCGGCCTCCGCCGAGGAGGAGCGGCTCGCGGTGGAGGCGGCCCGGACCGGCGAGCCGTCCCTGACGCTGCGTGCCGTGCTGGTCGAGCCGGCCGTGGGCGCGGCCGGTGAGCCGCCCCGGGAGCCGCTGGGCGAGCCGATGGGCGTGGAACTGGCGCTGGCCATCCCGGACCGTCCCGGCCTGCTCGGCACGGTCGCCGGGGTGCTCGCGCTGAACCGGCTCACCGTCCGCTCGCTCACCCTGCGCGAGCTGGACCCGATCGGTGCGGGACCGGTGCTGCTGTTCGCCTGGCGGGTGGCCGCCGAGTTCGGCGAGCTGCCCGAGGCGACCCGGCTCCGCGCCGACCTGCGCCGGGCCCTGGACGGCTCGCTGGACCCCGGCCGCCGGCTGGCCGAGCGCGACGCGGCGGTGCCCCGTCGCCCGGGGATCAGCACCCCGCCGCCGGTGGTCACGGTGGCCCCCGGCGGCGTCTCGGCCACCGCGACCGTCCTGGAGGTGCGCGCGCACGACGCCCCGGGCCTGCTGCACCGGATCGGCCGGGCACTGGACGCGGCGCGGGTGCGGGTGCGCACCGCGCACGTCAGCACGCTGGGGGCGGACGCGGTGGACGCGTTCTACCTCACCGACACCGCGGGCGAACCGCTCGCCGAGGCGGTGGCCCGCAAGGTGGCCGAGGAGGTGCGGCAGGCCTTGTGCTGACCGGGTGGGACCCAAGCCCGGGGCGGCCGGATACCCTGGTGGGCGACGACCGTACTCATACCGATGCCGCAAGGGACCCGCGACCGACGTGTTCGACACTCTTTCCGACCGCCTCGCAGCGACGTTCAAGAACCTCCGGGGCAAGGGCCGCCTCAGTGAGGCGGACATCGACGCCACCGCCCGGGAGATCCGGATCGCCCTGCTGGAGGCGGATGTCGCGCTGCCGGTGGTGCGGGCCTTCATCAAGCAGGTCAAGGAGCGCGCGCTCGGCTCCGAGGTCTCCGGCGCGCTGAACCCGGCGCAGCAGATCATCAAGATCGTCAACGAGGAGCTCGTCAACATCCTCGGTGGCGAGACCCGCCGACTGCGGTACGCCAAGACCGGCCCCACCGTGATCATGCTGGCCGGTCTGCAGGGTGCCGGTAAGACCACGCTGGCCGGGAAGCTCGGCTTCTGGCTGAAGCAGCAGAAGCACACCCCCCTGCTGGTCGCCTGCGACCTGCAGCGCCCGAACGCGGTCACCCAGCTGAACGTGGTGGCCGACCGGGCCGGCGTCGCCTTCTACGGCCCCGAGCCGGGCAACGGCGTCGGTGACCCGGTCAAGGTGGCCGCCGACGCGATCGAGTACGCCAAGCAGAAGCAGTACGACGTCGTCATCGTCGACACCGCGGGGCGCCTGGGCATCGACGCCGAGCTGATGCGGCAGGCCGCCGACATCCGGGCCGCGGTCAACCCGGACGAGGTCCTGTTCGTCGTCGACGCGATGATCGGCCAGGACGCGGTCACCACCGCGCAGGCCTTCCTCGAGGGCGTCGACTTCACCGGTGTGGTGCTCTCCAAGCTGGACGGCGACGCCCGCGGTGGCGCGGCCCTCTCGGTGGCCCACGTCACCGGCCGGCAGATCATGTTCGCCTCCAACGGCGAGAAGGTCGACGACTTCGACGCCTTCCACCCGGACCGGATGGCCTCGCGCATCCTCGGGATGGGCGACATGCTCTCGCTGATCGAGAAGGCCGAGCAGACCTTCTCGCAGGCCGAGGCCGAGAAGATGGCCGCCAAGCTGCAGGGCGGCGGCAAGGACTTCACGCTCGACGACTTCCTGTCCCAGCTGGAGCAGGTCCAGAAGATGGGCTCGATCTCCAAGCTGCTCGGCATGCTGCCGGGCATGGGCCAGATCCGCGACCAGATCAACAACATCGACGACAAGGACGTCAACCGGGTCGGCGCGATCATCAAGTCGATGACCCCGGCCGAGCGGACCGACCCGAAGATGATCAACGGCTCGCGCCGGCTGCGCATCGCCAAGGGTTCGGGCGTCGGCGTGGGTGAGGTCGGCAACCTGGTCGAGCGTTTCTTCGAGGCGCGCAAGATGATGACCGCGATGGCCTCCGGCAAGGGCATCCCGGGCATGCCGGGGATCCCGGGCATGGGTGGCGGCGGCAAGAAGTCGGGCAAGAAGGCGCCGGCCGCCAAGGGCAAGCGCAAGAGCGGCAACCCGCTCAAGCGGGCCCAGGAGGAGGCGGCCGCCGCCGAGCGCCGGGCGCTGGGCCCGGGCGCGGCGCAGGAGCCGGCCCAGGGCGGTGCGTTCGGGCTCGGCGCGGGCAAGGGGCCGAGCGACTTCGAGCTGCCCAAGGAGTTCAAGGACCTGCTCTGAGCGGGACCTGAGCTCGGGAGTCGAGCAGGACGACTCGAGCTGACGAGTCGAAGGGCCGGTCGTGACGACCGGCCCTTCGCATGCCCGATGATGTTGGGATGAGCCGTGTGACCATTCGCGCCCCCAGGCCCTCCGATGCCGTGCTGTACGCCGCGGCGGTGCGGCGCTCCGCCGAGCACATCGGGCGCTGGAACCCGGTGGAGCCGGATGGGCTGCCGGACCTGTTGCAGCGTCAGGGTCCTGGACTGCGCACCTTTCTGATCGTCGACACGGCCGACGGCGGCCTGGTCGGCAAGTGCAACGTGTCCAACATCGTGATGGGCCGCTACTGCAACGCCGCGCTCGGCTACGACAGTTACCTTCCCTACGCGGGCACCGGGCGGATGACCGAGGGCATGCGGCTGGTGCTGGACGCCTGCTTCGCGGACCAGACCGCCGGCGGGCTCGGGCTGCACCGGCTGGAGATCAACGTGCAGCCGGAGAACAAGCGGTCGATCGCGCTGGCGACTCGACTCGGCTTCCGGCACGAGGGGTTCACCCCGCGGATGCTCTTCCTGGCCGGGGCCTGGCGCGACCACGAGCGGTTCGCGCTGACCGCGGAGGAGTGGCGTCCGGCGGGGTCGCCGGCCTAGGGCCTGTCCGGCGGCGTTGCTGATGGACGGGATTGCGCGGACTCCGGACTGAGACCACGTCAGGTCCGCGGCCACTGCGTCAGGTCCGCCGGCCGATCACGTACCGGAAGGTGTTGGCCAGCCAGACCGTGTCATCCGCCCGGGTGAACGGGTGCAGCGCCTCGGCGACCTCCTTGGCCACCGGAGCGGCGCCCGCATATGCGATCGCCGCGTCGAACCAGCCGGTGGCGAGCAGCCCGCGCACCGCGCTGTCCGGGTCGGGGTAGCCGAACGGGCAGGTCACCGTGGAGCTCGCGACCAGCCGCAGACCGGCGCCGGCCAGCAGAGCCGGCAACTCACCCGGCCCGCTGAGCCCGAACGGGTCGGCGACCTTTCGCGGGCCGCCGCGCCGCCGAGCCACCTCCAGCACCGCGGCGCTCTGGCAGTCCTGCTCGGGCCCGAGGGCGGCCAGCGCCACCAGGCCGCCGAGCGGCACCAGGCGGGCCGCCTCCTGGGCCGCCCGCAGCGGCTGCTCGGCCAGCCGTAGCGGTTCGAAGACGGTGACCGCGTCGTGCGCCGTCCGGGTGGCGGGCGCCCCCGCCGTCACCCACAGCCGGCGCGCCCTGGCCAGCTCGCGCAGTTCCGGATCGGGCTCCAGACCGGCCACCCGCGCCCCCCGCCCGGCCGCCAGCAGCAGTGCGAGCCCCGAACGGCAGCCCAGGTCCAGCAGGCTGACGCCCTGGCCGACGGTCAGCCGCTGGTGCACCGCGTCGTACAGCGGGACCAGCGTGCGCTCCTGGATCTCGGCCCAGTCGCGGGCCCGTGCCGCGGGCGTGGGCTGGATCGCCTGGAGCCGTGCTGCCATGGCCGTGCCGTGCGCTGAAGCCATCTGGTGGCCTCCCATCAGGTCCGGTCGGACGTGCTGCGAATGCTCCCCCACTACTGCTCCCCCCACTGTCGACCCCGACTCAAGCGAAGCGCGGCGCGGGCGCGGCGTCCAGAGGAGCACGCCGGTGCACGCGAGCCCGCTGGGCGTGCGCCCCCCGGCTGCCGGCCGTGCCGTTCCGTCGACCGGCAGCGATTCACACTCGGCCCGCCGGGCACCGTACGATTCGCCCCATGGCAAAGGCTCCCGTTCTCACCCCCCAGGCGGACGACTTCCCGCGCTGGTACCAGGATCTGATCAACAAGGCCGAGCTGGCCGACAACGGTCCGGTGCGCGGCACCATGGTCATCCGACCGTACGGCTACGGGCTGTGGGAGCGGATGCAGCAGGAGATGGACGCGCGGATCAAGAAGGCGGGCGCGCAGAACGCCTACTTCCCGATGTTCATCCCGCAGTCCTACCTCACCAAGGAGGCCGAGCACGTCGAGGGCTTCGCCCCCGAGCTCGCGGTGGTCACCCACGGCGGCGGCAAGGAGCTCGAGGAGCCGGTCGTGGTCCGGCCGACCTCCGAGACGATCATCAACGAGTACTTCTCCAAGTGGGTGCAGAGTCACCGCGACCTGCCGCTGCTGATCAACCAGTGGGCCAACGTGGTCCGTTGGGAGCTGCGCCCGCGCGTCTTCCTGCGCACCACCGAGTTCCTCTGGCAGGAGGGCCACACCGCGCACGCGACCTACGAGGACGCCCGCGCCTACGCCTCGATGATCCACACGGACGTCTACGGCGACTTCATGACCAACGTGCTCGGCATCGACGTGGTGCTCGGCCGCAAGACCGCCAAGGAGCGGTTCGCCGGCGCCATCAACACCCTCACCCTCGAGGGCATGATGGGCGACGGCAAGGCGCTGCAGATGGGCACCAGCCACGAGCTGGGCCAGAACTTCGCCAAGGCCTTCAACACCACCTACCAGCTGCAGGGCGCCGAGCGCGAGTACGTCTGGCAGACCTCCTGGGGCGTCTCGACCCGGATGGTCGGCGGCCTGATCATGTCGCACGGCGACGACAACGGCCTGCGGGTGCCGCCGCGACTGGCCGCCACCCAGGCCGTGGTGCTGGCGATCAAGGGCGACGACGCGGTGATCGCCAAGGTCCGCGAGATCGGTGCCGCCCTGGAGGCGGCCGGCATCCGCACCGTGGTGGACGACCGCACCGACACCCCGTTCGGCCGCCGCGCGGTGGACTGGGAGCTCAAGGGCGTCCCGCTGCGGATCGAGGTCGGCCCGCGCGACCTGGAGGCCGGCACCGCGATGCTGGCCCGTCGCATCCCCGGCGGCAAGGAGCCGGTGGCGATCGACGGCCTGGCCGCGCTGCTGCCCGGCATCCTGGAGGAGGACCAGGCGCTGCTGCTGCGCCAGTCCCGCGAGCGCCGCGAGTCCCGCACGGTGGACGTGAAGACCCTCGACGAGTGCGTCGAGGCCGCGGCCACCGGCTGGGGTCGGATCTCCTGGGCCGAGCTCGGCCCGCAGGGCGAGGCGAAGCTTGCCGAGCAGGGCGTTTCGGTGCGCTGCATCGTCGCCGCGGACGGCTCGGTGCCGGCCGCCGACGATCAGGAAGGCAATGTCGCGATCGTCGCGCGGGCGTACTGAATGGGTTATCCCCTCACTGATTGAGTAACCAGTAGGTGACGACGCCTCGTCTACTGGCCGGTCAACTCCCAGTGCGGGCGAACTAGCGGTACGGTGAACGGCCCGTGGCCCTGTCAAAATCTCGTCAGGGCCCGGGCCGAAACAACGCGGCGCGGCGCTCCGCCGTGCCCGGGAATCGGGCGACCCGGCGACGAACGGCGGGTGCGGACACCGAGGGGGTTGGTCTTGCGTCAGAATTCGAACGCTCAACACGGGCATTGTCTCGCCCAGCTGAGAGTTCTCCGGGAATTCCCGGTGAGCGCTCAAGAATGGAACGTCGGAACCCACTCCCTCGTTGGCATAGCGTGAGCACGACACAGCCCCTCGTCCTCGCGGCCGAACTGGCCGCCGCCTGGAGCGACATCCAGGCCTACCATCGCGACCTGCCCGATCTCGCCTCGCCCGAGGCGCTGATCGGCGAGTCGTCCTCGGCCTGCGGCACCCAGCTCGGCTTCGAGCGGCTGCTGCACGAGGCCGCCCACGGTCTGGCCGCCGCCCGCGACATCCGGGACACCTCCCGGGCCGGGCGCTACCACAACCGTCGATTCCTGCTGCTCGCCTCGGAGTTGGGGTTGGCGCACCCGGTGGAGCCGCACGCCAGTAGCGGCTTCTCGCAGGTGACCATGCTCGCCGAGACCCAGGAGCGGTACGCCGCGACCATCGAGCGGCTGGAGGGCGCCCTCGGCGCCCACCAGCAGGCGGTGGCCGGGACTCCCGACGGCGGAGTGCTGCGCGCGTTCCGTGGTCCGGCGGCCCGGCACGGCTCCTCGGGCGGCGGCGTCCGGGTCAAGGCCGTCTGCGGCTGCGGTCGCAACGTCCGGGTGGTGCCGTCGGTGCTGGCCCAGGCCTCGATCGTCTGCGGCGCCTGCCAGCAGCCGTTCAAGATCACCTGAGTGCGCCGCTCCCCTGACCGGATCCGCCCCGGTCGGGGGAGCCGCGCCCGGTGTGGCACAATCGATAGCTGATACCCGGCAGCCAACAGGAACCCTCTCGCCTACGGCTGGCGTGTCATTCGAACGGCCGACCCCCGCAACCCCACGCGGTGGTGCGGTCGCTCACCCACGTCAACTCCAGGAGAATCCACTCCCGTGGCAGTCAAGATCAAGCTCAAGCGTCTCGGCAAGATTCGCTCCCCGCACTACCGCATCGTCGTCGCCGACTCGCGCACCAAGCGTGACGGTCGTGCGATCGAGGAGATCGGCATCTACCAGCCGACCTACAACCCCTCGAAGATCGAGGTCGACACCGACCGCGCCCAGTACTGGCTGTCCGTCGGCGCCCAGCCGACCGAGCCGGTGCTCGCCATCCTCAAGCTGACCGGTGACTGGCAGAAGTTCAAGGGCCTGCCCGCCCCGGCCCCGCTGCTCGTCGCCGAGCCCAAGGTCGAGGACTTCTCGCACCTGTTCGCGAAGGCCGTCGCCGGCTTCGAGGACGCCACCACCGGTGTCGCCATCACCCCGAAGGCCAAGAAGTCGGACAAGGCCGAGGCTGACGCCGACGCCGCTTCCACCGAGGCCTGAGCGTGATCGAGGACGCCCTCGATCACCTGGTGAAGGGCATTGTCGAGCACCCCGAGGATGTCCAGGTGCGCTCGCGCAACCTGCGCCGGGGTAACAGCATCGAGGTGCGGGTGCACCCTGATGACCTCGGCAAGGTGATCGGCCGTGGCGGTCGCACCGCACGTGCGCTGCGCACTGTGGTGGGCGCGCTCGGCGGTCGCAACGTCCGGGTCGACCTGGTCGACGTGGACAACATCCACTGACGACCACCGTCGTCTTCTGATCCGGCCGGGACGCGTCATGCGTCCCGGCCGGATCTGTTTCTTCTCAGGCAACACCGTCTCGGTACCAGTACTCAGGAGTGCACCGTGCAGCTCGTCGTCGGCCGGATCGGCCGTGCCCACGGCATCAGGGGGGACGTCTTCGTCGAGGTTCGCACCGACGAGCCGGAGCTGCGGCTCGGGCCCGGCGCGGTGCTGCTCACCGACCCCGCCGCCGTCGGGCCGCTGACCGTCGAGTCCGGCAAGGTGCACAGCGGCCGGCTGCTGATCCGCTTCGAGGGCGTCAAGGACCGCACCGCCGCCGAGGCGCTGCGCAACACCATGCTGATCGCCGAGGTCGACCCGGAGGAGCGGCCGGAGGAAGAGGACGAGTACTACGACCACCAGCTGATCGGCCTGGACGTGGTGCTGCTCGACGGCACCCCGGTCGGCGAGCTGACCGAGGTGGTCCACCTGCCCTACCAGGACCTGCTGACCGTCACCAAGGCCGACGGCACCGAGGTGCTGGTCCCGTTCGTCGAGAGGATCGTGCCGACCATCGACCTGGAGAACCAGCGCTGCGTCATCGACCCCCCGCGCGGGCTGATCGACGACGGTGAGGCCGAGGTCGACGGCGGACCGGAGAGCGAGCGATGAGCGACGGTCAGGGGATGCGGCTCGACGTCGTCACGATCTTCCCCGAGTACCTGGAGCCGCTGAACGTCTCGCTGGTCGGCAAGGCCCGCGCCCGCGGCCAGCTCGACGTGCACCTGCACGACCTGCGGTCCTGGACCCACGACGTGCACCGCACGGTGGACGACACCCCGTACGGCGGCGGCCCCGGCATGGTGATGAAGCCCGAGCCGTGGGGCGAGGCGCTGGACGCGGTGCTCGCGGCCGGACCCGAGGGGGAGGTGCCGACGCTGGTGGTGCCCACCCCGAGCGGGGTGCCGTTCACCCAGCAGCTCGCCCAGGAGCTGGCCGGGCGCCCGTGGCTGGCGTTCGCGCCGGCCCGGTACGAGGGCATCGACCGCCGGGTGATCGAGGAGGCCGCCACCCGGATGCCGGTGGTCGAGGCCTCGATCGGTGACTACGTGCTGGCCGGCGGCGAGGTCGCGGTGCTGGTGATGGTCGAGGCGATCGCCCGACTGCTGCCCGGCGTGCTCGGCAACGCCGAGTCGCACCGGGACGACTCCTTCGCCCCCGGCGCGATGGCCGACCTGCTGGAGGGCCCGGTCTACACCAAGCCCGCCCAGTGGCGCGGCCGGGAGGTGCCCGAGGTCCTGCTCAGCGGCAACCACGGCAAGATCGCCCGCTGGCGGCGCGAGCAGGCCTTCGCCCGCACCCTGGCCAACCGGCCCGACCTGGTGGGGCGCTGGCGGCCCGAGGATTTCGACAAGAAGGAGCGCGAGGCGCTCAGCGTGCTCGGCCTCGGCTGGGACGAGCGGCAGGGCCGATTTCTTCAGGCCGCCGAAGCTGTGGAAGAATAGGCGGCTGTTGTCTGTCGCCGGGACTCCGTCAGGTGGTCCGGTGGTCCGGTGCCCTCGCCACGGGGGGATCATCGAGGGCCGAAGCGACCCGCAACGCACCCCATTGTGACGATTTTTCCGTGGGCGGCCCGTGGCGCCTGCGATGGAGAGCATCATGAGCAACAAGCTCGCTGCCGTCGACGCGCCTTCGCTGCGCACCGACATCCCGGCCTTCCGCGCCGGTGACACCCTGAAGGTCCACGTCCGGGTCATCGAGGGCAACCGCTCTCGTATCCAGATCTTCCAGGGCGTCGTGATCCGCCGCCACGGTGCGGGCATCGGTGAGACCTTCACCGTCCGCAAGGTGAGCTTCAACGTCGGCGTGGAGCGCACCTTCCCGGTGCACACCCCGGTCGTCGAGAAGATCGAGGTCCTCACCCGCGGTGACGTCCGTCGCGCCAAGCTGTACTACCTCCGTGACCTGCGCGGCAAGGCCGCGAAGATCAAGGAGAAGCGCGACCGCTGAGTCGCCGCCCCGGGCTCGCCCGGGGGGTGCGGCACGCTCAGGGTTGGCCGCTAAGCTCAGCCCGATGAGCACGCATGAACCGATCGCGGACCGCGACGGCACCTCGGCACCTGCGGGTGCGGGGGCGCCGTCGCGGTCCGCGGCCGTTTCGGCGCCGGCCGCCGGCACCGAGGAGGCCACGGTCGAAGGTGCCGCGGTCGAAGATGCTGCCGTCGAGACCGATACCGTCGAGACCGATGCCGTCGAGGCTGATGTCGCCGCGGAGCTGCCGCCTCGCTGGAGCCTGGGCTACCTGGCCAAGCTCGGTGCCGTCTGCGTGCTGGTGCTGCTGCTGGTCAACATCTTCGTCGCGCAGCCCTTCGTGGTCCCCTCCGGTTCGATGGAGAACACGCTGCGCCCCGGCGACCGGCTGGTGGTGGACAAGCTCGCCTACCAGTTCGGCGGCACCGTCGAGCGCGGCGACGTGGTGGTCTTCGACGGCACCGACTCCTTCGTGCCGGGCGGCGACAACGCGATCGGCCTGGGCACCGAGCTGCGCAAGTTCGGCGCCGCGCTGGGCCTGGCGGGCTCGGACGGCTCGATCTTCGTCAAGCGGGTGATCGGGGTCGGCGGCGACCGGGTGACCTACCGGCCCGGCGACCGGGCGCTGACCGTCAACGGCGTGCCGCTGGCCGAGTCGGACTACCTCCACCCTGGTGACACGCCCTCCGACGTGGGCTTCGACGTCCAGGTGCCGCCCGGCGAGCTCTTCGTGCTGGGCGACCACCGCAGCGCCTCCAGCGACTCCCGGGACCACCTCGGCGACCCCGGGGGCGGCTTCGTCCCGGTCGCCAAGGTGATCGGCCGGGCCGACTGGGTGGTCTTCCCGGTCGGGCACTGGTCCGCGCTGGACACCCCGGCCGGCTTCGCGGCGATCGCCGCGGCAGCGAGGGGCGGTGGCCATGGGGGCACGCGGTAGGGCGGCGGAACCGGCGCAGGCCGAGACCGCCGAGGAGGCCGGGACGCCGTCGCCCGCCGCTCGCGGCCGCGCCCAGCGCCGCCGCACCGCGCGGCGGGCCGCCCGCAAGGGCCGGCGCTCGCTGCTGCGCGAGGTGCCGGTGATCGCGGTGGTCGCGCTGCTGATCGCGCTGACGCTCAAGACCTTCTTCGTGCAGGTCTTCGTGATCCCCTCCGGCTCGATGGAGCAGACCATCCAGATCGGCGACCGGGTGCTGGTCGACAAGCTCACCCCCTGGTTCGGCAGCACGCCGCAGCGCGGCGACGTGGTGGTCTTCAAGGACCCGGGCGGCTGGCTGGAGAACAGTCCCGGCGCCGGCAGCGACGGGCCGATCACCCGGGGCGTCAAGGACGCCTTCAGCTTCGTCGGGCTGCTGCCCTCGTCCAACGAGCAGGACCTGATCAAGCGGGTGATCGGGGTCGGCGGCGACACCGTGGTCTGCTGCGACAACAGCGGCCGGATCACGGTCGACGGCAGCCCGATCGACGAGCCCTACCTCGCACCCGGCAACCCGCCCTCGCGGATGCCGTTCCACGTCACGGTGCCCAAGGGGCGCCTGTGGGTGATGGGGGACCACCGCGACCTGTCGGCCGACTCGCGCTACCACATGGACGGGCAGTGGCAGGGCACCGTGCCGGTCTCGAACGTGATCGGCCGCGCCTTCCTGATCGGCTGGCCGCTGAACCGCCTGCACTGGCTCTCCCAGCCGACCTACGGCACCCCGGCGGCCCTGGGCGCACCGACGGCCGGACAATCCCCGGGTGCCGGCCCGGATCCCTTGGAACCCTCACTCGTTATGGGGATGTTGGGCGTATCGCCTGCCGTGCTGCGACGTCGGCTCGGGGCGTTCACCGGTGGCTCACCGGCTGCGCGGCGGCGCTGGCGGGCGGCTCGCCGGTCGGCGGGCGCGGACTGACGGTCCGTCCGGTCCATCGGGCCGCCGTGTGGGAAGACCCGGGTGGACCACTCGGGGTGATAGAGAAGTGCAGACGTTCCCCGGCGCGGCCGTGGGGACGGTTCCGAAGGCTGTGCTGGTGTCCGGCCGTCCGACGACGGACGGCCGGACCCGGGTTCACGGTCGGTCACAGGCGTGGTGCCGGCTGTGCGGCACTGGTGAGCGCGGACGACAGTCGTCCGCACAGCAGGGAGGAGATGTCGTGGGGGATCTGGTGATCGGCGCCCGCGGGGCCGGCGAGCCTGAGGGTTCCGGCGGCCGCACGGCCCAGTCCACCGAATCCGGACAGCCATCCGAGCCCACCGACGGCCCTGGCGGGCCCGGCGGCGGCCACGGTGAGGGCGAGCTGCCCGACAACGGCGCGCCCGGGCAGTCCGGAGCAGGCCGGCCGCCGGTGCCGGACGAGGTGGACGACGTGCCGGAGAAGCCCGGTGGTGGCGAGCGCAAGCAGCGCTCGTTCTGGAAGGAACTGCCGATCCTGATCGGTATCGCGCTGGTCCTGGCGCTGGTCATCAAGACCTTCTTCGTCCAGGCCTTCTCGATCCCCTCCGCGTCGATGGAGCAGACCCTGCAGATCGGCGACCGGGTGCTGGTCGACAAGCTGACCCCGTGGTTCGGCGCCAAGCCGGACCGCGGCGACGTGGTGGTCTTCCACGACCCGGGCGGCTGGCTGGGCGACGGCGAGACCGCCCAGCAGAGTTCCAACTCGGTGGTCCGGGGCGTCCAGGACGTGCTCAGCTTCATCGGCCTGATGCCGGCGGCCAACGAGAAGGACCTGATCAAGCGCGTGATCGGGGTCGCAGGTGACACCGTGGAGTGCCAGGGCAACGGGCCGCTCAAGGTCAACGGGGTCGCGCTGAACGAGCCGTACGTCTACACGCCCGGCATGGTGCCCCCCAACCCGTGCGGCGGCACGCCGTTCGGGCCGGTCAAGGTGCCGGCGAACGCGATCTGGGTGATGGGCGACCACCGCAACGACTCGCTCGACTCGCGCTTCCACCAGGACCAGCCGCCGACCAAGAGCGAGCCGGGCGGCGGCTTCGTCTCGGTGAACGACGTGGTCGGGCGGGCCTTCGTGGTGGCCTGGCCGGTGAACCACTGGGCCACCCTGCCGGTGCCCTCCACCTTCGACCAGAAGGGCATCTCGGCCGAGGGCCTGGTGCCGCCGGCCCTCGGTGTGGTGGGGACCATGCCGGTGGCCCTGTGGCTGCGGCGCAAGCGTCGCGACTAGGCCCTGTCCGCCCGGCAAGATCGGCCGGACAGGACCTAGCCGCTCCGCCGGCCGCTCGGCCCTTGTTCCTCCCTGCTCGGCTCTTGCGCGGGCCGTGGTACCGACGAGTAATCTGCTCGGACGTGCCACGGCCCGCCGCCGTGTCCGGTCCCTCGTACCCAGGACGGTCCCGATGAGCAGGCTCGCCGAAGAAACCCCCGGTCCGGCCGGCTCCGCCGCCGCGTCCACCGGCCCGGCCCGGCCCGCCCGGCGGCGCCCGGAGATCGGCGCGGTGCTGCAGGGGGTGGCCCTGGTTCTGGGCCTCGGGCTGCTGCTGGGCGGCTTCGGGATGATCGCGCTGGACTACCGTCCGTACGCGGTGCCCACCAGTTCGATGGCCCCCACCATCGCGGCCGGCGACACCGTGCTGGCCCGCACGGTGGACGGCAACCGGATCGGGCGCGGCGACATCGTGGTCTTCCACGACCCGACCTGGGGCAACGCGACCATGGTCAAGCGCGTGGTGGGGGTCGGTGGCGACACGGTGGCCTGCTGCGACGCGCAGCACCGCTTCACCGTCAACGGCGTCCCGCTCGACGAGTCCTACCTGGCGCCCGGCGGCCCGCCGAGCGCGGCGTTCAGCGCGAAGGTCCCGGCCGGGCGGCTCTTCCTGCTCGGTGACAACCGCACCGGCTCGCTGGACTCCCGCACGCACCTGGACGACCTGGCGGGGACGGTGGCCACCTCGCAGGTGCAGGCGCGGGTGGAAGCGACCGTCTGGCCCTTCGGACACTCCGGTCTGTGGGGGCGTACGGTGGCCTTCGACGCGCTGGGCGGCCCGACGGCCAGCCGGCCCGGGCCGCTGGTGCCGCTGGCGTGGGCGATGGCGGCGGGCGCGGTGATCATCGTGCTGACCTCGCTGACCGGCCCGGTGGCCACGCTGGTCCGGCGGATCCGCGGGGCGGGGCGCTCGTAGCCGTCAGGTCGGGCTGGTCGGCAGGGCAGGGGGTTCGGATGGCAGCGCGGGAACCGGTGCGACGGCGGGAGGCCGCCCGGGTACTGCTGCTCGATGCGGCGGACCGGGTGCTGCTCTTCCACGGCTTCGACCCCGCCGAGCCGGCGCGCACCTGGTGGTTCACGCCCGGCGGCGGGCTGGAGCCGGGGGAGGACGGCCGGACGGCGGCGCTGCGCGAGCTGGCCGAGGAGACCGGGCTGGCCGGGGTCGAACTGGGCCCGGTGGTGGCCGTCGACCTGGCGGAGTTCAGTTACGACGGCGAGCGGTACGAGCAGCGCCAGTCCTTCCACCTGGCCCGCCTGCCCCGCACCCCCGACGCTCCACCGGCCGCCCTGGACAGCTCCGGGAGCGCGCCGGACGAGCGCGAGCAGTTGCGCGAGGCGCGCTGGTGGACGGTGGCGGAGCTGTGCCGGACGGCCGAGCAGGTCTACCCCGAGCGCCTGGCCGAGCTGCTGGAGCTGCTGTTGCGGCAGGGCCCGCCCATCGAGCCGGTCCGCCTCTGAGTGCGGGTGCCGTGGTCCACAATGGGGAAGGACTCGACGACCTGAGGGGACGCCTGAATGAGCGCGGAAGATCTCGAGAAATACGAGACCGAGATGGAGCTCAAGCTCTACCGGGAGTACAAGGACGTCGTCGGCCTCTTCAAGTACGTGATCGAGACCGAGCGCCGGTTCTACCTCACCAATGACTACGAGCTGCAGGTGCACTCGGTGCAGGGGGAGGTGTTCTTCGAGGTCTCGATGGCCGACGCCTGGGTCTGGGACATGTACCGGCCGGCCAGATTCGTCCGCAAGGTGCGGGTGCTGACCTTCAAGGACGTGAACATCGAGGAGCTCGCGAAGAGCGACCTCGAGCTGCCCTCGGACGACGCCGGCTTCGGGAGCTGAGCGTCGCGGGTGCGGATGTCGGGGTGCGGATGTCGGGGTGGGGATGTCGCGGTTGGGGATGTCACGGGTGGGACGTCCAGGCTGAACGTTTCATCGGATGATCTCCATGCGGCCGCGCCCAACTGAGCGACCGCACCTGTCCACACCCTCGGGGTTCTCCACAGCCTGACGACACCCCGTGGCCGGCTCGGCCGCCCGGCGGCAACCTCCGTAATCGGAGGTGATCGCCAATGCAGAACGCGAACACGGCCCTTGGCCGCTATGGCGAGGAGGTGGCCGCCCGCCGCCTCGCGGAGGACGGCCTGCGGGTCCTGGAGCGCAACTGGCGCTGCCCGGAGGGCGAGCTCGACATCATCCTGCTGGACGACGACACGATCGCCGTCTGCGAGGTCAAGACCCGCTCCGAGCACAGTTTCCAGCAGCCCGAGGAGGCCCTCGGCCCGGCCAAGGTCGACCGGCTGCGCCGACTCGCCGAGCGCTGGCTGGTCGAACGGTGGCCGGAGCACTTCGCCCGGTTCGCCTGGGCGCTGCCGCCGACATCGGCGACGTCCGCGCCGCCCGCAACCCCGTCGCCGGCCGCCGGGACCACCGCACAACCGATCGTGCCGGTGCTACCCGTCGGCGAGGTGCCGTTGCCGCCCGGCGGTGTGCGGATCGACCTGGTCTCGGTGGTCAGCCGGGCCCGCGGTGCCGCGCGGATCGAGCACCTGCGGGGAGTGGTCTGAGATGGCCTTCGCCCGTACCTGCTCGGTGGCCCTGCTCGGGGTGGACGGCGTGGTGGTCGAGGTCCAGGCCGACCTCGAGCCGGGCGTCGCCGCCTTCACCCTCGTCGGCTTGCCCGACAAAGCGCTCAGCGAGGCGCGCGACCGGGTCCGCGCCGCCATCTCCAACTCCGGCGAGCGGTGGCCGCAGCGCAAGCTCACCGTGGGGCTCAGTCCCGCCTCGGTGCCCAAGAGCGGCAGCGGCTTCGATCTCGCGGTGGCCTGCGCCGTACTGGCCGCCGCCGAGCGGCTGCCCCCGCCCGCTATCGCCGACCTGCTGATCATCGGCGAACTGGGGCTGGACGGCCGGGTCCGGCCGGTGCGCGGCGTGCTGCCCTCGGTGCTGGCCGCCGCCGACGCCGGCTACCGCCAGGTGGTGGTGGCCGAGCAGACCGCGGCCGAGGCCGCGCTGGTCCCCGGGGTCTCGGTGCTCGGGGTGCGCAGCCTGCGGCAGCTGATCGCGCTGCTCACCGACGAGCCGGTGCCGGACGAACCGCCGGACGCCGTGGCGGGCGCCCCCGACCCGTTGATGTCCGGACTGATGCTGCCCGGCACCGCCGTGCGCCGCACCACCGCCGACTCCGAGTACGGGCCCGACCTGGGCGACGTCGCCGGGCAGGAGGAGGCCCGCCGGGCGCTGGAGATCGCGGCCGCGGGGGCTCACCACCTCTACCTGAAGGGGCCGCCCGGCGCCGGCAAGACGATGCTCGCCGAGCGGCTGCCCGGCCTGCTCCCACCCCTGACCAGGGCCGAGGCGCTGGAGGTCACCGCCGTCCACTCGGTGGCCGGGCTGCTGCCGCCGGGCCGCCCGCTGATCGACCTGCCGCCCTACTGCGCGCCACACCACTCGACCACGATGCCCGCCATCATCGGCGGCGGCAGCGGGCTGCCCCGACCGGGCGCGGTCTCCCTCTCGCACCGAGGCGTGCTCTTCCTGGACGAGGCACCGGAGTTCCCGGTCCGGGTGCTCGACGCACTGCGCCAGCCGCTGGAGTCGGGCGAGGTGATCATCGCCCGCTCGGCCGGTTCGCTGCGACTGCCGGCCAACTTCCTGCTCTGCCTCGCGGCCAATCCGTGCCCCTGCGGGCGCCACTCGCGCCGGGGCGAGGGGTGCGACTGCACGCCGACCATGGTGAGCAGGTATCAGGCACGGCTCTCCGGACCGCTGCTGGACCGGGTGGATCTGCGGGTCCAGGTCGACCCGGTGACCCGGACCGAACTGCTGGGGCGCGAGCGGTCGGCCGAGCGCACCCGGGTGGTGGCCGAGCGGGTGCGGGCCGCGCGGGAGCGGGCGGCGGCCCGCCTCACCGGGACGCCGTGGCGCACCAACGCCCAGGTGCCCGGGCGGGAGCTGCGGACCCGTTGGCGGCCGGCGGAGGGTTCGCTGGCGGAGGCCGAACGGGAGATGGAGCGCGGGCTGCTCACGGCGCGCGGGTTGGACCGTGTGCTGCGAGTCGCCTGGACCGTGGCGGACCTGGCGGGCCATGACGCCCCGGGGGCCGTCGAAGTGCGCACCGCGCTCGCGCTGCGGCGCGGTTTTCCGGGCGGCGTCCGCTCGCTCGGCGGGGAGTCAGGAGGTCGGCTGTGAGGCGATCGGCGGATGACGTGCCGTGGGACGGCCCATCGCTGGACGGCCGACCGCCCGATGCCGTCCAGACCGAACTGCCGCTCGGCGGCGCCGCCGCGCCGGTGACGCCGGAGCAGGAGCGGCTGGCCCGGGTGGCGTTGACCCGGCTGTTCGAGCCGGGCAGCGCCGCGGTCGGCCGCTGGTTGCGCTCGCGCCCGGCGGTCGAGCTGGTGGAGCTGCTGCGTGGCGGCGGCACGCACCGGGAGCTGAGACTCGATCAGCAGCGCCTGGCAGTCCTGCGAGAGCGCCTGGCGCTCGTCGATCCGCCTGCCGACCTCGAACGCCTGCACTCCCTCGGCGGCCGGTTCCTGGTGCCCGGCGACGCCGAGTGGCCCAGCCAGCTCGCCGATCTGGCCGACGCCGCGCCGATCGGCCTCTGGGTCCTGGGTACCGGATCGCTGCGCCTGCTCGCGCTGCGCTCGGTTGCCGTGGTCGGCGCCCGCTCCTGCACGGCCTACGGCGCGCACGTCGCGACCGAGCTGGCGGCAGCGCTCGCCGAGCGTGGCTGGGTGGTCTGCTCGGGAGCCGCCTATGGCGTGGACGCGGCCGCCCACCGGGGTGCGCTGGCGGTCGGTGGCATGACCGTGGCGGTGCTCGCCTGCGGGGTCGACGTGCGCTACCCGCGCGGCAACAGCGAGTTGATCCGCCGGATCAGCGAGCAGGGCCAGCTGGTCAGCGAACTGCCACCGGGGGAGCACCCGAACCGCTTCCGGTTCGTGCTGCGCAACCGGGTGCTCGCCGCGCTGACCCGGGGCACGGTCGTGGTGGAGGCGGCGCCGCGCAGCGGAGCGCTCAGCACGGCCCGGCGGGCCCAGGAGCTCAACCGGCACACGATGGGCGTCTGCGGTCCGGTCACCTCCGAGCTCTCGGCCGGCGTGCACGCGCTGATCCGTGGCGGTGGCGCGACCCTGGTCACCGACGCGGCCGAGGTGATCGAGCAGATCGGCGCGATCGGGGCCGACCTGCCGCCGCCGGCCCGCTCCCGACCCCGGCCGCGGGACCTGCTGCACCACAGCGCCGCCCTGGTGCTGGAGGCGATCCCGGCCGGACCGCTCGGCGCGCCGGTCGGTGAGCTCGCGCTGCGCGCCGCGCTCCCCGCTGACCAGGTGCTCAAGGAGCTCTACGAACTGTGCTCGCTGGGATTCGTCCAGCGGGCGGGATCGCACTGGAGGGTGATCCGTTGACAGCTGACGAATCGTGCGGCCGCAGGCGCTCGTTGATGCGGTCACGGGCGCCCGGGCCGCGCGACGGTGCCGCGCTCCGTCCGGAGAACGCTCCCGCGACCGAGTGAACGCCACCGGAACGGGCGACGGCCAGTGGTGGTAGCGCTGTGCAAGGACTTGGTCACGCTACGCTCGCCAATGGCTTCCCTATCAGCACATGACTCGGCAGAACGGCGCAAACCCACGTATGCCCACACACATTCCCGGACACAGGGTGACCAGTGCCGGCCTGCCCTCGGGGGGCTCCGGCACCGACTCGCGTCCCGCCCCCGGTGCCCGGCCCGCGAAGCCCGTCCTGCCGACACCGACTGTGGCGAATCCCCTGGGGACGCCGGAGCCGTCGGGCGGGGACGCGTCACCGAGCCTGGCGCCACCACCGAACGCGGCGCCTCCCCCGAGCGGGGCGGACGGTCCGCCGGGCAGGCCACGGTCGGGCACCCCATCAGTCCCACTAGACCAATCGGCCTCCCCGGTTTCGCCTGCCCCGACGGTCCCCTCGGGCGGCGTCGCTCCTGCCGCCGCAGGCACCGCTGCTGCCGAGCTGCCCAGCCGGGTTGCCGAGACGCCGGCCAGTGCCGCCGACCAGAACACCGCGGCCGCCGCCGAAGCGGCTGCGCCCGCAGACCAGGCGCCCTCTGCTGCCGTCCTGCCATCGGTGCCGGCGACCGAGGGGCGATCGCGAGCCCGCAGACGCGCGTACGTGCGAAATCAGAGCAGCGGGGTAGGGCGGGCGCCGCTGGTCGCCACGACACCGAGCGCGCTGGCCTCGGTGCCGTCGCCCGCCCGTGCGGGCGCGCGCCGCGACGGCGCAGGCCTGGTCGACGCCGGCCAGAGCGGCGGTTCGCCCACCCTCGAGGCGATCGGCCCGCCGACCGGCCCCCGGCGCCAGCCAAGCCCGTTCGCACCCGGTGCCGTGTCGTCGGGCAGGCTCGGGCGGCAGGCCGGTCCGATGGTCACCACGTCGACCGGTCCCGGGCCGGCTGCCGCTGCGACACCACCACCGGCCGGCGTGCCGACACCCGCGCCCCCCGGCCCGCGTGCTCAGCCTGGTCGGCCGGCGGCTCCCGCCGGTCCCGCCGGTCCCGCCGTGCCGAACAGCTCACCACCCCCCGCGCCTACCACCACGCCGTCGACGCCGGACACCCTCGGCGCCCCTGTCGCCGCGCGCAGCGCCACCGCGCCGAAGCTCAGCGGGCTCGAAGCACTCTGGCGCTCCTACAAGAGCACCGGTGACGCCAATCTCCGCGAACAGCTGATCCTCCACTACTCCCCACTGGTCAAATACGTGGCCGGTCGGGTCGGAGTCGGTCTGCCGGCCAATGTCGAGCAGGCGGATTTCGTCTCGTCCGGGATCTTCGGTCTGATCGACGCG
This sequence comes from Kitasatospora sp. GAS204B, assembly GCF_029892155.1. Classification (GTDB taxonomy): domain Bacteria; phylum Actinomycetota; class Actinomycetes; order Streptomycetales; family Streptomycetaceae; genus Kitasatospora. The sequence goes on along the minus strand of NZ_JARZAG010000033.1, from coordinate 21,685 downwards.
ATCGAGAAGTTCGACCTCGACCGGGCGATCAAGTTCGAGACCTATGCGATCAGCCGGATCCGTGGCGCGATCATCGACGAACTGCGGGCGCTGGACTGGATCCCCCGCTCGGTCCGGCAGAAGGCCAAGGCGGTGGAGCGGACCTACGCCACCCTGGAGGCCCGGCTGCGGCGGACCCCGCACGAGCCCGAGGTGGCCGCCGAGATGGGAATCGCCATCGAGGACCTGCACGCGATCTTCAGCCAGCTCTCGCTCGCCAACGTGGTGGCGCTGGACGAACTGCTCCACCCGGCCGGTGAGGGCGGTGAGCGGCTGAGTCTGATGGACACCCTGGTGGACACCGGAGCCGACGACCCGGTCGAGATCGCCGAGGACCGTGAGCTGCGCAAGCTGCTGGCGCGCGCCATCAACACCCTGCCCCAGCGGGAGAAGACCGTGGTGACGCTCTACTACTACGAGGGCCTGACGCTGGCGGAGATCGGCCAGGTCCTGGGCGTGACGGAGAGTCGGGTCAGCCAGATCCACACCAAGTCCGTGCTGCAACTGCGGGCGAAACTGACCGATCTGCGCTGACCGATCGGCCCTGACTGATCAGTGCTGACCGATCGGCGCTGACCGGTCCGCGTCGCCTGATCGGTGTCGACCGGCCCGCGACGGCAGGCCCGCGACGACCAGCCCGCGCCCGGCCGAGCCGCACCCTGGCGTTTGCGAGGGTGCGCCGCCGTCCCGGTGGCCCGGCTGGCTCCGTACAGTGGGACGGTGCCGAAGATCCGAGCCGCCACCCTGGCCGAGCATCGTCAGCTGCAACGTGCCGCCCTCCTGGACGCGGCCCGCGCGCTGCTGACGGAGGGTGGCGTGGAGGCGCTCACGTTCCCCTCGCTGGCCGCTCGCACCGGGCTGGCCCGCTCGTCGGTCTACGAGTACTTCAAGTCCCGGGCCGTGGTGGTGGAGCAGCTCTGCGAAGTCGACTTCCCGCTCTGGGCGGCGGAGATCGAGGCCGGCATGGCGGCCTGCGACGGCGCGGTCGGCAGGCTGGAGGCGTATGTCCGCGGCCAGCTCGCGCTGGCGGGCGACCCGCGGCATCGGGCCATCGTCGCGCTCTCCGCGATGGAGCTGGACGAGGCCGCCAGGCGCCGGATCCGCGCCGCCCACGCGGAGCTGGTGGGGTTGGTGGTGGACGCGCTGGACGAGCTCGGCCACCCGGAGCCGCGCCTGGCGGCGACGCTGTTGCAGGGCGTGGTGGAGTCGGCGGTCAGATGCTCGCAGGGCCGGTCCGCCACCGAGCGCGCCCTGATCACCGACACCGCCGTCACGCTCGCGCTGCGCGGGCTGGCCACCCTGGGCCCGAGCCGAGGCCCCGCCGTCCAGGACGGCCAGGACGGCCAGGCCTGCGGCTGAGCCGCCAGCGCCAGTGCCGGTGGGTGCGGCGGCAGCAGCCTGGCCCGCGCGGCACCGAGGAGCGCGAGCGGGTCGAGGTAGCGATCGCCGCGCAGCAGCCCCCAGTGCAGGCAGTCCGCCGCGCAGTGCCCGCCGCCCGGTGCCAGCTGCCCGATGACCTCGCCCGCCGCCACCTGACTGCCGACCGGGGCACTCCCGATGACCGGCAGGTAGGTGGTGCGCAACGGTGGGGCACCCGTACCCGGGTGAAGCACCGTCACCACCGGACGTCCGGCGACCTCGCCGACGAAGGCGACGGCCCCCGGCGCGGCGGCCCGCACGGGCTCACCGCCGGCCGCCGCGAGATCGACCCCGCGATGCCCGGCGGCCCAGGGCGCGGGCGGTGGCGCGAACCGCCGCAGCAATCCGCTCGGCCCGCCGACCGGCCAGGCCCGCCCGGGATCGAGCCCGACCGCCGCCGGTACGCCGTCGCCGTGCGCAGTCGCCTGCGCGGCCGAAGGATCGATCAGCACGCAGAGCACGCAGAGCACGCAGAGCGCAGACAGCACGCAGAGCAGAGCGGAGGCGGTGCGGAGGAGGGCGAGGGGAAAGACGGCGGCGTAGCCGGACCGGGTGCGCAGCGAAGCTCTCATGCTCGCGAGGTTCCACCCGCTCGCCCGCCCGCGCGGCGCCGGTCCCGAAAGCTGTGGAGAACCCGGCCCCTGTGGACAACGCCCTTCACCCACATCGCCGCAGCTGCCTTGTGATCATCGGACGAGCGACCATCTTGTCCACCGCACCCGCGCAGAGTCGCCCGTTACTCGGCGCTTCCCGTACACTTCACACGCGACCCGGCTCACCGGGTCGACTTCGCACGCCCCGCCACCGGCGATGACGCGCGCGGACCGCCGCCTCCGGCCCGGTTCGCCGCCCCTCCGGTGCGAGTGCCGCTCGGTCCTTCCGAGCCTGTCGCGGCCCCGCCGCCCAGGCACGGCGGCTCGGCACGTCGGGGCGTCAGGCGTGACGGTCACCCGACCGGCACGGACAACCGAGCAGACCCGGTCGCCGCCGAGTGCCGCGAGGCAGCAACGAGCGCCGGGCGCAACACCTGAGGAGCACGGCCATGGCCGTCGTCACGATGCGGGAGCTGCTGGAGAGCGGCGTCCACTTCGGTCACCAGACCCGTCGTTGGAACCCGAAGATGAAGCGCTTCATCTTCACGGAGCGCAACGGCATCTACATCATCGACCTGCTGCAGTCGCTGAACTACATCGACCGCGCCTTCGAGTTCGTCAAGGAGACCGTTGCCCACGGCGGCAGCGTCCTCTTCGTCGGCACCAAGAAGCAGGCCCAGGAGGCCATCGCCGAGCAGGCCACCCGCGTGGGCATGCCCTACGTGAACCAGCGCTGGCTCGGCGGCATGCTGACCAACTTCCAGACCGTCTACAAGCGCCTTCAGCGGATGAAGGAGCTCGGCGAGATCGACTTCACGGACGTGGCCGGCTCCGGCCTCACCAAGAAGGAGCTCCTGGTCCTCGAGCGCGAGCACACCAAGCTCGAGAAGACCCTCGGCGGTATCCGCGACATGCAGCGCGTTCCCAGCGCCGTCTGGATCGTGGACACCAAGAAGGAGCACATCGCGGTCGGCGAGGCCCGGAAGCTCAACATCCCGGTCGTCGCGATCCTCGACACCAACTGCGACCCCGACGAGGTCGACTACAAGATCCCGGGCAACGATGACGCGATCCGCTCCGTCACCCTGCTGACCCGCGTGATCGCCGACGCCGTCGCCGAGGGCCTCAAGGCCCGCGCCGGTGTCGCCAAGGGCGATGTCAAGGCCGAGCCGGGCGCCGACCAGCCGCTGGCCGACTGGGAGCAGGACCTCCTGGCGACCGGTGAGGCGAAGGCCGAGGAGGCCCCCGCCGCCGACGCCGCTGCCGAGGCCCCCGCGGCCGAGGAGGCCCCCGCCGCCGAGGCCGAGGTCGTTGCTGAGGCCCCCGCCGCCGAGGCGCCGGCCGCCGAGGCCGAGCAGGCCTGACGTACCGAGGTGAGGGGCACTCGCCGGTACGCACCGGCGAGTGCCCCTCTCTCCACGTACCGGGGCTGAACCAGCAGCCCCGGCACACCCACACCGCAGACACGCGAGACGCGAGAAGAGATTCACACCATGGCGAACATCTCCGCCGCGGACGTCAAGAAGCTCCGTGAGCTCACCGGCGCCGGCATGATGGACTGCAAGAAGGCTCTCGACGAGGCCGAGGGCAACGTCGACAAGGCCCTTGAGCTCATCCGCATCAAGGGCCTCAAGGGTGTCGCGAAGCGCGAGGGCCGCACCGCCGAGAACGGTGCCGTCGTCGCTGTGATCGCCGCCGACGCCAAGTCCGGTGTGCTGGTCGAGCTCAAGTGCGAGACCGACTTCGTCGCCAAGAGCGAGAAGTTCGTCGCGGTCGCCGACACGATCGCCGCGCACCTCGCCAAGGCCGCCCCGGCCGACCTGGACGCCGCGCTGGCCTCCGAGATCGAGCCCGGCAAGACCGTCCAGCAGTTCGTGGACGAGGCCAACGCGAACCTGGGCGAGAAGATCGTCCTGGACCGCTTCGCCCTGTTCGCCGACGGCTACGTCGCGGTCTACCTGCACCGCACCTCTCCCGACCTCCCGCCGCAGGTCGGCGTCCTGGTCGAGCTCGACAAGGAGAACGTGGACGTCGCCAAGGACGTCGCGCAGCACATCGCCGCCTTCGCGCCGAAGTACCTCTCCCGCGAGCAGATCCCGGCCGAGGCGCTGGAGAACGAGCGTCGTGTCGCCGAGGCCACCGCTCGTGAGGAGGGCAAGCCCGAGGCTGCCCTGCCGAAGATCGTCGAGGGTCGCGTCACCGGCTTCGTCAAGGAGAACTCCGTTCTGGAGCAGGCCTTCGCGAAGGACAACAAGAAGACCGTCGCCAAGGTCCTCGAGGAGAACGGCGTCGCCCTCAAGCGCTTCGCCCGCTTCCGCGTCGGCGCCTGACCCACGTTCACCTGGTTCCCGCCTAAGGTAGGAACCGCCGCCGCAGCTGGACTCCAGTGAGTCGGCACCAGAACGACGAGGAGGCCATTGCCGTGCAGGAGACCGTACCGGTTCCCGCGGCAGTGGCCTCCTTGCGTGTATGCGCGGGCGGCCCGGCCGCACAGCAAGGCCGACGGCCCGCGCAGCCGGGCCCGGGGGCCGCACACCCCGGCCCGCGAGTCAGCAGGTGAATAGCCTGTGAACCAGCAGGTGTAGAAGGAGAAGTCGATGGAGAAGACGCAGGAGTCCGCGCAGGACGGCACCAGCCGTCGCGTTCTGCTCAAGCTGTCCGGTGAGGCGTTCGCCGGCGGAGGCGGCCTCGGCGTCGACCCCGATGTCGTCCACAAGATCGCTCGCGAGATCGCCACGGTGGTCCGGCAGGGCACCGAGGTCGCGGTGGTCATCGGCGGCGGCAACTTCTTCCGCGGCGCCGAGCTGCAGGTCCGCGGCATGGACCGGGCCCGCTCGGACTACATGGGCATGCTCGGCACCGTGATGAACTGCCTGGCGCTGCAGGACTTCCTGATGAAGGAAGGCATCGAGACCCGGGTCCAGACCGCGATCACCATGGGCCAGGTCGCCGAGCCCTACCTGCCGCTTCGGGCGATCCGGCACCTGGAGAAGGGCCGCGTGGTCATCTTCGGTGCGGGCATGGGCATGCCGTACTTCTCCACCGACACCACCGCCGTGCAGCGCGCCCTGGAGATCCACGCCGAGGTGCTGCTGATGGGCAAGAACGGCGTCGACGGCGTCTACGACTCGGACCCCAAGACGAACCCGGACGCGGTGCGTTTCGACGCGCTGGAGTACTCCGAGGTGATCTCGCGTGATCTCAAGGTCGCCGACCTGACCGCGATCACCCTGTGCAAGGACAACGGCCTGCCGATCCTGGTCTTCGAGCTGCTCGCGGAGGGCAATATCGCTCGCGCGGTGAAGAGTGAGAAGATCGGCACACTCATCAGCCAGGATTCCGTCCGGGCCTGAGCAAGCAGCAGCGCCGCCGCCCCGCGACGGTGGGGCATTTCAGTACGCCACGAGGCAACCGGACAGGGAGCAGACTGTGATCGAAGAGACCCTCCTCGAGGCCGAGGAGAAGATGGAGAAGGCCGTCGCCGTCGCCAAGGACGACTTCGCCGCCATCCGCACCGGCCGGGCCCACCCGGCGATGTTCAACAAGATCGTCGCGATGTACTACGACGCCCCGACCCCGATCAACCAGCTCGCCTCGTTCTCCGTGCCGGAGCCGCGGATGGCGGTCATCACCCCGTTCGACAAGAGCGCGCTGCGCAACATCGAGCAGGCGATCCGTGACTCCGACCTGGGCGTCAACCCGTCCAACGACGGCAACATCATCCGGGTGACGTTCCCGCAGCTGACCGAGGAGCGCCGCCGGGAGTACATCAAGGTCGCCCGCGGCAAGGGCGAGGACGCCAAGATCTCCATCCGGACCATCCGCCGCAAGGCCAAGGACGCCTTCGACAAGCTGGTCAAGGACGGCGAGATCGGCGAGGACGAGGGCCGTCGCGCGGAGAAGGAGCTCGACGACACCACCGCGAAGTACGTCGCGCAGGTGGACGAGCTGCTGAAGCACAAGGAAGCCGAGCTGCTCGAAGTCTGATGAACGATGCCCCCATGGCCCCCGGCGAGAGGGGCGCTTCCCCGCAGACCCCCGTGACACCGCGCTCGCCGTTGGTGGACCGGGGGCCCCGACCCCCAGCGCAGGAGAGTCCGGTGGCCCAGCCCGAGCCGCAGCAGCCCCGCAAGCAGCGCGGCGGCCGCAACCTCCCCGCCGCGATAGGGGTGGGGCTGGGCCTGGGGGCGGTGATCATCGCTTCGCTCTTCGTGGTCAAGGTGCTCTTCCTGTTCGTCGTGGTCGCGGCGGCCTCGGTCGGCAGCTGGGAGCTGACCAGCCGGCTGGCCGAGCGCAAGGAGATCCACGTCGCGCAGGTCCCGCTGCTGCTGGGCGGCGTGGCCATGCTGACGACCGGTTACTGGATCGGCCCGCAGGGCGCGGCGGCCGCGCTGGCCCTCACCGCGCTGGCACTGATGATCTGGCGGATGACCAAGCCGCCGGAGAACTACCTGCGCGACATAACGGCGGGTGTCTTCACCGCCTTCTACGTGCCCTTCCTGGCGACCTTCGTGGCGCTGATGCTCGCCGCCCACGACGGCCCGCAGCGGATCGTGCTCTTCCTGGTGGTCACCATCTGCAGTGACACCGGGGCCTACGCGGTCGGTTACAAGTTCGGCCGCAACAAGCTGGCGCCGACGATCAGCCCCGGCAAGACCCGTGAGGGACTGGCCGGCGGGATCGGCCTGTCGATGCTGGCCGGCGCGCTGCTGATGCAGTGGATCATCGACGACGGCCACTGGTGGCAGGGCCTGATCCTGGGTGGCTGCGCGGCGGTCATCGCGACCCTGGGCGACCTGGTCGAGTCGATGATCAAGCGTGATCTGGGCATCAAGGACATGGGGACGCTGCTGCCCGGGCACGGCGGGATCATGGACCGGCTGGACTCGCTGCTGCCGACCGCTCCGGTGGTCTGGCTGCTGCTGGCGGCCTTCGTCGGCAGCTGACGACCAGCTTGGCAGCAGGGCCCTGGACGGCACCGCCGGCCGGGGCCTTCGCGCATCTGCGACACTGGTTGAACCATGCCTGCACCCGGAGAACTCACCTTTGTCGCGCCGCGTGGCGCCAAGCCCCCGCGACACCTCGCCGACCTCAGCCCCGCCGAGCGCAAGGAGGTCGTCGCCGAGCTGGGCGAGCAGCCGTTCCGCGCCAAGCAGCTGGCCAACCACTACTTCGGCCGGCTCTCCGCCGACCCCGCCTCCTGGACGGACATCCCGGCGGCCGGCCGCGAGAAGCTGGCCGACGCGCTGCTGCCCGAGCTGATGTCGGTGGTCCGACACGTCTCGTGCGACGAGGACACGACCCGCAAGACGCTCTGGAAGCTCTTCGACGGCACCCTGGTCGAGTCGGTGCTGATGCGCTACCCCGACCGGGTGACCATGTGCATCAGCTCGCAGGCCGGCTGCGGGATGAACTGCCCGTTCTGCGCCACCGGCCAGGCCGGGCTCACCCGCAACCTGTCCACCGCCGAGATCGTCGAGCAGATCGCGGCCGGCATGCGGGCGCTGAAGGCCGGTGAGATCCCGGGCGGCGAGGCGCGGCTGAGCAACGTGGTCTTCATGGGCATGGGTGAGCCGCTGGCCAACTACAACCGGGTGCTGGCCGCGATCCGCCGCCTGACCGACCCGGCGCCCGACGGCTTCGGCCTCTCCCAGCGCGGCATCACGGTCTCCACCGTCGGCCTGGTGCCGGCCATGAACCGACTGGCCGACGAGGGCCTGAGCTGCCGCCTGGCGCTCTCGCTGCACGCGCCGGACGACGAGCTGCGTGACGAGCTGGTGCCGGTCAACACCCGCTGGAAGGTCGCCGAGGTGCTGGACGCCGCGTGGAACTACGCGGAGAAGTCCGGTCGGCGGATCTCCATCGAGTACGCGCTGATCAAGGACATCAACGACCAGGCCTGGCGGGCCGACCTGCTCGGCCGGCTGATCAAGAACCACCGGGTGCACGTCAACCTCATCCCGCTGAACCCCACACCGGGATCCAAGTGGACCGCCTCCCGGCCCGAGGACGAGCGCGAGTTCGTCCGCCGGCTGGAGGCGCACGGCGTGCCCACCACGGTGCGCGACACCCGTGGCCAGGAGATCGACGGCGCCTGCGGTCAGCTCGCGGCCGCCGGCTGACGGCGAGCCCTCAGGTCAGCATCCCGGCGCCCAGCACCGCGGTCAGTGCGCCGGTGGCCAGCACCACGCTGCCGGCGGCCGCCCAGCGCAGCATCGCGGCGCCGAAGAGCAGTCGGGGCGAGGCACCGAGGCGCAGGAGCGCGGTGCTGCCGGGGCGGCGCAGGGCTCGCAGCTCGGCCAGCCGGGCCAGCACCGCCCCCACCATGCAGCCGGTGGTCAGCAGTGCCTCGGCGGCCGGCAGCAGCCCGGTGCCCTCGGCTCCCGGCGCCACCCAGTGCCGGACCGAGGTCAGCACCACCGCCACGGTGAAGGCCAGCATCGCCAGCGGCGCGCTCAGCTCACGCGCCGCGCCGGTCAGCCCGCGTCCGGCCAGCAGCCGCTGCGGGCTGGGGCGGCCGAGCGCCAGCAGCCACCCGGTGCCGGCCAGCAGCGGTCCGGTCAGCAGCGCCAGGCCCAGGGTGGCCACCGCCCAGCCGCCCAGCAGCGCGGCGTTGGTGTGGCCGAGGTCGGCGGGCAGTCCCAGGGTGCGCGGGTCGTAGGCCGCGGCGGGGCGCAGCGCGTAGAGCTCGGTGAGGATGCCGCCGATCGTCAGCAGGACGGCCGCCGAGGTGCGCACCGGCCCGAAGTGGCGGGCCCGGTCCGGCTCCTCGCCGCCGGGCAGCCGCTCACCGGGGCGGACCGCGGCGGCTGCGGCCAGGCCGCCGGCCAGCGGGAGCAGCGCGAGCAGGGCCACCGGTGCGGCGGGCGGCAGTGGCACGCCCATGCCCAGCTCGGGGGCCAGGCTCGGCCCCGCGATGTTGTTGCGCAGCACCAGGAAGAGCAGCAGCGTGGCCACCGCGCCCAGCGCGCAGGCGAGCGCCAGCTCACCGGCGATCAGCAGCCGGATCCACCGCGGCCCGGCACCGGCGGCGGTCAGCCCGGCCATCCGCTCGGGCCGCTGGGTGGGCAGCGCGCGGGCCGCGATGGCCGTGAACCAGCCGATCGCCAGCAGCGGTGGCAGGCACCAGAGCAGCCGCTCCAGCGTGGCGTGCGCGCCGGGCGGGTCGCTCAGGGCGCGGCCGAGCGCCCGCAGCAGGAAGGCGGCCACCACGGCGGCCGCCGTGGCGGTGAGCAGCCAGCGGCCCAGGTCCAGGACCCGGTATCCCCTGACCAGGCGGAGATAGAACACCTGATAGTCCTTCAGTCCGTCAGAGCGCGAGGGCTGGGCGGCTGCCCGGCACGGGGCTGTTCACTGCCCGGCCACCACTGCCGCCGCGCGCCGTACCGGGGTGGCCGGAGCGGGGGTGCGGCCGTCGACCAGGGCCACCGTCCGGTCCGCGTACTTGGCGAGTTCCGGGTCGTGGGTGGCCAGCACCAGGGTGAGCTGGTGGGAGCGGGCCGCGCTGGTCAGTATCCGCAGCACCTGGTCCTGGGCCTCGCGGTGCAGTGGCGCGGTCGGGTCGTCGGCGAAGACCACCCGGGGGAGCGGGGCCAGCGCGCGGGCCACTGCGATCCGCTGGCGCTGGCTCTGGACCAGCTCGGCGGGGCGGCGCTTGGCGCTGTCGGTCACGTCGAGCCGCTCCAACCAGTCGTCGGCGGCGCTGTAGGAGGCCTTGTGGCCGGCCCCGGCGAGCAGCAGGGGCAGGGCGACGTTCTCCCGGGCCGTCAGCTCCGGGACCAGGTGGGGCTGTGAGCCGACGAAGCCGAACCGGTCGCGGCGCAGCTTCTCCCGCCCGGCCCGGCTGAGCGTGTGGACCGGTGAGCTGTTGAACCAGACCTCCCCGGAGTCCACCGGCAGCAGCGCCGAGAGGCAGCCGAGCAGGGTGGACTTGCCGCAGCCGCGGGCACCGGTGATGGCGAGCACCTCGCCCTCCCGGACCGCGATCGAGACGTCCCGCAGCGCCGGGGTCCCCTGGTGGGACTTGACGATCCCCCGGGCCCACAGCACGTCGTTGTCGGGCGGGGCCGCTGACATGGAATTCCTCCGCCGGTCCGAGAGAGCTCTGCCCGGGTGCCGCACCGCGGGTGCTGCACGGGGCAGGGGAATGACAGTCGTCAGATTAGAACGACAAGGTCGTGTTGCGGTTGCGGCACACGGGGTCCAGCTGGGGTAAACCCGGACGAACTATCAGCAGATCAGTGGGAAAAACACCGCGGGGCGGTCCCGGCAGCCCTGAGGAGGAGGCTGCGCGGGACCGCCCCGCGGGGCGAGGGTGGGTCAGATCGCCTTGGCGATCAGATCTTGGCCCACGCGTCGGTGAGGCTGGTCCGCAGGATCTGCTCGATCTCGTCGAAGGTCGACTGGTCGGAGATCAGCGGCGGGGCCAGCTGGATGACCGGGTCGCCACGGTCGTCGGCGCGGCAGTACAGGCCGTTGTCGAAGAGCGCCTTCGACAGGAAGCCGTAGAGCACGCGCTCCACCTCGTCGTCGTTGAACGACTCCTTGGTGACCTTGTCCTTGACCAGCTCGATGCCGTAGAAGTACCCGTTGCCGCGCACGTCGCCGACGATCGGCAGGTCGCGCAGCTTGTTCAGGGTGCCGAGGAAGTTCGCCTCGTTGTCGAGGACCTTCTGGTTGAGGCCCTCGCGCTCGAAGATGTCCAGGTTGGCCAGCGCGACCGCCGAGGAGACCGGGTGGCCGCCGAAGGTGTAGCCGTGCAGGAAGGTGTTGTCGCCCTTGTAGAACGGCTCGGCCAGGCGGTCCGAGATGATCGTGGCGCCGATCGGGGAGTAACCCGAGGTCATGCCCTTGGCGCAGGTGATCATGTCGGGCTGGTAGCCGAACTTGTCGGCGCCGAACATGGTGCCCAGCCGGCCGAAGGCGCAGATGACCTCGTCCGAGACGAGCAGCACGTCGTGCCGGTCGCAGATCTCGCGCAGCCGCTGGAAGTACCCGGGCGGCGGCGGGAAGCAGCCACCGGCGTTCTGCACCGGCTCGACGAAGACGGCGGCGACGGTCTCGGCGCCCTCGTTGAGGATCGCGACCTCGATCTCGTCGGCGCACCAGCGGCCGTAGGCCTCCGGGTCCACCGTGCCGTCGGGGCCCTGGAGGAACGCCGGGGCGCGGTAGATGTTGGTGTTCGGGGCCTTGTGGGTGCCCGGCACCAGCGGCTCGAACGGGGCCTTCAGGCCCGGCAGGCCGGTGATCGACAGGGCGCCCTGCGGGGTGCCGTGGTAGGCGACCGCGCGGGAGATGACCTTGTACTTGGTCGGCTTGCCGGTCAGCTTGAAGTACTGCTTGGCGAGCTTCCAGGCGGTCTCGACCGCCTCGCCGCCACCGGTGGAGAAGAAGACCTTGTTCAGGTCGCCCGGCGCGTAGTTGGCCAGGCGCTCGGCCAGTTCCACGGCCTTCGGGTGCGCGTAGCTCCAGACGGGGAAGAAGGCGAGCTCCTTGGCCTGCTTGGCAGCGGCCTCGGCCAGCTCCTCGCGGCCGTGGCCGGCCTGCACCACGAACAGGCCGGCCAGGCCGTCGAGGTACTTCTTGCCGTTGGAGTCCCAGATGTAGGTGCCCTCGCCCTTGACGATGGTGGGTACGGGGGACTTCTCGTACGACGACATGCGGGTGAAGTGCATCCACAGGTGGTCGTAGGCGGTCTTCGAAAGGTCCTTCGGTGCCGGGTCGGCGCTCATCGGGTGCCCCAGGTGTAGGTCTGTTTCCGGAGCTTCAGGTAAACGAAGCTCTCGGTCCTCCGCACGCCGGGAAGCGCACGGATTCGCTTGTTGATCATTTCGAGCAGGTGCTCGTCGTCCTCGCACACCAGCTCGGCCAGCAGGTCGAACGAGCCCGCGGTGCAGACCACGTAGTCGACCTCGTCCATGGCGGCCAGTGCGTCGGCGATCGGCTCGATGTCACCTTCGACGGTGATCCCGACCATCGCCTGTCGGGTGAATCCGACGGTCAGCGGGTCGGTGACGGCGACGATCTGCATCACGCCCTGGTCGAGCAGCTTCTGGACCCGCTGCCGGACGGCGGCCTCGGAGAGGCCGACGGCCTTGCCGATGGTCGCGTAAGCCCGGCGGCCGTCCTCCTGCAGCTGCTCGATGATCGCCTTGGAGACGGAGTCGAGGGGAACGCTGCTGTTCCGGTCGCGGTTGGCCACGCGGCCACTGTGCCTGATCGACGAAGTGTTCGCAAGTGCCTGCGCTGCTGATTTCGTTGCGCGGCTCGGAAAACAGCACGGATTTCATTGCGATACATGCACGACTCTGCCGAGAACAGCATGGAACGGGCTACTCTGGCGAGGTCACGCGCGCGCGTCCCCCCGGGGCGTACGCTCCCCACCAGTGGACCGTGTCCCGCCCAGCCCGGCCACCCGGCGCCCGGGCCCGCGGCCCCACTGGCACAGCCCCCCGACGGATCGGCCGCCACCGCGCCGACCGCAACCCGAGGAGAGAGTCGTGAGCGACCTTCGTACGCTGCGCAACTACATCAACGGCCAGTTCGTCGATGCGGCCGACGGCCGCACCCTGCAGATCGTCGATCCCACCACCGGCCAGGCGTACGCGACCTCCCCGCTGTCGGGCGCGGCCGACGTCGACGCCGCGATGGCCGCGGCCGCCGCCGCCTTCGAGATCTGGCGCGACGCCACGCCGTCGACCCGGCAGAAGCTGCTGCTGAAGATTGCCGACGCGGTCGAGACCCGGGCCGACGAGCTGGTGGACGCCGAGTGTCGCAACACCGGCAAGCCGCGCGGGCTGACCAAGTCCGAGGAGATCGGCCCGATGGTCGACCAGATCCGCTTCTTCGCCGGCGCCGCCCGTCTGCTGGAGGGCAAGGCCGCCGGTGAGTACATGGACGGGATGACCTCGATCGTCCGTCGCGAGCCGGTCGGTGTCTGCGCCCAGGTCGCGCCGTGGAACTACCCGATGATGATGGCGGTCTGGAAGTTCGCGCCGGCCATCGCGGCCGGCAACGCCGTGGTGCTCAAGCCCTCCGACACCACCCCGGCCTCCACCGTGCTGCTGGCCGAGATCATCGGCGGCGTGCTGGCCGAGCTGGAGCTGCCGGCCGGCGTCTTCAACGTGCTCTGCGGCGACCGCGAGACCGGCAAGCTGATGGTCGAGCACGCCACCCCGGCCATGGCGTCGATCACCGGCTCGGTCCGGGCCGGCATCCAGGTCGCCGAGTCGGCCGCCAAGGACGTCAAGCGGGTGCACCTGGAGCTCGGCGGCAAGGCCCCGGTGGTGGTCTTCGAGGACGCCGACATCGCCGAGGCGGTCGAGGGCATCTCGGTGGCCGGCTTCTTCAACGCCGGCCAGGACTGCACCGCCGCCACCCGGGTGCTGGTGCACGAGTCCATCCACGACGCCTTCGTGACCGCGCTGGCCAAGGCCGCCGCGGAGACCAAGACCGGCGGGGTGGACGACGAGGACGTGCTCTACGGCCCGCTCAACAACGCCAACCAGCTGAAGCAGGTGGCCGGCTTCGTCGAGCGGCTGCCCGCCCACGCCAAGGTCGAGGCGGGCGGCCACCAGGTCGGCGAGACCGGCTACTTCTACGCCCCGACCGTGGTCTCCGGCCTGCTGCAGGACGACGAGATCATCCAGAACGAGGTCTTCGGCCCGGTCATCACCGTGCAGAAGTTCACCGACGAGGACCAGGCCGTCGGCTACGCGAACGGGGTCGAGTTCGCGCTCGCCTCGTCGGTCTGGACCAAGGACCACGCCCGCGCGATGCGGATGTCGCGCCGGCTGGACTTCGGCTGCGTCTGGATCAACACCCACATCCCGCTGGTCGCCGAGATGCCGCACGGTGGCTTCAAGAAGTCCGGGTACGGCAAGGACCTGTCCTCGTACGGCTTCGAGGACTACACCCGGGTCAAGCACGTGATGACCGCGATCTGATCGTCGGGCCGGACCGCTCAGAAGAAAAACGGCCCCGGGGAGCACCTCCCCGGGGCCATTTCCATCCTGTCGCCGTTCCCGGTGACCACCTGACAAGATGGCGCTCCTCGTCGGTTCGCCCGTTGCCTACGCTGGCGGCCATGAGCATCCCCACTGCCGATCCCGCCGCCGGGCTGGCCGTCAAGGCCGCCGACCGCGCGCACGTCTTCCATTCGTGGTCCGCCCAGGCCCTGATCGACCCCCTCGCGGTGGCCGGCGCCGAGGGCTCGTACTTCTGGGACTACGAGGGCAACCGCTACCTCGATTTCTCCTCCCAGCTGGTGAACACCAACATCGGTCACCAGCACCCCAAGGTGGTCGCCGCGATCCAGGAGCAGGCCGCCAAGCTCTGCACCCTGGCGCCGGGCTTCGCCGTCGAGGCGCGCAGCGAGGCCGCCCGGCTGATCGCCGAGCGCACGCCCGGTGACCTCGACAAGATCTTCTTCACCAACGGCGGTGCCGAGGCGGTGGAGAACGCGGTGCGGATGGCGCGGTTGCACACCGGCCGGCAGAAGGTCCTCTCCACCTACCGCTCGTACCACGGCGCGACCGGGCACGCGATCGCCCTGACCGGCGACCCCCGGCGCTGGCCCAACGACACCGGCGCCACCGGTGTCGTCCACTTCTGGGGCCCGCACCTCTACCGCTCGGCGTTCCACGCCGAGACCCAGGCGCAGGAGTGCGAGCGCGCGCTCGCCCACCTGGAGCAGACGGTCGCCTTCGAGGGCCCGGGCACGGTGGCCGCGATCATCCTGGAGACCGTGGTCGGCACCGCCGGCATCCTGATCCCGCCGCCCGGCTACCTGGCCGGCGTCCGGGAGATCTGCGACCGCTACGGGATCGTCTTCATCCTGGACGAGGTGATGGCCGGCTTCGGCCGCACCGGCGAGTGGTTCGCCGCCGACCACTGGGGCGTCGTGCCCGACCTGCTGACCTTCGCCAAGGGCGTCAACTCCGGCTACGTCCCGCTGGGCGGCGTGGCGATCAGCGCCGAGATCGCGGCCACCTTCGCCGAGCGGCCCTTCCCCGGCGGGCTCACCTACTCCGGCCACCCGCTGGCTTGCGCCTCCG
The DNA here is from genome assembly GCF_029892155.1 of Kitasatospora sp. GAS204B. Classification (GTDB taxonomy): domain Bacteria; phylum Actinomycetota; class Actinomycetes; order Streptomycetales; family Streptomycetaceae; genus Kitasatospora. The sequence continues at coordinate 6,579 of NZ_JARZAG010000033.1, read as the reverse complement.
CGGTGGCCACCATCAACGCGATGGCCGAGGAGGGCATCGTCGAGCACGCCAAGCTGATCGGCGAGACCGTGCTGGGCCCCGGGCTGCGCGAGCTGGCCGAGCGCCACCCGTCGGTCGGCGAGGTGCGCGGGCTGGGCGTCTTCTGGGCGCTCGACCTGGTCCGCGACCGGGCCACCCGGGAGCCGCTGGTCCCCTACAACGCGAGCGGTGCGGCCAACGCCCCGATGGCCGAGCTGGCAGCGGCCTGCAAGAAGCGCGGGCTCTGGCCGTTCACCAACATGAACCGCTTCCACGTGGTGCCGCCGTGCACCGTCACCGTCGACGAGGCCAAGGCGGGCCTGGCCGTGCTCGACGAGGCGCTCACCCTGGCCGACGCGCACGTGAACTGAGACCGCCCCCCGATCGCCGGCCGGTCCGCGTCACCGCCGGACGGCGTCCAGCGCCAGCAGGGCGACGTGCAGGGAGAGACAGGACTCCACCTGGTCCAGATCCACCGCCAGGATCCGCTCCACCTTGTGCAGCCGGTCGTAGAAGCTCGGCCGCGACAGATGCGCAGCGTCTGCCGCGGCCGACTTGTTCCTGCCTTGTTCGAGGTAGACCCGCAGCAACTGCACCAGTTGCGAGCCGTGCTCCGCGTCGTGCGCCAGCAGCGGCCCCAGCTCCCGCTCCACGTAGGTCTGCAGCCGTGCGTCGTCGCGCAGCAGGTGGAGCAGTCCGCGCAGTCGCACGTCCGGCAGCCGGTAGTACGAGGCGGCCCGGGCGCCGGGCGCGTCGTGCAGTGCGGCGTCCGCCACCTGGGTGGCCTCCATCAGGCTGCGCCGGGCGTCGCGCACCGACCCGACCGAGGAACCGACCGCTATCACCGGCGTCGCCGTCTCCTTGCCGCTGTCCGTCACCAGCCGGCGCAGTGCCGCCGCGAACGCCTCCAGCGCGGTGTGCTCGTTCTGCTGCGAGCCGAGCGCGATCAGCAGGCCGACCCCCTCGTCGTCCAGCGCCCCGACCAGCGCCGAGAGCCGGCTGCCGCGTGCTGCGGCGGCCGCCAGCTCGGTGAAGTCGCGCAGCCGGGCCTGCGCCTCCAGCGCGGCCGGCAGCGCTCCGCCGCGGCGGCGCAGCACCACGCCGACCAGCCGCCGCCCGTCGAGCGGCACGCCCAACGCCTGGGCCCGCAGCGCGACCTCACTGACCGTCAGCGCGTGCGTCATGATCCCGGCGAGCAGCGTGCGATGGGTCTGCCGCTCCAGGCTCTCCCGGTCGCGCACCAGCAGCCGGTTGAGCGCCAGGGTCGCGGCCCCGCGCTCCAGCAGCATCGTGCAGGGGTGCGACTCCTGGTCGGGCAGCGGCCCCGGCTCCTCGACCAGCACCAGCCGACCCCAGTCCTCGCCCCGGGCGCCCACCGCCGTCACCAGCCAGCCGCTGCGCGGGTCGTAGCCGGTCCGGCCGGCCGGGCGCACCGCGCGCGAGCGGCGCTCCCACCGGTCCAGCAGCTCGTCCTCGGTGCGCCCGGCCGGGTCGTGCGCCAGCACTTGGTGGCTCAGGTTCTCCAGCACCACCGGCGCGCCCGCCATCCGGGCGATCTGCCGCAGCACCTCGGCCGGCTCGGCGCCCTCCACCGCCAGTTCGTTGAAGACCTGGTGCACCGCCTCCGAGGCCCGCAACTGCTCCAGCTGGGCGTTGACCACCAGCGCGTGCACCGCCTCGGTGACCGCCACGAAGCGCAGCTCCCGGCGCAGCGCGATCAGCGGCAGGCCGCGCTGCTCGGCGGCGTGCACCAAGGCCCGCGGCAGGGCGTCGAAGTAGCGGCGGCCGAACTCCACCACGAGCCCCGCCACGCCGATCTCGACCAGCTCCCGAACGTAGCGGGCCAGCCCCTCGCGGTCCTCGGGCAGCGCGATCCCGGTGGTCAGCACCAGCTCGCCGCCCTGCAGCATGCCGGCCACGTCCGGTAGCTCGCTCACGTGCACCCAGCGCACCGGGCGTTCCAGCCGGTCGGCCCCGGCCACCACCTGCGGCAGACCACGGCGCATCACGTCCAGATCGAGCACACGGGCGACGGTGGGCAGCATGGCGGCCTCCTGGACCTCGGGGACAGGGAACAAGGTGTCAGCTGAATCATGCATCCCCATGACGACCTGTTGCCCTCCTGCGGGCCTGGCATTCTGTAAGGCTCTTGGCGCCTCGGCTGTCGGGGTGACCCTTGCCCGGTCGTGGGACCGGCGGGCATCGTTCGGCGCACCGGAGCGGGTGGAATGGCCCGGAACGGACATCTGGAGGAGACCGAACCCATGGACCGCAGCAGTGTCGTGGATCTGAGCAGTTTCGCGGACGGCGCCCAGTACATCGGCGGCCGGCTCACCAGCGGGACCGGTGACGAGCCGCATGACGTGATCAACCCGGCGGACGGCAGCACGGTCCAGCGGGTCCGGCTCGCCTCGGGCGCCGACGTCGACGCCGCCGTGGCCGCCGCCAAGGCCGCGCTGCCCGAGTGGTCCCGCGCCACCCCCGGCACCCGGGCCGAGGCGCTGCTGCGGCTCAGCGCGGTGCTGGCCGACCGGGCCGAGGAGTTCGCCCACGTCGAGACCGCCCAGACCGGCAAGCCGATCAAGCTCTCCAGCGAGTTCGACGTGCCCGGCACGATCGACAACGCCGCCTTCTTCGCGGGCGCCGCGCGCAACCTCGAGGGCAAGGCGGCCGGCGAGTACTCGGCCGACCACACGTCCTACGTGCGCCGCGAGGCGATCGGCGTGGTCGGCTCGATCGCCCCGTGGAACTACCCGCTGCAGATGGCCGCCTGGAAGATCCTGCCGGCCGTCGCCGCCGGCAACACCGTGGTCCTCAAGCCCGCCGAGCTCACCCCGCTCACCTCGCTGATGCTCGCCCGCGCCTGCACCGAGGCCGGCCTGCCCGCCGGCGTGGTCAACGTGGTCACCGGCACCGGGAAGACCGCCGGCGAACGCCTGGTCGCGCACCCCGACGTCGCGATGGTCTCCTTCACCGGCTCCACCGGAGTCGGCCGGCGGGTCGCCGAACTGGCCACCGCGACCGTCAAGCGCACCCACCTGGAGCTCGGCGGCAAGGCTCCGTTCGTGGTCTTCGAGGACGCCGATCTGACGGCGGCCGTGCACGGGGCGGTGGCCGGCTCGCTGATCAACAGCGGCCAGGACTGCACCGCCGCCACCCGCGCCTACGTTCAGCGCCCGCTCTACCAGGCCTTCGTGGACGGGGTCGCCGAGCTGTTCGCCGCCATCCGGCTGGGCGACCCGCGCAACCCGCAGACCGACCTCGGGCCGCTGGTCTCGTACGCGCACCGCGACCGGGTGGCCGGTTTCGTCGAGCGGGCGCGCGGCTACGGCGCCGATATCGTCACCGGCGGCCTGGCACCCGCGACCGGGCACGACGGCACCGACCTGAGCCTGGGCGCCTACTACGCGCCCACCCTGATCACCGGCGTCGCCCAGGACAGCGAGGTGGTGCAGGGCGAGATCTTCGGCCCGGTGCTGGTGGTGCTCCCGTTCGACAGCGACGACGAGGGCCTGCGGCTGGCCAACGACACGCCGTACGGCCTGGCCGCCTCCGCCTGGACCCGTGACGTGCACCGCTCGCTGCGGGCCACCCGGGAGCTCGCGGCCGGCTGCGTCTGGGTCAACGACCACATCCCGATCATCAGCGAGATGCCGCACGGCGGGTACAAGGCCTCCGGCTACGGCAAGGACATGTCGCAGTACTCGCTGGACGAGTACACCCAGGTCAAGCACGTCATGTTCGACACCACGGCGGTGGCGCGCAAGGACTGGCACCGCACCGTCTTCGGCGACCGGAGCTGACCGCCCCCCCCGGCAGACCCGCCGCCCGCGCCGGCCGCCGTGCAGATCATTGCCCGAGATCGCTGTAAGAGTCCGCGCCCCAGCCCATCTCTCCAACCAGAGCGGCGGCCGACACAGCCCGCCGTCCGAACGACGGGAGCGCTGGCCATGGAGCAGACCGGACCGATCGCCGCCGCACTGGCCTGGCTGGCCGGCGCCGCACTCGATCCCGAGGCCTGCCGACGGGAGTGGGAGCGAACGGCCTCGGGCCTGGCGCTGCTGCCGGCCGGACGGCGCTGGGACGTGCTCCTGGTCCCCGGCAGGCTCGGCCGCCCGGCGCTGCGCCTGCTCCTGGAGCCGCCGGTGGTCCCGGGCCGGCGCAGACTGCTCGGCGCCGGCCCGGTGCTCTTCGACCCGGGGGACGACAGCCTCGGGTTCCTCGTCCCGGTCGGTACCGCCGCGCGGTGGGTGGGCACCGGCGTGCGGGCGGCGGGCGCCGGGGCGTGGGTGGTGGTCCCGCACCCCGCCCGGCGTGGTCCGGGGCCGAGCTGGCTGGTGGCGCCGGACGGCTCGGGGCGGCTCACCGACCCGGTGCCGCTGGAACTCGCGCTGCACGAGGCGGCAGCTGGGCTGGGCGGGCCCGGCGAGCACCTGTGAGGCGCCGGTGTCGCGGTGGACCGACGGGCTGTAAGACCGATCGGGGTATGCCCGTCAGTGTGCTCGTTGAGCGGCCCCGGAGCGCGGACCAGACTGGATGCTGAGCGCGATAGCCCCCGCTGAGCCTGACCTGAGCCCGACCTGAGCCTGACCCCTGGAGGCAGAGGAACTGTGAACACGCCCACTGAGCGCCAGGCCGGCGCACCGAAGCACGTCGTCCACTGGATCGACGGTGCCCCGGTGCCGACTGCCGGCGCCGCCCCCCGCCGTGGCGACATCTACGACCCGGCCACCGGACAGATCGCCGGCCAGGTGGACTTCGCCGAGATCGCCGAGGTCGACCAGGCGGTCGCCGCGGCCGCCGCCGCCTTCGGCGAGTGGCGCAACGCCTCGATCGCCAAGCGCACCTCGGTCCTCTTCGCCTTCCGCGAGCTGTTCAACGCCCGCAAGGACGAGCTGGCCGCGATCATCGTGGCCGAGCACGGCAAGGTGCACTCGGACGCGCTCGGCGAACTGGCCCGTGGCCAGGAGGTCGTCGAGTACGCCTGTGGCATCCCGCAGCTGCTCAAGGGCGGCTTCACCGAGCAGGCCTCCACCGGCATCGACGTCTACTCGATCCGCCAGCCGCTCGGCCCCGTCGCCATCATCTCGCCGTTCAACTTCCCGGCGATGGTGCCGATGTGGTTCTTCCCGATCGCCATCGCGGCCGGCAACACGGTGATCATCAAGCCTTCCGAGAAGGACCCGTCGGCGGCCAACTTCATGGCGGAGCTGTGGAAGGAGGCCGGGCTGCCGGACGGCGTCTTCAACGTCGTACACGGGGACAAGGTCGCCGTCGACCGCCTGCTGGAGCACCCGGACGTCAAGTCGGTCAGCTTCGTCGGCTCCACCCCGATCGCGCGGTACGTGTACGAGACCGGCACCCGCTACGGCAAGCGGGTCCAGGCGCTGGGCGGCGCCAAGAACCACATGCTGGTGCTGCCCGACGCCGACCTCGACCTGAGCGCCGACGCGGCGATCAACGCCGGCTTCGGCGCGGCCGGCGAGCGCTGCATGGCGATCTCGGTGCTGGTCGCGGTGGACCCGATCGGTGACCAGCTGGTCGAGAAGATCAAGGAGCGGATCGCCGGCCTCAAGGTGGGCCCCGGCTGCAATGGCGACAGCGAGATGGGTCCGCTGGTCACCGGCCAGCACCGCGACAAGGTCACCTCCTACGTGGAGTCCGGCCTCGCGGACGGCGCCGAGCTGGCCGTGGACGGCCGAAAGCACCCGATCGCCGACCAGGACGTGAACGGTCAGCCCACCGCCGACGGCTTCTGGCTGGGCCCCACGCTCTTCGACCACGTGAAGCCGGGCATGTCGGTGTACAACGACGAGATCTTCGGCCCGGTGCTCTCGGTGGTCCGGGTGTCCTCCTACCAGGAGGGCCTGGAGCTGATCAACGCCAACCCGTACGGCAACGGCACCGCGATCTTCACCAACGACGGCGGCGCGGCCCGACGCTTCCAGCACGAGGTGGAGGTCGGCATGGTCGGGATCAACGTGCCGATCCCGGTCCCGGTGGCGTACTACTCCTTCGGCGGCTGGAAGTCCTCGCTGTTCGGCGACGCCCACGCGTACGGCCCCGACGGCGTGCAGTTCTTCACCCGGGGCAAGGCCGTGACCCAGCGTTGGCTCGACCCCTCGCACGGTGGCATCAACCTCGGCTTCCCGACCAACAGCTGAGCGGACGTCGACAACGCCCTGCCCGCACCGGCCGGCCGACCCCACGGGGCCGGCCGGCCGGTGCCGTTCATGTGCCGTTTGCATGCGGGCCGTGAAAGGCGTAGCGTGTCCTAGTCGCTCGGCAGGGAGCACCGGACACGCGTCTGCGCGGACGGTCCCGGGGCGGCCACTCTCCTGGAACACCATCTCTCAGTACAACGTCCTGCTTTCGACGTGTTGCTTTTCGCGCACTGTCGGAGCTGGTCTGTTTTGCTGTGCCGGTAATTCGGTGAGTGCGGCTGGATTCGCTTTTCGGAGCGGGACTGGGCTAAAGTTCAACACGTCGGACGGGCCGTCAGGTCCGGTACGGCGAAGGCCTCCTGAGGCCGAAGCGGTGCGGAAGACCTGGTAAGGTTGG